>CAWEFW010000022.1:0-195989 GCA_963808435.1 uncultured Actinomycetota bacterium | reverse complement strand
GTACGCCCGGCCGGACGTGACCGAGGAGCAGATGTGGCAGGTGCTGGAGGCGGCGCAGATCGCCGACCTCGTCCGTGGCCTTCCCGACGGTCTGGCCACCGTGGTCGGGGAGCGCGGCTATCGGCTGTCCGGCGGCGAACGGCAGCGGCTGGCCATCGCCCGACTGCTGCTCAAGGCGCCGCCGATCGTCGTCCTCGACGAGGCCACCGCTCATCTCGACTCCGAGTCCGAGGCGGCGGTGCAGAAGGCGCTGGACCGGGCCATGGAGGGCCGGACGAGCATCGTGATCGCCCACCGGCTGTCCACCATCCGCAACGCCGACCTGATCCTGGTCCTCGACTCGGGCCGGATCGCGCAGCGCGGCCGCCACGAGGACCTGCTGGCCGAGGGCGGCCTCTACGCCGAGCTCTACCGCACCCAGTTCGCCGGCCCGGTCACCGCCAGCGCCAGCGCCTGAATCTGCTACGCGCGTTTCACCACGAACCGGCGTGTCGCGCCTCGTGGTCGCGACTGGCGTCGCGTTCTCAGGCGCGTACGCCGGTCACAGGCTGCGCAGCGCCCCACCGTCTACCGCCACCATCGACCCGGTCAGGTACGACGCGGCCGGCGACAGGACGAAGGCGGCCACCCGGCCGAACTCCTCCGGCCGACCGTAGCGCCGCAGCGGGATCGAATCCTCGGACTTCGCTCGGGCGGCCGCCGGGTCATCGGACAGCGAGTCCAGGTGCTGGACCCGCTCGGTCTCCACCCGGCCGGGCAGTAGCCCGACCACCCGGGTGCCGTCCGGCCCCAGCTCGTCGGCCAGCTGCTTGACCAGCATGGCCAACCCCGGCCGCAGCCCGTTGGACGCCGCCAGTCCCGGAATCGGCGCCTTGACCGAGGTGGACAGCACCCAGGCCACGGCCAGGTCGGCCGCGGTGCCGTGCCGGACCACGGTGTGGGTCAGCCGCAGCGCGGCCAGGAAGACCGCGTCGAACGCGCCCCGCCACTCCTCCTCGGTGGTGCCGAGCACCGACCCGGCCGGCGGCCCGCCGACGCTGACCAGCGCGCCATCCAGGCGGCCGAAGGAATCCCGGGCCCGGCGGGCCGCCACCTCGGCGGTGTCCGGCTCGGCCAGGTCGGCGGCGACCGCGACCGCTCGGTCGGCGCCCAGCGTATCGACCGCCTCGTCCAGGACGTCGGCCCGCCGGGCGACCAGCACCACCCGCGCCCCTTCGGCGACGAGCTGCTCGGCGGTGGCCCGGCCGAGGCCGCTGCTGGCGGCGGAGACGACGAAGACGCGGTCGGTCAGCCCAAGGTCCATGACGGCATGATCACATGCAGCGCGACGGCGTACGTTCGCGGCACTTCCTCGCCCCCGCGGCCGATCTTGCTGCCGCGAACGCGACGAAGGGGAGCGAATGCGGGAAGGGTTAGCCGACGCCACCCGGGCGCGTCCCGGCCGCCTGCTCCTCGCGGCGAGCCCGCAGGTCGGCGCGGATGAACACCACGATGCCGGCGAGGCCGACGCCGGTGAAGCCGAACCACTGCAGCGCGTACCAGAAGTGCGGGCCCTCGTTGATCTCCGGCAGCTCGACCGGCACGAGCCCTCCGGACTGCGGCGGGGTCACCTCGAGCAGGCCGAGATAACCGTTCAGTAGTGGGTAGCCGAGGGCCGCCCCGATGGCGTCGGAGTTGATCAGGCGCAGCTGGCCGTCGACCGGAGTGGTGGCCGCCCGCCGCCCTTGCTCGTTGCGGCGCACGTGGCCGACGATGCGCACCTCACCCGGCGGCGGGGGCGGTGCCGTGCTCGGGATCCGGACGCCCTGCGATGTGGCCACGAAACCCCGGTCGACCAGCAACACACCGGTGGCCGTACGCAGGGGGGTGACCACCTCGTACCCCTCGTCGTCGCCGTTGCTCCGGTAGCGCACGATGAGCTGCTGGTCGGCGACGAACGTGCCGACCGCCTCGACCCGCTGCCACTGGTCGGCGTCGGTGATCTCACCGGTGAACACCTCGGCCAGCGGGCGGACTGGCCGCTGCTCGTTGGCGACGGTGGCGGCGTTGCGCGCGCGCCGCTGCTCCAGCCGGTCCAGCTGCCACTCGCCCAGGTTGACGAAGACCGTGCCGAGCACGGCCACGAAGACAACCAGGCCGGCCCAGCGGAGCCATAGACGGCGCACCTGACCAGGCTATGCGCCCATCTGACGGCGCGAGGGGTTCAGACCTCGGCAGGGGGCTCCGTGGCGTCGAGCAGCAGGGCCGAGGCCGTTCCCGCGGCGGCGTCAAGCGTCGCCCCGCGGCCGACGGCCACCCCGACCAGGAAGGTCGTCAGCGGCGCGGCCGGCCGCTCCACCTCGTGCGCCGCGTCCCGGGCGAGGCTGAGCAGGGTGCGGATCGTGTGGTCGCTCGGCGCACCCTCCGGGATCTGCAGCGCCTGCGTCAGCGCGTTCAGCCAGGGTTTCAGGTCCATGTCTCTCCTCGGGATGGGGACTTCGCGCGGGTGTCAGGATGATGACATGGGCCGGGTCACGCGTAACGGATCGGTGCTGCGGCTGGGTCCAGACGGCCCGCGGCGGCACAGCGACACCGTGGCGGTGGAGGAGCCGCTCGAGGTCCGGGTGAACGGCGAGCGGCTGATGGTCACGATGCGTACGCCCGGGGACGACATCGATCTGGTGCACGGGCTGCTGCACAGCGAGGGCGTGATCAACGACGTCGAGGACGTCACGCTGGCCCGCTACTGTGCCGGCTCGGGAGCGGACGGGGTCAACACCTACAACGTCTTGGACGTCAGCCTGGCCGCCGGCGTCGCACCGCCGTCGGCCGACGCCCGCCGGCAGGTGGTCACCACCAGTGCCTGCGGCATCTGTGGCACCACGAGCATCGACCAGGTGCTACGCCAGTCCCGCTTCCCGCGGCCCCTCGCCCTCCGCGTGCCGGCCGCCTTGGTCCGGTCCGGCCCGGAGCGGCTGCGGGAGCAGCAGCGGGTCTTCGCCCGGACCGGCGGGGTGCACGCCGCCGGCCTGCTCGGCCGTGACGGCGGTATGCAGTGCGTCCGGGAGGATGTCGGCCGGCACAACGCTGTGGACAAGGTGGTCGGCTGGGCGCTCCGGCAGCGGCGGCTCCCGTTGGGCGACACGCTGCTGGTCGTGTCCGGGCGGGCTTCGTACGAGCTCACCCAGAAGGCGGTGCTGGCGGGCATCGGCATGCTGGTCGCGGTGTCGGCGCCCAGCTCGCTGGCCGTCGACCTGGCCGCCGCGGCCGGTCTCACCCTAGTCGGGTTCGTCCGCGGCGAGTCGCTGAACGTCTACACCCATCCCGACCGGATCATCCCCGACCCGCCCGCGCGGGGAGTTCCGGCTACGATCACGCCAGCAATGACGCGAGCGGAGGTTTCCGATGGGTACGGTCCGTGATCTCGGCCTGCTGATGCTGCGGGTGGGCGTCGGTGCCTCCTGCTTCAGCCACGGGGCGCAGAAGCTGTTCGGCTGGTTCGGCGGCGGTGGGGTGGAGGAGACCGCGGCGGCGATGAGCGCCATGGGCTTCGAGCCCGGCGAGCGCAACGCCCGTACCGCCGGGGTGCTGGAGACCGTCGGCGGGGCGATGCTGACTCTCGGGTTGGCCACCGGTCCGGTCGGCGCGGCACTGACCGGAAACATGATCACGGCCAGCTCGGTACACGCCCCGAACGGCTTCTTCAACACCAACGGCGGCTACGAGCTGCCGGTGACGTACGCCCTGGTCGGTAGCACCTTCGCGCTGACCGGACCGGGACGCTTCTCGCTCGACCACGCGACCGGCGAGGTGTTCAACCGACCGTGGATGCGCACCGTCGCTCTGGTCAGCGCGCTGGCCACCGCGGCGTACCTGGTCAGCACCCGGAGCGCCGTGGTTCCCGAGAGCGACGCGAACGAGGAGTGACTCGCGGAGCCTAGACTCGGCGGGTGACCGTCCTGCCCATGCCCGAGGTGCGTACGCGCTCGACTGGCTCGGCCGCCCCCTCGGCGTACGCGCTGACCGACCGCTACGGCCGGGTCGCGCGGGACCTACGGGTGTCCCTGACCGACCGCTGCAACCTGCGCTGCACGTACTGCATGCCGGCGGAGGGGCTGCCCTGGCTGCCCACAGACGACCTGCTGACCGACGCGGAGATCCTCCGGCTGGTCGACGTGGGTGTGTCCCGGCTGGGCATCACCAGCGTCCGGCTGACCGGCGGCGAGCCACTGCTGCGCAAGAACCTTGAGGCGCTGGTTGCCGGCATCGCCGCGCTGCGGCCGCGGCCGTCGATCGCGATGACCACCAACGGGATCGGGCTGGCCACCCGCGCGGCCGGACTGGCGGTGGCCGGGTTGGACCGGATCAACATCTCGGTCGACACGCTCGACCCGGACACTTTCGCCACGCTGACCCGCCGCCGCCGGCTGCCGGACGTGCTGGCCGGGATCCGGGCCGCCCGGTCGGCCGGGCTGGACCCGGTCAAGATCAACTCGGTGCTGCTGCGCGGCGTCAACGACCACGAGGCGGCCGACCTGCTGCGCTGGGCGATGGGCGAGGGGGTGCAGCTACGGTTCATCGAGCAGATGCCGCTCGACGCCCAGCACGGCTGGCGACGCACCGAGATGGTCACGGCTGCAGAGATCCGGGCCCGGCTGGCCGAGCAGGTCGACCTGGTCGAGGACGAGCACGACGCTGCGACCCGCGGGAGTGCACCGGCCGAGCTGTTCCGGGTGGCCGGCACCGAGTACGCGGTGGGCATCATCGCCTCGGTGACGCAGCCGTTCTGCGGGGCCTGCGACCGGGTACGGCTGACCGCCGACGGCCAGATCCGCAACTGCCTGTTCGCCCGCACCGAGTCCGACCTGCGCGCTCCGTTGCGGGAGGGCGCCGACGACGCCGAGATCGCCCGCCGCTGGGTCATCGCGGTCAGCGGCAAGCAGGCCGGCCACGGTATCGACGATCCGAGCTTCCTGCAGCCCGACCGGCCGATGTCGGCCATCGGCGGGTAGGACTAGAGGTCGGCAACCTCGCGGAGGAATCCGCGGGCCGACAGGAACGCGCCGAGCGAGTCCCGGTGGTCGGCGCAGGCCAGCCAGTGCTTACGCCGCTCCGGCGGATGGATCTTGGGGTTGTTCCATCCGAGGTCGTACGTCGCCGTCGCCCGGCAGCCCTTGGCCGAGCATAAGAGCAGGTCAGGCAACCTTCCGGTCCTGGTCTTTCCGCTTCGTGGCCCGCTCGTCATCGGTCATCGCCCCGGCGATGACGTCGTCCTCGTCGGGACCGGTCGTCAGCTGCGGACGGTCGACGGGCACGGCGCCGAGCCGCGCCTCCGTGCTGCGCTGGTTGGCCTGGTTGGCCACGATCACCGCGACATAGGGCAGGATCACCGCGCAGGCGAAGAGCACCCACCGCAGCGGCCCCTCGACGAAGATCATCGCCACGAAGCAGGCGGTACGGAAACCCATGGTCCAGGCGTACCGTCTCACGCGTGAGTCGTGCTCCACGCTGGCGGGTGAGCGAGCGTCGGTGATCAGCGGCACGGCGCCCTTCTCACCCGGCGCCGACGGGCCCTGACTGTCACTCACCGTGTCAGCGTACGCCTGCTCGCCCGCACATCGGAGGCATCGATAGCGTGACCATGTGAACGCATCCAAACCGGTCGAGAGCGGCGAAAGTATCTCCGACAGCGCTGTGTCCCGGGTCGTCCTGGTCACCGGGGGCAGCAAGGGGATCGGACGCGGGATCGCCGCCCGCCTGCACCGGGCCGGCCACCGGGTGGCCGCGACCTACCGCAGCGGCGACGTCCCGGATGGGGTGCTCGGCGTCGAGTGCGACGTCACCGACCCCGGACAGGTCGAAGCCGCATTCTCCGAGGTCGAAGCGGCCCTGGGCCCGGTCGAGGCCGTCATCGCCAACGCCGGAATCACCCGGGACGGGCTGGTGCTGCGGATGAGCGACGACGACTGGGACGCGGTGCTGGAGACCAACCTGACCGGGGCGTTCCGGGTCGCCCGGCGCGCCGCCCGCCCGATGGTCCGGGCCCGGTTCGGCCGGATTGTCTTCATCTCCTCGGTGGTCGGCCAGCTCGGCTCGGCGGGACAGGTGAACTATGCGGCGTCCAAGTCCGGCCTGGTCGGCCTGGCCCGGTCGTTGGCCCGCGAGCTGGGCTCCCGGGGCGTGACCGCCAACGTCGTCGCCCCCGGGTTCATCGAGACGGACATGACCGCCGAGCTGACCGAGGACCTCAAGGGCAAGTACGCCGAGCAGATCCC
This sequence comes from uncultured Actinomycetota bacterium, assembly GCA_963808435.1. Taxonomy (GTDB): domain Bacteria; phylum Actinomycetota; class Actinomycetes; order Propionibacteriales; family Propionibacteriaceae; genus Microlunatus. The sequence continues at coordinate 189,735 of CAWEFW010000022.1, read as the reverse complement.
GCTGGGTCGCATGGGCACGGTCGACGACATCGCGGCGGTGGTCGAGTTCCTGGTCAGCGACGCGGCTGGGTACGTCACCGGAGCCCTGGTCCCCGTCGACGGCGGCCTCGGGATGGGCCACTGATGGGCATCCTCGACGGCAAGAACATCCTGGTCGCCGGGGTCACCCTGGACACCTCGATCGGCTTCCACGTCGCCCGGGTCGCCCAGGCGGAGGGCGCCACCGTGGTGGTGTCGAACTTCGGCCGGGCCATGAGCCTGACCGGGCGGGTGATCAAGAAGCTGGACCCGGTGCCGCCGCTGCTCGAGGTCGACGTAACCAACGATGAACACCTGTCAGGGCTGGCCGGCCAGCTGGGTGAGCACGTCGACCAGCTGGACGGGCTGGTGCACTCGCTGGCGTTCGCCAACCCCGAGACCGCGCTGGGCGGCAAGTTCCTCTCCACCCCGTGGGCCGATGTCAGTACCGCCCTCCAGGTGTCGGCGTACTCGCTGGCCTCCCTGACCATGGCCTGCAAGCCGCTGCTGGCCGCGGAGTCGTCGGTGGTCGGGTTGACCTTCGATGCCCGGGTCTCCTGGCCGGTGTACGACTGGATGGGGGTGTCGAAGGCCGCGCTGGAGAGCACCAGCCGCTACCTCGCCCGCTATCTCGGGCCGGAGGGCGTGCGCGTCAACCTGGTCGCCGCCGGGCCACTGGAGACGCTGGCCAAGAAAGCGATCGGCGGCGCCGAGGAGTTCAACGAGGTGTGGGGGACACGGGCCCCCATCGGCTGGGACCCCAAGGACATGACGCCGACGGCCAAGGCGGTGGTCGCTCTGCTCAGCGACTTCTTCCCCAAGACCACCGGCGAGATGATCCACGTCGACGGCGGTCTGCACTCCACCGGCGCCTGACCCCATGTCCGGCGATCGGCCCCGTTCCCTGGTCGAGGTGCGGTTGCTCGACGGGCCGAACCTGTACTTTCCGCGGCCGGCGGCCAAGGTCACCCTGGACTGTGCCGGCCTGGTCGACCTGCCGGTGGGGCCCGCCCGGCTGCTCGCCGACGCGCTGGGGCTGGGCACCACCCGGCCCGGTCCGCCGGGCTCGGTGTTCCGGCAGCGGTTCGCGATTCGGCTGCTGACCCGGGTGGTCCGCCGGCTGGCCCGGTCCGGCGGGGTCGCCCGGCTGGCCGTGCGCTGCCGTCCGGGGGCGTCGGCCAGTGAGATCGTGACGGCCTACCCCTGGCACAACTCGGAGCGGGCTGAGGTGCTGGCGTACGGGCTGGGTCGGGTGGTCGACGACCTGCCCGGAGGGGCCGGGCCGATGCTGGCGGCGCTGGCCGACGCGGGTGCGGCGCTCGCCGCCACGCCGCCCGGCTCTCCGCCCCGGTTGCTCCGGCCGTCCATTCCGGTGGTCGCCGTCACGGGGACGAACGGCAAGACGACCACCTCGCGCATGATCGCGTACGTCGCTCAGCGGGCCGGCCGGTCCGTCGGGTGGTCGAGCACCGACGGGGTGTACCTGAACGGTGTGTTGGTCGAGTCCGGCGACTACTCGGGGCCGAGCGGCGCCGGACAGGTGCTCAAGCTGCCCGGGGTGCAGCTGGCGGTGACCGAGACCGCGCGAGGCGGCATCCTGCGCCGCGGGGTCGGGGTGGCGTACAACGACGTCTCGGTGGTGACCAACATCAGCGCCGACCACCTCGGTCTGGGCGGCATCGACACCCTGGACCAGCTGGCCGAGGTCAAGGCGGTGATCACCAAGATCACCAAGCCGACCGGGGTCTGCGTGCTGAACGCCGACGACCCGCGGACCTTCGCCATGCGGCTGGGCACCCGGGCTCAGGTCTGGGTGTTCACCATCGACCCGAACTCACCGTCGTCCCGGGTCGTGCTGGACGGCGGAGGTCGGGTGACCACGGTGCTGGACGGCTGGGTGGCGGTGCTCGAAGCCGGCCAGGACCCGCTGCCGGTCGTGCCGGTGGTCGACGTGCCGATGACCTTGGCCGGCCTGAGCCGAGTCAACGTGGAGAACACGCTGGCCGTGGCCTCGGCGACCCTGGCGCTGGCGTTCAGCCCCGAGGAGGTGGCGACCGGGCTGCGCGAGTTCGCCCCGGCGGTGGACAACCCGGGACGGATGAACGTCTGGACGCTGCCACTGCCCGATGGCGGCACAGCCACCGTGGTGATCGACCTGGCCCACAACGAGGCCGGTCTGGCCGCGCTGCTGGAGATCATGAACGGGCTCCGCCCGCCCGGCGGCCGGTTGCTGCTCGGCGTCGGAACGGCCGGCGACCGGGCCGACGACGTCTTCGTCCGATTGGGGGAGATGGCCGCGGTGGGCGCCGATGTGGTGGAGATCGTGCACAAGACCGGTTACCTGCGGGGCCGGTCCGCCGCCCAGCTCGGCGAGCTGATCAAGGCCGGTGCGGCCCACGCCGGAGTGGACACGATGCCCGAGCACGAGTCGGAGGTCGCCGGCCTGGCGTCGCTGGTCGACAGGGCGGCCGACGGCGACGTGGTCGCGGTGATGACCCACCAGGACCGCGAGGCGGTCGACGCGTGGCTGATCGAGCGTGGCGCGACCCGCGACGGTCCGGCCGAGCTGAGGACCAAGGTCCGCCGCGCCACCGCTCACGCCTGAATCTGCTACGCGCGTTTCATCCAAGATCGGCATGTCGCCGCTCCGGGGTGCGACGCGCGTAGCGAATCCAGGTCAGGCGGCGGCCACTACCGATCTCCTCCCGAAACCGGTCACAGACTGCAGTCGTACGGCGCAGAAGCTTGCAGTATGTGACCGGTTTCGGGAGGAAGGCGTGGAGGGAGTCAGCCGACGGGGGCGAAGTCCGGGTCGCCGACGGCGTTCGCCAGCTCACCGGCCGCGCGATGCGCTCCCGGCTGAGCCTGGTGCCCGTACGACTCCAGCTCAGCCATCACCGCCGCGTGCTGGTCGACGCAGATCACCACCAGATCCCCGGGGTTGGATCGCGCCATCGCGCGCCGGGTGCTGGCCAGCTCGTCGAGGACGATCTCCACCTGCTTGCAGCGGGCGCCGTCGGCCATGCCCTGGCGTACGCCGGCTGCGACCAGGTCGGCGACCTCGCCCCGCTTCCGACCCCGCAGGGCGGTGTCCTCGCGGACGATCACCACGTCGAAGTGCCGGGCCGCAACCGCGCCGAGCTCGGTCATGTCGGCGTTCCGGCGGTCTCCAGCCGTGGAGACCACCCCGATTCGCGACACGTGGCCGAGGTCGTTCGTGGCGTCCAGCGTGTCGGCGGTCTTGTCCACGAAGTCGCCCAGCATCTGCAGACCGGGCACGTTGTGCGCGTAGTCGATGATCACCGTCCGGCCGCTGACGCTGACCTCGTTCAGTCGTCCGGGCGCCAGGTAGTAGTTGGTGGAGAACGACCGCAGGCCTTGGCGGATGTCGTGCAGCGAGGCCCCGGCGGCAAATGCCGCGGCCGCGGCGGCCAGCGCGTTCTGCACATTCATGGTGGCCCGGCCGCCGAAGGTCGCCGGCAGCAGGTGGGTCCAGGCCAGCTGCATCGAGCGCTGACCCTGCAAGATCTGGATCATGTCGCCCAGCTCGCTGTGCTCCAGCACCACCGCACGGCCACCTCGTCGGCAGTGGTCGTCGATCATGTCCCGGACCTCGGTGCCCGGCTCGGCCATGCTGAACCAGGAGATCCGGCCCGAGCAGCGCCTGCGCATGGCCCGGACCAGCGGGTCGTCGGCGTTCAGCACTGCGAAACCGTTCCGCGGCACCGCCTCCACGACCACGGCCTTGACGTCGGCCAGCTGCTCGAGGGTGTCGACGCCCCGCAGCCCGAGGTGGTCGGGCTGCACGTTGAGCACCACGCCGACGTCGTTGCGCTCGTAGCCGAGCCCCTCACGCAAGATGCCGCCGCGGGCCACCTCGAACACCGCGAAGTCGACCCGCGGGTTCTGCAGCACCATCTTGGCCGAGCGCGGGCCCGAGGCGTCGGAGCGGATGATCAGCCGCTCGTCCACCACCACGCCGTCGGTGGAGGTCATCCCGACCTTGCGGCCGATGCCCTTGAAGATGTGCGCGATCATCCGCGACGTGGTGGTCTTGCCGTTGGTGCCGGTGACGGCGACGATCGGGATCCGGCTCGGCGTGCCCGGCGGGAAGAGCATGTCCACCACCGGCTTGGCCACGTACTGCGGGTCGCCCACGGTCGGGTGGGTGTGCATCCGGAAGCCGGGTGCCGCGTTCACCTCGCAGATCCCGCCGCCGGTCTCACGCACCGGTTGGGTGATGTCCGGGGCGATGAAGTCGATCCCGGCGATGTCCAACCCGACCACCCGGGCCGCTTCCTCGGCGATCTCGATGTTCTCCGGGTGGGCCTCCATGGTCCGGTCGATGGAGATGCCGCCGGTCGACATGTTGCCCGTCAGCGTGAGCTTGACCATCGTGCCCTCGACTGGCACGTCGTCCATCCCGAAGCCCTGGGCCCGCACCAGGTCCATGGCCGCCTGGTCGATCTTGATCCGGGTCAGCACCTTCTCGTGGCCCACCCCGCGGCGCGGGTCGGTGTTGGTCCGCTCGACCAGCTCGGTCACCGTGGCGGTGCCATCGCCGATGACGTGGGCCGGCACGCGCTCGGCGATAGCGGCGATCCGCCCGTCGATCACCAGGCAGCGGTAGTCCCGGCCGGTGACGAACGTCTCCACGATGACCAGCCCGTTGCGCGACTCCTCCTTGGCCACGGGGAACGCCGATCGGACGTCGTCGTCGCTGCGCAGGTCGAGCATCACCCCGCGGCCGTGGTTGCCGTCCAGGGGCTTGAGCACCACGGGATAGCCGATCCGGTTGGCCAGGCGTACAGCGTCGTCGAGCACGCGCACCGACTCCGACCGGGGCACCGGTAGCCCCGCCGCGGCGAGCAGGTTGAGCGTGAGCTCCTTGTTGCTGGCGATATCCACCGCGACCGAGGAGGTCTGCGAGGTCATGGTGGCCCGGATCCGCTTGGCGTGTACGCCCTGGCCGAGCTGGACCAGTGAGGCGGTGTTCAGCCGCAGGTAAGGGATGTCCCGGCTGACCGCCTCCTCGACGATGGCCTGGGTGGACGGGCCGAACGCGGTCCGCTCGCCGCGCACGATGAAGCGCTCGAGGGCAGCCTCGAAGTCGAACTCCGGGTCGTGCCGGACCAGGTCGTTGACCAACCGCACCGCCAGCTCGCCGGCGGCCAGCCCGACCGACTCGTCGTAGTAGGCGTAGATCACGTTGTAACGACCGCGTACGCCTTTGACCTGCCGGGTCTTGCCGCGCCGCATGTCGTGGCCGACCGACTGTTGCAGCTGCAGGGCGACGTGCTCGGCGACGTGGCCGACCCAGGTGCCCTCGTGCAGCCGCTCGACGAAGCCGCCGCGGCGACCGCGGCTGCACGTGTGGTTGGCCAGGCCGGGCAGCCGCTCGACCAGACCGTCGGCGAAGCCGGGCAGCTTGTTGGTCGGGAAGTCCTCCAGCACCCCGAGGTCGACCACCAGCTGGATCGCCGGCTCGTAGTGCCAGACGTTCGGGCCCCGATAGACCCGGCTGGAGACGATCGTCAGGTCAGGCTGCGGGGTCGGCGCGGTGCTCTCCATCGGTTTCGGCTCCTCAGGGCTCACGGTGCACTGATCTTTGCATCCTCGCTGGCCGGTTGACATGTGACCGATCAGTCACATATTGTCGTCTCTGTGGACGAGTCCGCGGATGTCTTCCGGGCCCTGGCCGACCCAACCCGCCGGGCGATCCTGGACGCCCTGTTCGCCGCGGACGGCCAGTCGGTCGGGGCGCTGTGCGCCCTGTCACCGGAGATGACCAGGTTCGGCGTGATGAAGCACCTTCGGGTGCTGGAGGAGACCAACCTCGTCACGACGGTGAGGCGCGGCCGGACCAAGCTCCACTACCTGAACCCGGTTCCGATCGCCCAGATCGCCCATCGCTGGGTCAGCAAGTACGCCGCCCCGTTCGCGTCTGCCCTGGTCCACCTGGAGGGCCAGGTCGCGGACGCCCCGTCCACGTAGTCATCTCGTCGAGGAGTGCCATGAACCCCGCGCACGTCTACCAGATCTTCATCGCCGCGAGCCCGGAACAGGTCTGGACCGCGATCACCGACTCGGGGTGGACCCGCCGGTACTTCCACCGAACGGCGTTCGTGGAGCCGCCGGTCGCTGGTCGTCCCTATCGAAAGGTGCTGCCCGACGGCCGGCCGGCGAGCGACGGCATGATCGAAGAGATGTCCCCACCGGTCGATGGGCAGCCAGGTCGCTTCGTTCACACCTGGCACGTCCTCTACGACGATGCGATGTCGGCCGAGCCCGCCGGCCGGGTCGAGTGGCTGGTGGAGCCAGCCGGCGAGGGACTGACCAGGGTGCGGCTGGTGCACAGCGGACTGGAGAACAGCCCGCTCACCTGGGCGAACGTCAAGGACGGTTGGGTCTGGGTGCTCGACGCGCTCAAGACGGTGCTGGAGACGGGCTCCTCGCTGCCCCGGGCGACCTTGGTCTAGGGTACCCGCCGCCGGACCCGCCGGGCGTAGTGGGACGGCGAGACACCCTCGGCTGCGATCTCCTCGGCCAGCACCCGCAGGTTGGCCTCGACCGCCCGCGCCTCGACCACCTCGCGGTCGGGAACCTGCGTCTGGTGGGCGACCAGGGTCCGCCTGGCCAGGTCGAACCGGCTGCCGGCCGGCAGCACGTGCAGCACGGCGCCGGAGACCAGCAGCGGGGCGGTCCGCTGGGCTACGTACGCGTTGGCCACCAGGTGCTGCCCGTCCACCACCGTCACCGCCCCACGACCCACCACCTCGAGCTGGGTCCCGTCGGTGATCACTGCCGCTGTGTCCTCGTCGACGCCGAGACCCAGCAGGGCGGGGGACTGGGCGACCAGGGAGAGCAGCCGGCCGTACCGGTTGCGCTGCTCGAAGTGCTGATCGACGATCGCGCCCTGGAGCAGCCCGAGACCGGCGGACAGCTGGCTCATCCGCTGCCGCGGCGTCGCGCCGCCCGACCCGAAGGCGATCATGTGCTCGGCCAGGATGCTGGCCCCGGCCGACGTGCCGCCGACGACGGCACCGCGCTCGTACGCGGCCGTGATCGCAGCGCCGAACGGGGTGCCGGTGGTGAAGGCGCTGAGCTTGAGCTGGTTGCCGCCGGTCATGAACACCGCGTCCACGCCGGCCAGCGGCTCCACTAGATCCGGGTCGGCGGCCTCGGCCCGGCTGGTCGGACGCAGCGCGACCACCTCCGCCGCCCCGAGTGCGATGAACACGGCGCGGTAGACCTCGACCACCTCGGGCCCGAGGGAGGATGCGCTGGGTACGACGGCGATCCGGCATCCCGGCCCACCGGCGGCGGCGACGAAGGCCCGCAGCACCGTACGCCGGCGCACCTTCGCCTCGGCGCCGCCGATGGCGATGAGGGTTCGGCTCACGGGTGACCGGCCCAGGTCGCTGTCGCGCAGAGCGCGGCGGCGGCCGCGGCGCGCACCCGGCGCAGCTCCCGGAGCCGGGCCTCGGCCTCCCAGGCCGAGATCGACGCCCCGTCCGACTCCAGGGCGACGGTGCAGGCCTCGAGCAGCCGGAGGGCCCGGTCGATCCGGGCCTGCTGCCGCGTACTCAGTCCCGGCGCGGTCGCCAACCGTACGGGCCCGGACGGCCGGGTTCCGGCAGCAACCTCCAGCCGGCCCAACGCCTCCGCAGCGGCGATCACCGTCTCGCTCAGTGCCCCATCGGCCTCGGGCGGACTGGGTGGCGGCGCCGGCGGCTCGGCCGGCCACACCCGCCACTGGACGGCCGGCCCGATCCGGTGGGGGACCAGAGCGAGACCGGCCAGGCCGGCCACCACGACCTCGCCGACGGCGAGTGCATCGGCGGTGAGGTCTGCCGGTCCCCGCAAAGTCCCGGCGCCTCCAGGTACCGGCAGCGCGAGCACCCACATGTCGCTCTCCCGGGCGGCGATCACGGGCAGCGCGGCGGTCAGCGAGACGGCTCCGTCGTCCTCCAGGCCCAACCGGTCGTCGGGGTCGACCACGTGGTGGGCCACGTCGTCGCCCTGGACCACGGCGACCGCCTCGGCGACCGTCAACGGCGTGTTGATCATCGCGTTGAGCGCGACCGTCAGTCGGAGCGCGGGCAGCGAGTCCATCGCCACACCGTACGTGACGCCACGCCCGACCGGATGAGCACGGACGATAGGTTTCCTCCCATGGCCGCCGTCGTCGACCTCGCCGGGGTGACCGTCGTCCGCGGCGGCGTCACCCTGATCTCCGACATCACCTGGACCGTTGACGAGAGCGACCGCTGGGTGATCATCGGACCCAACGGCGCCGGCAAGACGACTCTGCTGCAGGTTCTCGCCGCCCAGATCCATCCCACCGAAGGGGTTGCCGGGCTGCTGGGCGAGGTACTCGGCACGGTCGACGTGTTCGAGCTGCGACCGCGGATCGGCCTGACCTCCGCCGCGCTCGCCGAGCGCATCCCCCGCGGCGAGCGGGTCCACGACGTTGTGGTCTCCGCCTCGTACGCGGTGGTCGGCCGGTGGCGGGAGGCGTACGACGAGCTGGACCATGAGCGGGCGACCGAGCTACTCGCGTCGCTCCGGATCGACGCCCTGGCCGACCGGACCTTCGGCACGCTGAGCGAGGGGGAGCGCAAGCGGGTGCAGATCGCCCGGGCGCTGATGACCGACCCGGAGCTGCTGCTGCTCGACGAGCCGGCGGCCGGTCTCGACCTGGCCGGCCGGGAGACCCTGGTCCGGACCCTGACCGAACTGGCCTCGGACCCGTACGCGCCCGCGTCGGTCCTGGTCACCCACCACGTCGAGGAGATCCCGGCCGGCGTCACCCACGCCCTGCTGCTGAAGCGCGGTGAGGTGGTGGCCGCCGGACCGCTCGACCAGGCGCTGACCGCGGAGACCCTGACCGCGGCCTTCGACCTGCCCCTGTCCCTGACCCGGGACGACGACCGCTTCGCCGCCCGGGCGCTTTAGCCGACTGGCAAGATGGTCTTACACACGACAGGGCCGGAAAGAGGCAGAGCGTGGGGGTGAACTTGACCGACTGGCTGGGCGACAACTCCTGGGCGCTCTGGCTGAGTCTCGCGTTCCTGCTCGCCGTCGCCGAGATCCTCTCCCTCGACCTGGTGCTGATCATGCTGGCCGCCGGGGCGCTGGCCGGGGCCGGGGTCGCGGTGCTCGCTCCGGACCTGTGGTGGCTGCAGATCCTGGTCGCGGCGGGGGTCAGCGTGGGCATGCTGCTGCTGCTCCGGCCGACCCTGATGGCCCGGGTGCGCAACATGCCGGGCTATCGGTCCTCGACCGACAAGATGGTCGGCAGCAGTGGGGTGGCCGTCTCCCAGATCGACCGCAGCGGCGGCGAGATCAAGGTGGACGGGCAGAGCTGGACGGCGCGGCCGTACGCATCCGACCTGGTCATCGCGCAGGGCACCGAGATCGAGGTCTTCGAGATCGACGGCGCCATCGCCGTGGTCTACCCCAAGCACGACGCCCTGCCGTGAACCCCCGGCGGTGTGTACTGGCCGGGCAACCTCGCTCGAGTAAAGGAAAGCCGTGGACATCGCGACCCTGATCGTGGCCATCGCCATCGCGTTGGCGGTGATCTTCTTCATCGGCAACGCGATCCGGGTCATCCGCCAGCAGCGGGTGGGCGTGGTCGAGCGACTGGGCAAGTTCAAGCGGACGCTGGAACCGGGTCCGCACCTGGTGGTCCCGCTGGTGGACAAGGTCCGCTACAACCTGGACATGCGGGAGAACGTGGTCCCGTTCCCGCCCCAGGGCGTGATCACCGAGGACAACCTGATGGTCAACATCGACTCGGTGATCTACTTCCAGATCATCGACCCGGTGCGGGCGGCGTACGAGGCGCAGGACTACATCCGGGCCATCGAGCAGCTGACCATGACCACGCTGCGCAACATCATCGGCGGGCTGGACCTGGAAGAGACCCTGACCAGCCGCGAGGAGATCAACCAGAAGCTGCGGATCGTGCTGGACGAGGCCACCGGCAAGTGGGGCATCAAGGTCAACCGGGTGGAGCTGCGGGCCATCGAGCCGCCGGCGACCATTCGGGACGCGATGGAGAAGGGTGCCCGCGCTGAGCGGGACAAGCGGGCGGCGATCCTGATCGCCGAGGGCCAGCGGCAGTCGCAGATCCTGTCCGCCGGTGGTGAGAAGGAGTCGGCGATCCTGCGCGCCCAGGGCGACCGGGAGGCGGCGGTGCTGCGGGCGCAGGCCGACCGGCAGGCGCAGATGCTGCGGGCCGAGGGCGAGGCGCAGGCCATCAGCACGGTGTTCAGCGCCATTCACGCCGGGGAGCCGGATCAGGCCCTGCTGGCCTACCAGTACATGCAGATGCTGCCCACCATCGCCCGCGGCGACGCGAACAAGGTGTGGATCGTGCCCAGTGAGCTGAACAAGGCGCTCGAGGGCCTGGGCAGCGCAGTCGGGTCGCTGACCTCGGCGATCCCGGCGGCGGCCAAGGGCGAGTTCACGGCGCCGGAGAAGATCGACGTACAGGACGAGATCCGCCGTCAGGACACCGACGAGGTCGAGGCGGACCGGACGGTCGAGGAGGCCATCGCGGCTGCGCAGGAGCTGGAGAGTCCCAGCCTCCGCGGGGACAAGCCGCCCGTGGCCGAGCAGCTGGCGCTGTCCACGTCTCCCCAGCAGTCCGACGGCACGCCGCCCCGCGTTGGGATGGAGTACCCCACGGCGTACGAACCCCAGGGTCAGCCCACAACGCAACGGTGACCTGGCTCGAGCTGCTGGCCCTGCTGGCTGCGGGGGCGGCAGCCGGCCTCATCAACACCGTGGTCGGGTCCGGCACCCTGGTCACCTTTCCCGTGCTGTTGGCGTTCGGGGTACCGCCGGTGGTGGCCAACATCTCCAACACCGTCGGGCTGGTCCCCGGGTCACTGTCCGGGGCCCTGGCCACCCGCGCCGACTTGGTCGGGCAGCGTACGCGGGTGCTCCGCTTCGGCGTCGCGTCGCTGGTGGGCGGGATCGCCGGGGCGGTGCTGCTGCTGTGGCTACCGCCGTCGGCGTTCGCGGCGATCGTGCCGGCGCTGATCGGGATCGGCTGCGTTCTGGTGATCCTGCAGCCGTGGCTGTCCCGCCGGCTGGCCGAACGGCGCGCGGACCTGGACGCCGACGCGCCGCCGGCCCACGGCTCGGTCTGGCTGTGGCTGGGCATTCTGGTCACCGGCGTCTATGGAGGGTACTTCGGCGCGGCGCAGGGGGTGCTGCTGCTGGCCATTCTGGGCATTGGGCTGGCCGAGAGCATGAACCGGATCAACGCGGTGAAGAACGTGCTGGCCCTGATCGTCAACGCCATATCCGGCCTGCTCTTCGTCCTGCTGCCGCTCAGCCCGTGGGCCGATCCGGAGGCGCGGGTCAACTGGCCGGCCGCGCTGTCCATCGCTGTGGGTGCGGTGCTGGGCGCGCAGCTGGGCGGCCGAGTGGGCCGACGACTGCCACCGACGGTCTACCGGGTGGTGATCGTGGTGATCGGCGTCGCGGCGATCGTCAGCCTGCTCAGCGAGTAGGCCGACGGCTCGCGATCAGTTGACCACGGCCTCCTCCTGGTGGCTGAGGATCGCGTTGACGGTGGCGGCGACGGACATCTCGCTGGTGTCCAGCCAGAGCCCGTGGCCGGCGAGCTCGCGGACCATCTCCTCGTGCAGGTTTGCCCAGGCCTGGAGGACGTACTCGTCCGGGCGCTCCCGGTCGCGGGCCCGGGCGACGTCGATCGACGGGGTCAGGACGACCAGGCCGATCGGCTCGTCCGGCAGCTGGTCGAGATAGGTCTCGAGCCGCTCCGCTGACCCGATCACGTAGTCCAGCACGACGGCGTAGCCCTCGCTGCGGAACGACCGGGCCAGCAGGCACTGGTTGCGCACGCCCAGGTCGGTCGGCCGGTTGGACTCCTCGTCGCCGAACGGGTCCGGCGGCGCGCTGCCGCCCACGATCAGGTGCTGGATCACGTCGCCCGGGATGTGGGCGCCGTGGCGGAACCGGGCGGCCAGGGCGGCGGAGGTCGTCGTCTTGCCGGAGCCGGGGATCCCGGTGACCAGCCACGTCTGGATGACGAGGCTCATCTCAGCAGCCCGGGCCGCCGGCCTGGGTCAGCGCAAGGACCTCGGCGGAGGGGAGCGAGGCCAGCGCCGATCCGGGCAGCAGGATCTTGCTGCCGCGGATGCCGCTGCCGATGACGACCCACTCGGGGCGCACGGTCGCCTCGTCGACCAGGATCGGCCAGCCGTCGGGTAGCCCGATCGGGGTGATGCCGCCGTACTCCATCCCGGTCTGGGCGACGGCGTCGTCCATGCTCGCGAACGAGATCTTGCGCACGTCGAGATGCTTGCGCACCGTCTTGTTGACGTCCGCCCGGTCGGTGGCCAGCACCATGCAGGCCGCCATGGTCAACACGTCGCCGCGGCGTCCGGAGACCACCACGCAGTTGGCCGAGACGTCGAGCGGGACCGCGTACGCCGCGCAGAAGGCCGCCGTGTCGGCCAGGTTCGGGTCGATCGGGGCGACCTGGCAGTCAAGGGAGGAGGCGTTGATGGCTGCGGCCACGGGCGGCGCAAGCAGCTCGGGGTGCTCGGCCGCCGGCCGCCAGTCGAGGGTGCCAACGATCTGCATCAGAGCAAGATCATAACGATGCCCGCATGCTCACGGGCGGGGGGCAAAGCCCAGCGGCCAAGCGCCAGATACGAACAGAGTCCAACAGACGCTCAGCAGAGTTCCCAGAACACGACTAGCGGCGGTCGTGTTGTCAGCTGTGTCGCTCGCCGTGGGACGACCGCGGTATATAGGGGGTCCCTCTCGGACGACGCAGCCGGGAAAGGCTAGAGCCTTGCACAATCGAAGCGGAACACAGCCGTAAGAATCGGTCCGAGGAAGGGCAGGTCGTCACGAACCCCCAAGCGGTCACCGCCGTCGAGAACGCCGACGATGCGCGCCTGGCCGACTACGTCCGGCTGCGCGACGCCACGCTGCGCCGGTCGATCGAAGCGGCTGGTGGGCTGTTCATCGCCGAGGGCGAGAAGGTCATCCGGCGGGCGGTCGAGGCCGGCTATCGGCCGCGGTCGTTCCTGCTGGCCGAGCGGTGGTTGGACGGGCTGCAGGACGTCCTGGTCCGGTGGCCGGACGCGCCGGTCTACCTGGTCAGTGAGGCGTTGGCCGAGCAGGTCACCGGGTTCCACGTGCATCGCGGGGCGCTCGCCTCGTTGCACCGCAGGCAGCGGAACACCGTCACCGACCTCCTCGGGCGCCGCCGGCTAGTCGTGCTGGAGGACGTGGTCGACCACACCAACGTCGGGGCGATCCTCCGCAACGCGGCGGCGCTGGGCTGGGAAGGTGCGCTGCTCTCGCCGCGGACCGCGGACCCGCTCTACCGTCGGGCGGTCAAGGTCAGCATGGGTGCGGTGTTCTCCCTGCCGTGGGCGCGGTTCGAGGACTGGGGGAACGCTCCGCGCCAGCTGGCTGACGCGGGCTTCACCACCATCGCGCTCACGCTCACCGCCGACGCCGTCGACCTCGACCAGGTTGCGACCGGACTACGGCCGGACCATCCGGTCGCGGTCATGCTCGGCACCGAGGGAGCCGGGCTGTCGGCCCGGTGGACCCAAGGCGCCAGCATCCGGGCCCGGATTCCCATGACGGCCGGCATCGACTCGCTGAACGTCGCGGCGGCCTCGGCGATCGCCTGTTACGTGCTCTCCACCCGGGGGCTCACCGGCCAGTCGGCCGGGTAGTCCTCTGCGCGCTCCTCGTGCAGGCTGTAGAGCTTCTTGCGGGCCCGGCCGGAAAGCCGGTCGCCGAACACCGTGCCGTTCAGGTGGTCGGTCTCGTGCTGCAGGCAGCGCGCGAGCAGTCCGGTCCCGTGCACAACGACCGGTCGGCCCTCGTGGTCCTCGCCGGTGCAGGTGGCGTGGTCGGGCCGGGCCAGCTCGAGGTAGGCCCCGGGCAGTGAGAGACAACCCTCGTCGGCGGTCTCCAGATTCCGGTCCTTGCCCTCGGGCAGCGTGACCTCCGGGTTGCAGATCACGCCGACGTGCCGCACCTGGTCCTCGTCCGGGCAGTCGTACACGAAGACCGCAAGGTCCACGCCTACCTGGGTGGCGGCGAGGCCAACCCCCTCGGCGGCGTACATGGTGGCGAACATGTTCTGCACCAGCTCGGTCAGCTCGCGGTCGAACCGGACCACCGGGCGGGTCCGGGTGTGCATCACCGGCGTGCCCCAGCGAGTGATCGGCAGGATGGTCCCACCCGTCCGCAGCTCGTCCAGAGCACTCGTCTGCATGTCGTCTTGGATATCACGACCGGCTCGGTGACAGTGGTGCGATGAACGAGGAGGCGTGGCCGCCGGAGCTCAGGGCCGCGCTCGCCGACTACGCCCGGCATCTGGAGGCTCAGCGCGGGCTGTCCGAGCACACCGTACGCGCCTACCGCGCCGACCTGGCCGGTCTGTTCGACCATCTCGGACGCCTCCGGGTCCAGCGGCTGGCCGACGTCGACCGGCGGGCGCTGCGCAGCTGGCTGGCCAGGCAGCAAAGCCTCGGCCAGGCGCGGGCGACGACCCAGCGGCGGGTGGCGGCGGCCCGAGTGTTCTTCGTCTGGGCCCAGCAGACGGGCCTGGTCGAGACCAACCCGGCGACCCGTCTGCGCTCACCGTCCCTGACCCGCAGTCTGCCGCCGACGCTGGCCCAGGCCGACGCCGCGGCCATGCTGGCCGAGGCCTTGGCCGTCGTCGCCGACGGCGGCGGGCCGGTGGCCGCACGGGACGTGGCGATGCTCGAGCTGCTCTACGCCACCGGGATGCGTGTATCCGAGCTCTGCGGTCTCGATCTGGGCGACCTGGACAGTGAGCGCCAGGCGGTCCGGGTCTTCGGCAAGGGCGCCAAGGAGCGGACCGTGCCCGTCGGTCGGCCGGCCTGGCGCGCGCTGGACATCTGGATCCAGACCGGCCGGGCCGCGCTCGCCACGAGGGAGTCCGGCAACGCCGTGTTCGTTGGAGAACGTGGCGCGCGGATCAACCCACGCGTCGTCCGGCGCATCGTGCACCGCGCGCTCCGGGTCGTGGACGGTGCCCCCGACCTCGGGCCCCACGGGCTGCGGCACGCCATGGCCACCCACCTGCTGGAGGGCGGGGCCGACCTGCGCAGCGTGCAGGAGATGCTTGGCCACGCCTCGCTGGCCACCACGCAGATCTATACCCACGTCAGCGACGACCGGCTGCGCAAGGCGTTCGAGCAGGCGCATCCCCGGGCGTAGCCGCCGACCGTTCCAAACTGGTCACAGACTGCAGTTTCGGCGCGGAGAAATTGCAACCAGTGACCGGTTTTCGGGGAGGGATGACCCCGTCGACCGGCACAGGGCGCAATCAGAACCATGTCATCGGGTCGACCAGCCTTCCGTCGAGCCAGACCATCAGGTGCAGATGGCAGCCGGTCGAGTACCCGGTGCTGCCGACGTACCCCAGCAGCTGGCCACGGGCCACCCGGTCGCCGGGGCCGACCACGTACCGGGTGGCGTGGTTGTAGACGGTCGTCCCCTGGTGCCCGTCCACCAAGCCGTGGGCAAGCAGCAGCCGGTGTCCGTACGCCCCGCTGTAGTACGTCGAGGCGACCGTGCCGGCATACGGGGCGCGGATGGGAGAGCCGCATGATGCACCGAAGTCGGTGCCGTCGTGCAGCTTCCAGCGCTGGAGCACGGGGTGGAACCGCAACCCGAACGCGGACGTGATCGCCCCCGGCACCGGACGGCCAAACCCGTGATCGCCACCGGGACCCACCGTTCCGAAGGCCGTCGCGATCCCGCCGATACCGGCCTCGGCTGCCGCGGCGGCTGCCTCGGCGCGCCCCTCGGCCCGTTCGATCGCGACCGCCCGCTGGTCGGCCGCCAGCAGCCGCAGCGGCCCGTCCGGACGGGCGCGGATCAGCAGCAGCGGATCCAGGTACGTCTCGCCCCGGCGTAGCCCCCAGTGCAGGCAGCCATCGCAGTGCCCGCCTGCGGCCACCCGTCCGATGGTCTCGCCGAGTCCGACCCGCTGCCCGCGCCGCACCCGCGCGTCCACCGGCTCATACGTGGTCCGGAACGCCCCGTGGTCGATGCTGACCACGCCACGCCCGGCCACCGACCCGGCGAAGGCGACGGTGCCGGCCACCGCCGCCCGCACCGACGCACCTGGTCGGGCCACGAGATCCACGCCTCGGTGTCCGGGCCCGTAGTCGTGCTCCGGCGCGGTGAAGCCACGAACCACCTCCGGCGACCCGGCCAGCGGCCAACCTGCGGGTCCCGGCAGTCGAGGCTCGGCGGCCGCTCGCGGTGACGCGCAGAGAACGAGCAAGCCGGCCAGCAGAGCGCAGAGCAGGACCGGAAGCACCCGGCGCAGCAGGAACACGCCGGAGAGTGTGTGGACCAGTGCCGTGATCGACCGCCGCCGCGGAAATCTGTGGACAACCGCCGGCGGGCCTACGACCTGTGGACAACGCCCCGCCGAGATGCGCAGGCTCCCAGCCGTCGCGTACACTCGCGGGAGCAGATCGGCCATCCGATCTGACTTCGCATGCCGGCCTACCGGTCCTCACCGACCGGGCGGCACCAGCGGTCTCGCCCCCGGTACCTCCGCGGCGAGTCTGTGCCGCGTCGGCATCAGGCGGCGTCGAAAGGCTCGACGCCGGAGAACCGTACGTCGGCATCCGTGTGTGCCGGCAAGGAAGGACCACCGGCCATGGCCGTCGTCACCACCCGCCAGCTCCTGGAGAGCGGCGTCCACTTCGGGCACCAGACCCGTCGCTGGAACCCCAAGATGAAGCGCTTTATCTTCACCGAGCGCAACGGCATCTACATTATCGACCTGCAGCAGTCGCTGACCTACATCGACCGCGCGTACGCCTTCGTCAAGGACACCGTCTCCCGTGGCGGCCAGATCCTGTTCGTCGGCACCAAGAAGCAGGCCCAGGAGGCCATCTCCGAGCAGGCCACCCGGGTTGGGATGCCGTACGTCAACCAGCGCTGGCTGGGCGGCATGCTCACCAACTTCCACACCGTCATCAAGCGCATCCAGCGGCTCAAGGAGCTGGAGGGGATGGACTTCGACGACGTGGCCGCTTCCGGTCTGACCAAGAAGGAGCTGCTCGGTCTCCGTCGCGAGAAGGACAAGCTCGAGAAGACCCTCGGTGGGATCCGGGACATGGTCCGGACGCCCCAGGCGGTCTGGATCGTCGACACCAAGAAGGAGCACCTGGCCGTCGACGAGGCGCGCAAGCTCCGGATCCCGGTGATCGGCATCCTGGACACCAACTGCGACCCCGACGAGGTCGACTTCGCCATCCCGGGCAACGACGACGCCATCCGCTCGGTGTCCCTGCTCACCCGGGTACTGGCCGACGCCGTGGCCGAGGGCCTGGTGGCCCGCTCCGGCGTGCAGACGGGCGCTGAAGCCGAGGTCGAGCCGATGCCCGACTGGGAGCGGGAGCTGTTGGGTGCTTCCCAGGAGCCGGCGCCCGCCGAGCCGCACGACACCGTTCCCGAGGATGTCGCTCCGGTCCCCGGCGAGGAGCAGCCGGAGGAGGCGACCGAGCTGGCCGAGGCGGCCGCCGACCGCGAGGCGGACGTCGAGCAGCAGTCCGACAACCCCGACCCGGAGAACGAGTTCAACCCGACCACCGGGTCGACCCACAGCTGACCCCCGAACGACGACGAGTAGGGACGAGGACAACCGAGCACGATGGCTCAGATCACTGCAGGTGACGTGAAGAAGCTCCGCGACGCGACTGGCGCGGGGATGATGGACTGCAAGAAGGCCCTGACCGAGGCCGACGGCGACTACGAGAAGGCCGTCGAGATCCTCCGCGTTTCCGGTCAGGCCAAGGCGCAGAAGCGGGGCACCGAGCGCTCCGCGACCAACGGTCTGGTGGCCTCCACCGATGGGGCCCTGCTGCAGCTCGGTGCGGAGACCGACTTCGTGGCCAAGAACACCGAGTTCCAGGAGTTGGCCGCCGACGCGGTGAAGGCGGTTGCGGCCAGCAAGGCCGAGACCGTGGAGGACGCCAACGCCGCCCCGCTGCCCTCGGGCCAGACGGTCGGGGAGGCGGTGGAGCAGCTCGCGGTCAAGATCGGCGAGAAGCTCGAGGTCTCCGCCGCCGCGTACTTCGACGGTCAGACCGCGGTGTACCTGCACCGGCGGGCCTCGGACCTGCCGCCACAGGTCGGCGTACTGGTCGAGTACGAGGGTGACGACGAGACAGCGGCCCGGCAGACCGCGATGCAGATCGCGGCGATGCGACCGCTCTACCTCAGCCGGGACGATGTGCCGGCCGACCTGGTGGAGAACGAGCGCCGGATCGCCGAGGCCACCGCCCGGGAGGAGAAGAAGCCGGAGCAGGCCTGGCCGAAGATCATCGAGGGTCGGGTCAACTCCTACTTCAAGGACGTCGCCCTGCTCGACCAGCCTTCGGTGAGCGACAACAAGACCCCGGTCGGCAAGATCCTGGACGCCGCCGGAATCAAGGTGAAGCGGTTCGTCCGGTTCGAGGCCGCCGGCGTCTAGCACCACTCACCCCATCCACAGACCCCCGAGAGGAAGACCAGTAGATGCCGAGTCCGTACAAGCGGGTCCTGCTCAAGATGTCCGGTGAGGTCTTCGGGGGCGGCGAGGTTGGGGTCGACCCGGACGTGGTCTATCGGCTGGCCGAGGAGATCGCCACCGTGGCCAAGAGCGGGGTGCAGGTCGCGATCGTGGTCGGTGGTGGCAACTTCTTCCGCGGCGCCGAGCTGCAGCTACGCGGGATGGAGCGCGACCGGGCGGACTACATGGGCATGCTCGGCACGGTGATGAACTGCCTGGCCCTCCAGGACTTCCTGGAGAAGCTCGGGGTGCAGACCCGGGTGCAGACCGCGATCACGATGGGCCAGGTCGCCGAGCCCTACATCCCGCGGCGGGCCGAGCGGCACCTGGAGAAGGGTCGCGTCGTCATCTTCGGCGCCGGGTCGGGCATGCCGTACTTCTCCACCGACACGGTGGCGGCCCAGCGGGCGCTGGAGATCAGTGCCGAGGTGCTGCTGATGGGAAAGCAGGGCGTGGACGGGGTCTACTCCGCCGATCCGCACAAGCACCCGGATGCGGTGAAGTTCGACGAGCTCACCTACGACGAGTACCTGGCCAAGGACCTCAAGGTGGCCGACGCCACAGCCATCAGCATGGCCCGCGACTACAAGCTGCCGATGATCTTCTTCGGACTGGACACCGAGGGATCCATCGTGGCTGTGGTGTCAGGTGAGAGGATCGGTACAACGGTCCACGCCTGACCATCAGGACGTGGCGGACGCAGGAGGAGGGTCGTGATCCCGGACATCATCCGTGACGCCGAGACCAAGATGGCAAACGCGGTCGAGTACGCCAAGGAGGAGTTCGCGGCCATCCGCACCGGTCGAGCTCATCCGGCCATGTTCGTCAAGCTGACCGCGGACTACTACGGCTCGCCGACCCCGCTGCAGCAGCTGGCCACCTTCCAGGTGCCGGACGCGCGGGTGATCGTGATCACCCCGTACGACCCCAGTGCGATGACCGCCATCGAGCGGTCCATCCGTGACTCCGACCTCGGAGTCAACCCGTCCAACGACGGACACAGCATCCGGGTCACGCTGCCGCAGCTGACCGAGGAGCGGCGCAAGGAGTACATCAAGCTGGCCAAGACCAAGGCGGAGGACGCCCGAATCTCGGTCCGCGGCGCACGGCGTTCGGCCAAGGAGGCGCTGGACAAGATGGTCAAGGACGCCGAGGTGGGCAAGGACGAGGTGGTCCGCGCCGAGAAGCAGCTGGATGCGTCGACCAAGAAGCACACCGACGCCATCGACGACGTGCTCAAGCACAAAGAGGCTGAGCTGCTCGAGGTCTGAGGTGACGGAGACGACCGACACACCGCTCGTGCCCACAGCGCCGGCCAAGTCCTACGGCCGCGCGGGCCGCAACCTGCCCCAGGCCATCGGTCTCGGGGTGGGCCTGGGTGCGTACGTGGTGCTCAGCCTGCTCTACTTCGAGCCGGCGTTCGTGGTGCTGGTCGCCGTCGCGCTGGCCCTGGCGTCCATCGAGCTCTACGCCGCCCTGCGCAAGCAGGAGATGACGGCGGCGATCGTGCCGATCGTCGGCGGCTGCGTGGCGATCCCGATCGGTTCCTACCTGGCGGGCCTGGAGACGACCAGCCTCGAGTTCTCCACCACCAGCGTGCTGCTCGCCTCGTTGGCGCTGACGGTGCTGGCCACCCTCGTCTGGCGGATGCCGAAGGGGTCCGAGGGCTACGTCAAGGACGCCGCGGCCAGCTTGCTGATCGTCGGCTACGTGCCGCTGCTCGGCTCGTTCGCCGCGCTGATGCTGGCCGAGGAGCATGGGGCGGCCCGGCTGGTCACCTTCATGCTCGTGGTCACCATGAGCGACACCGGCGGTCTGATCGGTGGTGTGCTGCTCGGCAAACACCCGATGGCCCCGATGATCAGCCCGAAGAAGTCGTGGGAGGGCTTCGTCGGGTCGATGCTCTTCGGCGTGGCCGCAGGGACGCTGATGGCGATCTTCGTCCTCGACGTCCCGTTCTGGGTGGGCATCATCATCGGGGCCAGCCTCGTCGTGGTCGGCACCTTGGGTGACCTGATCGAGTCGCTGATCAAGCGGGACATCGGCATCAAGGACATGAGCTCGTTCCTGCCCGGGCACGGCGGGGTGATGGATCGTCTGGACTCGTTGCTCGTCGCGGCCCCGGTAGCCTGGCTGATCATGTACCTCTTCGTTCCCGGTGGTTAACCGTGGCTGTGTTGCCTTCGGGGGGGACGACCCCCCCGAGCCCACCTGCACCGGTTCCGCTGCTTTTCGAGGCGCCGCGCCGCGGGCAGCCGCCTCGCCACTGGGCTGACCTCACCCCCGCCCAACGCCGCGAGTACGTCGAGGCCGCGGGCCACCGCGCTTTCCGGGCCCGGCAGCTCTCGGCCCACTACTTCGAGGGTCTGCGGGACGACCCGGCCGAGTGGACCGACCTGCCCACCGGCGTACGCGCAGAGCTGGCCGAGCAGTTCCTGCCGCAGCTGCTGACCACTGTCCGCGAGCTGCGCTGCGACGGCGATACCACGGTCAAGTCGCTGTGGCGGCTGCACGACGGGGCACTGGTGGAGAGCGTGCTGATGCGCTACCCGGACCGCGTGACGATGTGCGTCTCCAGCCAGGCCGGCTGTGGCATGGCCTGCCCGTTCTGCGCCACGGGTCAAGGCGGGCTGCAGCGCAACATGAGCACCGCCGAGATCGTCGAACAGGTGATGGACGGCGAGCGCAAGCTGAGCCGCGGCCTGGTGCCCGGTGGTCGCGGCCGGGTCAGCAACGTGGTCTTTATGGGCATGGGCGAGCCGCTGGCCAACTACAAGGCGGTGGTCGGCGCGGTGCGCCAGCTGGTCACCCCGACCCCTGACGGCCTCGGGATGAGTGCTCGCGGGGTGACGGTCTCGACCGTCGGCCTGGTGCCCCGGATGCAGCAGCTGGCCGCCGAGGGGCTGCCGGTCACCCTCGCCCTGTCGCTGCATGCCCCCGACGACGAGCTGCGGGACGAGCTGGTCCCGATCAACACCCGCTGGAACGTCGATGAGGTCGTCGACGCCGCCTGGGAGTACGCCAAGACCACCAAGCGGCGGGTGTCGATCGAGTACATCCTGATCCGCGACGTCAACGACCAGGGGTTCCGCGCCGACCAGCTGGCGAAGGTGTTGCGCCGGCGCGGGAACTGGGGCTGGGTGCACGTCAACCTGATCCCGATGAACCCGACCCCGGGGTCGCGCTGGACGGCGTCCCGGCGACAGGACGAGAACGAGTTCGTCCGTCGGTTGGAGGCCAAGGGCGTCCCGGTGACCGTACGCGACACCCGGGGCCGCGAGATCGAGGGCGCCTGCGGTCAGCTGGCCGCCACGCCGCAGACCGATGGTCGACCGGCAGCCGGGGAGCCGGTGAGGGCTCAGAACCGGTAGCGGGTGCTGAGGTAGTTCGTCTCGTCGGTGATGCCGATGGCGTACGCCCGGGTCGGCTCGATCCGGAACACCGCGTACGGCGGGGGACCGGCCGTCGGAGCGCCGAAGGGCGCGTCCATGGCGTCGTCCACCACGGTGACCGGCCAGCCGTACCGCTCCCGGTAGACCGCGGCCACGCGCGCCAACGCGTCCGGCTCGGTCACCCGCCGGCCGGTGCCCTCGACTACCAGGTCGAACCCCTCGGTGTGGGCCCCGACCGCACACCGGGCGTCGCGGTCCAGGTTCCGTGCCTTCAGCGCGGCCGGGCTCGAGGTGGTGTGGACGGCGCCGTCGGCCACGACGGCGAACACGGGGCGGGGCCGCGGGCTGCCGGTCCGGTCGAGGGTGATCACCCAGATGCCGTCGGCGTGCGCCAGGTGGTCGAGGGCATCGGCCCAGGGCAGTGCGGCGAGCTGACGGCCGTGCTCCGCCGCATGCCGCAGGGTGGACGGCTCGTTGGCGATCGGCTCACTCGATCGTGGTTCGGTCATGCGGGAACTCCTCTGCTTGATCGGCGTGCAGACCCTGTCGGGCCCAGAACAGGTTGCCGGGGTCGTACCGGTGCTTGATCTGCCGCAGTCGGGCATGGTTCGTTCCCCAGTACGCGTGCGCCCAGCCGTCCAGGTCCGCGTCCGGGAAGTTCGGATAGACCGCGTCGGCGGCCGCTGGGTGGACCAGCCGCCACGACGCGGCTGACCACTCCGCGGCGGCCTGCTGCTCGGCGGCCGCGGCCGTGGGCCGGACCCCGGCAATGTGCTCGATCAAGAAGCGGTGGTCGCGATGCGGGAACGCCGTCGCGTCCGCCGGCACCCGGTTGTACGCCCCGCCCATCGGCAGGAAGCTCACGGTCCTGCTCTGACCTCGCACCCGGGACGGACAGCTCAAGCTGGGCCGTGAGTCGGTCGTCGGCCGCTGGAGCCCACTCCATCCATGCTCCGGCCAGGTCCGCGGCGGCGTCGGCTGACCAGCCCAGGTGGAACACCGTCACCTCCGGCTCGGGCACCGGGTCGAAGACGAGACGGGTGACGATCCCGAGGTGGCCGCCGCGCCGCGCAGCGCCCAGAACAGGTCGTCGTGACGACGCGAGTCGCAGGAGACGATCCGGCCGTCGGCCAGCCCGACCTCGGCGGCGACGAGCCGGTCGCAGGTGAGGCCGTAGCGGCGGCCGAGGAGGCCCAGTCCGCCGCCCAGCGTCAGGCCCGCGACCCCGACGCTGGGCCCACAGCCGGCCGGCAGGGTGAGCCGGTGCGCCGCCAGCGTGCGGTACAGGTCGCCGAGCCGGACGCCCGACTCCACCTCGACCTGTCCGCCGGTCACCGTGATGCGGTTCAGCTCGCTCACGCCCACCACCACGTCGCCCGCCGAGGAGCGGCCGGCGAAGCAGTGGCCGCCGCTCCGGGGCGTGACCCGCAGCCCCAGCCGGTCGGCCCAGCGCACCACGGCCGAGACCTCGGTGCTGGTCCTGCAGTACGCGACGGCGGCCGGCCGGCTGCCGGCATGACGTGGGTCCCAGGGCTTGCGGGCGGACTCGTAGCCCACCGACCCGGGCAGCAGTAGCCGGTCGACCAGGTTGCCGGGCAGGTCCACCAGCTCGCCGGCCAGGGCCGGCATCGGCTCGGTCACGGCACCAAGTGAACCGCACGGCGACGCCCACCGAACGGTCAGCGACTCAGACGGCGATATCCAGCGGAGACGCGGACACCTCGGCGGGGGAGAGGAGGGCGGCGTTGGGAATGGCCGGGGTCAGCCCGAGCCGCGAGCAGGGACCGATGGGTCGCGGTCGCCGCGGACAGCGTCAGCAGGCCGGTCAGATCCGGGGCCGCCTGGAGGCGGCCTGCCGGGCGAACAGCTCGGGCAGCTCACTCAGGGTCGGGATCCTCAGTGCCAGGTGAGGCGGAAAGCGCTCGGGTGATACCTGCCAGGATGAGCGGGTGCCCGAACTCGAACCATCCCTGCACGCCCTGGCCGAGGCGTACGGCATCGCCACCGACTACTGGGACTGGCAGGGCCGCCACGTCGAGGTGGCCCGGGAGACCGTGGTCGCAGTGCTGTCGGCCCTCGACGTCGACGCGACCACGCCCGATGCCGCCGCGGCGGCGCTCGAGGAGCAGCAGCGCCGGCCGTGGACCCGGATGCTGCCGCCCTTGCTGGCTCTGCGCGAGCACCGCGCCGCGTCGGTCGAGATGCACGTACCGCACGGCGATCCGGCGGAGACCTGGATCGAGCTGGAGACCGGGGGCCATCGCGGACCGCTGCGCCAGCTGGAGAACTGGCTTCCGCCGCAGGAGATCGACGGCGGCTGGGTGGGCGAGGCCTCGTTCGAGATTCCCAGCGACCTGCCGCTGGGCTACCACTCGCTGCACGCCCGCTCGCACGAGCGCACGGCGACAATGCCGCTGATCATCACCCCGGAGTGGCTCGGGCTGCCGGAGCGGATGGGAGAGCGCCGCGGCTGGGGACTGGCGGCGCAGCTGTACAGCGTTCGGTCGCGCCAGTCCTGGGCCGTCGGTGACCTCACCGACCTGGAGGACCTGGCCGTCTGGTCGGCGGGCGCCCACGGTGCCGACTTCGTCCTGGTCAACCCGCTCCACGCGGCCGAGCCTCGCCCGCCGATGGAGCCGTCGCCCTACCTGCCCACCAGCCGCCGCTTCGCCAACCCGATCTACCTGCGGCTGGAGCGGATCCCGGAGTACGCCCTGCTCGACGACCAGCAGCGCGGCAAGATCAACAAGCTCCGGGTCGAGCTCAAGGTCCGGCTGGCCCGGGCCACCGAGATCGACCGGAACCTGTCGTGGGAGGCTAAGCGCCAGGCGCTCGAGATCCTCTTCTTGGTGCCGCGCACCCCAGGCCGGGAGGCGTCCCTCGTGGCGTACCGGACCCGCGAGGGACGGGGGCTGACCGACTTCGCCACCTGGGCTGCGCTGGCCGAGGAGTACGGGCCGCGGTTCGCGGAGTGGCCGGCCGAACTCCGGGACCCGGACTCGCCGGCCGTGGCCGCCTTCGCGGCGGAGCACGCGGACCGGGTCGCGTTCCACGGCTGGCTGCAATGGCTGCTGGACGAGCAGCTCGCGTCCGCGCACCAAGCCGGTCGCCGAGCCGGGATGGCGCTCGGCATCATGCACGACCTCGCCGTCGGAGTCAGCCCCCAGGGCGCGGACGCCTGGGGGCTGCAGAGCACCTATGCGGGCGGGATCACGGTCGGTGCGCCGCCGGACCCGTACAACCAGAACGGGCAGGACTGGAACCAGCCGCCGTGGCGGCCCGACCGGTTGGCGGCGACCGCGTACGCGCCCTTCCGGCAGATGGTCTCCACGATCCTCAGGCACGCCGGCGGGATCCGGGTGGACCATGTGATCGGGCTTTTCCGGCTGTGGTGGATCCCGGCCGACGCCGGGCCGACCGAGGGCACCTACGTCCGCTACGACCACGAGGCGATGATCGGCATCCTCGCCCTGGAGGCGAAGCGGGCGGGCGCGCTGGTCGTCGGGGAGGACCTGGGCACGGTCGAGCCCTGGGTCCGGACTTACCTGCGCGAGCGCGGCATCCTCGGCACGTCGATCCTGTGGTTCGAGTTCGACTGGGACGGCGACCAGTCGCCACTGGCCCCGGAGAAGTGGCGAGAGCTGTGCCTCGCCTCGGTGACCACCCATGACCTTCCGCCGACGGCGGCGTATCTGGCCGGCGACCATGTCCGGCTCCGGGACCGTCTCGGTGTGCTCACCCGGCCGCTGTCCGAGGAGCTGGCCGCCGACGAGGCGGAGCGGCAGGCCTGGCTGGACAACCTGCGCCAACGGGACCTGCTCGACGGGTATGCCACGGAGGAGGAGACGGTGCAGGCATTGCACCGCTACCTCACCCGGACGCCATCCCGGCTGCTCTGCGTCGCGCTCACCGACGCCGTCGGGGACCGGCTGGCGCAGAACCAGCCGGGCACCACGAATGAGTACCCCAATTGGCGGGTGCCGCTGAGCGGCCCCGACGGCGCGCCGTTGCTGCTCGAGGACGTGCTGGCCAGTCCGCGCGTCGCGGCGCTGGCCGAGGTCGTCAACGTGCCCTGAGCCGGCCGAAAGGCTCGTGCGCCTGGATCTGCTACGCGCGTTTCACCGCTTCGCGGCGTGTCGCGCGTCGTGAGGCGCACTCGCGTAGCGAAACCAGGGTCGCCCGGAAAGTCTTGCTTCGGTCAGCCCCCGGGGGTGAAGCCCCATGTCTGGTATCGCTACGCCAGTCGGGCCGTAAGTCCTCGACACGCCGCATTGGCGTGAAACGCGCGTTGCAGATCCAGGCGTGATGTGAGCTAGCGGGGCCCGCGGCCACCGCCGCTGATCACGCCTTGCTCGACCGCCTTGGTGACCGCGTCGGCCTCGGCCTGGGTCAAGGTGCCGTCGGCGACGGCGGCATCGAGCCGCTCCTTCAGGGCGGCGGCCCGCTCGGCCTGCTTCGCGGCGCGGATCTCCGCCAGGGCTTGGGTGACCTTGACCTCGTCGAGGTTCAGCTTCTCGGCGAGCTCCTTCGCCAGGGCCGCGTCGCGCTGCTCCGGTGTCTGGTCTGCCGGGGGAGTCGTCGAACTGGCGTGCCGCTCGTCGTGGATGGCCTGCAGCGCCGCGCGGACCTTGTCCTCGCTGACGCCGAGCTGGCTGGCCAGCTCGGTGACCTGAGCGCCGTCCCGGAAACCGCCACCGTGCCGACCCCCGCCGCCGGGTCTCACGACCCCGGGCGACGGCGAGTCCGTGGCCGCCGGGTTGGGCGTGGGCGTGGGGTCGGCCGCAGCGACGCCAGCGATGCCGACACCCGCCCCGAGGGCGAGCACTCCGGCCGCAACGGCTACGGCGGTCTTCTTCGATGCCACAAGAATTCCTTCGTCGGGAAGTGGAACGCACCGCAACTCTGCGGCCCGGCGCTGGGAGGGTGCTGGGCAGAACCTGGCAGAACCTTAGGAATCGGCGCGGACCGACGCAGCCAGCAGGTCGGCGGCCATGGCGATGTCGTCAACGCAGTGGATGGCTTCGGCCATGGGCCGGTCACCGGCGAGGCGCTGCAGCAGCGGCCAGGCGGGCAGCCGTTCGGTCCAGTAGTCCACCCCGACCAGCACCAGCGGGGCGATCTGCGTGCGGTCGGCGGCGTAGAAGTTCTCCGTGACCGCCTGGAAGATCTCCTGCACCGTTCCGGCCTGCCCGGGCAGGTAGACGATGCCGCCGCGGCAGCGGTGCAGCAGCGTGTCCTCCCGCAGCGCGTTGCCGAAGTACTTGGCGATCCCGGTGGCAAACAGGTTGCAGGGCTCGTGACCGTAGAACCAGGTGGGGATGCTCAGGCTGGCACCGGCCTCGGCGGCGGGCCAGCGGTCCCGCACCGCGTACGCCGATGCGAGCCAGGCGTCGAGGTCCGGGTGGTAACCGGGAACGGCTCCGACCACGGCCAGCGCCTCCTCCAGCGCGTCCGGCCAGGGGCTCAGGTAGGCGCCGAGGTTGCCGGCCTCCATTGCACCCGGCCCGCAGCCGGTCCTCGGCCTCCGGGGTGAACTGGCAGCCCAGGAAGACCGCACCGGAGGGCGTCGACGGCGAGCAGGGCAGCGGACCGGTCGGTCAGATCCAGCGACGACACGAACCACCCGTTCAGACGGCGGGCGCGCCGGATGTGGGAGTCGAACGCCTCCTGCGTCTCGATCTCGAGCAGCCGGCGGGACATGGTGCGGGAATTCTGTCAGGGACGACTGTCGGACCCGTGGCCGATACTGGGTGAGGTGAAGGCGGAGACGGAGCAGGCCGGCCCGGGGTACGTCCGCGCTGACCGGCTCCTGCCCGGTTACCTGGCCTCGGTGGTGGGCTACCGCAGCGACTACCAGCAGCCGACGCTGCACCGCGGTCTGCCGTCGGCGCATCTCACGTTCATCTTCTCCCTGGCCGATCCGGTGGTCAGCGGCTGGACGCCGGAGCACGCCCGGAGTGCCGACCCCTTCCGCAACTTCGTGCTGCTGGGCGGGCTGCACCAGGGTCCGGCCTATGTAGTGCCCGACGAGCGTCAGCGCGGCGTGCAGATGTCGGTGCACCCGCTGGCCGCCCGGGCTCTGTTCGGCGCGCCGGCGCGGGAGCTGTCTGCACTGGTCACCGACGGACCTGATGTGCTCGGCGCGGATGCCGAACGGATCCGCGGCCGGATGCGGGACGAGTCGTCCTGGCCGGCCCGGTTCACGATCCTGCAGGACTACCTGCGCGACCGGGTCGACGCCCGGCCGAGGCGGCGGGAGCGGGTCCGGCCCGAGCTGGTCGAGGCATGGCGGTGGCTGGCCTGGCACCGCGGCACCGGGTCGATGGACGGCCTGGCCGCACACGTCCATCTCAGCCCGCGGCAGCTGCGCACCCTATTCACCAGGGAGGTGGGCCTCGGACCCAAGCAGGTGAGTCGGCTGATGCGCTTCGCCCACGCCACATCCCGAATCGCCTACGCCGTCGCCGACGATCGTGCGCCGGACCTGGCTGGGGTGGCCGCGCAGTGCGGCTACTTCGACCACGCCCACCTCGACCGGGACTTCGCCCAGTTCGCCGGCATCAGCCCGCGAGGCTGGGTCGCGGAGGAGCGCCGGAATATCCAAGACGGCGGCCACCGTAACGGCGAATCCTTGGAGACATGACTGAATCGCAGACAACTGCGGGCCCCGCGCCCGCGCCGCAGGTGTGGCCCACCCTGCAGGCCCACGATGCCATGGCCCTGATCGCCTTCTACGTGGAGACCTTCGGTTTCCTGCGCACGGCGGTGTACGCCGACGGTCCGACCGTCGGCCACGCCCAGCTTGACTGGCCGAAAGGCGGCGGCATCATGCTCGGCAGCTACAAGCCGAACGCGGAGTGGTCGACCCAGCCCGGGACCCTCGCCGCGTACGCGGTCACCGACCAGGTCGAGGATCTGTGGCGTCGGGTGGAGCACGCACCCGGAGTGACCGTCATCCGGCCGCTGTCCACGACCGACTACGGCAGCCGGGAGTTCGCCGTGCGTGACCCGGAGGGCAACTCGTGGTCGTTCGGGACCTACCGGGGCGAGCCGCGCAGCTGATCGATTGTGGCCCCGGGTGCGGCCGTGATGGCCGGCGGGGCTTCCACCGCTGACCTGGCACACTGGCCCGGTGCGCGACGTCGTGATCCTGGGCAGCACCGGCTCCATCGGGACGCAGGCGTTGCAGGTCGTGGTCGACCAGCCCGGACGTTTCCGAGTGGTGGCGCTGGCGGCGGGCGGCAGCAACATCCCGCTCCTGGCCCAGCAGGCCCTCGACACCGGGGCCGGCCTGGTCGCGGTCAGCCACAGCACGGCGGTGCAGGACCTGCAGCTCGCACTGTACGCCGAGGTGAGCCGCCGCGGCTGGTCCAGCGGCGAGGTCCGGCTGCCCCGGATCGTGTCCGGTCCGGACGCGGCCCGCGAGGCGGCCACCGTGCCTTGCGACGTGGTGCTCAACGGCATCACCGGGGCGGCGGGGCTGACCGCCACCCTGGCCACGCTGGCCACCGGCCGGATCCTCGCGCTGGCCAACAAGGAGTCGCTGGTGATCGGCGGACCGCTGGTCACCCGGGCCGCGGCGCCGGGCCAGATCGTGGCGGTGGACTCCGAGCACTCGGCGCTGGCGCAGTGCCTGCGGGGCGGTGAGCGGGGTGAGGTCGACCGGCTGGTGCTGACCGCGAGCGGGGGACCCTTCCGGGGTCGGAGCCGGGAGCAGATGCGCGATGTCACGCCCGCCGAGGCGCTGGCCCACCCGACCTGGGCGATGGGTCGGGTGATCACCACGAACTCGGCGACGCTGGTCAACAAGGGCCTGGAGCTGCTGGAGGCCCACCTGCTCTACGGCGTGGACCTGGACCGCATCGACGTGGTCGTGCACCCGCAGTCGATCGTGCACTCGATGGTGCAGTTCGTCGACGGCTCGACGCTGGCCCAATGCTCGCCGCCGGACATGCGGCTGCCGATCGCCCTCGGGCTGAGCTGGCCGGAGCGGCTGCCCGCGGTGGCGCCGGCCTGCGACTGGTCCACCGCGTCCAGCTGGACCTTCGAGCCGCTGGACGCTGACGCGTTCCCAGCGGTGGAGCTGGCCCGTCGGGCCGGCCGAATCGGCGGCAGTGCCCCGGCGGTCTACAACGCGGCCAACGAGGAGTGTGTGGCGGCGTTCCATGCGGGGGAGATCGGGTTCCTCGACATCGCCGACACCATCGAGCGGGTGCTCGACGAGCACGTGGAATCGGGCGGCCGGAGGCGAACCGATGCTGACGTAGGCTCGAGGCTGGTGGCCGGTGACGCGCTGAACCTGGACGGTGTGCTGGCCGCCGACGCCTGGGCGCGGGTTCGCGCCCGAGAACTCGCCGGACGCCAGGAGTACGCGCACCCATAGTCGACGAGGGGGACGACCCCCTCGGATGCCCGCAGGGCGTGGCCCTGCCGAAACGGAGAAAGACAACACGCCCGTGGACACCCTGATCTACCTCGGCGGCGCCATCGCCTTCTTCGCTTTGGTGATGGCCTCGATCGCCCTGCACGAGATCGGTCACCTGGTGCCCGGCAAGCAGTTCGACGTCAAGACCACCCAGTACTTCGTCGGCTTCGGTCGGACGCTGTGGTCGCGTCGCCGCGGTGAGACCGAGTACGGGTTCAAAGCAATACCGCTGGGCGGCTACGTGCGGTTCGTCGGGATGTACCCCCCGAGCCGGAACCGACCGGGCCAGGTCCGCGCGGCGCGTACGGGCATCTTCCAGACCATGGCGGACAACGCCCGGGCCGCCGAATGGGAGACGATCCGGCCCGAGGACGAGGGCCGGCTCTTCTACCAGAAGAAGTCGTGGCAGAAGATCATCATCATGGCCAGCGGGCCGACCATGAACCTACTGCTCGCCTTTCTGATCCTGCTGGCGGTGTCAGCGTCCTACGGCGTCTACCGGTCACAGATGACGATCAACCGGGTGCAGGAGTGCGTCGTGCCGGTGAACGCGACGGACAGGAGCTGCACCGGAAAGCCGCCGACACCGGCCGTTCTCTCCGGCATCAAGGCCGGGGACCGGGTGGTCGCCTTCAACGGCGTCCCGGTGCAGGACTGGGACGACGTGTCCAAGCTGATCCGGGCCAACCTGGACCGGCCCGCGCAGCTCAGCGTGGAGCGGGCCGGCGTCCGGGTCGAGCTGCCGCCGGTCAACACGGTGATCACCGGCGTGCCCGACCGCTACGATCCGGCCAAGCGGGTCGCCGCCGGCTTCTTCGGCGTCGAACCGGCGGTCATTCGGGAGCGGGGCGGACCCGTCACCGTCCTGGGCGACATGTGGACCATGACCCGGCAGACCGCGGTGGCCCTGACCCAGTTCCCGGTCAAGGTCTTCTACACCGGCTACAACCTCGTCACCGGGAAGCCGCGGGACATCTACGGCCCGATGAGCATCGTCGGGGCCAGCCGCGCCGCGGGGGAGATCGCCGCCACGGACCAGATCGACGCGTCGGCCAAGGTGGCCAGCATGCTCACCGTGCTGGGCTCGGTGAACCTGTTCGTCGCGCTGTTCAACTTCGTGCCGCTGCTGCCACTGGACGGCGGGCACATCGCCGGTGCGCTTTACGAGGCGCTCAAGCGGGCGCTGGCCCGCGTGTTCGGCCAACCCGACCCCGGCCACGTGGACACCGCCAAGATGCTGCCCATCGCGTACGCGGTGGGTGGGGTGATCCTGGTCTCCGGCGTGGTGCTGATCCTGGCTGACATCATCACCCCCATCACCCTGTTCTAGTCGACTGGTGCCGCCAGGAGCGGCCGCAGCCGGTCGATGATGGCCAGGTCGGCCGGCAGCCAGGGCACCTGGTCCAGCTCACCCGCGGTCAGCCAGCGCAGCTCGTCGTGACTGTCGGTGGGGACCGGGCTACCGGCGGTGACCTCGGCGAACCAGAGACGCATCTGCAGTCCGTCCGAGATGGGCCAGGCGCCGGCATCGGCCGGCGGGAACTCCGCCCCCAGGCGTACGCGGACCCGCAGCTCCTCGGCGAGCTCGCGGTGCAGGGCGGTCACGGGATCCTCGCCGGGCTCCACCTTGCCGCCGGGGAACTCCCAGCCGCCGGCCAGCGCTCGCGGCTCGACCCGCCGGGCGGCCAGTACCCGGGAGGGGCGGACGAGGTCGTCCACGATGGCGGCGGCGACGACGATCGTCACGACGGGACGGGGTTCTTGGCGTTCAACCGGCCCAGATTGTCACAGAACCGGGTACCACGGTACGCCGGTGGCGCTCAGACTAGGTCCACGAGAAAGGGGACACGGTGAGCGACGAGGACAAGGTCCTGACCCGGGTGCTGGACGAGGCGACCAGCTTTCTGAGCGGCCTGGGCGACCGGCCGGTGGCCGCGCGGGCGGATGTGGACCGGGTGGCGGAGGCGTTGGGTGGCCCGCTGCCCGAGGTCGGCAGCGACCCGCTCGAGGTGGTGGAGGCCCTCATCGCCGGCGCAGAGCCCGGAGTGGTCGCCATGCCGTCGGGCCGGTTCTTCGGTTGGGTGATCGGCGGCGTCCTGCCCGTCGCACTGGCCGCGGACTGGCTGACCTCGACCTGGGACCAGAATGCCGGTCTGCTGGTCTCCTCGCCCGCGGCCGCCGGGGCGGAGCGGGTCGCGACCGGCTGGCTGCTCGACCTGCTCGGGCTGCCGTCGACCGCCGCGATGGGCTACGTCACTGGCGGCATGATGGCCAACTTCACCTGCCTGGCGGCGGCGCGGCACGAGGTGTTCCGCCGGGCCGGCTGGAACGTCGAGACGCAGGGCCTCCCGGGGGCCCCGCCGCTGCGGGTCCTCGTCGGCGTGGAGCGCCACGAGACTGTCGACGCATCGCTGCGCTTCCTCGGTCTCGGACCAGCGCGCAGCATCGTGGTGGCCGCCGACGAGCAGGGTCGGATGCGGATGGACGCCCTGAAGGAGGCGCTGGCCGCGGGCGAGCCCGGACCGACGATCGTCTGCCTCCAGGCGGGCAACGTGCACAGCGGGGCGTTCGACCCGGTCGCCGAGGCGGTCGAGGTCGCCCATGCACACGGGGCCTGGGTGCATGTGGACGGTGCCTTCGGCCTGTGGGCCGCCGCCGCCCCGTCACTGCGCTCGCTCACCGCGGGGATCGCCGGTGCGGACTCCTGGGCCACCGACGCCCACAAGACGCTGAACGTGCCCTACGACAACGGGCTGGCCATCGTGGCGGACAGCACCGCGATGTACGCAGCCATGGGCGAGCACGCGGCCTACCTGATCCAGGACGAGCGGCCGGACCCGTTCTCCAGCGTGCCGGAGTTCTCCCGCCGGGCCCGGGGGTTCACCGTGTGGGCGGCGCTCCGCTCGCTCGGGCGCACGGGGGTTGCCGAGATGGTCGAGAGGTTCTGCACCCGGGCCAAGCAGTTC
Source organism: uncultured Actinomycetota bacterium (assembly GCA_963808435.1). Taxonomy (GTDB): domain Bacteria; phylum Actinomycetota; class Actinomycetes; order Propionibacteriales; family Propionibacteriaceae; genus Microlunatus. The sequence continues at coordinate 156,312 of CAWEFW010000022.1, read as the reverse complement.
GCGGCCGGGCTCAGCGCGATCGACGGCGTCGAGGTGCTGCACGACGTCGTCTATACCCAGGTCTGTGTCTCGTTCGGTCCCGACGAGGTGACGCGCGAGGTCGCTCGTCGGCTGCTGGCCGACGGGACGGCGTGGATGACGCCCTCGACCTGGCGCGGTCGGGCCGTACTGCGGATCTCGGTCTCCAACTGGCGTACGACCGAGGAGGACGTGCAGCGCACGCTCGAGGCCGTGCGCCGGGTGCTCGCCGAGGTCCGGGGCTGAGTCGTTGCGCGGTCCCAGCGTCCGCCCCGGGTCACCCGGTAACGTGGAGGCCGTTCCTCTTCGTCACAGACAGGCCCCATGAGCATCGACCTCGGACTGCCCACGCTTCCGCCCCCCACCCTCGCCGACCGCCGTCTCACCCGCCAGATCAAGGTGGGCAAGGTGCTGGTCGGCGGCGACGCCCCGGTCAGTGTGCAGTCCATGACGACCACACTGACCGCCGATATCAACGCGACGCTGCAGCAGATCGCCGCCCTGACCGCGACCGGGTGCGACATCGTCCGGGTGGCCGTGCCGAGCCAGGACGACGCCGATGCCCTGCCGGCCATCGCCGCCAAGTCCCAGATCCCGGTGATCGCCGACATCCACTTCCAGCCGAAGTACGTGTTCGCCGCGATCGATGCCGGCTGCGCTGCCGTGCGGGTCAACCCCGGCAACATCCGGGCCTTCGACGACCAGGTCAAGCAGATCGCGCAGGCGGCGGGCGACCGCGGCATCTCGATCCGGATCGGGGTCAACGCCGGCTCCCTGGACAAGCGGCTGCTGGCCAAGTACGGCAAGGCCACCCCGGAGGCGCTGGTCGAGTCGGCGCTGTGGGAGGCGAGCCTGTTCGAGGAGCACGGGTTCCGCGACTTCAAGATCAGCGTCAAGCACAACGACCCGGTGGTCATGGTGCGGGCCTACGAGATGCTGAGCGAGGCCTGCGACTACCCGCTGCACCTCGGCGTCACCGAGGCCGGCCCCGCCTTCCAAGGCACGATCAAGTCGTCCGTCGCCTTCGGCGCGCTGCTGTCGAAAGGCATCGGCGACACCATTCGCGTCTCCCTGTCCGCGCCGCCGGTCGAGGAGGTCAAGGTGGGGCTGCAGATCCTCGAGTCGCTCAACCTGCGGCCACGCCGGCTGGAGATCGTGTCCTGCCCGTCCTGCGGCCGGGCGCAGGTCGATGTGTACAAGCTGGCCGACGAGGTCACGGCCGGGCTGGAGGGGCTCGAGGTCCCGCTGCGCGTCGCCGTCATGGGCTGTGTGGTCAACGGTCCCGGTGAGGCCCGCGAGGCGGACCTCGGCGTGGCCTCCGGCAACGGCAAGGGCCAGATCTTCGTCCGCGGCGAGGTGATCAAGACGGTGCGGGAGAGTGAGATCGTCGAGACCCTGATCGAGGAGGCCATGCGGTTGGCCGAGTCCCTGCCGGCGGGCGCGGGTGCGCCTGAGGTGAGCGTGCGCTGACCATGGTGGCGACCCGGACGGAGCGGGCCGAGCTCGGGCGGGGCTCGGTGCGGGTACTCAGCCGGGCCGATCTGCCCGCCGCTTTCCGGATCCTCTCGCAGCGGCCGGTGGAGAACGTCTTCGTGGCCTCGCGGGTCCGCTCGTCCGGCATCGAGCAGGCCAGCCTGGGTTGCCCGATCTGGGGCTATGAGCGGGACGGCGTGCTGCGGGCGCTCTGCCACGCCGGGTCGAACCTGGTGCCGGTGAACGCCGACGAGGACGCCATCGAGGCGTGGACCGAGTTCGCCGGTCCGCAGCGCATGTGTGCTTCGATCATCGGTCCGGCCGACGTGGCCATGGCGCTGTGGCGGCGCCTGGCCGAGCGGTGGGGTCCGACCTGGGCGCAGACCCGGAACGTCCGCCCGCACCAGCCGGTGATGTCGATCGGCACTGCGCCCTCGGTGGCCCCGGACCCGCGGGTACAGCGGGTCACCCTCGACCAGTGGGATGCCTACACCGACGCAGCGGTCAAGATGTACACCGAGGAGATCGGCGTCTCGCCTGTCCTCGGCAACCCTTCCGGATACCGGTTCTACGTCCGCCAGCTGATCACCTCGGGACGGGCGTTCGGAATCTTCGACGGGTCCCGAGTGATCTTCAAGGCCGATCTCGGGTCGGTCTCGGCCTCGGTCTGTCAGGTGCAGGGCGTCTGGCTGGACCCGGCGCTGCGCGGCCGCGGTCTGGCGGCGCCGGCGATGGCCGCGGTGGTGCAGCTCGCCCGGACGGTGGTGCCCACCGTGTCGCTCTACGTGAACGACTACAACCTCCCTGCCCGGGCGACGTATGCGCGGGTCGGCTTCGAGACCGTCGGTGAGTTCGCCACGGTCCACTACTGATCGGCGCCCCGTACGCCGGCCGGGTCCAAGAGCTGGTCACAGACTGCAAGAATTCCGACGTTGCTCGTTGCGATCTGGCACCGGTTTTCGGCTGAGGAGAGGTGAGGCGGGTCGTGGCACGGAGGCGGCCGGCGGCCGGGGTGGCGGCCACGATGGTGGCGGCCTTGGCGCTCGCCGGCTACGCCACCGAACCTCAGGACCGGACCTTGACGGCGGCGCCCGCGACGCCCACCGCCGAGTCCCGGCCCATGCCGACGCCAACGGCGGCCGCGAAGGCGACAGGTACACCGACGGCCGCCCCTGCTCGTACGTCGAGCCCGCCGTCCCGCGGCAGCGCCGCATCGGCCGCGTCCGTGGTGACGCTGGTGATGAACGGCGACCTGCTGTGGCACAACTCGTTCTGGTACGGCGCCCGCGAGGATGCCCGTCGACGCGGTCGGTCCGGCTACGACTTCGCTCCGGTGCTGGCGGGACTGCGGCCGGTCGTTGCCGGCGCCGATCTGGCGATCTGCCACCTGGAGCCGCCGCTCGCTTCCGCTCGTGGGCCCTTCGCCAACTACCCGCGGTTCTCCGTGCCGCCGCAGGTCGTCCAGGGCATCAAGGCCACCGGCTATGACGTCTGCACCACCGCTTCCAACCACAGCGTGGACCACGGGTTCCAAGGGCTGAAGCGGACCCTCGACGTCCTCGACCGTGCCGGCATCGCCCACAACGGCACGGCGCGGACGGCGGACGAAGCCGGACGCCCGACGATCGTCCGCACTCGCACCGGCGTACGGGTCGGCGTCGTCTCCGGCACCTTCAGCCTGAACGGACTGCCCAGGCCGGCGGGCAGGCCCTGGTCGGTGACCGGGCTCGAGCCCAGGCTTCTGCTGGCCCAGGCCCGGCGCGCCCGAGACGCCGGGGCCGACATCGTCGTGGTCGCGGCCCACGTCGGCACCGAGTTCTCCTCGCGGGTGAATGCCCAGCAACGCACCCTGGCGCGGACGCTGACCGCCTCGCCCGACGTCGACCTGGTCTACATGCACCACACCCACGTGGTCCAGCCGTGGACCAGGATGAACGGCAAGTGGGTGATCTACGGCTTGGGCAACACGGTGGCCCAGCACGAGACCACCATCCCGCAAGGCGCCGAGGGCGTGACCGCGCGGCTGCACTTCGAGCGCCGGCGGAACGGGCGCTTCGCCGTGACTCGAGCCGAGTACATCCCGACCTTCGTCACCCGGTACGCCCCCGGCCGCCCGGCCCGGCTGCACCAGGTCTCGGCCGCGCTGCCGAAGGCCCGCGGCGCCTTCCGGCAGCGGCTCCGGCTGGCCCAGCGCCGCACTATCGCCGTGGTCACCCGCTACCACCCCCGGGGACTTCACCGTTCTTGACTGCTCCTCTCGCACCCGTCGCGCCCGGAGGGCCGTCGTCGTCGTCACTCTTCGCGGACCAAAAAGCGCGATCCGCTCATCGCTCCTCCGCCCGGCAGCGGGGCGCTCCTCCGATGCTCGAAGAGCGGGAAACGAGTGTCCCTCCGTGGTCCAGCCGGGGATAAGGTTCTGGGCGTGATAACCCGCATGTCGGAGCTGTTCGTCCGCACGTTGCGCGAGGATCCGGCTGACGCGGAGGTGCCCAGCCACCGGTGGCTGGTCCGCGCCGGCTACATCCGCCGTGCGGCCCCCGGCATCTACACCTGGCTCCCGCTCGGCTACCGGGTCCTGCGCAAGGTCGAGGAGATCGTTCGCGAGGAGATGGACGCGATCGGCGCCCAGGAGGTGCACTTCCCGGCCCTGCTGCCCAAGGAGCCGTACGAGGCGACCGGCCGCTGGACCGAGTACGGCGACGGCGTGTTCCGGCTGCGGGACCGCAAGGACGCGGAGTACCTGCTCGGACCCACCCACGAGGAGATGTTCACCCTCCTGGTCAAGGACCTGTACTCCTCTTACAAGGACCTGCCGCTCAGCCTCTACCAGATCCAGACCAAGTACCGCGACGAGGCGCGGCCGCGGGCCGGGCTGCTGCGGGGGCGCGAGTTCGTGATGAAGGACTCCTACTCCTTCGACATCGACGACGAGGGTCTGCAGAAGTCCTACGACGCCCACCGCGACGCCTACATCCGGATCTTCAACCGGCTCGGTTTCGAGTACGTGATCGTGCATGCGATGTCTGGGGCGATGGGCGGCTCGGCCAGCGAGGAGTTCCTGGCCGTGGCCGAGAACGGTGAGGACACCTTCGTCCGCTCACCCGGCGGGTACGCCGCCAACGTGGAGGCGGTCAAGGTTGCGGCCCCCGCCCCGGTCGCGTACGACGACGCCCCCGTCGCGCACGTCGAGGACACGCCGGACACCCCGACCATCGAGACCCTGGTCGCGCTGGCCAACGCCCGCTTCCCGCGGACTGACCGCCCGTGGCACGCTGGCGACACCCTGAAGAACGTGGTGCTGATGGTGCGGGAGCTGGACGGCTCCCGGCGTCCGCTGGTCGTCGGCGTCCCGGGCGATCGGGAGGTCGACCCCAAGCGTCTGGCCGCCCACCTCGAGCCGGCCGAGGCCGAGCCGTTCGGCGAGGCGGACTTCGCCGCGTACCCGCAGCTGGTCAAGGGCTACCTCGGGCCGGCGGCGCTGGGCGCGGAGTCGGCGACCGGCATCGAGTACCTGGTGGACCCACGGGTGGTCGAGGGAACGCGCTGGGTCACCGGGGCCAACGAGCCCGGGCGGCATGTCTTCGACCTCGTCTGCGGTCGCGACTTCACACCGGATGGGGTCCTGGACGTGGCCGGGATCCGGGAGGGCGACCCGGCCCCGGACGGCTCCGGTCCGCTGCGGCTGGCCCGTGGGATCGAGATGGGCCACATCTTCCAGCTCGGCCGCAAGTATGCCGACGCGCTGGGCCTCCAGGTGCTGGACCAGAACGGCAAGCTGGTGACGGTCACCATGGGCTCCTACGGGGTCGGGGTGTCCCGGGCGGTAGCCGCTGTCGCCGAGGGCACCTGCGACGCCAAGGGGCTGTGCTGGCCGCGTGAGCTCGCGCCGTTCGACGTCCAGCTGCTCGCCACCGGCAAGGACGAGACCGTGGCCGCGGCCGCGGCCGACCTCGCGGTGCAGCTCGACGAGGCCGGGGTGTCGGTGCTGCTGGATGACCGCAAGGCCAGTCCGGGGGTGAAGTTCGCGGACGCGGAGATCATGGGCATGCCGACGATCGTGGTGGTCGGTCGCGGCCTGGCCGACGGCGTCATCGAGGTACGGGACCGGCGCAGCGACGAGCGCCGCGAGGTGCCGGTCGCCGACGCCCTCGGGGAGATCGTGGCAGCGGTCCACGGTCGCCCAATCCTTGACTGAGTTCCTGGAACTCGGCGCCCTCACGATCGCGCTGCTCCTGCTGGCCGCGTTCCTGGCCGGCTGGGTGGATGCGGTGGTGGGCGGCGGCGGGCTGATCCAGCTCCCGGCCCTGCTGATCGGGCTGCCTGACTCCACCCCGCCGGCGGCCATCCTCGGTACCAACAAGGTCAGCTCGGTGTGGGGCACCGCGACCAGCTCCATCACCTACGCCGTACGCGTCCGGCCCGACTGGCGGACCATCATCCCGCTGGTGGTGGCATCCGCGGTCGGCGCGGTGGTCGGGGCCCAGCTGGCCCGGTTCCTACCTAGGGAGTGGTTCACCCCGATCGTGCTGGTCGCAATGGTCGGCGTGGGCATCTACACCTGGCGCCGGCCCGAGCTCGGTCTGGTGTCGGCGCGCAAGCACGACGGCGGGGCGCACTACGGGCGGACCGCCGCCATCGGGCTCGGCGTCGGCGCGTACGACGGGTTCCTCGGACCTGGCACCGGGTCGTTCTTCGTGATCCTGCTCGTAGGGGTGCTGGGCTACGGGTTCCTGGAAGCGAGCGCCAAGGCCAAGATCGCCAACCTGGTCACCAACCTGGCCGCCATCGCCGTGTTCGCGGCCAGCGGCTCCATCCTGTGGGCGCTCGGCCTGGCGATGGGCGCGGCCAACCTGGTCGGCGGGCTGCTCGGCGCCCGCACGGCGATCAGCCGGGGCAACGCGTTCATCCGGCGGGTGTTCCTGGTCGTGCTGGCCGCGCTGGTGCTGCGGCTCAGCTACGACCTGGTGCGTCAGCTCACCGGCTAACCGGCGCTGCCCGGCCAGACGGGAAGCGGGGCACCCCAGCCGTGGGCCAGACCGACGGTCGTGCGGAAGAAGGTCAGCGCCCACGCCCGCTCGGGGTCGGCCGCGCTGGCCAGCCAGATCCCGGCGAAGGGCTGCAGGGCGACGAGCATCGTGCGGACCAGCCGGATCCCGGTCGGCCCGTCCCGCACCTCGACCGACGGTCGGTATGCCGGTTCGGGCACCGGCACCTCGGCATCGCGCCGACGCAGCCAGCCGATCATCCGGTCCCGGCGGATCCGGTGCTGCCGCAGTTCGTCGACCGCCTGGTCGTCGCGGTCGCCGCTGACCGGCATCCGCCCGATCGCGAGCTGGTAGCCGTAGACCAGGGCGTGCAGCTGGGCGACCAGGGACTGGACCGCGGCGGTGTCGGTGCTGCGGGTCAGCACCGGCGGCGTACGCGGTCCCGCGGTGGTGGGCACCCGGCGGTCGGCGGTCACCACCCCCGCGTAGAGGTCCGCCGCAGCCGCCACCGCACCGAATCTCAATGTGTCGTCGCCACTGACCGCCAGGGCGGCGGCCCGGTGCTGACCAGCCGCGGCGGTCTCGTCCCGGGCCAGCCGGGCCAGTGACTGCTGCGGGGTCAGCCGGGAGACGTCGGCGGCGCGGGGCGCACCGACGGACCCGTCCAGGGCGGCAGCGTGGGTCCGGTGGGCTTGGCCGACAAAAGCCAGCAGGGTGCGCTGGTCGACACTCAGCTCGCGGCGCCGCGGACCGGCCAGGATTGCGGTGGCCAGCTCGGCCAGCGCGAGCTCGGTGGTCGCGGCCGCTGCCGCCCCGGCGACCACAGGGGGAGCGGCGGGTATCGGGCTCGGGCTTCGGGAGGGGACACGCGAGGCCCCGGCCGTACGCGACGGGTCGGACACGGTCGATGGCGACAGGGTGCAACCGGCCAGCACGGGCAGCGCGGCACCGAGACCGAGCAGCCGCCGCCGGCTCAGGGCACGCTGTTCGACCACCCGGCGACGTTACCCCAGGCCAGGGGTATGCTCGCCACACAACTGCGGGGCCCAACCGGATCGAAGGACAGCGCGAGATGAGAACGAGCCAGTTGACTGGCGTGCTGACCCCGATCCTGGCCCAGTTCGATCTTGAGCTGGAGGCGGTCGAGGTCATTCCGGCCGGGAAACGGCAGCTGCTGCGGGTGGTCGTCGACGGCGACGGGGCGACCGGCACCGGGCCGCTGCTGGACGACCTGGCCGAGGCGAGCAAGGCGCTGTCGGCGGCCCTGGACAGCTCCGATGTCGTGGGCAGCGCGGCGTACACGCTGGAGGTCAGCACCCGCGGCATCAGCCGCCCCCTGGAGCGACCGGCCCACTGGCGACGGAACCGCGGTCGGCTGGTCGCGGTCACGACCACCGATGGCGCCACGGTGACCGGGCGGATCATCGGCTCGGATGAACAGACGGCCCGGCTCGACGTCGACGGACATCCTCGGGCGGTGGCCCTGGCCGACGTGAGCCAGGCGCTGGTGCAGGTGGAGCTCAACCGACGGGTCGAGGGGGACTCGGCGGTGGAGGAGGAGTGATGGATATCGACATCTCCGTGCTGCGGCTGCTGGAGCGCGAGAAGGACGTGCCCTTCGAGGTCCTGGTGAACGCCATCGAGGAGGCCCTGCTCAGCGCGTACGAGCGGACCGACGGAGCAACCCCGGGCGCGCGGGTCGAGCTGAACCGCAAGTCCGGCCACGTCAGTGTCCTGGTGCCCGAGCGGGACGCCGAGGGCAACCAGATCGGGGAGTACGACAGCACGCCGGAGGGCTTCGGGCGAGTGGCCGCCTCGACCGCCCGGCAGGTCATCATGCAGCGGCTGCGGGACGCCGAGGACGAGCAGAAGTACGGCCACTTCTCCGGGGTGGAGGGCGACATCGTCTCCGGGGTGGTGCAGCAGGGCAGTGACACCCGCACCGTCCTGGTGGATCTGGGCAAGATCGAGGCGATCATGCCGCTGGCCGAGCAGGTGCCCGGCGAGACCTATCGACACGGCAACCGGATCAAGGTCTTCGTGGTGTCGGTCCGCAAGGAGCTGCGCGGACCGCAGGTCGTCGTCTCGCGGACCCACCCCGGACTGGTGGAGCGACTGTTCAAGCTGGAGGTGCCGGAGATCGCCTCCGGGGTGGTCGAGATCAAGGCCGTGGCGCGGGAGGCCGGGCATCGGAGCAAGATCGCCGTGGTCAGCCACCACTCCGACGTCAGTGCCAAAGGCGCCTGCATCGGTCCGATGGGCCAGCGCGTCCGCGCGGTGATGCACGAGCTGAACGAGGAGAAGATCGACATCATCGACTGGTCGCCCGATCCGGCGGCCTTCGTCGGGCATGCGCTCTCGCCGGCCAAGGTCACCTCGGTCACGGTGGTGGACGAGCGGCTCCGCGCCGCCCGCGTGGTCGTGCCGGACTACCAGCTGTCCCTGGCCATCGGTCGCGAGGGCCAGAACGCCCGCCTGGCCGCCCGGTTGACCGGCTGGCGGATCGACATCCGCCCCGACACCGCACCGACGCCCACGACCTGACGAGCTCGTCCGCCGTTTCGGACCGAACGCCGGGCCAGTCGTCTAGCATCGGCCGCGTGGTAGGGCCGGTTCGGATGTGCGCGGGCTGTCGCGAGCGCGCCGAAAAGGCGGAGCTGATCCGGTTGGTGGCCCGCGACGGGGCGGCCGTCGTCGACCCGACGCAGACCGCACCGGGTCGTGGGGTGTACCTGCACCCGCGCCTCGAGTGTCTGGAACAGGCCGCGAAGCGACGTAGTATGGCACGGTTGCTGCGGGCCGAGATCGATGGCGCGCGTACGGCCGAGGCGTTCCGCGTCCACCTCGACGCGGTCACTTAGACGAAGTCGACCGTAAGCAATAGAGTTCTTCAATGCATCCGAGTCGCGGATGCCGAACCAGAAGGTGGGCTCACGCTCATGACCCGTCGATGAGACAACCGCAATGAGCATGCACGACAACTAACTGGTCCGCACCTTAGGCGCGGACCGCCAACAAGGAGAGCAGTGGCAAAGGTCCGTGTCTACGAGCTTGCAAAAGAGCTCGGAGTCGAAAGCAAGACCGTCCTCACGACGTTGGGGGACATGGGGGAGTTCGTCCGATCGGCCTCCTCCACCGTGGAAGCGCCAGTGGTGCGCCGACTGCGGGAGAAGTTGGCGAGCGAACCGCCGCCGACCAAGAAACCGATCAAGAAGACTGTCGCCGAACGGCCGGCGGAGGTGCCGACGGCACCCGTAGCCGCGGCGCCCGCGCCGACCGCCCCGCCCGCCGCAGAGCCGGTGGTGGCCGCTCGGCCGGCGCCGCAGCCGGCCGATCCAGTGGTCCCGGTCGCGCCGCCCGAGGCCGAGACCCGCACCCCCGAGACCCGTGCCGGTGACACCCGCACTCCTCAGTCCGAACCGACGCGTACGCCAGGACCCCGTCCCGGAGTGCCGCGCGCACCCGGCCAGCAGCTGCCGCCGGCCGCCCGCGCCGGTGAGACTCCGGACAACGGTCAGGCCCAGCCCGGACCGCGGCCGCGTCCTGGATCGACCGGTGGCCTCCCCGGCGCCGGTGGTTCTGGCCCCCGTCGACCCGGCACCCCGCGCCCGGGCAACAACCCCTTCTCCGCCTCCCAGGGCATGGGTCGGCCGCGTACGCCGCGCCCCGGCACCGAGGCGGCGCCGACCGGCGGCCCACGGCCACCGGCCGGACGGACCCCGGCGCCCGGTGGCCGTCCTGGCGTGCCCGGGATGCCCCGGCCCAACCCGGCGATGATGCCTCGTCAGGCCTCCGGCCAGCTCGGTGGCGCCAGCGGTCCCGGCGGGCGAGGCCGTCCAGGTGGTCCGCCCGGAGCCGGCACCCGGGGACGCCCCGGTGGCGGTGCCCCCGGTCGTGGCGCTCCCGGTGGCGGTCCCGGCGGTCCGCCGCCGAGTGGTCGTGGCGGTCGCGGTGGTCGAGGTGGAACCCAGGGTGCGTTCGGTCGGGCCGGGGGTCCGGCCCGTCGAGGGCGCAAGTCCAAGAAGCAGCGCCGTCAAGAGTTCGACCAGATGGAAGCGCCGGCGATCGGCGGCGTGCGGGTCAAGTCCGGCGACGGACAGAAGGTCCGGCTGGCCCGGGGGGCTTCGCTGACCGACCTGGCCGAGAAGATCGGCGCGGACGTCTCCTCGCTGGTCCAGGTGCTGTTCCACCTCGGCGAGATGGTGACCGCGACCCAGTCGGTCTCTGACGACACCCTCCAGGTGCTTGGCGCGGAGCTCAACTACGACATCGAGGTCGTCTCGCCCGAGGACGAGGACCGCGAGCTGCTGGAGAGCTTCGACATCGAGTTCGGCGAGAACGAAGGTGGCGAGGAAGACCTGGCCGCGCGACCGCCGGTGGTCACCGTGATGGGACACGTCGACCACGGCAAGACCAAGCTCCTGGACGCCATCCGCCGCACCAACGTTGTGGCGCGCGAGGCCGGTGGCATCACCCAGGCGATCGGCGCCTACCAGGTGGCCACCGAGGTCGACGGCAACGAGCGGGCGATCACCTTCATCGACACCCCGGGCCACGAGGCCTTCACCGCCATGCGCGCCCGGGGCGCCAAGTCGACCGACATCGCCGTGCTGGTGGTGGCCGCCGACGACGGCGTGATGCCGCAGACCATCGAGGCGCTCAACCACGCCACGGCGGCCGACGTGCCGGTGGTGGTGGCCGTGAACAAGATCGACAAGGTGGGGGCCGACCCGACCAAGGTGCGGGCCCAGCTGACCGAGTACGGGCTGGTCGCCGAGGAGTTCGGCGGCGACACCATGTTCGTCGACGTCTCCGCGGTCGCCCGGACCGGTCTGGACGAGCTGCTGGAGGCGATCGTGCTGACCGCCGACGCCGCGCTCGACCTGCGGGCGAACCCCGGCATGGACGCGCAGGGTGTGGCCATCGAGGCCCACCTGGACAAGGGTCGCGGACCGGTCGCCACGGTGCTGGTCCAGCGCGGCACGCTCAAGGTCGGCGACTCGATCGTCGCCGGTCCGGCCCATGGTCGCGTACGGGCGCTGCTCGACGACCACGGCACGACGGTGACGGAGGCGCCGCCGTCGTACCCGGTCCAGGTGCTCGGCCTGACCGCTGTTCCCGGCGCGGGCGACAGCTTCCTGGTGGTCGACGACGACCGGATGGCCCGGCAGATCGCCGAGCGACGGGCGTCGCGACTGCGGATGGCGGCCCAGGCGGCCGGCACCCGACGCAAGACCCTCGACCAGCTGTTCGAGCAGCTTGAGCGGGGCGAGACGCAGGAGCTGCGGCTCATCCTCAAGGGCGACGGCGCTGGTTCGGTCGAAGCCCTGGAGGACGCCCTGTCCAAGATCGACGTCGGCGACGAGGTCAGCCTGCGGGTCATCGACCGCGGTGTCGGTGCGATCACCGAGACCAACGTCAGCCTGGCGGCGGCCTCGGACGCGGTCATCGTCGGCTTCAACGTCCGGCCGCAGGGCAAGGCGACGGAGCTGGCCGATCGCGAGGGTGTGGACATCCGGTACTACTCGGTGATCTACGCCGCGATCGACGAGATCGAGGCCGCCCTGAAGGGCATGCTCAAGCCCATCTACGAGGAGGCCACCCTCGGGCAGGCGGAGATCCGCGAGATCTTCCGCTCGTCCAAGGCGGGCATCATCGCGGGCTGCATGGTCATCGACGGCACCATCCGGCGCAACGCCAAGGCCCGGCTGTTGCGCGAGGGTGTCGTGCTGCACGAGAGCTCGATCGCGTCGCTACGGCGGGAGAAGGACGACGTCACCGAGGTCCGCGAGGGCTTCGAATGCGGTGTCACCGTGGCGAACTACTCCGACATCCGCATCGGCGACATCATCGAGACATACGAGATGCAGGAGAAAGCCCGCACGTAGGTGCGGGTTCTCTCCGCGGCCGGACCGGTCGTTCTGGCGGGCTGGGCAAACCTGCCCGTGTCCTATGCAGTCGTGCGCACGTCGTGCGCGGCTGAGGATTCAGGCATCTTAGGTTTGCTACGCCCGCCAGAACGACCGGTCCGGCCGCTCATCGCCGTCGTCGTGCGGGGCCTATGTCCCTGCGGTGACCGGAGCCAATCACGACGCAGTGGGTAGGGTGCACGGTCGTGCGGCAGCGGTGGTGGGGCACAATCGAGAAGTTGACCTCGAGTGGATGGAGTCGAAGTGGGATCGCCCCGCGTGCTCAGGCTGGCCGACCAGATCAAGGTGATCGTGGCCGAGATGCTGGAGCGGAGGATCAAGGACCCTAGGCTCGGCTTTCTCACGGTGACCGACGTGCGGCTCACCGGGGACAGCCGAGAGGCCACGGTGTTCTACACCGTGATGGGCTCGGAGGCCGACCGGGCCGCGACGGCCGCCGCTCTCGCTTCGGCGACCGGGCTGATCCGCAGCCACGTCGGGAAGCAGCTGGGGATGAAGTTCACGCCGACGATCGCGTTCGTGCTGGACGCGGTGCCGGACAACGCCCGGCAGATCGACGACCTCCTGGCCCGGGCCCACGCGACCGATGCCTCGGTGGCCGAGCAGGCTGCCCACTCGAACTACGCCGGGGAGCCCGACCCGTACAAGCACGATGACGACGACGAACAGGCCGGCTGACTCCGGCCTGGTCATCTGCGACAAGCCGGCCGGCTGGACCTCGCACCAGGTCGTCGGCCGCGTCCGGCGGCTGCTGGGAACCCGGAAGGTCGGCCACGCCGGCACGCTCGACCCGATGGCTACCGGAGTGCTGGTTGTCGGAGTGAACCGGGCCACCCGGATCCTCGGCCTGCTGGCGCTGGACGACAAGGTGTACGCGGCGACGATCCGGCTGGGCCTGAGCACAGTCACCGACGACGCCGAGGGCGAGGTCACGGCAACGCCCGGCGCGGACACCCTCGACGCGGCGGTGCTCGACGCTGCAGTGGCGGGCCTGACGGGCCAGATCGCGCAGGTGCCCTCGGCGGTGTCGGCGATCAAGGTCGACGGCGTACGGTCCTACGCCCGGGTACGCGCCGGCCAGGAGGTGGCGCTGGCCGCCCGACCGGTGCAGGTACGGCGGTTCGAGGTGGTCGAACGCCGGGCCACCGTCGCCGATGGCGTACCGGTGGTCGACCTCGACGTGCAGGTGGAGTGCTCGACCGGCACCTACGTCCGAGCCCTGGCTCGCGACCTGGGTGCCGCCCTCGGCACCGGTGGACACCTGACCGCCCTGCGCCGACTCCGGTCCGGACCCTTCACGACCGCCGAGGCTCAGCAGCTCGGCGACGACCCGCCTCGCCTGCTGCCCCTTCCCGACGCGGTGCGGCGCTGCTTCCCGGTCCTGACGCTCGACGAGGCGGCCGCCGCCGAGGTGCGGTACGGGCGCCGGCTGCCCGGACTGGACCTGCCGGCCGACCGGACCGCGCTCTTCGCCCCGTCGGGGGAGTTCCTGGCCCTGTATCGACAACGACCAGGTGTTGCCGTCGCCGAGGCGGTCTTCGTCTGAGTAGGGTCAGGCTGCGATGACCGAACCCCCGCGCGGCCCGGAACCCGGCTGGCAGGCCTCCGCCCGCCGGCTGGATGGAGGACCACCTGCCGCACCGCGAACCGGCGGTCACCCCGTCCGAACGCCGGCCATGATCAGTCCGATCCCGGCGGCGGCCAGCCCGACGACCAGCGCTCCGGCGCCCAGGTAGATCAGGTAACGCAGCCGGTTCGGACGAGCCGGGTTGCGGCCGATCACACTCAGGAAGAACCCCGCCGGCATCAACACGGCGGCGTAGAGCACCAGGTCGGGAAGCGGCGCCAACCACCTTGGCAGCGCCACGTCGACCAGCAGCAGCCGCACCACCAGGCCCAGGATGACCAGAACGCCGGCGTGGGCGTGGCCGGCCCGGAAGTAGATCTGCTGCAGCTCGTTGGTGCCGACAGCGCCGCTGACGACCCGGAGCAGGAAGGTTCCGCCCCAGGCGATCGTGATCACCACCAGCAGGACGACGCCGGTGGAGATCAGGTCAGGACCGGACACGGGCTTGCTCCAGGAGGTGTCGTGAGGGTCGGCGGACGTACGCGGCGGCGGCCACCGCAGCCAGCGTCGCCCCGAACAGGGACAAGAAGGTGAGGGGGCCGGTCCAGCGGGGCAGCCCGGGCACTCCGTGGCCGTCAGCCGGGGAGGCGCCGCGAACCTGGTCGGTGACTGGCGGCTTGGCCCGCAACCAGTCGGCGACGTGATCGGCCCAACCGGATCGGTCCTCCAGCCGGTGGCCGACGCCCGGGAGGATCAGCACGGTCACTGCGCGCGACACGCTCTCGGTCAGCCGCTGGGCCGCTGTCGTGACCGGTACTGTGACGTCCTCCGCCCCCCAGACTGCGAGTACTGGCTGGTCACCGGCCGCGAGGTGTGGCCGTGGGTCCTCGTCGAGGTAGTCCAGGACTGTCCGGCCGGCGGCGAGGAGGCTGGCGGGCACCCGGCGTACAGGTTCAGGCAATGCGCCCATCTGGCGGTCGACGATCCAGGCTGACTGCTCCAATGGGGTGACGATGGGTGCAGACGCCAGGATCAGGAAGTCCGGGGCCTCCGGCGCCGCTGCGGTCCGCGCCGCGATCCAGCTACCCTCGCTGAAACCCAGTACGCCGACCCGGGCCGCGCCGGTCACCTGCCGAGTTACGGCGACGACCGCCGCGAGATCGGCGGCCAGGGCGGCGAAGTCGCGGTGCCGCCAGGAGTAGCCGGCGCGAGTCTTGTCGTAGCTGACCGCGTGCAGTCCTCGGGCGGCCAAGGCCACCGCCTCGGCCAGCATGTCGTCGCGGGTGGATCGCCCGGCACCGGCGACCAGGACCACCGCCACGTCCGCGCCGGCTCCCGGGCTGACCAGATGACCGGCGATGGTGTGTCCGAGCCGGGTCGCCGTCAGCTCGTGCCGGGTGACCGGGCCGCGCGGCGCCCACACCGAGCCAAGAGGGGCCGGCATGAGGGCCGGCGCCGGACGCGGTCGGGACCAGCCGGGCGTGAGCTGGCTGAGCCCGACCGGCATTAGGAGCGAAACGACCAGGAAGGCCGCGAGACCGGCCGTAAGGGGCCGCATCAGCCGCTCGTCACGGGTGCGGTGGGCTGGTGCAGCATCGCGGCACTGCGCCGCGCCAGGTCGAGGAGGTCGCCGCCCACCAGATCGCGGACCCGCGCCTTGTCGAGGTTGCCGGTCAGGGCCAGGGTGGCCAGGCCGTGCACCAGGGACCAGCTC
Organism: uncultured Actinomycetota bacterium; assembly: GCA_963808435.1. Classification (GTDB taxonomy): domain Bacteria; phylum Actinomycetota; class Actinomycetes; order Propionibacteriales; family Propionibacteriaceae; genus Microlunatus. Next base: position 140,625 of record CAWEFW010000022.1, on the reverse strand, counting down.
GCGATGACGGCCGCGGCGGCGTCCTGTCGCGCGCTGGGGGTGGGCAGTCCGTCGACGCCCTGCCGGAGCAGCGCGAACGTGGCCTCCATGGCGGCCTCGAGCTCCGGGTCGGCCGGATCCAGGATCGCCGGGGTGAACATGACGGAGAAGTGAGCTGGCCGGTCGAGGGCGAACCCCACGTAGCCGACCCCGATGTCGAGGAAGGACCCACCCCGGTCCCGGACCTGCTCCAGGCGCTCACGCAGCTCGACGAACCCCTCGGCCGCGATAGCGGTCAGCAGCCCCTGTCGGCTGGCGAAGTGGTGTCGGGGAGCGGTGTGGCTGACCCCGAGGTCGGTCGCGAGGGCCCGCAGGCTGAGGGCATCCGCGCCCTCGCTGCCGATCACCTGGACGGCCCGGTCGAGGACTGCCCGGCGCAGGTCGCCGTGATGGTAGGCGTCGATCATGCTTCTAACTATACGGTGGCAACTTACCAATGTAAAGATGGAAGGGGCAGGACGTTCCCAGCCGATCTGGTTGACTGGCCCTGCGATGACCGGATCAGACGAGCGCGACAGCGTCGTGGTGATCGGCAACTTCGACGGGGTGCATCGCGGGCACGCCGCCCTGATCCGGGCGGCGCGGGACAGTGAGCCCGATGCGCGGCTGGTCGCGGTGACCTTCTGGCCGCACCCGATGACCGTCGTCCGTCCCGACCAGGCCCCCCCGCTCCTCACGTCGCTCGCTCGGCGCCGCGAGCTGCTCCACAAGGCCGGCGTGGACGAGGTCGTGGTGGTCGAGTTCACCCCCGAGGTGGCGGGCTGGAGCCCCGCGGCGTTCGTCGACGCCGTGCTGCGGCCGTTGCGGCCGCGCCGGATCGTGGTGGGTGAGAACTTCCGGTTCGGCTTCCGGGCCGCGGGCGACGTCCGTACTCTGGCCGAGCTGGGCCAGGGCAGTTTCGAGGTGCTGGCGCTGCCGCTGGTCAGCGACGGGACCCAGCCCAGCTCGTCCACCGCCATCCGGCACGCCGTCCTGGACGGGGACTTCGGCCGGGTCCGTGAGCTGAGTGACACGCCGTTCCGCGTCACCGGCGTGGTGGTTCGGGGCGACCAGCGCGGCCGCGAGCTGGGCTACCCGACGGCCAATGTGCCCATCGAGGCGGGAATGGCGGTACCCGCCGACGGCGTGTACGCCGGTTGGCTGACTCGGCTGGACCGACCGGGCGCACCGCGCTGGCCCGCGGCGATCTCCGTCGGCACCAACCCGACCTTCGACGGTGTCGAGCGCCGGGTGGAGGCGTACGTGCTCGACCGGGACGACCTGGAGCTCTACGGGGTCGAGGTCGCGATCGAGTTCTACACGCGGCTGCGCGGCCAGGTGAAGTACGCCGGTCGGGAGGCGCTGGTCGCCCAGATGCACGCCGACGTCGAGCAGACGCGCCACCTGCTGCACACCGTGTGAGCTGGTCGTCGCGGCCGGCTAGGAGCCGTCCCGCTCTGAAGCCAGCACTGTGGCGACGTCGGTGAGAGTGATCAGGGGGGCGTAGAGGGCCATGGCGTCGAGTGCGCGCTGGTGGTCGGTCTCGGTCAACCCGGCACACGCGTCGGTGACGACCAGGACCCGACGGCCGGCGTCGGCCGCGGCCAGGGCGGTGGACAGGACGCAGCAGTCGGTGGAGACCCCGGTCACCACCAGCGGCGCGTCGGGACCGACGACCGCGGCCAGCTCCGAACCCCACTTGCCGAAGGTGGCTGCGCTGACCACCGGCCCGGCCAGCCCGGCGAACGGCGGCACCAGGTCGTACAGCGGGTCGGTCTCCGGCACCAGGGCAAAGGGCCAGTCCGCGTAGTAGTCGACCCAGGCTCCGGTTGGGCGCTCCGGCGCGACGAACCGGGTGCAGACCACGCGGTCGGCAAAGTCCGAAAGCAGCGCCTCCGTCGCTGCGGCGGCTCGGGCGAACTCCGGCGTACGCCATGGGCTGGCCGGGTCGGCGAAGATCATCTGCAGGTCGACGGCGACCAGCCAAGGCCGGCTCACGCCAGGACCGACTCCTGCGCCCGGATCGCAGAGCGGGAGAAGATCAGGGTCCCCAGGAAGCCGACCAGCAGCGACACCAGCACACCCAGGTTTGCGAAGGCCCAGGCGCCTTCACGGCCGCCCAGCGGTCCGAGCAGGTATCCCTGCCAGCTGAGCCACCCGGCGAAGGTGTTGGTGACCAGGCCCCAGCCGAGGACGGTGCCGACCACGACCAGGAGAACGGCGGTCCAGCGCACGCTGCCGTAGCGTCCGCGTGGGTCGTACAGGTCCGCCTCGGCGTAATCCCGGCGGCGGAGCAGCACCTCGGCGACGAACACGCCGCACCAGGCCGCGATCGGCACGCCGAGGGTGATCAGGAAGCCCTGGAACGGTCCGAGGAAATCGGTGGCGAAGAACACCACGTATATGGCGCCGAGGATCATCAGCACCCCGTCGATCCCGGCGGCGACGTAGCGCGGGACCCGGAGGCCGGCGCTGAGCAGGGCCAGTCCGGAGGAGTAGATGTCCAGCACCGCGCCGCCGACCAGGCCGAGCACGGCGACCAGGGCGAACGGGATCAGGAACCAGGTGGGCAGGACCGTGGTCAGGGCGCCGATCGGGTCGGCGGCGATGCCTTCGCTCAGCTCGGTCGAGGAGCCGGCCAGCAGCAGGCCGAAGATCACCAACAGGACCGGGGCCAATGCGCCACCCAGCGTGGTCCAACCGACCACCGCGCCGCTGCCGACCGTGCGGGGGAGGTAGCGGGAGTAGTCGGCGGCCGCGTTCACCCAGCCCAGACCGAAGCCGGTCATCATGAACACCAGCCCGCCGACGACCGCCGGGAGGTTCCCGGCGGGCAGGGCGGAGACGGCCGCCAGGTCCACCTGACCGAGGACCAGGATGATGTAGACGATGGTGAGGGCCCCGGTGACGATCGTGATCACCGTCTGCAGCCGCATGATCAGCGAGAAGCCGACCACGCCGGCCAGCACGATCAGCCCGGCGATGATGACCAGGGCGAAGAGCTTCGTGCCGGTCCCGCCGCCCAGGCCGAGCTCGGTCAGCACGGTGGCGGTGGTCAGCACCGCCAGGGACGCCAGCACGGTTTCCCAGCCCAGGGTGAGCAACCATGACAACGCGGACGGCAGCCGGTTGCCGTTCACCCCGAACGCGGCCCGGCTGAGCACCATGGTCGGCGCCGAGCCGCGCTTGCCGGCCAGCGAGACGATGCCGCAGAGCAGGAACGAGACCACGATGCCGACCAGGCCGACCGCGATCGCCTGGACGAAGGAGATCCCGAAGCCGAGCAGGAAGGCCCCGTAGCTGATCCCGAACACGCTCACGTTCGCGGCGAACCAGGGCCAGAACAGGTCACGGGGCTTGCCCCGGCGCTCTGACTCGGCGATGGTGTTGAGGGCGTTCAGCTCCACGCCGAGCCCACGTGCGGCCCCGGTCGCTGTGTCGGGTGTGTCAGTGGTCGCCATGGCCGCATCGTAGGACGACGGGGTGACGATTGGGCGGGTCGTAGGGCTCAAAAGAACGCGGCCCCGCCCTCGGGGGGTCCAAGGGGGGTCGCCCCCCTTGCCGCAGGTAGGTACGATTCGTCGCTTGCTGGGGCGCGCTGGTAGATTGGGCGCGCCGTAGAGCGGCCGCGGACCACCAAGAGCTCCCACTCACACCGCGTGAACCGCCCCTCACGGGGTTGCCGGGAGCGCCGCGCAACGGGATATCCGGAGGGAGAACAGTGTCGATCGACGCTGCCGAGAAGAAGAAGGTCATCGCAGAGTACGCCACCACCAAGGGCGACACGGGGTCTCCCGAGGTCCAGGTGGCCATCCTGACCAAGCGGATCGCGCACCTGACCGAGCACCTCAAGGAGCACAAGCACGACCATCACAGCCGTCGTGGTCTGATGCTCCTGGTTGGTCAGCGCCGGCGTCTGCTCAACTACGTGGCCAAGACCGACATCGAGCGCTACCGCTCGCTGATCGAGCGGCTGGGCCTGCGCCGCTGAGGCGCGCTCGGCCGCGTACGACCTACAACTGAACACACATCCACCAAGACCGATCGCATCCCACCCGCGCTGCTCGAGGGGCCTCGGTCCTCGGTAGTGGTTTTCGGGAGGACGCCCCCGGGGGCGTCTGGCCCGCGGACCTCGATCGAAGACCGACTTCGAGTCAGGTCGAGCGAGTGTTCTGGTGTGCGGATGTGATCGACAACACCGCGCGAGCGGCTTGGCCGCCGCGCACCAGAAAGGACTCCCGTGGAGGGACCAGACCTGCAGTACAGCGAAGCCGTCATCGACAACGGTGCCTTGGGGCGCCATGTCGTCCGCTTCGAGACGGGCCTGCTGGCCCGTCAAGCCGCCGGATCGGCGGCCGTCTACCTGGACGAGGACACCATGGTGCTCTCGGCCACCACCGCGCAGAGCAAGCCGCGCGACGCCATCGACTTCTTCCCGCTGACGGTCGACGTCGAGGAGCGGATGTATGCCGCCGGGCGGATCCCCGGCTCGTTCTTCCGTCGTGAGGGCCGCCCGTCCGAGGGCGCGATCCTCACCTGCCGGCTGATCGACCGGCCGCTGCGGCCCTGTTTCGTCAAAGGCCTGCGCAACGAGGTCCAGGTCGTCGTCACCGTGATGGCGCTGAACCCCGACAAGCTCTACGACGTGGTGGCGATCAACGCCGCGTCGCTGTCCACCCAGCTGGCCGGACTGCCGTTCACCGGCCCGATCGGCGGCGTACGCGTCGCCCTCGTCGGTGACCAGTGGATCGGCTTCCCCGACGTCAGCCAGCTCGAGGAGGCCACCTTCGACATGGTGGTCGCCGGTCGGGTGACCGCCTCCGGCGAGGTCGCGATCATGATGGTCGAGGCCGAGTCCACCGAGGCGACCTGGAACCTGGTGCAGGGCGGCAGTACCGCCCCGACCGAGGAGATCGTCGCCGCGGGCCTGGAGGCGGCCAAGCCGTTCATCCAGTCCCTGTGCGATGCGCAGGCCGAGCTGGCCGCCAAGTTCCCGAAGGACACCGCCGAGTTCCCGCTGTTCCTGGACTACCAGGACGACGTGTACGCGGCCGTGGCCGAGGCGGCGACCGGCGAACTCTCCGAGGTGATGTCGATCGCCGACAAGCACGCCCGTGAGGAGGCCACTGACGGCCTCAAGGCCAGGCTCGTCACCTCGTTGGCGCCGACCTTCGAGGGCCGCGAGAAGGAGATCTCCGGAGCCTTCCGGGCCCTGACCAAGAAGCTGGTCCGGCAGAAGATCCTGACCCAGAAGGTCCGCATCGACGGCCGCGGCGTGTCGGACATCCGCACCCTGTCCGCCGAGGTCGGGGTGATTCCGCGGGTGCATGGCTCGGCGCTGTTCCAGCGCGGCGAGACCCAGATCCTGGGGGTCAGCACGCTCAACATGCTGGGCATGGAGCAGCGGCTCGACACCCTGGCGCCGGAGACCACCAAGCGCTACATGCACAACTACAACTTCCCGCCCTACTCGACCGGCGAGACCGGCCGCGTCGGCTCGCCGAAGCGGCGGGAGATCGGCCACGGCGCGCTCGCCGAGCGGGCCTTGGTGCCGGTGCTGCCGACACGCGAGGAGTTCCCGTACGCCATCCGGCAGGTCTCGGAGGCGCTGGGCTCCAACGGCTCCACCTCGATGGGCTCGGTCTGCGCCTCGACGCTGGCCCTGCTGAACGCGGGCGTGCCGCTGCGTGCGCCGGTGGCCGGCATCGCCATGGGCCTGGTCTCCGACACGGTCGATGGTGAGACGTCCTACGTGGCGCTCACCGACATCCTCGGCGCGGAGGACGCGTACGGCGACATGGACTTCAAGGTGGCCGGGACGAAGGACTTCATCACCGCCCTGCAGCTGGACACCAAGCTGGACGGCATTCCGGCCTCGGTCCTGGCCCAGGCGCTGACCCAGGCCAAGGACGCCCGGACGACCCTGCTCGAGGTGATGGCCGAGGCCATCGACGGTCCGGACGAGATGAGCCCCTACGCACCGCGGATCATCACCATGAAGATCCCGGTGGACAAGATCGGTGAGGTGATCGGGCCCAAGGGCAAGGTGATCAACCAGATCCAGGACGACACCGGCGCGGAGATCACCATCGAGGACGACGGCACGATCTACGTCGGCGCCGACTCCGGCGACAAGGCCGAGGGCGCGCGGGTGATGATCAACGCGATCGCCAACCCGACCATGCCGGAGCGCGGCGAGCGCTACCTCGGAACCGTGGTCAAGATCACCGCATTCGGCGCCTTCGTCTCGTTGCTGCCCGGCAAGGACGGCCTGCTGCACATCTCCAAGCTGCGGCCGCTGGCCGGCGGCGGTCGGGTGGAGAACGTCGAGGACGTGGTCAGCGTGGGTCAGAAGCTCCAGGTGGAGATCAGCGACATCGATGACCGGGGCAAGCTGTCCCTGGTCCCGGTGGTCGAGGAGCCCGCGAACGCCTGAGCCCGAACTCTCGACCGACGTGTCAGAACCTCAGCACCACATCTGGTGCTGAGGTTCTGACAACTCCGGAGTTATAGGTTGGGCCGGTGAACGTTGCCGTGTTCGGTGCCCGCGGCCGGATGGGCGCCGAGGTGTGCCGCGCGGTCGAGGCCGCGGATGACCTGACCCTGGTGGCGGCGCTCGACCTGGGCGACGACCGCGCGCCCGCCAAGGCCGCGAGCGTCGCCGTCGACTTCACCCATCCCGACGCGGTGATGGACAACCTCGCCTGGTGCATCGACCACGGCATCCACGCGGTCGTCGGCACCACCGGGTTCACCGACGAGCGCCTGGACGCACTGCGCGACCAGCTGGCCGGCCGTCCCGAGGTCGGGGTCGTGGTGGCGGCCAACTTCTCGATCGGCGCGGTGCTGATGATGCACTTCGCCGAGCAGGCGGCGACCCTCTACGAGAGCGTCGAGATCATCGAGCTGCACCACCCCGGCAAGGCCGACGCGCCGTCCGGCACCGCCGCGACCACGGCCCGCCGGGTCGCCGCGGCCCGAGCCGCCGCTATGTTGCCGCCGCCACCGGACGCCACGGTGCAGGAGGTACCCGGCGCCCGGGGCGCGACGGTCGACGGGATCCGGGTGCACGGCGTACGGCTGCGCGGCCTGGTCGCCCACCAGGAGGTGCTGTTCGGTGCCGAGGGGGAGACGCTGACCATCCGGCACGACTCGCTGGAACGCGTCTCGTTCATGCCCGGCGTGATGGCTGCAGTGCGCGCCGTAGGCGGCCGTCCCGGGCTGACGCTGGGGATCGAGTCGATCCTGGGTATCGGCTAGTGGCTCGAGCCCGCGGGCGTTCGCCGCTCGGCCTGCTGCTGGTCGTGCTGGTGATGCTTGCCCTGATCGGCGGCGGCCTGTACGTGGGGGACCGGTTCGCCGAGCAGCGGGCGGAGCGGAAGGTCGCGGCGGACCTGCAGTCGCAGCTGGGCACCCCGGCCGCGCCGGCGGTCGACATCCAGGGGCGGCCGTTCCTCACCCAGGTGGTGGCCCGGTCGGTGGGCACCGTCCGGGTGGTGATCGACGACATCCCGGCGACCGGGGACGGCACCCTGCCCATCGCCCACGTCGACCTGGTGCTGACCGATGTGACCAGCACCGACTGGTACGCGACGATGACCGTCTCGCACGCCGAGGGGACCGCCCGCATCGACTACCCGGCCCTGCAGGCCGTCGCCGGGGCACCACTGACCTATGTCGGCAGCGGCCGGTTGCAGATCGTCCAGACAGCAACCGTCGTCGGCCGGGAGGTGACGGCTGAGATCACCGGGAGACCGGAGCTCGATGTCGAGGCGCAGACCATCGGCCTGGCCGACCCGGAGATCACCGTGGCCGGGGTGGAGCTGCCCGGGTTCACCGCCGACGCCCTGCTGCAGGCCTTGCTGAAGCCAATCCCGGTCACCGGGGTTCCCCTCGGCCTGCAGCTCAGCTCCATCGACCCGCAGGACAGCGGGCTCTACGCCGGCGTGGTCGGCGACGCCATCCCGATCACCCGCTGACCCTCAAGCGCCTGAATCTGCTACGCGCGTTTCATCGCGGACGGGCGTTTGCCCCTCCCAGGCTGGTCTCGGGTAGCGAATCCAGGCGCGTGCATCCCGGCGGGGCCGGCGATGGTGTCCGGAGTGGCGAGACCTCGCCCCTGATTTCGCTACGCCAGTCGCGGCGGAAGCGCGCGACCCGCCGGCCAGCGATGAAACGCGCGTAGCAGATTCAGGCGTGACCAGTGGTCAGGTGGTGAGGTCGGTGTGCAGACGGATCTGGCGGAGGCGGAGCGCCTCGTCCTCCGTGCCGATCTCGCGTTGGGCGCCGTCGGGGGCCCAGCCGGCCGCGACCAGGAATGCCTGCAGCGGCTCGTCCTCGACCCCGACCCAGCAGCGGGCGCGGGAGAACCCGTCGGAGCGCAGCGTGTCCGCGCAGGCGTGCAACAGCCGTGACCCGTGGCCGCGCCGCTGCGCCGGAGGGTCGACGATGAACTCCTCCATCTGGCCGTCCTCGCCCGGCTCGCCGTCCTCGTCCGGGCTGGGCATGGTGCTGGCGAACGCCACAACCCGTCCGGCCTCGACGCCGACCAGCACCCGGTAGCTGGCCTGCGGCGGTCGGGTGATCGCCGAATGCCAGGCCTGCGTCATCTCCTCGGCCGACACGGACCCGAGCATCCCCTGCGCTACGTCGGGGGGCAGCTGGGCCGCCCAGGCCCGGCGCTGGACGGCGGCGATCCCGGCGGCCTCGCTGGGCCAGGCCAGGCGTACGGAGTCGGCAAGGGCTTCCGGCACGCGCCGATCGTAGCCGGGTGACTCGGCTGTGCCCCAGATCACATTCGCCGGCCGGTAATGATCTTGGACCGCCAGCGATATAGCAGTCGAGCCGGTCATCACCTGAACCCCCGAGCAGGTGGTGACCGGTCTCTCATTTCCTCAGCCGGAGTCGGAGAGTGCCGCTTGTGTAGCCTTGCCTCCCGTGGCCGCCAGTAGCTTGCAGAGTCCGCCCCTACTGGATTCGGACACGATGCGGATCATTCCGCTCGGTGGTCTGGGCGATGTCGGGCGGAACATGGCTGCGCTGGAGTACTCCGGACAGCTGCTCCTGATCGACTGCGGGGTGCTGTTCCCCGAGGACGCCCATCCCGGCGTCGACCTGATCCTGCCGGGGTTCGATGCGATCACCCATCGGCTGGACGACGTGGTCGGGCTGGTGCTGACCCACGGTCACGAGGACCACATCGGCGCGGTGCCCTACCTGCTCCGGCAGCGGGCGGACATTCCGCTGGTCGGCTCGCGGCTGACCCTCGCCCTCCTGAGCGAGAAGTTCCGCGAGCACCACCTGCGCAACACCGAGCAGCGGGTCGTCGCCGACGGCGACCGGATCACCATCGGCGCCTTCGACCTCGAGTTCGTCGCGGTCAACCACTCGATCCCCGACGCGCTGGCCGTCGCCGTGCGTACGCCGGCCGGCACGATCCTGCACACCGGCGACTTCAAGGCCGACCAGCTGCCGCTGGACGGCCGGCTGACCGACCTGCGGGCCTTCGCCCGGATCGGCACCGAGGGTGTCGACCTGCTGATGATCGACTCCACGAACGCAGAGATCCCCGGCTTCGTGACGCCGGAACGGGACATCTCCCCGGTGCTCGAGCGGATCTTCGCGGCCAGCCGGCAGCGGGTGATCGTGGCCTGCTTCGCCTCGCACGTCCACCGGGTGCAGCAGGTCCTCGACGCCGCGGTGGCGCATGGCCGGAAAGTCGTCTACGTCGGCCGCTCCATGGTCCGCAACATGGGGGTGGCCCGCGACCTCGGCTACCTGCGGGTGCCGGGCAACACGTTGATCGAGCTGCGGGACATCGAGAAGTTCCGGCCCGAAGAGGTGGTGATCATCTCCACCGGGTCGCAGGGCGAGCCGCTGTCGGCTCTGTCTCGGATGGCCAACCGGGAGCACCCCGTGGTCACACTGACCAGAGGCGACACCGTGGTGCTGGCCAGCTCGCTGATTCCGGGCAACGAGAGCGCGGTCTACCGGGTGATCAACGGGCTGACCCGGCTGGGCGCGCAGGTGGTGCACAAGGGCAACGCGCTGGTGCACGTCTCCGGCCACGCCGCCGCCGGCGAGCTGCTCTACGTCTACAACCTGGTCCGTCCGCGCAACGTGATGCCCGTGCATGGCGAGGTCCGGCACCTGATGGCCAACGGCGACCTGGCCATGGCCACCGGGGTACCGCGCGACCGGACGATCATCGCCGAGGACGGTGCGGTGATCGACCTGGCCGGAGGCCGCGCCCGGCTGGTCGGCAAGGTCGACGCCGGCTACATCTTCGTCGACGGCAGCACCGTGGGGGACATCTCCGAGACCTCGCTGACCGACCGCCGGATCCTCGGCGAGGAGGGGTTCATCTCCGTGGTCACGGTGGTCAGCACCCACGCGTCCAAGATCATCTCCGGGCCGGACATCCACGCCCGCGGGTTCGTCGAGGACGACTCGGTGTTCGACGGGGTACGTCCGTTGATCGTCGCGGCCCTGGAGGAGGCGCTGGCCGAGGGTGTTGACGACAGCTACCTGCTGCAGCAGGTGATCCGTCGCCGCGTCGGTAAGTGGGTCAACGACACCCATCGCCGCCGGCCCATGATCATCCCGGTGGTGATCCAGGCGTGACCGCGGCGGGTGGAGTGGGTCCTGCGCCGACCGGACCCGGCGTACGAGTACCGAGCCGCCGGTGCACTCGGCTGGTCGAGCAATGCTGGGTCAGCGAGTGACCTTGCCCGCCTTGATGCAGGAGGTGCAGACGTTCAGGCGCTTGTGGTGACCGGACACCGCAGCGTTGACCCGCTGGATGTTGGGGTTCCAGCGGCGGTTGGTCTTCTTCTTGGACCAGGGCACGTTGTGGCCGAAGCCCGGCCCCTTGCCGCACACGTCACATACCGCAGCCACTGGAGTTCGCTCCCACTTACCTGTCCGAGTTGGTCCTGCCCGTCCGGGCAACCGCACCAGAGTACCCGAGTCGCCCAGCAGGGGTCGAATCGCCGGCGCCGCCTGTCCACCGCCGGTGGATAGGGTTGGGCCCGTGCCGGGCTCGGTCGAATCGCAGGCGGCGACGCTGTGGGCGACGTTCGACGCCTGGCTGGGGCGCGCCGCCGCCGTCGTCGCCGAGTCGGCCGCCGCGCTGGACGCCATGAACGTCTACCCGGTGGCGGACTCCGACACCGGGACGAACGTCCGGGTGACCATGAACGGCATTGCGGCCGCGGCGGCCGAGGCCGGTCCGGACCGGATCGACGCGCTGGTGCGGGGCGCGATCCTGTCGGCGCACGGCAACTCCGGCGCCATCGTCGCCGAGATGATGACGAGCATCGCCCGTCGGCTGGGGGAGCAGGGCGAGCTCCCGCCCGGGCTCCAGGTCGCCGACCTGCTGCGCACCGCGGCCACGGCGGCGCGGCGCGCGGTCGCCCGACCGGTCGAGGGAACGATCATCACCGTGGCCGAGGCGGCGGCCGACGGGGCCGAGACCGCCCGCAGCGGCGCTCACTCCGATGCCCGAGCGGTGGCCGAGTCGGCGCAGGATGCGGCCCGGGTGGCCCTAGCGCGTACGCCGTCCCAGCTCGCCGTGCTGGCCGCCGCCGGGGTACCGGACGCGGGCGGTCAGGCGTACGTGCTGCTCCTCGATGCGCTGGTCGAGGTGCTCGGTGGCGCACCGGCTGAGCCGCTGGCCGCTCCCGCGCCGTCGGCGACGTCGGCGGTCGACCGCCTGGACAACGGCCAGCGACCGCTGGAGTACGAGGTGATGTACGCGCTGTACGGGGCGGCCGACCCGACCCGGGAGGCGCTGTCGGCTGAACTGTCGGCACTCGGTCATAGCGTCGTGCTGGTGGGGGACTCGACGGTGGCCCAGGTGCACGTGCACCTGGCCGAGGCGGGGGCGGCCATCGAGGCGGCGCTCGGACGCGGCCGGCTGAGCCACATCCGGGTCACCGCCCTACCGCCCGACCCGGTCGCCGACACCGCCGAGCGAACGGTCCTGTCCGTGGTGGCCGGTCCTGGCCTGGCCGAGGCGGTCGGCGCGCTGGGCGGCACACCGGTGCTGGCTGCCGACCGCGAGCGGGCCCTCGCGGAGCTGACCGCGGCCGCCGAGCACGCGGCCGGCGACCTGATCATCCTGCCCAACGACTCCGCCACCCTCATCCGGACCAGCGAGCTGGCGTCGGCCTTTCGGACTCCCCATCGCCGCGTGACGGTGATCCCTACGGTTGCCCAGGTGCAGGGCCTGGCGGCCATGGCCGTGCACGAGCCGACGGCCGACTTCGAGTCGGTCGTGGTCGCGATGAGCAGTGCCGCTGGGCACGCCCGGCACGGCGGGGTGACGGTCGCCGAGGGCGCGGCGATGACCATGGCCGGCCCGTGCCGACCCGGCGACATCCTCGGCATCGTGATGGGTGACTTCGTCGAGATCGGCGACTCGATCGCCGACGTCGCCTGGGCGGTCGTCCAAAGGCTGCTCACCCCCGGCGGCGAGCTGCTCACCCTGGTGGCGGGAGCCGACGTGGACGACGGCCTGCCGGAGCGGCTGGCGGACAGGGTCCGGGCCTCGTGGTCGGGCCTCGACGTCGAGGTGGTGGCCGGCGGCCAGGCCCGCTACCCGCTGCTGCTGGGGCTCGAATGACCCTCCGACTCGCTGCCTCGCCCTGGCGTACCGACACCTTCCGCCGGCTGAACAACCGGCTGGAGAACGTCGTCGGAGCCAAGACGGCCAAACCCTTCGAGACCCTGAAGATCTGGACCGTCGGTGACCTGATGCGGCACCTGCCCCGCCGCTACTTCTCGGGCACCGAGCTGAGCGACCTGTCGACGCTGAGCGACGGCGAGGAGGTGACGGTACTCGCCGAGGTGGTCGACGCCAAGGTGTTCTACGCCAACGACCGCTCGGCCCGGAAGCCGCGGCTCGAGGCGACCATCACCGACCGGCGCGGCTACCTCACGCTCACCTTCTTCGGCCAGTCCCGGCTGATCAGCTACTGGCAGTCGGCGCTGCAGCCGGGAGCGCGGGGGATCTTCGCCGGCAAGGTCCGCGAGTTCAACCGCAAGCTCCAGCTGGCGCACCCGGACTTCGTCACCCTGGACGATCAGGGCCGGGTCGTCGCCGGCGCCCAGCGCAACGCCAGCCTCGCCCGGGCCGCGGAGAGCCCGCTGATCGGGTTGTACCCACTGACCGGCAAGCTGCGGACCTGGACCGTTGCGGAGTGCGCCGCCCTGGCGCTGGACACCCTGACCGGTCTCGAGGACCCCCTCCCGTCCTGGCTCCGGGACGCCGCCGGCGTGGTCGACCAGGAGACGGCGTTCCGGTTCGTCCACTCGCCGCAAAACTTCGAGCAGGTCGAGCGCGGTCGCGAGCGGCTGCGCTTCGACGAGGCCTTCGGGCTGCAGCTGACCATGGCCTACCGGCGCGCCGACGCCGCTTCCCACCGGGCCGAGCCCCGCCCGCGGCGCACCGGCGGGCTGCTGGACGCGTTCGACGCCCGGCTGCCGTTCACCCTGACCGCGGGCCAGGTGGAGGTCAGCGAGCAGATCTTCGCCGAGCTGGCGCGGACCTTTCCCATGCAGCGGCTACTCCAGGGCGAGGTCGGCTCGGGCAAAACCCTGGTCGCGCTGCGCGCCATGCTGGCGGTGGTCGACGCCGGCGGGCAGGCGGCGCTGCTGGCGCCCACCGAGGTGCTCGCCGCCCAGCACTTCTCCACGGTGACCCGGCTGCTGGGCGACCTCGCCGAAGGTGGCACTCTCGCGGCGGTGGACAACGCGACCGGGGTGGTGTTGGTTACCGGCTCCCAGTCGACCGCCCAGCGCCGGGAGGCGAGCCTGCGGGCGGCTTCGGGTGAGGCCGGGATCGTGATCGGCACTCACGCGTTGCTGAGTGCCGGCGTGCAGTTCGCCGACCTGGGCCTGGTCGTGGTCGACGAGCAGCACCGGTTCGGGGTCGAACAACGGGCCGCGCTGAGCGCCAAGGCGACGACCCGGCCGCACGTGCTGGTGATGACCGCGACCCCGATCCCGCGGTCGGTGGCCATGACCGTCTTCGGCGACCTGGAGACGGCAACCCTGCGGGAGCTGCCCGCCGGCCGCGCGGACGTGGGCACCGTGGTGGTCGACGCGAGGCGCCAGCCGGCATGGGTGCAGCGGGCCTGGCAGCGCATCGTGGAGGAGGTCGGGGAGGGCCGGCAGGCGTACGTCGTGTGCGCCCGGATCTCCACCAGCGACACCGATCGGACGGACACCGGGGACCAGGCGCCGGCTACCGCGGTGGAGGACCTGTACGTCGAGCTGCGCGACGGGCCGCTGGCCAGCGTCCGGGTGGCGATGCTGCACGGCCAGCTTCCCGCCGAGGAGAAAGACGCCGTGATGGCCCGGTTCGTGGCCGGCGAGATCGACGTCCTCGTCGCCACGACGGTGATCGAGGTGGGGGTGGACGTGCCCAACGCCTCGGTGATGGTGGTCAGCGACGCCGACCGGTTCGGGATCTCCCAGCTGCACCAGCTCCGCGGGCGGATCGGCCGTGGGGGCCATCCGGGTGTCTGCCTGCTGCTCACCACCGCCGAGGAGGGCTCGCTGGCCCGCCAGCGGCTGGACGCGGTGGCCGGCACCCGCGACGGGTTCGCCCTCGCCGAGGTGGACCTGGCTCAGCGCCGGGAGGGCGATGTCCTCGGGGCCAGCCAGTCGGGCAGCCGGTCCAGCCTGAAGCTGCTCCGGGTGCTCGATGACGCAGACCTGCTGACGACGGCCCGGGAGCTGGCCGAGCGGTGCATCGCCGAGGACCCGGAGCTGAGCAACCCGGCGCTGGCCGACATCGTGACCGAGATGGAGACGGACGCGGCGGGGGAGTGGCTGGAAAGGACATGAGGGTTCCAAGGCAGATCTGCACCGTTTCCTCGGATCTGCACCTTCTGCAGGCGGTGCAGATCCGAGGAAGCGGTGCAGATACTTGGCTGCGACCATGAGCCGCGTCATCGCGGGGTCGGCGGGTGGCCGCCGGATCACCACGCCGTCCGGCCGGAACACCCGGCCGACCACCGACCGGGTGCGCGAGGCGGTCTTCTCCGCCGTGGCCGCGTGGGCGGGGACGGCCGACCGGTCACCGGAGGCGGCCCTGGCCGGGCTGGCCTTCTGCGACCTCTACGCCGGCTCGGGCGCAGTCGGACTGGAGGCGGCCAGCCGTGGGGCTGGCCCGGTTCTCCTGGTCGAGCAGGATCGCGGGACGGCGCAGCTGATCCGGCGCAACGCCGCGGACCTCGGGTTGTCGGTCGGGGTTCGGCTCGGCGACGTACGCGCGCTGCTCGGGCGCCCGGCGGAGACCGGCTTCGACGTCGTGTTCGCCGACCCGCCGTACGACGTACCCACCCCGGTGCTGGAGGCCCAGCTGGCGGACCTCGCCGCGTACAACTGGCTGAACCGGCCGGCGCTGATCATGGTGGAGCGGTCACGCCGGACGCCCGCGCCGGCTTGGCCGGCTTTCGTCACCCGGACCTGGAGCCGGGCCTACGGTGAGACCACCGTGTACTTCGGCGACGTCGATGACCAAGGGATCGAGGAACTGGACTCATGACGCGAGCGGTCTGCCCGGGATCCTTCGACCCGGTCACCCACGGCCACCTGGACATCATCTCGCGCACGGCGCGGCTGGCCGACGAGGTTCTCGTTGCAGTGGGCGACAACATGGCGAAGAACGCACTGTTCACGCCGCAGGAGCGCGTCGCCATGCTCGAGGCGGTGTGCGCGGAGTGGGACAACGTGTCGGTGACGACGTTCGGCGGGCTGCTCGTCGACTTCTGCGTCGCGCACGGCGTCAACCTGATCAGCAAGGGCGTACGGGCGGCGGACTTCGCCTACGAGCTCCAGATGGCGCAGATGAACCGGCGGCTGACCGGAGTGGACACCATCTTGTTGCCCACCGACCCGCAGTGGGCGTTCGTGTCCTCGTCGCTGGTGCGCGAGGTGGCGACCCTGGGCGGCGACGTGTCCCCGTTCCTTCCGCCGGCTGTGGCCCAGCAGATTTCGGCTCGGGTGAACGCCCGTCAGAAGGGAGCCGAACTGTAGAGGTTGTCCAGGCAACAATCGCGTAACATCGATTCATGGGAGGTGGGGATGGCTGACCGCGAGACCGCGGAAGAGAAGCTGGCGAACCTGCGCGAGCTGATCCTCAACGCGCGGGCCATGCCGATGTCCGCCTCCTGCGTGATCAACCGCGGTGACGTGCTGGCGGCGATCGACGACGTCATCGACAACCTGCCCGACGAGATCGCCGACGCGCAAGCCGTCCTCGACCGGGCCGCAGCCAAGATCGCGGACGGCGAGGCCGAAGCCGGCCGCATTCTCGGTGAGGCTCGCGAGCATGCGGCGATGTTGGCCCAGCACAGCGAGGTGGTGCGGGTCGCGAACGAGCAGGCGGCACAGCTGCTGGCCGAAGCCGAGGACGAGGCGACCGCGCTCCGGCGGGAGACCGACGAGTTCATCGACCAGCGGATGGCCGGCTTCGAGTCGGTGCTGCACAAGACCGCCAGCCAGGTGAAGACGGCCCGGCTACGGCTGGCCGAGCGCAGCGGCCTCGACGGTTTCGCCAACGTCGACCAGCGCGCTCTCGCCGAGTAGCGAACCCTGCTCCGCGGGTCGGTTCCGGCCTGCGTGGAGATATGACCCTGGCTGGATTCCGCGGTTACCGGCCGGTACAGTCGGGCGTTGGCCCGGCGACCGAGAGACGCGGGGCCGAGAAAGGACGATCCGATGAGTGCGCTCGACCGGCGCTCGGGTCTGGTGCTCGACACCCACGAGCTGGGGCGTCGGGCTGGAGCCCTCAAGCTGGTTCAGACGACGGTCGAGGCCCCCACGGACCTCGGCATCGAGGTCATCGGCGTGCCCGCCGGATCGCCGATCGACCTCGACCTGCGGCTCGAGTCGGCGGTCGAGGGGGTTCTGGTCACCGGGACGGCGGAGGTCGAGCTGCACGGTGAGTGCGTTCGTTGTCTGTCCGCGGTGGAGGACCGGGTCGAGGTCGACCTGCAGGAGCTCTTCGTCTACCCCGGCAGTGGGGCAACCGAGGAAGAGGCCAGCCGGCTGGAGGGCGACCTGATCGACCTGGAGCCGCTGCTGCGGGACGCGGTGGTGCTCGAGCTGCCGTTCCAGCCGCTGTGCCGTACGGACTGTGCCGGGCTCTGCCCGCAGTGCGGGGCCAACCTGAACGACGCCCCTGGTCACGAGCACCGCGGAGATAACGATCCACGCTGGGATGCGCTCCTGCAGTTTGAGCGGGGCGACCAGGAAACTTACGATGTAGCAAGCAATCCGAGGAACAACTAGGGAACCGGACGGATCCGGATCCGCATTTGACGCAAGGAGAACACGAACGTGGCCGTCCCCAAGAGGCGATTGTCTCGGAGCAACACCCGGCATCGCCGATCCCAGTGGAAGGCGACTGCACCGGTTCTGGTCACCTGCGCCAACCCGGCGTGCCGGGCGAAGCACCTGCCCCACGTGGCATGTCCGTCCTGCGGCCAGTACGGGCCGCGCGCGGCCCGGCGACAGGTCATCTCGTCCTAATCCGGTCCGAGCCGCTCGGCGCCCGCCTGCCGGCCGGCGACCTGCTGACCGAGCTCGGGATGAGTGTTGATCCCGAGCTGTTGGACCGCGCCCTTACCCACCGCTCGTACGCGTACGAGCGGGGTGGCCTGCCCACCAACGAGCGTCTTGAGTTCCTCGGGGACGCCGTGCTGGGCCTGGTGGTGACCGAGCACCTGTTCGTGTCCTACCCCGACCTGTCCGAGGGTCAGCTGGCCAAGCTCCGGGCCGCGGTGGTCAATTCGCGCGCGCTGGCCGACATCGCCCGCGACCTCGACCTCGGCGCGGTGATCCACCTCGGCCGCGGCGAGGAGAGCACCGGCGGCCGGGACAAGTCCTCGATCCTCGCCGACACCATGGAGGCCGTGATCGGTGCGGTGTTCCTGCAGCACGGCATCGAGGCCGCCCGGGCATTCGTGCACCACCTGTTCGACGGGCTGATGGCTGACGTGGCTACCCGCGGGGCCGGGCTGGACTGGAAGACGAGCCTGCAGGAGATCGCCTCGGTCGCCGGGCTCGGCGTGCCCGGGTACGAGGTGGTCGAGTCCGGACCCGACCACGCCAAGTCCTTCTCCGCCACGGTCAAGATCGACAACCAGCGCTACGGGCCCGGCGCCGGCCGCAACAAGAAGGAGGCCGAGCAGAACGCCGCGGCCATCGCCTTCGCGGCCCTCAAGGGTCCTCGCGGCACCGGTCCCGCCGCCGCCCGCTGACGCAGGGCACCAGCGTGCCTGAGCTACCCGAGGTCGAGGTCGTCCGTCGCGGTCTGGCCGCGGGAATAACCGGCCGTCAGATCACCACGGTCGAGGTCCTGCATCCCCGCCCGGTCCGCCGCCACCTACTCGGGGCCGATGACTTCGCCGCCCAGCTGGTCGGCCAGACCTTTGCCGAGCCCCGCCGCCGCGGCAAGTACCTCTGGCTGCCGCTGACCGACGGGAACGCCATCCTGGCCCACCTCGGGATGAGCGGCCAGTTCCGACTGGACGATGCCGACGCCCCGCTGGTGCCCAACACCCGGGTGCTGTTCCGCTTCGCGGACGGGGATCCCGAGCTGCGGTTCGTCGACCAACGCATGTTCGGCGGGCTGTCGCTCTCGCCGGGCGGGGCGGAGCTGCCCGACGAGGTCGCGCACATCGGCCGGGACCCGTTCGACCCCGAGTTCGACCTGGCCGCCGCCGTCGCCCGGTTGCGGGCCAAGCGCACCGGGATCAAGCGGGCGCTGCTGGACCAGCAGCTGGTGTCCGGGATCGGCAACATCTACGCGGACGAGGCGTTGTGGGTCGCCCGGCTGCATTACGCATGGCCGACACAGGCGCTCACGCGGGCCCGGGCCACCGAGGTGCTGACCGCCGCCGCCGACGTGATGCGCAACGCCTTCGGTCACGGCGGCACGTCCTTCGACACCCTCTACGTCAACGTCAACGGCAGCAGCGGCTACTTCGACCGCTCGCTGGCCGCGTACGGCCGGGAGGGTGAGCCCTGCCCTCGCTGCGGCACGCCGATCCGCCGGGAGCCCTTCATGAACCGGTCGTCCTTCCGCTGCCCCCGCTGCCAGCGCGCCCCGCGCACCCGTGTGACGGTTACGCCGCGGGCCGTTGGGTAGGGTCGAAGAGCCATGGAACGGCTGAAGCATTACATCTTCGTTCGTCATGCCCACAACTGGCGGTTGCTGTTCCGCTTCGGGGTGGTCGGGCTGTCGGGCGTCTTCGTCAACCTCCTGGTCACCGTTCTCTGCAACAAGATCGGTCCGGACGAGCACAGCGTCTTCCTCGACCTGCCGCTCACTGACTTCAACGTGCGCTGGTACCACGTCTTCTCCACCGTGGCTTTCCTGGTCGCCAACCTGTGGAACTTCCAGCTCAACCGCGCCTGGACCTTCCGGAGCGCGAAGCACTCGGGCTGGCTGCGGGAGTACCTGCCGTTCCTCACCGTGGGCCTGCTGGCCCAGGTCGTGGGCCTGGCCATCCTGACCCTGCTGATGCACCCGCTGTCGCCGCTGGCGCTGTCGCCGGAGTTCTTCGACGACTCGACCGGCTTCCGCACCCGGCTCTACTGGGCCCAGCTGATCACCATCGCCGTCGTCACTCCGGTCTCGTTCGTGCTGAACAAGATCTGGACCTTCTCCGCCGTCCGGGGCAAGAACAGCGTGGCCGGGTCGGCCACGGCCGAGCTGGACCCGGAGCACACCCCGGCGCCGACACCGCAGGGCTGACCCGGGCTCAGGACGCTCACGTCCCGAGGATCGTTGGCCGGCTCGGTTACAGTGATCGCGCCTTCCCGCAGGCGAGTGAAAGGCCGACGTTGTACCTCAAGAGCTTGACCGTGCGCGGTTTCAAGTCCTTCGCGTCGGCAACCACCCTCAACTTCGAGCCGGGCGTCACCTGTGTGGTCGGACCCAACGGTTCGGGCAAGTCCAACGTGGTGGACGCGCTGAGCTGGGTGATGGGCGAGCAGGGCGCCAAGAGCCTGCGCGGCGGCAAGATGGAGGACGTCATCTTCGCCGGGACGGCTGGCCGGGCGCCGCTCGGGCGGGCCGAGGTCGTGCTGACCATCGACAACTCCGACGGAGCGCTGCCGATCGACTACGTCGAGGTGACGATCGCCCGCACGATGTTCCGGCACGGCGGCTCGGAGTACTCGATCAACGGCAACCCGGCCCGGCTGCTGGACGTGCAGGACCTGCTCAGCGACTCCGGCATCGGCCGGGAGATGCATGTCATCGTCGGCCAAGGCCAGCTCGACTCCATCCTGCAGGCCACTCCGGAGACCCGGCGCGGGTTCATCGAGGAAGCCGCCGGAGTGCTCAAGCACCGCAAGCGCAAGGAGAAGGCGCTCCGCAAGCTGGAGGCCTGCGAGGGCAACCTGAACCGGCTATCGGACCTGCTGAGTGAGATCCGGCGGCAGCTGAAGCCGCTCGGCCGGCAGGCCGAGGTGGCCCGTAAGGCCGCAGGCATCCAGGCCGAGCTGCGCGATGCCAAGGCCCGGCTGCTGGCCGACGAGATGGTCCAGGCCACCCTCGCCCTGGAGTCGGACCTGGCCGACGAGCGGGCGATGCAGCAGCGCCGGGTCGCGCTGGAGGACGCTCTGGAGCAGGCCCGGGCGCATGAGGTGGAGGCCGAGGCGGCGGTCCGCCGTGGGGTGCCGGCGCTGTCCTCCGCCCAGGAGACGTGGTACTCGCTGGCCGCGCTGCGAGAGCGGATCGGGACCACGCTGTCCATCGCCCGGGAGCGGATGCGGCATGCGGAGGACGAGCCCGGCGAGCTCCGCGTGGGGCGTGACCCCGAGGAGCTGGACCGGGAGGCGGACAGCGTGTCGGCCGCTGAGCAACAGCTGTCCGGCGAGCTGGCGGCCAAGAGCCAGGCCCTGACCGAGGCGTCGGCGTACGCGACCGAGCGCGAGGCGGCGCGACAGGCCGAGGAGACCCGGCTGGCCGCCCTGGTCAGGGCCGCATCCGACCGGCGGGAAGGCCTGGCGCGGCTCAACGGGCAGGTCAACTCGCTCCGCAGCCGCGCCGCGGCCGCCGAGGCCGAGATAGGCCGGCTGACCACGGCGCAGCAGGAGGCGGCCGAACGCGCCGACCGGGCGGCCCGGGCGTTCACCGCGCTGGAGACCAAGGTGGCCGGTCTGGACGCGGGCGAGCTGGGGCTGGATGCCCAGCACGAGTCCGCGGTCGAGGCGCTCGACGCGATCGAGGCCCAGCTGGCCGACCTGCGTCGCCAGGAGCTGGCCGCCGCTCAGGAGCGAGCCGCCCTCGCCGCCCGGGTGGAGGCGCTGCACGTCGGGCTCAACCGCAAGGACGCGTCGTCGGCGCTGCTCGCGGCTACCGACCAGGTCGAGGGGCTGCTCGGTTCCGTGGCCGCGCTCGTCGGCGTTGAGACGGGCTACGAGACGGCGGTCGCCGCGGCCTTCGGTGCCGCGGCGGACGCGGTGGCCGTGGCCGGACTGGATGCGGCGGTCGGGGCGTTCGGCCACCTGAAGGCCGAGGACCTCGGCCGGGCCGGTCTGCTGCTCGGAGGCGCGGCGCCGAGCGAGCAGCCCGGCGACTGGCCCGCACTGCCGGCATCGGCGCGGTACGCCATCGACGTCGTCACGGTGCCCGAGGACCTCCGCGGTGCGGTGCAGCGGGTGCTGCGGAAGGTGGCGGTCATCGACGAGCTGCGGGCGGCCCAGGACCTGGTGGCGGCGCTGCCGGACCTGGTCGCGGTGACCCGGGACGGCGATGTGCTCAGTGCCCATTTCGCGGCGGGCGGATCGTCCGCGCAGCCGAGCCTGATCGAGGTCCAGGCGGCGATCGACGAGGCCGAGGAGCGGCTGACCGAGGCCGGTCACCGGAACGACCGGCTGCGCTTCGCGCAGAGCCAGCTCGAGGAGCAGCAGCGGGACGCGCAGGCCGTCGTCGAGGAGACGCTGGCCCGACTGCACGAGTCGGACGCGGCCATGGCCGCACTGGCTGAGCAGCTCGGCCAGCTCGGCTCCACGGCCCGCTCGGCCTCGGAGGAGAACGAGCGCCTCGCCCAGGCGATAACCCGCGCCGAGCAGGCCCGGGACTCCGATATCTCCGGCCTGGCCGAGCTCGAGCACCGGCTCGAGCTGGCCGAGACCGCTGAGGAGGTCGAGCCCGACCCAGGCGAACGGGACCGGCTCACCGAGGAGGCCCGGCGCAGCCGCGACGCGGAGATGGAGGCCCGGCTCGCCCTCCGGACCCTGGAGGAGCGGGTCCGCGCCCTGGCGGGTCGGGCCGACGCACTGCGCAAAGCGGCGACCGGGCAACGGCAGGCCCAGGCCAAGGAGCTGGCCCGGCGCGCTCGCGTACGCCGCGAGGCCGAGACGGCCGCCGCCGTGCACGCCGCGGCGGGCTTCCTGGTCCGGGCGGTCGGACGCTCGCTGGCCCAGGCCGGGGTGGAGCGGGCGGCGGCCGAGACGGCGCGGACCGAGGCCGAGGCCGCACTGACCGCGGCCCGGGCGCAGGTGCGCTCGTTGGGGGCGGAGTTCGAGTCGCTGGTCGACGCGGCCCACCGGGACGAGATGGCCCGCGCCGAGCAGCGGATGCGGGTGGAGGCCCTGACCGAGAAGGTGCTGGCCGAGCTGGGGCTGGAGGCCGGGGTGCTGGTGGCGGAGTACGGACCCGACCAGCCCGTGCCGACCACCGGGCCCGACGGGGAGCCGGGCGAGCCGATTCCCTTCGTCCGCGAGCAGCAGCAGAAGCGGCTGCGGGCGGCCGAGCGGGACCTGTCGGTGCTCGGCCGGGTGAACCCGCTGGCGCTCGAGGAGTTCGAGGCCATGGAGGAGCGGCACCAGTTCCTGGCCACCCAGCTCGACGACCTGCGGCGCACCCGCGATGACCTGATGGACATCATCAGCGAGGTCGACACCCGGGTGCAGCAGGTCTTCGCCGAGGCGTACGCGGATGTCGCCCAGGCGTTCACCCAGGTGTTCGCCCGGCTGTTCCCGGGGGGCGAGGGCCGGCTGGTGCTGACCGAGCCGGGACGATGGCTGACCACCGGGGTGGAGGTGGAGGCCCGGCCGCCCGGCAAGAAGATCAAGCGGCTGTCCCTGCTGTCCGGCGGGGAGCGGTCACTGGTCGCGGTGGCGTTCCTGGTCTCGCTGTTCATCGCTCGGCCCAGCCCGTTCTACATCCTGGACGAGGTCGAGGCGGCACTGGACGACGTCAACCTGGGCCGGTTGCTGGAGATCTACACCGAGCTGCGGGCGAACAGCCAGCTGCTGGTGATCACGCACCAGAAGCGGACCATGGAGATCGCCGACGCTCTCTACGGGGTGACGATGCGTGGCGACGGCGTCTCGGCGGTCATCTCCCAGCGGCTGCGGGAGACCGAGTCGGTGGCGTAAAGGATTCAGGGCGGCAATTCTTACGGAATTGCCAGGCGGCTCGCGTGTGTGGCGCAGGTGCGCGTCGTCGCGCCAGGTAGAGGATCAGGGGAGATACCACGTCCGCGTAGGCAGTTCCTTCCCCGAGGTACGTCTGACTGTCTGAGGAGCCGACCCATGCTTGTACTCGTCGTCACCATGCTCGGAATCCTGACCGTCGCCGCAGCCACCCTGGCCCTGGTGCTGGTCGGGATGGAGGGTCGCGGCTGGCGTCAGGCTCCAGAGCTCGCCCGACAGCTGCGCCGGGTCGCCCGACACCTGAACGGCGAGGGCCGCCCGCCCCGCCGGCTCCAGGCGCTCGACCGCCGCTGAAGCGATCCGCTGCCGTCACTAAGATGTGCCGGTGGATCAGGTAACCCTGTGGCTGGTCGTCGGCGGCGTCATCCTGCTGGCCTTCGTTGTCGTCGGCCTGGTGGCCGTGCGGCGCAACAGCGCCCTCGGCCGGCGGGAGAAGCTCGAGATTCCCAACCGACCCGTCGGGGAGGGCCGGCAAGCGCCGGCCCAGGACACAGGAGACAGCCCCAACACCTTCGACGACGCCGCCACCGCGACGGCGGTCCGGGAGCGCGAGCAGCCGGACCTGGTCGAGCCAAGGACGCCGGTCTTCGAGCGGCCGGAGGCGCCGGAGAGCCGGCTCGCCCGGCTGCGGCGACGGTTGGCCGGCTCGAACTCGTCCCTCAGCCGTGGGCTACTGATGCTGCTCAGCCGGGACCGGATCGACGAGGAGACCTGGGAGGACTTCGAGGAGGTTCTGATCACCTCCGACCTCGGGGTGGCTCCTACCACCGAGCTGGTGACGGCGCTGCGCACCCGGCTCCGGGTGGAAGGCGTGTCCGACCCGTCGCAGGCGAAGGCCATCCTCCGCGCTGAGCTGATCAAGCTGATCGACCCCACGCTGGACCGGACAGTGCACGCGGACCGCTTGGAGTACCCGGCGGTGGTGCTCGTGGTCGGGGTCAACGGCACCGGCAAGACCACCACGGTGGGCAAGCTGGCCCGGGTGCTGGTGGCGGAGGACAAGGACGTGCTGCTCGGGGCGGCCGACACCTTCCGGGCCGCGGCGGCCGACCAGCTGGAGACCTGGGGCAGCCGGGTGGGCGTGCCGACCGTACGCGGCAACGAGGGCGCGGACCCGGCCAGCGTGGCGTTCGAGGCGGTCAAGGCCGGGATCGAGCAGGAGGTCGACGTGGTGCTGATCGACACGGCGGGCCGGCTGCACACCAAGACCGGCCTGATGGACGAGCTCGGCAAGGTCAAGCGGGTGATCGAGCGCCAGGCCCCGGTGGGGGAGGTGCTGCTGGTGCTCGACGCCACGACCGGCCAGAACGGGCTGACCCAGGCACGGATCTTCGCCGAGGTCGTCGACGTCACCGGCATCGTGCTGACCAAGCTCGACGGCTCGGCCAAGGGCGGCATCGTGGTCCAGGTGCAGCGCGAACTCGGGGTCCCGGTCAAGCTGGTCGGGCTGGGGGAGGGGGCGGACGACCTGGCGCCCTTCGACCCAGAGATGTTCGTGGACGCGCTGCTCGAGCCGGCGGCGGCGTGACCGCGCGGCATCGAGGGCCAGGCGGCAGCTCCTTCAACTCACGAAAGGACGGCATGGAGGAACGGATCCTCGGCAAGACGGAACGCCCGGTATCGGTGGTCGGGCTCGGCACCTGGCAGCTGGGCGGGAACTGGGGCGAGGTCAGCGAGACAGCGGCGCTCGACGTACTGGGCGCGGCGGTCGAGGCGGGCGTCACGTTCCTCGACACCGCCGACGTCTATGGTGACGGGCGCAGTGAGCAGCTGATCGGCCGCTTCCTCGGCGACAACCCGGACCTCGTGCTGACGGTGGCCACCAAGATGGGCCGGCGGGTCGAGCAGCGCCCGGAGCACTACACCCTGGACAACTTCCGCGGCTGGCTCGACCGATCGCGGCGCAACCTGGGAGTCGACCGGATCGACCTGGTACAGCTGCACTGCCCGCCGAGCGTGGTCTACTCCCGTGACGAGGTGTACGACGCCCTCGACACGCTGGTCGCCGATGGGGTCGTCGCCGCGTACGGGGTCAGCGTGGAGACCGTCGACGAGGCTCTGACGGCCATCTCCCGCCGGGGCACGGCAACCGTGCAGATCATCCTGAACGCCTTCCGGCGTAAGCCACTGGACGACGTGCTGCCGTCGGCGACGACGGCGGGCGTGGGCATCATCGCCCGGGTGCCGCTGGCCAGCGGGCTGCTCAGCGGCCGGTACACCACCGAGACCGAGTTCGCCGAGAACGACCACCGCAACTTCAACCGGCACGGCGAATCCTTCGACGTCGGCGAGACCTTCTCCGGGGTGGACTACG
Organism: uncultured Actinomycetota bacterium; assembly: GCA_963808435.1. Taxonomy (GTDB): domain Bacteria; phylum Actinomycetota; class Actinomycetes; order Propionibacteriales; family Propionibacteriaceae; genus Microlunatus. The sequence goes on along the minus strand of CAWEFW010000022.1, from coordinate 114,824 downwards.
AGACCGGGGTCGCCGCGGCGGCCGAGTTCAGCCGACTGGTCGCCGAGCACCTGGGCCGCGAGGTCACTCCTGCCCGGGCCGCCCTGGCCTGGGTGGTGCAGCAGCCTGGGGTGACCACAGTGATCCCGGGAGCCCGGTCGCCGGAGCAGGCGCGAGCCAACGCCGCCGCCGGCTCCCTGCCCGCGCTGCCGGGTGACTTCCTCGCCGCCGTGGCCGACCTCTACGACCGCCGGCTCCGGGAGGCGATCCATCCGCGCTGGTGATGCCGAGCCGGTCGCGATATAGTTGAAGCCTTAACTATCTGAGAGGCTTCCGTGAGCAACATCATGAACCCGGCGGTGCAGGGCGGCGCCTTCGACGACTTCCTCGCCACCGTCGCGCCGGCCAGCCGTACCCAGCCGCATTGGCGGGAGGAAGACGGTCCACTGCCCGCCCTCTACCTCGGCCACGGGGCGCCGCCGCTGTTCAACGACCCGGTGTGGATCTCCCAGCTCTTCGACTGGTCCCAATCCTTCCCCAAGCCGCGCGCCGTGCTCATCGTCAGCGCGCATTGGGAGTCGGCGCCGCTGGCGCTCTCAGCCTCCATGGCGGGCACGCAGCTGGTCTACGACTTCGGCGGCTTCGACCGGCGCTTCTTCGCCATGACCTACCCGACGCCCGACGCCGGCGCGCTGGCCGCCAAGGTCACCGCGCTGCTGTCGGACACCGAGCGCGTGCACGAGCACCCGCGGCGCGGCCTGGACCACGGCGCCTGGGTACCGCTCAAGGTGATGTACCCGTACGCCGACGTGCCGGTGCTGCAGCTGAGTCTGCCCACCCACGACCCGGACCGGCTGCTGCAGATCGGGGCGCGGCTGCGTCCGCTGCGGGAGCAGGGCGTCCTGGTCATTGGGTCGGGCTACCTGACCCACGGGCTGCCCTTCCTCGAGCGGGACAGCTTCGAGCACAACCGGGTGCCGGGCTGGTCGGCCGAGTTCGATGCCTGGGCCAAGGAGGGCCTGGCCGACGGCGCCATCGACCAGCTCGCCGACTTCCACCGGGCGCCCGGCATGCCGTACGCCCACCCGACCGTCGAGCACTACACACCGATCTTCGTCACCCTGGGCGCGGCGTCCGACCCGACCTCGTTGACCACGGTCATCGAGGACTTCCAGATGGGCCTGGCCAAGCGCTCCTTCCAGGTCGCCTGAGCGCAGCCGCCTGGATTTGCTACGCGCGTACCCGGCTGAGCCCGCGACGCGCCGGGCCGGGGTGAAACGCGCGTAGCAGATCCAGACGCAAGGGACTAGCTCGCCGCGGCGGCCGCGCTGGAGACTCCGTGGCTGACCGCTTCCAGCAGGGCGCCGTTGAAGGCCGGAAGGTCGTCCGGCCTGCGGCTGGTGATCAGGTTGCCGTCCACCACGACCTGCTCGTCGACCCAGTCGCCGCCCGCGTTGCGGACGTCGGTCTGCAGGCTGGGCCAGGAGGTCAGCCGGCGGCCGCGAACGACATCGGCCTCGATCAGCGTCCAGGGCGCGTGGCAGATGGCGGCCACCGGCTTGCCCGAGTTCACGAAGTCCCGAACCAGCGCGACCGCGTCGCTGTCCTGCCGCAGGGCGTCGGGGTTGGCCACCCCGCCCGGCAGCACCAGCGCCGCGAAGTCGTCGACCTTGGCCTCGGCCACGGTCAGGTCCACAGTGCGGGTCTCCGACTTGTCGAGGTGCTCGAACAGCTGAACGGTGCCGCTATCCGGGCTGACCAGGACGGGCTCGAAGCCGGCGTCGGCCGCTGCGTCCCACGGCTCGGTGAGCTCGGCCTGCTCGATGCCCTCGGCCGCAACCAGGAAAGCGATCTTCTCGTTGTTAGCCATGGTCCCAACCTAGCGCTTGCGTTGTAAGCGCTTACCGAGGCTGACCACGTCGGGTTTGTCGGCGTAGAAGCCGTAGGGCGCGATGTCGACGTAGCCGCTGCCGCGGTAGAGCCCGACGGCCGCCACCTGGGGCTCCCCGGTCTCCAGCACCATCCAGTCCGCCCCGGCGACGCGGGCGTCGTCCTCGAGCGCGACCAGCAGCGCCCGACCGAACCCTCGCCCCCGGGCCTCGTCGGCGACATACATCCGCTTGATCTCGGCCGCTCGGTTCGCGTCGGCCGGGGCCTCGTACGGAGCGAACCGCCAACCGCCCATGGCCACCGGACGGTCGTCGAGGTAGCCGACCAGGAACCCGCCGCTGGGCGGCGCGAAGTCCTCGGCGGTGAACGGCGTGCCGTCGGGGCCGCCGTAGATCTCGATGTAGAACTGCTGCACCTGCTCGGTGAGCGTGACCGCGTCGGGTGAGTCGTAGCGGACCGGCCGCAGCACCAGGTCGCCGGTCACCGCAGCTCCACGATCCGGGCGGCGACGAGGTGGCCGTCGGTGATCGTCAGCTCGCCGACCGTGCCGTACGGCTGCCGGCGCTTGTCCGTCGGGGAGCCGGGATTGAATATGCGCAGCCCGTCCTCAGCCTCGGTCAACGGGATGTGTGAGTGTCCGAAGACGACCAGGTCGGCGTTCGGGAACCGCCGTCGCAGCCGCGCCATCCGGCCTGCCCTCGAACCGCTGTCGTGGATCATCGCCACGGCGAGCCCGTTGACCTCCAGCTCCAGAGTCTCCGGTGCGCCCCAGGCCGCCACGTCCGGGCGGTCGTTGTTGCCGAGTACAACCCGGACCGGAGCGTACGCCGACAGCTCGTCCAGCACCTCGGCGGTGCAGACGTCGCCGGCGTGCAGGATCAGGTCCGCCCCGTCGAGGTGGGCCGCGACCGCCGGTGGGCAGCGCTTCCAGAAGCGGGGGCTGTGGGTGTCGGAGAGGACGGCGACGCGCATCGATCCGACGCTATCGACTGAGTCCGCCGAGCCAAGCGTCGCCTGGTGGCTACGGACCGGCACCCCGGCTCACGCTGCTGAGCACATCGGACCGGCTGATCTTGAGCTGTCCGCCCTCGTTGACCAGCCGGTACGCGGTGCGCTCGGTGTCCACCCGGCCGCTCTTGAAGTAGTAGACGAGGGTGGCCTCGGCCCGGTCCGGCGGCAACCCGGCCACGTCGGTCACCGTCACCCGGCTGATCCGTCCCCAGAACCGCTCGTATCCGGACCGGCCGCCGGCGTGGTTCGTCTGGTACCAGGCCGTCATCCGCGGCCAGGCCTCGTCGGTGCCGGCCGGCATCAGCGCGTAGTAGCTTCGGATCGCGTCGGCCAGCTGGACCGCCGTTGGTGGGTTGGACACCCGAGTCGGCTCCCGAGTCGGCTCGGGCTCGCGGGTCGGCTGGGGCGCCGTCGTCGGGTCCGGCCTGGGGGCGCGGCTGGCCGAGGTCGTCGGCGGTGCCGCAGCGGTCGACGGCGGACGAACGGTGCGCTGCGCGGAGCTGGCCGCGACCGATGAGGTGGGGGAGGGCGATTCGGTCTGCGCCGAGGAGGACGGGCCGTCGGCCGCGCTCGGGTCGCCGAGGTCGCCCGGCCACGCGATGAGGCCGAGCACCACCGCCAAGGCGACCAGCGCCGCCACGGCCGCCGCCGGAGCGGCCCACCGGCGGCGCCGAGGCCCCTCGTCGGCCGGCGGTGGAGGAGGCGGCGGTGCTGTCGACGGCGGTGACGCGTCGGCCCCTGCGCTTGTCGCCGAGGCTGCGGGCGGAGCGGCGGCGACCGGTGGCCGGTCGGAGCTCTCTTCAGTGCCCAGCGAGGAGCCGTCGACGGCGGGAACCGGGGTTACGGGCGCCGGCTCGGCCCGGCTCAGCTCGTCGAGCCGGTGGGCCGCCTGGCTCATCGTCGGACGGTCCGCGGGGTCCGCGCTCAGCATCTCGGTGACCAACCCGGTGAGCGACCCGCTCTGTACCGGCGGCAGGAACTCGGCGGCCGCAACCCGGTGCAGCAAGGCCAGGGAGTTGAGATCGGTGCCGAACGGCGGGGTGCCCTCGAGGGCGGCGTAGAGCGTCGCGCCCAGCGAGAAGACGTCGGAGGCGTACATGGCCTCACCGCCGCGCGCGACCTCGGGCGCCAGGAAGGCCGGGGTGCCGTGAACCAGCCCGGTCGCAGTCAGAGTGGCGTCGCCGAGGGCGTGGGCGATACCGAAGTCGCTGATCAGCGCCGTCCCGTCTTCGGCAATCAGGATGTTCCCTGGCTTCACATCGCGATGCACGATGCCCGCCGCGTGGGCCGCGGCGAGCGCGGAAGCGACCTGGGTGCCGACCTGCGCCGCCTCCTCGACCTGCAGCGGCCCGCCGGTGCGGAGCAGGGTGGCCAAGGTGATCGAGGGAACGAACTGCATGACCAGACAGGGCTGGCCCTCGTGCTCGACCGCGTCGAACACGGCCACTGCGTACGGATGGTGCAACCGGGCCGCGATCCGCGCCTCGCGCATCGCCCGCTGAGCGGCGAGCTCGGCCTCTTCGGCGTCGCCCTGGATCGGCGTACGCAGGAACTTCACGGCCACCCGTCGCTGCAGCCGCTCGTCCCAGGCGGCCCAGACGGTGCTCATGCCGCCGGTCCCGAGCAGCGTCTGCAACCGGTACCGGCCGCCGATGAGGTCGTCGCGAGCGGTCACGTTCGAGGTCGGCGAGAAGATCGCATCGGATTCGCCTTCCGGATCGACAAGGCCTCAGTTTACACCGTAAACGTTACGTGGCCTCGCCGGTGGGGACAACGGTCAGGGGCGGTCGATGGTTCCGCCCCAGGCAGGTCTGGTGGGTAGGCTGAGGCGAGCACCTCCCACGAGCGACTCGAGGACCACGACCGTGTTCGACACCCTGCAAGACCGCCTGGCGGCGACGTTCAAGGCCCTGCGCGGCAAGGGACGGCTGTCCGAGGCGGACATCGACGCGACCGCCCGCGAGATCCGGGTGGCGCTGCTCGAGGCGGACGTCAACCTGAGCGTGGTCAAGGACTTCGTGGCCGCCGTCAAGGAACGGGCTCGCGGGGCCGAGCTGTCGGGCGCACTGAACCCGGCACAGCAGGTCATCAAGATCGTCAACGACGAGCTGATCACCATCCTCGGCGGCGAGACCCGGCTGCTCCGGTTCGCCAAGCGGCCGCCGACGGTCATCATGCTGGCCGGCCTGCAAGGCTCGGGCAAGACGACCCTGGCCGGCAAGCTCGGTCTCTGGCTGCGCGGCCAGGGCTACTCGCCGCTGCTGGTCGCGGCGGACCTGCAGCGGCCCAACGCGGTCAACCAGCTCCAGGTGGTCGGGCAACGGGCCGGCCTGCACGTCTACGCGCCGGAGCCCGGTAACGGCGTCGGTGACCCGGTCGCCGTCGCCCGAGGCTCGGTTGCTGAGGCGGAGCGCCGGCTGTACGACGTGGTCATCGTCGACACGGCCGGCCGGTTGGGTGTCGATGCCGAGCTGATGCAGCAGGCCGCCGACATCCGCGACGCGGTTCACCCGGACGAGACCCTGTTCGTGGTCGACGCCATGATCGGCCAGGACGCGGTGAACACCGCTAATGCGTTCGCAGAGGGGGTTGGCTTCGACGGCGTCGTGCTGACCAAGCTGGACGGCGACGCCCGCGGCGGTGCCGCTCTGTCCATCGCCCGGGTCACGGGCCGGCCCATCATGTTCGCCTCCAACGGGGAGGCGCTGAAGGACTTCGACCTCTTCCACCCCGACCGGATGGCCAGCCGGATCCTGGGCATGGGCGACGTGCTCACCCTGATCGAGCAGGCCGAGCGGACCTTCGACGCCGACGAGGCGGCCAAGGCCCAGGCGAAGCTGGCCAGCAAGGGCGGCGGAGAGTTCGGGCTGGCCGACTTCCTGCAGCAGATGCAGATGGTCCGCAAGATGGGCCCGCTGTCGAAGGTCTTCGGCATGCTGCCCGGAATGGGCGAGATCAAGGACCAGATCAACAACATCGACGAGCGCGAGGTCGACCGCATCGAGGCGATCATCCACTCGATGACCCCGGCCGAGCGGGACAATCCCAAGATCATCGATGGCTCCCGACGATCCCGGATCGCCAAGGGTGCCGGCGTCCAGGTGTCCGACGTCAACAGCCTGGTCAACCGGTTCTTCGAGGCCCGCAAGATGATGAGCTCGCTGGCCGGCGGCCGGATGCCGAACATTCCCGGCATGCCGGGGATGAACGGCGGCGGGGCCGGGGCGGCTCGCCGACCGCCCGCCCGGCAGAAGAAGAAGGGCGGCCGCGGCGTCTCCGGCAACCCGGCGAAGCGGAATGCTCCCCAGCCCGCCCCCTCTGCCCCGGCCCCGCTGGACGAGGCCGCGCTGCAGAAGGCCATGTCGGAGTTCGAGCTGCCGCCCGAGCTGCGCCGGCGTCTCGGCCAGTAGACAAGGGTGGTGCGTCCGGCCGCCCTTCCAGGCTCTGGGCGCATGACGACAGGTTCAGGGCACACTCCAAGGCTGCATCTGCGGGGCGTGGTGCTGCCGGACGGCGAGCATCGCGACCTGTGGGTGGTCGACGGGCTGATCCGGACCGAGCCGCTGCGCGAGGCCCAGACGGTGGCCACCGGGGTCTGGCTGCTTCCCGGGCTGGTCGATGCCCACTGCCATGTCGGGCTGGAGAGCGAGGGCGCCGTCCCCCCGCAACGGGCGGAGGAGCACGCCCTCGCGGACCGGGCAGCCGGCGCCTTGCTGGTACGGGATGCCGGCAGCCCGGCCGACACGCGCTGGATGGACGAGCGGGCCGACCTGCCGCAGATCATCCGCGCCGGCCGGCACATTGCGCGCCCGAAGCGGTACCTCCGCAACTACGCCGCCGAGGTGGAGCCCGAGGACCTGGTCGCCGAGGTGGAGCGGCAGTCCGCGCGAGGCGACGGCTGGGTGAAGCTGGTGGGCGACTGGATCGACCGGGACATCGGTGACCTGGCGCCGCTGTGGCCAGTAGAGGTGGCCCGGGCCGCGATCAACCGTGCCCACGAGCACGGCTGCCGGGTCACGGCCCACGTCTTCGGCGAGCAGGCGCTCGCCGAGCTGGTCGGGGCGGGCATCGACGGCATCGAGCACGGCACCGGGCTGTCCGAGGACGCGACGGCGCTGATGGCCGAGCGCCAGGTCGCCCTGGTGCCCACGATGGTGCAGCTGGAGAACTTCGAGTCCTACGCGCGGGCCGGCGAGGTCAGGTTCCCCGCGTACGCGAAGCACATCCGCGCCCTGTACGCGACCCGGATCGAGCGCTTCGCCGCCGCCCGCGAGGCGGGCGTCCCGATCTACGCGGGCACGGACGCCGGTGGGTACCTTCCGCACGGTCTGGTCGGGGAGGAGATTGCGGCCCTGGCCGCGTTCAGCTCCGCGGACTACGCCCTTGGCGCGGGATCCTGGCGGGCGCGGGCCTGGCTCGGCCGTCCGGATGGGCTGGTCGAGGGTGCCCCGGCGGACCTGGTCGCCTTCGACGCTGATCCCCGGCAGGACCTGGGCGTGCTACGCCGTCCCGCACGGGTGATCCTGCGTGGCGTCGTTGTCGAATGACGACACTGCGGGCCTCAGCCCGACCCGCCGGCCGGGCGTAGTTCTGGGGTGGAGCGGACCCCGGTTGCTTGCCTCGGGCGTACGGTGCGGCCGTATCGTGACCGGATGACCGACTGGATCTGCGCCACCTGTGCCGTCGAGTATCCCGACACCGACCAGCCGCCGACCACCTGTCCGATCTGTAGCGACGAGCGCCAGTATGTCCGGCCCACCGGCCAGCGCTGGACCACGCTGGCCGAGCTGACCGAGGCCGGGCACCGTGGCTCGGTCAGCGAGGTCGAGCCGGGGCTGCTGGGCGTCACGATCAGCCCGAGTGTGGGCATCGGCCAGCGGGCCCTGCTGGTCCAGACGCCGTCGGGCAACCTGCTCTGGGACTCGACTGGCTACGTCGACGACGATCTGGCCGAGCAGGTCGCGGCGGCCGGGGGCGTCGCCGTGATCGCCGCCAGCCACCCGCACATGTTCGGGGCCCAGGTCGCCTGGTCACGCCACTTCGGCGACGCCCCGGTATACGTCGCCGCGGCCGACGCGGAGTGGGTGCAGCGGCAGGAGTCGGTGATCACGACCTGGGACGAGCCCACCGAGGTGCTTCCCGGGGTGACGTTGCACCGGATCGGCGGCCACTTCCCGGGCAGTGCGGTGGTCCGATTCACCGGGGCGGACGGCCGCGGCGTGCTACTGAGCGGCGACACCGTCGCCGGCACGCCGGACGAGCACTGGGTCTCGTTCATGCGCAGCTTCCCGAACAAGCTGCCGCTGTCCGCCGCGGTCGTCGAGAAGGTCGCGTCCCGGGTCCTGGCCCTGGAGTTCGACCGGTTGTACGACAACTTCGGCGCCCGGGTGGCCAGCGACGCGGCGGCCTGGGTGCGACGCTCGGCCGACCGTTACATCGGCTGGGTGCGGGGCGACTTCGACCACCTCACCGGCTGACCCCTTGGTCGGGTCCTGAGCCTGTCGACGGCACTCTTTCGACAGGCCCAGGGGCCCACGACCGCTACCGGATGGCGACCCGCAGCCGTGAGAGGCCGTCACCAGGGCCGGCCGACACCCGGACCTCGAGCCCGCGGGCCGTCCGCACCAGGTTTGCTTCGACGCGCTCGCCGTCCAGGCGGACCGAGCGGATCTCCGAACCCCGCGGCACCACCGCACCGATGACCAACCGCACGTCGCCGCGCCGCCGGACCTCGGTCACGTAGTTGTTCTTGCCCTGCCGCTTCGCCGTCACGTCCACGCTCACGTCGTCGCCCAGCCGGATCCGCTTGGCCGAGGCCTCCCGCTGCTTCGGCGGCAGCTGCGGCACCACGGCCAGCCGGTCCCGGCCGAGATCAGGGGAGACGCCCAGCCACTGGTGCACCACCGGCCAGAGGATCCCGTACGCGCCCCAGGCCTGCAGCACCATCGACCGCTCGGTGAACAGCCGCTCGATGTTCGCGCCGAAATCGGGGCTCGGCACGATCTCCGGCATTGCGCCCGGCATCTCCCAGATATCGGGATCCAACTGCGACTGTGCGTTCCCGTTGATGTAGTGCTGCTGCTGGTCAATGCCCAGCCGGCCGTAGTTGCCCTCGCTGACCGCGGCGATCGCCGAGTTGAGCGTGAAGACGTTGCGCTCGCTCGGTACCGCCGAGACCACCGAGTCGCAGCTGGGGCCGGGATTGCCGGCCGGGGCCGACGTCGGACCGGTGCCGGTGTGGAACAGTCCGTATGTGTCGGTGTAGCAGGACTGCTCGTGCTCGTTCAGGGTGGCCCGAGCATGCGCCCGGGAGGCCAGCGGACCGGCCGCCCGGCCGGGGATGCGCGGCAGTACCGCATCGGTCGGGGTCAGGCCGATCCAGTGCCGCTGGAACACCTTCTCGTTGCCCGGGTTCTCCAGCGAGTCGGCGTACGAGCGGGTGTCCCCGCCGTACCACCAGTCCTGCTCGAACTTCTCCAGCAAGGCACGGGCCTTGCCCACGGCCCAGCGCCGGGTTTCGTCGTCACCGACCGCGGCGGCCATGTCCGCCAGGTCGGCGTAGCCGCGGATGGTGTAGACGGCGTTGTCCAGCTTCTCCTCGCCCATGCCCTCGCGCTCGACGTTGCCGAGACCCTCCGGCCAGCCGTCGTTGTCCTCGTCCAGGCCGGCGACGAACTCCATCGCCTTCTTGCTCGCCGGGTACAGGTCACGGAGGAAGGCCTCGTCGCCGGTCCAGCGCCAGACGAGGGCCACCGCCGACGGGTACTTCGAGGACTCGTCGGTGTTGCCCGGGTCCTCGTCGGCACCGAAGTAGACCGCCCCGTCCGGGGTCACCTCGTGCACGATCTTGCCGGTGGCGGGGTTGATGACGTTCGACACGTCGCGCAGCGCCCGCAGGTGGTCCTTGATCACGGCGAACTGCCCGGCCGCAACCGCGGCGAACGCGGTGTACTCGCCATCGGTGCCGAACAGCCAGGTGTAGTCCGGCCAACCGGCACCGAACCAGCGCATCTGGTCGAGCGTCCCTTCCGGCGGCGGGTATCGCTTGCCGGCCTCCACCCAGCGCAGGTCGAGGTCCTCGACCCGCTGCTCGGAGGAGGCCAGCATCTGCTTGGACCAGCGCACGCTGTCCTCCACCAGCCGGTTCCCAGGCAGGTCGACCTCGGTGCGCCGGTCGATCCGGCTCCGCTGGTCCACCTTGTCCTCCAGCGCCTCCTCCGGGTCGGCCAATGCCTCCTGGAGCTGGTCACGCGCGTCGGCCGGGCTGGAGGCCGAACCACCGACCGCGAACCAGACCGTACGCACCTGGCCGGCGCGCAGCGAGATCTCGTAGGTCAGCCGCGCGCCCACCCCGGCGCCGTACTCGGTGTCGTCGCAGCGCTCGGGCTGGGTCGGGGAGTTGGGGCCGGAGGCCGGGCAGATCACCGCCGGGTCCTGCGGCCCGCGGAAGTCCTTCCCGAGCTCGGTGTCGGTCGGTTCCAGGTCCGCGCCGAAGGCGGCCGACCAGTCGTGGGCCTCGTTGTTGCTCTTCGGCGGGGTGCCCCGGTCTCGGAAGAGTACGTGCCGGCCACTCAGCTCCGCCGTGTCGGTCAGGTTGACCTCGGTCTGCGAGGGGTTCGTCTCACCCCAGGGGTAGGAGCCGAGCAGCTCCGAATGCGCGTCCGCCTGGAGGGTGATGGTCCGGTGCCGGTTGGCGCGCAGGGTCAGTCCGACCAGCACGCCGGAGACGCCGTCGGGTACGAAGTCGGTGCGGCTGGCCCGAACACCGTTGGTGGTCGGCAGATCTGCTCGCACGTAACCCCAGCCCGAGGTCGTCTTGGTGGCTGGCCCGATCCAGTCGCCGTTGATGCCGAACCACATGCCGTCCAGTAGCTTCACGTTGGGCAGCCAGAAGCCACCCATCTCTCCGCGGGTGTGGAACCCGGCGGCCGGGTAGTACCCGTCCGCGGTGCCCAGCGCCCAGGCCCGGTCGCCGGTGACGACGACGCGCCGGTCCGCGAGCCGGGTGGTCTCGGACAGCTCGGGTGAGCGCGCTAGGTCGCGGTCCACCGCCGGGGGCGGGGCGGCCGCCGCCGGCGCGGGGAGCGGGGCAAGCACCAGCGCCAGTGGGGTCACCGCAGCCAGCAGGCCCAGGGTCTTCTTACGCCTCGTCGACGGCACAGTCAGCCTCTCCTTTGGGACTGTGTGCGCGGGCCGCCCTCACGGAGAATCCGCGGCCGGAACCGCAACCCCCCGATCAGTGCAGACGACATTTTCGCGCACCGGACTGAAAATCTTCCTACCGGTTGGGTCGAGACCGGCGCAAGAGGCTGCGCGGAATGTTCATCTGAATCGCGTTCAGATCGCCGGACCGCGTTGTGTGGTCGAGCAAGATGGGCGCATGCGTCGCTCTCGAGCTGTTGCGGCGCTGATCGGGAGTGTGCTGCTGACCGGCAGCCCGGTCGCGCCGGTCCCGGAGGCGTACGCGGCGGACCAGGTCAGCGAGACGGTCCTGACAGTCGCCGGGACGCCGGAACCGGACGGGCGTCCCGTCCGGCTGGACGTCACCGTGATGACCACCGACCCCACCACGCCCCGGCCGGCTGTGGTGCTGGCCCACGGCTTCGGCGGCACCAAGGACGACGTGGCCGACTCTGCCCGGATCCTGGCCCAGGACGGGTTCGCCGTGATCACCTTCACCGCGCGCGGGTTCGGTGCCTCGGGCGGGCTGATCCACCTCAACCACCCCGACTACGAGGGCGCGGACGCGCGACAGATCGTCGACCTGGCCGTCCAGCGGCCGGAGGTGCTCAAGGCCGATGGTGACCCGGTTGTCGGTTTCGCCGGTGCCTCGTACGGTGGCGCGCTGGCCCTTCTGGTCGCTGGCCTGGACCAGCGGGTCGACGCCATCGTGCCCGCGTTCACCTGGAACCGGCTGGACCAGGCTCTGTTCCCGCAGTACCGGGTCACCGGCGCGGCCGAGTCCCTGGCCGACGTGACGCCGGTCGGCGGCACGGGGGTTTTCAAGCAGGGCTGGGCGTCGCGGCTGTTCAGCAGCGGCGGTCACTCGCCCAACGGAGGTGCGGCGGGCGGTGATCCGGTCTGCGGGCGGTTCACCGCCGCCCTGTGCGCCGGCTACCGTCAGGCGGCCGAGACGGGACGGGTCACCCCGGCGTTGGTCGACCTGCTGGCCGAGTCGGGTCCGGACCCGGTCCTGGCCGACATCGCCGCCCCGACGTTGATCGTGGCCGGCGAGGACGACACGTTGTTCCCGCTGGACCAGGCCGACGCCAACCTGCGCGGCCTGCCGGCCACCACGACCGCCCGCTTGGCCTGGGTCGCGGGCGGCCACGACGGCGACCTGTCGGTCGACGCCCTGCTGGCGGATCTGAGCGGCTGGTTCGGGCGCTACCTCGACGGAGGCGGGGAGACGACCGATCCCGCGTTCTCGGTGCTGGTACCCCAGACCCCCCTGGTCGGCCGGGGCAGCGTACGCGACCCGGAGACGCGGGTGGCGGCCAGGTATCCGGGTCGTGGCGGTCCGCTGGGGGAGCGCCGGCTCGGGCTGCAGGGCGACCTGCAGACGATCCTGGCACCGCCGGGCGGGAGCCCGGCGGCGCTGACCAACCTGCCGGGTGGGAGCGGGGCGCTCGCGGGCGCCGCGAGCGCCGCCGGGTACGCGCTCGGCGTGCTGCCCGGCCAGGCGGCGAGGTTCACCACCGAGCCGGTCAGTGAGCCGGTGGCCGTGATCGGCAGCGGCCGGATCGAGCTCGAGATCACTGCCAGTACGGAGTCGGCCACCCTGTTCGTCTCGCTCTGGGACCTCGGCCCAGACGTCGAGAGCAGCACCGAGGGTCGGCGCGGGCCGGTGCCCAGCTCGGCGGTGCTGCCGCACCGGACGGTCGCGCCAGTCCGGCTGTCCGGGCTCACTCCGGGTCGACCGAGCCGCGTCACCGTGGCCCTGCCGGCCGTGGCCCATCAGGTGCCGGTCGAGCATCGGCTGCAGGTCGTGGTGGCGACCACCGACCAGGCGTACGCCCTCCCTGAGCAGTCGGCCGTCTACTCGGTCGCGCTGGCCGGCGAGCCGCAGCTGGTGCTGCCCGAGGTCACGCTCGAGGTGCTGGGTCGCGACGACCTCGACGTGCCGGTGCCGCTGATCGTGGTGGTGTCCCTGCTCGCCCTGGCCGCGCTCGCCGGTGCGGCCTGGCTGTGGCGGCGCAACCGCGCGGCCCACCCGGACCCTGCGCTCGCCGATCTCCCGCTCGTGGTCACCGACGTGGTGAAGACCTACGCCGACGGTTTCCGTGCGGTGGACGGGATCTCGTTCCGGGCCGAGCCTGGGCAGGTTGTCGGGTTGCTGGGGCCGAACGGGGCGGGTAAGACGACGGCCATCCGGATGCTGGTCGGGCTGATCCGGCCGGACTCCGGTCAGATCTTCGTCCACGGTGAGCCGGTGCACGCCGGGGCCGACGTGCTGGCCTCGGTCGGATCGTTCATCGAGGGTCCCGGCTTCCTGCCCCACCTCACCGGTCGGCAGAACCTCGACGCGTACTGGCAGGCCACCGGCCGCCCAGCGGAGGAGGCGCACCTCGACGAGGCCTTGGCGATCGCCGCCCTGGGTTCGGCCCTGGACCGCAAGGTCCGCGGCTACAGCCACGGGATGCGGCAGCGGCTGGGCATCGCCCAGGCCATGCTCGGGATGCCTTCGCTGCTGGTGCTGGACGAGCCGACGAACGGGCTCGACCCGCCGCAGATCAAGGCCATGCGGGAGGTGCTGGCCGACTACGCCGCGGCCGGACGGACCGTGGTCATCTCCTCGCACCTGCTCGGCGAGGTGGAGCAGACCTGCTCCCACGTCGTGGTGATGGACAAGGGAAGGATCGTGCTGACCGGCGCGGTGAGTGCGCTGACCGTCAGCGACTCGGTGACCCTGATCGGCCTGGCCGAGGGCGAGGACGTGGCCGGGGCCGAGCGCCACCTGGGCGAACAGGGCATCTCGGTGGTCCGGGCCGGTGACCGGCTGCGGGTCAAGGGTGGCCTGCCGCGTGCCGACCTCGTCCGGGAGCTGGTCGAGGCCGGCTACCGGGTCGACTCGGTGGACGGCCGTCGCCAGCTTGAGGAGGTTTTCCTCAGCCTGGTCGGCGACGGGCAGAACGAGGACGGCCGTGGCTGACCTGGCGGCGCGGCGGGCCCTGCCCCTCCGGGCCGAGGTCGGCCGGCAGCTGCGGCGCCGCCGGACCCAGGGCATCTTCATTGTCCTCACTCTGCTGCCGCTGATCCTCGTGCTGGCGTTCTGGCTGGGCCAGGACGAGTCCGACAGCGGCCAGCGTGGGTTCGTCGACCTGGCCCAGGAGAGCGGGGCCAACCTGGTCGTGTTCACCCTGTTCGCGTCGACCGGCTTCCTGCTGGTGATCATCGTCGCCCTGTTCGCGGGCGACACGGTGCCGTCGGAGGCCAGCTGGTCCAGCCTCCGCTACCTGCTCGCCGCGCCGGTGCGACGGGAGCGGCTGTTGCGGCAGAAGCTGGTGGTGGCCGCGCTGTCGTCGGTGGTGGCGCTGCTCTTCCTGCCGGCCTGGACGCTGCTGGTCGGTGGACTCGCGTACGGCTGGGGCAACCTGGTCGGACCCACGGGCGAGCAGCTCGAGTGGCCGACCATCGCCGTCCGGCTGCTGGTCATCGTGGCCTACCTGCTGGTCTCGCTGTCGGTCGTCGGGGCGGCCGCCTTCGCCATCGGGGTGACCACCGACGCCCCACTCGCCGCGGTCGGCGGGGCGGTGCTGATGATGATCCTCTGCGCGATCCTGGACTCGATCCCGGCGCTCGGAGAGATCCGCCAGGGACTGCCGGGACACTACGCGTACGCCTGGGCGGACGCCCTGGCCGCTCACGTCGACTACTCCGACATGATCACCGGCGCGCTGTGGTCGGTCGGCTACGCCATCCTGCTGGTCGGCTTCGCCTTCTGGCACTTCCTCCGGAAGGACATCACCAGCTGACTCGGGCCCGGTCGGGCATGACTGCTAGCCGCGGGGGAGCCGGATCAGACCTCGTTCGTACGCGACCGTGACGGCCGCCGTACGGTCGGCGATTCGGTGCCCCCCGGGTCAACCGTTCGATGGATGTTCGCCGGTGCGGGCTTCGGGGCGATACTGGATCCGTGGCCGAGGTTCTTCAGATCGCCCAGCACGCCGAGGACCTGGACCGGGCCCGCGCGTTCTACGCCAAGCTGTTGGGCGAGGAGCCGGCCGGCTTCTTCGATCCGCCTGGGCTGCTGTTCTTCCGGGCCGGCTCGGTCCGGCTGCTGCTGGAGCAGAATGCGGCCAGCGCGCTGGTCTATCTCAAGGTCGACGACGTCGCCCAGACGGTCGAGGCCCTGCGGGCGGACGGGGTCGAGATCGTCGCCGAGCCGCACGTGATCTTCACCCATTCCGACGACAAGCTCGGGCCGGCCGGCACCGAGGAGCGCATGGCCTTCCTGCGCGACTCCGAGGGCAACCTGGTCGGACTGGTCAGCCACCACCCGATCCGTGCGGAGTGAGTAGGGCGCATTCGCGTTGTGGCGTCGGTGTCTGGCAGACTGGGACGTCGCGTCGTGCCGTACGGCGCCGTTCCCGCATGTAACCAGGAGTAACCGCACCCGTGGCTGTGAAGATTCGTCTCAAGCGACTCGGCAAGATCCGGTCGCCGCACTACCGCATCGTGGTCGCCGACTCCCGCACCAAGCGGGACGGACGCGCCATCGAGGAGATCGGCAAGTATCACCCCAAGAACGACCCGTCGGTGATCGAGGTGGACTCCGAGCGCGCCCAGTACTGGCTCTCGGTCGGCGCCCAGCCCAGCGAGGCCGTGGTCGCGTTGTTCAAGCGCACGGGTGACTGGCAGAAGTTCTCCGGCGACACCTCGCCGTCCGGGGTGGAGCCGCAGCGGGAGAAGCCGAACAAGCTCGACGTCTTCAATGCCGCGCTGGCCGAGATCGGTGGCGACACCCGGTCCAGTGCGACCACCAAGAAGACGGCGGCGCGCCGGTCCGAGCCGACGGTCGAGGGCACCCCGGCCGAGGCCCAGGAGGCGGCGGACGCCGGCGTAGCGTCTGCGGACACCCAGGCCTGACGTGCTCGCCGACGCGCTGGAGCACCTGGTGCGCGGGATCGTCACCCATCCCGACGACGTTCACGTCAAGGACAAGGACCTCCGGCACGGGCGGATGCTCGAGGTGCGGGTGAACCCGGACGACATCGGCAAGGTGATCGGTCGGTCTGGACGGACCGCGACCGCGCTGCGGACGGTGATCTCTGCCCTCGCCGGGCGGGAGTCCGTCCGCGTCGACTTCGTCGACGTGGACCGGCCGGTCCGGCGTGGCAACGGGGGCGGGCGGGGTCGCCGGCCCTGACCGGACGGACGCGATGACCGTCGAGGTCGTCGTCGGCGTGATCGGTCGACCGCACGGCCTACGCGGTGAGGTGGCCGTCGAGCCGCGCACCGACGAGCCGGACCGCCGGTTCGCCCCGGGACAGCGGCTCCGATCCGAGGGCTCGTCGCGCACGTGGGAGGTGGCGTCGATGCGCTGGCACTCCGGCCGGATGCTGGTCCGCTTTTCGGGCCTGGACGACCGGACCGCCGCCGAGGCGGTTCGCGGCCTTCGCCTGGTCACCGACGTGGACCCCGACGAGCGGCCCGGCGAGCCGGGGGAGTTCTACGACCGGCAGCTGGTCGGACTGGCCGTCCAGACCACCGACCGCGTGTGCATGGGTGAGGTGGTCGCCGTCCTGCATCTTCCGAACCAGGACGTGCTCGAGGTCCGCACCGGCACTGGGCTGCGGCTGGTGCCCTTCGTCGCCGACCTGGTTCCCGAGGTCGACCTGGAGCGCGGAGTGCTCACGGTGGCGGACCGTGAAGGGCTGCTGACCGAGAGCGACGAGGGTTAATGGCCATGCGGATCGACGTCGTCTCGATCTTCCCCGAGTACCTGGAACCCCTGCGGCTGTCCTTGGTCGGCAAAGCGGTGGAGGCCGGTCTGGTGCAGCTCGGCGTGCACGACCTGCGGCAGTGGACGCACGACCGGCACCGCACCGTCGACGACACGCCCTACGGCGGCGGCGCCGGGATGGTGATGCGACCCGAGCCTTGGGGCGAGGCGCTGGACACGCTGGTCACGCCGCAGGCCCGCCTGGTGGTGTTGACCCCGGCCGGGCGGACCTTCACCCAGACGACCGCGTACGAGCTCGCCGCCGAGGAGCACCTGATCCTGGCCTGCGGCCGCTATGAGGGCATCGACGCCCGGGTCGCCGAGGACGCCGCGACCCGGATGCGGGTGGACGAGCTGAGCATCGGCGACTATGTGCTGAACGGTGGGGAGGCCGCGGCCCTGGTGGTGGTCGAGGCAGTGGTCCGGCTGCTGCCCGGAGTGATCGGCAACGCGGAGTCGCTGCACGAGGAGTCGCACTCGGCGCAGCACGCCGGACTCTTGGAAGGCCCGGTCTACACCAAGCCGCCGGAGTGGCGAGGGCGAACCGTTCCCGAGGTGCTGCTCGGCGGCCATCACGCCAAGATCGGGGAGTGGCGACGAGAGCAGGCCCTGACCCGAACCCGACGGCATCGGCCAGAGCTGCTGCCGGCCACCCTGGAGGGGTTGGCGGTGACGCTGGCCACGCCGGAGGATGCCGGTGAGCTGCTCACGCTGCAGCGTGCGGCGTTCGTCGCCGAGGCCGAGTGGAACGGCTCGCTCGACCTGCCGCCCCTGACGGAGACCTTGCCCGAGATCATGACCGCGCTGCAGCGCGAGGTCGTCCTGGTCGGCCGGGTGCGCGGCCGGTTGGTGGCCAGTGTCCGCGGCATGTCCCGTCCGGAGCGTCGCTGGTACGTCGCTCGGTTGGCGGTGGCTCCCGACTGGCAGGGCCAGGGCGTCGGCAGCCTGATGATGGATCTGATCGAGGGCCTGGCTCCACCGGGGACCGCGGCCATCTCGCTGCTGACCGGTGCGGGCAGCATGCCCAACCACGGCTTCTACCGACGTCGCGGCTACGTGGAGACCGAGCGGTCGATGGGCGACACCGGTGTTCCCGTCGTGGTCATGGAAAGGCCCGTGACCGCGGCGTTCTGATCAGACCTCCGATGCCCGAAGAGCGGGCCGACACCTCAACCCAGATACGGCCGGGCCACGCCCCAACCCCAACGGGGGACGGGTGCCTCGCGGACCACGTCCGCCCCGGTCTGGGAGTTGTGCAGGGCCAACCGGGTCGCCCACTCGGCGTAGCCGACGAGTGCGGCACGAAACTCCGGATCCTCCGGGAGGCCGGCGTCGTCGGCGGCGACGCTGAGCAAGGTGACGAACCGCCGCCGCTGCTCGACGGTGATGTCCAGGCCGAGGTGGTGGGCCAGCATTCGGGGATAGCCGCCGGCCGGGGTGTACTGCGCGGGTCCGCCGAGTACCTCGGACCACCACGTCGTCACGTGCTCCCGGTGTTCGGCGCTGACCCCGCCGGGGAAGAACGGAGCCAGCAGCTCGTCGTGTTCCACCCGGTCGTAGAACGCGTTGAGCAGCGCGGCGATCGCCTCGTGCCCGCCGGCCCAGTCGTAGAGACTCGGCAGTCCCTTCTCGGGCAGACTCGGTGAGGTGGTCTGCACCTCGTAGTGGTGCATCTCCTCGATGTCGTCGACGTACGGCCGGACCAGGGCGAAGAAACCGCCGAAGGCCGGGTCCTGGCGGAAGCCCTCCAGGTGCCCCTCGAGGGAGTCCCACTCGATCCGGACCACGAAGTGGGTGGGCTCCTCCAAGCCCTGGGCGATCTCGTAGGACAGGCAGCGCGGGTCGGCCTGCAGGACCCCCGCCGCCTCGGCGTAGGCCTTCCGGAAGGCGTCGGACCGTCCGGGCTCGATGGTGTAGCGGATGTACTCGACGATCATGGGGCTCCTCCCGGCGAGTCTGTAGCCGGGCTACTCGCCAGTCTCGCCGTCGATGGCCTCCCGGAGCAGGTCGGCGTGGCCATTGTGCCGGGCGTACTCCTCCACCATGTGGGCGAGGATCCAGCGGACGTTACGCGGCCGGTTGGACCGGCTGGGCAACCCACGTGCTCGCTCGCCACCGTCGGTGAAGGTGGCGAGGATGCGCCGGGACTCCGCGACCTGGGCGGAGTAGGCCGTCCAGACATCGGCGACCGGGTGGGTGTCCAGGTTGTCGAAGTCCCCGTTGAGGTCGTCGTCGGTGAAGTAGACCGACTTCTCCGGCTGGCCGTCCAGCCACTCGCAGAACCAGCCGTACTCGACCTCGGTGAGGTGCCGCACCAGCCCCAGCAAGGTCAGGTTGGAGGTGGGAACGGCCCGGCGCTTGAGATCGGCCTCGCTCAGCCGGGCGCACTTCATGGCCAACGTGGCCCGGTGGTAGTCGAGATACTGGCCGAGGACGGTGAGCTCGTCCGCGTTGAGGTCGGGGTCCTCACGGGATGCCCGGGTCCGCGGCCATCATTCCGGAGGTCATGGCGGCACCTTATCGACCCTCGCCCGGCCCGTTGCCACACTGGAAAGGTGCGGGAACAGCGCGGTCGGTGCGCCGGAGACCGCCTGGCAGCGGGGTGCAACCCACCAGCGTGGTGAAGAACACCAGTACCGCGACTGGTTCGCCCTGGGACCCACCTCTAGGGTGGGAGCGTGGCGCTCACCTCCCTGACTCCACCGCGTCTCGCGGCGCGGTCAACGGTCGCCCTCAAGGCCCTGATGGCGGTGACCGGGCTGATCATGATCGGCTACCTGCTGGCCCACATGTACGGCAACCTGAAGGTGTTCTCGGGGGAAACCGCATTCAACGACTACGCGCACCATCTGCGCGAGCTCGGCGAGCCCATCCTGCCGCGCAGCGGGCTGCTGTGGATCCTTCGCGTGGTGCTGCTGGTGAGCGTGTTTGCCCACATGTACGCGGCGTTCAAGCTGTGGGGCCGGGCCCGCAAGGCCCGCGGCGGGGTTCAGCGCTACCGCAGCAACCGGGCCCGGACCGGCGTACAGCGGACCTACGCCTCGTTCACCCTGCGGTGGGGCGGGGTCGTCATCGCCCTGTTCGTGCTCTACCACCTGATGCACCTGACTTGGAACATCGTCGCCCCGGGAGGCCCCGCGCCCGAGCCGTACGACCGAGTCGTCAACGGATTCCGGATCTGGTGGGTTGTGGTCGTCTACACCGTCGCCATGGTCGCCGTCGGCTTCCACCTGCGTCACGGCATCTGGAGCGCGCTGACCACCCTCGGTGCGAACGTCTCCAGCCTCGCCCGGCGGCGCCTCAACCTGCTGGCGTACGCCGTGGCCGGCATCATCACCATCGGTTTCCTGCTCCCGCCGTACGCGATCGTGTTCGGGCTGGTGAGCTAGTGTCCCCTCTCCGAATTCCCTCAGCCCTCGGACGCCGCTCACGCACGCACCCCGCGGTGTTCTCCTCGGTCGAGATGCGTCCCGGTATCCTCGTCGCCGTTTCGATTCTGCCCGCCGGGCAGGTGCGATGCACCACCTGAACGACGCCAAGCGTCAAGCGACTTCGGAGACGGGACACTGATGGCCGACGACCGGAACCCCGCCGCGGAGACCGGCCGCTCAGCCCGCCTGGCCGGTGCGCTGCGCAAGGTGCGGCGGACGGCTGGTGGGCTGATCGACTCCCTGGACGCGGACTCCTACTACGAGACCGGGCCGGACATCGCGGACACCAAGGCTCCGGCCGGCCCGATCGAGAAGCGCTGGGATGAACGTCGGTTCACCGCCCGGCTGGTGAACCCGGCGAACCGGCGCAAGCTCAGCGTGATCATCGTCGGCACCGGGCTGGCCGGCGCGTCGGCGGCGGCCACCCTCGGTGAGGCCGGCTACCAGGTCACGAGCTTCTGCTACCAGGACTCTCCGCGCCGTGCCCACTCGATCGCGGCCCAGGGCGGCATCAACGCGGCCAAGAACTATCGCAACGACGGCGACTCGATCTACCGGCTGTTCTACGACACCGTCAAGGGCGGCGACTTCCGCGCCCGGGAGTCCAACGTCTACCGGCTGGCCCAGGTCAGCGTGGAGATCATCGACCAGTGCGTCGCCCAGGGCGTGCCGTTCGCCCGGGAGTACGGCGGGCTACTGGACAACCGGTCGTTCGGCGGCGTACAGGTCTCGCGGACCTTCTACGCCCGCGGCCAGACGGGGCAGCAGCTGCTGATCGGCGCGTACCAGGCCTTGGAGCGCCAGATCGCCGCCGACACCGTGGCCATGCACAGCCGGCACGAGATGCTCGAGCTGATCGTGGTCGACGGCCAGGCCCGGGGGGTGGTGGTCCGAGACCTGGTGACCGGCGAGATCGAGACCCACCTCGCCGACGCGGTGGTGCTGGCGACCGGCGGCTACGGGAACGTGTTCTTCCTGTCCACCAACGCGATGGGCTGCAACGTGACCGCCACCTGGCGGGCGCACCGCAAGGGCGCCTACTTCGCCAACCCGTGCTTCACCCAGATCCACCCGACGTGCATCCCGGTCAGCGGGGACTACCAGTCCAAGCTCACCCTGATGAGCGAGTCACTGCGCAACGACGGCCGGATCTGGGTGCCGCGGAGCGGGGAGGACAAGCGCGACCCACGGGACATCCCGGAGAGCGAGCGCGACTACTACCTGGAGCGGATCTACCCGTCGTTCGGCAACCTGGTGCCCCGCGACATCGCGTCGCGGGCCGCGAAGAACGTCTGCGACGAGGGCCGCGGCGTCGGCCCCGGCGGCCTCGGGGTGTACCTCGACTTCGCCGAAGCGATCAAGCGACTCGGGCGCAAGTCGGTGGAGGCCAAGTACGGCAACCTGTTCGATATGTACGCCCAGATCACAGGCGAGAACCCGTACGAGACGCCGATGCGGATCTACCCGGCCGTGCATTACACCATGGGCGGGTTGTGGGTCGACTACGACCTCCAGTCGACCATCCCGGGTCTCTTCGTGACCGGGGAGGCCAACTTCTCCGACCACGGGGCCAACCGACTGGGCGCCTCGGCGCTGATGCAGGGCTTGGCGGACGGCTATTTCGTGCTGCCCAACACAATCAACGACTACCTGGCGGCCGGACCGTTCCCAAGGGTTGAGCGGAGCCATCCGGCGGTGGTGGCTGCCGTCGACGCAGTGCAGTCCCGGCTCAACCGGCTGCTGTCGATCCAGGGCACCCGCACCGTGGACTCCTTCCACAGGGAGCTCGGGCACATCATGTGGGACTACTGCGGGATGGAGCGCACCGAGGAGGGCCTGCGCAAGGCGATCGGCCAGATCCGCGAGCTGAAGCAGGAGTTCTGGTCCGACGTCCGGGTGCTGGGCACCGGCGCGGAGCTGAACCAGGCGCTGGAGCGAGCCGGCCGGGTGGCCGACTTCTTCGAGCTGGGCGAGCTGATGTGCATCGACGCACTGGTCCGCCGCGAGTCCTGCGGCGGCCACTTCCGGGCGGAGTCGCAGACCGAGGACGGCGAGGCTCTGCGGCGCGACGACGAGTTCGCCTACGTGTCGGCCTGGGAGTTCGGGGCCGAGGGCCGCAAGCCGGTGCTGCACAAGGAGCCGCTGACCTACGAGTACGTCGAGATGAAGCAGCGAAGCTACAAGTGAGAACCGTGCAAGCTCCCGAGCGTCGGGTAGCGGAGCGCCGGCTCGGCCTGGACGACCCAGGGAGCGAACACGCTTTTCGTTCGCGAGCGCGGGAGGAAGGCCGAGGCTTGAGGCGCGCAGCGGGTGCGAGGGAGCAGACATGGATATAACCGTCCGCGTGTGGCGCCAGCATGATCGCTACTCCGAGGGCAAGATGGCCATCTACGCGGTGCCCGACATCTCCGAGCACATGTCGTTCCTGGAGATGCTGGACGTTCTGAATGAACGCCTGACCCAGCGTGGCGACGACCCGATTGCCTTCGACCACGACTGCCGCGAGGGGATCTGTGGCGCATGTGGGCTGGTGATCAACGGGTTGGCCCACGGCCCGCTGCAGACCACCACCTGCCAGCTGCACATGCGCTCGTTCAAAGACGGCGATGTGATCGACATCGAGCCCTGGCGGGCCGGCGCCTTCCCGGTGGTCAAGGACCTGGTGGTCGACCGCAGTTCCTTCGATCGGATCATCCAGGCCGGTGGGTACATCTCTGCGCCGACCGGCACGGCTCCCGATGCACATGCCACGCCGGTGCCCAAGAGGGACGCCGACAGTGCGTTCGACGCGGCGACCTGTATCAGCTGTGGTGCCTGCGTCGCCGCCTGCCCCAACGGCTCGGCGATGTTGTTCACCGCCGCCAAGATCGCTCACCTTGGCCGGCTGCCGCAAGGCCAGCCTGAGCGCTACTCGCGCGTGGTCGGAATGGTGGCCCAGCATGACGCGGAGGGGTTCGGCGGCTGCACCAATATCGGTGAGTGCACCGCCGTCTGTCCGAAGGGCATCCCGTTCGAGACCATCTCCTGGCTCAACCGCGATCTGATCACCGCTCTGAGCCATGGCGGCACGCATTGGCCCAAGGCGGCTCCGGTCAGGGAAGAGCTGACCGAGGATGAACCTGAAGTGATTTGACGGCGCGCCGCGTGGGATTCAAGGGGGTCGTCCCTCGCCCGTCATGGCGGCGCCGCGGGCTTCAGACTGTCAAGACAATCAGCAGCACAGCGGCCGAGCCGAGTAGCGCACCGCCGTAACAGAGCACGGCGAGCGGTCTCTCCAGGCGAGCGAGCTGGAGTCCGTGTTGCAGCGTGAACCTGAAGCGGTGCGCCCAGTGGAACAGCATGAGGACGAACAACCCCAGGACGACCAGCCGGGTCAGCCAATGGCTGACCACGGCGTACAGATGGTCGTAGTCGGGCTGCACCCAGCCCAGAGGAATGGCCAGCCCGAACAGCACGATCAGGATCGGGAGAAACACCGCCGCCATCACTCCGCCCGCACTGAACAACAGCCACAGGAACGGTTCGATGCGCCGCTTGGTCACCGGAGCACCAGCCAGGCGATGAACGCCGACACCACGGCGAGTCCCAGGTACTGCGAGGCGATCACCAGCGCCGCCGGCAACCGGCCGCCAACGCGAACGATCGTCGCCGAGGGCATGATCTGGCCGGCGATGCGAACCATCCTCGTCATCACGACCTTCCGGCTCCCGGGGCCGCGAACCACCATCGCCTGCGGAGTGAGTGCGAACCACGTCACCGTGTGCAGCGCGAGAAAGGCCAGGGCCACGACGTTCACCACGATCACCACCGGTGAGCCGGCCCACTCCACGAACGCCTGGTACGACGCCTCACCACTGCCGATCGAATAGACCAGCAGCGTCAAGAACACCGCAGACCACGCGACGGCGATGCAGCTGAGCTCACGCATCATGAAGAGAAAGTAGGACCGCTTCTTCATCCACCAGAGTCTCGACACCGGCCGCCGGTAAGTGGTCGGCGCACTCACAGCGTGCCCCGTGGGAGCAGGAACGCCATCACCGACTCCTTCGCGGCTTCGAGCTTGTAACGCTGGATGGCCCCTGCCGGGTCGACATGCTTGGGGCACACCTCGGTGCATTCACCGACGAATGTGCAACCCCACACGCCTTCGCGCTCGATGAGGACGTCGAGCCGTTCTCGCCGTCCTCGGTCACGAGAGTCCAGGTCGTAGCGCTCAGCGAGGGCGATGGCTGCGGGGCCGATGAAGTCCGGGTCCAGGGCATAGACCGGACAGGCGGCGTAGCAGAGCATGCAGTTGATGCAGTTGCTGAACTGCTTGTACTCCTCCAGCTCCTCGGGGGTCTGCAGGTACTCACGATCGACGACGGACTGATCGTCATCGCGGATGATCCACGGCTTGACCCGGGGAAGCTTCTCCATGAAGTCCTCGATGTCGACAACCAGGTCACGAACAACCGGGAAGTTGCTCAGCGGCTCCACCCGGACCGGCCCAGGCGCGTAGTCGCTGAGGAAGCTGGCACACGTGAGCGTCGGTGTGCCGTCGACGTTCATCCCACAGCTGCCGCAGATGCCCATCCGGCACGACCAGCGATACGAAAGACTGCTGTCGACGTGGTCCTTGACGTAGTTCAGTCCGTCCAGGATCGCCCAGTCCTTTCGCAACGGCACCTCGTAGGTGACCACGGTCGGCTTGGAATCCCGGTCCGGGTCGTACCGCGTCACCTGCATCTGAATGCTGTCTGCCATGTCTGGCTACCTTCCGTAGACCCGCTCGCCGGGTGGCCATCGTGTGATCGTCACCGGCGATCGCTCGATCCTCACGGCACCGTCCGCGTCCCGGTAAGCCAGCGCGTGGTCGAGGAAGTGTTTGTCGTCGCGGGTGGTGAAGTCGGTTCGCTGATGGGCACCGCGCGACTCCTCGCGCTGCAGCGCGGACTGCAGGATGGTTTCGGCAATGTCGAGCATGTTCGCCAGTTCCAGGGCAGCGACCAGCTCGGTGTTGAACACCCGGGTCTCGTCGGTTAGCCGAACATGCTCGAGGCGCTGCTGCAGATCGGCCAGCTGGTCAACGCCCTTGGTCAGCGAGTCGCCCGAGCGGAAGATCCCGGCACTGTCCTCCATGGTCGACTGCATGGCTTCCCGTACGTCGGCGATTCGTTCGGTGCCCCGATCGACCGAACGCATCCGATCGATTCGTCGGACCTCGTCGTCGGCTTGTCGCAGAACGACAGGCCGTCGTGGTGGGGCGCTGGCCGCGTACTCGGCGGCGGCCTTGCCGGCGCGGGCGCCGAAGACCAGGCACTCCGGCAGCGAGTTCGAGCCCAGCCGGTTCGCCCCGTTGATGGTGACGCATGCGGTCTCACCGGCGGCGAACAGCCCCTCGATGGGCGTCGCGCCGTTGATGTCGGTGGCCACGCCGCCCATCATGTAGTGCACGACCGGGCGGACCGGGATCAGCTCCCTGACAGGGTCGATGCGCTCGTACTTCAGGCACAGCTCGCGCACCATCGGCAGCTTGGTGTCGATCATCTTCTCGCCCAGGTGCCGCAGGTCGAGATGGACGATCGGCCCGTACGGCGACTCCACCGTCCGGCCCTTCTCGACTTCGTGCACGAACGCCTGCGAGAGCCGGTCCCGAGGCCCGAGCTCCATGCTGCGCAGCACCGGCTTCGGCTGGGGCTTGCCCAGGTCGTAGTCCTGCAGGTAGCGGTAGCCGTCCTTGTTGAGCAGCCAGCCGCCCTCGGCGCGCGTCGCCTCGGTGATGAGGATGCCGGTGAAGGGGAGCCCGGTGGGGTGGTACTGGACGAACTCCATGTCCTTGAGCGGTGCCCCGGCCCGGTAGGCCAGCGCCATGCCGTCACCGGTGCAGATGTTGGCGTTGGTCGTGAACGGGAAGACCTTGCCGGAGCCCCCGTTGCACAACACGACCGACTTCGCGGTGACGACCTCGACCCGCCCGGTTCTCAGCTCGATCGCCACGACCCCGTGCACGCGTCCGTCGTCGACCAGCAGCCGCGTGACGAACCATTCGTCGTACCGCTTGACGTCCCCGTACTTCAGCGACGTCTGGAACAGCGTGTGCAGCATGTGGAAGCCGGTCTTGTCCGCCGCGAACCAGGTGCGCATCTTCTTCATGCCGCCGAAGGCGCGTACGGCAATCCGCCCGTTGGGTTCCCGGCTCCACGGACAACCCCAATGTTCGAGCTGCAGCAATTCGCGAGGAGCCTCCTGTACGAACGCCTCCACCGCGTCCTGGTCACCGAGCCAGTCGCTGCCTGAGATGGTGTCGTAGGCGTGCTCTTCCACGGTGTCGTCCTCCGCGAACGCGCCGGCGGCGCCGCCCTCGGCAGAGACCGTGTGGCTGCGCATGGGATACACCTTTGAGATCACGGCCACGCTGAGACTGGGATTGGCCTCCGCGATGGCGATCGCCGCTCGCAGTCCAGCGCCGCCACCGCCCACCAGCAGTACGTCGTGGGCTGCAGCCGCGCCTTCGCTCACCTTGAGACTCCTCAACGTGGATCCTCCCGGCGTGATTCGCGACCGGCTGGGACACGCTGCCGTCAAGGAACTCCTCGCCAAAGATGCGGCAGCCGTAGGCGTAAAACTACACCTGCGCCATTCCTCGCGTTCGCGCCCGCTGCTCATCCTTGCGGCGTGGATGCTTTCCGCAAACGCGGCAGAAGCGTCGCCGAAGTTCTGCGCGAGGTGCCTCGGAACGTGGCCTGACGCCATGACACCGTCGCGATCCCGGATCTGCGGCGCCTGCGGGCTGGTGATCAACGGTGGCCCACGGCCCGCTGCAGACGACCACTAGATCTCCGGCTGAACCGGGACGCTGGGATCGCCCACCAAGAACTGAGCTCCGGGACGATGGCCTAGCCCTCATCACCGCTGTCGTCATCGTCGTTCCCGTTGCCCGAGCCGGAGTTGTCGTCGTCACCGGACCCGTTGTTGTCGCCGCCTGACCCGTTGTTGTCACCACCCCGGCCCCGACCGGGGCTGCGCTTGTCGTCGGTCTCGCTCGGGGTCGGTGAGGCGGAGCGGCGAATGGTCGGCGTCGGGTCGGGAGTCGTTGACCGCGTGCTGGTGGGAGCGTCCGGCACGGCCGCCGGGATCGAGTCCCCGGCCGGCGACGACTCGGCGCTGGACGGACTCGGAGTCGTGTTCGGGTCAGTGACCTCGCGGTCCGGTCCGGTCGCGACCAGCACCCCGGCGAGGACCCCTAGGACCGCCGAGGCCCCGAGCGCGACGACCCCCTGCGTACGCCTCTGCATGTCCCCACGGTAGCCAGGGGTGATCAGAAGCGAACGGAGTCAGCCCGATGTTCCTTGACCGTTAAACGACCGGGTCTCGGCTGGATCACGGGTACGGCGGTCGAGGTCGCCCCGTTCAGCGCTTGCATCCTTTCCTCGTGGTTGCGGCACAAATGCGTGCCGCAAGCACAAGAAAACGCCGCGAACGACCCGCAGCATCGCGGTGGGACCCGGGTTCATGGTTCCGCTACGCCCAAGCGCCGGCCCCGGTTTCCCCGCCCGTACGCTGCCGTCATGACCACCGTCGCGATCACCGGAGCCGCCGGCAAGACCGGCCGGGTCGTCTGCCGGCACCTCCTCGACCACGGCTACGACATCCGGCCGATCGACACTGTCGGACTGCCCGGGCGCTACGGCGAGCTGTCCGCCGACCTCGGCGTCGGGCTGTTCCGCGCCGACCTGACCGACTTCGGGCAGACCTTGGAGTCGGTGGCCGACTGCGATGCGATCGTGCACCTCGCGGCGATCCCGGCTCCGGGCCTGCGTCCGGACAGCACGACGTTCCTGGACAACACCGCGATGAACTACAACATCTTCGCCGCGGCCCAGCGGCTGGGCATCGTGCGGGTGGTCTGGGCCTCCAGCGAGACCACCTTCGGGCTGCCGTTCGACGTCCCGCCCCGGTACGCACCGATCGACGAGGACCACTACCCGCTGCCGACCAGCACGTACGCCCTGTCCAAGGTGGTCGGCGAGACCATGGCCACCCACTTCGCCGAGTGGACTGGTGGCACGTTCCTTGCGCTCCGGATCTCCAACGTGCATGTCGAGGCCGACTATGCCGCGGTGCCCGGCTACCAGTCCGACTTCGCGCTCCGGCGGTGGAACCTGTGGGGTTACGTCGACGCTCGCGACGTTGCCCAGGCGTGCCGGCTGGCCGTCGAAGCCGAGCTCACCGGGGCGCACAGTTTTATCGTGGCCGCGGCCGACACGATCATGGCGGCCACCAACGCCGAGCTGCTGGCCGACCAGTTCCCCGAGCTCGAGCTGACTCGGCCGGTCTCCGACCACGAGACCCTGCTGTCCATCGACAAGGCCCGGGCGGTGCTCGGCTACGCGCCGCAGTACACCTGGCGGGACCGCTGAGCCGGCGTACGCCGTCCTCGTTGGCTCCCTTGTCGGGTCTCCGGCCGCCGACTACGGTGGTGCCGGTCCTGTTCCCGAGCTCGAGGTAGACCGTTGAGCCTCTGAGACGTCCGCCCGCCGGCGACGATGTCGCCGCGCCCGTTCGCGATCTCAGGAGTGCGCCATGCCGGCCTTTGTCTGTTCCCACCTTGGATTCGTCTGGCCCGACGGCGATGTCGTGTTCACCGACCTCGACCTCACATTCCCGGACGGGCTCACCGGTCTGGTCGGGCGCAACGGCGAGGGCAAGTCCACGCTGCTGCGGATCCTGACCGGCGAGCTCATCCCGACCTCCGGCCATGTCGCCCGGCCCGCCCTGGTCGGCTACCTGCCGCAGCAGCTGACGCTCCACGTCGACCGACCGGTGGCCGAGCTGCTGGGGGTCGCCGACCGGCTGGCGGCGCTGGCCCGAACCGACGCGGGTGAGGCGATTGCCGACGACCTGGACCTGCTCGACGGCCACTGGGACCTGCCCGAGCGCATCCCGGGAGCGCTGGCCGAGCTCGGTCTGACCGACCTCGATCTCGACGCCCGGATCGAAACGCTCTCTGGCGGCCAGGTGGTGCTCACCGCCCTGGCCGGCCTCTTCCTCGCCCGGCCGGACGCTCTCGTCCTGGACGAGCCGACGAACAACCTCGACCGGCGGGCCCGCGGGCTCCTGGCCGAGGCCGTTCGCCGCTGGGCCGGTCCTGTCGTCACGGTCAGCCACGACCGTGAGCTGCTGGATCTGGTCGACCAGGTCGTCGAGATCCGCGCCGGATACGCCCGCATCCACAGCGGGAACCTGAGCAGCTTCACCGCCGCGCTCGCCGTCGAGCAGGAGGCGGCGGAGCGGTCCGTACGCGGCGCCCGACAGGACCTCCGCCGGCAGCAACGTGAGCTGGCTGAAGCACGGGTGCGGCTCGACCGACGGCTGCGGTACGCCCGCAGCCAGGCCGACAATGTGCCCAAGATCGTGGCCGGAGCCAAGAAGCGGGCGGCCCAGGTGTCGGCCGGCAAGCTCCGCGGGGGCCATGAGGCCGACGTGGCCGAGGCCGCCCAGACGCTCCGCGCGGCCGAGGACCAGGTGCGCGACGACGACCTCATCACCGTCGACCTGACCGCAACCGTCGTTCCGGCCGGCCGCGACGTCCTCGTGCTGGACGATGTCGTCCTCCGCAACGGACGGACGGTCTCCCTGCACCTGCGTGGGCCGGAACGGCTCGCGGTCACCGGCCCCAACGGCTCGGGCAAGACCACGCTGATCGACACGGCCACCGGCGCACTCGCCCCACGGTCCGGCTCAGTGCGTTCCCTCGTCCCGGTGCGCGTGCTGCCGCAACGGCTGGACCTGCTCCCCGATGCGCAGCCGGTGCTGACGGCGGTCGGCCACCACGCGCCGACGGCCGACGACAACACGTTGCGGGCCCGGCTGGCCGGCTTCCTGCTGGGCGCCGACGCCGTACGCCGTCCGGTCGGCACGCTGTCGGGCGGCGAACGGTTCCGGGCGACCCTGGCCGCACTGCTGCTGGCCGAGCCGCCGCCGCAGCTCCTCGTGATGGACGAGCCGACCAACAGCCTGGACCTGGACAGCGTGGCCCAGCTGGTGGCGGCCCTGCGGCAGTACCGCGGCGCGCTGCTGGTGGCCAGCCACGACGAGCTCTTCCTGTCCGAGATCGGCATCGACCGCCGGCTGGACCTGTCGCCGTCGTAGCTGTGGGGCGACCCCCTTGGACTCGTGCGGCGCACAACCACCCGGGGGGGACCGCCGCGGCAGTTGGTCTCCGGCTGCCCGTGTGGCAAACTGGTCCGCTGTTGTCCTGACGGACGCGACACCTGCCACAGGGGGAATGTCCGCCGCCCGGGACGAGGTTTTCACACACGAGCACAGGTGACCTGTGGCACCGGCGAGGACAACTCCATGAGCAAGCTGATCAGTGAGATCGACCAGGCGTCGCTGCGTACCGACGTCCCGGCCTTCCGACCTGGTGACACCGTCAAGGTGCACGTCAAGGTCGTCGAGGGCAGCCGTTCCCGTATCCAGGTGTTCACCGGCGTGGTGATCGGCCGGGCCGGCGACGGCGTACGCGAGGCCTTCACGGTGCGCAAGGTGAGCTTTGGGGTCGGAGTGGAGCGCACCTTCCCGGTGCACAGCCCGATCATCGACAAGATCGAGGTGGACCGGCGCGGCGACGTACGCCGGGCCAAGCTGTACTACCTGCGCGGGTTGCGTGGGAAGGCGGCCAAGATCAAGGAGAAGCGCGACGCGAGCTGAGCCGCGGATCCGACGTGGCGACCAGGGACGGAGCAGAGGCCGCCCCGCGCCGCGCCTTGCCCGAGGAAGAGCCGCCCGAGCCTGAGCGGCTGACCTTCGGCCAGCACGTCGTCGCCT
Organism: uncultured Actinomycetota bacterium; assembly: GCA_963808435.1. GTDB lineage: Bacteria > Actinomycetota > Actinomycetes > Propionibacteriales > Propionibacteriaceae > Microlunatus. The sequence goes on along the minus strand of CAWEFW010000022.1, from coordinate 83,756 downwards.
TCCTGAAGGAGCTGACCGCGGTCGTGGTCGGTGCCGTGGTGGTGGCTTCGCTGCTCCGCGGGTTCGTCGGTCAGATGTTCCTGATCCCGTCAGTCTCGATGGAGGAGACCCTCCAGATCTCCGACCGGGTTGTGGTCGAGAAGCTGAGCAGCATCCAGCGCGGCCAGGTCGTGGTGTTCAAGGACCCGGGCCGCTGGCTGACCGGACCAACCCCGCCGGAGCGCGGGCTGCTGGGAAAGACCTTCCAGTTCGTCGGCGTGCTGCCCGACCCCAGCACCGAGCACCTGATCAAGCGGGTGATCGGGATGCCCGGGGACCGGGTGGTGTGCTGTGACAGCAGCGGTCGGATTACCGTCAACGATGCGCCGCTCGACGAGACGTCCTACCTGTACACCGATAGGGACGGGGTGTCGGTGGCACCGTCCTCGATCGAGTTCGAGGTGATGGTGCCGGCGGGCCACATCTTCGTGATGGGCGACCACCGCGACCGCAGCAGCGACTCGCGGTGCCACCTCAAGGACACGCTCCCCGGCCAGGTCCCGGGTCAGAATGCCTTCGTGAACCTCGACCTGGTGGTGGGCCGCGCGATCGCCGTGGCCTGGCCGTTCGACCGGCGGCATCGGTTGCCCGTCCCGGATACGTTTGACACCGTCCCGCCGGGCAAGCAGCCGGCGCCCGACCGACCCGAGATCATCGCCGGACCTGAGGCCAACTGTTGACCACTCATGAGAAGTCCGCTCCGCCGGCCGCGGCGAAGCCCGCTCCGCCTGCCGGAAGCCGGGCCCTGGGCTTCCTGAAGGAGCTGGCCATCGTCCTGATCGGGGCGATGATCGTGTCGTCATTGCTTCGGGCCTTCGTCGGGCAGATGTTCATCATCCCGTCGGAGTCGATGGAGAACACCCTGCTCCTGGGCGACCGGGTGGTGGTGCAGAAGATCACCGACTTCGACCGCGGCGACGTCGTGGTCTTCCGCGATCCGGGCGGCTGGCTGTCCGAGCCGGTCAGCGACCCGGGTCCGTTCGACCGGGTGCTGGAGTTCGTCGGGATACCGACGGCGAGCACGCCGGGGCACCTGATCAAGCGGGTGATCGGGCTGCCCGGGGACACGGTGGTGTGCTGCGACGACGAGAACCGGATCACGGTCAACGGGCATTCTCTCGACGAGTCCGCCTATCTCTATATCGACTCCGACGACGTGCAGATCAACCCCTCCGACGTCCGGTTCAAGGTCGTCGTGCCGGCGGACCGGATCTTCGTGATGGGCGACCATCGCGACGTGAGTGCCGATTCACGCTGCCACCTGTCCGACCTGTCCACCAACGGCCGCAAGGGTGAGGTGGGGTTCGTACCGATCGAGAACGTGGTCGGTCCGGCGTTCGCCATCGCCGCGCCGTTCGACCGGACCAGCCGACTGCACCGACCGGACAGCTTCGCCGAGGTGCCGGCCGCCACCGAGCCCGCTCCGAGCCGGGCGGTGATCGAGCCCGAAGGGATCAGCTGCTGATGTCGGTGCTGGTGCGGCGGGACAGCGGGATCTACGGCTACGAGCGGGCGCTGAAGCGGGTCGGGTTCGACCCAGTGGCCGGCGCGGACGAGGCCGGGCGGGGCGCCTGTGCCGGTCCGTTGGTGGCTGCGGCGGTGATCCTGAGCGACACCAAGGCCCGTCAGATCGGCGGCCTCAACGACTCGAAACTGCTCACCGCGCGGCAGCGGGAGCGGCTCTACGCCGAGATCACGGCGAAGGCGGTCGCCTGGTCCGTGGTCAGCCTGGAGCCGGGGGAGTGCGACGTGCTGGGCATGCACGTGGCCAACGTGATGGCGCTGCGGATGGCCCTGCTGCGCCTGGAGATCGCGCCGCGCTACGTGCTGACCGACGGGTTCGCCGTCGACGGGCTGGGTACGCCCGGCCTCGCGGTGTGGAAGGGCGACCGGGTGGCAGCCTGCGTGGCGGCGGCCTCGATCATCGCCAAGGTCACCCGGGACCGGGTGATGTGCGAGCTGGACGAGCGCTACCCGCAGTACGCGTTCAAGATCCACAAGGGGTACTGCACGCCGCTGCACCAGGAGCGGCTGGACATGTACGGACCGTCAGCCACCCACCGGATGCGCTTCGTCAATGTGTCCCGGACAACTAGAGTCGCTGTCTGAGATGAGTGCGGAAGACCTCGAGCAGTACGAAAGTGACCTGGAGCTCCAGCTCTACCGGGAGTACAAGGACGTCGTCGGCATCTTCACTTACGCGGTGGAGACCGAACGGCGGTTCTACCTGTGCAACGCGGTCGACCTGAAGGTCCGGACCGAGGGCGGAGACGTCTACTACGAGGTGTCGATGAGCGACGCCTGGGTGTGGGACATGTACCGACCGGCCCGGTTCGTGAAGAGCGCCAAGGTGCTGACGTTCCGCGACGTGTCGATCGAGGAGATCGCCCACAGCGACCTGGAAGTCCCGAAGCCGACCTAGGGCGTGTCTCGCAGCCGCCGCGGGGCTTCGCCGCGGACCTTGTCGTAGTGGTCGAAGGTGGTCTCCAGCACACCCTCGCCGCGGGTGAGCCCGGGCAGCTGGGTCATCAGCGCCTGCACCCTTGCGGCCGCGACCTCGCCGTCGACCACGGCCAGTGCGCCCGCGGTGCCGGGCGCCAGCGGGACCGCGCCCAACCGGCTCAGGCTCGGCAGGATCGAGCCGAGCAGGTCAGCGGGCAGCTCGAGGCGGAACCGGTGCACGGGCTCGTACACCGCCGTGCCTGCCGCGACCAGCGCGTGCTGCAGCACGATTGGTGTCAGAGCGCGGAAGTCCCCGGCCGTGCTCGACATGGACTTGTCGAAGACGGCGTGCGCGTGGCTCTGCCGCGGCCAGTAGCCGGTGTGGGTCAGGGTGACGCAACAGTCGGTCACCGGCCAGCCGACGCGGCCGTGCTGCAGCGCCAGCGGCACCGTCTCCTCGACCGCGGTGAAGAAGGCCGGCGGCAGCGTGCCCCGCTTCTCGCCGGCCACCGCGTACGCGATCCCCGAGCCAGGCGGTCCCGGCTCGACCCGCAGGCCCACCGTGGCCAGAAGCGGGTTGGTCGGGGTATCGCCGACTTCCAGTGCTGACCCCACGCCGACCGGTCGTTCGATGCACAGCACCGTGGACTCGGTGAACCGGGCCTGTACGCCGAAGTCGTCGGCCAGGGTGGCAGCGATGACCTCCTTCTGCACCTCGCCGTAGAGCGAGACGGCCAGCCCGCCGGTCTCCGGGTCCAGCCGCAGGTTGATCAGCGGATCCTGCTCGGCGAGCTGGCTGAGCGCTGCGTACAAGGCACCGCGGCTGGCCGGGTCCTCGGCCGCGACGATCGTCTCCAGAGTGGGTGGCGCGAATGCGGGCTCGGACGCGTCGGTGGACGGTCCCAGGACGTCACCGATCTGCACCGCGGCGAGGCCCGACAACTTGGCGATCTGGCCCGCGCGGACGGTGTCGTGGGCCTCATCGGTGCCCCGCGCGAACACCCGGATGCCGGTGACCTTGCCCTCGTGCCCGCTGCCGAAGACCACCCGCTCCCGGGTGCGAACGGTGCCGGAGAACAGCCGTGCGTACGCCTGCTTCTGCCCGCCCGGGCCGCGGTCGATCTTGAACACCCGACCTGCCAGCGGGCCGCGAGGGTCGCCGGCGGAGGCCGGCAGCAGGTCGGGCAGCGCGTCGGTGAGCAGGTCGGTGCCCGCGCCGGTGATCGCCGAGCCGAAGAACACCGGGTACGCGGTCGCGCACCGGGTCCGCCGGGCGAGCCGGTCGCGGAGCTCGGCGTAGGGCACCGGTTGTCCGCCGAGGTAGCGGGTCAACAGGGCGTCATCACTCGCAGCGAGCAGCTCGGTCAGCGCCTCGACGTGCCCCGGGTCGTCCGGGCCGAGCGGACGGACGGTCGCCGCGCGCGTCCCGAGACCGGACGCGACCGCGGTGAGGGCGACCACGTCCGGACTGAGCCTGGCCCGGATGTCGGCGAGCAGGGAGACGTCGCGGGCGCCCGAGCGGTCCACCTTGTTGGCGAAGATCAGCGTCGGGATGCCGAGCCGACGCAGCGTGCGCAGCAGGATCCGGGTCTGGGCCTGTACGCCCTCGACGGCGGAGACCACCAGCACGGCACCGTCGAGCACGTTGAGCACGCGCTCGACCTCGGCGATGAAGTCGGGGTGGCCGGGGGTGTCGATCAGGTTGACCGTGAGGTCCCCGACGCCGAAGGAGACGACGGCCGCCTTGATGGTGATGCCGCGGGCACGTTCGAGGGCCAGAGAGTCGGTCTGGGTGCTGCCGCGGTCGACACTGCCGACCTGGTCGATGACGCCGGCGGCGAAGAGAAGCCGCTCGGTCAGGCTGGTCTTACCGGCGTCGACGTGCGCCAGGATCCCCAAGTTGAGCGAAGTCACAAGTTCTCATGTCCTTGATGTCGGTGGCATGGGCCGGGACGAACATGAGAAGTTGCCGCACTGGGGTCTCCTTTCACGTCTGCGCAGGTCGACGGCCGGTTGCGAGCCGGCCACCCTGACAGCCTGTGTCAGGCTGAGCCGTGGCGCAAGCGAATTCTTCCGAGACGGTCCGCGGCAGCTTCGTCGTGCTCGGTCTGCTGTCCACGTTCGGCCCCATCTCACTGGACCTCTACCTGCCGGCGCTGCCCCAGCTGGCCGCCGAGCTGGAGGCGTCGACGTCGGCCGCCCAGCTGACGATCACCGCCTGCCTGATCGGCCTGGCGGTCGGCCAGATCATCGCCGGGCCGCTGTCGGACCGGTTCGGGCGGAAGCGTCCGCTGATGATCGGCCTGGTCGCCTACGCTCTCGCATCGCTGGCCTGCGCGTTCGCCTGGTCGATCACGGTGCTGGTGGTGCTGCGGCTGGTCCAGGGACTGGCGGGCGCAGCCGGCATCGTGATCGCCCGCGCGGTCGCCCGCGACCTCTACGAGGGCCACCGGCTCGTGATCTTCTTCTCCCGGCTGGTGCTGATCTCCGGGCTGGCACCGGTGATCGCTCCGGTCCTGGGCGGCCAGCTGAACCGGGTGATGACCTGGCGCGGGATCTTCGGTGTGCTGGCCGGAATCGGCGTGGCACTGGTCGTGGCGGCCCTGTTCGGCCTGACGGAGAGCCTGCCGCCCGAGCGGCGGCACACCGGGGGACTGGGGGAGACCCTGCGGGGTTTCAGTGTGCTGGTGCACGACCGGTTCTTCCTCGGCGTCGCGCTCGCCGGTGGCCTGGCCGGTGCGTCGATGTTCGCCTACATCGCCGGCGGGACCTTCGTCCTGCAGCGGATCTACGGGCTCACTCCGCAGGGGTTTTCACTCGCCTTCGGGGTCAACTCGGTCGGGATCATGGCCGCCGCCCAGCTGAGTGGGCGGCTGACCCGCCGGATGTCGCCGGTGCGGGTGCTCGCCATCGGCCTGGCGGTGAACCTGACGGGGGCGCTCTGCCTCGCGGCCACGGTGCTGCTGGGCCTCGGCCTCCCGTTCGTGCTGGCTTCGCTGTTCGTGATGGTGAGCGCCATCGGGCTGGTGCTGCCGACCTCAACCGCTCTGGGGCTGGCCAACTATCCCGAGCGGGCGGGCACCGCCTCGGCGTTGCTCGGCCTGCTGCAGTACCTGGTTGGCGGCCTGGCCGCCCCGTTGGTCGGTCTGGCCGGCGAGCACACCGCCGTGCCGCTGGGACTGGTCGCCGTCACGGCCAGCGTGGGTGCCTGCCTCGTGTTCGGGGCGCTGGTCGTGCCGCCGATCCTGGCCCGCCGGCGCAGTGAGGTGCTGACCGGCCGGCCGAACCACCGCTGACTCCGGGCTGAGACCGCCGGTCCGCCAAGGCGGTTCTCCACAGCCGGTCGGAGGGTGGTTTCCACAGGTTCCTGGGCACCCCGGTCGATTGGCGTCGCCGTCCGCATCCTTCTCGGCGGAGGTGCGGACATGGTGCGGACGGAATCCCGGCAGGAGGTCGGGCGGCGGGGCGAGGACCTGGCATGTGCGGAGCTGGAGCGTCAGGGCTTGGCGGTGTTGGCGCGCAACTGGCGCTGCCGGTGGGGCGAGATCGACATCGTCGCGGCCGACCGATCGGAGTCGGGCGTCACGCTGGTCTTCTGCGAGGTCAAGTGTCGCAGCGGGCTGGGGTTCGGGCACCCGCTGGAGGCGGTCACGTACGCCAAGCTGCGGACGCTGCGGCAGCTCGCCGCGCACTGGATGCGGGAGAACCAGGTCACGGCCCGGTTCATCCGGGTGGACGTCATCGGCGTGGTCCTGGTCGCCGGCGAGGAGCCCTCCCTGACCCACGTGCGGGGGGTGGGCTGAGGTGGCGTCCGCGTGCGCCTGGTCGGTCGCCTTGTCCGGTGTGGAGGGCCGGCTGGTCGAGGTCGAGGCCGACATCGGGGCGGGGCTGCCGCGGACGGTGCTGGTCGGGCTGCCGGACAGCGCGCTGTACCAGTCGCGGGACCGCTGCAAGGCCGCGATCAGCAACTCCGGGCAGGAGTGGCCGATCGCGCTGTTGACCATCAACCTGTCACCGGCGACCCTGCCCAAGGCCGGCAGCCACTACGACCTGGCCATCGTGGCGGCAGTGCTGGCCGCGCAGGGCGTGCTACCCCGGATCGAGCTGAGGCGCACCGTTCTGCTCGGCGAGCTGGGCCTGGACGGCCGGGTGCGCCCGGTGCGCGGGGTGCTGCCGGCGACATTGGCGGCGGCCGACGCCGGCTTCACCCGGGTCATCGTGCCATTGCGGCAGGCCGGCGAGGCCGGGCTGGTCGACGGGCTCGACGTGCTCGGCATCGCCTCGATCACCCAGCTGGTCGCGGTCCTGCGCGGCGAACCGGTGCCGGAGGTGGAACCCATCGAGGTCGCGGGGGAGCGGGCCGCCGGTCCCGTCGAGTCACCGGTCGACCTGGCCGACGTAGTGGGCCAGGTCGAGGCGAAGTGGGCCTGCGAGGTAGCCGCGGCCGGCCGGCACCACATGCTGTTCCACGGTCCGCCCGGGGTGGGCAAGACGATGCTTGCCGAACGGGTGCCCAGCCTCTTGCCGGAGCTGGACCTGCACGACGCGCTCGAGGTCTCCGCCCTGCACTCGCTGGCCGGGTTCCACCTGGCCGACCGGCTGGTGACCCGGCCGCCCTACAGCGACCCGCACCACTCCGCATCGGTGGTCAGCATGGTGGGTGGCGGACCAAGGCTGGCCCGCCCGGGCGCCATCTCGCTGGCCCACCGGGGCGTGCTGTTCCTGGACGAGGCGCCGGAGTTCGCGCCGCAGGTCATCGACGCGCTGCGAACGCCACTGGAGTCGGGCACCGTACAGATCAACCGCAGCGAGGGTCCGGCGCGGTTCCCTGCCCGTTTCCAGCTGATCCTTGCCGCTAACCCGTGCCCCTGTGGGCTGGCCGCCACCCCGGGCGGCCAGTGCCAGTGCGCACCGCTGGCCGTTCGCCGCTACGCGGAGCGGATCTCCGGGCCGATCCGCGACCGCATCGACATCAACCAGGGCTTCCTGCCGATGCGCAAGGCCTACTTGAAGGCGGCGCTACAGCGTTCGGAGCCGTCCGCGGTGGTCGCCGAGCGGGTGCTGGACGCCCGCCAGCGCCAGCTGCGCCGGCTGGCCGGGACCGGCTGGCGGACCAACAGCGAGGTGGCCGGCAGCTACCTCCGCAAGCAGCTGCCGATGTCGGAGGGGACCGCGGAGGTGGACGCGGCGTACGAGAAGGGTCGACTGAGCTCGCGCGGCGTGGACAAGGTGCTGCGGTTGAGCTGGACCGTGGCCGACCTGGCCGGCCGGGACGCTCCCGGTCGCGACGAGCTGGGCATCGCGCTGGCCATGCGCAGTGGTGACCAGCCCGGAACCGTGCTTCGGGGGGTGGGCTGAACCGTGGTGGAGGAGACGGACCGCCGGGCCCGGCTGGCGCTGAGCCTAGCGACCGACGGCGGGGACCCGGCGGCAGCCGATCTTGTCGCCCGCGTCGGAGCCGAGGAGGCGTGGCAGCTGGTGCGGTCCGGGGCGTTGGGCGAGCCGGTGGCGGAACGGGCGAGCCGGGTCTCGGTCAGGACGGTGCATCGGCTGGCCACGGCCGCCGGGATCCGCTTCGTCATCCCGGGGGACGACGAGTGGCCGGACGGTCTGGGCGACCTCGGCCATGCCGACCCGATCCAGCGGCGCGGCGGGCTACCGGTCGGACTGTGGTTGCGCGGGCCCGGGCAGCTGGCGTCACTGATGCGGCCATCCGTGGCCATTGTCGGCTCGCGGGCGGCCACGGCGTACGGGAACGGGATCACCACCGACCTCTCCGTCGACCTGGCCGAACGCGGCGTGACCGTTGTCTCGGGTGGGGCGTTCGGCATCGACGCGGCCGCCCACCGCGGCGCGTTGTCGGCGGGCGGACCGACGGTCGGGGTGCTGGCCTGCGGGGTCGACGTCGCCTATCCGGCGGCCAACGAGCAGCTCTTCGAGCAGCTGGCGCGCGAGCACCTCCTCGTCTCGGAGCTTCCGCCGGGGGCGCACCCGACACGGGTCCGGTTCCTGGCTCGGAACCGGTTGATCGCGGCCATGAGCTCGGCCACGGTGGTGGTCGAGGCGGCCCTACGTTCCGGCGCGCGGAACACGGCCGGGTGGGCCCTGGAGTGCGGCCGTCCGCTGATGGCAGTGCCCGGCTCGGTCTACTCCCGGGCCTCCTGCGCACCGCACCTGATGATCCGCAGCGGACAGGCGGTGCTGGTCACCAACGCGGCCGAGGTGATGGAGCTGGTGTCCGCGACCGGTCAGGACACGCTGCCGCTGGCCCAGGGACCGCGACGGGCCACCGACGGTTTGAGCGAGTCCCAGCTGGCGGTCTACGAGGCGGTACCGGCCCGGCGCCGGGCGGCGGTCGGCGACATCGCGCTGGCCGCCGGGGTCAGTGTGCCCAGCTGTCTCGCCGCGTTGAGCGCGTTGGAGGGGGCGGGCCTGGTGGAGGGCGATGCCCGCGGCTGGCTGGCCACGTTCGGTCGGCCCCGTTGAGGAATGCGCCACTTACGTTCCGAGCCGGCTCGGATTAGGTTCGAGTCATGTCCACCGTCCGTCCGGGCGTGGGTCGCGTCACCTCCGGTGGCCGTGATGGCCGTCACTAACGCCCGCGGTCGAGGTTGGTGCCGGGGGGCACCGATCGTCGTCGCCCTGCTGGTCCTTGTCGGCTGCACCTACTCCGAGCGAGAGCCCGGTCTGCTGGACCGCGAGACACCCCAGCCGTCCGTCGGGCCGCCGAGTAGTACGAGCACTCCTACGGCAACGCCCCTTCCGGCCACGAACCCCGAGCTCCCGGTGGCCGGCGAGTCCGTCTGGACCTCGGCCGATGGCCTGGACGTCCAGGTCCGGTTCGCCGTACACGCCGTCCGTCGGGTCGACGGGGGGACCGTGCTGGACTGGTCGGTGACGCCGATCCGTGCGGCCAACCTCCGACCCGGGGACGCCGTGCCCGACTCGGTCGACCTCGGACTGTCCCGCCGGTGGGAGAGCAGCGCCAACGTCTTGCTGGTCGACGGACGGGAAGGGACGGTCTACCGGCCGCTGGTACGCGCCCCGGACTCCGACTACTGCCTGTGTACGCCGATCTGGGTGTCGCAGCGCAGCCTCCGCGTCGGCGTCACCACATTGCTACAGGTTGCCTTCGCCGAGCTCCCGGACGCCGTGCGCACGGTCGATGTGAACATCCCGACCGTGCCCCAGTTCGGCCGGGTTCCCGTTACGCCGGTCGGCCAGGCGCCGGTCGCCAACCGTCCCACCGACCTCACCCGCCCGGCCGAGGACCAACCGTGGGTCGCCCGGTCGGACATGTTCCGCTACGGCGCGAGCGAGCAGGTGTTCCGGGTCCGGATTCACCGGGTGGTCGCGGGCGGCACGTTCTCCTCGCTGGAGTGGGCGATCGTCTCGGTCACCGGCGGGGACGGGGTGGAGGCAGCATCCGCCCCGCCGTTTGCCAGCGCGGACGCCGCGACCGCGACCGCACACAACCCGGTGGCCGCGAGTGGCCCGGTGCTGCGCGTCGACGGCGACCTGGGGGTCCTGCGCACCCGGGTGATGACCAACCGCAGTGCCTCGGGCGAGCCCGACGAGTGCCTGTGCACCGACCTGCGGGGCTGGGCCGCGGTGCTCCGGCGACCCGACAAGGTGGCCACGGTGGTGACGAACTACCCGGCTCTACCCGAGGACACTCAGCAGGTCGAGGTGGTCTTCGCCGGGCTCGACCCGATCACGGTGGAGGTCACGCCGGCGACCGACGCCAGCGTCGACATCGGAGACCCCGCCCCGACGAACCCCACGTTCTGGCGGTTGCGCCGCGCCGACCCGCCGTCGGGCTGGCAGACCGACGAGTGGCCGACGCCGGTCCCCACTCGAACCCAGCTCGAGCAGTACACCGGCACGGTGGATCGGCTGGTGCGTTGAGGGGTGCTGCGGACGTGGGCCGCGGTGGGGAACCCGCGTAGCCGAGCGGCTAGGCCCCGCCGGCCCCGTCGAGGAAGGTGCGCAGCAGCGGTCCGGCGGTCCGCGAGCCTGACGCCCCATCCTGTACGAACACGGCCACGGCGAGGTCACCCTTGCCGGCGATCATCCAGGCGTGTGTCTTGAACGGCGCCTTGGGTCCGTACTCCGCCGTGCCCGTCTTGGCGATCACCGCCCCGTCCACGCCGTTGAGCACGCGACCGCTGCCGTCGGTCACCACCGCCCGCATCATCTGCTGTAGCTGGTCAGCCTCGTCCGTGGTCAGCGGCTTGCCCTCGGCCTTGGGCTTGTCGACACCCTCGACCAGGTACGGCAGGACCGTGTGCCCGGCGCTGACCGAGGCCACGACGCCGGCCATCGCCAGGGGAGAGGCCTCGACCTTGCCCTGGCCGATCAAGGCGGCGGCCCGACCGGTCGCCGTCGGGTCGGCGGGGACCGAGCCGAAGAAGGAGCCGAAGCCGGTGTCGTAGTCGATCCCGAACCCGAGCGAGCCGGCGGCTTCGGCCAGGGCCTGCCCCTTGATCTGCTCCCGCTGGCCGATGAACGCGGTGTTGCAGGACTGGGCCAGCGCGGTCTGCAGGTTGATGGTGCCGTTCGCACCCGACGGGTAGTCGTCGTAGTTCTCGAACCTCTTGCCGTCCACGGTTACCGTGGCCGGGCAGCTCACCGTCGAGCTCGGGTCCAACTCGGCCCGGAGCAGGGCCAGGGCACTGACCACCTTGAACGTTGATCCGGGTGCCGCCCGGCCGACCGTGGCCAACGACTGCCCCTTGGTCCCGGCATTGTTGGCGGCGGCGAGCACGGCCCCGGTCGAGGGCTGGATCGCGACCAGGGCTGCGGCCGGCTTGGTCTGGGCCAGCGTCTTCTCCGCCAGGGTCTGCAGGGCGATGTTCAGCGTGGTCGCCAACGGCTTGCCGGCCACCGGCTTGGACTCGAAGACCGTCACCGGCTCCACGCCCGGGACGCTGGAGGGGGAGGCGCTCGGAGAAGGGCTGGCCGAGCTGCCGGTCGCCTTCGCCCCGACCAGCTGCACCCGTACGCCGGGGGTGCCGCGCAGCTGTCGGTCGTAGCGCTGCTGGAGCCCGGAGATGCCGACCTGGTCCCCGGCGACCACGGTGCCGCCGGACTCGTCGATGGCCTCCTTGGTCGCCTGGCCGACCGACCCGATGACCGGCCGGGCGAAGTCCCGGGTCGGCCCGAGCATCTGGTCGTCCTCGATCGGCAACGCTCCGGGAATCGCGAACACCTCCCGGTTCCGTGGCCGTTCCGGATCCGTGGTCCGGAAGACGATGGCCTCGACGAACGCCCGGGGTCCGGCCGCCGCAACCGTCTTCGCGTACGCCTTGGCGTCGATGCCGACGAGCCGGGCCAGCCGCCGGACCGACGCGTCCACCGCGGCCGGCTCGAGCTCGGACTTGTCCAGCCCGATCCGCACCACCGGCCGTAGCTGCACGATGGGGTCGCCGTCCTGGCCGAGCAGCTCTCCGCGCTCGGGATCCAGCCGGGACTGGGAGAGCCGGTTGGTGCCGTCCAGCTGGGCCTGGAGGATGTTCGGCTGCCAGCTGGTCTTCCACCGTCCCGCCTCCTCGGTCAACGACGCCTCGGTGCTGTAGGACCAGGTCTGCTCGACGCCGGGGAAGGCCCAGGTGGTGTTCAAGGTGGCCGTGGCGGTCTCGTCCTGCCGGTTCACCAACGACACCGTGACGCGAGGCTGGCGGGCGCCCATCCCGGCCACCAGCGGCTGGTACAGCTCGTTGACCTCGGTCCCTGTGGCCCCGACGAACTCCACGGTCGTGAGGTCCTTGTTGGTCAGGCCGGTGGCCAGCTCGGCGGCCGCCCGGTCGGGCGAGTCCGTGGGACGCGGGTCCGGCGTAGGGATCCCGGTCGAGCAAGCGGCCAGCACGACCAGCGAGACGAGACAGACGGCGGAGCGGAGGCGGCGCACCGGCCCATCCTGCCACCGCTGTATCACGGGAACCGTGAGCTGCCGACTCGCAACGCGACCGAGGAGAACGCCGCGAGGTGCTCGCCTGGGCGGCGTCCAGGCGTCAAGAGATTTCCCTTCCGGGGCACTAGTGTCCCCGGTATGGGCATCTACTCCACCCGGCCCGGTCGGCTCGCCGGCCAGATCTTCTCCGATCTGTTCGTGCTCGGGTGGAGCATCGCGTGCGCTGTGGCCGCTCTCCTGGTCAACCAGGTGGTCGCCGCGCTCGCCGTCCCGGCGAGGGAGACCGCCCGAACCGCGACCCGGCTGATGGACAACATGCGAGAGGCCGCCGAGCAGGCCGCGCGGGTGCCCGGCGTGGGCGAGGACCTGCGTCGGCCGTTCGACTCCGCATCGACCACCCTGGGCAATGTCGTGACGTCAGCCAACGACCAGGTGGAGACCATCGAGCGGCTTGCCCTGGTCGCCGGCTGGCTGGTCTTCCTGATCCCGGTCGCCCTGGTAGTCGCGCTTTGGCTGCCCCGCCGGGTCCGCTTCTACCGGCAGGCTCGGGCCTCGCAGGAGTTCCTGGACTCCAGCGCCGACCTGGACCTGTTCGCCCTCCGGGCCATGGCCTCGCAACCGCTCTACGTGATCGCGGGGGTCAGCGACGACCCGGTTCGGGCCTGGCGGGATGGGGATCGCGAGGTGATCGACGCCCTGGCGGCGATCGAGCTGCGGCGCAACGGGCTCCGACTTCCGAAGGACCGGGTGGAGGTGACGGCATGAAGCGGCACCAGGTCGAGCTGCCGTTGGGCAGCGGCATCGACCGCGGCATGACAGTGATCACCTACGGTCATTGGGGCCGTCCGGTGCTCGTGTTCCCCAGCGAGGGGGGCCGGGCCTGGGACTTCGAGAACAACGGGATGGTCGCGGCCGTGGCCGAACTGGTCGACGCCGGCCGGGTCAAGCTCTACTGCGTCGACTCCTTGGACGCGGCGAACTGGTCGGACAAGTGGCTGCCGATCGAGGAGCGGGCGTTGCAGCACGAGGTCTACACCCGCTGGTTGACCCATCACCTGGTGCCTTACATCCATGCCGACACCGCGCCCGGAGCCGAGCTGGTCACCCTCGGCTGCAGCCTGGGCGCCTACCACGCGGTGCACTTCTCGCTGCAGCGCGCCGACCTGGCCCCCTTGGCCATCGGGCTGTCGGGCAACTACGACGTGTCCACCTGGGGATCCTGGGGCGACCGCGGCGACGCGACGTACTTCGCCAACCCCACCGACTACGTGCCGCAGCTGTACGGCGACCACCTGGACTGGCTGCGCAGTCGGCTGTCGGTGCTCCTGGTCGTCGGTCAAGGTGCCTGGGAGACCCACCCCACCGGCTCGCTACCCTCGACGGTCAAGATGGCCGGTTTGCTGCAGGCCAAGCAGATTCGTTGCGAGCTGGACCTGTGGGGCTACGACGTCAGCCACGACTGGGAGTGGTGGCAGCGTCAGCTGGCACATCACCTGCCGAGATTCTGCTAGGGCGAGATCCTGCTAGGGGAGGACAGATGACGGAGCGACACTTGATCGGCCTGCTGCTCGGCGCTGAGGAGGACTGGCCGCAGGCCTTCGAGGCCATAACGCAGCGGCTGGGCGTCTTCGGCTACCAGGGCACCGACCACGTCCTGGACACCGAGCGGACCCGCATCGCACCGTTCAACCTGCGGGACAAGGCGCGACAGCAGGTGGTGATCGACCGGCTGGCGTACTGGTACTACCACCCCCGGGAGTGGCTGAAGAAGGTCGCCCTGATGGACGACGTGTACCTGATGAACTCTCCGTTCACGTTCCAGTCGCTGGAGAAGCACTCGGCCTACTGCGCGCTGATCCGCCTGGGCATGCACGTGCCGGACACCGTCCTGGTGCCCTACAAGCACCCGGTCGACAACGTTCGCTGGGCCTACACAGCGAGCAACTACAACGACCAGTTCGACCTGGCGGCAATCGCGCGGGAGATGGGCTACCCGCTGTTCATGAAGCCGTTCGACGGCGGCGGTTGGCGGGGGGTGTCCCGGGTCAAGGACGAGGCCGACCTGATGCGGTCCTACGACGACTCGGGCGAGATGCTGATGCACCTGCAGAAGTCGGTCGAGCCGTATGACGTGTTCGCCCGGGCCCTCACCATCGGACCGGAGACGATGGTGATGCACTTCCGGCCTGACCTGCCGATGCACGACCGGTACGCCGTCAGCCATGACTTCCTGTCCCCGGGCGTCGGACAGGAGGCGACCACCATCACCCAGACGGTGAACGCCTTCTTCCGCTGGGAGTTCAACTCCTGCGAGATGCTGGTCCAGGGCGGCACGGTGCTGCCGATCGACTACGCCAACGCCTGTCCCGACGTAGCCGTCACGTCGCTGCACTACTACTTCCCCTGGGCGATGAAGGCGCTGGTCAAGTGGACCGCCTTCTGCGCCGCGACCAACCGGCGGGCGAAGCTGCACGTCGATCCGGACCCCTGGTACGCCGTCGCCGACGACCCGGCGCTGGACTACGGGGCCAAGCTCGCGGCGTACCAGCGGCTGGCCGACGCCCACTTCGAGAAGGACCGGTACCTCGACTTCTGCGCCGATTCGCTCCCTGACCTGGACGCGCTGGTGCTGGACTGGGTGGCCTCCGCCGACTTCGAGCGGCTGCTCGACCACACGATCGCCGCCACCTACCCCGAGCACGAGCATGACCGGTTCCGCGGCCACTTCCGCGGCCTGATCGACCTGTGGCTCACCGACGAGCGCACCCGCCTGAGCACCAACGCCTGACTTTGCTACGCGCGTTTCACGCCTGCTCGGCGTGGCGCGCGTCCTGGTGCCTTCTCGGGTAGCAAATCCAGGCTCCGGTTGCTGAATCTGGATTCGCTACTCCAGCGGACCTCGCACATCCCGACACGCCGGGTAACGCTGAAACGCGCGTAGCAGAATCAGGCGTCACGCCCGCAGATCGGCGTACTCGCGACGGCTGTCCAGGAAGCTGACCGTGTAGGGGCAGATCGGGTGCACCCGCCAGCCGTTGGCCCGGATGTCCTCCAGGGCGGCGGTGGTCACCTTGCCGGCCAGTCCCTGGCCGCGCCACCGCATCCGCGTCCGGGTGTGGGCGATGTCGAGGACGTCGCCGCGGCGCCGGTAGTTGATCACCGTGACCAGCTCACCGTCCACTCGACCCTCGTACCGCGAGAGCTCGTCGTTCCGCACGACCTCGATCACCTGCGGCAGTATTCCAGCGCTCAGCCGGCCGAGGGCCGTTGGGCGACCACGAAGACGCGCCGGAACGGCAGCAGGGTGCCGTACGCCTGCTCGGGGTAGGCCGCGGCCAGCCGGCTCTTGTACTCGCGGACGAACTCCTCCCGCCGGTGGTCCGGCAGCGCCTGCAGCACCGGCCGCGCCCCGGTACCGGAGATCCAGCGGAAGACCGGTTCGGGCCCGGTGAGCACGTGCAGGTAGGTCGTCTCCCAGGCGTTCACCACACAGCCCAGCGCAGTGAGATCCGCGAGGTAGGTGTCAGCGTCGTAGGCATCCGGCCGCTCCCGACCGGCGGTGTAGGGGGCGAACCGCGGGTCGTCGGCGAGCTCGTGCAGCAGCCGATGGCTTGGCTCGCCGAAGTTGCCGGGCACCTGGAAGGCGAGCCAGCCCCCGGGCGCTAGTGCGTCCACCAGCCCGGGTAGCAGCCGGCGATGATCGGGCACCCACTGCAGCGTCGCGTTGCTCACGATCACGTCGGCCGGCTCCGCCGGGCGCCACTCGCGCAGATCCTGCACGACGAAGCGCAGCCGGCCGTGCGCGTACGTCTGAGCCTGCTCGATCATCTGCCGCGAGGCGTCGAGCCCCAGGACATGGGCCTCCGGCCATCGGTCGGCCAGGCTCGCGGTCAGATTGCCGGGGCCACAGCCGAGGTCGACGACCTGCTCCGCTGAGTCGGCGAGCACATGCACCATGAGGTCACCGAACGGTCGGGCACGCTCGTCGGCGAACTCCAGATAGATGGCGGGGTCCCACACAGTGGCTAAGTTTGCCCGGTGACCCATCAGACCGCTGAGCAGACCACCATCGACACCGGCGACGGACCCATGCCGGCGCACCTGTGGCTGCCGCCGTCCGGCACCGGCCCGGCCCTGGTGCTGGTCCAGGAGATCTTCGGGGTCAGCGCCTACATCCGTGACCGGGGGCGGGACCTGGCCGAGCTGGGCTACGTGGTCTGCGCGCCTGAGATCTACTGGCGCCTGCCCGACGCCGCAATCGACGAGAGCGATCCGGACGTGCTGACGCAGGCCATGTCGATGGTGTCGCGGGTGGACTGGCCGGCGGCCGTACGCGACGTACAGGCCACGCTTCGCCACGTCCGCGGCCGGCCCGAGGTCACCGGAGGGGTGGGACTGATCGGCTTCTGCTTCGGCGGCGGGCTGGCCTTCAACGTCGCCGCGATGGACCACGTCGACGTCCTGGTCAGCTACTACGGTTCGGCCCTCGGCGACCTGACCGCGTTGGCCGGCGACGTCGACGCGCCCAGCCTGCACCACTTCGGCACCGCGGACGCGTTCATCCCCGCCGAGACGATCGAGCGGGTACGCGCGGCCGTCACCGAGCACGGCGCCACGTTCGAGACTTACGCGGGGGCCGACCACGCGTTCGACAACCCGTCGCCGGCGTTCCACCACCCACAAGCCTCGGCCGCGGCATGGCAGAGCACCACACGTTTTCTCAATCAGCACCTGCCGACATGACTAACGGTAGGCTTTGATCAGTTGTATAGAGGGGTAGGCGACGTTGGGGACCGCTCGGGGGAGCGTCGGCAATGGCGTGCACAAGCCCGCCTTGTCGGTGTTGATCAATGTGCGTCGAGCCCTGCCCTCATTACGTCCGGCCGAGCAGCGGGTCGCCCATGCCGTGCTCGCCGATCCGGCGGGCATCTCGGAAAGCTCGATCACCGCGGTCGCTCGGATGTGCGACACCTCGGAGACGACGGTGCTGCGGTTCTGCCGGGCGATCGGCTTGGCCGGATATCCGGAGCTGCGGATCGCTCTGGCCCGGGCCGCCCAGTTCGAGGAGACCGACCACGCCGGCGGCCCGCCGCTCAACGGGACGATCAGCGCCACGGACGGGCTGGCTGATGTCGTGGCCAAGATCGCCCATGCCGATGCCCGGGCCATCGAGGACACCGCCGCCACCCTGGACCTGAATGCTTTGAAGGGTGCGATCGACGCCTTGCTGAACGCCGCCCGGATCGACATCTACGGCGTTGGGGCCAGCGGGCTGGTGGGACACCTGCTGCACCAGAAGCTGCACCGGATCGGCTTGGTCTCCTACGTCGCCACCGAGACCCTGCTGGCGTTGACCTCGGCGGAGCTGCTCGGTCCGGGCGACGTCGCGCTGGGGGTCACCCACACCGGCGTCACGTCGGCGGTGGTGGACGCGCTCCAGGTCGCCCGGCAGCGGGGCGCGACGACCATTGCGGTGACCAACTACGACCGGTCGGCGGTGGCCGCCCAGTCCGACCTGATCCTGACCACCGCCGCGCGGGAGACGACCTTCCGGGCCGGCTCGATGGCCAGTCGGATCACCCAGCTCGCGGTGGTGGACTGCCTGTTCGCCGGAGTGGCCCAGCGGGCGTACGACGCCTCGATCGCGGCCCTGCCGAGCTCGCAGTAGCTCAGCCGGGATCCTCAGCGGAAGCGGCTGCGGAGCGGGCCCGTCGAGCGCGGGACTGCCGCCACAGGTTGAAGAAGATGCCGACCAGCAGGACGATCGAGAGGTACCACGAGTACCGCCCGATGATCTCGACGACGCGTACGGCGGGCTCGCCGATCCGGAACCCGAGGTAGATGAAGATCACCCGGGTGACGGCGGCGGTCGCGACGTCGATCGCCAGGAACGTGCGCAGCCGCATCCCGGCGGCGGCGACGGAGGCGTAGATCACCCCCGCCGGCAGCGGGAGGATGTAGGTGATGATGATCGCCAGCGGCCCGAACCGGTGGGCCAGCCGTTCCGCCCGCGCAGCGTTGCGGGCGGCGCGTGGCGAACGGCCGGCGACGATCTCGATCAGACCGCGGCCCCAGAGCTTGCCCGCCCACCAGTAGAGCCAGTCGAACTTGACCGCGCCCAACGTGCCGAGCAGCAGCCCGAGCGGCCAGAACCCGACGCCGGTCGCGGCGAGGGCGCCGATGGTCACGGCCGACGTGCGCGAACCGCCGAGCGCGGCCAGCAGGTACGGGTTGGCGCTGATCAGCACCGGTCGGAACGGCAGCAGCACCAGCGCGTAGATGCCGGTCAGGGAGAAGCCGACCCAGCAGGCGATGTCGCTGCGGGTCGGCTTGCCCTTCCACGGGAGGCGCTCGTCGTCCCACCAGGGCTTTTCGGCGGGCGGGTCGGTCGGTCTAGCTTCGTCGATGGTAGGCCTCTCGCCATGTCGGGACGGCCGGCTTCCAGGCCAGCCGCATCTTCGCCTCGTTGGGGGTCCGGTTGGCCTTGAGATTGTTGCACCGGGTGCAGGCGGCGACGGTGTTGAGCCAGGTGTTCAGGCCCCCCCGGGACTGGGGCAGCAGGTGGTCCACGGTGTCCGCGGGGCCCGAGCAGTAGGCGCAGGTGTGCAGGTCCCGGCGGAGTACGCCGCGTTTGGACCAGGCCGGGCTGCGGGCGTACAGGAACGTCGTCTTGACGTAGCGGATCAGCCGCAGCACGAGTGGCCAGGGGTAGGGACCGATCTTGCGGTCGGCGTGGGCCTCCTCGACGATGGCGACCTCACGGACGAGCATGCGGATGGCGTGCTGCACCGAGACCGTATGCAGCGCGGTGTTGTCGGTGTTGAGCACGATGACGCCCGACACAGCACAACCTCCTTCGCCGCAGTCGCCCCCAGGGTGCCCGACCGCTGAAGGGGCTGTCCATGAGGATTATGACGAACTGCTCCAAGATCTGTAGCGCTTCGTCACGAAGAGTCCACATGATCGACGTGAAGGCGGAGCGACGGCGGCAACCACTCGGTCCGCCAGAGGCCCTGGGTTAGGGTGCTGGCGTGGTGAGCCCGCGGAATGCGTATCGGCGGCTCCAAGCGCGACGGAGCACCCTGTTCGCGGTCCTCGGCCTCGTCCTGATCGCCCTCGGCGTGATCCTCACCCTGACCCGGGCCGTCGGCAACGTGGTGCCTACGGTGCTTGCGTTCGCCGGCCTTCTGTCGTTGGTGGTGGGTATCGCCACCGGCAGCCTGCTGGTCTTCGAGAACTTCCGCTACTCCCGGGACCAGTCCTACTACGACGCCGACGAGGACGAGTAGTCCTCCAGCCGCTTGACCAACTCGAATAAACGTTCGATTATGGACAGGTGCCTGTTGCCCTTCCCGCCAACCCCCGGGTGCATGAGCTCCGGCAGCGGGTGCTGCGGATGCAGGGGTCAGCGGTCACCCGGACCCTGGAGTCGTTGCCGGGCCTGGCTGGGGTGCTGCCGCTGCAGACCGGGGGAGCGTATGCGACCGACAGCCTGAGCCTGGCCATGGCCCTGCTGGCCGGTCCGTCCGCCGCGGGAGAGTGGTCGGCGGTGGTCGGGATGCCTGACCTCGGACTGGAAGCCGCGGCGGCGTACGGGCTGGATCTGGACCGGACCGTAGTTGTTCCGCGGCCGGGTGAGCACTGGCTCAGCGTCACCGCCGGCCTGCTGGACGTGGTCGGGGTAGTGCTGGTCCAGCCGTACGCGGTGGTCAACGAGCACCAGGCCGAGCGGCTGCGGGCCCGGTTGCGGCAGAAGGACGCGGCCCTGGTCTGCCTGGGCGACTGGCCCCGAGCCGACGCCACGCTCCGGGTGACCCGTTCGACCTGGGTCGGGCTGGGTCAGGGCCACGGCCACCTCGTCGCCCGGCAGGTCGAGGTGGTGGTGCGCACCGGCGCCTCGCCGCGCACGGTGTCGCTCTGGCTGCCCGCCCCGGACCAGCGCGTGCTGATGGCCGCGAAGACCGAGGCCGAGATCGAGCCGTCCGTGCGGGCGGTGGGGTAGTGGCCGTCGGTTTAGAGCGCCACGTGCTCGGCGCGGCGCCGAGTGCAGGAGCTGATGGCGGAGCAACGCTTTTCCGCTCCGCCATCAGTGACGAACGAGGTGTCTGGAGCGGAGAGCACAGCGAGCGGAGCGAGCAATCAGACACTGCGCGAGCGGACAGACCGTCGAAACGCGTGATGGTGGTCTGGGTTCCCGACTGGCCGGTGGTGGCCGCGGCGGCCCAGTCAGGTGTGGACCCGCAGCGGCCACTGGCGGTGGTCGAGCACGGGGAGATCTTCGCCTGCTCCGCGGCGGCCCGCCTCGAGGGCGTACGCCGGGGGATGCGCCGTCGGGACGCGGCCGCCCGCTGCCCTGAGCTGACCGTGCTGGACCGGGCCGCCGAGCACGAGAGCCGGACCTTCGAGGTCGTGCTGTCCGCGGTGGAGGAGGTGGCCGCCGGGGTGACCCCGATCCGGCCCGGGCTCTGCGCCCTGGGGGTGGCCAGCCGGTACCACGGCGGGGAGTCGCAGGCGGCTGGGGTGGTGGCCGAGCACCTGGTCGCCGCCGGGCTGTGGGACTGCCGGATCGGCATCGCGGACGGCATCTTCGCGGCTGAGCAGGCGGCCCGGCAGACGGCTCCGCAGGACTGCTGCGTGGTCGCACCCGGAGGCTCGGCGGTGTTCCTGGCCGGTCTGCCGGTCAAGGTGCTGGACGATCCCGACCTGGCCATCCTGCTCCGCCGGCTGGGTATCCGCAGCCTGGGCGACTTCGCCGCCCTGGCGCCGCGGGACGTGCTCACCCGGTTCGGTGTACGCGGGGCCGGGCTGCACCGGCTGGCCCGGGGCGAGGACGCCCGGCCAGCCGTCTCCCGGCGCCCGCCGCTGGAGCTGGACCAGCGGGTGGTCTTCGAGCCGGGGCTGGAGACCATCGAGCCGATCGTGTTCAGCACTCGGCAGACCGCGGACCGACTGGTCGCCGAGCTGTCCCGGCACGGCCTGGTCGCCACCCAGGTGCGGGTCGAGGTGACGACTGACGGCGGCTGGACCGGGTCCCGGGTGTGGGCGCACTCGCGCTGGTTCACCGCGTCGGACGTGATCGACCGCCTCTACTGGCAGCTGCAGGGCGACCCGGCTCCCGAGCCGGTAACTGCGGTCCGGCTGGTCCCGGACGCGGTGGAGTCGCTGGCCGACCATGGCGAAGGGCTATGGGGCGGCACCCGCGACGACCAGGTGGAGCGGGGGATCGCCCGGCTGCAGGGGATGCTCGGCCCGGAGGAGGTCCTCGCGCCCGCCGTGCAGGGCGGCCGGAGTCCGCGGGACCGGCAGTCGCTGACCCCGTGGGGCGAGCGCCGGGGTGAGGGGCGCGACCCACGACTGCCCTGGCCGGGGAGCATCCCACCCCCTGCCCCGGCCAGGGTGTTCGCCGAGCCGCGGCCGGCCGAGGTGCTGGATGTCGAACGGCGGACGGTGCTGGTCGACGGCCGTGGCCTGCTCAGTGCGCCCCCGGCGGTGCTCGTGGTCGACGGCACCGGGCCGTTGCGGGTCGAGGCGTGGGCCGGCCCCTGGCCGATCGACGAGCTGTGGTGGGACCCGGCCCGGGCCCGCCAGGTGGCCCGGTTCCAGCTGGTCGGGATGGACGGCAGCGCCTGGCTGCTGAGAGTGGAGGACGGCAGATGGTGGACGGAGGCCCGCTATGACTGAGACGACCCGCCCTTGGGGCCCGATCTCGACCAGAGACACATTGTTTCGCGGCAGCCTGCTGCTGTTCTGGACCAAGATTTCTGCAGCTGGCTGCCGCAGACTTGCGGTACTGCTAGGTCTCCCTCAACCGGGCGGCCGGTGACGCGTGGGCTGGTTCAACCCGGACGTCAGCTGGGCGGAACTGGAGCGGCAGATCTCCGGCCGGACGGCCCGCGACCGGACGGCCACGAACCCCGAGGGGGACAGCGCGCCGGGCTATTCCCACCGGCGCCCCGCGTACGCGGTCGCCGAGGAGCTGGTGCAGCCGCCGGAGACGCCGACCGTGCCCTACGCCGAGCTGCACTGCCACAGCAACTTCAGTTTCCTGGACGGGGTGAACGACCCGGAGGAGCTGATCGAGGAGGCGGTCCGGTTGGGCCTGGACGCGCTGGCGATCACCGACCACGACGGGTTCTACGCCGCGTCTCGGTTCGCCGAGGCGGCGGCCGCGTACCCCTTGCGGACGATCTACGGCGCCGAGCTGTCCCTCGACCTGACCGAACCGCAGAACGGGGTCGCCGATCCGGAGGGCCAGCATCTGCTGGTGCTCGCCCAGGGAGTGCAGGGCTACCACCGGCTGTCCGCGGCGATCACCGAGGCCCAGCTGCGCGGGGACGAGAAGGGTCGGCCGCTCTACGACCTCGACGAGCTGGCCGAGCGGGCCGACGGCCACTGGCTTATCCTCACCGGCTGCCGCAAGGGTGCAGTCCGGTCGGCCCTGGGTCGGCACGGGCCCGCCGCCGCGGCCGAGGCGCTGGACGAGCTGACCAACCGGTTCGGCCGCGACCAGGTGCTGGTCGAGCTGATCGACCAGGGCCGACCGACCGACTCGACCGGCAACGACGCGTTGGCCAGGCTTGCCGCCGACGCCGGTCTCCCCACCGCGGCCAGCAACAACGTGCACTACGCCACCCCGGCGAACGGCCGGCTGGGCGCGGCGGTCGCGGCGGTCCGGGCCCGGCGCAGCCTGACCGACATGGACGGCTGGCTGCCCGGACCGGGTGCCCACCTGCGCTCCGGTGCCGAGATGGAGCGCCTCTTCGCCCGTTACCCCGGCGCGGTGGCGCGTACGGTCGAGGTCGCCGACCGCTGCGCCTTCGACCTTGCGCTGGCCAAGCCGAAGCTGCCCAAGCAGCGGGTCCCGCCCGGGTACCCCACCCCGATCAGCTGGCTGCGCGAGCTGTGCCGTCGCGGGGCCGACCAGCGCTACCCGCACATCCGGGAGAAGGCCGAGGAAAGGCTCCAGAAAGAACTGAAGGTCATCGAGGACAAGGACTTCCCGGGCTACTTCTTGATCGTGCACGACATGGTCGACTACGCCCGCAGCAAGGGCATCCTCTGCCAGGGCCGCGGCTCGGCGGCCAACTCGGTGGTCTGCTACGTCCTCGGCATCACCGCGGTCGACCCGATCAAGTTCGAGCTGCCCTTCGAGCGGTTCCTGTCCACCACCCGGGAGGAGGAGCCCGACATCGACGTCGACTTCGACTCCGACCGCCGGGAGGAGGTGATCCAGGAGGTCTACCGCCGCTACGGCCGGCACAACGCCGCCCAGGTGGCCAACGTGATCAGCTACCGACCCAAGTCCGCGGTCCGGGACATGGCCAAGGCGCTGGGCTACTCCACCGGCCAGCAGGACGCCTGGAGCAAGCAGATCGACACCTACGCGCAGATCGCCGACGCCGACCACGAGGTGCCGGAGCCGGTGGTCGACCTGGCCAACCAGCTGCTCAAGGCGCCGCGGCACCTGGGCATCCACTCCGGCGGCATGGTGCTGACCGAGCGGCCGGTTGGCGCGGTCTGCCCGATCGAGCGCGGCCGGATGGACGCCCGCACCGTGCTGCAGTGGGACAAGGACAGCTGCGCGGCGATGGGCCTGGTCAAGTTCGACTTCCTGGGCCTGGGCATCCTGGCCGCGATCCGGTACACCTTCGACCTCGTCGCCGCCCACCCCGGCGAGCGCTGGACCCTGCAGACCCTGCCCAAGGAGGAGGCCGGGGTCTACGACATGCTCTGCCGGGCCGACTCGATCGGAGTGTTCCAGGTGGAGAGTCGGGCCCAGATCGGCACCCTGCCCCGGCTGCAGCCGCGCCGGTTCTACGACCTGGTGGTGGAGATCGGGCTGATCCGCCCCGGCCCGATCCAGGGCGGCGCGGTGCACCCCTACATCCGCCGGGCCACTGGCCAGGAGGAGGTCACCTACCTGCATCCCGCCCTGGAGCCGGTGCTGAAGCGCACCCTGGGCGTGCCGCTGTTCCAGGAGCAGCTGATGCAGATCGCCATGGAGGTGGGTGGCTGCAGCGGCGACGACGCCGACCTGCTCCGGCGGGCGATGGGCTCCAAGCGCGGGATCGAGAAGATCGAGCGGCTCA
Organism: uncultured Actinomycetota bacterium; assembly: GCA_963808435.1. Lineage (GTDB taxonomy): Bacteria > Actinomycetota > Actinomycetes > Propionibacteriales > Propionibacteriaceae > Microlunatus. Next base: position 59,273 of record CAWEFW010000022.1, on the reverse strand, counting down.
AGGACAAGATGTACGAGGGGATGAAGGACCACGGGATCACCGGGGAGCTGGCCGACGACATCTACCAACGGGTCCAGGCCTTCGCCAACTTCGGCTTCGCGGAGAGCCACGCGATCAGTTTCGGACTGCTGGTGTACGCCTCGTCCTGGCTCAAGCTGCACTACCCGGGGGCGTTCCTGGCCGGCCTGCTGCGGGCCCAGCCGATGGGTTTCTACTCCCCGCAGTCGCTGGTCGCCGACGCCCGGCGGCACGGCGTCGAGGTGCGGCGGCCGGACATCGTCCGGTCCGGGGTGCACGCCGACCTCGAAACCTTGTCCCCTGAGCTTGTCGAAGAGGGACCGACCGGGATGCCGAGCTGCCTGGACTTCGAGCAACCCCCGGTGGGGCCGTTCGTGCGGAACGCTCCCGACCCGACGCCTGAGCACCGCCGGGACGGCCACTTCACGGTCCGGCTCGGGCTGACCTCGGTGCAGGGGATCTCGTCCGAGCTCGCCGCGACGATCGTGGCCGAACGAGAGCGGTCGCCCTTCACCGGCATGAACGACGTGGTCCGGCGGGCCGGCCTGACCGTCCCGCAGACCGAGGCCCTGGCTACCGCGGGGGCCTTCGATGCCTTCGGGCTGTCCCGGCGGCAGGCGCTGTGGAACGCGGGGTACGCCGACAGCGGCAGCACCCTGCCGGGAACGGCCATCGACGCCACGCCGCCGGCGCTCCCGGGGATGAGCGCGGTCGAGCTCACCCTGGCCGACATCTGGGCGACCACGATCTCCCCGGGCGAGCACCCGATGCAGCACCTGCGGCCGGTGCTGGACGAGCAGGACATCGTGCCCATCGCCCGGCTCGGCGAGGCGTACGCCGATCGTCGGGTCCGCGTCGCCGGGCTGGTCACCCACCGGCAGCGGCCCGGCACCGCGGCCGGGATCACCTTCCTCAACCTGGAGGACGAGACGGGCATGCTGAACGTGGTCTGCTCGCAGGAGCTGTGGCGGCGGTTCGGCCGCGTGGGTCGGAACGCCGCCGGCATGGTCATCCGCGGCCGGGTGGAGTACAACGACGGCGTGACCAACCTGGTCGCTGAACGGCTGCAGCCGCTGAGCTCGGTCCCGCGGGCCGCAGGAGTGCTGCCCGTCGGGCACCGCTCACGGGACTTCCACTAGGAGGCCCGTCGGCCCGTCAGGGCAGCAGAGGGTTGACCCACCTCACGCTTCGGAAGCGAGCGAAGTCGCCATCCGCCGACACCACGGCCACCCCGTGCTCCAGGGCGAGCGCCGCGAGCTGGGCATCGGTGACCAGGTTTCCCCGTAAGTCGTGCTCGGCGACGAGCTCTCCGAGGATGGACACGGTGTGCTCGGTCGCGGCGGGCACCCAGCACACCGGTGCGGTCAGCCATCGCCGGACGATCGACCACGCGTCGTCGGACGACAACGGCCGCGCGAACACCCGCGGATGGGTCGCGATGCGCAGGAACGCCCCGATGGTCTGCCACGGCAGAGCTATCCGACGCTGACCACCAAAGGCCGACCGGACCCAGTCCGCGCATCGAGCGTGATGCGGCGACGTTTCATCGATCGAGTACAGCAGGACGTTGGCGTCAAGAAGCACGAGCTTCATCCGCGCTGCCGCCGGAGCCAGCCCGGTCGACGTCGTCCAAGAGATCGAGGACGTCGGCAACGTTCGCGACATCGAGGATGGCGCCCATGTCGCGCGTGGGATGTTCGTAGACATAAGTCGACGGCTCGGTGTGAAAACCGGCGCGTGCCAGCTCGTTCACGGCGTCCGAGAGCCCCAGGCCTCGGCTACGCCGCAACTTTGCCACCTCGCGGAGAACGTCCGGGTCCAGGTTGATGGTGGTGCGCACGCATCAACTCTAGCGCATCTTGATGCAACCCAGATTCCTGATCTGCCTGACGTCCTACAATGCTGGCCAGCGTGACTGCCTCGTCACGCCAATTCCCGGAGGCCCAGCCATGGCCGTGCTCTCGACCCGCGAGATCTACGAGGCTGCGCGCGACGCCGGGTTCACCCCACACCAGGCCGTCACCTGGACCGCCATCGCGATGGCCGAGTCGCGGGGTCGCACCGGGGCGCTGAACGACAAGGGTGAGCACTCGGTCGGGCTGTGGCAGATCAACGTGGCCGGGGACGTGCGCAAGAACAGCTGGGGGGACCTGACCGACCCCGAGGTCAATGCCCGGGCGGCGTACGAGATCAGCCGTCAGGGCACCGACATGCGACCCTGGACCACGACCCACGACCACAACAAGGGCACGGCGGCGGACTACCGGACCTACCTGGGCAAGATCGAGGCCGAGATCGGCGTCAAGGGTGACCCCCGCGGGGTCTCCGGCTACGGCGCGCCGCGACCCAAGCCGCTGCCGGAGAGTGCGTACGGCGGGACCGAGCCCCCTGTCGCCGATGCCGCCGCCGGCCAGGTCCGTCCGGTCACCGGCGGAGACAGCGACGCCGACGGGCTGACCGACGCGTTCGAGCTGCGGATCGGCACCAATCCCCGGCTGGTGGACAGCGACGCCGATGGATTCACCGACGCGTACGAGGCCAAGGCCGGCAGCGCCTTCGACATCGACTCCGGCACCGCGATCGGCGTGCCATCGAGCGGGGGGATCGATGCGGACCGAGACGGGCTGACCGACGCATTCGAGCAGCTCTCCGGTAGCACGCCCACGGTGGCCGACAGCGACGGCGACCGGCTGTCCGACGCAGTAGAGGCGGCGCTCGGCACCAACCCGCGGCTGACCGATAGCGACCAGGACGGGGTGCTGGACGGTGCCGAGATCGACCTCGGCTCGGACCCTCGAGGTCCGGGCCAGGCCCTGGGGGGCGGTCCGGTCGACCCGGCCCCGGTCGGCGTCGGGGCCGGAGCGGGCCAACCAACCGCCGGGCCCGACGTATTTGATCCCGACTGACGGGCTCTTATGTTTCGCCGACACGTGTCATGACAAGGGGCGATCAGAGGCAATAAGCCCGATGGCGCCCCGCAAGAAGAGCGGTGCATGAGTCCGATTGTCTTTCCCGAGAAGATCCGGCGGCCTGATCCCCGGGGACTCGTGCGCGACCGGTTGCAGCGGCGGCTGCTCGACCCCGACGGGCCGTCGGTAGGCCTGGTCCTGGGGCCGCCGGGCTCGGGCAAGACCACGCTGCTGACCCGGGCGGTGACGGCGACCGATGAGCCGTGTGCCTGGTATCGCGCTGGAGCCGAGGACGACGACGAGCCCGCCCTGGTTCGTCACCTGGCCTCGGCCCTCGGCGGAGCGCTGGCCGAGCCCCGGCTCAGCGAGGTCGCAGTGTCGGGCCGGGTGGACACCCTCGTGACCACGCTGGAGCGGCTGCCGGGTGAGGTGTGCCGACTGGTCGTCGATGACCTGCACGAGATCGCCGGCAGCCGGGCCGAGCGGGCGCTGGAGCGCTTCGTCCTCCTGCGTCCCCGGTGGGTCCGGCTGCTGCTGGGCAGTCGGCGCCCGCCCGCCCTCAACACCACCCGGCTGCTGGTCTCGGGAGAGCTGTGCCAGCTGGACTCGGAGGACCTGCGGTTCCGGTCGTGGGAGGTGGAGGAGCTGTTCCGGGTGGTCTACGACCGGCCACTCTCACCGGAAGCGGCGGCCGCCCTGACCCGACGGACCGGTGGCTGGGCCGCGGGCCTCCAGCTGTTTCACCTGGCCACCGCGACCCGGAGCCGGCCGGAACGGGAACAGGCGGTCCAGGAGCTCACTGGCCGGTCCCGGCTGATCCGCTCCTACCTGGCCGGCAACGTGCTGGAGGGCCTGCCGGCGGAGCGCCGGAGCTTCCTGCTTCACACCTGCACGCTTGGCGTACTGACCGGCGAGGCCTGCGACGCGTTGCTGGACATCACCGGCAGCGCCGTGGTGCTGGACGAGCTGGAGCGGCTGCAGCTGTTCACCACCAGCACCGACGGGGGTGTCACCTACCGCTACCACCAGGTCCTGCAGGCATACCTCGAGGCCGTTCTGGTCGACGAGCTGGGCGGGGCGGCGGCGCGAGCCCTCTACTCGCGGAGTGCGGTGCTGCTCGAGCAGAGCGGCCAGACGGCGGCCGCCGTCCGCGCGCACGCCCGGGCCGAGGACTGGGGGGCCGTGGCCCGCCTGCTGCAGCACTCCGCACCGTCGCTGCCGGCCGATGACGACCGGCTCTGGGCCCTGACCGGTCTGCCGGCGGCCCTGGCCGACGACCCAGGGCTGCTGGTCGCCAATGCCCGCCGGATGTGGCGGGATGGCCGGGTCGCCGACGCGGTGGCCGCGTTCCGGCAGGCGGAGGCTCTGATGGACGAGCCGGAGTTTCGGGCTCACTGGGCCGACGAGCGGGCGGTCGTTGCGACCTGGCTCCCCGACGCCGAGCCGGAGCCGGGCCTGCTGCCCAGCCCGGACCGGGGCGTACGGCTGGCCCGTGAGCTCCGGCTGCTGCTCCGGTCGGTCCCGAGTGTCGAAGGCTCGGCCCCGGGCCTGGCCGGCGGGCTCGCCCAGTTGCTGTCCGGCCGGCGGTCGGACGCCCGGGCGACCTTGCTGCGGGCCCTCGACCGACCGGCGCTGGCCTCGTGGGAACAACTGGCGCTGCGGCTGACGCTCCAGCTGGCCCAGCTCGGCGAGCCCGATCCCGGTGCGGCTGGGCAGCTGGAGGAGATCGTCCTGTCCGCCGACGCGGCGGGGCTGTCCTGGCTCTCCAGGGTCGCCCGGGGACTGCAGGCGGTCCAGCTGCTGATGACCGACCCGGCCCCATGGCGGGTGGCGACTTGCGCCGACCTGGTCAGAGACTGCGAGCGGTACGGCGACCGATGGGCCACCTGTCTGCTCGCGGGCGTGGTCGGCTTCGCCTACGCGCAGGTCGGACAGGAGGATGAGGCCGGACAGTTGCTGCGCCGCTCCGCGGAGGCGGCGCGGGGGTTACACGCGCCAGTGTTGGAGGTCTGGGCCACCGCCTTCGCGCTGGACATCGGCCTACGAGCGGGGGAGCCCGACGCGCCGGCCGAGGCTGCAGCGGTCCGCCGGCGGGCGGAACGACTTGGCGCGGTCGGTGTGACCGGAATGCTCCCGGCGGCCTCCCCCACGCCGGTCCCGTCCTCGGCAGGGGACAGCAGCATCCGGCTGACCTGTCTGGGAGCGTTCCGGCTCACCGTCGGCGGGCGCCCGGTGGACTGGACCACCCTGCGCCCGCGGTCACGCGCACTGCTGATGCGGCTGGCGATGGAGCACGGCCGCATGGTTCATCGGGAGCGGCTGGTCGACGACCTGTGGCCCGACGCGATTCTGGCCGCCGGCATCCGCAGCCTGCAGGTGGCGGCCTCCAGCGTGCGTCAGTGCCTCGCGGCCGCCGGACTCCCCGAGGACGCGGTTCACCGCGAGGCCGACGCGTATGCGCTCCGGCTGCCCGGCTGCGTGGACCAGCTGCGGGACTTCGAGCGGCTCAGCCGGCAAGCCACCCGCGACGAGGCGACCGGCCGGATGCGGGAGGCGCTGCGCTTCCGGCTGGACGCGCTCGACCTGTACGCCGGGGACCTGCTGCCGGAGGTCGGGCCGGCCGAGTGGGTGGTGGCCGAGCGCGATCGGCTGCGGACCGCCGCCGCCCGGGTGGGCGCGGAGGCCGCGCGCTTGGCGTACGAGCTCGCGGAGCTCCCGGCCGCCATCGACGCGGCCCAGCGCTCCCTCGCCCTCGACCCGTTCCACGACCCGTCCTGGTCACTGCTGGCCGAGGTGCAGGAACGGCTCGGGGACCACAGCGCCGCCGCGGTCACCCGCCGCGAGCATGCCCGGGTCACCGCGGAGCTGATCGCCCCCTGACGCCATTGATGGCAGCGGCCGGCGCTCATCAGCCCGCTATTCGGGAGCGACCTGCACCCGGTGCTGCACATGGGCCGGCTTGATCGCCCGGACCAGCGCATCGAGCCGCTCCACCTCGACGTCCTGACCGCCCTGCGGGCGGGCCACCACGACTACCGCGGGCACCGGGTCGCCGGGCAGGTCGCCGCCCGGCTGGCTCGACCAGGCAGCGACGCCGGTCTCCACCACCTGGACGGGTACGCCGAGCTCGGACTGCACGGCGAGCTCCAGACCTCGGCGGGTGCCGCGCCGGGCGTGCAGCTCCCCGGAAGCCTGCAGCAGCTCGCGCTGGGTCGGCAGGTCGGCGTTCGGGTCGATGCTCATGCCCACCCACGTGGCCAGCCACTCGACCATGTCCTCCGGTGCCGTGGCCAGGTCCAGGTAGGCCGAGAACCCGTCCAGGCTGAGCAGCACCGGCGCGAGGACCTCGTCGAAGCTGCTGCACAGCCCCTCGGCGAACAGGTCCGTCCGCAGCAGGCCGGGCAGGGTGTCGGCCAGCGGCAGCGGGCTGCGCAGCCCGGGCACCGTCCCTCTCATCGGCTGACCCGGACCTGGTGCTCATAGGAGTAGATCAGGGCGTGGTCGGGCAGGTCGAGCCGTTGCACCGCCGCCGACCGCTTCCGAGTCTCCGGGTCGGCCGGGAACAGCGCAACGTTGACCTCGCGGGACATGTCGACCCCGGCGATCCGGGCCAGGGCGGCGTACACCTCGTGGGACTGGACGGAGCGGCCCAGCGGCCAACCCGTTCCGTCCGGCCCGCCGTTGAGCGGGTGGAACAGCGAGTACAGCGCCCGCAAGACCTCGGTCCGCACCCCGGCCGGGTCGTGGCGGGGGCGAGCGCTCACGCTGACAACGGCGGTCAGCCACACGTACTCCGGCGGCTGCACCAGCAACCGGGTGCCGACCAGTCGGCGCTCGTCGAGGCTGGTGCTGATCCGCTCCAGCGTGGCGTCGGGCGGGTCGAGGTCTCGGAAGTCGACGATCTGACCGACCTCGTTGCTGAGGACGTGGGGCACCACGAGTACGCGGACCCCACCCGGCTGCCCGGTCTCGGCGACACAGTGCACCCGGGCGGCGTCCGGCGCGACGTCCTGGGCCAGCTGCTCGAAGTCCTCGGCGGTGACCGCGCGGCCGCGCGAGCGCAGCAGCATCGGGCCGCGGGCCTTGGCGTCGGCCAGGGTCTCCGCCGCGGCTCCGCCGATGGCGGGGCCGCGGTTCTCTACCCGGGCGACGTACGGGACGCTGGTCTTGAGCACCCGGATCTGCCCGCGGGCCACGTTGCCGGCCCGGCCGCCGCCGGTCCGGTACAGCTCGATCCGCAGGCCCGCGCCCGCGGCCGGCACGGCGCCGTAGCGGACGACCTCACCGGACGGGGAGCGGACCGCCGGCGCGAACTGCACCTCCCCGGCGTACTTGTCCAGCCGGAAGTGCCGGTCGTCGGGCTCGGAGTCGGCGAAGGTGCTTACCTCGAGCCAGGTCTGCTCGTCGTCCCCGTCGAGCACCGTGAGCAGGGCCGGCGTCTCGGCCGGCAGCACCGGGTGCCGCTGCAGGGTGAACCGCTGGCCCGGGGTGCCGTCGGAGCGGCCGAGCACCTCGCTACGCACCACCTCGGCATGGCTGGTCGGCGCGGTGCCGCCGATGGTGAACGCGGTGATCGCGATCACCGTCGGCGAGGCGGAATAGGTCGGCTGGTCGTCCAGCGCCTCGACCACCCGGCAGCGCAGCCAGCCGCCCCGCTGCCGGGCGATGATCGATGCCGCGTGGCCGTCGGGCACGTGCAGCACCACGTCCCCCGGCTTGTTCAGCCCGCCGGTGTCGTCTTTGTCCACCTCGCAGGGAATCCAGCCGTCATCGGTCCAGGCTTCCCACTCCACTGGAGGACGACGCGGGTCGACGCCACGGCCGGAGACCTGGCAGTCCATCCGCAGGGTCACCGCGCACGACGGGACCGCGTCGGACAGCCCGATCAGCAGCGCGTCGCCGACCACCGGGGTGGCGGAGAAGCAGCGGAAGCCGCCCGGCCCGGACAGCGCGGTGGTCACGTCCACCGGTGCCTTGCCCACCGCCTGGGTAGCGGCGTGCGCGAACGAGCAGGGGACGATGTTCAGATCCCGGGTGGTGCCGAACACGATCGGCTCGTGGATGTCCGTACGCGGGGTCGCCACCTCAGTCTCGGCCCGGACCCGCACCGGCTGCGGCTGGGGGGCCGACAGCCAGAAGGTGACCGCACCGCGGGCCGGGGCCGGTGGCCGCAGCTCGACCCCGATCAGCTCCAGAAACTTCACGTAGTGCAGGTCGGGCACCCGGTTCAGCCGGTAGATCAGCTGGTCAACCATCTGGGCGAACGCCTCGATCAGCGTGACGCCGGGGTCGGACACGTTGTGATCGGTCCACTCCGGGCAGCGTTGCTGGACCAGCCGCTTGGCTTCGTCGACGAGGTCCTGGAAGTGTCGGTCGTCCAGGTTGGGGGCGGGCAGCATGGCGGTCAGCCTTCCCCGGCGACCAGTGCCGCCGGCTCGGGTTCAGCGGGGATGACGTAGAACGGGAAGACCAGGTTGCGGGGGTCGTTCAGCCCCCGGATGGTGTAGCCGACGTCGACGTAGAGGGTGCCGGACTCGATGGCGTCGAAGCTCACGGCCACCGCCGCCACCTCGATCCGCGGCTCCCACCGCTCCAGAGCCTCGCGTACGTCGTAGGCGATCTGCCCGGCCGTCGCCGAGGTCGCCGGGCCGAACACGTGGTCGTGGATCCGGCAACCGAACTCCGGCCGCATCGGCCGCTCGCCGCAGGCGGTGCCCAGGATCAGCCGAATCGCCTGCTCGATCTCCCGTTCCCGGGTCACCAGGGCCACCCCGCCGGTCGCGTCGGTGCCGAGCGGGAACGACCAGCCCGCCCCGATGAAGTCGACGTTCATCCCGCTCCTTCTCTCTTCTCAGTTGATCTTGACGAGGCCGGCTTTGAGGGTGGCCATCCCGCCGCCGTCCAGGCTGAGCTGGCTGCCCGACTTGACCGAGACCGCGCCCCCGCCGCCGTCCACGGTCACCCCGCCCGTGGCCTTGAGCGAGATCGAGGCCCCCTTGAGCTCCATCGCCGACCCGGCGGAGTCGATGGTGACGCCCTGGGTGCCCTCGATCAGCACCTTGCCGTCGGCGTGCACGGTGATCTGGGTCTTGGTGTGGTCCAGGTTGACCAGCAGCTTGTCGCCGGTGGTGGCGACGCGTACGCCCTCGGTCTTGCCGTCGGCGTCCAGCAGGTCCACCCGGTGCTCACGCCGCGACACCAGCGAGCGCCGGTTCACCGCGCCGGAGCCTGAGTCGACCAGGTCGGCCGGCCCCGACGGCACCGTGTCGACCCCGTTGAACAGGCCGCCGAGCACCACGGGGCGGCGGAAGTCGCCCTGCTCGAAACAGACCAGGACCTCGTCACCGACCTCCGGCAGGATCGTCAGGCCCCGGTCCTTGCCGGCGCCCAGCTGCAGGGTCCGCGCCCAGTCGCTCACGTAGTCGGCGTCCAGCCAGGGGAACTGCAGCTTGACCCGGGCCTGCTTCTCGGGGTCGGCGACGTCGTTGACCTGGCCGATCACGATCGGCGCCGGGGCGGTCTTGCCTGCCGAGCCGCCCGAGGCCAGACCGAGCAGACTGCGGTTCTGCCGGCCGGTGACCGAGAAGGAGGTGGTGTACCCCGTGCCCGGGTCGAAGCGGTGCCGGGACGTGGTCACGGTGTACTTGCCGTCGAAGGGCTCGCCCAGCCCGGAGACGCTGATCGACGCGCCGGCCCGCAGCTTGGGGTTGCCCCGGGCGACCCCCTCGAACTCGGCGAACGTGCCGGCGATCTGCTCGGCCAGCGAGCCCGCGGCCTCGTCGACCTCGGCCTGGGTGCGATAGGGCACGTCGGTGGAGACGTAGACCGGGTCGCCGAAGGTCTTGGCCAGCTGCTCCGGGGTGACCGTCGGCAGCTCGGCGCTGCGGGTCTGGGCCGGGGCGCTAGCGGTCAGCGGCTGCTTGGTGGCCACGTCCCAGCCGCGCACCTCGACCTTGCCGACCTGCTGCGCCGAGGACAGCACGGAGCGGAACCGCAGCAGGTCCTTGCCCAGCTCGAGCACCAGCGGGTTGGGCGGCGCGCCGCTGCTCGCCGTCGGCGCCTTGGCCGCGGTGGCCGGCGGGGCGAAGGAGAACGAGCCATCCCGCACCGCGACCTCGAACCCGTTGTCCCGGGTCAGCAGGTCGAGCACCTCCCAGTCGGTCTGCCCGGCCTGAGACAGGTGCGGGAACACCGTCCGGGTCGACTTGACGTCGCCGACCTTGAGCCCGGCCCGTTGGGCCACCTTGGTCGCGATGTCGGACGCGGTCATCTGCACATAGCTGGCGGTCCGGCGGCCGCGGAACAGCCGGTGGGCCTGGTCGTAGCCGCGGATCACGGTGAAGGTGCCGCCCGCGTCGAACTCGGCCTCCAGCGCGGTGATCTCGCCCTCGATCAGCGGCTCAGGGGTCTGGGCGTCCGCGGTCATCACGCTGACCTTGACCTTGGCGCCGATCTTGGCGTTGGTCTTGCTCAGCACGATCCGCGCCGGGTCGCGGAACCGGAGCAAGAACATGTCCGGCAGCCGCTGGCTGTCGTCGACGTACGCCGACGTGAGCAGGGGGACGATGTCGTCCGGCAGGGCCTGGCCCTCGATCTCCACCAGGGCGGTGCTGGTGGTGCTCATCGCGCTGCCGCCAGCTCTTCCGGGGCGGGCAGCAGCAGGGTGGTTCCGGTGCGGACCCGCAGCGGGTCATCGATGCCGTTGTACGCGGCGAGCGCCCGCCACTGCGTCGGGTCGCCGTACTCGGCGTACGCCACTGAGGCCAAGGTGTCGCCGGCGACGGTCCGGTGCACCCGGCGGACGTCCTGGCTGCCCGAGGTCGGGTTCTGCCGGAACGGCTCGCCGGGCATCTCCTCCATGGCCACGCTGACCAGCGCCCGGATCGGCAGGCCCTGGCCGTTGAACAGGGTGTACTTGGCGCTGACCGAGGTGACGAACGCCGGGAAGCTGGAGATCTGGCCCCAGTGCAGCACCACGATCGGCGGCGACGGCTTCTTCTGGCCGGCGCTCTCCTCGGTCGGGACGCAGCACTGGAACAGTTGCTCGACCGCTTGGACGACGGAGCCGTCCTGGGTGCTGGTGGCATCGAAGAACATCTCCATGGTGAGCTTGCAGGGCTCCGCCCCACTGAACTCCGGGGGGCCGGCCTTCTTGGATCCCTTGGTGGTCTTGCGTTCCCACTTGGCCGTCTTGGCGATCGTCACCTCCTTCGGGTTGAACTGGAAGGCGATCGCACCGCGCTTGTTGCCGGCCTTGCTGCCGCCACTGGCCGGGGCCGGGTCGTAGAGGGCCAGCGACGCTCGGTCCAGCTTGGGCCGGCCCTTGACCGGCTTGCCTCCCTGGTCGCCGGGTTCGGCGAGAGCGCCGCTGGCTGCGCTTTTCAGCGCAATGGGCCCGGTCATCCAGCAACCTCCGGCGGCAGGAACCCGTGATGGGCCAGCTCGATGGTCTCGGTGGCCACCTTGGGGGAGTCGAGGTTGAGCTGAGGACCGGACCAACGCACCGGGATGACCCCGTCGAGGTTCCAGGTGGCCACGATCTCGTTGTTCTGGGTCCGGGCCGTGATGGTCGCGGTGTGCCGCTGCACACCGGTGGCGAAGCTGGCCAGCCACGCGGTCAGCTTGGCGCTGTCCCGGCCAACCGGGCGGGATAGCTTGACGTTGCCGTACTTGACCCGGGTGGGCAGCTGCCAGACGAAGCCGTTGTTGCCACCCTCCTCGCGCTGCTCGATGACCACTTCGCAGCCGAGTCCGTCGCAGCTGTTGAAGGCGCCAATCTCCTTCTTGTCGATCTCCACCCCGAAGCACACGGTCACTGCGGGGTCCTTGTACTCGGTCATCGGCGTCCTCTCGTCGTGTGCGTTTCAGTGACGGCTGTCGGTGACCAGGCCGGCGCGCTCCCGGTCCAGCCAGAGCTCGGCCCGCAGCCGGGCGGACAGCGGTTCGAACAGTCGCCGGGCCATCTCGTCCAGGTCTGCGGCTGCGGCGCCGGCCGTCGGCGCCGCAGCGGCGGCGGTCGACGGGGCGGGACTGGCCTCGGGCAGCGGTGCCGCCGCGGGTGCCGGCTCCGGCGCGGGTGTCGGTACGGGCTCGTCGGCCGGCTGCAACTGGACCGTGGTGAAGCCGGGATGGCTGTCGGGCTGGGAGGCCTCGGCCGTGCCGGGGTCCGGCCCGGCGGAGCCGGCGAACATGGCGGCGAACGACCGTTGGACGATGGGCGTCGGGGCCGGTGGCCCTGGTGTGCCGGATGGCGTACGCGGGAGGGCCGGCGTACGCGGGAGGGCCGGCGTGGGCGTCGCTGGGGACGGAAAGGGTGGGGACGAGATGCGGATCGGCTCAGCCACGCGGCTGACCACCGGTTCCGCCGAGGGTGGCGGGGCGGACCGGGCTGCCGGGGCGAACGATGTCGCCGGAGCGAACGAGACCGGCTGGACCGGCGGCGCCGGGTCGACGGCGGAACTGAGCTCGGTGCGGACCGACAGGGCCGGCCGGTCGGCTACCAGGGACGCGGTCGGCGTCGGCCGAGCGGTCGAGCGGTCCGATCGCTGAACCACCGGCAGGCCGACCACACTGTGACGCTGCACCGGAACCGCGAGAGCAGTCGATGTCGGAGGCACGCTGGGCCCCGAGCCAGTCGGAGGGCGGACGTTGACCGGCTCAGTCCGCATCTCGTCGGCGGTCAAGGCGTTGATCCGGGCGGCGAACCCGCTCAGCGGCGCTGTCGATACGACGGGCTCGACCTTGTCGACAGCGTCGACCGCGAAGCGGACGGGCATCGCCGGGGATTCGACCAGGTAAGCGGGGGGTGCCGCCTCAGCCGAACGGCGCGGTGCGACCGCAGAACCGTCCTCGACCGAGGAAAGCGGAGCGACCGACTCGGTACGGCCACTGGTGGTCCGCTGGACGAGCGGCGCGTCCCGGGCGATCGGGCTGCGCTGGACCAGCGGCGGAGCATGACCGATCAGGCTCGGCTGGACCGTTGGCTGCCCTCCCGGCCGGACCCCGTCCGAGGCCGAGGCCATCGGTCGGTTTCCCGGGTATACGGGCGAAACTGGCGCTGTACTCACCAAGTTTCCGGTATTCGAGGTGGGGGCGGGAGCGGGGTGCTCGGCCGGAGGCAACCCAACGGGCCAGGCGTCGTACGCCAACGGCGCCGCCTCCGTGGCGGGCTCCGCGGTGGGCGAGGCGGGGTCCGGTAGCACCGTGATCGGCCCGGCCTCGGCCAGCACCGGCGTGGTGTCGAGGTCGACCGCGGGCTGTGCAGCCTCCACGCTGGCGGTCGCGGGAGGTTCGTCGGCCGATGCTGCGGCTGCTCCAGGCGTGGGCAGTGAGCTCGGAGTGGTCGGCGTCCGGGCCACGACCGGGGAGGATTCCACTGCCGAACGAGCGACCACCGGCAAGGTGACGGTCGGCGGGGGCGGGAACCCGGCCGTTCGGGGGATTACGTTGGGCACAGCGGTCAGCCGGCGCTGGATCGACAGCACCGCCGTACCGGCCGAGGGGGTCGGGGCCACCGCCGCGGCGAACGTCGGCGTTGTGCTGTCTGCCGGATCAGCCGATACACCGCTCGGCTCGGTCCCGATCAACGGTGCCGTCGCCGTGTCCCCCGCGCTTGTCGAAGGGCCTTCGGCAGGCTCAGGCACCATCGGAGCCTCAGGCCGCGTCCGCTCAGCCCGCCGTTCGACGACCGCCGGAGCCTCGCCGAGCCGCGGGGAGATGGCGATGTGCCCTGAGCTGGTCGAAGGCGCTGTCCTGAGCTTGTCGAAGGGGCCTTCGACCGGCTCCGGCCGCAGCTCCTCACCCTGGTCGAGATCAGTCTGCCGCTGCAGGACCGGACTTAGCGGCGGAGTCCGCTGCTCCGGATCCGGAGCTGGCGCGGGCACCGATCCAGGGCCGTCCTCGATGGTCGCCGGGAAAGGGCTCGACGGCGGTTCCTCGATGTCGCTCGGAGTCGACCAGCGGGCGACCTGCCGCTGCACCTTCGGTCGGGGCTTCGGTCGCCGCGGCGCGGTCAGCTCGTCCGTCCCGGCGTACGGGACCGGTCGGCCGGTGCGCGGAACGGCCAGGCCGGTCACCAGGCCGCCCGGCCCGTCGGGGTCGACGTGGTGCCCGAGCGCCGAGAGGAAGCTCGGGTTCTGGTACGTGGCCAGCGAGCCGGTGAACCGGTCCAGGGGCGCCACAGGAGTCAGCGGCTCGGCGAGGGTCCGCTGGACCGGCGACAGCCGCGGCCAGTCCGGCGCCCGCGGAACCACCGGCGCAGCCGGAGACGGGCTGGCTGCGGGCGCCGGGGCGTTACCCCGATCCGCCCGGCGCCGCAGCCACGACCACCCCATCACTCCGCCCTTCGGTTCAGCTCGGTTCGGCCCGGGTGTTCAGAGCGGCGATCTGGGCCACGAACCGCTGCCGCTCCGCGTGCTCCAGGTCGAGGATGTCGTCCCGCGACCAGTGCAGGTAGTAGGCGACGTACGCGATCTCGGAGTACAGCCGGTCGGTCGCGTACGTCACGATTCCCCCAGGCGCCCACCCGACACGTCGACCGCGAACTCGTGGGCACAGGCCGGACAGGTGACCGACGCCCGGGTGTGCCCCTCGGTGTTGACTCGCCGGTACAGGTCCTGCAGGAAGGCCAGGTCGGCCGCGAACAGGTTCTCCACGATGCCGGCGTGGACGTCGTCGATGGTGCCGATCCGGGTGATCACCCGGGCCAGCAGCACGACGGTCAGGTACGCGGAGTTCTCCCGGACCCGGTCGTCCCGCAACGGCACCAGCTCGTCGCGGGCGGTGGCCAGCCGCATCACCCCGTCGCGGTGTACCGTGCCGCTGGCCTCGACGTAGCCGCGGGGGAGCAGGAACGAGAACTCGGTCCGCAGCGAGTCCTCGCTCCGGCCGGAGGCCGGTTCGGTCACCGGCTCTGCGGCAGGCTCGGCCAGCAGCGCCCCGCGGCGCATTACTCGACCTCGATCATCTCGCAGGTGAGCACCAACTTCTCCTGCAGGTATGAGGTGTCACCGGCCTTGAGCGAGCCGATCTCCAGGCTCTTCGGCCACGCGTTGGTCAGCTTGTACCGCTTGATCGGGTTGCCCTCGAAGTCGAAGACGATGACCGCGCCACCCTTGCGGACGTCCGGCATCTTGCCGAACTGGCTGTCCTTGACCCACTTCTCGAAGCTGTTGTCCTCGCTCAAGCCACGGGTCAAGGTGATGTCGGGGGCCTTGGGCCGGCCGGGGAGCTTGTGGATGACGAACTTGCCGTCGGCCCCGTTCTCCTTCAGCTCGACCACGTCCTGCTCGATCTTGAGGCCGCTGACCTCGGTGATGCTCTTGATGGTGATGCCGTCGAACTCCAGACCGAAGGAGTGTCCGACTGCGCTGTTGCGCTCCGGGAGAGCCATGGTGCGTCCTTTCTCGATCCTGCTCGGGTGGTGGGGTTACTCGCTGACCAGGCTGGCCCCGCCGGAGAACTGGGCCAGGCGGAAGACCACGAACTCCGCCGGCTTGACCGGTGCCACCCCGATCTCGCAGACCACCTGTCCCGCGTCGATGCCTTCGGCGGGGTTGGTCTCGGAGTCGCACTTGACGTAGAAGGCCTCGTCCGGGGTCTGCCCGAACAGCGCGCCGGCCCGCCACTGCATGATCAGGAACGCGGCGATGGTGCGTCGGATCTTGGCCCACAGCGCCGGGTCGTTCGGCTCGAAGACCACCCAGTTGGTGCCGTTGAGGATCGACTCCTCCAAGAAGTTGAACAGCCGCCGCACGTTGAGGTAGCGCCACGCCGGGTCCGACGACAAGGTGCGCGCGCCCCAGACCCGGATGCCCCGGCCCGGGAAGGCGCGGACACAGTTGATGCCGACCGGGTTGAGCAGGTCGTGCTCGTTGCGGGTGAGCTGGATCTCCAGGTCGATCGCCCCGCGGACGATCTCGTTGGCCGGGGCCTTGTGCACTCCGCGGGTGGCGTCGTTGCGGCCCCAGATGCCGGCGATGTGGCCGGACGGCGGCATGAACGACAGCAGCCCGGTGGCGGGGTTCATGGTCTGGATCCACGGCCAGTAGAGCGCGGCGTACATCGAGTCGTAGCGGGCCTTGTCCACCCGCCACTCCTTGATCTGCTGAGCGTTCAGGCCGGGCGGGGAGTCCAGGATGGCGACCCGGTCGCCCATCAGCTCGCAGTGGGAGATCATCGCCGTCTGCACCGCCTGCACGTTGTCGAGGTCGATCGAACCCTGCTGGTACGCGCTCATCAGGTCCGGCACGCAGAGCATGGTGACCTCTTCGACGGCCTCCAGCCCGGCGAAACCGGTGCGGTCGGCGACGTCGCCCACATAGTCATCGGCACCGAGCCGGGTCGACGGCAGGGCGGCCGGTGCGACCGGTGCGACCAGGGCGGTCTCACCGGAGGCCAGCCGCTCGACGGCACCACTGCCGGTGTCCTCCAGCTGGATGGTCTTGGATGTCGCGTTGACCATGGTCACGACGTTCTGCTTGCCCCGGCCGAAGCTGGCCCGGTCGAATTCCTCGACGACCTCGCCGCCGAGCTTGACCACCAGTCGGAACATGTCTTCGGTGGGGCTGTCGCCGCCCGGGTCGGTGACCTCGACGCTGACGTCGCCCGGGGCGACCGCCGGGTCGAGGGCGACGACCTTCAACCGGCCGATCATGGCGGTCGGGCTGGCCGCCAGCTCCTTGGCCCGGGCGCTGCGAGGCGCAGGGCCGCCGCCGGCGCCGTTCTGTCCGATGCGGACGACGTAGCAGTTGCCGCCGCCGTTGTTGAAGTAGCCGTAGACGGACTGGGCCAGGTAGGAACCGGCCACGAATCCGCCGAAGGTGCTGGTGAACTGGGTCCAGTTGCTGACCAGCGTCGGCGTGTTGAAGGGCCCCTCCTCGGCCAGGCCGACGAACGCGGCGACCGCGGTCCCGGCTCCTTCCAGCGGGCGCGCACCCGCGGCGACTTCCTCGACGTAGACCCCAGGGGACTGGTAGGTCGGCATGCTGGCTCCTCGGCTCGGCGAAACGTATGACTCGCGCAGCCAGGATCTGACGCCGCGGTCGACGCGGGAACGTCCCCGCGGACGGTGCCGGGGGCAGACCTGGCTGCCCCAGCGGGCAGTCGGTGGGGCAGGCCGGCGGCGATCTCGGCCCGCGAGGAGCAGCCGCCGTCGTGGCCGTTGCCTCTTCGCGCAACCCACCGTGCCCGCGACGTTTCCTCAGCGCCCGGGGCGACCCGCATCCCGATCCGCGAGGCTCGGAGCATGACCGGCGCACGCCGAGCGGCCGACCCGGCGAAGGCGTCGGTGAGCGATGCCCTCGTGGAGGGCCGGCGTCGGGTCAGCGACCGGCCTCCGCGTCCCGCTCCGGGTCCGCCGTCGATGCTGGCGCTGCAGCGGCTGGCCGGGAACGCCGCGGTCAACGCCTTGATCGCTGGACGGATGAGGTTCCCCGGCGAGCAGGCCGTCGCGGACATGAACGGCGCGCTGAAGGAGCTCCGGGGCGACGAGCCGGCGATCGAGACGGTCGAGAAGGGCCTCAAGGCGGCCAAGGCCGCGGGCGTACCGGTGGATCTGGAGGGCGTACGGCCACCGGCGTCGGCGTTAGCGGTCAAGACCACCGGCTTCGGGCCGGGCGCCGTGCCCGCGAAGAAGCCGGTGCCGCCGCCGAAGAAGGTGCCGGCGACCAGTCCGCTCGGCCGGGCCGCGGCCAAGGCTCGAGCCGTGAGCGGCCAGGCCAAAGCCGCCGGGAAAACCGCGGGGGCGGGTGCGGCGCCGACCGCTGCGGCGAACGCGGGGGCGATGGGGTCGGCACCGCTGGCGGCGGAGGCGCTACTCCAGCCGCCGGTCCGGCCCAGCGGCGTACGCCCGGAGGAGGACCCAGCCTTCACGGCGGTCACCGGCAAGGTCAAGGCCACGGCTCGGGAGAAGCGGTCGCACCCGCCGGCCGCGGCAAAGGCCAAGGAGGCCCAGGACGCGGCACTGCCCCCCGCTGGCGACATCGGGTCACAGGCCAAGGCGGCCAAGGCCGACACGATGGAGGCCCAGCAGCCGGGGACCTTCGACAAGAAGGCGTTCATCGCGGCGGTGAAGGCGGCTATCGAAGCGAAGTCGCCGAAGACGCTGAAGGAGGCCGACGACTACAAGTCCTCGGGCAAGGCCGGTGAGGTCAAGGGCGAGGTCAAGGGCCTTGTCACCGAGGGGAAGGAGGGCCAGGCCAAGGACATCGAGGCCGCCACCGACGCACCGCCGGACCAGTCGAAGGCGGTGCCGAAGGCGGTCACGCCGATGGGACCGGAGCCGCCCGGGCAGGCCGTGCCGATCCCGGCCACCGGGGCCGTGCCGAAGCCGGCGCCAGCCGACCAGCTCAACCTGGCGGCCGGCAAGCACGAGGCCAACCAGGAGATGGCGGACGCCGAGGTCAGCGAGGAGCAGCTCGCTGAGTCGAACGAGCCCCAGTTCAACGAAGCGCTGGCCGACAAGAAGGCGGCGGCCGCCCACGCCGACACCGCGCCCGGCGAGTTCCGGGAGCAGGAGGCGCAGGTCATCCAGCAGGGCAAGGCGGACGCGGCTGCGGAAACCACCGACGGCGTAGCCGCGATGCAGAGCAGTAAGGGTGCCGCCCTGGCGAAGCTGGTTGCGGACAAGGGCAAGGCGAAGTCCAAGGACGAGGCGAAGCGGGCCGAGGTCACCACCAAGATCGAGGGGATCTTCAACGCTGCCGAGGCCGACGTCAAGAAGATCCTCGACGGCATCGACCCGCTGGTGGAGAAGGAGTTCGGCGCGGGCGAGGCCGGGGCACGGGCGAAGTTCGAGAGCTATGTCGCGGCCAAGATGTCGGCGTACAAGAAGGACCGGTACGGCGGCTGGCTCGGCGGATTGCGGTGGGCCAAGGACAAGCTGTTCGGGATGCCGGACAAGGTCAACGAGTTCTACGTGGCCGGCCGCGAGCTCTATCTCAAGGAGATGGACACCGTCATCTCCCGGGTTGCCACCATCGTCGGCGACAACCTGACGGCCGCCAAGAAGCGGATCGCCGCCGGTCGGACCGAGATCGCCGACTACGTGAAGAGCTTGCCCAAGGATCTGCAGAAGGTCGGTTCAGAGGCGTCGAAGGAGATCGGCGACCGGTTCTCCCAGCTCGAGAGTGACGTGGACGCCAAGCAGGAGGCGCTGGTCGACACGCTGGCCACCAAGTACGTCGAGGCGCGCAAGGGGCTCGACGAGCGGATCGAGGAGCTGCAGGCCGCCAACAAGGGGCTGGTCGACAAGGCCATCGGCGCCATCAAAGCCGTGATCAACACGATCCGTGAGCTCGCGTCGATGCTTAAGAACGTGCTGGCCCGGGTGGCGGGCGTGGTGGGGCAGATCATCAAGGCCCCGGTGAAGTTCCTGGGCAACCTGATCGCCGGGATCAAGGGCGGCATCCTCAAGTTCAAGGAGGACTTCCTCGGCCACCTGCGGCGCGGGCTGATGAGCTGGCTGTTCGGTGCGCTCGCCGAGGGTGGGGTCGAGCTGCCCAAGTCCTTCGACCTCAAGGGCATCGTCGGCTTCCTCGCGTCGCTCTTCGGGCTGACCTGGACCAACATCCGGAACCGCATCATCAAGAAGATCGGCGAGAAGGCGATGGGCGCGGTCGAGAAGGGCGTCGAGATCTTCAAGATCATCTCCGGCCCGGAAGGCGTCGGTGGCCTGTGGCAGAT
The DNA here is from genome assembly GCA_963808435.1 of uncultured Actinomycetota bacterium. GTDB lineage: Bacteria > Actinomycetota > Actinomycetes > Propionibacteriales > Propionibacteriaceae > Microlunatus. Next base: position 39,663 of record CAWEFW010000022.1, on the reverse strand, counting down.
GCTGATGACCCACCTCGGCAACATCAAGGACATGATCTTCGAGAAGGTCAAGGACTTCGTCCAGGACCGGATCATCACGGCTGGTATCACCTGGCTGATCGGACTGCTGAACCCGGCCGCCGCCTTCATCAAAGCCTGCAAGCTGATCTACGACGTCGTGATGTTCTTCGTCAACAACGCCAGCCGGATCAAGAAGTTCGTCGACACGATCCTCGACTCGGTCGCCGACATCGTCCGCGGCAACATCGGCGGCGTCGTGAGCAAGATCAACGACGTGCTCGGCCAGATGGTGCCGATCATCATCGGCTTCCTGGCCAGCGTGATCGGGCTGGGCAACATCGGGGCCAAGGTCCGCGAGATCGTCCAGTCGCTGCAGAAGCCGGTCAACAAGGCCCTCGACTTCGTGATCAACACCGGGCTCAAGCTGGCCGGTCCGATCATCCGCGGTCTCAAGGGCGTCAGCAGCAAGGTCAAGGCCAAAGTCGCGGCCGGGAAGGCCTGGGCCAAGGGCAAGGTCGAGGCTGGCAAGGCGTGGGCGAAGGACAAGGCCGACAAGGTCAAGGCAGTAGTGGCGCGGGGCCTCAAGAAAGGCTTCGCGATGAAAGGAGCTGGACACACACTCACCGTGCGTCCCGGGATGCCAAGGGTTCTTGATATGGCTTCCGGGTCGCCGGGACCCCTCTCGGCCAAGGTCATAGGCGTACTCGACGCCGTCGCGAAGCGAAAGGCCGCTGTCGCCGCGTCGCGGTCGAAAGTTGCCGAGATCGTTGCGAAAGGCAAGAAGGCAGGGAAACGAGAGAAGGATCTACTCGTTGAACTTAACCGCTATCTCCAGACTGCTGACGAAATGACGAGTGACGTGCGACAGATTGACTCCCTCCGCGCACAAGTCGAAGCGCTTGGACCAAACGCCTCGCAGAGCGAAGTGACGAGGCTTGTCAATCGACTTACCAAGCGTCTTGAAATCTTCGGGATGCGGTACAACCTTCAGAACCTTGGCCCGTTGGCGCCGCCCGTGGAAAAGAACCTCGGTGCAGCTGGCAGCTACCACGAGTTCTCCTGGGGCCGCAAGAAAGATTTCGGAACTCTCGAAGCAGAGCACATCATGCCGGGCTCGATTCTTGAGCGGCTTATCGGCGGCTGGGATCCGAGCACAACTGTCTATACGCGCGAGGGATCGGACTCCTCGTACGAACAGGACACGACGCTCCTCGTCACCAAACGCATCGCAGACATCAAGACCGATATTGGTTCACTCCGGGCTCCGTCGGATCAGGCTGAGATCAGAAGGGTAAAGGCAACCCTTGATCGTGCCGCTCAAATCTGGCAGAAAGTCGACTCGGGTCAGAAGCTCACGAAACGGGAGCGTGAGACGCTGGCAGGTCTTGGGGAACTGTTCAATCGAGTTCTCCAACGCAGAATCGAAGTAACAATTTCGGCCCGGGACCAGTACATTCAGGAGCTCCGGCGCGGAGAGCGCGGAGGAATGCCTGACGCGAAGTCGCTTGCGGCAGCCATCAAAGAGATCCAGGCACGTTGTTCAAACGCACGGATCGAGCAGACCGCCCTCGAACAACTTGGCCGTGCCTGGACCCTCGCCAAGGACGTCGTTGTGCAGGTGCCTGACGATTCCGAGTGATTATGTGCCAAAGCCAGTGATCGGTCAGGTGAGTCGATGCGACCTGCATCGCGCAGGCCAACGAGGGGCGCCCGGTTGCATGAGGAGCCCCACCGCGTCAGACCGTCCGCCGCAAGCGGATCGGCCCATAACAGGCCATCGAAGCGGAGCAAATCCAAGTTGACCGAGAACCCGTGCTCGATGGGAGGGCAATGAGCCGCGCGCCGGTGACGAGCTTGTCCCGATGGTCCCGATCCCTGATCAGATCTACCTCCAGGGATGATCGCGGCTTGCTCGGTCGCCGCCGGCACCGAGGTGCTGGCGCTGCTGGCCATTTCTCGACGATCGACCAGGTATCAGCCGAATACGGCGATCGCGATGAGACGCGGGTGGGTTCGATCCCCCGGAACGAGCCGATGACCTGCCAGGGCGTAGCTGCATCGCTGTCCGCATGCGCGACCGCGCCGCCGTTCACGATACTCAAATCCTCCAGGGGTCAACGCGCTTTCACCGTGGGGTCGCGGAGGACATACTGGCCTAATCGCGAGGTGGCTTCGACCTGGGTTGCGCTGGCCCTCGCTGATCCTCACCGCCCTGGCGCGACGGGAGACGTTGGGTACTGATGGCAGTCCGGTTGTGGCGGGTCGTGGCGATCTGCGCAGTTGTCATGGTCGCCGTCTCCACAGAAGCGTGCTCAAGGAGCCAGGTCGACCCAGTCACGAGGGTGCGGACCAGGACAGCCTCTCCGGACTCCTCTGTCACACCACCCACGCCTATGCTGACGCCGTCGGCGCAGACGGCAAGCGAGCCGACGGTCTCGGCGCCAGTTGTGGCTGCCACTGGTGACATCGCGTGCGAGCCTGGCTTCAAACCAGGCGCCCTGTGTCAACACGAAGCTGTGAGCGATGCCGTTCTCGCCGACACGGCAATCGTCGCCGTTCTGACTCTGGGCGACCACCAGTACAGCAAGGGAACCCTCGCCCAATATATGAGCTCGTATGACAAGACGTGGGGCAGGCTGAAGAACAAGACCCGGCCGGTCCCCGGCAACCACGACTACATGACTGCCGACGCAAAAGGCTATTTCGACTATTTTGGGACCGCGGCTGGTAACCGCAAGAAAGGCTACTACTCGTATGATATAGGTACGTGGCACTTCGTTGCGCTGAACTCAGAAAGAGATACCAGTATGACGGGGTCTCAGGTCGCCTGGTTGAAAGCAGATCTCAACGCGACTGAGAGCAGGTGCGTCGCGGCGTACTGGCACAGGCCGCGTTGGTCGTCCGGAATCGAGTATGGCGACTCGGACCAGGTTGCCCCATTCTTCGGAGTGCTCTACGAGGCGAACGCCGAGCTAGTTCTCTCCGGACACGAGCACAACTACGAGCGGTTTCGTCCGCTGAACCCGGACGGCGTCCCCGACGACGACCGTGGGCTCGTACAGATCGTCTCCGGGCTCGGCGGCAAGAGCCAGTACGAGGTTCGAGGCCGGTCCGAGACTGCAACAAGTGACAGCACCAGCTACGGCTACTCTCGGCTAATCCTTTACGAGGATTCCGCCGATATCACCTATGTTCCTGTGATCGGTGATTATACCGACAGCTATCACCTGAAATGTCATTAGTATGAACATCGACCCGTCGGATCTCCTCATTCGACTATTAGCGGAGCCGACCTGCTCGTCCTCGCCGACCGACGACGTCTCATAAGCCAGGTCTAGAGCGATGTCGTATCAATTAGGGGTTGATCTCGGAACGACTTTCACGGCCGCCGCGGTCGCTTCGGCGTCCGTGCCTGAGATGGTAGGTCTGGGCAACCGGGCGCTGCAGATTCCGTCGGTACTGTTCGATCTCGGTGAGGGCAACTTCCTGGTTGGTGAGGCTGCTGAGCGACGCGGCTTGACGGATCCTACTCGGTTGGTACGTGAGTTCAAGCGCCGGATCGGAGACCCGGTGCCGGTGTTGGTGTCGGGAGTGCCTTACTCGCCTGAATCGCTGAGTTCGCGACTACTGCGCTGGGTCATTGACTCGGTGACGGAGCGGATGGGTGAGAGGCCGGCGTCGATAACTCTTACCCATCCGGCAAACTGGGGACCATTCCGGTTGCATTTGATGGACCAAATCATGGCGCTTGCCGATCTTGAGCAGGGTCGCCTGTGTTCCGAGCCGGAGGCAGCAGCTTGGCAGTACGCAGCCCAGTCACGGGTTGCTGTGGGCGACAAGATTGCGGTGTACGACCTTGGTGGCGGCACATTCGACGCCTGCGTTCTGGAGAAGGGGGGATCGGGCTTCCAGGTGCTGGGTACGCCGGACGGAATCGAGCACCTCGGCGGCGTCGACTTTGATGTTGCACTGACCCAGCGCGTGATCGGATCGCTCAAAGACCGGTTCGGCCCGCTTGACCCGGACGAGCCTGGGATGGCAACTGGTCTGTCTAGGCTGCGGCGCGACTGTGTAGAGGCCAAAGAGGCACTATCGACTGATGCCGATACCGTCATGGCGGTGTCGCTGCCAGGTGTGAGCACGACCGTCAGATTGACCCGGTCCGAGTTGGAGTCGATGCTCCGTCCAGCTCTGCTGGATACGGTGGCAGCGATGCAGCGTGCGCTCCGATCTGCCGGGGTGAAGGCCTCCGACCTGCGAGCGGTCATCCTGGTCGGCGGGAGCTCTCGGATCCCGCTCGTTGCGGAGATGCTGCAAAAGGAGTTCGGAATACCCATCGGCTTGGACACCCATCCCAAGCACGCCGTTGCGCTGGGTGCTGCTCGGTTCACTTGGAGCGCAAGGAACCACATTTCACGCCTTGATCCGCCATCGGCCACTGGCGCTGAAGAGACGGAATCTCCTCTGCGATCCCCACGTGGGGATGCATCAACGACCTCGACTGTAGGGAGTGTCACCGTCGACCCGCCTTCGACGGGGTCGACAGACAAAGTCCCGGCCGCCGAGCCGGCAGATCTTCAGCCGCAGACAGGGAACAGAATTTATGCGCCCAGCGAAGCGAACTCACTCCAGGGTGTGACGAGAGGAAACATCGGGGCCCTCTCATCTCGGCGACGTCAGCTGCTCGGCCTCGTTGCGGTTCTCCTGGTTATCGCCGGTGTCGTTAGCGCCGTGCTGTACCTTCCGCGTCGCGCTACATCCGGTGTCAATACCCCCAATGCCGAGCCCACTTTCAGCAGATCCGAAGCCTCCAGCGTCGAGGCGACATCCACCGCATCCGACGGATCTACGACCAGTCCGAGTTCGACCTCGAGCGGAATATTCGTGGACCTCCCAAAGTCCGATGCGCTATCAAACGAACAGATCGTAATCCCGCGTAGCACCCGCGGCACCAGCACTCAGCTCTATCTGGCCGACGTCCGCAACCCGGGAGATCTACGGTCGCTGCGGACACCTGCGAATGCAAGCTCGTGGGCCGCTGGACTCGCACCCGATCGAAGGACAATTGTGTACCTTGACGGCAGTTCGGGTGTACTTCGAACGATGGCGGCCGATGGCTCGAATAATCGAGCCCTCTTCAAGAAGCGGCCGCGCGGTTGCGCAACGATCCTCCACGCGTCTTGGAGCCCTACCGATCTCTCCACACTAGTCATCTCGTGCAGGACGAACGATGGTGCGAATGCCCTTATGGTCGTCAGAATTGATGGTACGGTCATCCGCGTTCTCGACACACGTGCGAGTCGAGCCGACGACCCGGCTGTGTCACCGGACGGAACCTTGGTTGCCTACTGGGCAGGTGACAAGAACGGAGCTGACGGGGGAGCACTATTCACCATAGCCATCGACGGCACCAGGCCTCCCACGCAGTTGACCAGAAGCGGACCCGGCGTCGACGCCGACCCTGCTTGGTCTCCGAACGGGCAGTCGGTGGCTTTCCGGCGCCGGGTCGGCGTCGGATCTTCCTCAAACTTTGACGTACTGGTCATCGATGCGGACGGCAAGACGGTCCGCACCCTCATGGGTGGTGCCGCTGACGACGAAAAGCCGGCGTGGTCACCGGACGGCGATCGACTGGCGGTCGTCTCTAATCGCGACCGCGAAGGGAGAGCCGGCGGTACGGTGGATTTGTGGGTCGTGTCGTCAGAAGGTGGAGAACCGGTGCCGCTGCGGCTTGACGCCGCCCATATCGCCACTCCGACGTGGGCGTACCATTAGGTGGCTTTCGTCAATGAGTGAGACTGCCTGAGATCAAGCGATGCAACGGGCAGAAGGCCTGATATATGGTCCGGTTCAGCACTGTTCGCCATGCTGAGCTGATCGACGGGATGACCATGGCGCGCCGCCCAGGGGGTCTCGCGCTGCTTTATTGCCTGATAGATGCGCTCACTGGCTTTGCCGTCCCGGAACGGAAACGCATCGTCGATGCGCGTGTAGAAGGTTTGGTCGAGGAGTGACTTGGACTTCGCCAGTGCCTCAACACCATCCAAGGCGGCATCCAGTGTGTGTACCACTGGACCGAAACCGTCCCGTTCATGCGAGAACGGTCCTTGGCGGAAGGGGTGGCGCCCCGAGTAGAACTCTGCACGGTCAAACTGAAAGTACACGACGGCTTTGTGCAGGTACGCAGCCTCGAACGCAAGCGACGAATAGTCAGTGATCATGAACTGTGCACGAGCAATTACCTCTTGAATATCGCAGTCCTCGTACGTGATGAGGCGAACATGATCGGGCAACTCGAAGATGTTCGCGTGATGCTGCAGGTTTGGATGAGGAGCGAACTCCAGCGCCAGATTGTAATCACGCCCCACTGATTGAAGTCGTGGTGAAGCGAGAAGTTCGGACCAGGCCCTGTAGTAGAGAGAGTTGACGAAATCTTCGGTAAGGTTGCGTCGATGGCTCCGTCTACCCGGCGTCACAAGGTAGTGGCGCCATGTCGGCGCGATAAGGATAGTGGGCTTCTCGTCCGGCCTTCTCTTGGCTGCTTTCCTCAGTAGTTGGTCGTGTCTCGGCATCTCGGTGAGCACCACCTCCTTAGAACTGTACCTGTATGGCGATCCATCGCCAACGATCGATGCATGTTCTGCCTTGGTAGAGGTGATCAACATGCTGATGGGCTTAGAGTTGATCCAGCGAGAAAGGTCATTATGAGTGACACCGTGCTGCAGGAAAATGAAGCGCCATTCATTGGGGCCGAAATCGGCCGTATCGAATGGTTTGAGTATGTACGTGTCAAGCTGCGACGAGATGAGGTATCTAGCGTTCTTCATCAGCAATGCGTGTTCGTCTGACCCGTAATTGATCAGACGGAAGCCATCCTTCTTCAACCTCGCCCAATCGGGAGACGTCTCCGAGATCACGAACCACGTGTTCACTGCGGGACAGTTCTCTTTCAGATACCGGTAAAATGCTTCGGCATTGTCCTGAGCCATGGTGTCGCGATCGATCAGAACCCAGGCGTCAGCGAACCTTCGTCGGACTGCCTCGGATTGCGAAAGCCGCATCAGGTCAGACGGGCTCGGCTGGCGGGATGGCGCAGCGGGCAACCTACGCGCATCACGCCCGGGCGCCTTGGCTACATGCGGTGGTCTCAGGCTGATCCTCCGCCCTAGAGCCCGCACTGTTCGACGGCTGAATTTGGCGAGACGCGTCACGAGCCGGACCTCACCCCGCTGCATCGCGGCCGCTGGCCGGGGGCTGCGCGTGCTGGGCGCCGACAAACGAGCAACGCCCTCAGACACCGACTCAGGCGGAGCGATCCTATCGGGCGGCTGACATTGCGCGAAGCGTTGCCACACGACTTTCGGAGCCACGTCATGTCGTGGCAGCCTGTTCGGGCCCATCTCAAGTTGCATGAGTTCGCCATCGACCTCTAGGGAAACCTGCTCAGTGGCCGAAACCCAGAGATCCCGCTCGAACAACCAGGGCCACCCAAAATACGTAACGCTATGGGTCTTGCTGTAGGCGGGCTCGCAGGGGATGCCGTCCAACCGCACAACTTCGTTAGGGCTCAGGGTCGTCGTGAAGTACCTGATGCGCATGAGTTGTTGCGGCCGATCGAGCTCAACTACGTGAGCAGGATACCTGGGAATTCTTCCGTTCTTTAGTGCCAGAAACGATAGCCGAATGCGGAGAGGAACGGGGGTGGTCTTGTAGTGGAGAATTGTCTCGTCGTCAATATAGCGGAGGGTCCGCTGGAGCAAGCTTCGAAATTCCTGCAGAGACGTCTCAGTCATGCCAGCGGTTCCTGCGTCCATGCGGGCATCCTCTTTGGGATACCACTGCAGGTCACAGAAGATCTGGTATTGAAGCCACCGGGGTATAGGCGTGCCTGCTTCTCGGAAGAGCTCCAGATAGCCGTGGCGAAGGACGTCGTTGTACTTGCCGGGGTGACGCCATGCCGTTTGAGTAAGGGAATCTTGACTTTGGCGTCTCCGGTATAGGTAGCGGGCGGAACCGACAAGAGCCATGATCGGCCGGCCAGTTCTCAACATGAACTGTGCCGTAAAGGCTCCATCCTCATAAACCGGCCGAATCTGGCCGTCGAACCGACAACCAGCGCGGCGGACGGCGTCGAGCCGATAGAATCCAGATGCCGAATGCATATGCACGAAGTGCGGAAAATTAGTGAGATCGACAATCCGCAGTTGGCGGTCGAACCGAAAGTCAAGATGGTGCGGAGCGGTCAAGGAACTCGGGTCATGCACAAACGGTAGGAGTCGGGCAGCGATCATGTTGATTGGTTCGCACCCAGGGCTGTCCATGAACTCTGCTACCTGCTGAAGGTAGTCCGCACCCAGTGAGTCGTCAGGGTCGGGAAAGGAAATCCAAACGCCGGTCGCATTCCCCATCCCGAGGTTCCGAGCGGAACTGAGGCCCTGATTGGCTTGCGTCAACACTTTGGCCTGACCGGGATAGCACTCAAGCCAAAGCCGGATCAGCCTCTCGGAATCGTCTGGGCTCCCGTCGATGACGAAGATGAGTTCCAGCCGAGATCGGTCAAACGTCTGTGCGTCAATTGCGGATAGGAACTCGCCGATGTAGGCCTCCACCCCATACACAGGCACGACCAAAGAAATTAATGGGCGGTCCCGCGTCCCGTTGGTTGACACAAACACCCACTTCCCTGAAGGCTCGCGCGAGCAACCACGGGGGCACACCCGACCTCGCTCTGCACGCAATTGATCCGGCAGTCTAGCCCGGGCCGATGGTCAGATGCTTGGATGCTTTCGGTCTCAGCGTGTCGCTCTTGAGTGGTGATGGGGCCGTCTCGCTGGCGCCGGGAAAGCCCATGCCCCTATGGGCTTTGTCGTTCTCGATCGCGTGTGCGGAGGCGATACGGTATCGGTCAAGGTGGGCGAGTTGAACGTGATGTCGCTCACGACAGCCATAGACATCAAGGTGCATCAAGTCCACTGCCAGCGTCAGCGGGTTGGGGATCGAGATACGGATCATCACGATCGGGGCCGCCGACTCCCGCGCCTGGCCCGCCGGCTCCTAGTGACGACCCGGGCACCAGGGGGTCGAGGCCGTACTGCGCCTCGACCGCGTCGTAGATCCCGTCGCTGTCGGTGTCGGCCAGCAGTGGGTTGGTGCCGAGGGAGACCTCCATCGCGTCCGACAACTGATCGGCGTCCGAGTCGGCCTTCTTCGCGTCTGTCTTCAAGACCTTCTCCGCATGGTCTGAGAGTCCGTCCTTGTCGGCGTCGGTAACGCCGTCGCGCACGTTCTCCGCGAGAGCTCCGGTGCCGACGACACCGGCCACACCAGGCAGACTGCCCGCGTCGGTCCCAATACTCACCTCCTGGGCGTCAGGCGTTCCGTCGTCGTCGGTGTCGGCGGCCAGTGGGTCGGTTCGCGACTTCAGGGCCTCGTAGCCGTCGCTCAGTCCGTCCGCGTCGGTGTCGGCTGAGGTCAAACTGGTCCCGGCCAGCTTCTCGAACGCATCGCTCAGTCCGTCATCGTCGGTGTCGACGTCAGGCGGCTCGCCGGGGTCGATCGCGAAGGGGTCCTGGGTGCCCGTCGCCGCTCCGGCCTCGGCCTTACCGGCATTCGACTGGGCGTCCTGCTGTTGGGCCGCGACGTGACGCGCATACGCCGCCTCGAGCGTCCACGGCGCGGTACGGATCGTCCGTCCGGTGGAGTCGACGAACGATCCGAGCGGATCCGAGCCGTGCTCGATCTCCAGGTCGTCGGTGAGCCCGTCATGGTCGGTATCGGCCAGCAGGGGATCGGTGCCCAGCGACGCCTCGGCGCCGTCACTCAGCCCGTCGTCGTCGCTGTCGGAATCGGTCGTGCGCAACCCAACCAACTTCTCGGCGTGGTCCGACAGACCGTCGGCGTCCGCGTCCTTCACGCCGTCGCGGACGTTCTCGGCGAACACTCCGGTGCCGACCACCCCGGCCATCCCGGGCAGCCGGCCGGCGTCACTTCCCGAGGCCAGCTCCGCCGTGTCGCTCAACCCGTCACGGTCGGTGTCACCGGACAACGGGTCGGTGTGGGACTGTGCCGCCTCGTACGCGTCCGACATGCCGTCGGAGTCGGTGTCGCCGCTGAGCAGGTTCGTGCCGGCCAGCCGCTCGAACGCGTCAGTCAACCCGTCGCTGTCGGAGTCGCGGTCCAGGAGCAACCCCGCGTCGATCCCGTACGGGTCGGGCGCCGGTGCGGTCGGCCCCGGCATCCCAACCGGCACAGCGTCCGCCTCGGTCGGACGGAGGCCCTTGTCCTGCTGGTACTCCTCCCAGGTCTGGATCTCCTTGGGCCGCGGATCCGGGTCCTCCCGGTTCCCGACCAGCCCGGTGCGACCGTTGAGATAGCTCGTGACCTGCCGGGCCGCCACCGGGGGCAGCCCCTCGGTGTCCATGGCGATCCCGTGCCAGTGCTCCTTCCAGGGCCCCTGGCTCTCCCGCCGCCGCCAGCTGGCGAACCCCACCTTGCGCAGGGCCATGCCGATGATCTCTTTCTGCTCCGACGTGTACCCGGCGGAGTACATGTCGAAGGCCCCGGGCCCGGAGTGAGTCCCGGCCGAGGCGGCGACGCCGGTGTGGAAGCAGCCCTGGGTCAGGTGGAAGTCATCGATCGACGGGTCCTCGGCCTGGGCCAGTCGCTCCGCCTCGTCGAGCATCTCCGAGGTCCGGCGGTCGACGATCTTGCCGCCGAACCGCACCCTGTCGAGGTCGCCCATACCTCGGAATTATCCTCCCTTGCCGGTCATCCGGCCGGTGCTGTCTCCTCCTCTTCCTCTTCGCCCTCGCGCTGGACGAACAGGCCTTGGACCGGCTCCTCTTCCTCCTCGGCGTCCTGGCGCTGGACGAACAGGCCCTGCACGGCTTCCTCCTCGTGTCCCGCCTCGTGCCGCTGGACCGCGGGACCGGACGAGGACACCGTCGCTGCAACTGTCGGGCCGGCCATAGCCTGCTCGGCGTTGGCCGCGGCCTCCCGCTCGAACCGGTCCGACGGGTCACTGACCTTGATCCCGCCGGGCGCGGCGGTGCCGTCCACCGGGCCGCTGCGCTGCTGCACGACGTGGGTCAGCTCGTGGGCCAGGGTGGTCTTGCCCTCCTGCGAGCTCGGGTCGTAGCGGTCGCGCTGGAACACGATGTTCGAGCCGACCGTGTACGCGTGGGCGTTGACCGCCTGCGCCGAGGCCGCCGCGGCGCCGTCGTCGTGCACCCGCACGTCGCCGAAGTCGTGGCCCAGGCGCTGCTCCATATCCACGCGTACCCCGGCGTCGAGCGGCCGCCCGCCCGAACTGATCACGTCGTGGACCGGGGACCGCTCCTCCTCGACCAGGGCCGACACGCCGGCGTTGCCGGCGATCCGCTGCAGTCCGAGCAGACCCTCGGCGCCCAGGACATCGGGTCGTTTCTCCGCCGCCGCCCGGCCGGCGTAGGCCGGCAGCTCCTCGTCGAGTCGGGCCGCCTTGGGCCGCAGGGACTCGCGCTCGCCATCCGCGGAATGTCTGTGCATGGTGTCCTCCAGGGTGCAGATCCACTGTGGCACTGATTCCCGCCGTTGGGCCAGAGCCGGTGGAGCAGAGCCAACTTCCCGATCAGGCAGTGGTAGTGAGCCTCGGCTTCGCGGACACTAGCCAATCAGCCCGTAGTAGTGGCCGAACTCCCGCTCCAGCACCAGCCGGCCGAGTTTGCGGTACTCCTGCTCCACCGCGCTGACCACCTGGAGCATGCCGACGGCCGTGCCCTCGGCCGCCGCCAGGTAGGCCGCCGTGGTCGCCGCAGAGCGGATGTTGCCGCCGGCCAGCTCGAAGGAGTCGGCCAGGAAATCCAGGTCGAGGTCGCCGGCGAGCGGCAGCGGATCGGCCAGGCAGCGCACCCACAGCGACCGGCGCAGCTCAGGCGTGGGGGCGGGGAAGTCGATGATGGCGTCCAGCCGCCGGGTGAAGGCCTCGTCGATGTTGGCCCGCAGGTTCGTGGCCAGAACGGCCAGCCCGTCGAAGGTCTCCAGCCGCTGCAGCAGGTAGGCGCTCTCGATGTTGGCGTAGCGGTCGTGGGCGTCGCGCACATCGCTGCGCTTGCCGAAGATGGCGTCGGCCTCGTCGAAGAACAGCACGGCGTTGACCCCGCCGGCCTCGGTGAAGATCCGCTCCAGGTTCTTCTCGGTCTCGCCGACGTACTTGTCCACCACTGTGGCCAGGTTCACCGTATAGAGGTCCAGCCGCAGGTCCGCGGCGATCACCTCGGCCGACATCGTCTTGCCGGTGCCGGAGTCGCCCGCGAACAGCGCCACCACCCCGTGCCCGCGACCGCCGCCGCGCCGCATCCGCCAGTCGGTCAGCACGGTGTCGCGGTGCCGGGCCCGGGCCGCCACCTGCTGAAGGCCGCGGAACACGGCCGGCGGGAGCACCAGGTCGTCCCACCCGACGTCGGGCTCGATCCGTCGGGCCAGGCGTTCCAGCCCGGCGGCGTTCTGGGCGCGTACGCCGCGGCGCATGTCGTCGGCTGTCACCGGTCCGCCGCTCAGCCGGGCCGAGGCCTCGGCGGCCCGGACCGCCTGCTGCACCTGGCCGGGGCCGAGAGCTAGATGGGGGGCAACCAGGGCGTCCTCGATCGGTGGGTTGCGCGCCTGCAGCACGCCGTGCCACAGCTCCCGCCGTTCCCGTCCGCCCAGGGCCGGGGCGTCGGTGAGCAGCGGCGCCTCGGCGGACCACTGCGGATCCCAGGTCGCAGTGCCGACCAGCACCACAGGTACGCCGGCCCGGGACAGCCGGTGCACCGCGTCGGGCGCCGACTCGGCCAGCCCTTCGACCGGCCCGGCGACCAGCCCGGCGCCACGCAGCAGCGCCTCGCGGGCGGCGACGGTGACCACCGACCCCGGGTCCCGGACCATGGCGAGCCGGTGCAGGTCCAGCACCAGCGCCGCCCGGCCGTAGCCGGACAGGGCCGCCACCGCAACGCCGGCTCCGGTGCCCGGCGTGTGCTCCCGGATGTGCGCCAGCCCCACCCCCGCTCCCAGGGCCCGGGTCAGCTGCCCGGCGAGCGGCGTCGCGTACGGCAGCACGGACTCGATCAAGGGCGCGAGCAGGGGGTCCGGCGCGTCGTCACCCAGCAGGTGGGCCGACACCCGGTCGGGCACTCGCAGCCCCCGGGTCAGCAGCGGGCGGTCCGGGTCGTCGACGACCAGCAGACCGTGCCGCAGCAGCGGTCGGCTCGGCTCCAGCCGGGCCCGCGCGGCCGCCACCATCGGGGACGCTCCGGCCAGCTCGAGGGCAAGCGCCACCGAGGCCCGGCGGCGGGTCACGTCGTCGTTGAGGTAGCCGTACAGGCGCTCGAACCGGGTGTCGAGGTCCGGCAGCAGGCTGACCAGCAGCAGCTCGACGTCCAGCGGCGTCAGCCCGGCGTCCCGGGTCAGCCGGCGCAGCCGCAGCACCTCGCCGGCCGCCTCGTCCACATCCGCCTGGGCCTCGACCCCCGCTCGCCTGGCGGCGTCCCAGTCGGCGGCCTCGGGATCCTCGGCGGGATCCGGTTCCAGCAGCCGGTCGACCACCTGGTCGTTGACGTAGAGACCACGGAACGGGTCGTCGGGCGTCGGGTCGTCGCCCCGCCGACGCTGCACCAGCTCCCGAACCCGGTGCTCGACCAGCTCGGCCCGGGCCAGGAGATGACTCAGGCTGGCGGCGCCGTCGGTCACGAAGACTTCCGGGTGGTCCGCCGTTGCCGCCGCATCGACACCCGGTCGCCCGTCGGCTCGACCGGCGCAGCTCGCCGGCCCGCCCGTTCCGTCGGTGGCCAGCCGGCGCTGCCGCCGAGACTGACCTGAGGCGGCACGGTCACCGGCGGTCCGGTCTCGTAACGCTGGCTGGTGTCCACCGGTGCGCTGACCACCAGGTCGATGGACGGCTTGAGCTCCCCGCCCAGCGCGGACCAGACGTCGGCGAAGGCTCGGTCCTCCGGCGGGGGCAGGGCGACCGTGACCGGCACCGCCAGCCCCAGCTCGGCCAGGGACCCGGTGACCAGGTCCTCGGGCAGCGCGTCGAAGCGCAGGAAGGTGGTGAGCAGCGTCGACAGCAGCCGATGCTCGTCCTCGGGACGCTGGGTCCAGGCGGTCACCAGGTAGGAGAGCTTGAAGTACCGCGGCGGCAGGTGCCGGGCCACGACCCGCCGCTCGTCCGCGTCGTACTCGTTGATCATGCCGCGGTCCCGCCGGCGCATGTCCTCGCGGATGTCGTAGAGGTAGACGTCGATGGTGGGGGAGTTGCGGCGGCCGGCCCACTCCCGGGTGGGCGCGTCGAACACCACCTCGACGTCGCCGCGCCCGACCGCCTCGCGCTCGATCAGAGCACGCAGGGCGGAGTCGACCTCGCCGATCACGGGCTCAGTCTGCCGCCCGGAGCGTCCGCTCGGCAGTGGGAAGCGTCCCGTCGGGCGGGCAGGGCGGACTGCCCTTCCGGGCAGGCCTCCAGGGGGCCTGCCGGTTTTATGCTGAGGCGGTGACCGACCCGGTGATCCGCCTGGACAGCGACCGGGTGGCCGTCGAGCCCGGGGGCCAGGCGCAGGTCGGGGTGACGATCAGCAACCCCGGGAGCATCGTCGAGGGGTACACGCTCGACGTGGTCGGCGAGGGGCCGTCGAGCTGGGCCCAGGTGATCCCGGCCGAGCTGTCGGTGTACCCGCAGCAGGAGGCCCGGGCGATCGTCACCTTCTCACCCCCGTCGGGCACGGCGGCGCCGAGCGGGACCAACGCGTTCGGCGTACGCGCGCGGTCGACCGTCGACCCGGACACCAGCGCGGTGGCCGAGGGCGATGTCGAGATCGGCAAGGTGTTCGGGCTGCAGGCCAAGATCGTCCCGGTCACCTCCTCCGGACGCTGGCGGGGCCGGCACGTGGTCCAGCTCAGCAACTGGGGCAACGCGCCGGCCACACTGCGGATGGTGGCCAGCGACCCGGACGCCGCGCTCGGCTTCTACGTCCGGCCGGACGTGGTCGAGCTGCCGCTGGGCGGCACCGCCACGGTGCGCATGTCGGTACGGACCCGGAAACCGTTCCTGCGCGGCAGTGCGGTGCGGCTGCCATTCTCGGTCGTCGGGGAGCGGGCCGACGCCGGGGCCAGTGTTGATCCCGGCCCCACCCCGGCGATGGCGTACGCCGACCCCAGCCGTCCCGTCGTCGACGGGGCATTCAACCAGAAGCCGATCCTGTCCGTCGGTTCTATCGCGCTGATCGGTCTGGTGGCGGTCGCGGTGGTCGGGCTCGTCGCCTACCTGGTGCTGCGGCCGGACGGCGCTGGACCGATCATCGGCGGTGCGGGTCCGCCGGACAAACCGGTGCTCCTGGACGCCAAGGCCACCGGCCCGGACACCGTCCAGGTGTCGTGGAAGCCGGTGACCGGCGTCGAGGGCTTCAAGGTGCTCGTCATCGAGGAGGGGCAGGTGCTGCCTCCCGTCGCGGCCGAGGGAGTGCAGAGCACCGCGACGGTCCCCGGATTGAAGCCGAACACGTCCTACTGTTTCAGCCTCATCGCCGAGGCCGGCGGACAGGAGAGCCCCAAGTCGGACGAGAAATGCGTACGTACTCTGACGGCGCCGCCTTCCGCCACTCCGACCCCGGGGGTATCCGCCTCACCGGTGTCGACCGGTGCGCCATCACCGACCGGCCCGGGTGGCCCGCTGCCCGGGACCGTCGCGCCCCCTGGGTCAAGCCCGCCGCCTGGGTCGAGCCCACCGCCGAACCAGGGCACGACGGCGTCGCCGGGCGCCGGACACTTCGCGGGCGGCAAGTGGATCGCGGTGGCCGATCTGGCGCCGGAGGGCCCGGCCGGCGAAGCGAGAGTGGACAGTACGGCCGCCAAGCTCGGCGGGGTGACGCCGCCCGCGGTGATCCTGCGTTCGCGGGACTTTCCCACCATGCTGGACAGGAGCGGCAAGCCGCTGGCCGCCGAGTCGGTGCTGGTCGCCGTCGGTCCGTTCGACACCCCAGACCAGGCGCAGGCGGTCTGCCCGCAGATCCGGTCCGCCACCGGCGAGCAGACCTGCCTGCTCTTCCAGCCCCAACCCTGAGCCGACTTGTTAGAACCCAGTTGAGCCTGCCTCAACTGGGTTCGTAATTCGGAGCGGAGGAGGGGTCAAGCAGGGCGGGCGCGGACCCCGATCTCGGTGAAGCTGAGCACCGGCTCGCCGTCCTCCCGTTGCGGCTTGGCGCGGACCACCCCGATCCGAATGGTGCTGACCGGGCCCATACTGTCGATCATCGGTTCCTGCTCGTCTGGTTTGTCCTCCAGAGTGACCTCCTGGCAGGTACCGCCGTCGAAGCTCACCCCTAGGGCCTGGGGCAGGGCCTGCAGGGTGCGGCGGTCGTCATCGGCCGGCAGCCCGGCCCGGATGTTGAGCGCCCGGACCCGGGTGGGCTCGATGGTCAGCACGATCACCCCTGTGCCGGGGGTGCCGCAGGGGGACGCCTCCGCCGTAGGGGACCAGCGCATGCTCCAGGCGGCCAAGGTCCCGTCGGTGAGCGCCGCTGGCTTCGCGTCAGGCACGCTGGCCTCGGGCGGCTCGATGGCCGTGCCAATGACGGCCACCGGCGCCAGCGTCCCGCGTACGTCGTGGTACCGATCGATGACGAAGCCCACCGGGTTGCGCCCGGCCACCGCCAACCCGGCCACCAGCCCACCGACCAGACCGAGCGCGATCAGGACCCGTCGCCAGCGGTAGAGGGCGGGCAGGCTGCGGCGGTACTCCCGGCGAGCCGCCCGATCGCGGTTGTCGAACCACTGAGACCACCAGGAGCTGCGACGCGCACCCGACGCCGCGATCGGGGCTCGGGTCGCGGAGGCGTCGGCCAGCAGCCGGTAGCCGCAGTGGGCACAGAAGCGCCGGCTGGGCGGGTTGGCCCGGCCGCAGGCTGGGCAGGAAGTCTCGGCGGGCTCCGGCGCCGTGACCGGTGAGGGCTGGGGTTGCGCGACCGTCGGCGGCGGAAGGACGGACGCGGCCGGCGGGGGCGCTACCGGGACAGCCGTCGCGGGTATCGGAGTCGTGGGGGCAGGGACCGAGGAAGCCACGGCGGGCGGCTGGTCGCGTACGGTGCGCTCAGAGGTCGTGGTCGTCGCGGCGGCGGAAGGATCCCAGGCCAGGTAGCTGCCACAGAACGCGCAGAACTCGGTGCCCGGCCGGTTCGACTCCCCGCATGCCTCGCAGATCATTTCGGGTCATTATCGGCCCAAGAGCGTCAGAATGGGGAGGGTGACGCGGTGCACCAACTGCGGCGCCGAGAACGAGTCCGGCGCCGTCTTCTGTGTCGCCTGCGGCCACTTCCTGGAGTGGACCGACCCGCAGCCGGTCCGTAAGCCGCCGCCACCTGCGGTAGTTGCGCCGCCGCCTCCACCCGAGCCGGCACCGGCGCCCGAGCCGGTGCCGGAACCTCAGCCCGTGCCCGTGCCCGATCCGGAACCGCAGCCGGAGTCGACCTCCGAGCCCGAACCCCTCCCAGTCGTGGCGCCGCCGCCCGCCACCCCGCGCCCCGCCCGTACGGTCCGGCCGGCTCCGACCGAGGGCGCCGTCCCCGACATCATCGCGGCCATCGACGCCGGGCGGGACCTCGCCGCCGCCCGCGGCCGCACCGACCTGGACGCCCACCTCGGACAGACCCGGCGGCGGCTGGCGGCCAAGCCGGTCACTGTGGTCGTGGTCGGCGAGTTCAAGCGCGGCAAAAGCACGCTGATCAACGCGCTGCTGCAGCACGCGGTCTGTCCGGTGGATGCCGACGTGGTCACCGCGGTGCCGACCACGGTGTGTTACGCCGACCAGCCGCGAGTGGTCAGCTACGTTCGGACCGAGGAGGGCGGCCGGACCGACGAGGTGGAGGAGTCGCTGGCCGACCTGCACGCCCTGGTCACCGAGGAGGCCGACCCGGCCGACCCGGAGCGAATGCGCACGGTCGAGATCGGTCTGCCGCACCGGATGCTGCGGTCCGGTCTCTGCCTGGTCGACACCCCCGGCGTCGGCGGACTGGACTCAGCGCACGGCTTCCTCACCCTGGGCGCGCTCGGCACGGCCCAGGGCACCCTGTTCGTCACGGATGCGGCCCAGGAGCTCACCGCGCCGGAGCTGGAGTTCCTCAAGACCGCGGTCGAGCGCTGCCCGCTGATGGCGCTGGTAGTGACCAAGACCGACCTCTACCCGCAGTGGCGACGGATCGTCGACCTCGACCGTGGCCACCTGGCCCGGGCCGGGCTCGAACTCCCCGTGCTGCCGGTGTCGTCCTTCCTCCGGCTGCGGGCGGCGAAGGACCCGAGCCTGAACGACGAGTCCGGATACGCCGACCTCGTGACTTTCCTGGCCAGCGAGGTGGTGGCCACAACCCGTGCCGGGGCCGCCCAGGCCGCGGCCCGCGAGGTCGAGTTCGTGGCCAGTCAGCTGGAGCAGGAGTCCCAAGCCGAGCGTGCCGTGCTGGCCGAGCCCGAGCGGCGGGCCGAGGTGGTCGCCGACCTCAGCCAGGTGCAACAGCAGACTCGGCGGCTCAGCTCTCCGACGGCCACCTGGCAGCAGACCCTGTCCGACGGCATCCAAGACCTGGTTGCCGACGTCGAGCACGATCTGCAGGCTCGGCTGCGCACAGTGATCCACGATGTGGAGGAGATCATCGACCAGGCCGACCCGAAGGACGCCTGGGCCGACACCGAGGTGTGGCTGCGTCGCCAGGTCGCGATCGTCACCGTGGCCAACCGGGACATGCTGATGGAGCGGGCCGAGGCGCTGACCCGAACGGTGGCCGAGGAGTTCGATCTGGCGGCGGAGAGCGGCATCGCCTTGCATCTGGAGGCGGTCGGTGAGGCACTCGACGCGGTGGCGCTGGCGCCGGCCTCCAGCCTGGCGATGCCGGGGGGCAAGCTGGCGCCGCTGATGACCGCCGCCCGGACCAGCTTCTACGTTCCGATCATGCTCGGCGGTCTGGCCGCGTCCGCCTTCTCGCCGGCGCTGCCGGTCTTGCTGGCGATCGCGGGGATCTCGCTCAGCCTCGGCGCCGGCATCGGCCGCAAGATCATCGCCGACGAGCGCAAGCGGCAGCGAACCTACCGACAGCAGCAGGCCAAGGCGGCCGTGCGCCGCTTCGTCGACGAGATCGCGTTCATCATGAACAAGCAGACCCGCGATGGGCTGCGCAGCACCCAGCGCCAGCTCCGCGACGACTTCCAGGCCCGGGCGATGCAACTGGATCGCTCGGCAGGCCTGGCACTGGACGCGGCTCGGCGGGTCAGCAGCCTTGACGTCGAGCGGCAGCGAGCCCGTCAACAGGAGCTGGCGGCCGAGGACCACCGCCTCGACCGGGTGCGGACGGCCGCGCGGGAGCTGGCGGGCGCCCGTGGCTGAGGACCTGGTCCAGTCGATTTCCGCGCTGCTGGACCGCGCCGCGGCCGCGACGGCCGACGCCGGCGCACGCGCCCGCCTGACCGAGGCTCGGTCCCGGCTGCACGGCCCCCTCCGGTTGGCCATCGCGGGCAAGGTCAAGGCGGGCAAGTCCACGCTGCTGAACGCGCTGCTCGGCGAGGAGCTGGCACCGACCGACGCGGGGGAGTGCACCAAGATCCTGACCTGGTACGCCGAGGGCCCAGCCCCGCAGGTCGTCGTGCACCCGCTGAGTGGCACCCCGGTGACCCGGCCGTGGACCCGGGAGAGCGGTGCGCTGGAGGTCGATCTCGGCGAGCTGTCCGCCGCCGATGTGGACCGGATCGAGGTCGGCTGGCCGACCAGCCGGCTCCGCGACCTCACCATCCTGGACACCCCGGGCATCGCCTCGATCTCCGCCGACATCTCCGCCCGGACCCACCGGGTGCTGGCCGCGGACGACGGCCGGGTCCCGGTCGCCGACGCGGTGCTCTACCTGATGCGGCACACCCACGCCAGCGACGTACGGTTCCTGGAGTCGTTCCACGACGACGAGCTCGCCCACGGCACGCCGATGAACTCGGTCGGAGTGCTGAGCCGGGCTGACGAGATCGGGTCCTGTCGGCTGGATGCGTTGGAGGTCGCCGACCGGATCGCGCAGCGCTACGAGGCCGACCCTCGGATGCGCCGGCTCTGCCCGATCGTGCTCCCGGTCGACGGCCTGCTGGCTCACGCGGCATCGACGCTGCGGGAGGCGGAGTACGCGCTGCTGGCGACGCTGGCCCGGGCGCCGCGGGAGGCGGCCGACGAGCTGCTGCTCACCGTGGACCGATTCGTCCAGCGACCGACGACGATCCCGCTGACCGAGCTGGAGCGGGAGCACCTGCTGGACCGGCTGGGTCTGTTCGGCGTTCGGATGGCGACCGAGCTGATCCGCACCGGGGTCGTGCGGACCGCGGGTGAGCTGGCCGCCGAGATGGGCCGCCGCAGCGGCCTGGACCGCTTGCGGTCGGTGCTGCTGACCCAGTTCGAGCAGCGCAGCCGAATCCTCAAGGCCCGGTCGGCGCTGGCGGTGCTGGTCGACGTGCTCAGGACCGACGACGGGCCGCGGGCGGCTGAGCTGCGGGCCGCCGTGGAGGAGCTGAACGCGGGCACCCACGAGTTCGAGGAGGTGCGACTGCTCGACGCCGTCCGCTCCGGGATGGTCGAGCTGGCCCCTGACAAGCTGGCCGAGCTGGACCAGGTGCTGGGCGGTAGTGGGCATGACTCCGCGTCGCGGCTCGGCCTGGAGCTCGAAGCTGGACCCGACGAGCTGCGGTCCGCCGCCCTGACCGCGTTGAGCCGCTGGCAGCGGGTCGCCGAGCATCCGTTGTCCAGCCGGTCCGCTCAGCTCGCGGCTCGGACCGCGGCCCGCACCCTAGAGGGTCTGATCGACGCTCTGCCGTGACGGGCAGCCGTCACCCAGCGAGGCTAAAACCCCACCAGTGGCGAGTTATCGCCCTCGATGCGGCGGCTGGAGGGCGATAACTCGCCACTGGTGGAGTTTGGTCCAGCTAGATCAGGCCCTCGCGCACCGCGTACGCCACGGCGTGCGAGCGGTTCCGCAGCTGCAGCCGGGTGGTCACGTCGTGCAGCACGTTCTTGACGGTGCGCTCGCTGTAACAGAGCTGGACGGCGATGTCGGAGGTGTCGTGCCCGTCGGCCACCATCCGCAGCACGGCCGTCTCTCGCGGGGTCAGGCCGGAGAAGGTCAGTCCGCGGGGGGCGAGCACCTGGCGCTGAAGCCGGCCGACCTGCTCGAGCAGCCGGCCCAGCAGGTCCGGCGGGATCTCACCCTCACCGGAGGCGACCCGGGTAATGGTGCGGACGAGCATCTCCGGGCTGGCGTCGGATCGCCGCAGCAGCCCGCCCACCCCGGCCTCGGCCGCTGTCACCACAGCCGCGTCGTCGACGGAGGTGGCCACCAGCACCAGCCGGGGCGAGCCGTCGCGCCGCATCGTCCGGAGCAGCCGGATCGTGTCCTCGTCGACCGCATCCGCCACCACGATGGCCACGTTGGCTTGCGCCGCCTCGTCGACCACGCGCACCTCGGGGCGCATCCGTAGCTGGCTGATCACCCCCGCCTGGGAGATCGGGTCGCGGCCATGGACGAAGGTGGGGATGGGCGGGTTCACCGGGGCTCCTTGCACGGGTGGGCTGCGGGGTTTGCCCAATAGGGTCCAGACGGCGCTCAATGAGCGCTCAACATCCGCTCAACGCCAGATAACGGTGCGGTTGCGGTCAGACGCCGCTGCCTATCCGGGCAGTCGTGGGTCGACGTGGATCTTCGGCCCGGGACCGGCGTCGTGCGGCCGTCGGCCAGCCAGCACCGGCCCGACGTGGTCCAGGCTGACCGTTGCGGCGACCAGGGGCCGCGGGTCGATCGCCCCCTCGGCGTAGGCCGCGATCGTCGCGTCAAGGCCCGGTGACGCGGACAGGATCCCGACCGCGGTGACGTCTTTGAGTGCCAGGATCCGGGTGTCGAGCAGGCTGGGCGTGCCGGCGAGGCCGATGTACACCAGGCGACCCGCGGGCTCGACCAGCTCCAGCGCCCTGGCGGGCAGGTGCGGCGCGTTGGAGGCGTCGATGACCGCGTCGAAGGGAAGGTCCGGCAGGTTGTCGGCCGTCCAGCTGTCGGCGAAGCCGAGCGCACGGGGGAAGCCGAGCAGCTCCTCGGTGCGGCCGAGCAGGTGGACCTCGGCCCCGGCGGCCCGGGCGAACATCGCCACCAGCAGGCCGATGGTGCCCGGGCCGAGAACGAGCACCCGGTCACCGGGTCGCACGTGGGCCGCCGACGCGGAGCGCAGGGCATTGCCACCCGGTTCGACCAAGGCACCGAGCACTGGGTCGACGGTGTCTGGCAGCCGGTGGAGCGAGCTGACCGGAACGGCGAGCTGTTCGGCGAGGGCACCGGGACGTCCGCCGCGGATGCCGACCTCCTGCCGGTTCTCGCACACGTGCTGGTGCCCCCGCCGGCAGCGTCGGCAGCGGCCGTCGCCCAGCATGGTGTCGCCCATCACCCGTAGACCCACCCACGCGGGGTCGGCGCCGTCCCCGACCGCGGTCACCGTGCCGCACCACTCGTGGCCGAGCCGCATCGGGAAGCGGGCGTGGCCCTGATGCAGGTAGGCCATCTCCCCGGTGAAGAACTCGACGTCGGTGCCACACACTCCCACCCGCTCCACCGCGATCACCGCCTCCCCGGGGGCCGGCACAGGCGCGGGCACCTCCTGCACGGCATACTCACCGGGACCGGTGAGAACGAACCCGCGCATCGCCTCGGTCACCGAGGAGCGAGTACGCGCTGGCGCTGCCCGCCCAGCCCGTCGATCCCGAGCTCCATCACGTCGTCGGGCTGCAGCCAGACCGGCGGGTCGAAGCCCATGCCCACGCCCGGCGGCGTCCCGGTGTTGATCAGGTCACCCGGCTCCAGCACCAGGAACTGGCTCACGTAGTGCACCAGAAAGTACGGGTCGAAGACCATCGTCCGGGTGCTGCCGCGCTGCCGCCGCACGCCGTTGACGTCCAGCCACAGGTCGAGGTCGTTCACGTCGGTGATCTCGTCGGGCGTCACCAGCCACGGTCCGGCGGGGTTGAAGGTCTCGGCGGACTTGCCCTTGACCCACTGCCCGCCGCGCTCGATCTGGAACGCCCGTTCGCTGACGTCGTTGACCACCAACCAGCCGGCGATCGCGTCGGCGGCTTCCTCGGGGGAATCGAGGTAGCTGGTCCGGCGGCCGATGACGATGCCGAGCTCGACCTCCCAGTCGAGCTTGGTCGAGCCGCGGGGGATCCGAACGTCGTCGTTCGGACCGACGAGCGTGTTCGGCGCCTTGTTGAACAGGATCGGTTCGCTCGGCACGGCCTGACCCGTCTCGGCGGCGTGGTCGGCGTAGTTCAGCCCGATGCACAGGATCTGGTGCGGCCGGGCGATCGGCGCCCCGATCCGCTCACCGGCGAACTGCGACAGTCGACCCGCCGCCGCCCGCTCCGCCACCACCGGTCGAAGGCGGTCGACGCCGCCGCCGGCGAAGAAGGTCTCGTCGAAGTCGTCGACCACGTCGGACAGGTCGACGTAGCTGTCGTCGTCAAGCCGGGCGACGGGCTTCTCCGCGCCGACGGCGCCGAGGCGCATCAGGTACATGGATCCTCCAAGGTCAGGGTGGGGACGGGTTCAGTGCGACTCACGACTCACTCCCGAACCGGACGAGCCGACGAGGAAGTCGAGGTCGGCGCCGGCGTCGGCCTGCAGCACGTGGTCGACGTAGAGCCGTTCCCAGCCACGCTTAGGGTCGGCGAACCCGGCAACGGTGGCCGCGTTCGGCGTACGCCGGGCCCATTCGTCCGGAGGCACGTCGACGTCGATGCGCCGCTGCTCGATGTCGAGGAGGATGACGTCGCCGGTCTTCACCAGGGCCAAGGGGCCGCCGGCGGCGGCCTCGGGCGTCACGTGCAGAATCACGGTGCCGTACGCGGTGCCGCTCATCCGGCCGTCGCAGATCCGCACCATGTCGCGTACGCCCTGTTCGAGCAGCTTCTTCGGCAGCGGCATGTTGGACACCTCAGGCATCCCCGGATAGCCCTTGGGGCCGCAGCCCCGGAGCACCAGGACCGAGTCGGTGTCGACATCCAGGTCCGGGTCGTCGATCCGGGTGTGGAAGTCCTCGATGCTGTCGAACACCACCGCGCGTCCGCGGTGCTGGAGCAGATGCGGCGAGGCGGCCGCCGGTTTGATCACGGCGCCGCGGGGCGCCAGGTTGCCACGGAGCACCGCGATCCCACCGGCGGCGACCAGCGGCTGCGACCGCGGGCGGATCACCTCCGGATCCCAGATCGGTGCGTCGTCCAGGTAGTCGACCAGTGGGCGGCCGGTCACGGTCAGCGCCGTCGGGTCGAGCAGGTCCCGTACCTCCCGCAGCACCGCGAGCAGACCGCCCGCCCGGTGGAAGTCCTCCATCAGAAAGCGGCCCGCGGGTTGCAGGTCGACCAGCACCGGGACCCGGGAGCCGATGCGGTCGAAGTCGTCCAAGGTCAGGTCGATTCCGGCCCGGCCGGCGATGGCCAGCAGGTGCACGACCGCGTTGGTCGACCCGCCGACCGCGGCCAGCGCCACGATCGCGTTGGCGAACGACGCCTTGGTCAGGAAGGTGCTGGGTCGGCGGTCGTCGGCCACCATCTCCACCACCAGCCGCCCGGTGCCGTGGGCGGCCTCGAGCAGCCGGCTGTCCGGCGCCGGCGTCCCGGCCACACCGGGAACCACCGCGCCCAGCGCCTCGGAGACCAGGGCCATGGTGGATGCTGTCCCCATCGTGTTGCAGTGGCCCCGGCTGCGGATCATCGCCGACTCGGAGCGGCTGAACTGCTGCTCCGACAGCGTCCCGGCCCGGACCTCCTCCGACAACCGCCACACGTCGGTGCCGCAGCCGAGCGGTAGGCCCCGGAAGGTGCCGGTGAGCATCGGTCCGCCCGGCACGACCACCGCGGGCAGGTCCACCGACGTGGCGGCCATCAGCAGCGACGGAATCGTCTTGTCGCACCCGCCGAGCAGCACCACCCCGTCGATCGGGTTGGCCCGGAGCATCTCCTCGGTCGCCATCGCCGCCATGTTGCGCCACAGCATCGCCGTCGGGCGGACCAGCGTCTCGCCGAGGGACACGACGGGAAGCTCGAGCGGGATACCGCCCGCCTCGTACACGCCGTTCCGCACCGACGCGGCCACCTCCGTGAGGTGGGCGTTGCACGGGGTCAGGTCGGACGCCGTGTTGGCGATCGCGATCTGCGGCCGGCCGGAGAAGGCGCTGTCCGGCACACCGCGGCGCATCCACGCCCGGTGGATGTAGTTGTTGCGTTCGTCGTCACCGGAATACCACTGGTCGCTGCGCAGCCGGGCGCGTTCTCTGCCGCCCGGGCCCGTGCTGGTCAGTTCGCCGTCCCGTTCCACGGTTTCACCATGTCAGGTCCCGGCTCGACGACGGCTGGGAGGTACGAGCTGCCTGGGTTGACCGCGTGACGGCAAGCGTGAAGCCGAGCACGTCCGAGCGGGCTCGGCTACGCGTCCACCGTCCACGCCGCTCAAGGCCTGACTGTCGACACCTGTCACGCCGTCGTTTCCCAAGCCACGACTGCCGAGGCGCTCTATGTCGGGATCACGCGCGGCCGACAGGCCAACACCGCGCATGTCGTCACCCGGGCTGTGCCGGTCGACGCGCCACCCGGCACCGTCTTCGAAGCCGTACACCGCCCGCCAGCAGCGGTGCTGGCCGGGGTTTTCGAGGCCAGCGCCCCCCAGCGGTCGGCGCTGGCCCAGGCCGTCGACAGCGCGACCGAGGCCGAGTCGGTGCGGACACCGGCGAACTATTCGCCGACGCAGCAAAGCTTGCCACGGCTGGACGCACCGCCAGCTGGCTCGACCGACTCGTCAACGACGGTCACCTAACCCCTGACCAGCGGGTCGCTCTCGCCATCGAAGACGGCGCCACCACCCTGACCGGTCTGCTCCGCCGAGTCGAACTGGCCGGCCACGACTCGCAGCAGGTATTGGCCGACGCGGTCACTCAAAGATCGCTTGACGATGCCCGCCAGATCACCAGCGTCGTGCAGGCCCGCATCAGTAGCCGGGTGAGCCTCGACCCTATTGGCGACACCTTCGCCGAGTGGATACCCAAGGCTTGACGACCCGCAGTGGCAGACCTACCTGGCCACGCTGGCGGGCGCCGCAGACGATCGCCGACGCGAGCTCGGTCAAGCGGTTGCCAACAACGCACCGGGATGGGCGGTCGAGGGTCTCGGCGCGCCACCGACCCCGGATCACGGCGAGGCGCGATCAGCTTGGGAGGAGCGGGCCGCGTCCGTGGCCGCCTACCGCGAACTGGTTGGGCACGACGACGAAGCGTACGCGCTCGGCCCACCGCCCAGACCCGGCCAGGTCGAGACCTACGCCGCCTGGGGAGCCGCGTTGCGGGCGCTCGGCCGGCCGGAGGCCGACCGAGCCGAGACCGAGATGTCCACCGGTCAGCTCCGGGTCCGCATCCGCGCCTACGAGCGAGAGACGACGTAGGCACCCGACTATGTTGCCGACCTGCTCGCCGGCACCCGCCAGGCCGCCGACAAGCACCGACATGACGCCACCCTTTGGAATGCCCACGCGACCGCGACGGCCGACAATGACACCGCCACTCGGCTCCGTGACCAAGCCGCGAAATCAGCTTCTCTCGCGGAGGCCCTCGAAGATCGCGCCCGCCAGCTGACCGAAGCCGACGAAGTGCGCGCGGCCTGGTACGCCCACACTGCTGAAACTCGCGCCGCCGCCAGGCGTTCTTCTCCAGCCGGTGGTAACACATGGGAACAACAGGTCCGAACGGGGCCTGAGGTCCTGCGGCGCCCCTACTCATGGCGGTTTGGATTCTCCCCTTGCGCAAACGCTATTCAGTGTTACTATCTAGTGGTAGTCAGCATCACTGAGTAGTTGGAGGCAGATCCATGGGCAAGCAGATGACCGAGATGCTCAAGGGCACGCTCGAGGGCATCGTGCTCGCGATCCTCGCCGTGCAGCCGGCATACGGCTACGAGATCACGGCCCGGCTGCGCGAGCAGGGCTTCTCCGACATCGTCGAGGGCACCGTCTATGCGCTGCTGATCAGGATCGAACAGCGCGGCCTCGTGGACGTGGCGAAGGTCCCGTCCGAGAAGGGGCCGCCGCGCAAGGTCTACTCGCTGAACGCGCTGGGCGGCGAGCACCTCGAAGAGTTCTGGAGGACCTGGAGCTTCCTCGTAGGACGGATCGAACAGCTCCACCATCACATCGAACACCCGCAGGAAGTAGGAGAGTAATCATGGCCGCACGATGGATCGAGCAGATCACGGGCTCGTTCGACGACAAGAAGCGCTGGCGCCAGTACAAGGCCCGCAAGGAGCAGCTCCCCACCAGCTACCGAACCGCGATCGACGGCCTCGAGCGCTACTTCACGTATGCCGGGTCGATCGTCAAGGGCGATGTCGCCATGCAGATGCTCGAGGACCTCGCGGACCTGATCGAGCGGGCCGCTGCCGACGGCACCCCGATCCGCGACATCGTCGGCGACGACCCGGTGGAGTTCGCAGACACCTTCATTCAGAACTACTCGGACGGCCAGTGGATCGACAAGGAGCGCAAGCGCCTGACCGACGCCATCGATCAGGCCGCCGACACCGACGCGTGAACCAGCCGAGAACGGAGAACCGGACATGACCACCGACCAGGCTCTCGGACCCGCGATCCGGGTGCAGGGCATCGAGAAGTCGTTCAAGGACCTGCACGTGCTGCGCGGCGTCGACTTCGACGTGAAAGCGGGAAGCATCTTCGCGCTGCTCGGCTCGAACGGCGCGGGCAAGACCACGCTGGTGCGGATCCTGTCGACGCTGCTGAAGGCCGACGCGGGCACCGCCACGGTCCACGGCTTCGACGTCGCCGCGAAGGCCGGCGACGTGCGCGAGTCGATCAGCCTGACCGGCCAGTTCGCCGCGGTGGATGAAGTGCTCACCGGCCGGGAGAACCTCGTGCTGGTCGCCAAGCTGCGTCACCTGAAGAACCCGGGTGCGATCGCCGACGACCTGCTCGCCCGCTTCTCGCTCACCGAAGCAGGGAACCGCAAGGCGTCGACGTACTCGGGCGGCATGCGCCGCCGACTTGACATCGCGATGAGCCTGATCGGCAACCCGCCGATCATCTTCCTCGACGAGCCGACGGCCGGACTCGACCCGCAGGCGCGAATCGAGGTGTGGCAGACCGTCAAGCACCTCGCCGACAGCGGCACGACGGTGCTGCTCACGACGCAGTACCTCGACGAGGCCGAGCAGCTCGCCGACCGGATCGCGATCCTCCACAAGGGCACGATCATCCAGAACGGCACCCTCACCGAACTCAAGCAACTCCTCCCGCCCGCCACGGTCGAGTACGTCGAGAAGCAGCCCTCCCTCGAGGACGTCTTCCTCGCCCTCGTCGGCGAGACCGGCGAGACGACACCGCCGACGACGACCCCGACCGCACAGGCCCGATAGGAAAGGAAGCCCGATGACCACCCACGTTCTCGTCGACACCGGCGTCCTCACCGGCCGCTCGCTGCGCCACATCCGCCGCAGCCCCGACACGATCATCACCACCGCGGTCACCCCGATCGCGCTGATGTTGCTGTTCGTGTACGTGTTCGGCGGCGCGATCAACACCGGATCCGATGAGTCCTACGTCAACTACATGCTCCCCGGCATCCTGCTCATCACAATCGCGTCCGGCGTCGCGTACACCGCGTACCGGCTGTTCCTCGACATGCAGAGCGGCATCTTCGAACGCTTCCAGTCCATGCCGATCGCGAGGTCGAGCGTGCTCTGGGCGCACGTGCTCACCTCCCTGGCCGCGAACCTGGTCTCGG
Organism: uncultured Actinomycetota bacterium; assembly: GCA_963808435.1. GTDB lineage: Bacteria > Actinomycetota > Actinomycetes > Propionibacteriales > Propionibacteriaceae > Microlunatus. The sequence goes on along the minus strand of CAWEFW010000022.1, from coordinate 10,830 downwards.
TCGGGATCGTCATCGGCGTGGCACTGATCATGGGTTTCCGCACCGGAGCATCCGTGGCCGCCTGGCTCGCGGTCGCCGGCATCCTGATCCTGTTCACCCTCGCACTGACCTGGATCGCCGTGATCGCCGGGCTCTCGGCGAAGACCGTCGACGGCGCGAGTGCGTTCAGCTACCCGCTGATCTTCCTGCCGTTCATCAGCTCGGCGTTCGTGCCCACCGACTCGATGCCCGGCCCGGTCGCATGGTTCGCCGAGAACCAGCCCGTGACCGCCATCGTAGACACCATGAGAGCCCTGTTCGCCCAGGAACCCGTCGGCAGTGACATCTGGATCGCCCTCGCCTGGCTCGTCGGCATCCTCGTCGTTGCCTACGCCTTCGCGATCGCCATCTACCGTCGCAAGATCAGCTGAGGCCGAGCGCTGCGCAGTCACGTTGTACAGCCACATGACGGGGCATCCCGTCAGGAAGTCGTCAAGACGAATTCACAATTTTGTGAATCTGGCGTAGCTTCGTCGACATGACCACCGTGATCAGCACCCGAGGGCTCCAGAAGCACTTCGGGCGCACCGTCGCCCTCGACGGCCTCGACTTCTCCGTCGACGCCGGCGAGATCCATGGCTTCCTCGGCCCGAACGGCGCCGGGAAAACCACCACCATCCGCATCCTGCTGGGCCTTGCCCGGGCAACAGGCGGCGAGGCGACGCTCTTCGGCCGCGAGCCGTGGAGGGAGGCGGCCGAGCTGCACAAGCGCGTCGCCTATATCCCCGGCGACGTGTCGATCTGGCCGAACTTCACCGGCGGCGAGTCGATCGACCTGCTCACAAAGCTCCGCGGCGGGATGACCGCCAAGGCGGCGTACCGCGAGCGCAAGCAACGGCTGCTGGAGACCTTTCAGCTCGACCCGCGCAAGAAGGGCCGCGCGTACTCGAAGGGCAACCGGCAGAAGGTCGCCCTGGTGGCCGCGTTCGCCACCACAGCCGAGCTGTACGTGCTCGACGAGCCCACCAGCGGCCTGGACCCGCTCATGGAGCGGGTGTTCAACCGCGAGATCGACCGCGTCGCCCGCGAGGGCGCGACCGTGCTGCTGTCGAGCCACATCCTCTCCGAGGTCGAGGCACTGTGCGACCGGGTGACCATCGTCCGCGCCGGAAAGACCGTCGAGAGCGGCACGCTCGCCGAGCTGCGGCACCTTACCCGCACCGAGATCGCGTTCGTGCACGACTCGGCCAAGGAGGCCGCTGTCACGGCCTTGCCCGATATCCACGACCTCGTCATCGACGAGGGGCGCGTGCGCTTCACGGTCGACAGCGACCGGGTGTCGGAGTTCCTGCCCGACCTCGGTCGGCTCGCAGTGCAGGGCCTCACCGTCGCACCGCCGTCGCTCGAGGACCTGTTCCTGCGACACTACGGCGACGAGGTCGCCCCGGTCGAGGAGGAGGCGCGGGCGTGACCAGGCTTCTCGTGCTGCTCTGGCAGCGCATCCGTCGCGACCGCCTACAGCTCGCGCTGTGGATCGTCGGCACCGCCGTGCTCACCTACGCGTCCATGGGCGCGGTGTTCGAGACCTACGGCGAAGAGCAGGACCGGCGCGAGATCCTCGGCGTCGCGATTGCGACCCGGACCATCCTCGTGTTCCGCGGGACGCCGAACGGCGTGGACGACGGCGCGTTCGCCTTCTTCCTGCTCTTCGCCTGGCTCGCCCTCATGGGCGGCCTGATGAGCACCTTCCTCGCGGTGCGCCACACCCGGAAGGAAGAGGAGGAGGGCCGCGCCGAGGCCGTCAGCGCGACCCCGGCGGGGCGCGTCCTGCCGACGACCGCGACCCTCGTCCACGGCGTGCTCGCCAACGTCGCGCTCGGCCTGCTCATCGCGCTCGCCCTCATCGCGACCGGCCTCGATCCCGGCGGATCATTCGTCTGCGGCGTCGCGATCATGGTGTCCGGCATCGCGTTCCTCGCCTTCGGCCTCTTCGCCGCCCAGTTGTTCCGCACGTCCCGCGGGGCGAACAGCCTCTCGGTCACGTTCGTGCTCGCGGCGTACCTCCTGCGCGGCATCGGCGACGCCGCCGGGACGCCCTCGGAGGACCTGCTCCACATCGCCCCGGCCTGGCCGAGTCGGCTGTCGCCCATCGGGTACGGACAGTTCACCGGCGCCTTCGTCGAGAACGACCTGACGCCGCTGCTCATCCCGCTGGCGTTCGCCGCCGGGCTCATCGGGGTCGTCTTCGGACTGCAGGCCGTGCGCGACCAGGGCGCGAGCCTGCTGGCCGGCCGCCCCGGCCGCGCAACGGCCGGACCGGTGCTGTCGAGCTCGTTCGGGCTGGCCTGGCGGCTGAACACATCGATCCTGCTCTCGTGGACCGCCGGCGGCATCGCCACCGGCCTGCTCGCGACCTCACTCTCGTCCGTCGTGAACCAGGCTGCGACGGACGCGCCGCAGATCCTCGAGACGCTGCGCCGCGCGATCGGCAGCGAAGCATCCATCGAAGAGGCGTTCGTCGCGGTCTTCTACGCCATCGTGGGCATCCTCGCCGCGTGCTGCGCGGTCCAGGTGGGCATCCGCGCCCGCCAGGAGGAGGCGCACGGCACTGCCGAGCTCGTCCTCGGCACGCCCGTGCCGCGGCTGCGCTGGCTGCTCGAGTACTGGATCGTCGGCATCATCGTGATCGTCATCGTGCTCGCGGCCTCGGCGCTCGCGGGCATCGTCGGCGCGGGCAACGCCGCGGATCCCGAGTCGCTCACCACGACCGTGCTCGAGGCCGCCCTCGCGCAGCTGCCGGCGTGTCTGGTGTTCCTCGGGCTGACGCTGCTCGTGTTCGCGTTCCTGCCGCGCGCGACCATCGCCGTCGGCTGGACGGTCGTCGGTGTCGCCGCCATCCTCGGCGTCTGGGGACCGATCCTCCAGGCTCCCGACTGGCTCGTCGCCCTCTCACCGTTTCACCACTCGCCGGTTCCTGCAGGCGGGGAGACCGACTGGACGGGCGGATTCTGGATGCTCGCCATCGGACTGGCCGCCGGCGCGGTCGCGGTGTGGTCCATGCGCCGCCGGGAGCTCACGAGCGGCGGATGAGGGACAAAGCGGATGCCTCGCGATGAGCAGCGCCTGCGGGTCACAGTCGAGCAGTCGGCCGCGGTCCTCACCGCCGCCGGCTTCCCGCGCATGCCCGCCCGGGTGCTCATGGCCCTGCTCGTCGCCGACGAGGGCGGCCTCACCGCGCACGAGCTCGGCGAGCAGCTCAGCGTCAGCGCCGCCGCGATCTCGGGCGCGGTTCGCTACCTCCAGACCATCGGCATCCTCCACCGGGTCCCGCAAGCGGGCAGTCGTCGCGACCGGTGGGAGTTCCTCGACGACGCCTGGTACACCGCACTCACCGCGAAGAGCCCCGTGTACGGGGTCATCGCCGACCTCGGCGACAAGGCCGCGGATGCCATCGGCGACGAGACATCCGCCGGCGCCCGCCGGGCCCGCGAGATGGCACGCTTCTACCGGTTCGTCGACTCGCGGCTGCCCGAGCTCATGCGTGAATGGGAGGAGATCCAGGCGATGCAGGCCAGCCCACCAGCGTGAGCACCAGGTTCACCGCGCCGGGACAATGGCGACCCCGAGCAACTCTCCCCTCAATCGGCCCCTAATTGCCCTCTCAAGGCGGTAGCGCTGAGTGACCAGTAAGGCTCGTGCTGGACTGACAATCAGCGACGAGTTGGCTCGTCGGGCGTCGGTCCTGGGAGCGGTGCCGCGGCGACGTCAGGGGCACTCATGACATCAAACGTGGTGCGAACTGGCGTTGAATAGGGTTGCTCGACGCGGCTAAATGGAGCCGCAGCGCAACTCCAGTCGCCTGAAGATGGTGGAGTTGGCCGGGACGATCGCTCTTTTAGTCCACGAGACGAGTTGTGGGTTCGAGTGTTCTGCTCCTTCGAGCAGGTCATGGCGTCGGCGGTGATCGGACCGTAGGCGTCACGGCCAGCGGCTGATCGGCGCCGGCGTTACCGCCGCCCCGGTCGTCACCTCCCGGTCGTCGTGGGCGCGTCGTCCGGTCGGTCAGGGTGTTCGCCGGTGGTCGCGGCGCCCATCGTCGTACCCCGATCCTCTGCGGGGGTCCAGGCCGCGCCTCTCTCGGTGGCGTCGTAGCTGATGCCGTAGTAGTCGTACAGTTTCTCCTCCTGGCCCCGCGACAGGCTGCCCTTTTGGGGAGCGCACTGCATCATGCGCTGCATCACGAGTGGAAATCGACCGTTTCCCCTATGGCGAAATGCCTAGTCAGCAACGGGTCGCCGCTGCGCGGGCGGATCGTGGGACGGGAAGATTCTCGAGGAATCTTCGCGTGAGCTACGGGTTGCCGCTGCGCGGGCGAATGGTGGTGCCGGGAAGATTCGCGACGGTGTCAATCGGCCTACGCTCGAGCGGTGTCGCGGGCCACGTCGGGGACGTCGGTGCCGGATCCGGTAGCTCCAGCTTGGCTTGCGATTCGTCAACCAGCCGACCCGGCGGTGGGCGCCTGACAGCGCGGGAAGCAGCTCCCTCCACTCGACGCCCGATCGTCCTCGGCTGTACGTGGTTGAGGCTGACCTGCGGTGGGAAGTACTTTCCTTACACTCCGTCAAGAGCCGGCTACGCCGGCTGACGGCGCGTGTCCTCGCTGCGCTGCGGGCCGCGCCGCCGCTTACCCGCGGGACGGCAAGCGGTGCTCAACTCTTGGCCTCCGTGTGTATACGACGCGGAGCCGTTAGGACGCCACGGATCGTCCCGGTGACGTCTACCGTTGGTGGCGACCGCATGCGTTAATCGTGGGCGGGTGCCGTGGTTGATTTCGGCCGAACAGATGGAGGTCAGGAGATTCACTGGTATGCCGGAAGGGGGAGCCGCGTTGTGAGTAGGAGGAGGTATGAGGAGGGACGGAGATGGCTTAGCCGGCGGTCCTGACGAGCTGCAGGACTGCATCGTGCAGAGTGTCGACCCAGTCCTCGCTTTCGGGTTTCATTAGGACGCTGCGCAGGATCCGGCCGTGCTGAATGTCGGCTTCGGTGGTGTGACCGCGGTCGGTAAGGGCGTCGCCGTCGACATAGTGGTGGCGACGAACACAGCCTCGTCAGGCGGCAACGCCATCCCCGCATCGAGGACGTGGGCGGAGAGGCGGTCGATTTCGGACAGGGTTGACCGTCGGGGAAAGTAGGTGACGATGTCCAGTTCGGGCGGCTGGAACAGTGCCATCGAATCCGAGCGGTCGATGATGTCCGCCCACCGCAGGGCCGCGCGGCGGCCCGGCCGGAGCACCTGCCCGAGACCCTCAGGGCTGGGCGGCAGGACCTGGAAGGTCATCCACAACGCGGCGGCTGCGGCGCCTGACCGCGAGCATTCCAGCGAGATTTCCCCCAGGTGGAGTTCGTCGGAGGTGAAGTAGGTGTAGGGCGAGTCGTGCTTGTAGTAGCGGATGACCCGCGGGTCCTTGAACAGCACCGCGCCGCAGCCGTAGGGCTGAAGGCCGTGCTTGTGGGGGTCGATGACCATGGAGTCGCACTCGGCGATGGCCTGGAACGGCGCGGCGGCCACCCCGTCCGCGCTGTCGTCGGCGATCAGCCGGAAGAACCCGCCGTAAGCGGCGTCGACATGGATCCGCACCCCGTACCGGGCGCATAGCGGAACCGCCTGGTGGATCGGGTCGATCGCGCCGAGCCCGGTCGTGCCGGCGGTCATTACGACCGTCCCGACCGTTCCGGTGCCAGCCGATCCTCCAGCGCGTCCAGGTCCATCCGGCCCGCGGTGTCGGTGGGCACCGCGTAGCCCTGGATGCCCAGCAAGTGACACATGCGGCTGTGGGTGTAGTGGGCGTCGGCGCTGTAGGCGATGCCCTTGTCCGGGTGGGTCTCCCGGGCGACGAACAGAGCCTCCAAGTTGGCGATCGTGCCGCTGCTGGTGAGATGGCCGAGGAACTCTTGCCCATACCCGAACATCTGTGCCAGCTGTGCGACGACCTCCTTCTCCATCTGCGCGGTTGCCGGGCCACCGTCCAACGCATGGTTATTCGGGTTGATCAACATCGTCGCGACATAACCGATCATCGCGACCGGGTGGGGCGGTTTGAGCATTTGCCCGGCGTAGCGGGGGTGGAAGTATGGTAGTTGTCCCGCAGCCGGTCGGTGAGTCGGTGAACGACCTGGCCAGCTGCTCACTGTCGACCACGAGCGACGAGTGCGGCTCGAACGGACCAAACTCCGACATCCAGCGGGAGATCTCCTGCACCGCCAGGCTCAGCTGAACACCCAGCGGCACTGCCGCATCGGGACCCGTCGTCAGCGAGGTGCTCAGATCGTTGGTCGTCATTAGGTCGCAGCTCTCTTCAAGGTCGACTGCGAGTCGAGGCGGGCTGACCGCCTCCGACTCCCCTGTCGGTGTTCAAGGTTGGATCTACGGTTGGAGAACCATCACGAGATCGATCTGAGCGTAACTGACACCATCGCAGTGCTAGCCGAGACCGGAACCCGACACCGACGACCGTCCAGCCGACGGCGATGGTCGCGCGCGGCAGGAACACGAACACGAGCAGCGTCAGCCCGAGGAACACCAGACCTACGCTGGCGCCTTCGCTCTGGTGACCTGGTCGTGGTCGACGAGTCAGCCATGGCCGACACCCCAGACCTGGTCCGCATCCACGCCCACTGCCAGCAGGCCGGGGCGAAGCTGCTGCTGACCGGTGACCACCACCAGCTCGCAGCCGTCGGCGCTGCCGGCGGCATGGACCTCGTCGCCGCCACCGGAGCCCGGCACGAGCTGGCCGAGACCCGTCGCTTCACCCAGCCCTGGGAGGGTGCTGCGTCACTCCGGCTCCGCGAGCGAGACCAGACCGTCCTGGCCGACTATCACAAGCACGGCCGCCTCCTCGACGGCGGCGCCCTCGACCAGGCAGAGGCCGCGGCCGCCCGAGCCTGGCTCGCCGACACCCTCGCCGGCCGGCACGCCCTGCTCATCGTCGACACCAACGAACAAGTGGCCCGGCTCTCCGCGCAGCTACGCGCCGACCTCGTCCGCCTCGGCCGAGTCGACGACCAGCAGAGCGTGCCGCTCGGCCTGCAAGGAACCTGGGCCGGCGTCGGCGACATCGTCCAGGCCCGCCGCAACGGCTGGCACCTCGCCGGCTACCCCGGCAACCGCCGCGGACCCATCAACCGCGAGCAATACCGGGTCACCGCCGTCCGCGATGACGGCGGCCTTGAGGTCACACCCCTCCTTGGCGGCACCGACCAGATCGAGGGGGATCGGATTGTCCTGCCGGCCGACTACGTCGCCGAGCACCTGGCGCTCGGTTACGCCTCCACCGTCCATGCCGCTCAGGGCCTCACCGTCGACACCTGCCACACCGTCGTCACCCAGTCCACCGCAGCCGAGGCGCTCTATGTCGGCATGACCCGCGGCCGACAGGCCAACACCGCCCACGTCGTCACCCGGGCCGTGCCGGCCGACGCACCACCCGGCACCGTGCTCGACGCGGTGCACCGGTCACCAGCGTGCCGTGCTGGCCGGATTGTTCGAGACCAGCGACCCTCAACGGTCCGCGCTCGCTCAGGCCGTCGACAGCGCGACCGAGGCCGAGTCGGTGCGGACACCGGCCGAGCTGTTCGCCGACGCCGCCCAGCTCGCCACCGCCGGCCGCACGGCGAGTTGGCTCGACCAGCTCGTCGACGACGGTCACCTCACCCCTGACCAGCGCATCGCGCTCGCTGTCGAGGACGGCGCCACCACCTTGAGCGGTCTGCTCCGCCGCGTCGAACTCGCCGGCCAGGATCCGAAGCAGGTGTTGACCGACGCGGTGACCCGGCGCTCGCTCGACGATGCTCGGCAGATCACCAGCGTTCTGCACTCCCGCATCAGTGATCGGGTCAGCCTCGACCCAGTCGGGGACACCTTCGCCGACGTGGACGCCCAGCCGTCGAGGATCCGCAGTGGCAGACCTACCTCGACCACGCTCGCCCGCGTCGCCGATGACCGCCGCAGCGACCTCGGTCGAAAGGCTGCCACCGACGCGCCGGTCTGGGCGGTCGAGGCGCTGGGTGCGCCGCCGGCACCGGATCGCGCCGAGGATCGGGCCGCCTGGGAAGAGCGCGCCGCATCGGTGGCCGCCTACCGCGAGATGGTCGGGCACGACGACGAGTCGGACCCGCTCGGTCAACCGCCCAAGCCCGGTCAGGCCGAGACCTACGCTGCCTGGCGAGCCGCCTGGCGCGCCCTCGGCCGGCCCGAAGCCGACCGCGCCGAGGCCGAGATGTCCACCGGTCAGCTCCGGGTGCGGATCCGGGCCTACGAGCGCGAGAAGGCCTGGGCACCCGACCATGTCGCCAACCAGCTCGCCGGAACAAGGCAGGCCGCCGACAAGCACCGACACGACGCCACACTGTGGGATGCCCAGGCAGCCGCAACGACCGAGCAGGACGCTGCCGCTCGGCTCCGCGACGAAGCCGCCAAGTCGGCTGCCCTCGCAAAAGCGCTCGATGACCGTGCTGCCCAGCTAGCCGAAGCCGACGAAGCGCGCGCAGCCTGGTATGCCCACACCGCCGCAACCCGGGCTGCCGCCGAACGGGCTGCCGCCGAACTCACGGCCCGTCAGGCGGACCAGCCCGCTGAGCCGCCGCCCGTCACCGCCGAGGAATGGCTCGCCGCTCACGACGCTGAGGCCAAGGCTGAAGACCCACACCGGAAGATCACCGATGAGCACGACCTTGCCGAGGTCGCAGATCAGCGGGCCAAAGACCAGCGGAACGTCGGCCACGGCAAGCCGCTAGCCCAGTCGCCAGAGCCGGACATCCGAGAGGAAACCGCCGAGGAGGGCACGGCGGAGAAGTCAATGGACCGCGACCGCGCCGCGGACGAGGTGCGGGTTCCCACCGCTGACGAGACCGCGGAATCGGTGCGCCGAGCGCAACGCGCTCTCCAAGAACTCAAACACCGCCAAGCCGCCGAGGCCCGCCACGCCGAGGAGGACGCCCGCGAGGAGGTCTCACGCTGGCACGCTGACCAGAAATCACGAGCGACCGACCATGAAGCTCGGAGCGGCCCGGCCAACCATAAAGACGGCCACGAAGCCTTCGTGCTCGATGCATTCGGTATAAGCGCCAATGCGACCTCAGACCGGCAAGAGCCGCAGCACGTGTTCGAGCTCAGCCTGCGTTCGTCGACGGCACATCGAGCGGCGCCACTGAAGAACCGGCCCACGCCCACTGCAGGGTCGCCACGATGCCCTCAAGCCACCCCGGTCGCCCCTCGATGCCACCCGGCTTCCTGATCGCTTGCAGCTCCGCCGCGAACAGCTCTGCCTCGATCAACTCCTCATGAGCCAGGCTCGAGCGGCGGGTTACAGGCGCCCGCGCCAGCTCCCAACCACCAAGGATCGACGGAACGGCCGCGCAGGCCAGCCACCGACAAGTCGCTCGCACACCCGCGACGTACCAGTCAGCGGGATTTGCCTCCCCGAGGTGCTCCACCAGTCGCCACAGAGCAACGAACTCATCTCGCGACACATGGAGATTCCCGCGAGGAATGTCCTCGACCGCCCGAGCCGTCACCTCCATGCACCTGATTGTCACGCAGCACACCGACAGATGGCCACCATTCGGCGCTGAGCTAAACGGGCGTCGCCCGTCGCAGCTCGACCACTGTCGCAGATCACGTGGCGGACGACCGTCGCGCATCAGTCGAGGGAGTACAGACAGACACCGCCTCGGCGGTGGTGAAGACTTTTCGTCGTCCGTCAAGAGGCGCCTGCGGGAGCTCGCTTCGCTTCGCGTCCTCGCCGCCCCTGCTGCGCAAGTGGGTCCTCGACCTGGGCTGGTATGTGCACTCTCATCGGACTCTGCGTCAGGGGCGGTCGCGGAGTGCGACCAAGTGCCTGGTGTGCTGATCCGGTTGATGGGGCCGGCGCATGTCGACAACCGCGGCAGCACCGGCTATGGCCGGGTCTAGGGGCAAGCCCTGGGAGACTGCTGATTAACTGCCGAAGTTCTCCCGCACGCTCACCCGCGACCAGCTCCGCGCGCGCCTCCGCGACGGCGACGTGGTCGTCCTCGACGTGCGCCCGGAGCCGGAGTATCGCGCAGGCCATATCCGTGGCGCGATGTCCATCCCGATCCGGGACCTCAAGGCCAGGCTCGGCGAAATCCCGCGCGGGGCGGAGTTCGTCGCATACTGCCGTGGGCCCTACTGCGTCTACGCCGATGATGCGGTTCGGCTCCTCACCAAGAAGGGGCAAGCGGCGTTCCGACTACAAGACGGGTTCCTCGAATGGGCAGCAGACCGTCTTCCCGTCGAGCGTGGTACCCACTGATACAGCCGCGAGCTCTCGTTGCCACACAGGCGCGCGGGCCGAGGGGAGGAGCGACACGTGATCCACGGAGGTGGAGGCCTCCACATGCCGACGGATGAATTGTCTGGCGCTTCTCCAGTGATGGTCTCGGATGCCTTCGATGTGACGTAGCCGGCCAGGAAGAAAGAGAAGAGGTCACCGCGACCAGCCGCGGCGTCATTGCCTGGCGCCTGCGGCTCAAAGGGCCTATTACCTAGGTTGGTTTGCGCTCCCTAGGTTCTCTATCGACCACCGTCCCGCCCCCTTGGCTTTTAGCATCGACGGGTGGTCGCCAGCCGTTTCGCCTCCGGCTCACAGCTTCGTCGCAAATTGACCCGACCGGTCGTGGGGGTTCTTGAGCGGCTGGGTCGCACGGGCTGCCTGGGCAGATCCAGGTCACGGCGCGCGTCGCCGCTCAGCTTTGCAGCAGCAAGCTCTCGCCACGCGGCCGCGCGGAACGATCGATGTCAAGAGCAAGGGCCCCATCGAGACGTTCTTGC
>CAWEFW010000021.1:0-107331 GCA_963808435.1 uncultured Actinomycetota bacterium | reverse complement strand
CGGCCCATGATCAAGTCCGTGATCATCTTGGCGTCGGGGGCACCTAGGTGGCACACGCCCTGCGCACGCCCCCAAATGAGTGTCGCCACGTCATCGTTTGCCCCGGCGGCGTCAGGATGCCGATATGGAAGCAGGAGCCGCCGAGCGGGCGGCACCTGATCAGCGTCGGGAACGGGTGATGGCTGGTCGCTGATCGGCGCGTCCGAGTACGAGCATGTGGTCCTTAGCCCAAATCTTCCTCAACGACGTCGAGGACGCTATCGACCAGCGCCGGGCGGTCCTGCGCGATGAGCTCGCCCCGACGGGATCACCAGCAAGGGGCCGAGAAGCTCCTCGAGTCCCGCGGCGAATACACTGCTGAGGGCGTGTTCTGGGTGACACCGGAAGCCCGCTGGGCAGTACCTCAATCAGCGTGCCAAGCAGCCAGAGATCGGCAAGCTCATCGATAATGCGATGGACCTCATCGAGGTCGACAATCCCGGCCTGCGCTGCATGGTTCCGAAGACCTATGCCCGGCCTAGCCTCGACGTCCGCCGCATCGGCGAGCTCGTCGACCTGATCTCCAACACCGGGGTAGGACATCCTGGGCCGTGTCTACGAGTACTTCCTCGGCTGGTGCGGCTCCGCAGGGGCCAAGGGCCGCGGCGAGTTCTACGCCGAGCTGCTGCCCATATCGGGCTCGAGCCCTCACACCTGTCCAAGAAGCTCCGCGTCTTACGCCGGGCCGGGCTTGGTCCACAGCGGCGAACCGGGACCATCGCCACCTACATGCTCATCCACCCGCTCGTCGTGGACCTCTTCACGGTCGCCCGGTCACGGCTCCACGAGGTCATCAACGACCAGCTGGAGTCACTGACCGGACTGCAAACCGACTTCGCCGACCAGCCGATGCCCTGAGCAGGGCTGAACGCCGATGACCGACGAAAAGCAGTGGACCGACACCCGGCGGCGGATCCGGCTGGCGGTGACCGCCTTAGCGCTTGTGCTGGTCGCCGGAAGCGTCGGCTACTACGCGCTCGGCTTTAGCATCATCGATGCCGTGTACCAGACCGTCACCACGGTCGCCACCGTCGGGTTCCGCGAGGTCCACCCATTCGACACCGTCGGTAAGACCTTCACCATTGTCTTGATCCTGGTAGGCGTGGGAATCGCCCTCTACACCTTCGGTGTCGTCCTCGAAGCTCTCATCGAGGGCCATCTCGGACGTCACTTCGAAAGGCGGAAAATGAGCCGCGAGCTGTCCCGGGCCACCGGGCACATCATCATCTGCGGGTGGGGACGGGTTGGCCGCAGCATCGGCGACCACCTCGTCGCCGCCGGCCAGCAAATAGTCGTCATCGACCGGAATGCGGACCGGATTGCTGACCTGAGGCACCTGACCGTCGTCGGCGATGTCACCGACGACGCCGTATTGAACGGCGCCGGCCTGTCGAAAGCGCGCGCGCTCGTGGCCGCGCTCGACACCGACGCCGACAACGTCTACGTCACCCTGTCCGCTCGGGCACTGCGCCCCGACCTGGTCATCATCAGCCGCGCCCGAAACGACGCCTCCGATGCCAAGCTAATCCGCGCCGGCGCCAACCGTGTCGTCAACCCGCAACGCAGCGGCGGCCGCCGGATGGCCAACCTCACCCTGCAGCCCCACGTCGTCGACTTTTGGGACGACGTCATGTACGGCCACGACGCCGGCTTCCGGCTTGAAGAAATCGAGATAGCCCCCACATCCGATCTCGCCGGAAAGACCCTGAGACAGGCCGCTCTGCACGAGACAACCGGGGCCCTGCTCATCGCCATCCGCTCCAAAACAGGCGTCTTCGTGCCCAACCCGCCGCTGGACACCCAGGTGGAAGCGGGCCTGGTACTCATCGCCGCCGGAACACTCGACCAGCTCCGAATACTCCACCACCGTGCCGAAAGCGTCCCATAGCCACACGCAGGCGCACGGCGTCGCCGCGGCCACCCCTCGAACGGCTGACCGCCACACGGGCAACGACGTCGGCAGACAGCCAACAGGTTTTTGGACGGATCGAAGGATGCAGGGCGGCCGCGGAGCTGTTCCAGAGCGGCGCAGCGTGTCTGACGGGGTGCCGTCAAACCGACCGAAGCCGACTCGGACGACGAAAGCCCGGCTGATTAGGGGTTGGGGTGGTGGAGCGGGTGACGAGAATCGAACTCGCATGACCAGCTTGGAAGGCGAGTTGAACAGAGCTTGGACTAGGCGGGCTTCCTGGTCAGGTGCTGTTCCGATGATCCGTGGGTGCCCGTGAGAAACCGCCCATCGTGTCCGTTATGGGCACATTGTGGGCACGCGGGTCTTGCTTGTTCGATTTCGCTCGTCTGGCGATACCTGGTTGCCGGGGGCCGATGGTTCGCCTTCATTCGATCCTTCCGGCTTCCGCGGCGACGTGCGTCGAACGCGGATGCCGCGGTTCGTGGTCACGTTGGGGCACTTCGGGGCACGCCGCGGCCCCGGCCGATCGTCTCATTGCGAAGGGGGCGTCCGAGCGTTGATCCGTGCAGTGTGATCGACGCGGCCGGGCGCAACCTCGGCGGATTTCCGCTGTTCTTCGGCGGGTCGTCGGCCGGTGGTGACTCAGGTTCGCAACGCCGGTGCGGAGTCCCGAACCTGAAGATTGCTCGAAGCTACTGCCAAATGTGGACTCGATCTTCGGGGTTCAGCCAGAGACCGTCGCCGGGTCGGGTGTCGAAAGCTTGGTGGAACTCGTCGAGGTTGCGGACCACGTTGGCCCGGAACTCCGGCGGCGCGTGGGGGTCTCGCGCCAAGTACTCCCGCTGCAGTTCGAGGCGCTCCTTCATCCGCCAGGCCAGGGCGTACCAGGTAAGAAGCCGCTGTCGACCGGTCCGGCCGTCCACGACGGGCGCCGGCTCGCCGGCCATGCTGAGCTCGTAGGCGGTCAGAGCCACACTGATCCCACCGAGGTCTGCGATGTTCTCTCCCACGGTGAGCGACCCATTAACCCTGGCGCCAGGCAAGGCCCGCGGCTCGAAATTGTTGTATTGGTCGATCAGCTGGTCCGCGCGCTGCTGGAATCCTGTCCGGTCCTGCTCGGTCCACCAGTCATGGAGATTGCCGGTAGCGTCATATCGGGCTCCCTGGTCATCGAAGGCATGACCTAGTTCGTGGCCGATGACTGAGCCGATGCCGCCGTAGTTGACGGCCGGATCAGCGTCGGGATCGAACATTGGTGGTCCGAGGATCGCCGCCGGGATACAGATCTCGTTGCGGCCGGCGTTGTAGATGGCATTCACCAGTTGGACGTTCATCAACCACTCGGAGCGGTCGACGGGCCAGCCGGCCTTGGCGATCTGCCGGTCGTGCTCAAAGGCGGCCGCTCGCCGCACGTTCCCCATCAGGTCGGCGCGGTCGATGCGGAGAGCTGAATAGTCTCGCCATGTCGCGGGGTACCCAATCTTCCGGTTGATTGCGGCCAGTTTGTCCAGCGCCCGGGATCGGGTGTCCGGACTCATCCAGTCGAGTTGCTGGATGCTCTGCCGAAATGCCTCGATCAGGTGTCGAACGATGACGTCGATCTGCGCCTTGGCCTGCGGCGGGAAGTGGCGCGCGATGTAGACCTGCCCGACGGCTTCGCCCAACGCCATGTTGGCCAGAGACACCGCCCGCTTCCAGCGGTCCTTCGTGCGCCCAGTCCCGCGCAAGATTTTTCGTAGAAGGCGAAGTGCTCCTCGACGAAGACCGAGCTCAGATACGGCGCGGCGCTGTGGAGGGTTCTCCAGGTCAGCCAGGACTTCCAATCCGACAGCGACACGCTGCCCAGCGTTTCGGACAAACAAACGAGGAAGCTCGGCTGCCTGACCACCACCTCACTGAAAGCCTGTGCGGGGGCAGCCATACCGGCGACCCAGGCGGCCCAATCCAGGTTCGGTGCGAACCCTGATAGCTCCTCGAAACGGCGAAGGTTGTAGGCCGCGACGGCGTCACGAGTCGCGACGTTGTCCCAGTGGCCAGCGGCCAGGCGCGTTTCCAGCCGCACAATGCAAGATGCCTCGACTTCAGCAGCTCCCGCCGACCGTCCGAGCAACTGCAGCATCCGCGTGATGTGCACGAGGTAGGCCTCGCGGATCGCAGCGAAGTCCGCTCTGCGATAGAAGGACTCATCGGGCAACCCCAGACCGCCTTGGGTCAGGTAGACGATGCAACGGTCTGAACCGCACCGGCATGTCCGGAGACTTAGCGGTTTGAGAGCGCAGCGGTCTGCTGGGCTCTGGTCTGAGCGTAGTGAGCGGCTTCCATTTCGGCGGGCGGGATGTCGCCGCAGTACTCGTAGAGCCGGCGGTGGTTGAACCAGTCGACCCATTCAGCGGTGGCGAGTTCGACGTGGTCGACGTTGCGCCACGGTCCCTGTTTCTTGATCAGCTCGGTCTTGTAGAGCCCGTTGATCGTCTCAGCGAGTGCGTTGTCGAACGAGGAGCCGACGGCGCCGACCGAGGGCTGGATGCTGGCTGCGGCGAGCCGTTCGCTGTAGGCCAGCGACACATATTGCGACCCGTGGTCGTGATGCTGGACCAGCCCGGCCAGATCCGTCCGGCCGACGCGGGCCCGGGTCCAGATGGCCTGCTCCACGGCGTCCAGGACGAGCTGGGTTGCCATCGTGGTGCCGGTCCGCCAACCCAGGATGCGGCGGGCGTAGGCGTCGACGACGAAGGCGACGTAGACCCAGCCAGACCAGGTCGACACGTAGGTCAGGTCGGCCACCCACAACCGGTCCGGCGCCAGCGGCGCGAACCGGCGTCGCACCAGATCCTGGGGCAGCCGTCTGGCCGGGTCGGCGATCGTGGTGCGTTTCACCTTGCCGCGGACCGCCCCGGCCAGGCCGAGCCGGCGCATCAGCCGCTGCACCGTGCAGCGGGCCACCTCGACGCCTTCACGGTTCAGCTGCAGCCACACCTTCCGGGCGCCGTAGACGCCGTAGTGCGCCGCGTGCACCCGGGCGACGTGGGCCTCGAGCTCGGTGTCACGGACCTCTCGCGCCGACCGGCGCCGGTCGAGATGGTCGTAGTAGGTGGACGGGGCGATCGGCAAGCCATGCTCGGACAGCACGGTGCAGATCGGCTCGACCCCCCAGACCAGGCCACCGGCTTCACGGTGGCCGCGGTGGCTGCGGATGAACTCCACGATCAGTGGTATGGCCGGTCGAGCTCGGCCGCGAAGAAAGTCGAGGCTGCCTTGAGGATCGCGTTGGCCCGTTTCAGCTCGGCGTTCTCCCGCCGCAGCCGCTTCAACTCCGCCGACTCCTCGCTGGTCGTCCCGGGCCGACGCCCGCCATCGACCTCGGCCTGACGAACCCACTTGCGCACCGTCTCCGGCGTCCCCACCCCGAGCAACCGAGCGACCTCACCCATCGCAGCCCACTCCGACTCGTGCTGCCCGGCGATCTCACCGACCATCCGGACCGCCCGATCACGCAACTCGAGCGGATACCTCCTCGACGTACTTCCTGACATGACTCCAACCTTCCCAACGATCGGAGTCTCCGGACACGCCGGTGCGGTTCAGCACCGTGTTGACCAGGGCCGTGGATCTGTCGTGGTTGATGGCAGTTTGCCGGTCTTCGGCGACAGCTTGCGTCCCGCTTGCGGCCCGAGGTCGCTACGCTGCAGCCGATGGGCAAGCGCCATGTCGTCAACGCTAGGGTGGAAGGCAGACCGGCCTCCTACTCGAGCGCAGCAACAGCACCGTGGAAGGAAGCCATACGAGCCGCGGTGCTCAAGGCCACTGGCCCCGACCACTCGGCGACTTATATTCTGATGATGGGTCGGCGCCGGCGCCAGGGCTGAGGAGCCCCAGCAGGCGGTCGCGGAGTGGAACGTCCGCTGTGTAGCCCGGCAGGTGGACCCGCCGCTCAAGGTCGACGACTGGGGTTTGGCCAGTGAACTGCGGGTGCTGTTGCTGAGGGGATGGTTCGGCCTCGTCGCCTGTCGAGGGCGTGCGCTAGTGGCTTGTTGTCCGGGAACGTTTACGTTTGATCTTGGCCAGGATCTGGTCGGCGGGTTTGGTCCAGATGAACGGGTGGCAGCGGGTGTTCCAGCCGGTGATGAAGGCGCGGATCTTGATCATCAAGTCGCGGACGGAGGGGAAGGTGCCGCGGCGTATGGCTTGGCGTTCGATGATGCCGAACCACACCTCGACCAGGTTCAGCCACGATCCAGACGTCGGGGTGAAGTGGATGTGGATCCTCGGGTTCGCTGCCAGCCACGCTTTGATCTCGGGCCGCTTGTGGGTGGCGTAGTTGTCCATCACCAGGTGCAGCTGCTGGTCGGGGTAGGCGCGGGCGAGGTGTTTGAGGAAGGCGAGGAACTCCTGGTGGCGGTGCCGGTTCTTGCACAATCCGGTGACTTTGCCGGTCGCGATCTCTAATGCGGCGAACAGGGTGGTGGTGCCGTGCCGGACGTAGTCGTGGGTCCGCTGTTCGGCATGGCCGGGTTGCAGCGGCAACACCTTCTGAGTCCGGTTCAGGGCTTGGATCTGGCTTTTCTCGTCGACACAGAGCACGATCGCGTTCTCCGGCGGCGCCAGATACAACCCGATCACGTCGATCACCTTGGCCTCGAGCTCGGGGTCGGTGGAGAACTTGAACGTGTCGGCTTTCCACGGCTTGACCCCGAACTGTTTCCACGCCTCGGCGATCGTCACGTGACTCACCCCAAGCCGTTGCGCCAGCAGCCGGCTCGACCAGTGGGTCACCCCCAGGGTCTTCGGCGGCGGGGTCAGCGTCTCGGTGATGATCTTGCGCTGGTCCACCCTCCGCGCCGGTCCCGGCCGGGGGTCGTCGGCCAATCCGTCCAGCCCTCGCTCGGCGTACCGGGACCGCCACTTGTTCACCGTCGGACGGCTTACCCCGACCTGCTCCGCGATCTGATGATTCGGCGCCGCATCCGCGGCCAACAGCACGATCCGCGCCCGAGCCGCCAACCCCGCCGGAACCGTCGAGGAACGCGTCAACCGCTCCAGCTCGAGGCGATCACCCTCACCCAACAACAACCCGTCCGCGGTCCGTCCAGCCACGCCCCAGCATCCCACACAACCGTAAACTTATCCGGCTAACACGCCACTAGATACGCGCTGAGGACCTCGGTCAGACACAGTCCGTAACCTGATGGAGCCATGGCGTGCTGCCCCGGCGAAACGCGGTCGAACCGCAATAAGTCAACCTCGGAACAGGAACACCACCAGCAGCCCCACGAGGACGCCCAAGAGGACGGCCAAGATAAGGAACACACCGCCGGCCAGCCGTTGACGGCGATATTCCTTCTCGTAGAAACCGTGGAAGTGGAGTACGGCGAGCTCGTCTGGAGGCAACCGGGGGTTGGCCGACTTCGGCATCGGCACCTCCCAATAGGTGGGACGGATGAAGCCGGGTGGCCGACCCAGAGCGAGCGCGTGCTCCCATTCGCGGCGGACGTACTCAGATCTCATCGAATTGGAGGACCAGAAGAGCTGAAAGAGGTCGGATTGATCGATGAGCTCGAGTAAACGCACCTCCCACTGCTCGCCCGAACGCAGGGCCAACCGATCCCGCAAATAGAAGTGGCCGAGAGACTTCACGGCAACTTCGATCTGGCGGACGATCGCCAGGTCATTGTGACTGTAGGACGCAAAGATTTTGTGGTAGGGGCCCGCGGTCACCGGCGTCAGCTTTGGCTCCGGCGATGTGGGCGAGGCTGTGCCGTGGAGGGTGACTGGGCGGACGGTAGGAGTCGGAGGCGGCTTTGCGGCGATGTCGACCCTGAATGTCAGATCAATGTCGGCGAGGATGAACGCCCCGAGAAAGACGGTGAGCTGCCCGCGCAGCACACGGCCTTCTGTGGATGAACGTGCCTTCAGTCGGAAGTTCTGCTGATGCACGTCCTCTTGCCATTCGAAGGTCTGTGAGGGCGGGTTGAAGTCCACCCCCTCCATCGAGGGCGAAAATGTGAGCTGGCTCGCACGGGGCACCCCGCCCCGGGCGTCGACGTGGGGCGGCGCGCCGTACGGCTCGACGCCTGCCTGTGCCGCGAGCGCTCGCACCTGCTCCAGCGGATCGGGCTGTCCTGGCGGTGCATCGGCGCGTCGCTCGGCGAGATGGGCGAAGGCGAGCAGCGGGTACCAAACTTTCGGTTGAACGGCGTTCGGACGGTACACCGTGAATTGGACATTTTCGTCGACGACCGCCACGGGGGTATCCGTATCGGCCGACCGGTGGGAGTCCACAAACTGGTCGCCGCCGACCGATTGCGGAGCCGACGGGGCCACGTGGTAGGCCATTTCGTTCTCAGCCAACGCCCCGGTCCCGACGGCCCCGGCAACTCCGGGGATTGCGCCCGCGTCGCTCCCCGTAGCGACCTCCTGGGCATCGGTCAGCCGGTCGCTGTCGGTGTCGGCGGCCAGCGGGTCGGTCAGGGACTTGAGCGCCTCGTAAACGTCGCTGAGCCCGTCCGAGTCGCTGTCGGCGGCGAGCCCGGGCTCGAAGGGGTCGGTCCACGGTGGAAAAATCTTCTCCGCCTCGGCGAGGACGTCGTTCTGGACCTGGCCCACCCGGACTGAGCCGAGGGCGACGTCGTGTTCGGGGTGGGTGTCCAGGGCGGTGGGCACGTAGAATTCTCGGTTCAGCAGCTCGCTGACCAGGGGGATGCGGGAGCTGCCGCCGACGAGCAGGATAATGCGCAGCTCGGACGGCTCGACTCGGGCGTTGCGGAGTGCCCGGGTCATTGCGGTGATCGTCTCGGTCAGCGCTGGCCGGATCATCAGTTCGAACTCGGCACGGGTGATCAGCACTGTGGTGCTCAGCCCAGGGAGGGCCACTGGCACCTGGATGTGGAGGTCGGTGGAGAGGGCTTCCTTGGCCTCGACGGAGTGTCGCCGGAGCCGGGCCAGACCGATGGTGACCTCGGGGTCGTCGGAGTCCAGCGGGGCGTTGGTGACGTTCAGCGTGGTCAAAACGTGCCGCAGGATCGCTTCGTCGAAGTCGACCCCGCCGAGGTGCTCCACACCTTCGGGTGTGCCGAGGGTGCGGAACCCGCTGTTGGTCTTCTCCAGCACGCACGCGTCGAAGGCTTCCCCGCCGAGGTCATAGACAGCGACCCGGTCGCCCTGGTTCACCCAAGTCTGGGCCGCGTACTGCGCAACGGCTGCCTCGGGCTCGGTGCAGAGGCGGGCCGGGCCCACGCCGGCCATCACCGCCACCTGGTCGAGCAGCTCGATCCGGAACGGTCCCCAGTTAGCCGGGTGGGTCAGCACCACCTGGCTGGGTCGCTCGCCCATCCGCTCGGTCGCGGCGTCGACCACCCAGCGGAGTAGGTGCGCGGTCAGCGCCTGCGGGGAGAACGGCGCCCCGGCCACCATGATCGGCACGTGATCACCGAACCGACGCTTGAAATCCCGGGCCAGCCGGTCCGGCTCGGTCAGCCCGCGCCGCTCGGCCGCCTCACCGACCAAGAACTCACCATCTGGTTTCAAGAACAGTACCGACGGTATCTGCAACCCGCGGTTACCCAGACCGATCACCATCGGCTCCGAGCCGTCCGTCACCGCAGCCGCGGTGAAGGTCGCCCCCAGGTCAACACCTAATCGATACGGCATCCGCGCCCTCGTCGGGTAAGGGTCTCATTCTAGGGCGGACCCAGATGATGGACTCGCCAGCGCTGACCGAGACGGACTTGGAACCATTGGTTGAGGACTGGCAGAGGTCGGGCCCCGAGCTCTCTGACGCTGAGACTGGTCGAGGCCCTAGGGGCGGGAAACAGCCCGCTTATCAGGCGTTCATGGTGCGGCGGTATGTGTCCAGGGTGACAGGAATAAGCTGCGACCCCTTGCCCCCCAGATGGCCTCTGATGACCAGCCACGCATGCAGGTGCGTTCGTCAACGTCCGCTCGGCAGCCGACCAGGCGGCGCGTGCCCGACGTTGGGGGCCAATTGGGGGCCGGTGACCGAAAGGTCTGTCACCAGTCGGCCGTAAGCGCGGAGTTACGGACGTGAGCGATCAGCTGAGCCGCCCGCTCGCTTCTCGCTCGGGCACGGTATCGGGTGCCGTGGTCGACCCGACCCGCTTGCTCCGGCGGTGTGGGCTCAAGCCGACGACGCCAACGAGGAGTGCGGCGAGGGATGCTCAATCCGCCGATTGGACGTCTCGGGCGTCGGTCTGCGGCCCCCCGACTCTTGCCTTGCAGCACCGAGCAGGGGACTAGTCACGGGTTAAGCCTCAGGGTTCGGCTGCGTCAGGAGTTCGGCCAGGGTGTCAAGGCTCCCGCGAATAGTGCGGCGCTGTGCTCGCTCAACGATGGGGTCAGCGATTCGTCCGAAGAGTCCGCCGAGACCAGCGTCGGCCGCCACCTTGTACTTGAACCGTGTACCGTCGTTCTCGGGCTGCAGGCTGTTGGTCACCGTGAAGTGGAGTTTGCCCTCCACGGATTGATAGGTAGTCAAGGTGCGTGGCTTCAGCTCGATCACTCTGGTGGTCCACTCGAAGCGGCGTCCGAGAATCTTGCTGACGCCGCGATAGCGAGTTCCGACCTGTATCGGACCCTCATCAACCTGTTCGGCTTCCACGATCGAGGAGTCCCACACCGGCAAATTTTGCGCCGTAGTGAGGTACTCGAAGACATCCTGCGGGGGTCGGGCTATGAACACATCTTCTTCGACGACTGGCATGGTTGACGCTCCTGTCTAAACGTGTCCGACGTGATCAGGGCGGGTTTTGGAGTCAGCCCGAAAGCACGCTAGCACCGCACCACGTGAGTGACAGAGATGCAGGCCCGGCGCGCAGCGCCACTTGATCAACACTGGAGGCCGGCTCGGCAGCCCCCGCCCCCGTCCGCCGGTGGCTCTCCCGTCCGGCTGCTGTAGTCGACGACCCACGCATTACGAGCGCATTATGGAATTGCCGTTGACTAGGGTCAATCCGCACGTGATTAGGCGAAACGGTCTCATGGTCTCTCGGCAGTTCCGTACTTGTTCCGAGTTCTTGCGGACCCCGTGCGGACGGGCGACCGAAGTTCCGATGACTCTGGGAGGGTGCGTGCTTGGAACTGTCGTCCGCTTTCCTTAGGTCGTGCGGCTAGTTCCGACCGATTTCCGGGTTTCGTGGGGTAAGTCGCTTGCGCTCGGTGGCGACCTGCGCGTTTCTAGTGGACGTCGATGATCACGCGACAGTGATCGCTGGGCCCCCATTCTTCTGGCGAGTTGAGCGCACGGACCTCGACGCGCTCGGCGAGGGACGTCGAGGCGAACACGAAATCAAGCTGCCTGGTGGCAGTGGACGGCTTCTGTCGCGCGTGGTGGAAGGTCGGCACGCAGCGGCTGTCGCTGGGTAGCTCCTCCGGCCAGGGATCGGCTTGCCGTCCGTTGGGGTACTCAGGGCCGACGAACCTCAGGCCCAGTGCCTCCGCCCGCTCGAAGACCGTGTCATACCGGGCCTTCCAGTACGGGTCGCTGTGCTCGCCGTAGCCGCGGAGAAGGTTCCAGTCGCCGGCCACCACGAGACGATGGTTCGGACGAGGCATCAGCGCGGAAAGATCGGATAGGACTCGGTGTGCTGATCCGTCGGCGTAACCTCGGCCGGCAGCCTTCTCCCAAGCGGCGTACACCGATACTGCCGTGAACGCAGTGGCGCCGTCGATGAGGACATCGGCCGCAGTGATGCTGCCGGCGCGACTGACTACCCAGTCGTCGGCCAGTCTTGCCGTCTGCAGGGTCAGAGTCGCTCGCGGCCGCAACTCCACACCGTCGGTCAGGCGGACGATCGCGGTACGCCACGCCGGACCTCCCCCGACGAGGGCGGTCTCCCATGCGTCATTGGGATCACCGGTGACCGCGAGCTCCGATTCCGATCCAGGCCTGCCGGCCTCTTGCAGCAGCGCGACGTCGGCGCCAATGCCACCAAGCTCGCCCCAAGGAGCGACCTTGTGGGCGATGTTCCAACTGACCAAGCGAACCACCGAGCAAAGTTAACTGCACCGGGCGGCATGACAGCGTCGGACGGCTGACTTGGGATTGTCTATGCTGCTTGATCGTGACTGGCAGCCGCCGATAGCTGCGACTGATCGCCCTAGTTGCCCGCAGCCCTGTACTTCTCGATGACCTCGGCGGGCACCCGGCCGCGGTTCGAGAGCTCGATGCCGTTCGAAGCGGCCCAAGCCCGGACTGCCTTGGTATCGACCTGCGCGGCAGAAGTCGAGGAGCTGGACGACCGGCTTTTGCGCCCACCGACTCGCTGGGCCTTCTCCAAGTACGGCCCGATGGCCTTCTCGAACTTGTCGGCGTTGGTCGTGCTGAGGTCGATGCTGTAGTCAACGCCGGACCACGTGAACGTGATGGACTGCGCGTCGGACTAGGCATTTTACTGAGTAGGCCCCGTGGGACTCGAACCCACAACCCGCGGATTAAAAGTCGTGCACGGGGGCGGCGCTGGGTGCCTTCACGCTCAGGCGTTGTCGGCTCACGTACGCACAGACGTGCCATAGTCCGACGCCTTGGCTGTACCAATGGCTGTACGAACGCGTGTGCGTCGACTGCGAAGGCTGGCTCGGAGACGCCCGACGCACTGTTACTGCGAGCCACTCGCCAGGCGGTTCGCCGAATCGCCGGGCCGCTTCAGCGCGCCGCAGCCGTGTTGCAGCGCACGTTGGTGCACTGTAGCGGGTTGCCGTTCCCGGCTGCCTTGTTGCCTCCTCCATCGGTGACGCCGGCAACCGCCTCGATGCCAAGGCCCGCAATATCGTCCGCGCCAATGACGAGTCCGTTGCTGGGGCAAAGCCTGGGCGGAGTGAAGACCCTGGCACGCCGTTCATCTCCTCGCACTTCAACATGACCAGCGAGGGGCGGTTGGCGGCGGGCATTTCAGCCCGGCAGGGTGCGGCTGACCATCGGGCTCTGAGGTGAGGACGCCTTGCTTGCCTGGACGTGACCTCAGACGCCGCGAGCTGACCGGGCCAGGAACTGTGCCACCACCAGGTTGGGCACCCAGCACAGCCAGGCGATCACCGGGTAGGACGCCTCGTAACCGATTCCCATGACGAGGGCGAGCGGGATGTAGATGCGGAGCATCACCGCGGCGAACGTCAGGGCGAACGACCGGATCATCCACCGTTGATGGGTGACATAGTCGTGCGCACGGACCGCCAGGTAGGCGCGCACGGTGCAGAACAGCCAGCAAACGGCCAGCCCGAAGAAGCCGAACCCGGCGACGAGGCCGCTGCTGGAGAACAGGGCGATCGACCCGCCGGCTAGGCCGCCGATCAGGCAGGCCAGCACATAGGTCCGGCCCATCCACCGATGAACGCGCGGCGCCCGGTTGCGTAAGGCCCGCAGGAACTGGAAGGGCCCGATCAGCAGGGCCAGTCCGGAAGCCACGATGTGCACCCGCAGGCCCAGT
This sequence comes from uncultured Actinomycetota bacterium, assembly GCA_963808435.1. Taxonomy (GTDB): domain Bacteria; phylum Actinomycetota; class Actinomycetes; order Propionibacteriales; family Propionibacteriaceae; genus Microlunatus. The sequence goes on along the minus strand of CAWEFW010000021.1, from coordinate 93,942 downwards.
GGAGTCGGGAAGCGGTTGCCGGCGACTTCTCCGGCCACTAGGGCGAAGTTGCTGGCGACAATCGCGACCGCGTACGCGCCGATGACTATGGACAAAACGGTGACGACACCCCAGCCGATCCGACGGGACCGGGAACCGGTGACGTTGGGCTGATCACGATCGACGACCGATGCCGCTGTAACCGGGTTCATAACGCCATTTTGTTACGTTCCGGTCAGATCCGCAGTACGGGAAACTCCCATATTCGTTGACCGGTCTACGCGTAGCGCAGCATGTCCTCGGTCCGCTCGCCGCTAACGCCGGCGTGCTCGGGCAACAGACCGTCGGAGGCTGAAGCCGCACTTCTGACCAGGTCTGATGTTGGAGCCGCCTTGGGGAATCGAACCCCAGACCTACGCATTACGAGGGAGTCGTGTGGGTGACGGCTGGTAACGACTGCTGTTGTGGGCCACGGTCGGCCTCCCGGCTGGTGATGGCTTCGTATGGCTCAATCGGGCCTGCGGGGACACCTTGGGGAAACGGCATGCTCAGCTTGGGAAATGCCTTTGCGCCGGTCGTTATGTCGCTCCGGATCTTGGCCGGACTGGCGGCGCTCACGTTGGCCCTCACGGGCTGCGGCAGCGTCGTCCCGGGTCGGTCGCTGTCAAGACGTGCGCCTATTGCGGAGCGTCCCGAGTCTCCCTGGCGTATCGTCCACGCACGTGGGGGTCGAGGACTTAGCGGCACGGGTGGACAGTCTGATCGCGGATGGCCACTTCTCTGGTGTGATTCGGGTGGACCGGGCCGGCGACACGGTGCTGGAACGTGCTGCGGGCTGGTCGCATCGGGCCCACCAGGTACGGATGACGGTCGACACGCGACTGGCCATGGCGAGCGGATCGAAATGGTTCACCGCGCTCGTCGTGTTGTCACTGGCCGCGGACGGCACGCTTCCCCTGACAACCAGGGCGCGCGAACTGCTCGGTGCCGGCCTACCGCTAGTGGATGATCGGGTAACTGTCGAGCACCTCCTGGCCCACCGCTCCGGAATCGGAGACTATTTGGACGAGAGCGGCGACTACCAGGTCGATGACTACGTGATGACCGTGCCGGTGCACCAGCTGGCCGATAGCGATGACTACGTCAAGGTGCTCGATGGGTACCCACAACAGTTCCCACCCGGTGAGCGCTTCTCCTACAACAACGCAGGCTTCGTCCTGTTGGCCATCCTGGCCGAACGAGCCGCCGGTACTCCCTTCGTCGACCTGGTGCAGCAGCGCATATGCACCCCGGCCAACATGGTGGACACCGCCTACCTGCGGTCAGACACACTCCCAGAACGCACCGCGCTCGGCTACCTCCACGCCGAGGGTCACCGCAGCAACGTCCTCCACCTCCCGGTCCGAGGCAGCGGCGACGGCGGCGCGTACACGACCGTCGCTGACATCCATCGGCTGTGGCAGGCCCTACACGACTTCACCGTGCTCGATCAAGCCACACTCAGCGCCGCGTTGCGACCTCGCAGCGACGTCCCCTCCGAGGGCAGCCGCTACGGCCTCGGATTCTGGCTGCACGCCACCGGGCCGGGAGTCATGTTCGACGGATCCGATGCCGGCGTCTCCTTCCGCACCGTGCATGATCCCGACTCCGACACAACCCACACGGTCATCGCCAACTGGTCGAACGGAGCCTGGCCGGTTACCCGAGCACTCGACCAGATCCTCCTCGGCTGGTGACGGCGAGGGACAGTCGCTGACTTCTTCCGCGTCAGCCGGGTTCCGTCGGTCTGAGATCGGCTCAGTCCGGCGGATGGAGGTCCGAGATCGTCCCAACTGGTCCGGTTCGCGGCGGCCATATTGTCACTCGGATCGTCACGCGTTGAGTCGCCATCGACGCCGAGTGCTGAGGCTACGCCGTCTGGTCTGGCGGTCCTGGCTGCCGAGCGCACCCGCACGGAACGGCAAGAAGACTCTTACGTACGGGTACGGCCATTGCGGAGTACTGCCAGAGCGGCGAGAAGCAGCCAGACCGCACACAGAGTCAGGTAGGCCCGTTGGGCTAAGCCGAAGACTCCGACTGCATTTGCGGCCAGAACTCCGGCCGTCGCGATCGCCAGCGCCACGGCAACCAGCGGAGCCGAGCGGCTACCCCTCCGCCTCAACGGCCGAAACAACGCCAAAGCCGCCACCGGGAACAGGAAGAAGGTCAGAGTGCCAAGCAGGTTGTGCATTTGGCCGGCGCTCGTCACAGGGGCACCCAGCGCATCGACCGGAAAGAGCAGCATGGCCAACTTCAAGAGTCCGAACACCAGCAGTAACAGAGCTCCCAGCCGTTCGCGCCGCAGCGCCACAGCGAGCGCGATCGGCCCAAGGGCTTGAGCGAGCGTCCGCACCGTGGCCAACCAGCTGAAGTCGCCCAGGGCATACTCGCTGACTGCACGTGCTACTGGGTCTACCTCCGGCGACACCACGTGGAGGAGTCCGAGCACAAGCAGGTCCACGATCGCGGCACCGGCCGCGATGCCGGCGGCGAGACGCATCTGGTCATTTCATCACGCGGAAGGGCTTCGAGCATCAACGGAGGCTCGATGACGGTCGCACTACGATACTGCTGGCCGACGCCATACTGAATCATGGATGTCCAACAACTGGGCTGGAGCGGGACACGCACCGACCGCGCTGAGGCGCTGGCACGGTTCTATCAAGATGTACTCGGGCTGAGCCTGGTTCACACCGAGCCGCATTTCTGGGTCTTCGAACTGCCGGACGGGACTCATGTCGAAGTTTTCGGATGGCAATATCCGGGCAAAGAACACTTCGATACGGGCCCGGTGGTGGGCTTCGGCGTCACTGACCTGACGCGGGCCGTTCAAGAGCTGCGGGAGGCGGGGGTCGAGTTGGTAGGCGAGGCAGGGCCGACATGGCAGCACTTCCGCGGACCCGACGGGAACGTTTATGAACTCGTGGCGCATCCAGGATCATCCTCCTGAAGGGTCGCTGCTAGCGTCCGTTCAAGCCCGACCGAACCAGGTGGTTTCTGGACCCGCCGGCTCATCGAAGATTTGCGTGGCGAGTACTCGATTCGCGTCCAGCGTCCGGCCCCAGTTCTACGACGGCGCGGCCCGCAGCGCAGCGAGGACACGCGCCGCCGGCCCGAGCGGAGTGAGGGCGGCCTTGATCCTGTGAGAGCCAGATTCGGCAGACGAGGGTCTACCGTTTCGCTCATGCCCGCCGCATCGTTGTTTGCCGACTTGCTGTCGGTGTTGACGGCGGACCGGCGTGCCCATTCGGTGGCGGTTGGTGTGAAAGCAGCCAGCGCTGCGGATCAGGTTGCACCGTGGCTGCGCTCGGACCTGGTGGTGGCGGCGACGCTGCATGACATCGGATACGGACATGTGGTGAGCGGGTTCCATCCGCTCGATGGTGCTCGGTTCCTGACGGGTGCTGGATTCTCGGCGGCGGTCTGCCATCTGGTGGCGCATCACACGGCCAGCACGTACGAGGCCGAAGAGCGGGGTATCGACCTGGCCGCATATGCGGAGTTCCCGGCTGCCGGCAACCTGGGGCCGGCTCACGCGGTGCTGTGGTGGGCGGACCTAACGACGGGTCCTCAGGGTCAAGACGTGACGGTCGAGGACCGGTTGGCTGAGATTCTGAACCGCTACGGGCAGGATGATCCGGTGGGACGGTTCGTGATCAACAATCGGTCCCTGCTGCTGGCGGCGGGTCAGACGGCGACTGGGTCGATCCAAGTCCGCGGCTGATTGAGAGCCCAATTGATCCGGTCACGCTGGCTTCGATCCATCGGAAGGTGGTCCAGGTCCTCGACGGCAACCCACTCGACGCGAGGCGTCTCGGCGCTGGTGGTGGGCTCGCCGGAGACGTAGTCAGCGCGGTAGACCACGCTGAACTCCTGGCGGACCTCGTCGTTGCTGGTGTAGTGGATGACGTGCCGGGGGTCGGTGAAGATCCCGACCACATCGATGGGACGGACGGTGATGCCGGTCTCCTCGATCGTTTCCCGCACGGCGGTCATGCTCAGCGACTCGCCAGGGTCTTGACCTCCGCCTGGCATCGACCAGTTGCCGTTGTCGGACCGCTGGGTGAGCAGTACTTTGCCGTCGCGTAGGACGAAGGCTGAGGCGCTGGGCTTGATGCTGTTGATTGGCGGCGCGGCGGGGTCGTCGTAGTAGTCGATCCGCTTGCCCATGCCGGCTACGGTACCGGCTCGCCGGTCGCCCAGACCCGGTCGAACGCGGCTTCGTAATAGCTGAACAGTTGCCCTCCGGGCACCTTCTGCAGGTGTGTGACCGGCGACTGTGCTGCGTACGCGCCGTAGGTGTGGCTGTTGACCAGCATCGTGTCATCGAAGCGGTAGATGCTGGCGTACAGCGTGGTTCCGTGAGTGCGGATCTGCACCCCCGGCAACGTCGCGGTGCTGCTCAGGTAGTCCAGGCTAGAGCGGCATCGCTCGACAATCGACGGTAGGCCTTCCTCACGGCCGCGTAGTCGGACTGCCTCGCTGCGCGGGTCGCCGAGCAGAATTCGGAAGTTGGTGCCGGCGGCGGACTTGTAGCGGATGGTGTCGACCAGGCCGTAGGCCTCGATCAAGAAGTGTCCGGCGTACATCAGGATGTCGAGCTGAGTAGTGGCTTCGCGGAACAGTGATTGCCAGACGTCGCCGGGCACGGCACTGCGGTTGGGCCAGAACTGCACTAGCTCGGACTGGGTTGCGCTTCGACTCTGCGCGGTGCTGAGCAGGCCGGGCCAGAAGTAGGTCTCCTCCTGCCCGAGGACTTGGGCGATCCGGGCCCGGGTGGTGGCGTGTGGCATGCGGTCTTGAGTGATCCACCGCTCGACGCTCTTCGGGTCGACCTGGACCCGCTCGGCCAGAGCGGGCTGGGTCAGGCCGGCGGCTGCAAGGGCGGTTCTGAGCCGTTGGTTCGCCATGGGACATATTCAACCACAGAAGTGTCCCTAAAAGTCCTTCAAGTGCGGTTAGAACGTCCCGAGATGTGACGGACTCTGAATGCATCGGCAGCCGGATTCGCCGGGTGCCGATACCCGGGAAGGGGTAGAGCCATGTCGGTTCAGGGACCGTTCAAGGTTGAGTGGGGGAGTTGTTCTCGTTCGGGCTGGGTGTGGTCGGCGAGGTGTCGCCGATCGATGACTTCGACAAGTCGAGCAAGGACAACCGGGTGCAGGCCCGGGACAAGGACACCGGCTTGCCCATGTGGCAGGTGGAGGTGTTGGACTTCGACCCGCAGGCGCGGGAGAAGACGTTCAAGGTCAAGATTGCCGCCGACGTTCGGCCGGTGCCGCCGGAGCCGATCAGCCCTCAGGTGGCGATCCGTCCGGTGATGTTGGACGGGCTGATGATCATGCCCTACATCAAGGAAGTTTCGAACCCGAAGTTCGGGAAGGTGCCTGGGGCGCCGGCGACGCTGCCGAAGCAGGCCTACAGCCTGCGCTGCACCGGTCTGGTGGCGCCGGGTGTCACCCGCCGCGCCGATACCCCGAAAGCGGCCTAGCCGTGTTCGCCATGGGGAGGCGGGTGGAGGAGTCTCCGATCCGGGTCCGCTGGGATGCGGTCAAGATCTCGATCTGGGCGCTGCTTCTCGGTTGGCTTGTCAAGACGCTGTTTCTGATCGTGTGGACGATCCTCCGCTCCCAGGTCGCGATGACGGTGCTGGCGGTCGCGGTGGGGACGTTGATCCTGTGCGACGGGGCGGGGGTTGTCCCGGTGGCGGTCGGCTACGGGCTCGGGCTTCTGCTGTTGGTGTGGTTGCGGTGGAAGCATCCTCTGGTGTTCGAGCGCTGGGTGTATCTGGTGCTGCCCGGGCAGACGGTCGAGGATTGGGCCAAGGTCAGTGATCGGTTGTGTCAGACGTTCGGCGCGGAGGACTGCCGGGTCCGCTCCGTCAAGCGGCGGCCGCACGAGCTCGAGGTCTGGTTCCTCACTAACGATCCGCTGGTCAACCCGGTGTATCCGATCGTCACCACCGGGCCGGTCGATCTCGACGGGCTGCCGATCGCGATCTGTGAGGACGGGTCGATCTACCGGCTGCCGCTGCGGGGGAACCACGTCCTGGTCTCCGGCGCGACCGGCTCCGGCAAGGGGTCGGTGCTGTGGTCGGTGATCACCCAACTCGCCCCGGCGATCCGGCGGGGCATGGTCGAGCTGTGGGCGCTGGACCCGAAGGGCGGGATGGAACTCGCGTTCGGGGAGACCCTGTTCGCCCGGTTCGAGCACAAGACCGAGGGCGACTTCGCCGCCGCTCTGGAAGCCGCAGTGAAGGTGATGCAGCGCCGTCAGCAGCTGCTGCGCGGTGTAACCCGGCTGCACGAGCCCAGCACCGACGAGCCGCTGATTGTCATCATGATCGACGAGTTGGCCGCGCTGACCGGCTATGTCGGGGACCGGGAGACGAAGCGGCGGATCGCGAACGCGCTCGGGCTGCTGCTGTCCCAGGGTCGTGCGGTCGGCGTGGTGGTGGTCGCGGCGGTGCAGGACCCGCGTAAGGAGACCGTCCCGGCCCGGGACCTGTTCCCGATCCGGATCGCGCTGCGGATGACCGAGGCCGAACAGGTCAACCTCGTCCTCGGCCACGGCGCCCGGGACCGCGGTGCCCGCTGCGACACCATTCCCGACTCCCTGCCCGGGGTCGGCTACGTAATGATTGATGGGATCGCTGAACCGGTCCGGGTCCGGTTCTGCCACGTCACCGACGTCCACATCGGGGAACTGGTCAACCCGACCCCTCCGCCGCTGCGCCTGGTCGACGGCGATCAAGACAATAACGGTGGCGAGCCGACCGGAGTGGCAGCATGACCCGCCGCCGCCCCGACCGCCGCCGTCCGTCCCGCCGGGCGCTGCAGCTCGAACTCCCGGCGATCGTCCCCGAACTGCCGTCGACTGTGCGGGCGGCCTTGCGGGCTGCGGTGGTCGAGGACTGGGCCAAGGACGCGGCGTGCACCTCGCAGTTCGTCGATCCGGACTGGTGGACCGCGCCGGACCGGGATCCGGACCAGGACACCGCACGGGCCGTCTGCCAGTCCTGCCCGGCCCGGCGGTCCTGCCTAACCCACGCCCTCGTCACGGCCGAGCAGGACGGCATCTGGGGCGGTGCGAGCCCCGACGAGCGGGTCTGGATGCGGCTGTTCCTCGCCGACGGCGCCCCGGTCCCCGTCGTCCTCGACCAGGACTTCTCGGCGGTGGCCTGATGTCCCTCGCCGTGCTCGCCTCCATCACCAAGGACATGGCCCGCGAACTCGCCGTCAACGCGGGGGTGTGCGTCCGGCCCCTGGTGCGTCGGGTGCTCGACCGCGACACCGGCACCGAATCCCGGGTCCCCATCGCCTGTGGCTCCACCCGGGAAGCCGTCTGCCCACCCTGCGCCCGCAAAGCCCGCATCCTGCGCATGCAGCAATGCCAGGAAGGCTGGCACCGCACCACCGAGCCCGAACCCGGTCTGCCAGCCGAACTACCCGACCCGGCCGACGATGAGGACCAGGCCGACGACAACGTCGACGAGGGGTCGCGGCGGGTGCGGTCGACCAGACGCCGGGACGATGCACCAGACCTACCCCGAGTGGCCATGGAGGCGCGCACGGTCGGCCGGACGTTCGTCACCCCGGATGGGCGGGAGTTCCGGCCGTCGATGTTCCTCACCCTCACCCTGCCCTCGTACGGTCCGGTGCGGCGAGGTTCGGGGGTGCCGATCGACCCGGCGACCTACGACTACCGGCGGGCCGCGCTGGATGCGCTGCACTTCCCCAAGCTGGTCGACCGGTTCGTGGCAGAACCTTCGCCGCTGCGCCGGCTACCAAGGTGCAGTACTTCGCCGCCATCGAACCCCAGACCCGGCTCGCCCCGCACCTGCACGCTGGCCATGCGCGGCGTCGATCCCCCGGGCCGTGCTTCAGCAGGTGATCGAGGCGACCTATGTGTCAGCTGTGGTGGCCCCCGTTCGACCGACCCGTCTACGTCCACCGTCAACCGGTCTGGACCGGCGACGGCTACTGCGACCCCGACACCGGAGCCAGATGCTGACCACCTGGGCCGAAGCGCTGGACCAGGTCGCAGACCGACCCCGACGCCCGACCGGCGCACGTGCTGCGGCTCGGCATCCAGTACGACGCCGCCGGCATCATCGCCCCCTCCGAGACGCCGACCGGGCCGTCCGCTACCTGGCCAAGTACCTCACCAAAGCCGTCGCCGACCCCCTCGGCGACCACGAGTCCACCCCGGCCCGCGACGCGCACATCGATCGGCTGCACCACGAGCTGCGATGGCTGCCGTGCTCCCCGCGCTGCGCGAACTGGCTGCGCTACGGCATCCAACCCGACCAGCCCGGCCCCGGCCTCATCCCCGGCCGCTGCGTCTCCAAGGCGCATGACCGGGAACACCTCGGCGTGGGTGGCCGCCGCGTCCTCGTCTCCCGCGACTGGACCGGCAAGACCCTGAAAGACCATCGCGCCGACCGAGCCACCGTCGTCCGCGAAGCCCTCGACGCCGCCGGGATCGTCACCCCCGAGGTCGAGCGGATGGCCGCCGGTGTGCTCTCCCCGGACGGGCTGCCCCGGTTCATCTGGACCGACGAGCAACCCGACACCACCACCTACACCCTCACCCTGCTCCGCGCCGTCGCTGAACGACAGAAGTGGCGAGTCCAGTACGCGGCGGCCAAGGAGGCGGCCGGGGCTGTGGACAACCGTTCGGCAACCGGCGCCGATCCACCCGACCCGGGACCTATCCACTCCTCGGCCTCACCCGATAACCCGCCGCACTCAGGGCCGCAGGGCGGCGGGTCAAGGGAGAGCGCAGCGAATCCGCAGGACACGAGCGCAGCGAGTGCCCTTGAGGCGGCAACCGAAGGCCCCAACCTCCCAGATCGGGGGAGGCCGAGCCCCCAACCACCGATGAGCTGCCTCCAGCGAGGAGGTTGACGATGGAGCAACTGTTGAGCGTGGAAGAAGCGGCTGCGGTCTTCGGCACGTCGACGCGCTTTCCCCGCCGCTTGATCGCCGAGCGCCGTATCCGCTTCGTGCGGGTTGGTCGGCATGTCCGTATCCCTGCCTCGGCGGTGGCGGACTTCATTGCGGCCGGGACGGTGCAGCCGATCACGTTGGGCCGAGCGTCGTGAGTCGGCGGCGGTTTGGAAGCATTCGACGTCGCGCTTCGGGCAACTTTCAGGTGCGGTATCGCGGACCAGACGGGCTGATGTACCCGGCGCCAATGACGTTTCAACGGGAAAGCGACGCTGAGCGATGGCTGGCGTTGCTTGAAGCTGACATTGTCCGGGGTAAGTGGTCGTCGCCGACCGCTCGGCTGGTCGCCCTTGGTGACTACGCGGACCAGTGGGTGAGGGAGCGCCGGCTGCAGCCGCGCACGCGGGAGCTGTACGAGTCGCTGCTCAGGAACCACATCAGGCCCTACCTGGGCGGCCGGTCGCTGGACAAGATCAACTCGCAGGCGGTCCGGACGTGGCGGAAGCGGCTGCTCGACGACGGCCGTACGACGATCGTCGCGGCGAAGTCTTATCGGCTGCTACGGGCCGTGCTCAACACGGCGGTGAATGAGGATCGGCTGCTGCCCGAAAACCCATGCCGGATGCGCGGGTACGACAAGGAGGAGACAGCAGAGCGGCCAGTCGGGTCGGTCTCCGCGGTGATCGCGTTGTCCGAGCTGATCGAGCGGCGGTATCGCGCTCTCGTGCTGTTCGCAGCCTTCACGGGCCTGCGCTGGGGTGAGATCGTCGCGCTCCGTGCCCTGGATCTTGATCTTGATCAGGCGACCGTGCGCGTGGCCCGGAAGTTCGCCGAGCTGCAAGACGGTCGCCGGGTGGCCGGTCCGCCGAAGTCATCGGCCGGCGTGCGGACCGTCGCCCTGCCTGTGGTGCTAATCCAGGTGATGCGCGAGCACCTGGCCGAGTTCCCGGCCTTTGGTGAAGAGTTGATCTTCCGCGGGCCGTTGGGTGCGCCGCTGCGGCGGAACAACTTCCACCGGTCGGTCGATTGGTCCAACCTCGTCATGAAAGCCGGCCTCCCGGGTGGCTTCCACTTCCACGATCTTCGCCATACCGGGAACAACCTGGCGGCGGCTAGCGGTGCGAGCATGCGTGAACTGATGCACCGGATGGGCCACGGCAGCATGCGCGCGGCGTTGATCTACCAGCACGCGACCAGCGAGCGGGACCGCGAGATTGCGGCCGCTCTTGACCTCCGAATCGGCCGGGCGGCGGGGGAGAAGTGGCCCGTGAGTGGCCCGACCGTTGGAATCGAGCAGCCGGCCAAGAGTGGTCTTGAGAACGAAACCCGCGATGACTAGGTAAGTCGTAGTGGAGCGGGTGACGAGAATCGAACTCGCATGACCAGCTTGGAAGGCTGGAGCTCTGCCATTGAGCTACACCCGCGGGGTGGTGCACGGAGTCGGGGCGACAGGACTCGAACCTGCGATCTTCTGCTCCCAAAGCAGACGCGCTAGCCACTACGCTACGCCCCGCGCCGCCCGCGCTCGGACGTCCGCGGGTCGAGTGTAAGGGGCTGGCCCGCCCGCCACCAACCGGCAATCGCGCCCGCCCGGTACACGCAGGTTGGCCGCGTGTACGCCCACCCGTAAGATTGCCGGGGCTCATTGAGCCCTACCGGCAGTTCCGTCAGTCTGCCGCCCGCCTTGACAACAGGAAGTGACCAAGCGTGCCCAGCACCGTCGAGCAGTTGAGTCCTACCCGGGTGAAGATCACCGTCGAGGTTCCGTTCGCGGACTTCAAGCCCAGCATGGACAAGGCGTACGCCGCCATCGCGAAGTCGGTGAACATCCCGGGCTTCCGGAAGGGCAAGGTGCCGCCGATGGTCATCGACCAGCGGTTCGGCCGCGGCGTGGTCATCCAGGAGGCGTTCAACGACGCGTGGTCCAGCTTCTACGGCCAGGCGGTGCAGGAGAACCACCTCAGCCCGATGGCCCAGCCGGACCTCGAGGTGACCAAGCTCGAGGACGGCGACCTCATCGAGTTCACCGCCGAGGTGGACGTACGCCCCGACTTCGAGCTGCCCGACTTCGCCGGCCTCGAGGCCAAGGTCGAGCCGCTGGAGGTGCCGGACGCCCTCGTCGAGAAGCAGGTCGAGGCGCTGCAGCAGCGCTTCGGTTCCCGCCAGACCGTCGAGCGCCCCGCCGCCGAGGGTGACGTCGTGACCATCAGCCTGGCGGCCAGCCGGGACGGCGAGTCCCTGCCCGACGCCGCGGCCGACGACCTTGACTACACGATCGGGTCCGGCACGATGCTGGACGGGCTGGACGACGCCGTGACCGGGCTCTCCGCCGGCGGGTCCGCCACGTTCTCCTCGACCTTGGTCGGCGGCGCCCGTTCGGGCGAGGAGGCCGACATCGAGGTGGCGGTGAGCAAGGTCCAGGAGCAGGAGCTGCCCGCGGCTGATGACGAGCTCGCCCAGCAGGCCTCGGAGTTCGACACGATCGAGGAGCTCCGGGCCGACATCAGCGAGCGGCTGACCCGGGTGGCGCGGCTCGAGCAGGCCAGCCAGGCCCGCGATGCCGTCCTGCAGACCCTGCTGGACCAGCTGGACATCGAGGTGCCCGACAACCTGCTGGACAGCGAACTCAACGCCCGTCGCGAGCAGATCACCAGCCAGCTCGCCCAGGCGGGACTCACCCTCGACCAGTACCTGGTCGACTCCGGCGAGAACCAGACAGAGGACGAGTTCTGGGTCGAGATCGAGGAGCGGGCGACCTCGGCGATCAAGGCGCAGATGGTGTTGGACAAGGTGGCCGAGGACCGCGCGATCAGCGTTGACCAGAACGACCTGACCCAGCACATCCTGCGCAAGGCTCGGGCCGACGGAGTTGCGCCGCAGCAGGTGGCCGACCACCTCAAGGAGCACCCGCACCACATCGAGGAGTACATGCTCGAGATCCGTCGGGCGAAGGCCCTCGCGGTGATCGTCGAGTCCGCCACGGTCACCGACAGCAACGGCGCGAAGGTCGAGCTCGCCACCCTCGGCGAGGACGGCACGTACTTCGCGGCAGAGGCTCCCGCGGTCACTGACGAGGACACCGACGCCAGCTGACGACACCTTCTGACGTGCCCCTGTCCAGTTTCGGACAGGGGCACGTGCGGTCTCTGGGGTGTCCAGAAACGGACACCGTTCCTGGCCCGCCGACGCCGCGTACGCCCGATCTGATTGAGAGTTCATCGGTATCTCTGCCGCGGCTCAACTGTTCCTCAAGGCGACCTTGGTCTGGGCTGTGAGCGCACATCTACGGATTCGGGGGATCTTGAGCGAAGCCGCGTCGAATTCCGACGGTCGATGGAGGTTCCTGCTACAGCATTCTTTCTGTCGGGATACGAGATCAATAGATCGAGCAGATCGACAGCAAACTTCGGCGGCGTACGGGGACCGGTTCAAATCAGGGGGAGGACCGGCTGGGACGCCAACGGATACCAGGCGCAACGCGTGGGATTCAGTTTGGGGGAGGATCTGCGCCGTACGCCGAGGGCTCGCAGAGCTCGGGGAGCAGCTCACGGGGATGTGGGCCAGGGGATGGGCGAGGGTCAGATCGGGAGGTGGGGGACCTCCGGATCTGACCCTCTCTCCATGTCCTCAGCGAGGCTGCGCCCACAGCGAACACAGCGCCCAGTACGCCTCTTGCGCCAGTTCTCGGGAGTAGGTTCGTGCTCGTGAACGCCCCATTTGGACCCCTGCCGCGGATGGCGGCCAACGGCCGGAACAGCATCGGCTTGGACGACAACGTCTACCAAGCTCTGCTGCAGAACCGGATCATCTTCCTCGGCTCCGAGGTCAAGGACGAGAACGCCAACGCGATCTGCGCCCAGATGCTGCTGCTGAACGCCGAGGACCCGCACAAGGACATCTACCTCTACATCAACTCCCCGGGCGGCTCCGTCGACTCCGGCATGGCGATCTACGACACCATGAACTGGATCTCGAACGACGTGGCCACCGTGGCCATGGGACTGGCCGCCTCCATGGGCCAGTTCCTGCTCTGCGCGGGCACCAAGGGCAAGCGGTATGCCCTGCCGCACAGCCGGATCATGATGCACCAGCCCTCTGGCGGACTCGGCGGCACGGCCAGCGACATCCGCATCCAGGCGGAGCAGTCGCTGCACATCAAGACGGTGATGCAGAAGCTGATCGCCGAGCACACCGGGCAGACCCTGGACCAGATCGAGGCAGACTCCGACCGCGACCGGTGGTTCACCGCCGAGGATGCGCAGAGGTACGGCCTGATCGACCACGTGTACGCCTCTGCCGCACAGATCCCGTCGCCGCAGGCCCCGAACCAGTAAGGACGCACCTGAGATGACCCACACCTTCGACGCGCCCTTCGCGAAGGGCCAGCCGTTCTCCCCGACGATGGACTACTACATCCCGCAGTGGGAGGAGCGCACCTCCTACGGGATGCGCCGGATCGACCCGTACACCAAGTTGTTCGAGGACCGCATCATCTTCCTCGGCACTCCGATCTCGGACGAGATCGCCAATGCGGTGATGGCGCAGCTGCTCTGCCTGCAGCAGATGGACGCCGAGCGGGACATCGAGATCTACATCAACTCGCCCGGCGGCTCGTTCACCGCCCTGACGGCGATCTACGACACGATGCGCTACATCAAGCCCGACGTGCGTACGGTCTGCCTGGGCCAGGCGGCCTCGGCGGCGGCGGTGATCCTCGCCGCCGGCACCAAGGGAAAGCGTCTCGCCCTGCCGAACAGCCGGATCCTGATCCACCAGCCGGCGACCGAGGGCGGCTACGGGCAGTCCTCCGACATCGAGATCCAGGCGAAGGAGATCCTCCGGATCCGCTCGCTGATGGAGGAGATGCTGGCGACCGACACCGGCAAGTCGACCGAGGAGGTCAGCCGCGACATCGAGCGCGACAAGTACCTCACGGCCGAGCAGGCGCTGGAGTACGGGATCATCGACGAGGTGTTGACCTCGCTCAAGGCCGTTCCCGTCTGATCGACAGACTGGCCTGACCCGCCATCGGAATGTCCTCCACTTAGTCGGAGGTGGGCGTTAGGGTGGGGCCAATCTAGCCAGTCGGGCGGGCAAGAGTTGAGGAGGCGGTGTGGCGCGCATCGGAGAGAGCGGCGACCTGCTGAAGTGCTCGTTCTGCGGAAAGAGCCAGAAGCAGGTCAAGAAGCTCATCGCTGGTCCCGGCGTCTACATCTGCGACGAGTGCATCGACCTGTGCAACGAGATCATCGAGGAGGAGTTCTCCGAGGGCTCTGAGGTCGGACTGCTCGAGGAGCTTCCCAAGCCGCATCAGATCCGGCAGTTTCTCGACGGTTATGTGATCGGACAGACGAACGCCAAGAAGGCGCTCGCCGTCGCGGTCTACAACCACTACAAGCGGGTCCAGGCCCAGACGGCCAACCCGGCGCGGCGGGCCGAGGACGACGGCGTCGAGCTGGGCAAGTCCAACATCCTGCTGATCGGGCCCACCGGCTGCGGCAAGACCTACCTCGCCCAGACGCTGGCCAAGATGCTGAACGTCCCGTTCGCCATCGCCGACGCGACCGCGCTGACCGAGGCGGGCTATGTCGGCGAGGACGTCGAGAACATCCTGCTCAAGCTGATCCAGGCCGCCGACTTCGACGTGAAGAAGGCCGAGACCGGGATCATCTATATCGACGAGGTCGACAAGATCGCTCGCAAGAGCGAGAACCCGTCGATCACGCGGGACGTGTCCGGCGAGGGTGTGCAGCAGGCGCTGCTGAAGATCCTGGAGGGTACGTCGGCGTCGGTGCCACCGCAGGGCGGCCGTAAGCACCCGCACCAGGACTTCATCCAGATCGACACCACCAACGTGCTGTTCATCGTCGGTGGGGCGTTTGCCGGGTTGGACCACATCATCGCGTCGCGAGTGGGCAAGCGGCCGCTCGGGTTCAACAACGACATCGCCACCCGGCGGCCGGAGGCCGAGGACCCGTTCGCCGACGTACGCCCCGAGGACCTGGTCAAGTTCGGGCTGATCCCGGAGTTCATCGGCCGGCTGCCGATGATCTCGTCGGTGTCGCCGCTGGACCGCGACGCCCTGATCCGGATCCTGATCGAGCCGCGGAACGCGCTGGTCAAGCAGTTCCGCAAGCTGTTCGAGCTGGACGGGGTGGAGCTGGAGTTCACGCCGGACGCGATCGAGGCCATCGCCGATCTGGCGCTGTTGCGCGGCACCGGGGCGCGCGGGCTGCGGGCGATCCTGGAGGAAGTACTCCTCAACGTGATGTACGACGTACCCAGCCGAGACGACGTCGCCCAGGTGATCATCACGGCCGAGGTGGTCAAGGAGTCTGTGCTGCCCACCCTGATCCCCCGCGAGAAGCTGGCCAAGCGCGAGCGCCGCGACAAGTCCGCCTGACCTAAGGGGCTTCCGCTCTTCACGAACCGGTCACAAACTGCATGGATCAACATCGCGGGTGTGCAACCTGTGACCACTATTTCGGGGGAGGGCTCGACGCCAGTGCTTGTAGGCGCGAGCCCGGCCCGGACGGCCGTACAGCGAATGTGTGACCAGGTGCCGCCAGGCGGCGATCCGACGGCTGTCCCACGTACGCCCTAGCGTCCGGTCCACGTCAGCGATGATCTGTGCCCCGCCGGACAGCAAGTCCTCGGAAACGTAGCCGTGCCGCTGCCAGTCGTCGGCGAGCAGGCGGCGTTCACGGGCTAGGTCCTTCGCGTGGGTCTCAGCCTCCCGGTGCACGGCGCCGTCGTACTCCTGCAGCCGTCGCGTTCCCTCGATCAGCAGGTCAGCGCGCGCAAGGAAGTGCCCGAACTCGTCGTTGATGTCCTGCTGCACAAGGACGGGGATGTCCGCTGCCCGATGCAGAACGCGCATGATCGACTCCCACGCGGACTCCGAGCGTGGGTCGAGCATTGGGATCACCGTACGCAGCTGAGGTGCGCCGCGCCGGTGCTGACGGGCGGCGATCTCCAGGTCCCGGATGGTGCAGTGCTCGAGCCGAAGAGCGGAGTCGGCCAGGATGACCAGATCCAAGAGGCCAAGATCGCGGGCGGCGGCCAGGATGGTCTCGGCCGGAGTCGTCACCCGAAGCCCCTTGAACCACTCGCTCGCCACGGGCCTGGTGTGACGGCACACCAGTAGTCCGGCTCGTCGCGGACGCGGGATCCCGTCCCGCATCGCGGCGAAGACCGGGTGCAGGATCGGAGCGGGCAGCCACCATCCCAGCAGCTCGGCCGCCGTCAGGTGGGTGAACGACGCGGTGGCCGGGAGCACGAGCTCCCAAGCCCGGAGCTCTTCGGCCAACGTGCGGACGCGAGCCGCTGCGTACAAGCCGTGGCTGATGCGTTCCCACTGGCGTCCACGAATGTGGCCTCGAAATGGTGCGGGCAGTGTCGTCACGACTGGAGGATGCGGACCCGGCCGACCTCCCTGCCGGTTCCGGCAAGATCTGTGGACAGCACTCGGAGATGACCACAGCCTGTGAACAAATACCGGTCGCAAACAACAAGCCCGCGGCGGCGAAGCTGCAGTTTGTGACCGGTTTCGGAGAGGGCCGGGGCTAGCGGGAGAGGCGGGACATCATCGCGCGTACGCCGGCGTCGAGGAGGCGGTCGGGGACCAGAGTGGTGGCGGCGATGATGGCTTTGGCCGAGAAGGGGGTGGCGTAGCGGGGCTTGGGTCGGCGGGCCTGGACGGCGTCGAGGATGGTCTCGGCGATGACCGAGGGCTCGGTGCCACGGTTGTCGGCCTCGGCGTAGAGGGCGGCCATCGCGTCGACCTGCTCGGCGTACGCCCCGGAGCCGGAGTAGTTCCGGGCGCTGTCGAGAGCCCCGCCGCCCCATTCGGTCCGGATCGAGCCCGGCTCGATCACGACCACGTGGATGCCGAACCCGTGCAGCTCCAGGCGCAGGCTGTCGCTGAACCCCTCCACGGCGAACTTGCTGGCGTGGTACCAAGCGCCCAGCGCCTCGCCGAAGTGGCCGCCGATCGAGGAGACGTTGAGGATCCGGCCCGATCCGCTGGCGCGCATCGACGGGATGACCAGCTGACTCATCCGGGCCAGCCCGAACAGGTTGACCTCGAGCTGACGCCGCCCCTCGTCGAGCGGCACGTCCTCCACCGCGCCGTAGGAGCCGTACCCGGCGTTGTTGACCAGTACGTCGACGCGCCCCTGCTCGGTCAGGACCCGGTCCACCAAGGTCGTCATCGACGCGTCGTCCGTGACGTCGAGCTCTGCGACGTGCACGCCCTGGCCCGCGAGCGCGCCCATCCGGTCGAGCCTCCGCGCTCCGGCATAGGTCACGAAGCCGGTCTGCTGCAGCCGGTGGGCCGTCGCCTCCCCAATCCCTGACGAAGCTCCCGTGACGATCGCGACCTGGTCTGCCATGACCGCAGCCTAAGGGCGGCCGGCCTCCAGGTATGCCAGTACCGCAAGCACCCGCCGGTGACCGTCGTCCTCGTCGGAGACCCAGCTTGGCCAGGATCGACCGGACGTGGCTCTACCTTGCGTTCGGTGTGATGGCGCTGTCCCAGCCGGTCCATCTGGTGTCCGCGGTGATCCTTCCGTTGCGCTGGCTCGACGTGTTCGGCGGCTGGGGCATCGCCACCCTGACCTGCGCCCTGGTGTCGGTGTGGATCCTCCGTACGCGCGACACCGAGTGGGACCTGCCGCCCGCTCGCTGACCGTGCCGGCGTCGGGGCCTACTCTTCGGTGGATGCGCCGCGATGAGAGGAGAACGCGATGACGACCGAGGTCGGGTCAGGCCAGCCCGCGCCCGAGCTGGTGAGCGTCCAGCCGACCACTACCGCCGTTGTGCGGGGGACGATCACCGCCGAGGAGGTGACCGACTTCTTCGACCGCTCGTTCTCGGTGCTGGGGGAGGCGATGGGCGCCCAAGGGGTGATGGCCACCGGTCCGGCCTTCGGCCTGTACCGCGGCATCTCCGACGAGACCATGGACCTCGAGGTCGGATTTCCGACCGACCGGGCCATCAAGCCGGATGGTTCCGCTGAGGCGGGCGAGCTGCCGGGCGGTCGGGTGGCCCGGGTGGTGCACGCCGGGGCGTTCGACGGCCTGGGCGAGGCATGGCAGCGGCTCGGTGGCTGGATCGCCGAGCAGGGTCTGACCCCGGGTGAGGCGTACTGGGAGGTCTACGTCACCGAGCCGAGCCCGGACATGGATCCGGCCGAGCTGCGGACCGAGCTCAACTGGCCCGTCTCCTAACCCTCTTGCCCCATCTTCCCCGAAACCGGTCACAAACAGCAGGTATCCCGCTACGGAACCTGCAATCTATGACCGGTTTCGGAGGGATGAGGGACTCAGGAGGTCGGCGCCAGGGTTACATCGACGGTGACCGGGCCCTCGGCCTCGGCCCAGGTCACCTCGCCGGTGATCCGGCCCACGGCCCGCAGGTCGGACTCGACGGCCTGCAGATGGGCGAGCGCCTCCGGCGGCCCGGAGAAGCGGGCGGCGACGACCTCGGTCCGCATCGACACCTTGGCCTGCGACTTGGCGCCGCGGATCGCCACCAACACCGCCGACACGTCGGTCAGCAGGGCGGGATCGCCGGTTCCGGCCACCTCACTCACGGCCGGCCAGCCGGCCCGGTGGATCGACCCCTCCTTCCACCACGACCAGACCTCCTCGGTGACGAAGGGCATGATCGGGGCGAGCAGCCGCAGCACCACGTCCAGGGTGAGGCCCAGTGTGGCCCGGGCGGACAGGCTCCCCGGACCGGCGTCGGCGTACGCGCGCTCCTTGACCAGCTCCAGGTAGTCGTCGCAGAACTGCCAGAAGAACTGCTCAGTCACCTCGAGCGCACCGGTGTAGTCGTACGCCGCGAACGCCGCCGTCGCCTGCTCGACCACACGCTGCAGGTGCGCCAGCAACGAACGGTCGACGGGCTCGAGAATCGCCGTCCAGTCGGCCACCGCGCCGGTGCCGAGGGCGAACTTGCTGGCGTTCAGCACCTTGAGGGCCAGCCGCCGGCCGACCTTCATCTCCGCCTCGTCGAACGGGGAGTCCAGCCCGGGGCGGGCCTTGGCTGCCCGCCAGCGGACCGCGTCCGACCCAAAGCGCTCGAGCACGTCGGTCGGCACCACGACGTTGTTCTTGGACTTGCTCATCTTCTTGCGGTCCGGGTCCATCACGAACCCGCTGATCATCGAACGGGCCCACGGCAGCGAGTCGTTCTCATAGTGGGCGCGGACCACCCGGGAGAACAGCCAGGTCCGGATGATCTCGTGCGCGTGGGTGTTCAGGTCCATCGGGAAGGTGAGCTCGAACAGGTCCGGGTCGCGCTCCCAGCCGCAGACGATCTGCGGACTGAGCGACGAGGTCGCCCAGGTGTCCATCACGTCGGGATCGGCCATGAATCCACCCGGCTGGTCCCGCTCGGCCTCGGTGTAGCCAGGCGGCACCTCGCTGCTCGGGTCCACCGGCAGGCTGGCCTCGCTGGCCAGGATCGGGTTGGCATAGTCGGGCTGGCCCTCACCGTCGAGCACGTACCAGACGGGGAACGGCACCCCGAAGAAGCGCTGCCGCGAGATCAGCCAGTCACCGTTGAGCCCGCCGACCCAGTTGTCGTAGCGGTACTTCATGTGCGGCGGCACCCACGCCAGCTGCTCGCCGCGCTCCAGCATGGCGGCTTTGACATCCGCGTCGCGGCCGCCGTTGCGGATGTACCACTGCCGGGTGGAGACGATCTCCAGCGGCTTGTCGCCCTTCTCGTAGAAGTTGGCCTTGCGCTGCGTCGACACCGGTTCGCCGTCGAGGTCGCCGGACGCACGGAGCGCCTCGACCACGGCTTGGCGGGCCGAGAAGGTGGTCAGCCCGGCGATGGCCGACCACGCCTCCGCGTCGGCGACCCACTCCGGCTGGTCCCGCAGCACCCGCCCGTCGCGGCCGATGATCACCCGGGCCGGCAGCTGCAGCTCCCGCCACCAGGTCACGTCGGTCATGTCGCCGAAGGTGCAGCACATCGCGATGCCCGTACCCTTGTCCGGCTCGGCGGCCTCGTGGGCCAGGACCGGCAGCTCGACCCCGTAGAGAGGGGAGCGGACCGTACGCCCGAACAGCTGGCGCGTAGCGCTCGTCGTCCGGGTGGGCGATCAGCGCGACGCAGGCCGCGATCAGTTCCGGCCGGGTGGTCTCGATGTAGACCGGGCCCTCGCCGTCGGTCCGCGAGAAGGCGACCCGGTGGTACGCGCCGGGGTAGTCGCGCGCCTCCAGCTCGGCTTGGGCGACCGCGGTCTGGAACGTCACGTCCCACAGCGTCGGAGCCTCGGCGAGGTACGCCTCGTCGCGGGTGACGTTGCGCAGGAACCCGCGCTGGGCCACCGCGATCGAGTCGTCGGAAATGGTCGTATAGAGGGTGGTCCAGTCCACGCTGAGCCCGACCCGCCGCCACAGGTCCTCGAACGCCTTCTCGTCGACGTGGGTCAGCTCGTGGCACAAGGCCACGAAGTTGCGGCGGCTGATCCGCAGGGGGTTCTTCGGGTCGGGCTTCCCGGGTGGCGTGAAGTCGGGGTCGTACGCCACGGTCGGGTCGCAGCGCACGCCGTAGAAGTTCTGCACCCGGCGCTCGGTGGGTAGGCCGTTGTCGTCCCAGCCGATCGGGTAGAACACGTGTTTCCCGGTCATCCGCTGGTAGCGGGCGACCAGGTCGGTGTGGGTGTAGGAGAACACGTGGCCCACGTGCAACGACCCGGAGACGGTCGGCGGCGGGGTGTCGATGCTGAACACCTCGGCCCGACTGCTCGGCCGCACGAACGCGTACGTGCCCTCCTCGCGCCAGCGGGCGATCCACTTGTCCTCGAGGCCCTCGAGCGCCGGCTTCTCCGGTACGCCCCGCGCACCCGGTCGGGCGGGTGCGTCGGGCAGGAGATCAGCGGAGGTGGTCACGGCTGGCCAGTCTAGATAACACGACCGAGGACCGCCGACCCGTTTTGGGTCTGATACCCCCAGGGGGTATATTGCTGGGCATGAGCTCAGTGGATCACGCCGTCCCCGCCGGGCGGGAGCTGACCCGGCTCGCCGTCTCCGCCACGCTGCACTGCTTGACCGGCTGCGCCATCGGCGAGGTGCTCGGGATGGTGCTGGCCACGTGGTGGGGGTGGTCCGACCTGCCCAGCATCGTGCTGGCCGTCGTGCTGGCGTTCCTCTTCGGCTACGCCCTGACCATCCGACCGGTGCTGCGCTCCGGCATCCCGCTGCGCGCGGCGATCAAGGTCGCGCTGGCGGCCGACACCTTGTCCATCCTGACCATGGAGATCGTGGACAACGCGATCCTGCTGGCCATTCCCGGAGCGATGGAAGCCGGCCTGACCAGTCCCCTGTTCTGGGGCAGCCTGGCGGTCGCCCTGGCCGTCGCCTTCGTCGTGACCGTGCCGGTCAACCGGGCCCTGATCGCCCGCGGCAAGGGACATGCCGTCGTGCACGCCCACCACCACTGAGCTGGCGCTTCGGCCAGGCCTGGCCGACCAGCGGGTTCCTTGTGCACCGCTCGGGAAGCGAGAGAATCGCCAGGCGAAGGCGTCGCCCTAGACTGGGCGCGCCATGCTTGCCGAGCCCACCCACGCCGAGATCGTCGCGTCGCTGACCGCCCGCTGGCCCGAGCACCGGGTGGCGCCCAGCCTCGGTCGGATCCAGGCGCTGACCGAGCTCCTGGGCGACCCGCAGGACGCGTACCCGGTGATCCACCTGACCGGGACCAATGGCAAAGGCAGCACGGCAGCGATGATCGAGTCGCTGCTGCGCGCCGACGGCCTGCGTACCGGGCGGTTCACCTCGCCGCATGTGACGAGCGTGACCGAGCGGATCACCATCGACGGCGTCCCGATCAGCGAGGAACGCTTCGACGCCGCGTGGCGGGAGATCGAGCCGTACGTCGCGCTCGTCGACGACCGGCTGATCGACGGCGTCGAGCTGACCTTCTTCGAGATCATCACCGCGATGGCCTATGCGGCTTTCGCCGACGCTCCGATCGACGTGGCCGTGGTCGAGGTCGGGCTGGGCGGCACCTGGGACGCGACCAACGTCGCCGACGCCGGGGTTGCCGTGGTCACGCCGATCGACCTCGACCACACCCACCTGCTGGGTGGCACCGTCACCGAGATCGCCCGGGAGAAGGCCGGCATCATCAAGCCCGGCGCGCACGCCATCCTGGCCGGGCAGTCGATCGAGGCGGCCCAGGTGCTGCTCGAACGCTGCGCCGAGATGGGCGCGCTGCCGCAGCGGGAGGGAATCGACTTCGGGGTGATCGACCGGCAGCTCGCGGTCGGCGGTCAGGTCATCCGGGTCAACGGGGCCGAGGGCCCGGTCGACGACATCTTCCTGCCCCTGCACGGCGCCCACCAGGCGGCCAACGCGGCGCAGGCCCTGGCCGCGGTGGAGGCGTTCCTCGGGTTGAAGGCGCTCAACCCCGAGGTGGTCCGCGAGGGGTTCGCCGATGTGCGGTTCCCCGGCCGGATGGAGGTGGTCCGCCGCTCGCCGACCGTCGTGTTGGACGCGGCGCACAACCCGCACGGCGCTCGGGCAGCGGCCGCTGCGATCACCGAGGCGTTCGGGTTCAGCCCGCTGGTCGGGGTGGTGGCGGTGATGGCCGACAAGGACGCCCGAGGCCTGCTCACTGTCTTCGAAGAGGTGATGAACCAGGTCGTGGTCACCCAGGTCGCCTCGACCTCGCGCGGCCTGCCGGCGCCGGAGCTCGGCGAGCTCGCGGCCGGGATCTTCGGCCCCGAACGGGTCAGCGTGGCCCCGCGGCTGGACGACGCCCTGGAGCTGGCCATCAGCCTGGCCGATACCGACAGCGCCGGTGTTCCCGGAGTCCTGGTCACCGGGTCGGTGGTGGCCGTGGGCGAGGCGCGGACGCTGCTGGTCACCGCCGACGAGCCGCCGGCCCGACCGACGCGTGACGACCCGGACGACGACTGGGACGCCGACTACGCCGAAGACGGCGAGCCGGACCGCGAGCTCTGGTCATGACCTTGACGCCGGGCAACCCGATGCGGGTTGTGTTGTTGTCGATCCTGCTCTTCGAGGTGGTCGTATACGGGCTGGCCATCCCGGTGATGATCCTGGTCTCCGACGTGCCGGCAGGTTACGCGATCGGCCTCGGCGGCGGTGCCGCCCTGCTGGCCCTGGTCGCCGCCGCCCTGCTGCGCCGCCCGGCGGGCTACCTCGTCGGCTGGGTGACCCAGCCGGTCGGGGTGGCGCTCGGCTTCCTGACCGCGCCGATGTTCTTCGTGGGCGCGATGTTCCTCGCCCTGTGGCTGATCAGCTTCATCCTGGGCAAGCGGCTGGACGGCCAGGCAGCCGCCGCGGCCTAGCCGGCCAACGGCTCCCCTCACCCTCCCGAAACCGGTCACAAACCGCAGGTCTGGCCGACCAGAAGCTGCAGTTCGTGACCGGTTTGCGGAAGGGTCAGGCGGTCTGGGCCTCGGCCAGGAGCTTCGCCGCGGCCTCCGCGTTGAGGCCCTCGGTCAGGTCGAATGCCGTGCCGCGCTCGCCCTCGACGGCGATCACCGGGTTGGCCAGCAGGCCCGGCAGGTCGTCGTCGGTGAGCCCGGCGGCGCGCAGCGCCGCCGCGAAGGTCCAGTCCGGCAGGGCGTGCACCTCGCCGAAGAACCGGTCCAGCTCGCCGAGGCCCTCCAGCGGTCCGGCGGACATGTGCACCCCGTTGAAGTTGGAGCTGACCGTGCTGAGCCCGTACGCCGCGGGGTCGGCCTTGAGCCGTCCGCGAATCGACCCCGCCGCCGCCTTGGCCGGGTCCGTCGCACCGATCAGCTCCGACCGCAGTGTCTCCCAGTCGGTGTCGCTGCTGCCGTGCAGGAACGCGCAGGTCGCGTCCGCGGCGGTGAAGAAGCCAAGCTGACGGGGGTGGAAGCCGTTCAGGACCACCACCTGATCGCCGTCCATCCTCAAGCGCGCCGCGTACGTGCCCGGTCCCAGGCGCTGGACGTCGGCGTTGGCGAACAGCATGGCCAGCGCGTACGCACTCACCTCGGGGTAGCGGTCCAGGAACTGGTGCCCGCCGATCACCTCGGACCCGTCCAGCCCGTCGCCGTAGCTCTGCTGCAGCGCCTGCTCGGCCGCCTCGGTCAGCGCCGACCGGCCCTCGCGGGAGATCTGGTTGATCACGCCGTAGTGCTGCTGCATCGCTCCGGCCGCCTCGAGCTCGGGCCCGGTCATGATCTTGATCCGGTGCACCCGGACGCCGTAGTCGGCGAACGCACCGGCGAACAGGTCCCACACGTAGGCCAGCCGATCGTCGTCCAGCCGTCCCAGCTCGGGCTTGCTGAAGATCACGAACTCGTTTCCGGACGGGGCCTCGCTGCGTTCGTCCACACTGCCGAACCGCTCCGTCACGGTCCGCTGGACCGACGCTGCGTTCATGGCCTCAGCCTGCCGTGTCCGCCGCGGCCGCGGCAAACGGGTCCTGAATAAGGTGACCTGGTGAGCAGTGACCCGGTCATCGTGGTGGGGGCCGGCCTGGCCGGGCTGGCCTGTGCTCAGCGGCTGACCGCGGCCGGCATCGAGGTGACGGTTCTCGAGGCGTCCGACGCCGTCGGCGGCCGGGTGCGGACCGACGTGATCGACGGGTTCCGCTGCGACCGCGGGTTCCAGCTGGTCAACCCCACCTACCCGGCGCTGAAGCGGGTGGTCGACATCGAGGCTCTCGACCTTAAGCCGTTCGCCGCCGGAGTGCGGGTGGCCCATGGGTCGACCCGCAGCACCCTGGCCGACCCCCGCCGCGAGCCCACTCTGCTGCCCGCCACGCTCACCGCACCGCTGGGCACCCTGTCTGACAAGCTGCGCTTCCTCCGCTGGGCGGTCCAGGCGCTCCGCCCGGTCGACCGTCTGCTGCGTCGGCCGGACCACACCCTGGCCGAGGATCTCGACCAGTGGGAGCTCCGCGGGCCCCTGCGGACGGGCGTCGTCGAGCCCTTCCTGGCCGGCGTCGTCGCCGAGCGGGAGCAGTCGACCTCGGCCAACTTCGCCGCCCTGCTGCTGCGCTCCTTCCTGCTGGGCACGCCGTCGGTGCCGTCGCTCGGGGTGTCCCGGCTGCCGGAGCTGATGGCCGCCGGACTGCCCGACGGGACCGTGCGGCCGAGTACGCCGGTCCGCGGGATCGGCCACACCACGGTGCAGACCGACGGCGGCGAGGTCACCGGCGCCGCCGTGGTGGTCGCCACGGACCCGCCGGCCGCGGCCGCCCTGACCGGTGAACCCACGCCGCCGATGAAGGCCTTGACCACCTTCTGGCATACCGCTCCCGAGCCGCCGACCACCGCGCGGCTGCTGCACCTGGACGCCGAGGCCCGCGGCCCGGTGATCAACACGGCGGTGATGACGACGGCGGCCCCGACGTATGCACCCGCCGGCCGGCCACTGATCGCCACCACCGTCCTCGGCGCCGACGGTTCGAGCGAGGCCGAGCGCGTCGCCCGCACGCATGCCGGAGTCATCTACGGCGTCGACACCGACAGTTGGGAGCTGGTCACCACCCACGCGATCGCCGGGGCCCTGCCCGCCCAGCCCCCGCCCCTCGAGGCCCGGCGGCCGGTCCGGCTGGCCTCGGGGGCGTACGTCTGCGGCGACCATCGGGACACCGCCTCGATCCAGGGTGCGCTGGTGTCCGGCCGCCGGGCCGCCCAGGCGGTGCTGCAGGATCTCGGTCTCGCTGCCTGATCTGTTGCGGGGGGTCCGAGGGGGGGTCGTCCCCCTTCGCTGGAATACGCTCGGTGCACCATGAGCCTCTTCCCCCGCCTGGAGCCGCTGCTCGCCCGAGTGAGCAAGCCGATCCAGTACGTCGGCGGCGAGCTGAACTCGGTGGTCAAGGACTGGGACTCCGTCGACGTCCGCTGGTGCCTGTCCTACCCCGACGCGTATGAGGTCGGCCAACCCAACCAGGGCATCGCGATCCTCTACGAGATCCTCAACGAGCGGGACTGGATCCTGGCCGAGCGGACGTACGCGGTGTGGCCCGACCTCGAGGCCCTGATGCGCGAGCACGAGGTGCCGCAGTTCACCCTCGATGCCCACCGGCCGGTGGGCGAGTTCGACCTGCTCGGCTTCAGCTTTGCCACCGAGCTCGGCTACACCAACATGCTGAACACGCTGGACCTGGCCGGCATCCCGATCCATGCCCAGGACCGTGGCGAGGACGACCCGATCGTACTGGCCGGCGGCCACGCGGCGTTCAATCCGGAGCCGGTGGCCGACTTCCTGGACGCCGCCGTGCTGGGGGACGGCGAGGAGGTCGCGCTGACCATCTCCGCCCTCGTCCGGGACTGGAAGGCCGAGGGCCGGCCGGGCGGCCGGGACGGGCTGCTGCTCCGGCTCGCCGCCGGTGGCGGCGTCTATGTGCCCAAGTTCTACGACGTGGACTATCTCCCCGACGGGCGCATCCGCCGGGTGGCGCCCAACCGGCCGGACGTGCCGTTCTCGGTGGCCAAGCACACCCTGATGGACCTCGACGAGTGGCCCTACCCGGCCAAGCCGCTGGTGCCGCTGGCCGAGACGGTGCACGAGCGCTACTCGGTCGAGATCTTCCGCGGCTGCACCCGCGGCTGCCGGTTCTGCCAGGCCGGGATGATCACCCGGCCGGTACGCGAGCGCAACATCGAGACCGTCGGCAAGATGGTGCAGGGCGGCATCGAGGCCACTGGCCTGGAGGAGGTCGGGCTGCTCAGTCTGTCCAGCGCCGACCACTCCGAGATCGCGGCCATCACCCACCAGCTGGCGGACCGCTACGAGGGCAGCAACGTCTCGCTGTCCCTGCCCAGCACTCGGGTGGACGCCTTCAACATCGACCTGGCCAACGAGCTGTCCCGCAACGGCCGCCGGTCCGGGCTGACATTCGCGCCCGAGGGCGGGTCGGAGCGGATGCGCAAGGTGATCAACAAGATGGTCTCCGAGGACGACCTGATCGCCACGGTCGCTGCGGCCTACAGCCACGGTTGGCGCCAGGTGAAGCTCTACTTCATGTGCGGCCTGCCGACCGAGACCGACGAGGACGTGCTGGCCATCGCCGACCTGGCCAAGCGGGTGATCGCCACCGGGCGGGAGGTCAGCGGCAAGCGGGACATCCGCTGCACGGTGAGCATCGGCGGCTTCGTGCCCAAGCCGCACACCCCGTTCCAATGGGCGGCGCAGTGCGACGCCGAGACCATCGACGCCCGGCTGACCAAGCTGCGCGACGCGGTCCGCTCCGACCGCCACTACGGCCGGGCGATCGGCTTCCGCTACCACGACGGCCAGCCCGGGATCATCGAGGGCCTGCTCAGTCGCGGCGACCGCCGGGTCGGTCGGGTGATCGAGGCGGTGTGGCGCGACGGCGGTCGGTTCGACGGCTGGAGCGAGCATTTCTCCTACGCGCGTTGGGCCGGGTGCGCGGAGCGGGCGCTGGCCGGCACCGGAGTTGACCTGGCCTGGTTCACCACCCGAGAGCGGGACTACGCCGAGGTGTTGCCCTGGGACCACCTGGACGCCGGACTGGATCGGGACTGGTTGTGGCAGGACTGGCAGGACGCGCTCGACGAGGTCGAGGTCGAGGACTGCCGGTGGACGCCGTGCTTCGACTGCGGCGTCTGCCCGCAGCTGGACACCGTGATCCAGGTCGGTCCGACGGGCCGGTCGCTGCTGCCCTTGACGCCGGTCTAGGGCGTTACGGTGCCGACGTCGACGCGTACGGGCGTGCCGGGCGCACCACTCGAGGTCTGCGGGGTGAATGTCGTCCGCATCCCACCGAACCGCATGGCGACCCGGTGGCTGACCGATCCGTCCTCAGCGGCCGCCTGCGCCACCGACGTAACCGTGACCCGCTGCAGTTCGTAGCGCAGGAAGGTGAACGGCTGACCGCCACCTGGGCGGACGCCCACCAGCCTCGCGGTTTGCGCGTGCCGTCCCGTTGCGCACATGCCGACGAGCTGTAGTGCCCCCGCAGCGGAGGCGAGGGTGACGACCAGGTCCTCCAGCACCGGTCGGCCGCTGCCGGCGCCGCTGCCGGAAGGCATGGCATTGCTGCTCAGTCCCCAGGTCCAGGCGCTGACCTCCAGCTCGTTCTCGTGGCCTTCGACCACCGAGTCGCCGGTGATGCCGGCGACGGCCAAGAACCAGGAACTCGCCACAAGGCGGAGCCTACGCCGCTGAGCCGGCCCGGGAGTTTCGGGCGAGCGGTCGAAGCGCCGTCCGCTCGAGGAGAGCTACGGCGTCGGTGATGTCGGGCAGCTTGCGCATCGTCCGAGCCATCGGCGCGCACCCCGCAGGCTCGTCGGCCAGGACCTGCTGCACGGCGGCGGCCAAGCGCTCGGTCAGCTGCGGGCCGGGCGCCACCGCCACCCCGGTGCCGGTGGCGGCCAGCTGCTCGGCGTTCCGCGGCTGGTCGGCGAAGAAAGGGACGGCGACGGTCGGGGTGCCGGCGGCCAGGGCGTCGAGCGTGGTGCCGGAGCCGGCGTGACTGATCACCGCACGGGCCCGCGGTAACACTGCTGCCTGATCGACCCACGAAGCGACCTCGACGCCGGACAAATCACCGAGCACACTCGGGTCGGCCGAGCCGACCGAGAGCAGCACCCGACCGCCCGTCTGCCGGGCCGCCGTCACGGCGGCCGTCGCGGCCGGGACGAACATCGGCATCCCCGGGATCTCGCTGCCGAAGGTCACATAGACCAGCAGCTCGCGGTGGCCGACCGGTCGCGGCAGGCCGGGCCGGCGTACGCGGGTGACGGCTGCCGAGGTTGACCCGCGGTCGAACTCGCTCGGGAAGTAGCTGATCTGCGGGGCGGCGACCAGCCGCTCGGCGGTGGGATCGGCGTCGAGCCCCAGGTCCGAGCGGACCGACGAGAGGGCTGGGGCGACCAGCGCCTCCCACATGTTGCCCAGCACGAGCCCGGGGTGCACCCGCACCACGGGAACCCCGGCCCGCTCGGCGGCCAGGCCACCGGCGAACTCCGCACCCTCGCTGACCACGAGGTCGGGTGGCTCGTCGGCCACCAGCGCCTCGAGTCCCGGTAGGGCTGCGAGCGGGTTGAGCCGGCCGAAGATCTGGATCCCGGCTTGCTCCTCGTCGGGCGCCTGCGAACGGACCTGGTTCCGCTCGGCCTGGGTCGGCTCGACCAGGTCGTGCCAGGACAGGTTTCGGCCGAGAACCCGGTCCGCGTTCCGCAGCGGCGTGGCCACGCGAACCGAGTGACCCGCCTCGTCGGCCGCGGTGGCCAAGGCGAGCAGGGGCAGCAGATGGCCGAGGCCGGCAGTACTGGTGAAGAGGATGTGCATGTGACCTCGTTTGCCGAAATTCACTAGTGGTCGTCACTAGTGGCAGCCACTAGTAAACTGCGGTTCGATGACTACCGTCAAGAGATCCCGGCAGGAACAGGCCGCGGCCACCCGCCAGCGCATCCTCGATGCGGCGTACGACCTGTTCTGCGAGCTGGGCTACCGCGGCACCACGATGACCCTGATCGCCGACCGGGCCGGCGTTGCCGTCCAGACCGTCTACTTCACGTTCCGGACCAAGGACGCACTCCTGCAGGAGGTGCACGATCAGACAGTGCTCGGTCGGGATACTCCGGCGGTGCCGATGCAGCAGCCCTGGTACGCGGCTGCCGTCGCCGAGACCGATCCCGCGCGGGCGACGCGCCTGCTGGTGGAGGGAATCGCCACGATCCTCGCCCGGGTGGCCCCGATGCTGCCGGTCTTCCACGCGGTCGTCGCCGACCCGGCGGGGGAGGTGTACCGCAACGCCGAGGCGCTGCGCCGTCCGGCGATGTACGACGTGGCCCGCGATGTGCTGCTGTCCAAGGCCCAGCCACGGCCGGGAGTGGATGCCAGGTACGCCGGTGACGTGCTGGTGGTCCTGCTCGGTCCGGAGATCTACCGGATGTACGTGCTCGAGCTGGGCTGGAGCCGGGAGCGCTGGGTGGACTGGACCACCCAGGTTGTCGTCCACGAGCTGTTCGAGCTGCGCTGAGCGGACGCTCACCAAGCTCCCAGGTGACGGAGGTCCTGGCCGCCTACGCTGAGCGGCATGTCGGAGCAGCCGATCAGGACCGTCGAGGAGCTCGTCGCCCTCGTGGGGACGCCGGTGTCCCGGGTGGCGAACAAGACCCGCCCGGCGCTGCACGACCTGGACCGGCAGTGGCTGGCGGCCTCTCCGCTCTGCCTCGTGGCGACGGCCGACGCGACCGGCGCCTGCGACGTCTCGCCGAAGGGTGATCCGGCCGGCCAGCTGGCGTACGTGATCGATGACACCACCATCGCCATCGCCGAGCGCCCCGGCAACCGGCGAGTGGATGGCTACCGCAACGTGCTGGCCAACCCGCACGTCGGGCTGATCTTCCTGATCCCCGGTCGCGGCGACACCTTGCGGATCAACGGTCGGGCTCGGCTGGTCTCGGATGCCCCCTACTTCGACGCGATGGTCGTCAAGGGGCACCGGCCGATCCTGGCCCTCGTCGTGGAGATCGAGGAGGTTTTCCATCATTGCGCGAAGGCGTTCCTGCGGTCGCGGCTGTGGCGACCGGAGGCCTGGACCGACTCTGTGCCCAGCCGCGCGGTGATCGCCAAGACGCTGGAGCGGCCGGAGGCGAGCCTGGAGGAGCTGACCACCTACTACGGCCCCGCGTACGCGGAGAAGCTCTACGGCTGAGGCGCCCGGTCGCCGATCCGGGCCAGTGCGTCGACGACCAGATCCCAGAGCCGCTCCTGGTCCAGACCGGTGGCCACGCTGGTGATGCAGGTCTCCGGCGCTGGGCGGCGCCGGTCCACCACGGTCATCCCCGTGGTGAGTCCGCCGGTCAGCTCGACCGCGATCGGCGCGCGGACCGTGGTCAGCACCGCCGGGTCAGCAACATAGGCCACGGCGCACACGTCGTGCACCGGTGGCGCCGGAAAGCCCTGGCTGGTCCGGTAGGCCGCCGCGAAGAAGTCGAGCAGGCCGGTCACGAAGCGGGCGGGCGCCGTCTCGAGCGCTGCGATCCGCTGCACCACGTCGGGCGTGGCCAGGGCGTGGTGGGTGACGTCGAGGCCGACCATGGTGACCGGCCAGCGCTCGCCGAAGACGATCTGGGCCGCCTCCGGATCGACAGCGATGTTGAACTCTGCGGCGGGCGTGAGGTTGCCGCCGGTGTACGCACCGCCCATCATCACCACCTCGCGGACTCGCGGCACGATGCGCGGCTCGAGACGAACGGCCAGCGCGAGGTTCGTCAGCGGCGCCGTGGGCACCAGGGTCACCTCACCGGCCGGCCGGCTCATCACCGTCTCGATGATCAGCTCGACCGCGTGCCGTGGGTCCGGTGTCGCCGTCGTTGCTGGCAGGGTCACCCCGTCAAGACCGGACGTGCCGTGCTCGGCCTCGGCGACCCGAGGCACCCGGACCAGCGGGCGTACGGCCCCGACCGCGATCGGAATGTTTCGAAGGCCGCCGACCGTGGCCACGGCCAAGGCGTTGCGGGTTACCTTGTCGAGCGTCTGGTTGCCGGCCACCGCGGTGACCGCCAGCAGCTCCACCTCCGGGCTGCCGTGGGCGACCAGGAGGGCGATCGCGTCGTCGTGTCCGGGGTCACAGTCGAGGATGATCTTGCGCGGGGTGGCCTTCGCCATGGACGTCGACCCTAGGACCCGAAGTCGGCACCGGTCGAGCGCCGATCGGCGGACCCAGGGCGTTACGCTCCGATCCGTGGCCAGACCTCAGCCGGAGCAGCAGGCCGCGCCGGTGCAGCGGCTCCGGATCCGTTACGCCAAGCGCGGCCGGGCTCGGTTCACCAGCCATCGCGACTTCGGCCGGGCCTTCGAGCGGGCGTTGCGCCGGGCGGGGGTGCCGATGGCGTACTCCTCCGGATTCTCCCCGCATCCGCGCATCTCCTACGCCAACGCCTCGCCGACCGGCGCGGCCAGCGAGGCCGAGTACCTGGAGATCGGGCTGGCCGAGGTCCGCACACCCGCCGCGGTCCAGGCTGCCCTGGACGCCGCGCTGCCGGCGGGCCTGGACGTGCTCGAGGTCGTCGAGTCACCGCCGGGCGCACTGGCCGACGCGCTGACCGGTTCCCGCTGGCGCGTTGCACTGGTCGGCGTCCCGGCCAACGACCTGGCGTACGCCGTGCGCGCCTTCCTCGCCGCGGCGGCGGTCCCGGTGAGCCGGATGACCAAGAACGGGTTGCGGGAGTTCGACGCGCGCGCCGCCGTGGTCGCGCTCGAGGACATCGAGGACGGCCTGGAGATGCTGCTCGAGCACGGGACGCCGCTGGTCCGGCCGGATGACGTGCTGACCGGGTTGGCTCGCGTCTCGCCCGCCTTCGCACCGGCTGAGATCCCGGTGCTGACCCGGCTCGAACAGGGCCGGCTGGACCGCTCCTCGGCGACGCTCGTCGCCCCGATATCCTGACCGGTTCCGGCGGCGCGTAGGCGCAACGCTGGGGAACGGCCACATCGTGTGGGATACTGGCTACGGCTCGGGCACCACATGTGCCTGGCCTCGATGACCGGTCGCCGGAGATCTTCACCGCGACGAGCAGGCTCTCGAGTGTGACGAGAGCGAGTTGCTTGACCGCGGGAGAACCGGGCGGACCAGCATCGACCACCGCAGGCTTCCGCTGCCCGGCCCCGCTGCCGGAGCGCGAACGAACGAGAGCGCGTCATGCGCCATTGAAGGAGTCGAGATGCTCGACAACGAGCCCGACACAGACCAGCCCACCACTGAACAACCCGCTACGGAAGAACCGGCCGCCGAGGCAGTACCGCCGCCTCGCCGCCGCCGCCGAGCGGCCAGTCGGCCCGCCGGGCCCCCGTCGACCGCCCCGGACGCACCGGCGATCGAGCAGGTAGCCGTCGAGCCGGCGCCGGAGGTGCCGCCCGAGGCCCCGGCCCCGGTCAAGCGGTCCCGGAAGGCAGCGGCGTCCGCATCCGCTGACGACACCGAGCGACCGACCCGGGCTCCGCGCAAGCGGGTGGCCAAGAAGGCGGTTGCGGCCGCTGAGGAGTCGGCCGACGAGCTGCTCGCTCCGACCACAGTGGACCTGACCGAGGCGCCCCCCGTCGCCGAGCCGCCGGCCCCCGCGCCGGATGAGGTTGCCGATCCGGCTTCCTCCGCAGTGGAAGAGGTCGTTGCCATCGAGGCGACTGGGCCGGCCGGACCGGACGTGACCCAGACCGTTGTGACCGAGGACTCGGCCATCGCGGTCTCGGCCACCCCGGACGCGCTGCCGGAGTCGCCGGAGTCCCCGACCGGCGATGCGCCGGCGGCCGAGGACGAGGTTGAGGCTGAAGACGCCGAAGGCGATGTTGCCGAGACCGAGGATGCCGAGGCCGACGACGAGTCGGAGAGCGAGGACGAGTCGGACTCGGCCGAGACGGGCGGACGGCGGCGGCGTCGCCGGCGTGGCGGCCGGCGCCGGCGGCGTACGGGTTCCGACGACGAGGCCGGCACCGAGGGCGACGGCGACGACAGCGAGAGCTCAAACGCCGACGGCGAGACCACGGCCGAGGACGGCGCGGACGACGCGAGCGAGGAGGGCGAGGGCGAGGGCGGTTCCCGCCGCCGGCGGCGTCGTCGGCGGCGTCGCGGAGAGGACTCCGGGTCCGCCGCCGACGACCCCACCGAGGTCGTGGTGCGGGTCCGCGAGCCGCGCCGGTCCAAGGCCAGCAACGAGGTCACCGGGATCGACGGCTCGACCCGGATGGAGGCCAAGCGGCAGCGTCGGCGGGAGGGCCGCGAGGCCGGCCGGCGGCGTGCGCCGATCCTGAGCGAGGCCGAGTTCCTGGCCCGCCGGGAGTCGGTCGCCCGCAAGATGATCATCCGGCAGCACGAGGACCTGGCCCAGATCGCCGTCCTCGAGGACGACATCCTGGTCGAGCACTACGTCGACCGCGACTCCGCCACGTCTCTGATCGGAAACGTCTACCTCGGCCGGGTGCAGAACGTGCTGCCGTCGATGGAGGCCGCCTTCGTGGACATCGGCCGCGGTCGCAACGCCGTTCTCTACGCCGGCGAGGTCGACTGGGACTCCTTCGGCGCCGAGGGCCAGAACCGCAAGGTCGAGAAGGTGCTCAAGTCCGGCCAGACCGTGCTGGTCCAGGTGACCAAGGACCCGATCGGAGCCAAGGGCGCCCGGCTGACCAACCACGTATCCATCCCCGGCCGCTACATCGTGTACGCCCCGGGCGGGCACCTTTCCGGCATCTCGCGCAAGCTGCCCGACACCGAACGGCGCCGGCTGAAGGACATCCTGTCCGACCTGGTCGGCGAGTCGGCGAGCGTCATCGTGCGCACGGCGGCGGAGGGGGCCAGCGAGGACGAGCTGGTCCGGGACGTGACCCGGCTGAAGGCGCAGTGGGCCGACATCGAGAAGAAGGTCACCGCCGGCCAGGCTCCGCAGCTGCTCTACGGCGAGCCGGACCTCACCGTCCGGATCGTCCGCGACCTGTTCACCGAGGACTTCTCCGAGCTGATCATCTCCGGCAACGGCGGGATGAACGACGCGTACGACGCCATCGAGGCGTACGTCGGTCACGTCGCGCCGCACCTGGCCGATCGGTTGCGACGCTGGGACGGCGAGGCCGAGGGTGACGTGTTCGGCGCCTACCGGCTGGACGAGCAGATCGCCAAGGCTCTGGAGCGCAAGGTCTTCCTACCTTCCGGGGGCTCGCTCGTCATCGACCGCACCGAGGCGATGACCGTGATCGACGTGAACACCGGCAAGTTCACCGGCAGCGGCGGCAACCTCGAGGCCACGGTGACCAGCAACAACCTGGAGGCCGCCGAGGAGATCGTCCGCCAGCTTCGGCTGCGGGACATCGGCGGAATCATCGTCATCGACTTCATCGACATGGTGCTGCCCGCCAACCGTGAGCTGTTGCTGCGCCGGCTGGTCGAATGCCTCGGTCGGGACCGGACCCGGCACCAGGTTGCGGAGATCACCAGCCTCGGGCTGGTGCAGATGACCCGCAAGAAGATCGGTACCGGACTGCTGGAGGCGTTCACCACCGAGTGCCCGCACTGCCACGGGCGTGGCGTGGAGATGCACGACATGCCGGTGGAGTCGCAGAAGCAGGCCGACGGCGGCACCCGGGACAACGGTCGCGAGGGTCGGCGAAGCGGCGGTGGACGCAGCTCCGGCGGGTCGGGTGGCGGCCGCCGGCGCAACGAGCCCAAGGCCGAAGCGCCGAAGCCCGAGGCACCGAAGTCAGAGCCCAGCCGGTCCGAGGGCGAGCCGGTCTCGGTCAGCTGAACGAA
Source organism: uncultured Actinomycetota bacterium (assembly GCA_963808435.1). Classification (GTDB taxonomy): domain Bacteria; phylum Actinomycetota; class Actinomycetes; order Propionibacteriales; family Propionibacteriaceae; genus Microlunatus. Next base: position 58,732 of record CAWEFW010000021.1, on the reverse strand, counting down.
GCGGTGGCCTGAGCGTGTCCGGAGGGTCGGCCAACGGCCGTCCGCTGGTCGTCGCCATCATCGGTGCCGGTCCGTCCGGCATCTACGCCGCGGAGGCGCTGGTCCAGCAGCACGATGTGCCGGTCGAGGTGGCCGTCATCGACCGGCTGCCGGTGCCCTTCGGGCTGGTGCGCTACGGCGTCGCGCCTGACCACCCCTCGATCCGCTCGATCCGCAACACCCTCGAGCGCACTCTGGAGAAGTCCGGAGTCCGCTTCTTCGGCGACGTGGCCATCGGTCGTGACCTGACGGTCGCGGAGCTCCGCGACACCGTCGACGCGGTGATCTACGCCTACGGTGCCGGCAGCGACCGCCGGATGGACATCCCGGGTGAGCACCTGCCGGGCAGCATCGCCGCGTCGGAGCTGGTGGCCTGGTACTGCGGGCATCCGGATGTTCATCCCGACTCCGGTGTACCCACGGGAGCGCGGGAGAGCGACGGCCGTCTGTTGGCGCCCGTGGTCGAGCAGCTGATCGCCACCACCACCTCGGCCGTGGTCGTCGGGGTGGGCAACGTGGCCCTCGACGTGGCCCGGGTGCTGATCAAGTCGGCCGAACAGCTCTCCGACACCGATATGCCGGACGAGGTGCTGGACGGCCTGGCCGGTACCCGGATCACCGACGTGCACATCCTCGGCCGGCGCGGCCCCGCGTACACCGCCTTCACGACCAAGGAGCTGCGCGAGATCGGCCAGCTGGAGGGCGTGGAGATGCGGATGAACCCGACCGACCTGGTGCTGGACGAGTCCAGCCAGGCCCGCCTGGCGGTCGACAAGGTGGCCACCCGCAACCTGGCGGTGCTCAACGAGTGGGCGGCACGCGCGCAGGGGGATGCGCCCCGACGGATCTGGTGGCACTTCTGGACCCGACCGACCGCCCTCCGCGGCGAGGCCCGGGTCCGTGAGGTCGAGGTGGAGTCGACCACGATCGACGCCAATGGACAGGTGGTGGGGACTGGAGAACCGCGGATGCTCGAGGCCCAGTTGGTGGTCCGGTCGGTGGGCTACCGCGGTCTGCCCTTGCCGGACGTCCCGTACGACGAGTCGACCGGCCGCGTGCCGCACGCCGAGGGTCGGGTGATCCGCGACGGCCAGTTCTCGGTCGGCGAGTACGTCACCGGCTGGATCAAGCGCGGGCCCACCGGGGTGATCGGCACCAACAAGTCCGACGCGGTGGAGACCGTCACCTCCTTGCTGGCGGACGTGCACGACGGCGACGTGGTGGCCAACGGCCGTACCGGTGCCCTCGACCGGTTGCTGGCCGGGCGCGGCATCACGCCCCTCGACATGCCCGCCTGGCACCGGATCGATGCGGCCGAGATCGAGCTGGGCCGCAGTCACGGCCGGCTGCGGACCACCCTCGCGCACCGTCAAGAGCTGCTGGCCGCCGCGGAGGGCGACTCCTAGGCTAGGGCTCTACGTGTCCACTGGTCGGAGGGCGTGGTGAGCAGAGCGACTTCCCTGGTCGCCCGGGAGCACGAGCTCGACCGTGCCCTGCACAGCCTGCGATTCTCCGGCGGGGTGCTGATCACCGGTGAGGCCGGGGCCGGCAAGACTTTTCTGGCCGCCCGGGTCGCCGACCAGCTGCCCCAGCCGCCGGTCGCCTGGCTGATGGCCACCACCGCCAGCCGTGCCACCCCGCTCGGTGCGCTCACCGGCTTGCTGCCGCCGGACCTGGCGACGATCCATCCGGCCCTGGTCGCCCAGCACGTCAGCACCCGGCTTCGGGAGCTCAGCCGGGCGGACGCACGACCGGTACCCGGACCGAACGCCCCCGCGAAGCCCGCCGCTGCCGCCCCGGCCCGACGTACAGCCCCTCCGGTCCTGGTGGTCGACGACGCCCAGCTCCTCGACCCGCAGTCGGCCGCCGTACTGCTGTCCCTGGTCAGCGCCAAGTCCGTACGCCTGCTCGGTACGATGCGCGCCGGCGAGTCCCCGTCGGACGCGGTGACCGCGCTGTGGAAGGAGCACATGGTCGAGCGGCTCGACCTGGACCCGCTGGACCGGACGGCCTCGCGAACGCTGCTCGAGTCGCTGCTCGGTGGGCCCGTCGCCTCGGGCACCGCCGAGATGCTGTGGCAGAGCAGCAACGGCAACCCCTTCTACCTGACCGAGCTGGCCCGGTTCGGGGCCGAGCACGGCCTGCTGGAGGCCAAGGCCGGGGTGTGGTGGTGGACCGGCGGCGCCGAGATGCCGCCCCGGCTCGGCGAGCTGCTGCAGCGGCGGATCGACGCGCTGACCGAGGCGGGTCGGGAGGCGGTGGACGTGTTGGCCCTGGGCGAGCCGCTGCCGTACGAGACCTTGAGCGCGGTGGTGTCCGAGGACGCGATCCTGGAGCTGGACCGGCACCAGATCGTGGTCAGCGACGAGCGGGACGGCGTGCTGATGTTGCGCTTCTCGCACCCGCTGCTGCACGCGGTGGCCGAGAGCCGGCTGAGCGCGACCCGGCGGCGTGCCCTGGCGCGGCGGCTGCGGGAGGCGCCCGCCGAGCACGTCGACCTGGTCCGCCGGGCCACCTGGGAGGACGCCGGCGGGGGCGAGCCTAACGTGGACCTGCTGCTGGCGGCCGCGGATGCCGTGCTGCTCAACGATCCGGCCGCCTCCCTTCGGCTGGCCAGCCGCGCGCTGCAGGCCGACGGCGGGGTGCGGTCGGCGATCGCCCTCTCGGCGGCCCAGTCCGAGCTGGGCCGGCCCGACCTGGCCCGGGCCACGCTGGAGTCCCTCCGGTCCCGACCGGTCAGCCACGAGGAGCGGTTGGAGCTCGCGGCCGAGGACCTCAGCCTGGCGTTGTGGGGTGAGCGGGACCCGCAGCGGGCCTGGTCCGTCGTCGAGCGGTTGCGCGCAGAGCTTCCGGAGTCGGCGGCCAACTACGTGCTGGCCGCCGAGGCGGTGGTCCGGCTGTTCACCGGCGGCTGCGTCGAGGTGATCCCGCTGGCTGAGCAGATTCTGGCGGCCGATCCTGACCCGCAGCAACGGGTACAGGCCCTGACCTACCTGACCGGAGCGCTGGCCTTCGCCGACCGCGGCGAGCAGGCCATCGCCGCGGGCCAGCAGCTGCTGGACGCGTTGTGCCGGGTCCGGGTATCGGCCACCCAGGCCGGGTTGGCGTACGCGGTGGTGGCGGTGACCGGGGTGTTCTACGGGGTGGAGTACCGGCTGCCTCCTCCGGTCGGGGTCTCCGGACGGTGGCCGGGGGAGCCGGAGCGGCTCGGTCCGCCGCCGACGCGGGTGGCGGTCAGCGCACCGACCGAGGCCGACGCCGTCGATCTGGGCTGGCCGCTGCTGGTCGGGATGAAGCGGCACCTGCTCGGCGACCTGGCCGGGGCGGTCGCACCACTGCGGGAGGCGTACGTGCAGCAGCAGGCCGGGGAGGGGCAGTTCCGCTCCGAGGTGACCGCCGAGCTGGTGGCGGTGCTGGCCGAACTGGGCGAGGTCAGCGAGGCCGAGGCGATCATGCGGGACTCCCCGCCAGATGAGGTGGTGATCGTCCCTGGCCTCAAGCAGTGGGCCCGCTCGGCGGTGGAGGCGGCCACCGGTCTCCACAGCGAGGCGACCCGGTCAGCGATCGATGCAGCCCAGGTCGCAGCGCGCCAAGGAGCGGCAGCAATGGCGATTGGCTTCCTCACCGACGCCGCCCGGTTCGGCGACGCCCGGGAGGCGGCCGCCGCTCTACCCGGGCTCGGCCTCGCCCTGGACACCCCGTTACAGCAGGTTCGAGCGGCCGGCATCGTGGCGCGGGCCTCGCGCGACCCGCAGACCCTGATCGACGCGGCCCAGGCGCAGCTCGCGGCGGGATTCTACCGACACGCGATCGAGCTGGCCGAGCTGGCCAACTCCGGTGACGAGCACGGGCGGTACGAGCGGGCCGCGGCCGCGGTGCTCCGGCAGGCCCGGGAACGGTTGGGCCGGATGCAGGCGTCGGCCGCCGCGCTGGCGCCGAGCCCGCTGACCTCGCGGGAGACCGAGGTCACCCAGCTGGCCGGTCGCGGGCTGAGCGACCGCGAGATCGCCGACGAGCTCGTGCTATCCATTAGGACCGTGCAGAGCCATCTCGCTTCGGCCTACCGGAAGCTCGGCATCGCCTCGCGCAGTGAGCTGAAGGCGTGACCGGCGGATTCGGCCCGGCGTCCCGCGGCGCCTGGTGCAGTGACTCGAGCCCGGGGGCGGTGGCCCGGCTCGGGCGGAGCGGCTTCGACTGGGTCTGCCTGGACGCGCAGCACGGGACGTACGGGCGCAGCGAGCTGGTCGAGGCGGCGCGCTCGTTCCCCGACGACGTCGCCGAGCTCGCCGTACGGGTCGCCGCGAACGACTTCGCCGGCATCGGTGCGGCGCTGGACGTCGGCGCGACGACGGTGATCGTGCCCCAGGTGGACTCGCCCGCCGAGGCGGCCAGGGCGGTGGCGGCGACGTTCTACCCGCCGGGCGGCCGGCGGAGCTGGGGCCAGGTCGTCCGGACCTGGGGCCGGGCATCGACCGAGCCGGGGCCGGCGAACGACCGGACCACCTGCGCGGTGATGATCGAGTCGGCGGACGCGCTGGACCAGGTCGAGGCCATCGCCGCGGTGCCCGGCGTCGGCTGCCTGTTCGTCGGACCGTACGACCTCTCGCTCACCCTCGGCACGACCGTCAACGCCCTGCTGGACGATGACTCGGCTGGTTCGCCGCTGGCCCGGATCACCGCCGCGGCGGCCGACCACGGGCTCTTCGTCGGCGCCTTCGCCGGCTTCCCGGCGGACGCGCCCCGGTTCGCCGCCCACGGCATCAGCTGCCTGGCCGTCGCCACCGACCTCTGGCTGCTCGAGGCCGGCGCGAAGGCCGCCCTCGATCGCTGACCCCGGCCCTTCTCCAAAACCGGTCACAAACTGCGGGCCCGCGCGTCCGGAACCTGCAGTTTGTGACCGGTTTCGGGAGAAGACCGTGGGAGAAAGGGTCGAGCTGTCAGCGGGGCGGCATCGGGGGGTCGGGGGCCAGGGTGCCGTCGGGGGCGATGTGCTCGAAGATCTGCTGCACCATGGTCAGCACGTGGGGGTCGTCGACGGTGTAGATCTGCCGGCGGCCGTCCCGGCGGGCGTGGATGATCCCGGCCAGCCGCAGCTTGGTCAGGTGCTGGCTGGTGGTGGCGATCGACACCCCCACCCGCTCCGACAGCGTCCCCACGTCGTACTCGCCCTCGGCGGCTAGCGCGACCAGGTGCAGCCGGACCGGGGCCGAGAGCAGGGCGAAGGTGCGGGCGGCCACCTCCAGCTGGGGCCGTGTCGGGTCGGGGATCACGCCTCATCATCCCGCCCGGTGCTCCGACGTGACGGGATTCACCCGCGGTGTCCGCTCATTTCGGTACCTGCTCACTTGCGCAATCATCAAAGTGTCTGTGACCATGGAGACATGCTCCGCGCCGCCCGACCCGTGCTGGTGGCGCTGCTGTTGTTGGCGCCTGCGCTCGCCCTTCGGCTCACCGGCGTCGACCTCACCGGCCTCATGGCGTTGCTCGTCTTCGGGCTCGGCGTGGTGGCCGCGTCGTTCGTGCTGGCCTGGGCGGCGGAGGCTGCGGAGGTCGACATCGCCGGCGGCTTGGCGGTGGCCATCCTGGCCGTGATCGTGGTGCTGCCGGAGTACGCGGTGGACCTCTACTTCGCCTACCGGGCCGGGGAGCGTCCGGAGTACGTGCAGTACGCCGCGGCCAACATGACCGGCTCGAACCGGCTGCTACTCGGGTTGGGCTGGTCGGCGGTGGTCCTGGTCTCGCTCCTCGTCGCCAGTCGGGCCAGCGGCAAGCCGGTACGGGTGTTGCTGTTGCCGGAGCGCTACCGCCTCGAGCTGGGGTTCCTTCTCGTTGCCGGGGTGTTGGCGTTCGCGATGCCGCTGACCGGCGAGATCTCGCTGCTGCTGGCCGTCGTGCTGCTCGGGCTCTTCGCGTACTACCTGGTCCGAGTGGCCCGGAACGACGGCGGCGGCGAGCACGACCTGGTGGGACCCGCCGCCCGGATCGGCGCCCTGCCGGCCGCGCAGCGCCGACCGCTGGTGATCGCGATGTTCGCCGGCTCCGCGCTGGTCATCCTGGCCTGTGCCGAGCCCTTCGCCGAGGCGCTGATCGGCAGCGGCGAGGCGCTGGGGCTGGACCAGTTCCTGCTGGTGCAGTGGCTCGCTCCGCTGGCCTCGGAGGCGCCGGAGTTCATCGTGGCGCTGCTGTTCGCCTTTCGTGGCAAGGCGGCGCTGGCGCTCGGGATGCTGATCAGCGCCAAGGTCAACCAATGGACGCTGCTGATCGGCAGCCTGCCGGTCGCCCACCTGTTAGGCGGCGGCTCGACCTCGCTGGTGCTCGACGCCAGGCAGGTCGAGGAGGTGCTGCTGACGGCTACCCAGACCCTGCTCGGAGTGGCGGTCCTGCTGGCGCTGCGGTTCCCGCGCTGGGCCGCGTACATCCTCTTCGCGCTGTTCGCGGTCCAGTTCTTCATCCCTGGCCTCTACGGCCGGCTGGCCCTCTCGGCCGTGTACGCGGTGCTGGCGGTGGCGCTGATGGTGCATCACCGTCGGGAGCTGGTTCCCACCCTGGTCACCCCGTTCCGGCGTACGCCGGCCACGGTGCCGGTCCGCGAGCCGGAGCGCCAGCCCGAGCTCGTGGGCTAGCGGGCGACGAGGTAGCCCTCGTCGTCGAGGGCGACCGGGATCGGGTCGAGGATCTCGAAGGCGTCGATGCCCTTCGGTTCGAGGTTGCGGAAGCCGATCAGCACCCAGCTGCCGTCGCGCTGCTGGACCAGCGGAGCCGCGAACAGGTCCGGCTCGGCCACGAACCCGCGGGCGCGGCCGATGTCCCACGGCCCGACCACCCCCGGCGAGGGCAGCGACCAGGTGCAGTACTCGCCGAGGTCGGCCTTGCGTGCATCGGTCATTTCCTGTGGGTGGCAGGTGAAGACCAGCACGGCGCGACCGTCGATGACCTTGCTCTGCAGCACCTCCAGCTGACCGAAGCCCTGACCGGGCTCGCACAGCGGTGGGCCCATGGTCAGCCGGTCGAGGTCCGGGCCGGAGGCGTGGGCGATGACCCCGTCGTCGTTCCGGCCGGCGAACGCGGACCGGGCGGTGATCAGCAGGTGCCAGCCGTCGCCGTCGGGGTCGGGAATGGCCAACGGGTCGCGCCAGGTCTCGCTCCGACCCTCCAGTGGGGCCAGGTAGGGCTCCGGCGGCGGGGTGTGCGCGAGCGTCTTGTACCAGCGGGGGTCCGGGTGGGCTCCGGGCTGGTGGCCGACCCGGGTCCAGGTGTGCAGGTCGGTCGAGGTCGCCGAGCCGATGCGCTGGTCGTAGACGCCGTGGCCTTCCGAGTTGACCGCGGTGTAGAACATCCGCCAGTGGCCACCTTCGCGGACCACCGAACCGGTCCAGATCGCCAGGTCGTCCCAGCCCGACTCCGCGGGGCCGAAGCACTCGCCCAGGTAGTCCCAGTGCACCAGGTCCGGCGAGGTGGCGTGCCCGACCGTCGCGTTGAGGTGCCGCAGCCCGGGACTGCCGAGGGACCGGGGTGCCTGGAGGAAGAACAGGTGGTACAGGTCGCCGTCGTCGGCCATCCACGAGTCCCAGCTGTAGTAGTCATCCAGCCGCAGCATGGAGCGCAGTCTTGCGTACCCCACTCCGCCTGTCGAAGGGTTGTCTTGCCCTAGTGGCGCTGAGGATCGACGAGCCTGGCCATCAGCTCGGTCAGCGTGCGTCCCGGGTCGGGAGTGACGCCGGCGTGGATGGGGGAGGGCTGCACCACGGTGCTCCGGGGGGCGGTGAGCATGCCGAAGCGGGTGGCCAGGCCGTCGTTCTGTCGGGCGCTCCCACCCTCGACCGCGCATGCGGTCACGACCGCGTCCGCCGCGATGCGCACCGCTTCGAGATCCACCTGGGGGTCCAGGGCCTGCAGGCGTCCCTGGTCGACCGTGACCGCGCAGCGGAGGAACTCCGCCTGCTGGCAGTACATGATCACGCCGATGTTGACGAACTCGCCCCGGTCGATCCGCGGCACGGCCCGCAGCACGGCGTACTGGAACGCCATGGCCTCGCCCGTCACGGCAGCCACCGGTCCGCGGCCGACAGTCGGGCCAGCAGGTACTCGACGTAGGCCGCCCGCGCCGACGCCGTATCCGGCGGCGCCTGAGGGTCGGGCCGGGTCGGGTCCGGCAGCAGCCAGGAGTCGGGCACGTTGGCCATGATCGTCTCCAGCCGATCCGCGGTCACCAACCCGCTCAGCTCGGCGTGTACCGCCCGCGGGTCGCCGCGACCGGACAGCACGTGGTCCGTCCAGCGGTAGGGACCGGCGGCGAAGCCGTCCGGTGCGCCCCAGGCGTGGTGGAAGCGCAGGCAGGCGCCGTGGTCGATCGCCCACATCCGCTGGTGCCAGATCAACAGGTTGGTGTTGCGGGCACTGCGGTCGACGTTGGCCACGAACCCGTCGAGCCAGAGGACGCGAGCCGCCTCCTCCCGCGGCACCGAGAAGGACCGGTCGTAACCCACCGCACCAGGCAGGAAGTCGATGCCCAGGTTGAGACCGGCGCTGGCCGTGACCAGCTCCTGGACCTCCTCGTCGGGCTCGCGGCGGCCGATCTCCGGATGCACGTCGACCAGGGCGAGGTCCGGGATCGGGATGCCCAAAGCGCGGCCGATCTCCCCGACCACGATCTCGGCGACCAGCGCCTTGGGGCCCTGCCCGGCGCCGGTGAACTTCACGACATAGGTGCCCAGGTCGTCGGCCTCCATCAGCCCGGGCAGCGAGCCCCCCTCCCGCAGCGGGGTCAGGTACGCCGTGGCGGAGATCCGGGGCAGCACGGACGTAGGCTAGCGGCGGACGTGGCTGATGGTCGCCTGGGTTTGACCGCCCTTGCGCGGCCCACGTAACCTAGATCCTCGGTGCGCGCTTACGCGTGCACCTGTCCTGCGCCGTCTAGGCCGCAGATCGACAAACACCGCGAAGAGAGTGGACCAGACGTGTACGCGATCGTGCGCAGTGGCGGCCGCCAGCACAAGGTCGCCGTCGGCGACGTGCTCGAGATCGACCGGATCGACGACAAGGCCGGCGCGAGCGTCAGCCTGACCCCGTTGCTCCTGGTGGACGGCGAGACCGTCACCTCCGACCAGTCCGCGCTCGGCAACGCCTCGGTCACTGCCGAAGTGCTGGCCGAGACCAAGGGCCCCAAGATCAAGATCTTCAAGTACAAGAACAAGACCGGTTACCGGAGGCGCCAGGGTCACCGCCAGCGGTACACCCAGGTCAAGGTCACCGGGATCGAGAGCTGAGGTAAGGCGAGATGGCACACAAAAAGGGCGCTTCCTCCACCCGGAACGGGCGCGACTCCAACTCCCAGCGGCTCGGCGTCAAGCGGTTCGGCGGCCAGCTGGTCAATGCCGGCGAGATCATCGTCCGGCAGCGTGGCACCCATTTCCACCCCGGGAACGGGGTCGGCCGTGGTGGCGACGACACGCTGTTCGCCCTGGTCGAGGGCCAGGTCGAGTTCGGCACCAAGCGCGGTCGGCGCGTCGTCAACGTGACCCCAGCCGCCGAGGCCACCGCCTCGGTCTGAAGTTCGTCCGCATAACTAGCGAAGGGTGGCCCGGTCTGCGGGCCACCCTTTCGTCACTTCTAGGGAAGGAGGCGTACGCCAATGGCGATCCCGAGCTTTGTCGACCGGGTCACTCTGCACGCGTACGGCGGGAACGGCGGCCACGGCTGCGCCTCCGTCCATCGGGAGAAGTTCAAGCCGCTGGGCGGCCCGGACGGGGGCAACGGGGGGGACGGCGGCTCGGTCATCCTGCGGGTCGATCCGAACCTGACCACGCTGGTGGACTACCACCGGCAGTCGCACCGGCGGGCCACCAACGGCCAGCCGGGCCGCGGTGACCACCAGAACGGCGCCCGCGGAGAGGACGTCGTCCTGCCAGTGCCGGACGGCACGGTCGTCACCGACGACGCCACGGGCGAGGAGCTCGCCGACCTGACCGGGACCGGGACCGAGGTCGTGGTGGCGATGGGTGGTCGCGGCGGTCTCGGCAACGCGGCGCTGGCCTCCAACTCCCGCAAGGCGCCCGGGTTCGCGCTGCTGGGCACCGAGGGCGAGACCCGGACCATCACCCTGGAGCTCAAGGTGGTGGCCGACGTCGGGCTGGTCGGCTTTCCCAGCGCCGGCAAGTCCTCCCTGGTCGCGGCCATCTCCCGGGCCCGGCCCAAGATCGCGGACTACCCGTTCACCACGCTCGTGCCGAACCTGGGCGTGGTTGTGGCCGGCGACGTGACCTTCACCGTCGCCGACGTGCCCGGGTTGATCGAGGGAGCGAGCGAGGGCCGCGGGCTGGGCTTCGACTTCCTCCGCCACATCGAGCGCTGCGCCGCGCTGGTGCACGTGATCGACTGCGCGACCTACCTGCCCGGCCGGGACCCGGTCAGCGACCTCGAGGTGATCGAGGCCGAGCTGATCGCCCACGGCGGGCTGGAGGACCGGCCGCGGATCGTCGCCCTCAACAAGGTGGACGTGCCCGACGCCGCCGAGCTTGCCGAACTGGCGGCCGGCGAGCTGAGCAGCCGCGGCTGGCCGATCTTCCAGATCTCCACCAAGACCGGCGAGGGCCTGTCCGCGCTGAGCTTCGCCCTGGCCGAGCTGGTCGCTGCTCGCCGCGCGGCAGCGCCGCCGCCCCCGCCGCCCCGGATCGTCCTGCGGCCCGAGCCGGTGTCCGGCCAGGGTGAGTTCAGCGTCGAGCGAGAGGGCGAGGTCTGGCGGGTCCGCGGAACCAAGCCGGAGCGTTGGGTCGCCCAGACCGACTTCGGCAACGGTGAGGCGGTGGGCTACCTGGCCGACCGGCTGAACCGGATCGGTATCGAGGACAAGCTGCTGCAACTGGGGGCCCGAGCGGGGGATACGGTGGCCATCGGCGGCGCGGACGCGGTGGTCTTCGACTTCGCGCCGCAGGTCGAGGTTGGCGGTGAGATCCTCAGCCGCCGAGGCGAGGATTCCCGGTTCGAGCAGCAGCGGCCCGCGATCCAGCGGCGCCGGGAGCGGGACCGGGCCTACCACGCCGAGGCGGAAGAAGAGGACGCCATCTGGGCTGAGCCGGTCGAGGCTGTCGACGATGGAGCGTCGACCGACTCCGGGCGCAGCGATGCGTGAGGCGATCGCCCATGCCCATCGGGTCGTGGTCAAGGTCGGCTCGTCCTCGCTGACCACCACGGCCGGCGGTATCGACCCGGACCGGATCAAGACCCTGGTCGACGCTCTGGCCCAGGTGCGGCAGCAGGCCCGGGAGGTGGTGCTGGTCTCCTCCGGCGCGATCGCCGCGGGCCTGGCTCCACTCACCCTGAAGGCGCGGCCGCGGGACCTCGCCACCCAGCAGGCCGCCGCTTCGGTCGGTCAGGGCCTGCTGATGGGCTACTACACCCAGCTGTTCGCCGCGTACGGGATCGGGGTCGGCCAGGTGCTGCTGACGGTGGACGACGTCACCCGGCACAGCCACTACCGCAACGCCTACCGGACCTTCGGTCGATTGCTCGAGCTCGGCGTACTGCCGATCGTCAACGAGAACGACACGGTGGCCACCCACGAGATCCGCTTCGGCGACAACGACCGGCTGGCCGCGCTGGTCGCCCACTTGGTGCACGCCGATGCGCTGGTGCTGCTCAGCGACGTCGATGCGCTCTACACCACCAAGCCGAGCCGTACCGATGCGGTCAAGATCTCCGATGTGCGCGGGGAGGACGACCTGGCCGACATCGACGTGGCCTCCCGGGGCTCGGCGGTCGGCACCGGTGGCATGATCACCAAGATCGAGGCGGCCCGGATCGCCACCTCGGCCGGCATTCCGGCGCTGCTGACCAGTGCCGGCCAGATCGGAGCGGCTCTGTCCGGTGAATCGGTCGGCACGTTGTTCCACCCGACCGGTCGACGGCGGCCGACCCGGCTGCTCTGGCTCAAGCACGCCAGCGACGCTCGCGGTGAGCTGAGGCTGGACGCGGGTGCGGTCCGCGCGCTGACTCAACGCAACGCCTCCCTGCTACCGGCCGGGATCGTTGGGGTCGCCGGGCAGTTCAGCGCGGGCGAGCCGGTCGACCTGGTCAGCCCCGACGGTGCGGTGATTGCGCGCGGCCTGGTCAACTACGACGCCGAGGAGCTACCGGCCCTGCTGGGCCGGACCACCCGCGACCTGATCGCCGAGTTCGGCGCCGGTTACGACCGGGCGGTCGTCCACCGCGACGCCCTGGTCGTGCTGTGACCCCTCCTCGGTGAGCCGGGGCCGCCGTGGGATGTCCACGTCGCTACCATCCGCCCTCGCACGCTCGGGCTCCCGCCAGACCCGCCACGCTCCGCGGACCTCCCACGGCGGCCTCCGACTGGGCTCGTCACCGGCCGCATCACCACTTCGTTGCACATGGCCGGCTTGCGGTGACGATGGGAAACTCTTGGGCTAGTCTCAGGCTCAGCTTCCGATCACCAAAGGGCGCCGGGTCTTTCGCGACACATGCTGAACCACTCGGGGGAGTGGCCCGAAAAACACGAGGTGGACACGTTGAACTTCCGCAATTCATTCGCCGCCAAGTCCCTGATGGGCTTGGCCTCGCTGGCCCTCGTGGTCACGCTGGGGTCCTGCGCGCAGAGCCAGCGCGACCCGGAGGGCACGTCTAGTGAGGGAGGCACGGGCGGCGGCACCTTCGTGTTCGCCGCGTCCTCCGATCCGCTGATGCTGGACCCCGCCCTGGCCAGCGACGGCGAGACCTTCCGCGTCGCCCGCCAGATGTACGAGGGCCTGGTCGGCGCGGCCCCGGGCACAACCGACGTCGAGCCGCTGCTCGCCACCGAATGGGAGTCCGCGGCGGACGGCAAGTCGCACACCTTCACCCTGCGCGAGGGCGTCAAGTTCCACGACGGCACCGACTTCAACGCCGAGGCCGTCTGCGCCAACTTCGAGCGCTGGTACAACTGGACCGGCCTGAACCAGAACGAGAACATCACCTACTACTACGGAAAGCTCTTCCGCGGCTTCAAGACCGGCAAGACCGGCGGCATCTACGCCGGCTGCGACGCGACCAGCCCGACCGAGGTGACGGTCAGGCTGAGCAGCCCGTTCGCCGCATTCGTCCAGGCGATGACCCTGCCGGCGTTCTCGATGCAGAGCCCGGCAGCGATGGAGCAGTACGACGCCAACAACACCACCGGCACGGTCGATGACACCCGTTTCTCGACCTACGCCACCGAGCACCCGACGGGGACCGGCCCGTTCAAGTTCGACAAGTGGGAGCGGGACCAGGCGGTCACGTTGAAGGCCAACCCGGACTACTGGGGTGAGAAGGCCAAGGTCGAGACGGTGATCATCCGCACCATCTCCGACACCCGGGCCCGGGTGCAGGAGCTGGAGGCTGGATCGATCGACGGCTTCGACCTGGTCGGCCCTGGTGACGTACAGGCGTTGCAGGACAAGGGCTTCCAGATCCAGAACCGGCCGGCGTTCAACATCCTCTACCTCGCCTTCAACCAGGCCAACCCGGCGCTGAAGGACCTCAAGGTGCGGCAGGCGATCAACCACGCCATCGACAAGGAGGCGCTGCTCAAGGCCTCGCTGCCGCCCGGATCCAAGGCGGCCGTCCAGTTCATGCCCGACCTGGTCAACGGCTACAACGCGAACGTCACCACCTACGAGTTCGACCAGCAGAAGGCCAAGGACCTGCTCAAGGAGGCCGGCCAGTCGAGCCTGACCCTCAAGTTCGCCTACCCGACCGGCGTCTCCCGGCCGTACATGCCGACTCCGGAGGACACGTTCCAGGTGCTCAAGAGCCAGCTCGAGGCTGTGGGCATCACGATCACCCCGGTGAGCGCCAAGTGGACCCCGGACTACCTGGACATGGCGCAGACCGAGGCGGGCTCGAAGAAGCGGGACATCCACCTGCTGGGCTGGACCGGTGACTACAACGACCCGGACAACTTCCTGGGCGTCTTCTTCGGGGTGAAGACCGCCGAGTGGGGCTTCGACAACAAGGAGCTCTTCGACGACCTCAAGGCCGCCCGCGAGCTGCCGAGCATCGACGAGCAGAAGCCGGCGTACGAGGCGATCAGCGAGGACATCGCCAAGTTCGCCCCGGGCGTGCCGCTGGCCCACCCGGCGCCGTCGCTGGCCTTCGCCAAGGAGGTCCAGGGCTACGTCGCGAGTCCGGTCCAGGACGAGGTCTGGAACAACGTGACCGTCGGCTGAGTGACGTCTGATCCTTCGACAGGCTCAGGGCGCAGAATGATGCGTGCTGGGCCTGTCGAAGGACGAACGGGGGCGGAGCGTTGCTGAGGTTCGTGGTCCGCCGGTTGCTACTGATGATCCCGGTGCTGTTCGGGCTCAGTCTGCTGCTGTTCATCTGGGTCCGCGCCCTCCCCGGCGACCCGGCCCGCAGCCTGCTGGGCGACAGGGCAACGCCGGAGTCGGTGGCCCGGGTCAACGCCCAGTACGGGTTCGACAAGCCGATCGTCGAGCAGTACCTCACCTACATCGGGGCGCTGCTCCACGGCGACTTCGGCACCTCGCCGCGGACGGGGCAGCCGGTGCTCGGCACCTTCCTGGACCGCTTCCCGGCCACGATCGAGCTGGCTCTAGCGGCCATGCTCTTCGCCATCACCGTCGGCATCCCACTGGGGTACGCCGCCGCGAAGCGGGCCGGTGGAGCGCTCGACTTCTTCGCCGTCGGCGGGTCGCTGCTCGGCGTGGTGGTGCCGGTGTTCGTGCTGGCGTACCTGCTCAAGATCGTCTTTGCGGTGGGGCTGTCCGGCCCACTGGGGGTGCTGGCCGTCCTGCCCGCCTCGGGCCGGCAGGATCCACGGATCGACGCCACGCACATCACCAACTTCTATGTGCTGGACGGCATCATCACCCGGGAATGGGACGCGGCGTGGGATGCCCTCCTGCACCTGATCCTGCCGGCGCTCGCCCTCGGCGCGATTCCGCTGGCGATCATCGTGCGGATGACCCGCGCCTCGGTGCTGGAGGTGCTGAACGAGGACTACGTCCGCACCGCCCACGCCAAGGGCCTCGCCCCGAGCCTGATCACCCGCCGGCATGTGCTGCGGAACGCGATGCTGCCGGTCACGACCACGATCGGTCTGTCGACCGGCGCGCTGCTGGCCGGGGCGGTGCTCACCGAGTCGGTGTTCGCCTTCAACGGCATCGGGTCGTACCTGTTCGAGGCCATCAGTACCCTGGACTTTGCCGTGCTGCAGGGCTTCATCCTGTTCATCGCCGTGGTGTACGCGCTGGTCAACCTGGTTGTCGACCTCGGCTACGGCTTCATCGACCCGAGACTGAGGACGCGATGATCGGCCCGTTCTGGCGTACGCGCACCCGGTGGTCCTCCGGTTCCGACAGCGAAAACTCCACCAGTGGCGACTTTTGGCCCGTCCGGCGCCGGGTCCGGGGGGGAAAGTCGCCACTGGTGGAGTTTTCCGACCCAGGGGAGTCGACGGCCTCACCCGGGCCCGTCCTGCGTACGCCGGGGCCGGGCGCGGCCTGGAGCGGGGGCCGGCTGTGACCGCGGAGTCGGTGCGCCCTCAGGCGCTCACCGACTTGATGACGGACCCGCTTCTCGAGGAGCGTGGGACCAGCCTGTGGCAGGGCGCCTTCCGACGGCTGCGGCGTGACCCCGGTGCGATCATCGGAGCGGTCATCGTCGTGGCCTTCGTGCTGGTCGCGGTCTTCGCTCCGGTCATCGCCCCGTATGAGCCGGCCACCAGCGAATGGATCAGCGAGGTCACCCCCGCCGACGTTCCCGGCCCATCCCCCGGACACCCACTGGGCCTGGACTCGTTCGGCTCGGACCTGCTGAGCCAGCTGGTGTGGGGCGCGCGCGTGTCACTGATCATCGGCGTGGTGTCGACCAGCCTGGGGCTGCTGGGTGGAGCACTGCTCGGCCTGCTGGCCGGGGCCTTCGGCGGTAAGGTCGACACCCTCGTGATGCGGGTGGTCGACATCCTGCTGTCCATCCCCTCGCTGCTGCTGGCGGTGAGCATCGCCGCGGTACTGGGCCAGAACCCCCTGTCGATCATGATCGCCATCGCCGGCGCCCAGGTGCCGATCTTCGCCCGGCTGTTGCGGGGCTCTATGCTGGGCCAGCGTCAGCAGGACTACGTGCTGGCCGCGAGCTCGCTCGGCCTGCGGCACCGGACCGTCGTGATGAGCCACGTGCTGCCCAACTCGCTCGGGCCCGTGATCGTCCAGGCCACGCTGACCCTGGCCACCGCGATCATCGAGGTCGCTGCCCTGTCCTATCTCGGGTTGGGTACGCCGGACCCGGCCGTTGCCGAGTGGGGCCGGATGCTCGTCAAGGCCCAGGACCGGCTGCAGACCGACCCGCACCTGGCCGTGCTGCCCGGCCTGTGCATCGCGGTCACCGCGCTGGGCTTCACCCTGTTCGGCGAGGCGTTACGCGAGGCCCTCGACCCGAAGAGTCGGCGATGATCAGGCACAGTCCGAAGTCGAGGCGGTGAGATGAGCAGCCAGCTGACGACGGTCGGCCCGCGCGGTGCGCGCGGTCCGGTGAACCGGGACGAGGTGCTACTGGAGATCAGGGATCTGCGCGTCACGTTCACCCGCCGGGGCACCCAGCCGACCTACGCCGTGGACGGCGTCTCGTACGCGGTGAAGCCGGGGGAGATCGTCGGCGTGGTGGGGGAGTCGGGCAGCGGCAAGTCAGTGACGTCGCTGGCCCTGATGGGACTGCTGCCCGAACGGGGAGTTCAGATCAGCGGCGAGGCACTGTACCGGGGCCGCAACCTGCTCGCCCTCAGCCCGAAGGAGATGTCCGACCTCCGGGGCAGCGAGCTGGCCATGGTCTTCCAGGACCCGATGAGCTCGCTCAACCCGGTGGTGCCGATCGGCACCCAGGTCACCGAGGTGCTGCTCCGGCACCAGGACGTGACCCGGGCCCAGGCGCGTACTGAGGCGGAGGACCTGCTCCGCCGCTGCGGCATTCCCGACCCCCGCCGCCGGCTGCGGGAGTACCCGCACCAGCTCTCCGGCGGCATGCGGCAGCGGGCGCTGATCGCCATCGCCCTGGCCTGCAAGCCGGCCCTGTTGATCTGCGACGAGCCGACCACCGCACTGGACGTGACCATCCAGGCTCAGGTGCTCGAGCTGCTCAAGGAGCTGGTCAACGACCTGGGCACGGCGATGGTGATGATCACCCACGACCTCGGGGTCGTCGCCGGTCTGTGCGACTTCGTGAACGTGATGTACGCCGGGCGGATCGTGGAGTCGGCGCATCGCCGCGACCTGTTCGACCATCCCCGGCACCGCTACACCGAGGGATTGCTCAACTCGATCCCGCGACTGGACGCCCCCCGTGGCGACGCGCTGCAGCCCATTCCCGGGACGCCCCGGGACACCGTCGCCTGGGCCAAGGCGTGTGCGTTCGCACCCCGGTGCCCGCATGCGGACGATGCCTGCATCCGCGGTGACCTGGAGCTGGTGCCGATGGGCCGCAGCGACCACCGCGTACGCTGCGTGCACCCGGCGCCGGAGACCCCGAAGACGGCCCAGCAGGTCCACCTGCCCGGTGTCCACATCACCGTGGACTCGGATTCCGCCCCCGCGGCGGAAGGCGACTGGCGATGACGGAACCGCTGCTGCGGGTGCAGGGCCTGCAGGTGCACTTCCCGATCAAGCGCGGGATCGTCATCGACCGCACGATCGGCCACGTGCGCGCGGTCGACGGGGTGGACCTGGAGGTCGCGCGCGGGCAGACGTACGGGCTGGTCGGGGAGTCCGGCTGCGGCAAGTCGACGCTCGGCCGAGCCATTCTGCGGCTGGAGGAGCCGACCGGCGGAAAGGTGATCTTCGACGGCGAGGACCTCGGCGCCCTGAAGTCGGAGGGGCTGCGCAAGGCCCGGCGGCGGATGCAGATGGTGTTCCAGGACCCGCTGGCCAGCCTCAACCCACGGCAGTCGGTGGAGAGCCTCCTGGTCGAGCCGCTGACCGTGCACGGGCTGTCGTCGTCCGACGTCGAGGAGTTCGGGCCGGACTCCGGCAAGAGCCACCTGGCCAAGGCCCTGTCGATGCTCGAGCTGGTCAACCTGCCGCGGGCGGCGCTGGCCAAGTACCCGCACGAGTTCTCCGGCGGCCAGCGGCAGCGGATCGGCATCGCCCGGGCCATGATCCTCAACCCCGACCTGGTCATCGCCGACGAGCCGGTCAGCGCGTTGGACGTGTCGGTGCAGGCCCAGGTGATCAACCTGCTGGAGCGGCTGCAGGACATGCTCGGCCTGACCTACATCGTGATCGCCCACGACCTGGCGGTGGTCCGGCACATCAGTGACCTGATCGGGGTGATGTACCTCGGCCGGCTGGTCGAGCAGGCGCCGAGCGACGACCTGTACGCCAGCCCGCTGCACCCGTACACGATCGCGCTGATGTCGGCGATCCCGATCCCCGACCCGGTGGTGGAGGACCAGCGCGAGCGGGTCCTGCTGCGTGGCGACCTGCCCAGCCCGGCTAACCCGCCGTCCGGGTGCCGGTTCCACACCCGCTGCCCCTACCGGCAGCCGACCCGCTGCGACACCGAGGAGCCGCAACTGCGGCCGATCGCGGGTCAGCCGGCGGAACGCCTGGTTGCCTGCCACTACGCCGAGCAGATCCTGACCGGCGAAGTCGGCGTACGCGACTCGAGCCTGGTCGTCGAGGCCGCGGTCTAGGGCATGTCTCCCAAACCCTGATCGGCTGCGCGACGACCGGAAAGCGATGGGCAGCGTTGGAATCGTCGTTCGTAGAACACCGCTACGACCTCCTCTTCCGCCTTGCCCATCCCTCCCCGACCGCCGCTCGCTCTCGACCAGGGTTTGGGGAGACACGCCCTAGTGTCCTGTCAGGTTGTTCCGCTAGCAAATAGATAGGGTGGGATTGGGCCCGTCGCGGTGGCTGGGTTCTGCAGAGTCACGGCATCGATGAGGAGCCTGCGATGGGTAGACCCGGTCGTCGGAGCGTTGCGATCGAACTGGCCGAGGACGAACGGGAGACCTTGCGGCGGTGGGCCCGTCGACATTCGTCGTCGCAGGCGTTGGCGTTGCGGTGTCGGATCGTTCTGGTCCTGGCCGACGGTGGCAGCAACAGCGAGGTCGCTGAGCAGCTCGGGATCAACCGGGTCACGGTCGGCAAGTGGCGACACCGGTTCGCCGCCGAACGTCTGGAGGGGCTGGTCGACGCGCCGCGTCCGGGGGCGGTCCGCACGATCGCCGACGAGGTGGTCGAGGCGGTCGTGGTCGAGACACTGGAGACGACCCCGGCCGATGCCGCTCACTGGTCGACCCGGTCGATGGCCCAGCGGCACGGGATCAGCCGGCAGACCGTGAGTGAGATCTGGCGGGCTTTCGGCCTCAAGCCCTGGCGGCACGACGAGTTCAAGGTGTCCCCGGATCCGGACCTGATCGAGAAGATCCGCGACCTGGTCGGCCTTTACCTGTCCCCGCCGGTCGCCGCGGCGGTCTACGCCGTCGACGAGAAACCCCAGATCCAAGCTTTGAACAGGTCCGCGCCGATCCTGCCGATGCTGCCCACGACACCGCAGCGAGCCACCCACGACTACCTCCGCAACGGCACCCTGGACTTGTTCGCCGCCTTGGACATCGCCACCGGGAAGGTGATCAGCGACCTCCGCACGACCCACACCGCCAAGGACTTCATCGCCTTCTTGAACAAGATCGACACCGAGGTCCCCGACGACCTCGACGTGCACGTGATCTTGGACAACCTCTCCACCCACAAGACGCCGGCGGTGCACGACTGGCTGCTCCGACACGGCCGCTTCCACTTCCACTTCACCCCCACCTACGGATCATGGATGAACCTGGTCGAGCGCTGGTTCTCAGCCCTGACCACCAAGAAGCTGCAACGCTCCGCCCACGCCAGCGTCAAAGCCCTCGCCGCAGACATCCAAGCCTGGGTCGACAACTGGAACGACAACCCGAAACCCTTCATCTGGCACAAGACCGCCAACCAGATCCTCGACCGGCTCGCCGGCTACTGCCGAGCCGTCAACAATTAGAGAGCGTTCCAACCTGACAGGACACTAGGAGACTGCTGAATTAAGCGGGTTTTGCAGCCCAGGGAGATTCGAGGGGCGCCGCCCTGCCCTGGACCGGGTCGGTGGGCGTGGCGGTTCGGGGATCCGGACCGTGTCTGAGGGCCGGCCAGGCCTGCCAATGGGGCGGTGGTGAGGGGCTGGTAGGTGGACGGGCTCGCCGTGGTGTTGGCTTAGCCGGCGGCCAAGGCCCAGGTTCCCTGGTCAAGGTGGAGGCCGAGGGCGAGGAGGCGTCGGAGGTTGATCGCGGCGACGCGGTGACCCAGCCAGCGTGGTTCTTATCGACGCCACGGTAGGGCACCAGCCGGTTCCCGCGGACCAGCCAGGCGATGAAGCGCTCGACCATGGGCCGGTGGCGGCGGTAGACCGTCTGGAACTCCGGGGTGGCGGCGCGGACCCGGTGGGCGCGTTGGAGCGCGTCGTGGGGACGCAGGGTGAGCTTGCGTCCGGTGCGGGAAGTGGTGCAGCGGGCCCGGAACGGGCAGCCGGCGCAGGCGGCGCCGAAGGTGACCTTGCGGGAGGAGCTGATGGGCCGGGTGACCTGGTCGGCAGGTCGCCGTGCCGGCGTCGTCATCGATGATGAAGTCGTCCACGCTGAACCCGCCCTCGACCGCGGTCCCGGTCGGGAGCGGCTCGATGATCGGGATGTGCCCGGCGTCGTGCAACTCATCGAGCGCGTCGCCGCTGCCGTAAGCCGAGTCGCCCAGCACCTCCAACCCAGCACTCGATCCCTCCGGAGCCGACCCGTCCGACCCGTCCGGACCGGTCAGCTCCTCAGGTCCAGGTCGATGGTGGTGTCGGTGGCCAGCAGCCGAGTTCCCACAGCGGCGTCGCTGTTGTCGGGGCCGGAGGCCTTGGTCAACGCCCCGGCGGTGATCAGCTCGGTGTCGGGCTCGACGACCAGATGAGCCTTGAACCCGTCCTGGCGGCGTTCCCAGTCTTATGAGCGTGCCGGGCCTCAGGGTCCACCGTGGAGATCACCCGGTCCGGCGCGGTCCGGCGGCGACCGCCACCGCCCGTCGCTGCCGTCGGAGCCCTCCGCGGGCTCCACGTCCTGCCGGCGAGCAGGCCAGCAGCGCGAACGCCTGCTGCGCGGTCTCGCCCAGCCCTGCTGGTCCAGCTCAGCCAACCCGGTCAACAACGCCAACGCGTCGGGACCAACACCGACACCAATCATCCCGAGCAGCAGATATCCCAGCGATCCGCGGCTCCCTGGATGGGGTAGTCATAGCCGGTGCACCGGGCCGCGACCACCCTCGCCGCGTCGAGCACCTCACCGGCCACCCGGCGGACCGCGAATCAACTGAGTGATCGTGTCTTAGCAGGCCACCGCATCATCGACAAGGTGAGTCCAACGCCCGCCGCGTCTTCCCTTCACCGCGCCGTCTCGATGATCAACTGCCGGACCACCTCAAAGAGCAGTCGGACGCCCGCTCACCCGAGCCGCCGCCGCATACGTCAACGTCGTCAGATAAACGCCGCCGCGTCGACTGCGATCCCGCACGCAGCCTCCACCGCAGATCAAAGCTGACCACGTCAGCACCTCCCAACCGACAAGCCGTGCAGCGTCTCAACACGATCACCGCCGCCACCACATCGAGCAAGATCGAAAGCCGACCCCGACCCACGGAAAAAGATCGTCGAACATCTCCGCCAGAACAACGCAGCCGCTCTCGCCAAGAACCGAACACCCCGCCCGCCGCAGCAGAGCCCAACGACCAACTCAACATCCCAGAAGTCCCGTTGATCTTCAACGCATCCCTGCACCCGTCAACCCTCCCAAGACCACACCAGAAGAACACAAAGGCACGCTAAGTTCAACACTGGTCGGGATGTTCTTCGACCAATACGACACCCAGGTCGGGGTGGTGGGCGTGCTGGCCGGTCCGGCCGGCGTACGGCGGGTCGGCTGGCGGCTGAACCCGCAGGGCGCCTCGACCGAGCCGGACGAGACGGTGCAGGCGGCACTCGGTCAGCTGCGGGAGTACTTCGCCGGTCAGCGCCGCGACTTCGACCTCCTGCTGGACTGGCCGACGTTGGAGCCGACGACCGTGAGCGTGCTGAGGGCGCTGATGGCGGTCGGCTACGGCGAGACGGTGACCTACGCCGAGCTGGCCCGGCGCAGCGGCACCGGCGTACCGGCCCGGGCGATCGGCTCGATCATGGCCGCGAACCCCTGGCCGATCATCGTCCCGTGCCACCGGGTGGTGGCGGCCGACGGACTGGGCGGCTACTCCGGCGGTGAACCCGGCCATGAGCTGGAGACCAAGCGTTGGCTGCTGGAGAACGAGGGCGCCCTGCCGCCCGTGCTGGTCTAGCTCCACTCTGTTCACGCCGTCGGGTGGCGCCGCTCGAGCGATTAGATTGGGCGCCGTGACAGTTGCCGAGCAAGCCCGCCGCGCCCGCGTCGCCTCCGTCGAGCTGGCCGGGGCCACCCGGTCGGTCAAGGACGCCGGCCTGCACGCCATGGCCGACTCTCTGGACAAGGCCGAGACGGCGGTGCTCGAGGCCAACGCGGTCGACGTGGCCCGGGCCGAGGCGGCCGGCACCAGCCAGGCGCTGATCGACCGGCTGCGGCTGAACCCCGACCGTGTCGCCGGGATGGCCGAAGGCCTGCGGGCGCTGGCGACGTTGCCCGACCCGGTGGGCGACGTGGTCCGCGGCTGGACGAACGCCAACGGCGTGCAGGTCGCCCAGGTCCGGGTGCCGTTCGGCGTGGTCGGCATCATCTACGAGGCGCGGCCGAACGTGACCGCCGATGCGGCGGGCATCTGCCTGAAATCGGGCAACGCGGTGCTGCTTCGCGGTTCGTCGTCGGCCGCCGACTCGAATGCCGCCGTCGTCGAGGCGCTGCAGGCCGGGCTTGCCGAGGCCGGGCTGCCGGCCGACGCCGTCCAGCTCGTACCTGGTCCACGCGAGGTGACGGGCGAGCTGATGGCCGCCCGCGGGCTGGTCGACGTCCTGATTCCGCGCGGCGGCGCCGGACTGATCGAGACCGTCGTACGGGAGAGCCAGGTGCCGGTGATCGAGACCGGCGTGGGCAACTGCCACCTCTACGTCGACGCCAGTGCCGACGAGCAGATGGCGCTGGACATCCTGCTCAACGCCAAGGTGCAGCGGCCGTCGGTGTGCAACGCGATCGAGACCCTGCTCGTGCACGTCGACCGGGCGCCGACCTTCCTGCCCCGGGCGCTCCGGGCCCTGGAGCAGGCCGGCGTGACGGTGCACGGCGATGTGCGGGTCAACGGGTACGGAGCGGTGATCCCAGCGGAGGAGACAGATTTCGCCACGGAGTACCTCTCGCTGGACATCGCCGTGTCGATCGTCGACTCACTGGACGGCGCGCTGCACCACATCCGCCGCTACAGCACCGGGCACAGCGAGACCATCGTGACCGACTCGGCGAACGCGGCCCGTCGGTTCGCCGCCGAGGTGGACGCCGCTGCGGTGCTGGTCAACGCCTCGAGCCGGTTCGTCGACGGCGGTGAGTTCGGGTTCGGGGCTGAGATCGGGATCTCGACGCAGAAGCTGCACGCCCGCGGTCCGATGGGGCTGCCGGAGATGACCACGACGAAGTACGTGGTCACCGGGTCCGGGCAGATCCGGGAGTAGCTCCAGCGTCGCCTGGCGAGGTCCGCGTACGCGCGGGTTCCGCTATTGTGCGGCTATGACTCTGGGACTGACGCTGCTCGAGGCCGAAGTCACGCGGGAGCTGCCGATCCCGGCCTGGGCGTTCGGCGTTCTCGCCTTTGCCCTGTTGATCGGCCTGCTCCTGCTGACGTGGTCGATCGGCAGGGGCCGCCCACACAGCTAGTGACACCGCGCTCGCGCATGGTCGCGGGTAGCCGCTCGTGACTCCGGTCCCACCGCGGGCCACCGGGCTGGCCCGTAGGCCCGGCGCCGATCCAGAACGGCGCCACCGGCTCGGCGTGATGGGTGGCACGTTCGACCCGATCCACCACGGTCACCTGGTCGCGGCGAGCGAGGTGGCCAGCTTCTTCGACCTTGACGAGGTCGTCTTCGTCCCGACCGGCCAGCCGTGGCAGAAGACGGACCGGCATGTGACCGCCGCTGAGGACCGCTACCTGATGACGGTGATCGCCACCGCGTCGAACCCGCGCTTCACCGTCAGCCGGGTGGACATCGACCGGGGTGGGGTGACGTACACCATCGACACCCTGCGCGACCTGCGGGCGGAGCGGGGCGAGGACGTCGACCTGTTCTTCATCACCGGAGCCGATGCGCTGGCCCAGATCCTGACCTGGCGGGACGTGAACAAGCTGTTCGACCTGGCCCACTTCGTCGGCTGTACCCGGCCGGGGGTCGAGCTGGCCTCACCGGCGATCGCTCAGCTGCCCGCGGACAGGATCACCCTGATGGAGGTGCCGGCGCTGGCCATCTCCTCGACCAACTGCCGCGAGCGGGTGGGGGAGCAGGAGCCGATCTGGTACCTGGTGCCGGACGGGATCGTCCAGTACATCGCCAAGCGCGGGCTCTACCAGGGCTGAGGCGCAGGGTGCGCCCTGAGCTTGTGATGGGGGTCCGAACCTGTCGAAGGGCTACCTGGCCCGGCCCTCCGCCAGCATCCTCACCGACGTGGCCACCCGGCGCGCTCTGGTTTCGGGCTGCTTGGCTCCGGTGACCTGCAGGACGTGCCACTGCCGCTTGGAATACGACAGCGAGTCGAAGAAGGCTCGAGCGGCGGGCTCCGCATCGAGCGCGGCACTCAAGTCGTCGGGCACCTCCAGCTGCCGTGGCTCGGTATCCAACTCGATCTCCACGTCGTAGGTCTCACCGGCGGTGACGCCCGCGGCCTGCCGCCGCTCGGCGCTGACGCCGAGCAGGAACCGACCGCCCATCGCGGCGATGGAGGTCCCGAACTCGGTCCCGTTCAGCCGGACACGGACCTTCGGATGCCGTCCACCGCCCAGCTGGGCCACAAACTCGTCGGGCACGACGAACCCTGCCGTGTTCTTCCCGCTCGACTCGAGCTCCGCGTGCAGGACCGGCATCGAATCGCTCCTCGGCCTAGGTGGGTGGATCGTCGCAGGCTAGCCTAGGGACGCTCCGTCGCCGGCGGAGAACATTGAAGTGCCGAGACGAGACGAGAGCCCTTGACCGCGACCGACCACGCCCTGGAGCTGACCCGGGTCGCCGCTGCTGCTGCCGTGGACAAGCTGGGCACCGACCTCGTCGCCTACGACGTGTCCGACCAGCTGGCGATCACCGATGTCTTCCTTGTCATCACCGCGGCCAACGAGCGCCAGGTGGGCGCCGTCGTGGACGGCGTCGAGGAGGCGCTGCGATCGCACGACGCCAAGCCGGTACGCCGGGAGGGGGACCGGCAGCAGCGTTGGGTGCTCCTGGACTACCTGGACCTCGTGGTGCACGTGCAGCACAGCGAGGAGCGCCAGTTCTACGCGCTCGAGCGGCTATGGCGGGACTGCCCGGCGATCCCGCTCGGTGTGGACGAGCGCCGATGACCGCCGCACGGCTGGTGCTCTGGCGGCACGGGCGCACGGAGTGGAACGTCGAGGGCCGCTTCCAGGGCCAGGCCGACGTGTCGCTGGACGAGGTGGGGCGCCAGCAGGCGGCCGACGCTGCCCCTCTCGTGGCCGGCTTCAAGCCGGTGTCGATCTTCTCCAGCGACCTGGCGCGGACCTTCCAGACCGCCGAGCCGCTGGCGGCGCTGACCGGGCTGGAGATCCAGACCGACAAGCGGCTGCGCGAGATCCACGTCGGGTCCTGGGAGGGCATGCTCGGCAACGAGATCCGGGCGCGCGACCCGGAGCTGGCCGAGCAGGTCTGGCGGGGCGAGGACGTACGCCGGTCGTCGACCGGTGAGAGTCCGCAAGAGGTGGCCGACCGGGTGGCCGAGGCCCTGGCCGAGATCGCGGAGACCGCCGACGACGGGGCCACGATCGCCGTGGTGACCCACGGCTTGGCCGGCCGGGTGGGTGCCTGCCGGTTCGTCGGACTGCCCTTCGAGCACTGGCGGCTGTTCGGCGGATTGGCCAACTGCGCCTGGATCAGCCTGGACCGCCACCGCTCCGGCGCCTACTGGCGGATCGAGACATACAACGCCGTTGCGGCGCGGGATCTCGGGTGAGGCGCCGGGCAACCGATTTCGGTCCCCTGGGACGGCTGCGCTAGTATCTCGGGGTTCCACAAGGGGCTTTGGCGCAGTTGGTAGCGCGCTTCCATGGCATGGAAGAGGTCAGGGGTTCGAATCCCCTAAGCTCCACCCATCTGACCAGGCGATACGTCTGAGCCCGCTTCGGCGGTCTGTCCTGAGTGACAGACTGGGTGACACGGTCCACGATCAAGCTCGCTCGTCGCGCTGATCGAAGAGCTGATTCCATGACTGTTGCACCAGTCTGCACAACCGGTCGCAGTTGGTGCCGATAGACGAGTTCCGTCACCGTCGTGCCGCTGTGACCAACCAACTGAGATATCTCTTCAAGCGGCACGCCCGCGTCCGAGAGCACCGAGACGAACGAATGCCGCAGTTCTCGGGGTGTCCACTCGGTCGGATCGAGACCGGGCACTAGGGCCAGGGCTCGGCGAAAGTCCCGCCGCACGTTGGCCGCATCCATCGCTGAACCCAGCGCCGTTGTGAACACCAGACTGGAGTCCTGCCACAGCGGACCAGCCATCAGCTGCTCGATCGCTTGCTGGGCCCGCTGCTTGCGCAGGGCGTCGACGCACCGCTTCGGCAGCGCTAGCGTCCGCCGCGACTTCCTGGCCTTGGTGTCCCCGCCCTCACGCACCGACCGCCAGACCTCGATATGCGGAGGGACCGGCCGCCCGCCCACCTGATCGGCGTCAAGGTGGACATGATCCCAGCGCAGCGCGCGCAGTTCCTCGGTGCGCGCACCCGTCAGCAGCGACACGACGATGTAGTGATGCAGCCGGTCAGGAACCGTCTTGGTCAGAACGTCATCAACGTTCTGAGGCGTCAAGGACTTCGACGGCCGCCCCCGCCGGCCGCTCGGGACGCTAACCAGCTCGACCACGTTGCGGCGCACGAGATCGCGCGCCATCGCTCGGCGCACCGAGCGGTTGAGGCAGCCGTGCACACTCCGCAGACTGCCCGTGCTCAACACCGCCGCCCGAACAGCCAACCAGCGATCCACCTCGGCCCGCCCTGAGATCGCGGAGCTTGCGGCGACCGAGCAGCGGAATGATGTGCGTCGCACAGAGGTCCGTGCATTTCTCATGGAAAAGCATCGCGTCCCAAGAAGACCGCCAGCAGCTCGCCGGTCGCACAAATTTGCCGGTGCTTTCCGCAATTGCGTGGGAGAATTCCCCCGGACAGAGGAGGTCCATTGTGGTTCGTCTGTTGCTGGTCGCCAACAAGACACTGGCCAGTGGAGAGGTCTCGGATTTCGTCAAGGACCGGATGGCCAAGGACGAGGACTGCCGGTTCACCCTGCTGGTGCCCGCCACCCCCCGATCGAACGCCGAGGCCGGGGAACGGGCAGCGACCGGGGTGGGCAGCGCGGGCGGAGGGGTGTACGTGCCCCAGCAGGGCGCGGGCGAGGACAACTGGGAGCACGCCCGCGCTCGCCTGGAGTACGGGCTGGACATCCTGCGGAAGCTGGGCGCGACCGTGGACGGTGTGGTCGGCGACCCCAACCCAGCCAAGGCCATCAGCGACGTCTTGAAACGGCGATCCTACGACGAGGTGGCCCTGTCCACGCTGCCGAAGGGCGTCTCGCGCTGGCTCGGGCTGGACATCCCGCACCAGGTCCAGCGCAAGTTCCACGTCCCGGTGACGGTGATCAGCGTCAAGCGCGTTCCCAGCTAGGTCAGCCGCCGCTTCCGTGGATCCGTCGCGATCCCCACCGCGGATGCTCCCGACGCATCTCCATCACCGCGACCTCCACCGCATCCGCGACCTGACGAGGACAGGCATGCGGCCGATGTGACTGGTCGGCCAAATCCCGGGAGCTGTTCACTCAGATACCGGGCCAACCCAGCGATGCAGGGTCGACCGGTGCACCCCGACCCGGGCGGCGACCTCCACGACGTCTGCCCCTGCCAACACAGCCCGGACCGCGTCCAGGCGCTGCTCGATAACCGACAAGACAACCAGAGCCAATCCCGGCCTCCCCGAGTCCCGAGGCCCCGCGGAGACGTCGAACCCAGGCTGGCCGAAACCGACCACCGTCGCAGATCACCTGGCGGACGAGTGTCGCGCATCAGTCGACGGAGGACATGCGAGGTTGGCATGCTGGCTGTGTGTTTCAGCCGCTCTCGATCCCGGTGGGGGCTACGGCGCAGCGGCCAGAGTGGGGCGAGCTTCCCGCCATTGTCCGCTCCACGGTCGTTGAAGTGCTCGGATCAGTCGTCGTCCAGGCGGAGTCTCAAAGGTCCGGGTTCACACCAGGCTTCGCCTCTCGACTGTGGTTAGCCGACGGGCGAACCGCGTTCGTGAAGGCGGCCGACAGCCGCCGTAGCTGGCTCGTCGAGTCGTACGCGTTGGAGGCGGCGAACCTCGAGCTGCTTCCGGCTGTGGTCTCAGCTCCGCGGGTACGGCGTCGGCTCGGCCTCACCGACGGCGACACCAGCTGGCTGGTCTTGATCTTCGATGACGTACCTGGTCGTCCGCCGTCGCGTCCCTGGAAGTGGGAGCAAGCGGACCGTGTCCTCGCTGCGGTCCAGGAGTTATCCGTCGCATTGACGCCAGCACCACCCGGCCGGCCATGGAAAGGCTTCGTCGGGGACATCTTTCCCGATCCGCCTGGTCTGTTTGGCCAGATCGAATCGCGGGGGTTGCTGCCCGACATTGCCGGCCGGCTGCGGGAGCTCGGTATATCGGCGGCCGAGAGCGTGCGCGGCGATACGTTAGTCCACTCGGACCTACGGGACGACAACGTGATTCTCGCTGACACCGGCGAAGTATGGGTTTGTGACTGGAACTGGCCGACCCTGGGGCCGATTTGGGTGGACACGTTGACGGTGGCGATCAGCATGATCGGTGATGGTCTGGACGGCGATCGTGTCCTCAGCGAGTCCGTATTGGTTGCCAAGACTGACGCCGACCTGGTCGATGGGGTTCTGGCGCTGCTACTGGGCTACTGCCTCACCGCAGGTACCGAGGCACCGCCGGACGCCTCACCGTTCCTCCTGGCGCACCGGACTTGGTACGCCCGAGTGATCGAGGGATGGCTGCGGCACCGACGCGGTTGGCGGTAGCGTGCTGAGACGAAGCCCGCGTACCCCCGGCGTGCCCCCACCGCGCACACGCAACGTCAAGACGCCACGCTATGCACCCACTCGCAAGCGGCGGAGCAGTCTCGTATGCCTGTGTGTTAGGCCTTCGCAAGTCTGGGGGCGCCGGCCGCGGTTGGTGGGGAAACGGCGATGCTCGCGCTGGACGTGGTTGCTTCTGGGGTGTGGCCGAGCGCGATGATGGCAGGGCCTCGGTCAACCCCGATCTCTTTGTGATGTCAGTGATCTCGATTCGCAAGTTGGTGGTGGAGAGCTGTCGACGGCTTGTCGAGCCGTCGGCTGAAGCACGGTCGAATGTTGCCGGTGAGCACGCGTATCAACACTTCATGATCATTTCCTCTCCCCGAGGTGCCTCCGGCCGGGCGGTCCGGCTGGAGAGCGGGCCCTAGTGCGAGGGAGGTTCGGATCAATGGAAGTTGTTCATCCGCGTTGCGCCGGTCTGGATGTGTCCAAGCGTGATGTCAAGGTGTGTGTCCGCATCCAAGGCCGTGGATCTCGCCCCACTCGGGCCACGGTTACCACCTGGGGGTCGACCACCCGCCAGATCCTGGCGTTGCGGGACATGCTGGTCGCCGAAGGCGTCGGCATGGTGGTGATTGAGTCGACCGGCACCTACTGGAAGCCGTTCTACTACCTGCTCGAAGACCATCTCGCGCTGACGCTGGTCAATGCCCGGGAAGCCAAGACGGTGCCCGGTCGCAAGACCGATGTCGCTGACGCGGAGTGGCTAGCTGACCTTGGCGCGCACGGCCTGGTTCGGGCCTCGCTGGTACCTCCGCCGCCGATCCGTGAACTCCGCGACCTGACCCGTGACCCGGGCCACCATCGCGCGAGACCGCGCTCGGGAGGTGCAACGGCTGGAGAAGCTGCTCGAGGACGCCCAGATCAAACTGTCCAGTGTGGTCACCGACCTCTGCGGGGTTGCCAGCCGCCGGATCCTCACCGCATTGATGTCTGGGGTGACCGACCCTGCTGCCCTGGTGCTGCTCAGAGGCGGGTTGAAGGTGAGCGCTGCCGACCTGACCGAAGCCTTGACCGGCCGCTTCACCGAGCATCACGCCTTCATGACCCGGCTTCTGCTCGACAGAATCGACCAGCACACCGCGGCGATCCAACACCTCGAGCAGCGGATCGAGCAGAAGATCAACTCCCTGGACGCCCCCCGAGACCTGCTCACCAGCATCCCTGGGGTCAGCCGGACGGTCGCCGACATCATCATCGCCGAGACCGGCGCCGACATGACCGCCTTCCCCACCGCGGCCCACCTTTGCTCCTGGGCCGGGGTCAGCCCGGGCACCATGAGTCCGCCGGCCGACGCAGAACGGCTCCCACCCGGCCCGGGAACCGCCACCTCAAAGCCGCTCTCGGCACCGCCGCCATGTCGACCACCAGACAGCGCAACACCTACCTGGGCGCCAAGTACCGACGCATCGCCGCCCGCCGCGGAAAACTCAGAGCCCTCGTCGCGATCGAACGGGCAATCCTCACCGCCGTCTGGCACATGCTCAGCACCGGCACCTATTACCAAGACCCAGGACCGGACTACTACAACAGGCACGACCCCAGCAAACGCGCAGCCCGTGCCGTACGCGCCCTCCGAGCCCTCGGCTACCAGGTCACCGTTCACCCCGTCGCCGTGGCCAACTAAGCCGACCAGCTCACCAGTTTCGTATCAACGAGAAGGTCAGTGACTAGGTGGGGTTAGCCGACCGCGTGCGGCACCTCGAGGCGAGGCCCATCGTGCGTGAGAAAGACCTGTCGCCCCGATCGCGGGTTCGAGGACGGACGGGCACACTCATCACATGCAGAAGGTTTCGCTTGATGCTCTTGCTCGCCAGCAGATCGCGTTAGCTGGGTCTGCGGGCGGTGGCCACACCGCAGACACCGTCTTCGGCGGTCATGAGAAGGTGCTGCGTCAAACGGTCATCGGCATGGTCGCTGGAGCTCGGCTCGCCGAGCACAACAATCCGGGTGAGGCGACCGTTCTGGTCTTGAACGGCCACGTGCGGTTGGCGGCTGCCGACGTTTCGTGGGAGGGCCACCGGGGGGACCTCCTGATTGTGCCCGACGACCGCCACAGCCTGGAAGCGGTGGAGGACAGCGCCGTTCTGCTCACTGTGGCCAAGATCCGGCGCTAGCTAGCTGCGGCTACCCGTACGGGGACAGCGGCAACGGGTGTCCGCGCCATGGAATCGGATACGGTTCGGCGCGCCAGCATGCACACAGGCTGTACGAGGTCGAGGAACCGTGGTCAGCAGCGGCATTGACGAGAGTCGTTGAGTGCCGATCCACGCGCGTCAAACGGCATCGTCGCGCTGCGGGCTGGGACTGGCCGGGCCGGATTCCTAAGTCCTGTGTCCTGGGTGCTTACCGACCTGCTGACCATCCGTCATGTGCTCGAGCGATCGGCGGCGTACGCCAGCGGACAAACGTCGCGCTCAGGTAGAGCCGGAGCCACAGGCCGGACGTCAATGGCATGGAAGAGGTCGAGCGAGGTGAGCCGAATTCCCCTATGCTCCACTCCGATAAGACCTCGTGGCTTGCGGTGATTGCCTTGGTTGCGGACCCGAAGGAGGAGGACCTGATGAAGGGGCGTCTCGCTCTTGCTGGAGTGGCCGTGGGACAGCTGGCTGCCGGCCTGATTGGGCTGCGCATCGCGCTGCGGAAGCGGTTGCCCTCGGATCCCGTTGGGATACATCTGAACCTGTCGACCGACCATCTGGCCCGCAATCAGATCGTCTTGGGCACTGCCAAGTCCGCGCCGGGAGTGATGCTTGCGATACAGGCCATGGCGACAGCGGCTCTACTCAGGGCTCCAAGTCGTCGGGCTCGCCGAACACTGGGCGTACTGGGCTGCATCATGACGTTCGGTTATCTAGTCGAACGGCATCCTCCCGTGGGCCCTGGACGGTTCGACCCTGTGGAGACACCCGTGTACGGAGTCGGCCTGCTTAGTGCCGTACTGATGGCCTGGCTGGGCTTGCGGCGTTATGACTCCTGAGGTGCGGTCAGCTGCGCACCCCCGGCGTGCCCCCGCCGCGCACGGGCAACGATTGCACGTCACGCCATGCATCAGTGTGGTGGCCACGCCAGTCCAACATCCACCCCATTCGGTCTTCCCGTCTACCGATGACGCGACTAGTTCCGAGGAGAAGTCCGGCATGGCATCCGAGGCCCGTCCCGTCGGCATCGATCGGTTGGGCAAGATCGCCGTCTTCCGCTGAGTCGGTCTTGGGCGTAGCGTGCCGGACTACCGGTGATAAGGGGGAGTTCGATGAACCTGCGACGGACAGGGCTGGTGATCGTAGCGGTGGCCGCCTTATCTGTGTTTGGCCAGGCGCCCGGTTCCTTCGCATCTCCTGCAGCGGTCGATGCGGCCACTCCGGCAGAGGTGACAGCGATCTGTGAGGACCTGTTCGGCGGTGTTTACGACACCCCTAGTTCGGAGCCGCTGGCCGAGTGTCAGTGGGACATGGCGATCATCGAGGCGAACCAGTCGGCGTGGTCGAACGCGACCGGCGAGGGCGTCACGGTCGGCGTCATCGACTCCGGTATCGATGCGACCCATCCTGATATCGCGACAAATCTCGATCTGGCCCGGTCCTGCTCCTTTATCGCGCCAGGTACCCCGACCGCGGACCCGGCCGAGTTCGCCACCGACTGCACCAATAAGGGCGCGCTGCGGGACATCTACGGCCATGGCACCCACGTTGCGTCGATCATCGCCGCTCCGATCAACGGCCTCGGGATCGCTGGCGTTGCGCCCGACGCGACCCTGGTTGCGCTCAAGGCATGCACGGGGGAGGGTTTCTGCTTCGTGGATTCCGTCGCGGCGGCCTTACGTTACGCAGGCGACCAACGCCTCGACATCGTCAACATGAGCCTGTTCGCGGACCCGTACCTGTATTACTGCCGCAATGACGCCGCCCAGCGCGCGATGCTCAAGGAGCTGCAGTCCGCCGCCCGGTACGCTCAGCAGCGCGGAGTGGTGATCGTTGCGTCAGCCGGCAACGAGGCTGATGACCTGCAACATCCGACCGTTGACGAGATCAGCCCGGATTACCCGCCGGACACCGCGGAGACCCGCCAGGTGCGCAACAACTGTCGAGTGGCCCCTGCCGAGCTGCCGGGCGTGGTCACCGTGTCGGCAACGGGGCCGGTCGGCTATCCGGACTACACCACCGTGATCGCCGAGTACTCCTCGGTCGGGATGGGCGTCGTCGATGTGACCGCTCCCGGGGGGGACTATTTCTCGGCCACCGACACGGTGCAGGACGCGGTTATCGGTGCATTGCCAAACACGCCGTCTCTGCTCTGGGACGCCTTCGACCCGCTCGAGCCAGATTTGCCCGGGCTGACCGTCGTCGACCAGGGTGCACGGTATGCGTTCCTCAACGGCACCTCGATGGCCGCTCCGCACGCGGCTGGCGTCGCCGCGCTGATCCGCCAACTTCACCCGAACTGGTCACCCGGCGCAGTGGCCGCCGCCCTTGAGCGCTCAGCCACACCGCTGGCGTGTCCAGCCGATTGGCAGCCACTGAATGAGGATGATGACCGTGAACGCTGCTACGGCAGTGCCAACCGCAACTCCTTCTTCGGCGCAGGCCTGATCAACGCCGAGCAGGCAGTTCAGTTGTAGACGAGTCAGGGCGGGAATCGGCGGCCGGCGAGCCGATCTTGGGCCCAACTTAGGCCAAACGCATCCCGGCCAGAGCGCACGCAGACAGCACTCGACCTTGCGTGACCACGTGGACCCGCCGCCTGTGACACCACCCGCGTCGTGCGCCGCCGATCTGGGGGTCAAGCGCCGTAGCCTGCTGGGCGCGACTCTCTCGGGGTGGTGTGGGTTGGTCAGCGCGACAGACTCGAGCACTCGACGCCCACTCCTGTGATCCGCAGCTTTTTCCAGGTCTGGGCAGCTTGGCCGAGGCCTACGTTGCCTGTGGGGGTGCAGATCTCGATGCATGGCCCGTCGACGACAATGGTCACGGGTCCATCAGAGGGTGGAAGCGAAACTTCTCCCTGCTCGCTGATGACAAGCGTGCGATTCGCCTCCTTCTTCAGTATGAGAACCGCTTCCTCATCTCTTGTCAGCGCGAGCTCCTGATTATTGGAAGCGGCCCAGCTGATGAGATACGCATCGGTCGAGTCAAGCAGGCTCTCCCCGTCAGCGGGTGTCGCGTACCGCCGTAGGTCAGGGTGCGGTGTACTGCTGAGTTGGTCGCCGTCGAGGTGGAGAAGATGGGGGACGCTGAGGGCGCCGGCACGGCCGGCACTGGTGTCGAGGAGGCCGCGCATCCAATAGATGAGGCCGGGCCGACCGTCTCGGTCGCGATAGAAGGATGGTGCGTAGTAGCCGGTGCCGTACGTGAGCTGACCCCAACTGCTGGGCTCGAAAATACCGTTCTGATAGCTGCCGACTCCATAGACAACGTAGTGAAGTATGTCGTTCTCCCACACGGAGGTGACCAGGACGTGACGCTCGTCGATCGTGAAGATTTGTGGGCATTCCCATAGGGTTCCGGTCCAGACTGGCTGGCGCTGGTCACCGGAGCGATGGGCGGCGATCCCGTCGAATTTCCAGGTCCGTAGGTCGTTCGAGCTGAAGGATGAGGCGGCCGCTACCCCGCCGGCGAGGCTAGTACCGACGAGCATGCGCCACTGGTTGGCGTCGCGGAACACGAATGGATCCCGAAATGCCACAGCGTGAAGCTGGTCCGGCACCTGGACGACGATGTCCCCCTTGCGCCACCTGCGCCAATCTTCGTCCAGCGGTGTGGCCATCCGAACCCGGCCGCGGTTCACGTCGGGCGACTTTACCGAGGTGTAGAAGAGGGAAGCGTGCCCGTTGTCGTCGACGGCAATGGAGCCGCTCCAGATGCCGTCGTCGTCCTCGTCTGGCGCGATGACGAAGGGTTGCTCGACCCAGCTCACCATGTCAAGGGAGATTGCGTGGCCCCAGTGGACGTTTGGCGCCCAGGTGATGCTGTCTGGGACGTACTGAAAGAAGAGGTGGTAAAGCCCGTTTCGGTAGACCAGGCCATATGGGTCGTTGATCCAACCTTTGGCGGGCGTGAAATGAAACTCCGGTCGTTCTGGTAGCGAGGTCACGCTTAGCCTCCTTGAGTATGTCGATCCAGCACCTAGGAAGCGTCAGCGGGGTGGCGGATGGCAATTAGCGGGCGTAACGGCGCTATGCAGACGGAGATTGGTCAGTCCGTGGTACGGGCGTCTCGCATATTGCGTCGTACGTCCCAGTGGTTACCTGGAGATGCGGCAAAGGTATGTGGCCCTCGCCGCACCGAACGTGCGGGAAAGGACTCCATTCTCCGAATCTCGCTAAGTGTTTGGAGGAAGTGGAGCGGTACTTCTGGCGTCACCGACGTGCTGGAAGTAACTGGAATCTGCTTCTGCAGCCGACCAGAATTCTCTCAGCCTTTCACGCCGGAGGAGGCGATGGAGTTGATGAACGAACGCTGGAAGGCGATGAACATCACGAGGACGGGCACGGTGATAATGCTGGCGTATGCCATCAGCTGGCCCCAGGAGACGTTGAGCTGCTTGAAGTAGTCGATGCCGACCATGACCGGCCGCAACTCCTCGCTCTGTACCACCATCAGCGGCCAGAGGTACTGGTTCCAGGCTGGGAGGAAGGTCAGGATTGCCACCGTCGCGATGGCTGGTCCCGATAGCGGCATGATCACGCTCCAGTAGATGCGGAACCATCCCGCCCCGTCGACGGTTGCCGCCTCGTCCAGCGACTTCGGGATGGAGTCGAAGTACTGGTAGAAGAGGAAGATCGAGAAGGCGTTGGCGATGAACGGCACGATCTGCACCTGGTAGGAGTCCAGCCAGCCCTGGGTGAAGCCGTTGACGAAGTCGAAGTACGGCAGCTTGTTCACCCACCACAGCAGCGGTAGCGCCATGGTCTCGAACGGCACGATCAGCGTGGCCAGGATGACTCCGAGGATGATCTTCTGGCCGCGGAACTGGATCCGGGACAGGGCGAACGCGGCCATGGAGTTGACGATCAGCCCGAACGCGACCGTGCAGACGGTGATGATCACCGAGTTGATCAGGAACTGGACGAACGGCACGCGTTCGTAGATGCCGGCGTAGTTGTCCAGGGACAGGTCGCCGATCGGCAGGAAGGCCTTGATCGAGGTCACGTCGGAGAAGATCTGCAGATCGGGCTTGAAGCTGGAGACGATCATGAACAGCAGTGGCAGGCCGAACACCAGGGCCAGCACGATCCGCAGGATCCAGGTCAGGATGTTTCGCACCAGGTGCTTGCGTTCGCCGGCCTTGTGGACGACTGGCGTCGAGTCGGCGACGTGAGCGAGGTGGTCGTCGGGAACGGCGTGCGGCTCCTCGCCGGCGGCGCGGGGCATCAGATCGGTCATCAGCGGGCATCCTTGTCACGGGTGAGGTAGCGCTGGATCAGCGAGACGACGAGCACCAGGATGAAGAAGACCAGCGAGATGGCCGCGGCGTATCCGGTTTGCTGTTGCTGGAACCCGGTGCGGACGGCCTGGAAGACCAGTGTCGTGGTGGCGTCGAGGGGTCCGCCCTGGGTCATGATGTTGACCTGGGAGAACAGGGCGAAGGCGGAGATGGTGATGGTGATCAGGATGAAGGTCGCGGTTTGCCGCAGGCCCGGCCAGGTGACGTAGGCGAACTGCTGCCAGGGGTTGGCGCCGTCGATCGAGGCCGCCTCGTAGAGCTCACCGGGGATGGTTTGTAGCCCGGAGAGCCAGATCACCATGTGGAAACCGACCGCCTGCCATATCGACAAGACGATGATCGCGAACAGCGCGGTGTTCGGGTTGCCGAGCCAGTCCGGTCCTTGGATGCCCACGTTGGCGAGTAGGGCGTTGATCAGGCCGTTGGGCTGGTAGAGGAACAGCCAGAGGATGGAGACCACGACGATCGAGGTGACGACCGGCAGGAAGTAGATCGTGCGGAAGAAGTTGACTCCGCGCATCTTGACGTTGATCAGCATCGCGAGGCCGAGGGCGATCGCCGACTGCACCGGCACGATCACGATGGCGAAGACCAAGGTGTTGCGCAGCGAGGCATAGAAGGTGTCGCTGTCGAACAGCCGGACGAAGTTGTCGAAGCCGATGAATCTCGCCGGTTGCGGGGAGATCAGCCGGGCGTTGGTGAAGGCGAGGCCGAAGGTCAGCACGATCGGCACGAGCAGGAAGGTGAGGATCAGCACCCCGGCCGGCACCAACATCAAGAAGGCGACTGTTCCGGGGCGCCTGCCGGCGCGCTTGGCGCGGGCTGGCGGGGCGGCCGGCTGGGCCGGCACCGCGGGCTTGAAAGTGGAGGTGGTCACAACGCAGCTCTCCTAACTCAGGACGAGACATGGCCACGGCGGGAGGGGAGCGAGGCGGCCCCCCTCCGCCGCGGGAATCCGGGCTACTCGAAGAAGCCGTTGGCTTCTTGGTTGTCGTCGATGTTCTTGACGGCCTGGTCGAGCGCCTTTTGGGGATCGGCGCCGTTGAGGATGTCTTGAGCGTTCTTGGTGAACTCGGTCGCGATGAACGGATAGCCAGGTGTGACGGGTCGCACGACCGCAAACTTCTTGGAGAGCTGGCGGAAGATGTCGTTTTCCCCGCCCGTTTCGTAGCCCTTGACCGTCGCCGCGGCGGCATCGGTGCTCGGGATGGCCACGGACGCGGTGGCGAACATCGCCACGTACTTGTCGGTCGAGGCGAACTTCATGTATTCCATAGCGCCCGCGGTGTTGTCACCGCAGTTGGTGGACATGCCCCACTGCCAGGACGCGCCGCCGATCTTCGGGCCGTTGCCGAAGTCGGGCGGCGGCAGGAACACGATGTCGTCGCCGAACTTCTTGCGGCCGTCCGCCGCTCCCCACGAGCCGTTGCACAGATGATGGCGGTCTTGCCGTTGAGGAAGTCCTTGCCTGGATCGGTGCCGGACTTCAACGGCATTAGCTTGTCGGTTGCCAGCCCGCGGAACCAGGCAGCCCAGGCGAGAGCCTTGTCACCGTTCAGCACGCCCTCGGCGGACTTGTAGTCGTTGCGGTTGATCAGGTCGCCGCCGAAACTCTGCAGGAGCGGCGAGTACGCGTACGGCCACCACTCGCCGGTGTTGCCGGTCTGCAGGTCAAGCGGGTTGACGAAGTCGCCGGAGTCCTTGATCTTCTTCAGGCCAGCCATGAACTCATCACCGGTCCATGGTTCATCGATGGTAGGCACCCGGATGCCGTACTTCTTGAGCACAGACTTCCGACTGGTCATGTTAAGCGCGACGTCGAAATAACCGTAGGAGTAGTACTTGTCTTTGTACTTGCCGACGGTCGAGGGCAGGTACTTCGACAAGACGTCGTCCATGCCCTCCAGCGGCGCCAGATAACCGGCCCACGCCCAGTTCGGCACGTTCGGCCCGTCGATGTCGAGAATGCAGGGCAGCTTCTTCGCGGCCGCCGCTGCGGCAACCGACTGGTTGTAGGACTCCTGCGGAAACGCCTGGACCTCCACCTTGTACTTGGTCTGGCTGGCGTTGAAATCGTCGACGATCGTCTTGATCGACGCCAGCTCGTTCTTGTTCCCAGCGCTGTGGGTCCACAGCGTCAGCGTGCCGCCGCCGCCTGACTCTTCGTTGCCGGCGCTGCCGGCGCTGCCTCCCTTCGCGCAGGCTGTTAGCGATAGGGGCACCGCAGCGACTAAGATCATTGCTGCGAGGCGCCTAGTGAGACGTGGTTTCACGAGGTCCTCCAATTGGGTAAGGGTCCGGTAATCCGGGCCGAGGGGCTGTCCGCTGCAACGGATCTCCTCGACGTTTATGGGGTGCTCGCCGGCTCGCAGGAGTCGGCGAGCCCTTAAGGTTCGATGTGACCGCCAGGTTGTTGCTCACCTCCCGGCCGCCGGGGGAACCCGTCCGTCGGGATGCGTGGTGCCTGAACGGCTGGTGGGGCGGCGACCGACCCTCGACGAACGACCGGACAAGACATCAATGCGTTAGCGGGCGGGTATGGCGGTTCTGACTCAATCTGCTCGAGCAGAGTCCGCACCGCCCATTGACCCATCTCGTAGTGAGGCAGGGCGACCGTCGTCAGTCCTGGCAAGAGACTGTCGGAGATCATCTCCTGGTCGTCGAACCCGACCACCGACAGATCATCGGGGATGACCAGACCGAGGGCGTTGGCCGCCTGATAGACCCCCATAGCGGTCCGGTCGTTGAAGCAGAAGATCCCGGTCGGCCGATCGGACTGACCCAGCAGCTCGATCGCCCCCGAGTAGCCCCCGCTCGCATTCGCCGTCCGCTCGATCACCAGCCTGTCGTCGAAGGGCACCCCGTAGACCTCAAGAGCCTGCCGGTATCCCGCCAGACGAAGGCTGCGGGCCGGTATGTCGTCGCAGTCGTTGACGAAGCCGATGCGACGATGCCCGACGGCAAGGAGTTCCTCCACCGCCGCTCGGCTGCCCCCGACCTCATCGGGCACTACCG
Source organism: uncultured Actinomycetota bacterium (assembly GCA_963808435.1). Lineage (GTDB taxonomy): Bacteria > Actinomycetota > Actinomycetes > Propionibacteriales > Propionibacteriaceae > Microlunatus. The sequence goes on along the minus strand of CAWEFW010000021.1, from coordinate 18,922 downwards.
AGCTGATCGTGCCGTCAGGGGTGCGGGCGTCGAGCAGAACCACTGGTCCGTTGCGGAGGCTGGCCGGAGGGGTCACGATCCGGTGGTAGAAGAGTGCGTAGACGATGCCGTCCACCTGGTGCTCCAGAAGCGCCTGGACCTCCCGCTCTTCTAGTTCGGGATCATCCCCGGAGCTGAGGAGCACCAGTAATGACCCCGCATCGGTGGCCGCGTCCTGGGCGCCGAGGATCATCCGGCCCGCGAACGGTGTGGTGGTCACTCGATCCGACAAGAACCCGATCATCTGGGTGCGCTGGGTCCGAAGACCTTGGGCGAGCCGATTCGGCCGGTACACCAGCTCGTCAGCCGCCCGCCGCACCCGTGCGCGGGTCGTTGGGCTTACCCGCTTCCCTGGCAAATCGTTCAGGACATGCGAGACCGTTGTGATCGAGACGCCAGAACGCTCTGCAACATCCCTGATCGTCGCCCGGTCAGCCATCAGCTCTCATGCCCCATCGTTTTGGCTATCCCTGCATAGTGGCGCCGTTTAGCTCTGGTGTCAAGACACAGTGGCGCGAAGCAGTCAAGAAACTTCGGTTCTAGCGCGCCGTACCTTAGATTCTTGCGACCTCGCAGTGCAACTGGGTCGTTGACAAATCGTTTAGCCAAATCCTTTAACCTACCGCTCACTAGGTAGGATAGTTGGTGTCAGTCGTGTGCAGGAGACCGGTTCGTCCGGCTAGGCGCTGGTGCAAGATACCCAGCGCCGACGATCTGAGGGCTCATGACTGCTAGACCCAACGTTGCCATCCTGATGTCGCCCGCCGCCGCGCACGGCGGACATTCGGGGCGCGGCCTTGGGGCGGCCATCAAGGGCGAGCCTGTAGCGACCACGGTGAGGCGGAATTTCGACTCGTGTCCGGATAGTTCCCAGCGAGTGCGGATGCTCTAGGGTCGCGGCCTAAGGCGGCGAGGATAGTCCCGGGATGGCTACTGCAGCTAGCCTTTTAAGTTAAGTCCGAGCACGGCACACTGTCAATGAGGTCCCGTCGGGAGTGGCACGCTCGGGTAGCCACAGATGGAAGCACCAACACCGTCAAACGACATAGAGAGACGCGCGGGTGGCCAGTCCATGGCTCACCAGACTAGGACGCAGAACGCTCATCTGCGGGTCCCATGCGAAGTGGGCGACGGTGGAGAAGGGAAGCAGCCCCAACCAGGGAGGACGGACTCTTCGGTGTCTGCACTCGAAGGCGGGGGAGTAGCGGGAGCCCTGCTGGGAGCCAATCGAGACGTACAGTGCCGGTTCAGCGCGACCGCAGGTGAACGGTTCGGACCACTCCAGCTGCGGTGTGCACCCGCAGTTCGCTGCGATGGCATGGAAGAGGTCAGGGGTTCGAATCCCCTAAGCTCCACCTAGTCAGGCTCATCTTCTACTCCTCCATTGCTGACAGCCTGCTCGCTGAGCGACTAACTGAGCGTCTAGGCGTCTCCTGAATCGTCGGGCTTCGGCCCGTGAGGATCTTCGTATGACGCGTTCTGGGGTGTGTACCGATGAGGTGTGGGCAGTGATCGAGCCGGTGCTGCCCTCGGATGTGGGACGGCAGGGGAAGCGCTGGTCTGATCATCGGATGATCTTGGAAGGGATCGCGTCGCGGTACCGGGTCGGTGCTCCGTGCCGGGATCTACCGGCGCAGTTCGGCCCCTGGCAGACCGTGTGGAAACGGCTATCACCGCTAGTCGCTGGACGGCACCTACGCCAAGGCTGTGGTTGCGGTGCAGGAAGGTTTCGGCCCGTTGCCGGTCCAGTCGGAGCTGCTCGAGGTGTTGGTGTCGGTCGACTCCACCACTGTCCGGGCCCATCAGCACGCCGCCGGCGCCCGGGCTGATCGGTGGACCGCGGCGGCGCTCTCCGGGGGCTCCACCGAACTACACGATTCCGCGGCCTGAGCCCGACGACCACGCCCTGGGCCGGTCCCGGGGCGGGTCACCCGGCCGTTATCCGCGCCGAAGAGGCGGTCCATGACGGTGGCACCGGTCTGCAGGACTGGCCTCAGCTGATGCCGATAGACCAGCTCAGTGACCGTCGTTCCGCGGTGGCCGACTAGCTGCGAGATCTGCTCGACCGGCACGCCAGCGTTAGACAGCAAGGAGACGAAGGAGTGACGAAGCTCCCGGGGAGTCCAGTCGCTCGGGTTGAGGCCTGGGACCCGGCGTAGCGCACGGCGGAAGTCGCGCCGGACGTTGGCAGCATCCATTGCGAACCGAGAGCCGTAGTGAACACGAGGCCGGTGTCGTGCCATTGGTCGCCAGCAGCCAGCCGTTCCGTCGCCTGCTGTACCCGCTGCCGACGCAGCGCCTCGACGCACAGCTCAGGCAGGGCGAGGGTTCGCTTCGACTTTCGGGTCTTGGTGTCGCCGCCATGGCGCACCGACCGCCAGACCTCGACGTACGGTGGTCGGTCATCGAGGTGGACATGATCCCAATCCAGTGCCCGGAGCTCCTCGGTGCGGGCACCGGTGAGTAACGACATCACGATGTAGTTGTGCAGCCGATCGGAACGAGTCTCGATCAGCACGCCGTCGGCCTGCGATGGCGTCAACGACTTGGACGGCCGGCCCGGGTGTCCTCCCGGAACCTCGGTCAGCTCGACCACGTTCCGCTTTACCAGGTCCCGCGCCATCGCCCGCCGAACCGCTCGATTCAAGCATCCACGGACGCGCTGGGTGGTGCTCTTGCTGAGCGTCCTGGACAGGTCGGCGAGCCAGGCGTCGACCTCGGTGGCGGTCAGATCACGCAGTTTCCTGGCGCCCAGGTATGGCGTGATGTGTTTGTCGCACAGGTACCGGTACTTCGTAGTGGTGCTCTCGGTGTCGCGGGCTCGCGACCCCCTCGCGCAGGTCGTCACCCGGGCAACCCAAGACAGGCCATGCGACGTCCGGCACGGCACGCCCACGTTGTTCGCCGCGCTCGAGGTGGGGCGCGCCGCCCTCCGGGATCGGTCCGCGGAGGTCTAACATCGCCGGCATGAGCGGCAGTTCAGGGTCGGCGCCCTCTAGGGAGATGCTCAGCGACCAGCAGATCGCCGACGTTGACCTCAAGGACTGGCGCAAGCTCGGCCAGGGGTTGCACTCCCGGTTCCTCCCCTCCTCGTTCACGGCCGCGGCTCGCTTCCTAGCTGCTGTTGCCGAGGTGAGCGACGAGGCTGGCCACACCCCTCAGGTGCGGATGGACGCTCGGTTCGTCGACCTGAAGCTGATCAGCGAGGACGCGATCTACCGCGACGAGGACGGAGTCGAGCACGAGGTCGAGTGGACGACCCGGCGCGACGTCGAGCTAGCACGCCGGATCAGCGATGTCGCCCGGGAGCACGGGGTCCGTGCCGACCCGTCGTCGATCACCACGATCGAGTTCGCCCTCGACACCGCACACGCTGATGCCGTGGCGCCGGTGTGGTCGGCTTTGTTGACCGGAAGCGCCGACGCCCAGGGCCGGGGCACCATCTCCGAGGACGTCCGCGACGCCACATGGCGGGTGCCGATCCTTTGGTTCCAAGAGACCGAGGAGCACGAGACCCCGCGGCAGCGGTTCCACGTCGATGTCCAAGTGCCCTACGACGTTGCGGACCAGCGCATCGAAGCCGCGCTGGCTGCCGGTGGGGTGCTCGTGCAGGACAGCGACCCCTCGTATGTCGTGATCGCCGATCCCGACGGCAATAAGGCCTGCGTGACGAGGTACCCCCATCCGGCGTAGCGGCTTGCTGTCCGCTCGCAGCTCGGGTCCGGGACGAAGGGGTCAAGATCGACTCGTGCTCGCTCCATGTCTGCCCCCAATCTGCAATCGGTGGGAACCGCGATGCACCACGCGCCCCCCGGATGGACGCACACGGCTGGCGGGCCGGCAAAGGCAGCGGCCCGCTTCGATGCGGTTCGGGTAGTCGTTCAGGTAGTCAATCGCCACGACCGCTGGCGACCATCTTCGAACGGGCGCGGACATGTGATGAGGCAGTTCCCACGCAGAAGGATGCACCGATGGCGGACGGTCGATCCCCGCGAGACGCCTGGGTCAAGCGGTCAGCTGACGGCGCAGGCCGCAGGGCGGACGCAGGCCACCACAAACCACCGACATCGGCTGACGAGTGTCGATGGATCTGCTCGGCCGCGAACCATGCGCTGACTGGGTGTAACGCCTTGTCGGGCACCGATCGAACATGTGTCGACGCTCACTGGATCGACTCTCTCAAGGCGGTAGCGCGGGTTCGAATTCCGTCGGGTGCCACCGTTGGGGCCACTACATCAACTGACGCTGGCTACCTCAGAGGCGGTCACGTTTCAACTGCTCCTCGATTGCTCGGACGGGTAGACGCGCGTCGGGGACGCAGCGCGATGGCAAGCGCGGCCAGACTGTCAGTCGCGCGCAATCGATGCCTGTGGAGCCGCTCGACTGGATACACGAGCAGAGCAGGGGCCAAGAAGCCGGGGCTCAGCCCCAGCGGATTGGCGAGGTTCAGCGGGTCTTGTTGCGGCTGCCGGACTTGGCCAGGGCACAAGACCACCTACATCACTCAAACGGGGTGAACTCAACCCGAGGTGGGTTGGAGCCGCCGTAAACGAGGTAGGGGTGACAGGGAACTACCTACCCCGTACGACCGGCCGCCGAAGGCATCTGGCTGATCGCCACTCGTGCTGCGCTCGTGGTTCAATCGATGCTTGTGGAGCCGCTCGACTGGATATACGAGCAGGGCCTGGTGCTGCAGTCGGCACGTGGCCCCGTACCCAACCTGGCAGAATACGTTGCCGGCGAGCCCATCCGCGGCAGCTGGTGGGGCCATCCGGCGGGCCACGAAATCTTCGCAGTACTCACCGACGTTACGAACTCACCCGATGTAATTGCCACGCGGCTGATCAATGGAAAAATCACACTTGTGCACCGCCGGCTATGGTCAGCACTCGTTCGGGTTGCGGATCGTATTCCCGCGGAACGCTTAGCTGCCGTCGACGAGGAGCACACCGCGTCCGGCGCCCGCCGAACGATGGAGATTCCTTTTCCCGAATGGGTCCCGGCTGAAGAGATGACCGCCGCTGGGCTGCTTACTGTCGACGACGCACTCGCACAGTTGCCAGCATGCCTCCGGTGAGGGACTGTGCATCTAACGGTGTTTCCGCCCGACGCGCGTCCGGAGACACCGCGTGATCAGGTGACGCTCTTCGGATATCCCGGCATCTGCCGACGCTGGGAATACGCGGCAACTGTGTGGCCGACGTCGAAGAGTACCGCCAAACCGATCCAGAACCAGTCAAACCCCGAAAGACCGCCCCCTTGAGACAAGATCACGTACATGAGGGTCGCGAACGGCAAGAAGATGATGCCCAGGAGCGGCAGTACGAACGTGTCGAAGGCGGCGTCGACCATGTTGGGTCGCGCTATCCAGAGCATCAACAGGCCCAGTCGTGGGAACAGACCGGCGAACATGACGAACAGGCAACCCATTGTCGCTCCTTCCGGAGGCTCTCGTTCATCCTCTGTACTGTCCGAGGTTGCCGCGGTCACCCGTTACGGGTGTGACTCGTCGAGCCCGGGAAGGGGTTGCCCCTTTCTCGGTTGATCCGGAGCCGCCCGGATCCTACCGCAGCGCGCCCCCCACCAGGCGGGAAGCCGCAACCCACCTCCGCGCGGCAACATGTCGAGTGCAGCGCTCCGGACGCTACCACCACCCTGGGACGATATTAGGCACCACTTGCCCGTTGTTGGATCAAATCTCGGGCTCGTGGGGTGGGAGGGTCCGTCAGTCCCCGTCGCCGCCCCCGGCAGCCCCCTCGGGACCAACGGGCACCGTCGGAATGGCACCGACGATGGCGACTGTGGTCGCGATCGGGATCGCCGGTGGTAACCGCTTGAACCGATCGGCCAGGAGCTGGTCCCGACCGGTCAGCGGCTCGTCCGCAGAAGCGTGTCCATGGGTCTTACCGTCCTGCGTCACCACGGACCCAGTATTGCCGGCCGTCACTTCGGTCTGACGTCGGACTGGTCCGATGGGGTGCTTCGCTCAGGGCGGCTCCACAGCGACAGGACGAGACCGACGACGAGGAGCGCAAGGAGCCCGAGGTTGATCCAGACCCCGACCGAGGCGGCGTCAGTCCTCCCGCCGGTGTTCGCCGACGCGACGAGGCGGCGCAGGCCCAGGTCGGCGAGCAGCACGAGATAGAGGAACGGCACCATCGCCCGCCAGCGCCACAAGGCGGCGACGCCGATGGCGACGAGCGGGAGCTGGGCGAGACTGAGACTTTGGAAGAGGCGCAGGATGGTCTCCGCCGCGCCTTCGCCGAGACCATCGAGACGGATGCCGTCGCCGGTGGCGATGGCACGGGTGTTGATCGCGCCGTTCACGCCCATGATTGCCCTGAGGAGAAGGAAGAGGGCGAACAGCCAGAGCGCAGCCACGCGGCCGCGATAGCCTTCGTTGTCGAGGCGCACCGGGAACAGGCGCTGGAGCATCAGGCCGGTCCGTCCGCGCACTTGCGTGGACGAGGCGCTCGAACACAGCGCGCCGTCATTGGACCCTGCCGGAATTGCCGGACATCTCCATGTCCTTCACCTGCAAACTACCTCCTGTAGTCCCCGGAACACGGTACTGGCCGAGACCTCGGCCGCTCCGCCACCTGGTTCATGGTCGTGCCCGCGTAGCCCTGCTGCCGGAACAGCGGAACGCATGCTGGATGTCCGCTCGCGTCCTGGCCTTCTTACGCGCCCGCAGGCCCGGGCGGTCAGGGTTCAGAGCGGACATCACCGGCAATTGTGCCGTCGGACGGTGGCAGCCGGAGCAGCCGCTCGGCATTGCCGGACGCAATCCCGGCGCCGGTCGTCGGGACTGACGGATCTGGCGACATAGATGCACGCTCGGGCACACGAGCGTGGGTTCCGGCGCGGATGTCAAGCACGGCGCCGGCGACCCGAAATATCAAGCCGGACAGAGGGTTCTGATCTATGGAGTTCCAGGGTCGTGAGTACGCTGCAAGTCGCGCTGTCCCGGGGTGTCGTCGTGCAACTCCCTTCTAGCTCGCTAACTCCCTAACGTCTCCCCAGCGCACGATCAACGCGTACAGGACGAGCACGTTCAAGGCCAAGACAGTGAGCGCCCAGAGCGTGTATTGGCTGCTCCCGACGAAGCCCAGCTGGACGATGAAGGTGAGAGCGACGACAACGATCGCCAACCATCGTGCCCAACTCCTGCCGGCGACCAGCGCAGCGCCTGCCAGCGCGAGCACGAGGCCCCAGATGAGCATGATCCATCCCCAAGTCGTGAGGTCGAAGATAATGATCTGCTCTGGCGTCAGAACGTAGTAGTCGTCTCGGATGATCGCGATCAGGCCCTGGCCGAAGTTCAGAACGCCGATCACGACCATCAGCGCGCCGGCGAAGAAGATCCAGCCTGCCCAGGAACGCCTCGATGCCATGTGATTCCCCGCTCCGATCGTTTCGTTAGCTCTCGCGTATGCCGCCACCCTTACGGCGACTGCCCTGCGCGAGAATGAGATCGATCGCGACGAACCGTAGCAGTCGGCGTTTGCCTGCAGGGCCATTTACGGAACTCGAGCGCCTCGTGTTTACGGGCCACGATCGCCAGCCGACAATGAGGAACAGGGCGTGTGATCGTCAGGTTGGCCACCGCCACGAACCTCCTCGATCGGTCGTAGCCAAGACGGAAGGCCACGGGACCGTGATAGTCAGTCTGGTAGTCAACAGCGATGAGCGGCGACGACCATCGGCGACCTTAGACGGAAAGTTGGGCAGGGGCGACACCCGTCCACAGCACTTCCCCCAGGTGGCCCGGTACGCCTGGGGGTCAAAGAGTCCGCAGCAGGTCGTCGCGCTCCTGGAGGCTTCCCGGAGATCAACGGGTAGCAGCTCCGGCATGTGCCGCTGACAGCCAGACTGCCAGCCAATCGAGGCGATCTCCCAAGGCCTCGACCGAACGTGCACGGACTCTGCACAGGTTCCCGGACACTCAGCCCAGCGGCCAGGCCTGCCCTGACACGGAAGAGGTCATGCCAGAAGTCGAACGCTGCTGGCCGGTCCGGCTATGTACTGTTCCAAGGGCCGGGCTCCGCCCGGCCACGCGGCGTGTCCTCGCTCCACTATCGGCCCGCCCCGCCCCGCCGCTCTGGCGGTCGGCTTAGCCTCACCTCATGCAGACCAACAGATCGATCCCGTCGGCGAGCGTCATTCCGGTACTGGTGTATCCGGATGTTCGAGCGGCGGTGGACTGGCTAACCGGCGCCTTCGGGTTCGTCGAGCGGATTCGCATCGGCGACGACCACCGCTCGCAGATGCAGATTGGCCGCGATGGTGCAATGATCGTGGCGGATGTACGGCACGACAAGCGGCCCCCTGAGTCGGGCATCGTTACCCACCAGCTCAAGGTTCGGGTCGAGGACCTAGACGCCCAACTCGAGCGGGCTCGGGCATATGGGGCCAAGGTGTTACAAGAGCCTGAGGAGCACGAGTACGGGGAGCGGGAAGCGACGGTCGAGGATCTGGCCGGCCATCAGTGGCAATTCACCCAGACGCTGTGCGACGTTGACCCGGTCGAGTGGGGAGGCGTTACTCCTCAATCCTGATGTCGGCCTCAGACGGACCCAATTCAAGTCGTCCCCGCGAGCGGCTCGTGGTCTCAGTGTTCCGCTCTGGGGTGGTGCGGTGGCGCGTCCGACCGCGTCCTCGTCCGCGTACGACGCGGTGTACGAAATCTCGCAACTTCGGCCGAGCTCCACTACGTAGAACCACGAAGATCGAGCCCACAGCCACAGCTATAGGGAGCCTGAGTCACGTTCCCAAGCTGAGAGTGCGGGTTCGATTCCCGTCGTCCGCTCCAACCTCGAAAGCCGTAGTCGCATCCAGTTCCGCGACTAGGGTCCGAAATCGAAGATCGGCGCTATGGGCTGGCTCACTTCAGGCGACGCTGCCCTCGCCGCACCGAGGACGACCCGGAAGACGCCGAGCCTGACAGGTCCCTCGCCAGTCGCCGGGAGGAGCGTTACGATCGCGGCCTTTTGGTGGTGAGGAGGACGGCCGCGGTTACGGCCCAGATGAGGGCGGTGATGGCGGCTTGGCGGGATGCGTCAGCTCCGGTGAAGAGCTGGGAGACGAAGGTTCCGGAGAAGGCGTTGTTGGTGGCGTGCAGCACCATCACGAGCAGGACGCTGCGGCCGCTGCTCAGGAAGAGCAGCGCGATGACGACGTTGGAGGAGACGACCAGGAGCAGGTCCCACCAGGAGATGAGGCCGCTGAGCATCAGAGGTAGGTGCCACACGGCAGCAACCGCTCCGAGGATGAGGCCGGCAAGTTTCCAGCCGTAGGGCTCGACGAGTCGCGGCAGCGCGTAGCCGCGCCAGCCTGGCTCCTCCCACGCCCCGCCGAAGCCGGGCACGAGGAGCGCCACGGCGAAGGCAATGGGCACGCCCGACCAGGCGCCGAGCTGCGCGGCGGACGGCGGCTGGGCGCCAAGCAGCAGATTCAAGGCGAACGCGGTCGTGGTGATCAGGACCGGCGTCGCGATCATCAGCAGCCACCATCGACCCGGGACCCGCCAGTGCAGCATGGAGCGAACGAGTGGGCGGATGGCGCGGCGTCCTCCGGTGACGCCCAAGACCAGTAATGCGGCCAGGAAGGGGCCGAAGCTCGCAATGGGCAGGGGGAAGTTCCCGGCGGCGTACAACGGCCACGGCCACCACGACAGCACGAGCGTCAACAGGAAGAAGCTGATGAGGGGGTGCGCCTCGATGATGGATCGGACGCGGTGGTGCTGGTTCGGCAGCGGGCTGGTGATCGGCGTGCTCGAGATATTGGTCATATCGGCGACGTTAGGGAGAACAGCTGTGGCCGCGCATCCGCTGGGGAGGCCAACCTCCGTCCCCCGCTGTGCCGATGCTGGATACGCACCGAGGGTGACGCGCTGACCGGCACACCCTGCTTAGCATTGGCGGGCATGGGGTCACCGCGACGGGTGTTACCGAGCGCATGCCGGGGGCTGCCTGTGCTGATCGCTGCGGTGGGGACCTTGGAGTATGCAGCACTCGACTTGCCTGACCTGGGTCGCTCCTTGGTGTTCCTCTACGTGGCCTGCGTTGTGCTGCTGTGGAACCAGCGGTACCCCCTTGCTTCCCCGTTGACTGCGTTGGGCGTGGTCGTGATGTTCTCGCTGGTTGCCCCGACGGCCGCTACTGAGGGCAACACGACTCTGTCTTCCTTCTTTCTCTCTTTTTCCTTTCCTTTTTTCCCTTTTTCCTTCTTTTTTTTTTCCTTTCTTCTCTTCCTTCTTTTTCTTTTTCTTTTTCTTCTTTTTTCTTTTTTTTTTCTCCGTTGTTTTTCGTTGTTCCGTTGCTTTCTTTCTTGTTCTTGTCGTTGTCGCTTTCCTTGTTGCCGTTGTCGTTGGCGTCGCCGTCGGTCTCGGTCGTGGGAGCGTTGCCTTCGTGAGTCAGATGCTCGGTGTTTCGGTTCGTCGTGTATTGCGATTTTGGCGTCGTGATGATGTTTCTGTTGGTTAGGGCTTACGGCGTGGTCGTGTCGGTCGCGGTCTCACAGGGCGATTCGCAGCGGCGTCAGGTTGAGGTCGGTTCGCTTGTCGGTGGCGGCGTGTCAGGCGAGGATACGTTGGGCGTAGACGTCGTCGTTGATCGTGTCGTAGATGTTATTGGCTGAGGTGTGGCAGTAGGTGAAGTCGGTGACTTAGATTCGATTGGGCGTCGGGGGTTGGAAGTGGTGGTTGAGGTGGTTCGCGGCTCGGTTGGCATCTTTGGGTGGGACGGTGGTGCGGATTTTCTTGTCGCGGCGGATCTCGTTTCGGCTCAGAGCAGTCATGAGGCGGTTCACGGTACAACGTCACCTGGTGCTTGGCGCGTCGCAGATGGTGGGTCATCTTGCAACGGTCGTACAGCCCTTCCGGGGTGTTCTCGGTGGTCAGGATCGCATCAGTGAGCATGGCGTCTGAGATGGTACGGGGTGCGGGTGGTCGAACTGCACGTTCGGGTCGTCGGTACGCGCGGCGACATGGCAGCTTTGCTCTCGCAGCAACCGACAGGTCAAATAGAACACAGCTCTCAGCTTTCATGTCGTCGATGAACGTCATGATCGGCGGATGCGGGAGTCGAGATATCTCGCGAAGAAAGTTGTGGCGGCACGGAGGATGGCGACGTCTTCTTGGAGACGGCGGTTCTACGCTCTTGCGCTTGATCTCGGCGTGATACTACGACGTGACACTCGCCTCGACATCGACGCGCTTGCAACACACACCGCGCACGTCTCTCGACACAGTCGAGATGCTTGACATCGCCGCGCGTATATAGAGAGATAGACATGCTGATGCTCTGCAACATCGAAGCCGAGCCTCAGCTCGATTGAATACTTCACATACTCATCCTTCGATCAGAAAAAGCATAACCGTACATCACTATACTATTGAACCGTCCCCGTTCAGTGACTGGCGAGTTCTCCCTGAGCGTCGCGTCGGGGGTTGATCTGACGATAGTGGTTCTGTTCGAACTCGTCGGGGTAGGTATCCCAGGCGCTGTGGAGGCGGTGGTGGTTGAACCAGTGCACCCAGTACAGGTGGCGAGTTCGAGGTGGTCGACGTCGTGCCACGCCCCTCGGCCGACGCATTCGAGCTTGTAGAGCCCGATCAGGCTCTCGATTTGGGCGTTGTCGTAGGAGTCGCCCACAGTGCCGATCGAGGCGACGCGCCGCGTCGGTGAGGCGCTCGGAGTAGCGAATCGAGACGTATGCGATCCCGCGTCCGAGTGATGAATCAGCCGTGGAGGCGCCCCTGTCGGTGCGCCCTCGCGTGCCCGGTCCACAGGCCATTTCCAACGCGTCCGGTAGCGAGTCGCATCACGCGCGTGCGCCAGCCACATCCGCCGAGAACGCGTCCACGAAGGCGTGAACGCCATCCCGCCCAGTCGCACGTAGGTGTAGTCCACCACCCACAGCCGTTCGCGCTGCGCGTGAAGTCCACTGACCAGTCCGTGCCGTGCCGCGCCTCCTCGAGTTCACAATCGCCCCCCGCAGCGCCTGCAGCCCGCCCCGCATCAGCGTTCACGTGCGCACACCACTACCCTCCACACCACCTTCCCACCAGCAGCTACCTGCACCCCTAAACCGCGCCATCCTCTCGATACCCACATCTCACCAACACCCGCTCTCCCGCACCCCCGCGCAGCGCTCGCTCTTTGCGCGTAGCAGCTTCGCATCTTCATACCTGCTACAGCACACGACAATCCCCACCCCAACCGCTCCTTTTCATCACAACCCACTACCACAAACCTCAGCTCCCCCAAAACAGCTCCCCAGCAATCTCTTCCCTCTCACTCACACCTCACGCTCCAGCTCTTTACCCCCCCCTCCCTCCATCCCACCCTCCCCCATCATTCCTCTCACCAACCCCAACTTCCTCCCCCACCCCACCACCCACACCCCACAACACATCACTCTCTCTCACCCCCACACCCACCCCCTCTCCACTCACCCCCCAAACCCCCTCACCACCCCTGATATCTATGTTCTGCTTGTTCGTCGTCGCGGCCTTCAACTCCGGACGAGTCGCCGTCGTCGGCGGCTTGTGCGGGCTGGCCTGCGTGGCTGTGGTCGCGTGGCGTGCGCCGGAGTGGGACATCTCCGGACTGGTGGTGCTGGTGCTCCTGCTGATGATCGCCTGGGGCGCCGGACGTCTATCGGCCCTGCGGGACCGGATCGCCAGTGACCTGCGCGACCAGACGGAGCGGGCCGAGACCGAGCGGGCAGAAGAGGCGGCACGTGCGGTCGAGCTGGAGCGGTCGCGCATCTCTCGTGAGCTGCACGACATCGTGGCCCACCACATCAGCGTGATCGTCGTTCAGGCCCGCGGGGGTCGGCGGTGTTTGACTACCGCTCCGGAGGATTCCCGTCGCGCCTTCGACGCCATCGAGCAGATGGGCGAGGAAGCTTTGACGGAGATGCGGCAGCTGCTCGGCGTCCTCAGCAACCAGACGCACGCCCCGCTCAGCCCGTCGGCCAGCCTGCGGCAGCTGGAACCCCTGCTGAACCAACTGCGCTCTACCGGACACGAGGTCGACCTCATGGTTCAGGGCACCGCTGTTCCGTTGCCGCCAGGCCTCGACCTGGCGGCGTATCGGATCGTTCAGGAGTCCCTGACCAACGTGGTCAAGCACACCCATCGCGCCCACGCCCGCGTGACGGTGTCCTACCGTCCAGCTGACCTTCAGTTGGAGATCGCCGATGATGGGCCAGGCCCCTCCGCGCTTCCGAACAGCGACGGCCACGCGCCGCGTGGGCTTCTCGGGATGCGTGAGCGGGTCGCCGTCTACGGCGGCACCCTGACCACGACTCACGCTACCGGCGAGGGGTTCGTCGTGCGGGCCAGCTTTCCGATACCGCAGCAGGTGCGGTGACCATCCGGATCCTGCTCGTCGACGACGAGCGCCTGCTCCGCACCGGTTTCTCGATGATCCTTCGTTCCGAGCCCGACTTGGCCGTGGTGGGCGAGGCGGCCGACGGCCACGAGGCCGTCGCCGCCACGGCTGAGCTGCACCCCGACGTCATCTTGATGGACATCCGAATGCCCGGCCTCGACGGGCTGGAAGCAACCCGCCGCATCGTCGCCTCCGGAAGTTCAGCACGCATCCTCGTGCTGACCACGTTCGACCTCGACACCTACGTTTACGCGGCCCTCGCGGCCGGGGCCAGCGGGTTCCTCCTCAAGGACACCCCCGAGGACCAGCTGATCGGAGCGATCCGTGCCATCGCCGCCGGCAACGGCCTTTTCGCTCCCTCGGTTACTCGCCGGCTCATCGAACACTTCTCAGTGCAGAATCCGACGCCAACAGCTACGCCCGTCCTCGAATCACTGACTAGCCGCGAACGCGAGATCCTCAAGCTCCTTGCCGGTGCGCTAAGCAACGCCGAGATCGCTGGCCAGCTTTACATCAGCGAGCACACGGTCCGCACCCACGTCGCCCGGATCCTGTCAAAACTGCAACTGCACGACCGCGCCCAAGCCATCGTCGTCGCCTACGAGACCGGACTCATCCGCGCCGGCAACCCCGGTCAGGTCAGCAGGGCGCCCAGAAAGTGACCAACGCCGCCCTACGGGAATGCCGGACAGGCAACCGGGGTCCTGCCTCCATCACAACAGATGTGCGGTGGAGAACCGGCCCGGCGTGGATGCGACCGCGCCCGACCGCGAGGTTGTCCCGGGTCTCGTAGAACTTGAGGTGGCGGTCCCCGACCTGAGGCCGACCGAGTGGTAGGTCTCGGGTGATCGGGCGGCGCTGGGCAGCAAGCGGTCATTTGAGTCGTTGCCGGTGCGGCGGTGTTGAGGATAGGGGTCGGGGTCAGGCGGGCGGGATGCTGCTCAGGATGAGTGCGGCGTCGTGGTTGTCGGGGTCGAGGTCGAGAGCCCGTCGGAGCTGCTCCACGGCGGGTTCGGGTCGGCCGTCGACCTTGTGTGCCCACCCGGTCATGGTCCAGGCCCGCGGTGACTGCGGCCGAAGAGTGACCCATAGCTGCAGGAGGGGCCAGACCAGGTCGGTGCGGTGCAGTTCGATGGCGCCCCACACGGCGTCGGCGAATCGCTCGTCGTCGAGGTCGACCGTGGCAGGGTCGGCCCGGGTCAGCCGGTCGTAGGCCGCCACGGCGGCCTCGATGCCGGACTCGGCCAAGGCGGCGGCGACCGGGACGACTCCGGGCGGCGGCAGGGTGCTTAGGTCTGCTGCGGCCAGTCCGCCGGTCGGCGGTTTCTGATCGCCCGCGACTCTCAGCGCACGGTCCAGGACCTCTCGGACCAGGGCGTCGATCGGCGCGGTGTTGGAGTTGGCCAAGGCCACGACGCCGGTCCGCTGGTCGGGCAGCAGCACGAGTTTGGAGCCGAACCCAGGATCGGCGCCGCTGTGGCTGACCGTCCGGTGCCCGCGGTAGGTGCCCAGGAACCAGCCCATTCCTGCCGCCTCCTCCCACGGCGAGTCTCCGAGGGCAACGGCCGGCTGCCACATCGCCTCGAGCATCGTGGCGTTGAGATGGCCACCCCCGACGGCCGGACCGCCATCGGGGTCGGTGGCCGCCAGTATGGCCAGCATCCACCGGCACAGCTCGTCGGCACTGGAGTGCAGCGTGGAGCTCGGCGCGTGACTTCGGGTGTAGGGGTACCGGTCCTGCGGCACCATCAGCGGCACCGCGACGTGGGGTGCCGCGGCGCGATCGGCCGACACGTCGGCGCGCATGAACGTGCTGCGCGGCATGCCGACCGGGTCGAGCACCAGACGCTTCACCGCAACCTCGAACGTCTGCCCAGACATCTTGGACAGCAGGTGACCAAGCAGGTCGAAGCCGGCGTTGCAGTAGGAGAACGCCGACCCGGGCGCAGTGGTCAGTCGGGACCCGGACAGGCTCAGCACGAACCTGTGCAAGGCGTCGTCGCCCAGATCGGGCACGTGCCAGCCGAAGTCGATGACGTCCGGCAGACCGCTGGTGTGTGTCAGCAGGTGCCGGATGGTGACCTCTGCCGCGCGCCCATCGGCCAGGCGGAACTCCGGCACCCACTCCACGATGGGCGCGTCCAGATCGAGAACGTTCTCTCCTCCGCCAACCCGAGGCCTCGCGAGCCCCACAACTGCGGTCGCCACGAATGATTTGGACACCGACGCCAGATGGAACATGGTCTCGGGCGTCACCGGCTCGCGCGTGCCCACATCCCTGACCCCGAAGCCGCGGGAGACGGCGACCTCGTCCCGCACGACGGCGACCGCGATCCGATCAGGCCGTGCGAGCGCATCAGATCGTTCACAATCGGCCACAAAGACTCTTCGGCGGCGCGCTGCAGTTCGAAGGCGTCCGCACCCACGGACTCAGGCTACGACCACCAATCCGTGGCACCCCTGCCAGTCGCTGGCCTCTTGAACTGAGGCGGCCCGGCAATTCGGCGAAGCTCGTAGACCGACAACGACGTCAGGCCGATCTGCCCGTCCGAACCCGGCAACTGCTCCCGCACGGCACCCGCACGGGCTGTCCACGCAGGCACTGGCTGTGGGACAGCACGATCGACGCATCTGCGACACCATTCGAACCGGCAGCTGTCAGCATTCAGTCGCTTGTGTCGCGACGATGCGGGCAGCGGACGATCTGCCCGTCATGTCAGAGTCCTTTGATCTGTCGGATGATGACGAGCTCGGGCGGTTTCCCCGAATGGCCAGGTCCCGATTAGGGTCACCACATGCGACAGCGGCGAGGGCTTAGCTTAGCCCTCGCCGCTGCGGCGATGTCGAGCCGCCTGGCAGACGCCTCTCGGCGAGTGGCCGCTCGTAGCGGCGAGGCGTAGGAACCGGGAATCTTGCAGAACCACTCGGTATCAGTGTCCAACGCACGAGGCGCACCGGTATTCCCAGATCCGAAGATCCCCGCCAACCGGATTGGTGCAGGGGCATCCCTGAACGGCCGGCTCGAACACCTCCGCGGCTCGGCCCTCGGCTTCCGCAACCTCACCAACTCATGCTCGCCGACGCCTACTCGAAGCCGGCGGATTCAGACCCCGACTACACCCTCGATTCTGAAGAGCCGGCAAAGTCCGAAGACGGCGCCATACTTGGGTGCAGCCGAAGAGCTATGAATGTAAATTCCTAGCCTTCCAGGTTCGCCGTGATCGGGTCGTCAGAAACGCGCCCAAGGCGCTCGCAGTCGCTGGCCGGCCCGATTCAGTGTCTGTCGTACGGTTTCGCCGGCACAGTCGTAGCGCTTGGCCAGACGCCAGCACGACCATCCTTCGCGGTAGAGCCGGATGGCTTCGTCTAGTTTTCGGCTGGGATGCCGCGCGGCTCACTGGAACACCAGCTCGACGCAGGTGCTCAGTCACGGTCGTTCGGTGTAGACCCCATTTCTTCCCTGAGCGCGCCAGCATGCTCGCGCCGCTCAGGTACTCAGCCACCAACTCATCACGATGCTTGCGCGTCAACCGATGTTGGACCTGTCGCGGTTTGCTGCGCTTGGCCTGACGCGATCTCCGGCGGAGCAGGGATGAAAGCTCCTCGGCAAGCCGCGTGAGCCGGATGTGTTTGTTGACCCTTCCTCCCGTTAGGGCCACTCATTTCGAAAGCCGGTCTGACCAGGTCAGACGACGGATCCTCCCCCGATCACTCTCTCGTGACTCCGCAGTTCCGCCCCTCGCGCACCCCGTGTGCACCCCGGCGCCTGGTTGAGCCTGGCCAGGCCGGCGCGGTCATACGCGGTGCCGAGGTGATGCAGGTACAGGTTGGTGGTGGCGATCGAGCCGTGCTGGCCTATCGACGCCCGGACCGTGACCGGATCGACGCCGCGGGCCAGCCACAGGCAGGCAGCCGTATGCCGAAGGTCATGAATTCCTGCTGGCCTTCGGCGATCGCCGCCTGGTCTGAGCGCGCGCTTGAACGCGGTGGCGTGCAGCTGGTGACCCGTCTCGGTCACGCACAGCAAGGCATCCAACTCGCCGGTCCTTGGCGCAGTTCACCGACGATCGGCAGCACTCGGTCCGCCACCGGCACACGCCGGGACTTGCCAGACTTGGTCCCCTTGGTCGCCACGCCTTCCGGCTCAGCCCGCTGGACGATCAACATCGGGATTGGCAGCTCGATGAACTTGCGCACCTGGATCGCCGTATCTCCGACCAGCGCAGACCGGTCCTACCTGCCAGGAGAACGAGATCGGCCAGCCGCTGATTCTTCCCCGAAGCCCGTTCCCAGAGTCGCTCGAGATCGTCCTCGCCGAAGGGGGTCATCCCGGTCCGAGGGGCGTGCGATCGGGGTACGCGAGTCGCCGTCACCGGGTTCACGGCGATCAGCCGTTCGCGAACCGCCCAGGCGAAGAAGGACCACAGCGAGTTCCTCTGTCCGCCGAACGGATGCCTCAGCGAAGCCGTGTCGGCTCCAACCGACCAGCACACGGGTGATCTCTTGGTCGGTCCACCGCCGCGATCTGCATTGCGGCGAGGGATGGGGGTACAAGCCGTACCAGCGCGGCGTCGGCGACGTACGTCTTCGGTGACACAGCGTGCTTGCGTTCCTCGAGCCAGACGGGCAGCAGTGAGCGAGACTCCCGCGCGGCCGGCGCGCGGGTCAACTCCGCCAGCCAGCGCCGCCTTCTCCCGTGCGTAGTAGGCCTGTGCCTCCCGACGGGTGGGCACGATCGCTGCATACCTGCGTACGTCCGGCCTTGACGATCGCCTGGAACCGCCCCGACGGAAGCTTGCGGATCGTCACGCCACGCCCCGACCCAGCCAAGCGAGTACATCCGAGCGGGCGTACCTGGGGGTACTCGGTGTCAACGATTCACCCGTCCCTGGCCCCACGACCACCGCTTGATCCAGGTCGAAGGACTACTCGAGCATGCGAGCGACCTCGGTCGTCGTCATCAGGACCGCAACCCCGCAGCCTCTGCTTCGGCGGCGTCTCGGTATGGGCCGATTATTTGGTCCTTCGTGCTGTCCTTGATGCCTCCCCTTCCCACGGCGAGGTCTCAGCTGACGCTACCGCTGAGCGGTGACACAGCCGCCCTCGATGAGCAATGAACCTGTGCGCCTCTCTGGACATAAGCAAGATCGAGCTCCTCAGCGTTCAGACGATGACCGTCATGGAGGAGTTGATCACCAGCGGTGTAAAACCTTTGCTTTCTGTTCGGCGCAAGGTGTGTCGCCGACCACTCCATTGCGGCCTCCCGATAACTCCGAAGAGCCAGCAATCCAACACCTGGCCCTAGTGATCACCGCGAAAAGCTTCCTACGGGCCTAGGGTTTACCCCACTGCTTGGTGGGATGTGCGGGTCGGGTCACATTCGAGGCTTCGTCGTGCGGGTCGCGCAACTCGCGGTATTAGTCGCTGGTGGACGTAGCGGAGAGCACGCGTTCGATGATTCCTAGCAAACGGTCCGCATCGTA
>CAWEFW010000020.1:0-27327 GCA_963808435.1 uncultured Actinomycetota bacterium | reverse complement strand
GTTGGACGGGCCCCAGCGCTCTGCCGGGCGCTTCCACTTCGTCACGCCTTCACTGCCGAGCAGCTGTGCCGATAGCAGTTCCCGCAGGAAGTGGGCTGTCCTGGCCGCGGACCAGCCTCGGCCGTGACGGATCGATCGGTACAACTCGGCGCTGAAGAGCACGACCAGCACGTCGGTCGCCGCCTTGACCGTGAGGCCGTCACGCAGGCCGCCTTGCTTCGCAGCGATGACTCGGGCTGCTTCGCGGTAGGACTCGACGCGTCGTTGCTCGGCGATCCTGACCACGTCCGCGGCCTCCGGATCTCCCGCTGCACCGTGCAGAGCCGCAACGAGCGGGGCAACCCGTTCCAGGATGGCGACGCCATGGGTGAGGAAGATGCTGAACGCCTCGGCGGAGGTAGGAGCCGTGTTCAGCTCGGTCCACCAGCGATGCCACGGCAGCAGCTCCTCGATGGACGGGTCGGGGGGTGGTTCGTGCCAGCGGTCGAAACCTACGATCGCGGCACCCAGTGCCTCGTCCAGCAGGCGGGCCTTCGTGCCGAAGGTGTAGTAGATGGTCGGCACCGCGACACCGGAGTCCGTGGCTACTGCAGTGATAGTGGTTCCGAGGTAGCCGTTCGCGCAGAACTGATCGTAGGCGGCGTTCACCATCCGGCGTCGCGTGGCGAGGGCCTTGTCGGCGCGTGTAGTCGATCCCGAACCCATTGACAAGATGCTAGCGTTCTCTGACTATAGTGTCACTATAGTCAGGAGGGTCATGAGGATCCTGCTCGCAGCTATGCCGGCAGACGGCCACTTCAACCCGCTTACAGGGATAGCTGTCTATCTCCGCGACCGCGGCCACGACGTGCGCTGGTACGCCGGCCCGGCGTACGGCTCCAAGATCGACCGACTGGACATGCCGTGGTTCCCGTACCAGCGGGCGACAGAGGTGATGGCCGGCAACCTCAACGACCTGTTCCCCGGGCGCGCTGCGCTGAAAGGGCCGAAGCGCATCTCCTTCGACCTCGATAAGTTCTTCGTCAGCCAGGTCGAGAACCACTTCGACGATGTCGTCGCGATCCGCGACGAGTGGCCGTTCGACGTACTCCTCTGTGACGGCGCGTTCTACGCCGAGCAGCTCGTGGTGGATTTGCTCGGCATCCCGGTCTACGCCGTAGGGCTGACGATGGTGATGCCGGACTCGCAGAGCCCTCCACCGTTCTTCGGACTCCGTCCCGCCCGCACACCCGTCGGCAAGCTGCAGCACGCGATCGTCCGCAAGCTGCTGGCGAGCGGCATGAAGGCCGGCACCGTCCAGTACAACGAGATCCTCGATCGGCGCGGCATCGCCCCGATCCCACTCGACGGCTTCCCGCACGAGCCGATGCTGCGAGTCCACCGGGTCTTCCTCAACGGCTCGCCGGGACTGGAGTTCCCCGGCTACCGGCCACTCGCGAACGCCGAATACGTCGGACCGCTGGTTCCCGCTCGCCGCGCGATCGGGCCGGACACCCCGCTCCCGAACGTCGTTCTCGATCCCACGCGGAAAGTCGTGGCGGTGTCGCAGGGCACCGTTGACAACGGAGACCCAGGGAAGCTGATCGTCCCAACCATCGAGGCTTTGAAGGGGGGCGACCTCGTCGTCGTGGCGACGACGGCGGGCGTTGGGACCAGGGAGCTGCGCGCCCGATTCCCGGAGCCGAACGTTGTCATCGAAGACTTCATCAACTATGACGACCTCTTCCCCCACGTGGCGGCGTTCGTCACCAGCGGCGGGTTCGGCAGCAGCCTGGCCGCGTTCCTCCATGGCGTCCCTGTCGTGGGGGCTGGCAAGAGCGAGGGCAAGAACGACATCAACGCCCGTGTCGGCCACAACAGGCTAGGCATCGACCTGCGGCGCGAGCACCCCAAGCCGTCGGCGATTCGTAGGGCGGTTGGTCGCGTGCTCAACGACCCGACGTACGCCGAGAACGTCGCCGCACTGCGATCAGAGCTCCTCTCGTACGACCCGATGGCTCGGATCGAGGCCGTGGTGATGGGTGCGACGGAGGATGCGGCGATCTGACCCTCCCACCAGGCCGTGTGGAGCCCGCATTGCTCGTCCACGGGCCGACCCGATGAATACGATTCGGCGGGTGCTGCGTAGCGGGTTGATCATCGAGGTGCCGGAGGCGGAGACTGCGGTCGCTGCGTGGCGGGAACGGTTGGACCCACAGGCTGTCCTCGGTGTCCCAGCTCACATCACCGTCTTGTTCCCATTCGCCGCACCGGATCGCCTCGATGATTCACCTATTGCGACCCTCAGTCGGCTTGTGGCTACCGCCGCATCCTTCGAGTTCCGCCTCGCCCGCACTGCTTGGTTCGGTGACACGACCCTTTGGCTGGCACCGGAACCCGCGGCGCCGTTCAAACAGCTCACCGAGTTGCTATCGGGAGCTTTTCCGGCGTATCCGCCGTACGCCGGTCAGTTCGCTGAGGTCCTGCCTCACCTGACAATCGGTGACCATGGCGCGCGGCAGCAGGTCCTCGATGCCGAGCGCGATATCCACCAGCACTTGCCGATCAGGGCCGCCGCCCGAGCGGTATCGCTGATGGTGGAGCGGTCTGACCGACGATGGGAGCGTCTGACGGCCTTCCCGCTCGCCACGAGCCGCTGATGCGACGACTCATCCATTGCGTAACTGCGGCAGATCAGGAACACCGAAAGTGGCGCCGGAGCGGCCCGGACCGGACCGTAGGGAGGACACGCGCCCGCCAAACAGCGAAGCCGGCCCTTGATCAGTTCAGTCTTGGATCAGGACCTGCTGGCCCGGGCGAGCAGATGCGCGCGCTCGGCCTCGTTCGAGGTGAGCTCCGCAGCACGCTCGAACTCGGTTCGTGCCTCCACGAAGCGGCCGAGCTTGGCCAGCAGGTCGCCGCGCACGCTCGGCAGCAGGTGGTAGTTGCGCAGCGCGGCAACATCGAGCAATTTGTCGGTCACAGCGAGCCCGGCGGCCGGCCCGTCGGCCATCGACACGGCAACCGCGCGGTTCAGTTCGACGATCGGCGAGCGGGTCAGCGCGACGAGGTCGCCGTACAGGGAGGCGATGCGCACCCAGTCGGTGTCCTCAGCACGCGATGCTCTGGCGTGGCAGGCCGCGATCTTCGCCTGGATCGCATAAGAGCCGGTGCCGCCGATCTCCTCGGCCCGATCTAGCGCGGCGAGGCCGTGCGTGATCAGCAACCGGTCCCAGCGAGACCGGTCCTGCTTGTCGAGTGTGATGATCTCGCCGTCGGGCCCGGTACGGGCGCGAAGGCGGGACGCGTGGATCTCCATCAACGCCACCAGGGCATGCGTCTCGGACTCGCCGGCTGCCAACGCGGCGAGCATGCGGCCGAGGCGCATCGCCTCCTGGCACAGCTCGGCGCGCGCCCACTGCTCGCCGGTGGTGGCGGTGTAACCCTCGTTGAAGACCAGGTAGACGGCTTCGAGCACAGAGCTCAACCGAACGACGAGTTCCTCGCCGACCGGGACCTCGAAGGGCACGTTGGCCGCGGTGAGCGCCTTCTTCGCCCGGGTGATCCGTGCTGCCATCGTGGTCGTCTGCACCAAGAACGCGCGTGCAATCTCCTCGGTCGAGAGCCCGGCGACCATCTTCAGGGTGAGGGCCACCCGGGCTTCGACCGACAGCACCGGGTGGCACGCGGTGAACATCAGCCGCAGCACGTCGTCTTCGACTCCGGCGTCGAACTCGATCTCCTCGATCGGAGTCTCGTGACCACTAAGGTCGCGGCCGAGCAGTTCGACCTTGCTCTGCAGTGTCACGGCGCGACGAATCGTGTCGACGCCGCGGCGGCGCGCCACGGCCATGAGCCAGGCGCCGGGGACGTCGGGGACACCTGAGGTGGGCCACTGTTCGAGCGCGGCGACGAGTGCGTCCTGCGCAAGGTCCTCGGCCAACCCGACATCGCGAACGACACGGGCCAGGCCGGCGACCAGCCTGGCGGATTCGATCCGCCAGACCGCGTCGATCGCCTGCTGGGTCGCCGAGGTCACAACGACTAGGCGCTGGGCTCTACCGGCGCTCCTCGGCCGCCGCGATCTCGGCGGCGAACGACTCGTCGAAGTCCCCAGCATCGAGAACCTTTCGGAGTTCGACCTCGGCGTCGCGCACCGGCGAGCGCTTGACCCACTCGACGGCCTCGTCCATCGAGGCGACCTCCCAGATCGAGAAGCCGGCCACCAGCTCCTTCGTCTCGGCGAACGGGCCGTCGATCACCGTGGCGTTGCCGTCGACGTCGAAGGCAACCCGCTTGCCTTTGCTGCTCGGCTGGAGCCCATCGGCGGCCAGCACCACGCCAGCCTCGACGAGCTCCTTGTTGAACTGGTCCATCGCCGCGAACTCCTCGGCGGTACCGAACTCGCCGGACTCGGACCGCTCCGTAGCCTTGCCCAGAACCAAGACCTTCATCGCTGTGCTCCTTCACGTCTGCCCGGGATCGGCCCCATTGACCGATTCAACCCTGGCTCACCCGTGCGTCGAACGGAAGGGAGTGAATTCGACATGACGCCGAAGCCCTTCTCGTGGAGTGCCACGAACGCGAAGCCGGCCTGACTAGGCCGGCTGCTTGGTGGGCGATACTGGGTTCGAACCAGTGACCTCTTCCGTGTCAGCGAGACCGGACAGCCGCTCCGAACTTCCGCTGAGCGTGATTGGAGTCCGCTAGCGTCCGCGGAGGTGCCGGGTCGGGCGCGGCGATTGTCAAGCAGAACGACAAGCAGGATGATCGTCTCGTTGCAAAGGCTCTCCTGCTGAGGCGCGAGCATCTGGCAGCGCGCGGTCGGTCGCATCGGGAGGACGAGCCACGGTCGACGAGCCTCATAGGGTCAACTCGTGTCCACTCCACCTCAGACTCGTGTCGGTCGTCTGAAGATCCGTGCAGACCGAGCGATCTACACGACGATCACCCTTGTCTGTGTGCTGATCGTCTACGACGGCTGGGAGCAGTTGCAGTTCTGGAACGTCGTGGCAGTCATGGTGGGACCGGTTCTTGCCATCTTTCTGGGCCACGTCTTCGGTGCCGGGCTCGGAACGCGTGTCGCTCTGGGTCGTCCCTTGACGCGGCCAGAACGCCGGGCTGTCTTCCTCGAGGAGTGCCGATTCCTTCTGCTGGCGGTCCCGCCGCTGGCCATCTTGGTGGTGCTGACCATCGCTGGTGTGTCCTACTCGTGGATCATCAAGGTGATCGTCCTGACGGGTGTGCTCTCGCTCGGCGTCTGGGGTGGCGTGGCGGGACGGCGAGCCGGGCTGACCGGTTGGCCGCTGGTGCTCTCGATCGGGTACGGCCTGGTGCTGGGGGGCATCATCTTGGCACTTCAGGCGGTGCTCCAGCCCGGGCATAACCCCTTCCGTCCATGACCTGTCTTCGACGAGCTGGATCGGGGCGGCAGTGGTGCGGTGGTGAAGGTACCCTGAGTGCGTCCATCTGACTTCTGCCTTATCAGGTGAGTCCGGTAGGCGCGCCCCCGTCGCCTTCCCGCTTCTTGACCGTCCTAGATCGTCCCCGCACGTGTGGTGGCGCACATTCCGTTGTCAAGCAGAACGACAAGCACGGTCCGAAGCCTGGATCAGGTCTCGCAGGCAACACCGTCACCGTCACCATCTAGGTGGGATTGAACCGCCCCGGCATGTCCGGAGACTCCGAACCTTGGAAGGGTTGGGGTCATGTCAGGGAACACCTCGAGGCGATATCCGCCGGAGCTGAAGGAGCGGGCGGTCCGGATGGTCGCGGAGATCCGCGATCAGCATGAGTCGGAGTGGGCAGCGATCCATCAGGTGTCGCAGCTGCTCGGGATCGGTAGCGCAGAGACGGTCCGCAAGTGGGTGCGGCAGGCCGAGGTCGACGCCGGTGCCCGGCCGGGCACGACGACCGAGGAGTCGGCTGAGGTGAAGCGGCTGCGCCGGGAGAACGCGGAGCTGAAGCGGGCCAACGCCATTTTGAAGGCGGCGTCGGCTTTCTTTGCGGCCGAGCTCGACCGGCCACAGCGGTGATCGTGGCGTTCATCCGCGACCACCAAGGCCGCCGTGAGGACGGCGGTCTGCGATGGGGTGTCGAGTCGATCTGCCGGGTGCTCACCGAGCACGGCTGCGCGATCGCCCCGTCGACCTACTACGAGCACCTCTCCAAGGCCCCGACCGCGGCCGAGCGGAGCGACGACTACCTGGCCGTCGAGATCACCCGGGTGCACCGAGACAACTTCTCGGTCTACGGGGCTCGGAAGGTGTGGCTGCAGCTGAACCGGGAAGGCATCCCGGTGGCCCGCTGCACCGTGGAGCGGCTGATGCGCCGCGACGGGCTCTGCGGCGCAGTCCGGGGCCGGGTCAAGCGCACCACCATCGTCGCCGAGACCGCCGAGCGGGCCCGCGACCTGGTCGGTCGGAACTTCGCCCCGCTCGCGCCGGACCGGCTGTGGGTGGCCGACCTGACCTACATGTCGACCTGGTCAGGCTGGGTCTACGTCGCCTTCGTGGTCGACGCCTTCGCCCGCCGGATCCTGGGCTGGCGGGCCGCGACCACGATGACCACCAGCATCGTCCTCGACGCCGTCGAGCAGGCCATCTGGACCCGGACCCGCGCCGGGATCAGCGACCTGGCCGGACTGGTCCATCACAACGACCGCGGCTCTCAATACACCGCTCTGCGGTTCGGGGAACGCCTCGCCGAAGCCGGCATCGCCGCCTCGGTCGGCTCCGTCGGCGACAGCTATCGACTTAACGCCCTGGCCGAGACCATCAACGGGCTCTACAAGACCGAACTGATCAAGCCCCGGAAACCCTGGAAGACCGTCGACGACGTCGAGCTGGCCACCGCCGAATGGGTCGACTGGTTCAACCACCGCCGGCTGTATGAGTACTGCGGCGACATCCCACCCACCGAGCTCGAGGCCGCCTACTACGCTCACCAACCAGCCCAGCCAACCGCTGCGCTGTCACACCAATAAGTCTCCGGACATGCCGGGGCGGTTCAAGGCCAGTCGTAGGTAGCGTGGCGAGCACATCACCACATCAGGACCTTGGAGCTCACCTTGAGTCCAATCGCCAATCTGTTCTGGAATGCACGGGAACGCCGCCTCCGGGCCGGGTGGCGCCTGCTCGTCCTTCTGGTGATTGTGCTTGTCGTGGCCGCGGTAGACGGCCGCGTGCGGGCCGGTCTGGCGGGGCGCCTCCCAGACCTCTATGAGGACCTAGTTCGAGCGCTGGTGTTCGCGCTTCTGATCGCCGCCGCGTTGTACCTGGCGGGTCGCGTGCTCGATCATCGCAGGATGCGCGACTACGGTTTCCACTTCAGCCGGAAGTGGTGGGCCGACCTCGGCTTCGGACTGGTGCTGGGCGCGCTGCTCCTGTTCGGGGTTCTCGCCGTGGAGCTCGCCGTGGGCTGGGTGAACATTACCGGGAGCTTTGCCCCGTCCCCTGGCCAGCCCTTTATAGCCACGATCCTGGTCGGCGTCGTCGCCGTTGCGGCCGTAGCTTTCGGGGAGGAGGCGGCGTATCGCGGATACCCGATCAAGAACCTGGCCGAGGGAGTCGCCAAGGCACGGTGGGGGATGGTCATCGCTGTCGTGATTCCAGCAGTCTTCTTTGGCCTGGCGCATGCGTCGAATGAGAATGCGACGTGGCTGAGCGTGTTCAACATCGTCATCTTCGGCTTGTTGTTCGGAACCGGTTATGTGCTGACCGGTGAACTGGCCCTCCCTATCGGTCTGCATTTTGGGTGGAACTTTGTGCAGGGATTCGTGTTCGGCGTCGTGGGCGCGGGAAGAGAATACGGGTCGGTGCTCGTCCTCGCCGATGACTCGTCGGCGACGCTCTGGACCGGCCAGCCCTATGGGGCCGAGGGTGGGCTCATGGGGACGGCCGCCTTCATTGCCGGCTTCCTGGCAACATTCGCGTGGGCGCGATCTCAGCGCCGCGCAGCCCTGCTGGTCACCCCTCCGCACCCCGGCAGCTGACTCGCCTGGCGCTGATCGCAGATGTGACATCTTTCCGGGAGATACCGTCTCGCAAAATCGCGTCGCAGAGCAAGCAACCCGGCCGGACCCATCAGTCGGCTTCCCCGGAGCTGCACTAGCATCCCGAGTGCTCGTGGCCGCGTCTCGCGCCAGCTTGAGCGGCTATTCTGAGGACTCCTGTGGATGGTTTCCCCATGCTCCTCCCCGGATCCGGCGCGACCTCCGCAGTCCAGGGATAACCGATGGCCGATCGCACCCCGATCCTCACCGATGTCGCACAGATTGCCGAGGAGTCCGGAAACGCGGGCGTGTCGGGGTCCGTCGGCTTGAACACTCACTACCGGAACCTGGGGGACGCCCGCAAGAAGCTGCAGCGTGCTCGGCGTATCGAGGCGATGAGCCTCAAGCTGGCCGGAGTCAGCACCTCCCAGATCGCGGAGCGGATGGGCATTCAACCCGACACCGTTCGCAAGCTGATCAACCGCACCCTAGCCACGGCGGAGACCCGCGCCGCCGAGGAGATGCGGGAGCTGGAGAACCAGCGGTTGGACCGGGCCCAGGCAGCGATCTGGACCCAGGTGCTGGCCGGGGACTATCGGGCCGTGATGGTCTTCCTGCAGATCAGCCAGCGCCGGGCCAAACTGAACGGGCTGGATGCTCCGGCCTCGGTGGTCATCTCGCCCAACGTGCGGATGGAGATGGAGCGGGCTCTGTTCGACCTGCAGCAGCTGATGGGGTCTCACCGATGACCGAGGAGATTGACGATCCGTTCGACCTGTCGCTGGACGACGAGTGGCACGATCCGCTTGCGATGACGGAGACATCCGCGATCCGGAGGCGAACTGGCTCGGATGTGGGCACCCGAAGGGGATACGAACCCACGAAGAACTGCAGTGCGAGCCAGCCTCACCAAACGCGCCCGAGTCGGTGGCTGGCCAGCGGGCTCAGTCGCGTGTCCTCGCTTGCTGCGGGCCGCTCCACCAGGTGGGAGAGGGGACTCTCTGCGTCTGTGTTCCGCTTCAAACTTTCTGGCAGGCCGGTTGTGAGGGCATGATCGGCGTTTGAGCAGGAGGTGAGGCGATGGGTCGACCGCCGATGATCCCGCCGGAGAAGAAGACCCGGATCGTGTTGGCGACCATGGCTGGTGAGATGTTGATCGCTGAGGCGCCGGAAGGAGAAGATTTCCGAGCAGTCGATTGGCCGGTGGAATGCGGAGTTCATCGAGGCCGGCAGGACCGCGCTGGTGGCGGGTCGGTCGGGGCGGCCAAGCCGGGAGGGCCTCCTAGGCTGACGGCACCCGACGATCACCGGCGGTCACGCCTGCCTTGAGTACTAGGACAAGGCCGGAAGGATGACCTCGGCTAGCAGGAAGGAGACGTCGGAGAGCTCTGCGTAGTCCTTCGTGGGTACAGAACCGACCGCCACCACAAGTTGCCGGTCCGGCACTATGGCGATCAGTTGGCCCTCGCTTCCACGCGCGATCAACGTGTCGTGGGGGGTCGGGTTGTCAGTCGCCGGGATGACGGCCATCCGCCACCACATTAGGGCGTACTCGGGGCTGAGCGGGCCGAGGGTGGTGGACTTCTCGACCCAGCCGGGCGGCAATATCTGCTTGCCCTGCCAGACGCCGTCGCCAAGGTAGAGCTCCCCGATCTTGATCATGTCGGCGGGGCGGAGCCGCAGCAGGCAGCAGGCGGTGTGCAGGCCGGCGGCGTCTGTGCCCCACCCGAACGCGGACATTGTGTCGTAGGACAGCGGTGTGGGCAGTACCACCGGCTTTTCGTACGCCGGGCGGGTGTCAATCTCCAACGGGTCGAAGAGTTTCGCCCGGGCGTAGGCGAGCACGGTGGGGAACCCCTCACCATTGGCGCGTTCAAGCGCCGCTTGTAGCACCGCGGACACTAGGTGGGAGCTTCGACTGGAGTACTGGAAAACCTCCCCGGGCTTTACGGATAGCCCCTCGGTCAGGATGAGGGGCACCGGGTCGTGACCATGCTGAAAAACCTTCCAGATGACGTCGCGCGGCTCGTCGGGCGGGAAGCCAGCCGTCATGTCCATCAGCTGGCGCAAGCTGATCTGCTTCTCCTCCACCGTCATAAACCGCCGGTACTTCGGCAGCAGCTCGTCGAGGGTCTGGTCAAGGCTGCCGATGATCTGCTCATCCAGCGCGATACCGATTAAGGCGGAGGTGACACTCTTAGTCACCGACCAGACGTGCAGGGCCTCGTCGGGCTTCCGGCCGTTGCGGTAGTGCGCGATCCTGGTCGTCCCGTCGACGCTTACCAGGACAGCTTCGATGGTCTGCCAGCCGACCGAGCCCGACATGATCTTGGTCTCAATGGCCGTTTCAATGGCTTGGTAGTCGGTCGGAGCGCGGCTGCTGATGCCCGCACCAGGTGTCTCGTCCACCGCCGTCGAGCAGGACACCACCAGGAGCGCGGCGAGGCAAAGCGCGGCGAGGCGCTGCCACACTGTGCGCATGCCCAACCCTATTGCTCCAGCCGCGGCCACCACCACCGCCCGCGCTCCTAGGGCGGATGCGGCAACGGTTGGGAGTTGGCGGCACACCAGCGAAGTACAGCAATGGTGCCACTGCTTGGCGAGCTCACCATCATCCACCGGTGTCCTGTCAGGCGTCGGAGGGGCACCGTCGACACCCAAGCTGCCCCTCTGCAAGTAAGGGCGCGGACCGGTCCTGGCACGGGCGATACCCTGCGCGTCGTGAGTATGAAGGTGGAGCTGAAAGGGCACGAGTTCGACCTTGATGCGCTCGTGCACCTGTTCCCTTCCGGCCCGATCCGGGTCGTTCGGGAGAACGGCGTCCACTACCTGCTGGCGGACGACATCGACAACCGCCCGCAGGGCGTGCAGCACTACGAAGTCGCGCCCAAGATATTGAAGACAGTGAACGGATTAGCGCGCGTCACCGATTCGGCATATCAGCCAGTGGAACTGAGTGGTTACTACTTCGAGGGCGAACAGCGCCACGTGGTTGTGAGCGCCGAGACCGTCGTCACGCGCGTCCGCCTCGGCACACCGACAGTCCTCGTGACGAACAGTGAGGGCATCGTACAGGCGCCTCCACCCCCGCCCGGTCCTCAACGCGCAGCGGTGGCAGCCGCATATCCCGACGTGACCGAAGCGCTCACCCTCATGAGCCAGCCGGTCGCGCTCGGATGGACCGAGCTTTACAAGGTCTTCGAAGTCGTGCGCGACTCGGTCAAGCCGAACATGTTGGACAACAGCGGCCTCGCGAGCGCGCATGACCTCAAGGCGTTCAGGGCGTCGGCCAATCGGCCCGATGTAAGTGGAGCAGACGCGCGCCACGCCCGTATGCCGGGTGAACTCCCGAGGCATCACATGTCGCTCCCCGAAGGACGCCAGTTCATCAGCGACCTTGTACGGGCGTGGATTGACTCGCTCCGCTGACTGCCGGGACGAAGCGGGTGGGTGACCAACTGAGTGACTACGGGTGTGCTGACGGACACCTGTCAGCGCACGTCCACGCACTGCTTTCACGCTCGGCCGGGGACTTCGACTGTGCATCGGGCATGCTTCACACCGAACCGGTGAGATGCGCAGAGTTAGCCTTGCTACGGCCCGCCGCGCGCCTTCCTGATCGATAACCGGGTCATTGGGCGGTGTAGCCGCCATCCACGGGCAGCGCGACTCCGACGACGAAACTAGCGCCGGGGCTGCACAGCCAGAGGACAGAGGCGGCGATTTCCTCCCCTCGACCGATCCGGCCAATCGGGGTCGAAGCAGCCGCTGCGGACCGGTCGAGCTCACCCTTGGCGACCATGTCGGCGACCATCGCGGTCTCGATGGTGCCGGGACAGATGGCGTTGATGCGGATGCCGCGGGGCGCGTACTCCAGGGCGGCGCTGGTGGTCAATCCGATCACGCCGTGCTTGGAGGCGTGGTAGGCCGCCCGGCCCGGGAGTCCGACGAGACCACCGAGGGAGGAGCAGTTGACGATGGCGCCGGTGCCCTGGGCACGCATTTGGCCCCAGCTCGTGTTTCATGCAGGCCCACACTCCGCGCTGGTTGATCGCAGTGACCCGGTCGAAGACCTCGGCCGGTTCGTCGGCAGCATCGCTGGGTGGGACTTGGATGCCGGCGTTGTTGAACGCCATGTCGAGCCGGCCGAACGTGTCGACAGTGGCCTTCACCATCGCTGCAACGCGGTCCTCGTCGGACACGTCACACCGAACACCAAGCACTTGGTGGCCGGCGGCGGTCAGCCCGTCGGTGGCCACACTGAGGGTGTTGTCGGTCGCTGGCCCCGGAAGTTGCTCCGTTCGGAATCCGCACGATGCTGGTCGAGCCCGGCTTCTTCCGCACCGAACTGCTCACGCCGGAATCGACCAACTACGCCGCCTCGTCGATCGAGGACTATGCCGAACGGACCGAGCAGACCATCACCGCCTGGAAGGCCATGGACGGGCAGCAGGGCGGCGATCCGGCGAAGCTCGCCGACGCGCTGGTCCACCTCGCCGGCCAGCAGGAGCCGCCGCTGCGCTTCGCCGCCGGCGCCGACGCGGTGACGCACGTCCGCGCGATCTGCCCCCAGCTCCTCGAACGGGCTCTGGTGGTCGCGCTCGCGCCCGAGGGGGTCGGCAAGCTGCCCTACGGTCGGCTGTCGGTGGACGGCCTGGCCGGCTGGGGCGCTCTGGTCGCCCGCGCCCGGCAGCAGAACCCACCCGAGCCAGGTCCGAAGCCGAACACCAGACCTGGGAGCACCTGGGCGACCTGGCCAAGCTCAGCAAGCAGCTGACTACGGCGCTGGGCTGACCTCAAGCCCATGGCCCCGTAAGGTCTCTCTTCGTGCAGAGGGAGATCGCTATCCGGCGGGATCGCCGGTGACGATTATCTTGTCGGTTGTCACTGCGGCGTACGCGGTGCAGGTGAGCGACCGCCTGCTGACCCAGGCGGAGCAGGATAAGGCCGGTGTCCGCTACGAGCCGTGGGACGAGGAGGCCAACAAGTCGGTCATCGTGCTTGGCCGTGATGGCCTGTTCGTGCTCGGCTACAGCGGTCCAGCCCATATCGCCGGCGCCACGACGGATGGGTGGATCGCGGAAGTGATC
This sequence comes from uncultured Actinomycetota bacterium, assembly GCA_963808435.1. Lineage (GTDB taxonomy): Bacteria > Actinomycetota > Actinomycetes > Propionibacteriales > Propionibacteriaceae > Microlunatus. The sequence goes on along the minus strand of CAWEFW010000020.1, from coordinate 14,265 downwards.
GCCGGGGAGGATCTGGGAGCCAACAAGGTCCACCCTGACTTTGGCTTCCGCATAATGAGCGGGACAAGCACCGATCGAGTGCTCGCCAGCCGCTTCCCAGAGCTAGCCAGTCGTCTTGCCCAGGCGACTCAAGCCGGACAACTCACTGACCGCTTCAGCGGTAGTTCAGCTGGTTCAGCGTGGGGTGATGAACGCATCGTGGAGGAGGCGGAAGGTGGCCTCTGCCCAGTTTTCGGCGGTCCAGCCCAGGTCGACGACCATGGTGTGGTAGCTGGGTGGTGAGGTGGTCATCCACACGAAGGCGGCGGCGGTGTCGACGTCCCAGCCGGGACGGAGCCTGCCCTCGGCTTCGATCCGGGTTACGACGCCCTTCATGCCGGTCAGCCTGCGGGCCATCCGGTCGGCCGTGATTGCTCGAACCTGGTCGTCACGGTCGCGGACCTGTTCGGTGGCCCGGGCGAGGGCGTGGATCTGAGGCTCGAGGACGGCCTCAGCGTGGAGGAGGGCTTTCAGGGCTGCTTCACCGTCGGGTGCGTCGAACACGGGTGCAAGCAGGCTTCCCAGGTCGGCTTGTACCTCGACCCACGTCGTCAGCTGACGCAAGAGGTCGGCCTTGGACTGAAAGTGCAGGTAGACGGCCTGACGGCTGATGCCGGCCTGGCGGGCGATCTCTCCCATGCCAACGTCAAACCCGCGGTCCTCCAGCAACGCCCGTGCCGCTGCCAGGATCCGATCACGCGTTGTCGGCCCACCAGTATCGCTTGACATGGTGTCAACCACCCTACATGCTTGACACCATGTCAAGCAGCCGCATCGTGCAGTGGGTGGAGGGCCGAACGATGACCCCGGACCGAGTGGAGATCGCCTACCGGGACTACGGCGGTGCCGGCCCTGACGTCGTGCTGCTGCCGGGCATCGGCGGAAACCTGGAAGCCGTTCACGAGATGGCGCTCCGGCTGGCCGACCGCTGGCGCGTCGTGACGGTGGATCCCCGTGGCATTGGCCAGTCCGGGGAACCCGAGAGATCACCGCCGCCGACCTGGTGATCGATGTCGAGACCGTCGTCGCCGCGCTCGCTCTTCATCGTCCGCCGTGGTCGGCCATTCGCTGGGTGGTGTGGTGGCCGGGCTTTACGGCAGACCCATCCTGATGTTCCGGTGTCAGCGTCGACGGTTCGGCGCGGGCGTCGCCGCCGCCGGCACGTCGGAGGATCAACAGGCGCTCGCCGTTTCATGGACTGGGCTCGGCTTAGCCTGCGCGCCATGGTCGCGGCACCCGAGGAAGGCGACGATCACTGGAGGGCCGACGCAAGTTCACGCGATCAACGATCGCTGGACGCGATGGGCTACCGGGCACCTCATCGTGCGGCGATGGTGGTCGCCAGTTTGTGCCGCTCCCCAACGGCCGATGGCGCCGGCATCCCTCGCCAAGCTCATCGACGGGTTCGACTGCGAGGCCTTCGGCGGCCGACCCTCCCGCCATCGTCGGGCCATGTTTCGCTCCTGTAGGGGTCCGGTGCTGATCCTGCGATGCACCAAGTCCGAGTGGCCTGACCTGCTGGACGCCGAACTCGACGACCTAGTCGCCACGCATCCCAACGTCACCCTGAGAAAGCTTCCGTTGACGCACACCGGTCCAGTGGCCGACGGCGTAGACCTCACGGCCACGGAAATCTCGACGTTCCTGTCCATGCACCTACCGGACAGCACACACCCCCGCGTTGCCGTCGTGGATGCTTCCGGGGGAGCACTGACATAGCCTTCCGGAGATCCGTGGCCCCGCGGCTCGCCGGGGTGGCTGAAGAGGCCAGATGGGGTCGAGGAACCGACGACGGGAGGCCTGATGTCAGAGGACTCGGATCTTGCGCCCGACTCACCGCGGCAGCACCAGTCCCACCGCGCGAATCTCCCGGGCGGTGAAACCGCGACCTGGCGGATGCTCGGTCGAGCAGCGGCATATTTTGCCGGCGGTGCCTTCTTTGCGCAGACGGTCCTCTATCTACTCGATGCCACCGGTGTTCTAGCACCCCAGACGCAGTTCTACCTCACCGAGCGGGGGATGCAGCAGGCGCTGATCGACTACTACTTCGCCTATAACGAGCGGATGCACGGAATCTGGTGGGATGTTGCGCTACGTGACATCTTGGGTCCGCTCGGCTACCTCGCTCTGATGATTCTGGTTCGTGCCCTGATCCACACCGCCGGAACCGGGAAACCGCGGGAGGAGCTCGCCCAGCTGTTCGTAGTCCTCGGTGCCTCGGCCGCTGCGCTGTCCGATGTCATGTTCCTGAGCCACGTCAGGTGGTGGCGAGCGGGCGGTTTCCAGGCGACACCCGACATCATCGCCTTCGGCCGCGCCAACGAGATTGTCGACAACGCCGGCCTCTATGTGCAGTGGGCCGGCTATCTGGTGTTGGCACTCGGCTTCATATGCATCAAACCGACCCTTGCGGCTGCATTGGGCAGGCGGCACCGGCTGAGTGTCCTTGCCTACTTTCAGGCCGGGGCGGGGATTGCCCTGGTCCTCACCAACGTGACCGATGCTGACGCGGCCGCAAATGTCGTGGCCGTAGCATCCGGACTAATCGTTGGGCCAGCGTTGGCGATTCTCGTTGGACGCGCCATGGGTTCCTGGTCTCGTTAACGCGATCGTTTGAGGTGCTTGTCGGCCCGACGAGCAGTGGCAGCAACGGCATACATTTTCGGTGTCCTTGAGCGACCCAGAGGACAAACGTGCGAAGTGGCGTGCCGGGAAGCCTTGTCGGCGATGGAGTCGTGTCCTCGTCGAATGAAGATCTCTATTGGTGCAATGTCGCGTGCTGCCGCACAGACCGAGGGTCTCAGCAAGCGTTCGGAACGGCAGCTCTGGGAGGAAGGCGGCTGGGTGTTCACCGACGAGCGGGGCCGACCGATCAAGTATGAGCCGTTTGGCACCACGCAGATGTTGGTGCAGTCGGGCAGCGGGCAGACCATGACATTCGAGGCTGCTGTGTCACCGTGGATCATCACGCCGGATTTGCTGATAGCACCCTTAGCCATGAACGTGCCTGAACTCCCGATTTCGTCCAGCGGGTTTGATTTCCGCATTGACGGAGTGGAGTCGACTGGCCATCTGTCGAATCGTGGGGAGCCAGCCTCGGCGCCTATGGCCTTAGCTAAACCTCCTGCACTGACCTCACTTCAGTCCTCCCAGCCCGCCTCAGCCATGGCACAACGAGTTCTGCGTTCTGCAGATCAACTTCCCCGATCTCCTTGCCCGTCGCCCGCCGTGGACAGACACCGGCACTGCCGAATCTGGCTCTTCATAGATCAAGGCGGCGCTACGCGCCTGCCGCCGCTCCGAATGTCCTCGCTTCGCTGCGGGCCGCTCGCGGCGCTGCTTGGCCGGACTACAGACCGCTGCCAATGTCGCCTAGACCAGGCGGGCGGGATGCTAGGTCGCCGAGGGTGGTCTTGACTACGCCGCAGCGGCGGCACTCCCGCCAGGTTCGTTTCGTCTCCGGGTCCATGGCCTCAAACCACTGATGGCGCCGGAACAGGCATGACAATCGTCCCATGGCCCTCCTAGGTCTGCAGTGGGGAGGACAACTGTTTACTGGATGGACGATAGACGCTTTTGCTGCCCCCGACCATCCAACATCGGTCGTTGCCAGCCGTGGGCTGGTCGGGCATAGCCCTGCGTTAACGAAGCCAACCATCGGCCACCGTCACCCACTGGACTACCTCGTAATGCGTAGGTTCGGGGGACCCGGCCTCGCTCGGCGAGCAGCTCGGCGCGGCGCTGGGCTGACCCGCTGTATGACGCGCCGGACCGGCTCAGCGATCCCAGTGCGCGTCCTTGCACGCTCCAAGCGGCGCTGGCGATATGGTCGCTGATCAATCGGAAGGTAGCCGAGTCAAGTTGCTGCGCTCGTTAGCAGTGGCGATTGGGGTATGCAGGTGTACGTAAGCGAGTGGGTTACCCTGATCGCCGAGCTCGCTACGACCGCCGGCGTCTTCTACGCGATCTACGCAGGCATCCGCGCCCATCGCACCGAGACCAAGAACGCAGCCGCAGCGGCGTCTCGCACCGAGGCCGCTGCGGCTATTAGCCAGGACTACGCGCCGCAGTTGGTCGACGCGTTGCGGGCGATGACACAGCGGGCTGGCCAGCCTCTGTCACCAGTGGGGGTGCGTTGGTCATTACGGAACTTCGAGAACGACCGGTACATCTTGGAGAACATCGGCGACAAGACAGCCGGAAAAGTTCAGGTCGCCTCCCACGAGAGCCTCGACCTTGAGACGCTCCCGTCCCAAGATCTCGCTCCTGGCCACGCGATCACCTTCATGGCGGCTCGGTCCATGGGAACCAGCGATAGCACCATCACCGTGACCTGGACCGAGGGCACAGAGCAGAAGTCGTGGCGCTATCCGCTGCCACCCAAGCCACCCAAGCCAGCACGCTGATTAGCGCGCTACCGCCGTTCAGGCCTTCTGGTTCGCCGGTCTTGGAAACGAGCTGCGAGTTACCTACAGGTTACCGATGGCAACCGCCACCTGGTCAGGAAATGCCCTCTGACCAGGGCTAACGGTAGTGGGCGATACTGGGTTCGAACCAGTGACCTCTTCCGTGTCAGCGAGACCAGGCGGCCACAGACGCGGACCATGGAGCGTGACCGGTGTCCGGTGGTGTCCAGGGTGATCCCTGGCTTGGCGTCCCGGTTGTCAAGCAGAACGACAAGAAAGGGGCACGTCTGACTGCACATCCCGTGCCAAGCCCTACGCAGGGTGCGAGTACCTGGCCACGCAGGCCTTGTTGCCGTCCGGATCGGCGATCACGACGTACGAGGGGTCGCTGTCGTGTACGACCACTCCACCGGCAGCCAGCGCGGCGGCGATGCGCTGGTCCGCGACGTCGTAGGGCACCTGAACGTCGAGGTGGAACCGCTGCCGAGGGGTCTGGTGCTCCTCGGTCTCTTGAAACCACAGGATCGGCACCCGCCATGTGGCGTCGCGGACGTCATCGGAGATGGTGCCCCGGCCCTGGGCCTCCGCGCTGCCGGTCAACAGGGCCGACCACACCGGCGCCACGGCCTCGGCGTGCGCGGTGTCGAGGGCGAGCTCGATCGTGGTGATCGACGACGGGTCGGCGCGGACCCTGTGCTCCCGGGCGACATCGCTGATCCGGCGCGCCAGCTCCACGTCGCGCTGGGTCACCCACTCGACTTGGTGCTCGATCCCGTCCTCGTCGCGGTAGATGGCGTCCTCACTGATCAGCTTCAGGTCGACGAACCGGCGTCTAACCGCACCTGAGGGGCGTGACCGACCTCGTCGGCCATCTCAGCGACACCGACCAGGAAGCGAGCCGCGGCCATGAACGAGGAAGGGAGAAAGCGGGCGTGCAAACCCTGGCCGAGCTTGCGCCAGTCCTCGAGGTCGGCGTCGGCGATCTGCTGGTCGCCGAGCATGTCCCTGGATGGCGCCGACCCTGAGTTGCCAGTCATGCCGGCGATCTTAGACTTCCGCGGAACCTAGGTCTGGACTTACCCCGGCGACCCTGCGGCACGCACTGGGCCTTGGTCTGACTCCTGCCTTATCAGGGATGCCCTGCCGCCGTAACGGGTGCGGTCGACCGCGTGTGAACGTCCAGGACTGTCCGGGGTGGTAGATCCGTGGGCGGGTTCGGTGTTACTCAGTCTGTTACTCACGGGTCTGGGCCGGACCTCGGGCGCTGTGATCGCCTCGTCGCGGACCGGGAGAAACTCAGCCACCCATCAGTGGCTCGGGCTCTGGCCAGTCATGCTCGGGAAGCAGGTCCCGCAGCAGCGCCGACCGCCGGCCTCCTAGCAGAACCGTGGCGTCGAGGTTCGCCGGATCCACCTGCCGCATGAACTCGCGACAGCGGCCGCAGGGAGGCAGCACGTAGAGCTTCGCCTGCTCGTCCCGCCAGACCGCGACGATGGCGACGATCCGGTACTCGCCCGCAGTAACCATCGCGGCGATGGCGCTGTGCTCGGCACAGAACCCCGTACCACTCCCGGTGTCTATGCTGACACCGCGGAAGCGGTGGCCAGCGTCGGTGACAAGAACCGCGGCAACGTCCCCGAGCAATCGATCCCCGACGCGGCGCGGTCGCAGCACCGCCTGGGCGGCATCGATCAGTTCTGCGCCGAAGTCGATATCCACACACACCACGATCTCAGGTGCCCACTCCGCGGCCCCGCGGACCAATCGGGCTGGCCGATGATGCGCGAGCCGGCCACCAGTGGCCTTGAACAACTGACCTCTGCCTTATCGGAGCGTCTCGCGGTTCTGGGACGCGGGCGTGAGCGACTCAGAACCGAATTGCTCAGGCACGAAAGACCTCCGGCGGTCTTGCGTCCGTTGCCGCTGTTGGCCGCGCTAGTGAGTCCCGCTCGCCCCTGCTTGCAGAGGGCAGCGCCACGGTCACAGCAGGCCGGGGCTGGCGCGGTCAGATCCAAGTCCAGGTGTCAGGGCCCGCGAGGTAGCGGCACCGTTGCTGCACTCCCCGGCGTCATGCCTTCTGACCTCTCTGTCCCGACTCCTGACTCGTACGCCGCTATCCGATGTGCCACGCCGGTCGGTCGTCCACCAGCGTCCCGGTTCGGCCAGACCAGAGCGGTCGAGTCATCCGCCGCCTCAATCGCGTTCCGACTCCGCCGGTGAGTCCACCGGAGTCCACGAGCATTCGCCGGCGTTGTTAGCAGAGGGTTAGCAGGCCTGGCTTTCCATGTCCGGTGTTCGCCGCTAGGTTCTCCCGCGAGGAGTGCCATGAGGTTTGCTGTGGACATATCGCCGGCGGGGCGGTGGGGTGCGCCGGTATTGCTAGCCGAACTCGCTGCGCTGGCAGAGGACTCCGGCTGGGACGGGGTCTTCTGTGAGGATTACCTCGCCTTCGCCGATCGGCTCGACACCTACGACGTCTGGATAACGCTCGGTCTGATGGCCTCAGCAACCGAGCGTGTGACGCTGGCCTCGATCGTCACCCCACTGGCGTGGCGACAACCATGGACGGTCGCGGCTCAGGCGACCACAGTTGACCACGTCTCCCGCGGCCGCTTCGTGCTGGGCGTTGGTATCGGCGACAACGCCGCTGCTGAGGGAAGCCGCTTCCGTGCGCCCATGAGCGATCGCGAACGGGCCAGCAGGGTCGACGAAGCGCTCGACGTGATCGCCGCCCTCGGTCAGGCGAGCCTGTCTCCCGCAACGGCGAGTTCCACCTCGAGCAAGCCGAGCTCCTTCCTCGGCCGGTTGCTCGACCACGAATCCCCATCTGGATCGGAGGCGCCCTCACGCGGCCAGGACCGCGGGCTCGGGCGCTTCGTTGGGACGGCGCCTGCCTTTACCGCGTTCCAGGCGGCTGGGAGGACGTAACCGCCGGGGACGTTCGCCAGCTGCGGTCCGACGCGGCTAACCGAGCCGAGACTACGAACCAGTTCACGATCGTCGTGGGTGGACGCAGTCGCCAAGACGACCTCGCCGCCGAAAAGCGCCACGTTCGAGCCATCGCGAAAGCTGGAGCCGACTGGTGGCACGAATACGTCCCACCCAGCCTCAGCCTTCAAGAGGCCCGTGAGCGCATACGACGTGGACCACTGAGCCTGTAGCGCCACCTCCCGCTCACCACTTGGCTTGAAATCCGCGCGCAGCGGACATCCCATTGGTGTGTGTGTCAAGAATGACGAACACCTCTGGCATCGGACCGTCGTCGGGCGGTGCGGCCCGCAGCGCAGCGAGGACACGCGCCGCACGGCCGGCGCCTTCGCCGGTCCTTGATCTGATGTGGAACGGACTTGTCAAGTGTGAGTTGTAGGTGGCGCCGAGCCATGCTTTTCGGCTCGGCGTCGGCTGCTATCGGGGTCAGGGTGCTCGGGGGATAGCCGCATGCCGGGTCTGACGGTGTGGGCTGTCCGCCAGACGCGATCACCTCACAGGCCACCCCAACCCGGCGCAGCTGGCGGGCCAACTCATAACCCGCCGGCCCGGCCTCGTAGCAGGCCCGCAACCGAGACCAATCGTGGAACCGGGCCAGCAGATGCCGCACAGCATCCCAATCCGAAGAGATCTTGTCGCAGCGAGGCGAGTCCGCGTCAGCCTCAAGTACCCCCACCGAAATCGTGTTCTTATGCACATCCAACCCGAGGTGGATGCAGTCACGATCCATCACACTGGTCATGGCGGCCGGCTCCTTTCCGTATGTGGCACCTTCCGCTTCTCAGGGTGGATGACCCACGTGAGATGCGGAACGAGCCGGCCGTTCCATGCTGACTAGAAGAGCCAGATTCGGCAGAGCAGGTCTCCCGATTTCTGTCCTGTCTCGGGTGATGCTTGACAGGTCTGTATCAGCGCTGTGGCAGTCCTGCTCGGACCCACGGGCCCCGTGCGGCCCGCAGTGGGACGGGTCGTCTCGTTCGTGGGCTCTATCGCCCCGTCGGATCTGGTGGGATGACCAGGGCGGTCGTAGGCCGGAACGAGAATCCCCCGTGGTTCAGTGGCCATGTCGTCCCTCCAAGGTGCAGAGGTGGTCGGCGTCGCGATGGGATCACCACCTTCGGTGCCCTCCCGGCGGCCGGGCAACCCGAAGTTTCCGACGCTAGCCCTTAGACCCGCGCGCTGTGTAGCCCGTCATCCGGTGAGAGGACGCAGCGTCCCTCCGAGGGGTACACGCCGCTTTGTGACGCTGTGGGGGGTTGCGGCAAACGGCGGCGGGAGCCTTTGCGGCGTCAGATGCGGCCGGTCTCGTGGGCCCACATGGCGACCTCGACGCGGTTTCGGGCGCCGAGCTTTCGCATGAGGCTGGCGAGGTGGGCTTTGACGGTGCTTGGGGTGATGTAGAGCTCGCTGGCGATCTCATTGTTGGTGCGGCCTTGGGCTACAGGCACGAGGACTTCCTCCTCGCGGGCGGTGAGCGGTTCTATCGGCTGCCTCGGTGGTGAGGTCTGTGCGTGGGCGAACGCTGCGAGCAGTCGGACAGTCACGCTGGGTGCGATCAGTGCGTCTCCGTCGGCGGCGGCGTGGATGGCCTGGGTCAGCAGGGCGGGTCCGGCGTCCTTGAGCAGGAACCCGCGGGCGCCGGCTTTGAGCGCCCCGTGGACATACTCGTCGAGGTCGAAGGTGGTGATGACCACGATCGGCAGGGGGTCGGTGACGTCGGGGCCGGCGAGGCGTCGGGTGGCTTCGATGCCGTCCATCAGCGGCATTCGGATGTCGAACAGGCCGACGTCGGGGCGCAGCTGGAGCGCCAGGCGGACTGCCTCGCGCCCGTCGGCGGCCGCGCCGACCACTTCGATGTCGGGTTGGGCGTCGAGCAGCATCGTCAGCCCGGTGCGCACGATGGGCTGGTCGTCGGCGATGAGGACCCTGATGCTCATCGTGGCGTCCCGGTTCGGGGCAGGACCGCCTCTACCCGCCAGCCCCGCTCGGCGGCGGGGCCTGCGTGGAAGGTGCCGCCGAGCAGTGAGGCGCGTTCCCGCATGCCCACCAGGCCGTAGCCTGCTGGGGCGCGGCCGCCAGCGGCGGAGCCGTCGTCGTCGATGGTCAGCCGTACCTGGTCGGCGTCGCCTGTGACGGCGACGGTGACCTGGGTCGCGTGGCGGGCGTGCCGTCGAGCGTTGGTGATGGACTCCTGGGCTAGGCGGTAGATCGCGGCCCCGACCGCCGGGCTGAGGTCGTCGAACTCGCCGAATAGCGTCACCTCGACGCAGGGACGCGTCTGGCCATCGGTGGCGAGCTGCTCGACCTCGGCCACGCCGGGCTGCGGCGCGAACTCGGTGTCCTGTGTGGCGCGGAGCACGCCGACGATGGCGCGCAGCTCGGTGAGGGTGCGGGTCGCTGCGTCCTCGATGATGGCCAGGGCCTCGACGGCACGCTCGGGGTGGGAGGCCGCGATGGCACGTCCTGCTTGGGCCTGGATGGCGATGCCCGAGACGTGGTGGGCGACGGTGTCGTGGAGTTCACGAGCGAGCTGTTCGCGTTCGCGGGCCTTGGCTTGGTCGATGTCGCGGATGCGGATCTTCGCGCGATAGCGGACCGCGGCGCCGAGCGCGGCGGCGAACAGGAAGAACGCGTACCCTGCGACCGTCTCCCACAGGCTCTGGGTGTCGGCGACGGAGGTGATGGCCAGCCAGAGCAGGATGACGCCGAGGCCGCTTGCGGCTTCCCGACCGGAGCCCCACCGGAACAGGGCGTAGGCCAGGATCAGCGCCGCGGAGATGCTATTCAGCAGGCCGCCTTGCGACCCGGTGAGGATTCTGACGATGTCGACGATCGTCAACGTGCCGAAGGACACCGCAACCGCGACGAGCGGGTGCGTGCGTCGCCACAGCAGGGGGCCGAGGACCGCGAGCACCGCGAGTAGCAGCAGCGGGCGCGGCGCCAGGTCCTGGCGAAGCACCACTTCCACCACGGACCAGCCGACCAGTACTGCGACCAAGGCCCAGTCCCGCGGCCCCCGGTCCGGGGCATTCGTGGGTCGAGGTTCGGCCCACAGCGAGCGGAGTGCGTCGGTGGCCATCTGATCAGCCTAGGCAGCCCGCGTGCTCGGTGTATCCGCCGAAAGTACAAGAGCTCGGCTGTGCCAACGGCCAGGTCGAATCAGGCTCCGGGGCTGATGTGCCCGCCGCCGGGCTCAGCGATCGTGGAACTACCGATCCTCACCACAACAACGGAGCCCATGATGAGAACACGTCAACCCACCACCACCACACTGGAGAACCTGCGCATACCGGTGCAAGCCAAGCTCGCCGCAGCGTGGACAAGCTTCATGTTCCTGTACGTCTACGTGGACATTATCGCCTTCTTCAAGCCTGGCGTCGTCGATGACATCCTGGTCGGCGTCCTCTGGGAGTTCGACATCAGCCAGACGTTGTTGACCGCCTTCCTCGCGCTCATGGCGATCCCGATCTTCATGGTCGTGCTGTCGATGACGCTGCCCGCCCGGGCGAACCGCATCACGAACCTCATCGTGGCCTCGGTACAGGTCCCCTACGCGGCATTCAACGCGGTGGGCGAGTCCTGGACGTACTTCTACGGCCTTGGCGTCGCACTGGAAGTGATCGTTCTCGCCCTCATCCTGCGGTACGCCTGGACCTGGCCCGCCGCACCGCATCACCGGCGACCCTGGCAGCCAGCCTCGACAGCGAGCCACTCCGCACGCCGCAGCAGGCGTGACTGCCCGCCCCGCGCCCGACCATCCTTCGCTCGCGCCACCCGCGGGCACGGTCACCTGTCTCAGCGTTCGCTGTTGAGCACTCCGTCCCACCCCATCCCCCAGAACGGTCCCGGTCATGATCCAGGCACGCGAGCTCACCAAGCGCTACGGCGACACCACCGCCGTGCACTCCCTCAGCTTTCACGATCGCGCCCGGGACCGTCACCGGGTTCCTCGGCCCGAACGGCGCCGGCAAGTCCACGACCATGCGCATGATCATGGGACGGTCGACGCGTGCCGAGTCGAGCCCGTCCCGTCCTTGAGCCGGTCCTACCGTTGCAGCACGTGCCCCGCTCCGCGAGGTCGCTTGAACCGTGCTGGTGGCAAGCGCCGGCAATCCGGCCGCGGCGCCCTTCGCGGTGAAGCTGGAACGTGGTCGAGTTAACGGAAATCCCGGCAGGCCAGCCCGGTCGCCGGTCCAAGTCCCTCACACCCGGAGCAGGTCGACGACGTACTCACCCTTACCGCAGCGGATCGGCTGCACCACTACATCGTCTTCTCGCTGCTGACGGGCAGCCCGGACGCGATGAACCCTTTGGGCGCTGCGCTGGGACACGGCCACCTGGATCAGGTCGGGACCGTTCCCCTCACGCCGAGGTATGGCGATCCGTGCGGGGCGATGGCGACACGAAGACCAGGAAATCTAGACGAACGCTCGCGTTGCCCGAGAGATGCGTCGAAGCGCTGCGCAAGCAGAGAGCCCAGCAGGCGGCCGATCGGCTCGCCGCCGGCGAACGCTGGAAGGACACCGGTCTTGTGTTCACCACTGCGGGTGGGACCGAGATGGATGCGGCCAACGTCCGACGCGACTTCCGACGGGCCCTCGGCCTGGTGCCCGGCCTCGACGCGTCGGAGTGGACGCCCCGTGAGTTGCGGCACTCATTCGTGTCGGTTCTGTCCAGATGCCGGTGTGCCGGTCGAGCAGATTTCGCAGCTGGTTGGTCACAGCGGCACGACGGTTACTGAACTGGTCTACCGGCACCAGCTGCGGCCGGTGCTGCAGACGGGCGCGACGGTCATGGACCGGCTGTTCACCGCGAGCCGTAGACAAGCAGATTGACAAGCACTCGTGATGGGGGTGGGGGAGTGAGGACCGAAAGGTGGCCCTGATCAGGGGTCTTACTCGTGGGGCGATACTGGGTTCGAACCAGTGACCACTTCCGTGTCAGGGCAGAACCTCTGTCTGAGAATGCGGGCGACTGGGGTGCCTGGAGCGTGTACGGAGTCGCCCATGTCTGCCAATGTGCAGGTTGGTTGGCCGACAGTTTGGCCGACATGGACCGGTTGCAGCTCTGCATGGCTGTAGTAATCGCAGCTACCTAGAAGCGGGTGCGTGGTTACGAGGCCTTCAACACGGGCGACATGGACACGCTCACCGAGCTCTTCGAGGAGAGCGCGTCGTGGCACACGCCGGGCGCAGCTCGTTGGCCGGCGACCATAAAGGCCATGACGCCACGTTTGCCTACTTCGGCCAGTTGGGAGGGCAAACCGGAGGACCATCCGGGCCGAGTTGCAGCACTTGGCCAGAGATGGTGACGGCTGCGTCATCGCATTCATCACAACAGCGGGGAGCGAGACAGCAAGCACTTGGATGTTGACTGCTGCATCGTCTTCGAGCTCAAGGATGGCCGGATAACCGACGGCCGGGAGCACTTTGGCGATCTCTACGCCTGGGACGAGTTCTCGTCGTAGCCGCCGCCGCTACTTACTTCTACGGCCGACTCGGAGCGGTAGCCGACCCAGTTCGAGCTGCTTCCACCACGGCCCGTGGTACTCAAGCGGTTGCGGATTTACCGGAGACTGGCGGCGGTCACTGAAGGACGCGGCGGTCGCCGCCTAGCGAGCCGTTACCGGCGGCAGAGTAGCGTTTCGGCGTCTCGACCCGAATGGCGATCGGAGGCCCGCGATGGCTGTGACAGCTGCCGGGATCACATCCGCCGACCGGTCACATCTGGAGCGGACGGTCGCTCTTGGCTGGGAGGCTCGCAATCGAGGAGACCACCCGTTTGGGTCGCTTCTCGTTGTGGCGGACGGCCGGGTCTTGGAGGCCCACAACAGTGTCGTCACCGGTGTCGACCCGACCGGTCATGCGGAGACGAACCTCGTCCGGCTGCGGGACGCTCGACCTTGCCACCCGGATCACGAGCACCCTCTACACCAACACGGAGCCGTGCGCGATGTGCGCAGGCGCGATCTATTGGTCGGGTATCGGCCGAGTGGTCTTCGCACTCTCGGAGGTCGCCTGGCCGAGATGGTCGAGGAGGAGGAAGGCGTGCCTCGCTGCATCTGCCGTGTCGGGAGGTCTTCGCCAGAGGCGGCCGCGCGATCGTGGTCGACGGTCCGGTCGACCTGGCTTCCGCGACCGAGGTCCACCAGGGGTCTTGGACCGAGGATCTTGCGAGTCGCAAGCAGCTCGCTCGACCCGGCAACCTACCTAACCTAGCTAAGCCCATCCGTGCGATCCCGTACCAAGATCCCGAGATGGAAGCCGAGCGGCTAAGAAGGTGCACGAGGCCAGGGTCAAGATCGTCCCCCGGGTCTGAGCAGCGCCGGCGTCGTCACACGGTGTTACCGGTTGAGCCGGTGAGTCGCTTAAGATCCGCCGGAGCCTAGGCGCCGATCGAGTTTACGACATCGGTGACGCGGTCAAGTCTCCACTGGTTCAGACGCGAAGAGGTTGAGCCCGAGCCGCTCGGCCAGGTACTTCGTGACGAGTTGGCCGCGCACGCTGTTTCCGGCGGCATCGAGCGGAGGCGAGAAGGTCGCCAGGCTGCCCTTGCCGGGCGATACGGTCACGATGCCGCCACTGACGCCGCTCTTGCCCGGCATCCCGATCTGATACAGCCAGTCTCCCGACAGCTCGTACAGGCCGGCGGTGGCCATCACGGCCAGCACCCGTCGGCACACCCCCGCGACAATGACCCGCTCGCCTGTCATCGGATTCACCCCGCCGTTGGCCAGCGTGGCAGCCATCACCGCGAGGTCGTGGGCGGTCACGTCGAGGGAGCACTGCCGGGTATAGATGTCGGTCGCCTCGTCGGGGTCGAAGTAGAGCCG
>CAWEFW010000019.1:0-45644 GCA_963808435.1 uncultured Actinomycetota bacterium | reverse complement strand
ACGACTATGGATGCACCTGTTAATCGCCGCTCTGCTTGCCAACGCGATCCCGTACACCCTGTTCGGCGTCGCCGAGCAGACCGTCGACTCCAACCTCGCCGGGGCGATCAACGCCACCACCCCACTTTGGACGGTGCTGTTCGCCCTACTCGCCCGCCGGCACGACCCGCTCCGTCCGGTGCAGTGGGCCGGCATGGTTCTCGGCTTCGCCGGCGCCCTGCTCATCCTGTCTCCCTGGCGAGCCGACAGCGCACCCGTGCCCGGTATCCTCGCCTGTCTCGGAGCATCGGCCAGCTACGGCCTGAGCTACGTCTACATGGGCCGCTACCTCACCAACCGCGGCTTACCGCCCCTCGTCCTGTCCGCCGGCCAACTCATCGCCGCCAGCGGCCTCCTAGTGCTGGCCACCCCGTTTGGCGGACTCGCTGCCCCCATCTGGCGACTCGACGCGATCGCTGCCCTTGTCCTGCTTGGCGTCATCGGAACCGGGATTGCGTACGTGATCAACTACCGGATCATTACCGACGACGGACCCGTCCTCGCCTCGACCGTCACCTACCTACTCCCGGTTGTCGCCGTCATCCTCGGCGCCCTGGTCCTCGCCGAGCCAATCACCCTGCAACTCGCCGCTGGTGTAGCCGTAGTCCTCGCCGGAGTCGCCTTAACCCGACGCACGCCCGCCGACCAGCCAGCCGACGTCTGGTGAAATCCGCGCCGACCTAGCCGCAATGCCTTGTGCCGAACCAAATCAGCAGGCGGCGGGCCAGTCGGTTGGCGTAGATGCGGCCAGGGATGATCTTCGCAGTCACGTCGCAGCGTTTGGTGCATTGAGCCCGCTGACGAAGTCGTCTACTAGCTGGGCCCAATCGTGCGGGCGTTCCCAGAACGTCATGTGCCCAGCTGGCAGCCAGGCGAGTTCGGCGGCGGGCATCGCAGCGGCGAGGGTCTGTGACAGCTCTGGTCTCGTCAGGATGTCATGGCTGCCGCCGATGATGAGGGTTGGTGCGCTGATCGAGTCGAGTCGATCGAGGGCGTCGTGACTCTGGCAGGCACGTCCTGCGGCGGCGAAGCCTGTCGTGTTGGGCAGATCGGTGGCGAGAAATTCCTCGATTGTGTCGGGATGCTGGCTGAGGTATTCCGGCGAGAAGCAGAACAGCGCCAACTGGTAGAGGATGTCCGGTCCGGCGCCCCGGGCGGCAAGTTGGATCCAGTGCTCGATGAGTGCGCTGAACCAAGCGTCGGCTCCGCCCCAGGTGTTGCTGAGCACAAGCCGCTCGACCGTCTCGGGCTGGCCGAGCGCCCACTCCTGGCAGATGGCTCCGCCCATCGAAGAACCGGCGGCGACTAGTCTTTGAAGGCCGATCCGGTCTGCGATGGCTTGCGCATCCTCGGCCATCTGGCGCGTGGTGTAGGGGCCATCGGTGATCGGACTTCTGCCGATCCCCCGGTTGTCGTAAGACACGCATCGGTACTTCTGGGACAGGTACTCGATCGGTGGGTCCCAGGATGCGTGATCGTCACCGAGCCCCGCCACGAAGACGATCGGGCGTCCGTGGTCGGGGCCGGTCTGTTTGACGTAGAAGGTTCCGCGCGGCGTTTCGATGAAGTCAGCCATTCGAATGATCGGTCATCATTCACTCCACCGAGTTGTGCCACATGTCAACCGTGCACTTCCAGGTCCCGTCGTCCTGTAGGCGGTATGCCTCGTGGGTCACGCCAGGAATACTTGGGTTTCCACTGGTATGGGCGATGTACGTCCCGACCAGGTAACCAGTATCGGTGCTGGCGTGGGTTTGGATGACACCGAGGTCGAAGCGCAGGCCGGCGTTGTCGTACAGATCGGAGAAGTACTCGCAGATAGCATCGCGTCCCTCGATAGGCTCGCGGCCCGCCGGCAAAGCAACCGCGTCCTCCGCGTAGAACCATCTGCCCAACTCGTCAAATTGCCCCTCGTTGAACAACACGGGGAACCGTTCGCGGACGGCCTCGATCGCGGCCTTGTTCTCCTCGGACACGATGGCACCTCTCTCTCGGGTCAGATGATCCAATGACGTTAGTCAAGCGCAGTCTCGCGTCGATCGGTAGGTGGTGGGACGTCCTGAAGTCAGACCGTCCTCGACCGGCCGTCAAAGGCCTGAGTTCAGACCATTAGCGACGTGCTCAGTCGCGCCCGTCGTTGTCGAGCCGGCTGGTCTGCGACCGACGATGCCTTTCGATGGAGCCCTTGCGGCCCATCTTCGAGGGCCCGCCGAAGCGCTGGCGGCGACAGTGCCACGCATCAGTTGGCGAGTGACTGTCGCACATCACCCGTCACAGGACGCAGATCCAGTCCCCCCTCCCGTCCCCCCGCTCTGCCGAATCTGGCTCTTTCTAGATCAGGGGCCTCGCTTACGCTCGGCCGGCAGCGCGTGTCCTCGCTCCGCTTCGGGCCGCGCTGCCCGTTCACCTCAACTGAAACGCCGGTCCAGAAGTCTCGACTCGCCAGGCGTCCTCCACCGATCGCCGTCGAGCCCTTACCTGACCGACATGCCCGTACGGATCTCGCACTCGGTGGCCCACTCCAGCCAGCGTTCCTGCCGTTCTGCGGAGACCCGCGCCGGCCGCCGGCGGCTTGGTCGCGGCGGTGGTGTAGGCCCAGCCGGCAAAGCTAACAATGCGGTCAACGTCGGTCACCGTCGCCCCTGCTAGCACCGCCCGGACTGCGTCCAGACGCTGTTCCACCACCGACAACACCACCAGCGCCAATCCCGGCCTCCCCAAGTCCTGACGCCCCGCGGAGACGTCGAACTCAGGCTGGCCGAAACCGACCACTGTCGCGCATCAACTGGCGAGCGACTGTCGCACATCACCCGTCACAGGACACGGATTGTTACGGCTGCCCTGCCGAATCTGGCTCTCTTAGATCAAGGGCCGGCGCAAGCGCCGGCCGGCGGCGCGTGTCCTCCCTGCGGTCCGGGCCGCGCCGCCCACCGCTCTGATCAAACGTCTCTCGATGCCGAGCGGCCGAGACCCACTGTGTCGGGCTCTGGAAGGGCCGATCACCGACGGGTGCACCGAGTAGTCGTTGGCCGTCCAGTCGCACGTAGTGGTACCAGGGCAGCCGCAGCCAGATCCGCCAGCCGGTCGCCGGCGGAACCGGCGGCAGAGTCACCATCTGCTGCCGCTCGGCAACGAGCCGATCGCACGGTGCGCAGCCCAGCGCCCGGCGTGGTCGCTGGTTCACCCGCTTCAGCCACTCGGCCAGCTGGGTGTTGAAGTCGGCCGGGCCACTGAAGCTGCGGCCGGGCAGGAACGAGGTTTCAGTCGATGTTCGGCGAGGGCCTTGCCGAACCACTCGCACGAGAACCACAACGCTACGGCCGCCGGAGTCTTTGAGAAATCCCGGGCGCCGGTCTTGGCCGATCGTGCCCAGATATGCAAGACTCCTCCGCGGAGATAACGCTTTGATATCCTTTTTCGGGGGAGGGAATTATTGTGACTAGGTCGCGCCCGCGACGGGTGACGGAGTCGCCGGTCCCGGCGCAAAGGCGGAAGTTCGCAGCACACAGGATGCTCATCGCGTTCGGAACCAGCCTGGCGCTGGTGCTCGGGATCCTCGGCGCCTTCTGGGTGGGATCCGCGTCGGCTTCGTTCGACCTGGCCGGCACTCCCAGAAACGGCAAGGCGCGCCCGCACGAAAAGTCGACCCCGCACGAAAAGTCGACCCCGCGCAGCCCACGCGCCACCAAGCCGCCGTCGACGTCAACCTCCAGCACGACGTCGACATCAGCCTCCGCCTCGGCGTCCAACTCGGTCAGCCAGTCGGCATCCAGCTCCGCCAGCCAGTCGGCATCCAATTCGGCTAGCCTCTCTACAACGACCACTGCGCACCAGCACCCGACCGACACAACGATTGCCAGCACGACACCAACAACTGTGCCAGTTCGTGACTTCGACTCTGAGGTCGCCCTCGGTCTCTTTCAGGTCCTCTGTGATGTGTCGCACTTCAAAGCCGACGACCCGATCGTATTCCCGAACCGGCCTGGCGCAGCCCACATGCATTCCTTCTATGGGAACACCTCGACCGACCATGCTTCTACAACCGAAAGTTTGATGGGCTCGCTTTCGACATGTGGTCGCAACTTCGAGACGACTGACAAGTCTGCGTACTGGGTGCCGTCGGTCTACAAGAAGAACGCCGATGGAACGAGCACGTTGGTGACCAACAGCAGCCAGATCTCGTGGATTTACTACCGGCGTGTCGGCTCAGCCAACGGTCCTTCAGTACAGCCATTTCCTCCCGGTCTGCGAATGATCGCCGGAGACGCAACTGCCACGTCGGCCCAACCCTTGCCGATCGTCAAATGGCTATGCGGTCACGGGGGGCCGGAGTCTCCCGGTATTCCGAACTGCACCGCTCCAGAAATGACCGGTGAAGCGCTGCTGGCAAAGATCCTCTTCCCCAGCTGCTGGGACGGCAAGAACCTCGACAGCCCCAACCACAAGTCACACATGGCATACGCGACGTACAACGGAACGTGCCCCTCGACACATCCGGTTTCGCTTCCTGAGATCACCATGGAGGCGGAGTACCCCGGAATATACGGCGGGTCGTCGTATTACCTGGCGAGTGGCGGGATCTATTCGATGCACGCAGACTTCTTCAACGGTTGGGACCCACAGGTGCAGAACGCACTGGTTGCAGAGTGCCTCAACATCGCTCGTGACTGCGTTGGCATCACGAAGGAAGGCACCACGTTGGTCAAGCCTGCGGATTCTCCTGGCGATCCAGTGCCGGTCATCGACATAACGAAGTACTAAGCGCCTTGCTCCCGAGCGGCACAAGCCGGCAGTGCTGACTGTGTCGCTCGGGAAAGCGAGAAATGGAAGAGACACCGGATCGCCGTGCCGATCTGGGTTCGGCCACATGAGATGCAGCGCGTGAAGACATCGGGGTTCATGGACTGACTGCTTGGTGAGGTCAGCAGCCACGTCACTCAAGGCGCTCTCGGCATCGCGACACGACCGCTGCGGTCCAGCTTGTCCAGTAGAGCGATGTCCGATCAGGTCGTGTCCCCGATGTGTCGCCGAACACCACGATGCAGCAATCCGGAGTCATCGCGCCAGCCAGCGAGCCACCCATCGCAACCAGCGGTAGCCGTGACCTACCGTCGTCTACTGGACTACCTCGTAATGCGTCGCTCGGTGGTCGTCAGCCGCGACACACCGCCCCACCGCAGGGTGGTGGCAACTAGGCGAGGACCAGCGGACCGAGGTGTCGGCCTCAGCCAAGATGTCCGTCGACACACCGTTGGGACATATGTCAGTCACCTGTGCCGGCGCGAATGGCAGCCAGACCAGCACGCACCTTAGCTGCTGCGGCATCAAGTTCGCGTCGATCACGGACCCGCCACTCCGCATCGATCCGGAAAGAGTCACCGCTGTATCGCGGAAAGACGTGCAGATGAACATGCGGAATCTCCTGGAAGGCGACTTCACCATCGGCAAGGAAAAGATTCACGCCTTCGCACCGGATGCCGGAGCGACGTAACGCTCGGCTGATTCGATGGGCAGCTCGGTAGACCGCCACACCGAGGTCCTCGTCAAGATCATCGAGAAGAGCCTCATGATGCCTGGGAACAACAAGTACGTGGCCCGTGTTGACGGGCTACACGTCCATGAAGGCCACAACGAGATCGTCTGCGTAGACCAGGCTCGTCTCCAGTCGCCCAGCCACCAACTGGCAGAACAAGCAGTCGTCCTGCGCCGGGACCGTCACCTCGGAGAGTCTGCCAGGGCAATGGTCATTGCGCTTCTCTAATCGAACAGCCGAGGCAGCCGACTAGGGCGTGTCTCTCGAACCCCGGTCGAGAGCGAGCGGCGGTCCGGGAAGTTATGGGCAAGGCGGAAGAGGAGGCCGTAGCGGTGTTCTACGGACGACGATGACAACGTGGCCCATCGCTTTCCGGTCGTCGCGCAGCCGATCGAGGTTCGAGAGACACGCCCTAGCCACCCTGGTTACCGTGGTCGCCGAACGCCGAGTTGGAGGTCGCCGCGGACTCTTGCGGGATTGGACGTGAGCGCCCCGCCGTGGGACCGGAGCTCGCCGCTCACCGACTCACGGGACCGTCGGCAGCCATACCCGCCCTCGGAAGTTGTTTCCGAAGTGGTCCTCTTTCGGTTGACACCAGCTCGTCGTCTCCCCTGGTCGGCCAGCATCAGTAGGGCATCCGTAACTCTGCGCGTCGGACGGTGAGACGGTCCGACGACACCTCAGGTGAAGGGCGCGCGTTCCAGCCCTTCGCGGGTGCGCAAAAGGAGTCCGAGTACCAGCTGCTCGGATGGCGGCTCCGACCCCAGCAGGCGGTTGCAGTGCAGGTGGACGACGCTTCGGCAGATCACATCGATCGGGGCGGTGAGGCGACCGGCTCGTGCCAGGCCTCTCAGCTCTGCCGCAGGCCTGCCGAGCGCGGCACGGCGAGCGCGCAGGATCCGTGCCAGCTCCGGTTCGTCCTGCCGGTCGACTGTCTCGCCGAGCAGGCGGCGCAAGGTTTGCTGGCGGTGACGGTACTCCTCGGCCGAGGCGCGCCGATTGCTGACACCGTCCCGATACAGGGCGGTGCGCGCCGTGGCGTCGAGGCCGAGCTCGTCGAGGAGGGAGTCGATGCTCAGCATCGCCAGCGTGGTCCGATCGGGCGGTGACGGCGTGGTGCGGGCGAGGTGGAGGAGGTCGGCCACGGCGGCGCTGTCGGCGGCGAACACAGCCTCCACTGTCGCCATCGCCTCAACGCCGCCGTACCGCTCGATCTCGCGCTCGTAGGTATCGAAGGAGAGCCGCCGGCACGAGTCGGCGGAGACCAGCTCATCCGCCCAGTCACAGATCCTGGGGAGCAGATCGCGCAGCAACCGAGCCGGCTCACCGATCACCAGAGATGATCAGCATCCGCACCTCGCTCTCGCCGTAGCCGAGCAGTTTCGCCACCTGGGCCACGGTGTACCACTTCGGCGTCAACGACACCGGAACTGCGCTCATGATCAGGTTCCTTCCTCCAGGCATGCGCTTGTCGGTGGACGGGTGCTCGGCCTCTCCCGATCCAGGAGAGTGGGCCTGCGTTCTGGCCGTCAAGGGCGGCTGCGCCGTCGCTGCGCGATTCGCTGCGCTCACCCTTGACCGCCAGCCCTTCGGCCCTGGATTGGCCGGGCATCGGGTGAGGCCGAGCTGTGATCAGGCTGGTGCGGTCAGGGTGGCTGGGCAACTGTCGAAACACCGTCCACAGGGGCAGGACGGGCGCTTGCGGCCGCGGTCTTGGCGGCTTCGTACTGGGCGTGCCAGCGTTGCCGCTCGCTGATCGGGTCCAAGATCACCTTGACGTAGGTGTCGTGATCGGGTCGCACATCGGTCCACACGAACCGGGGGACCCGTCGGGCAGGGTGACTGAGGCGGCCATCCGGTCCAGATCCACATCCTCCATGCCGGCGGACAGCAGGGTCTTCGTCGGGATTCATCTCCGCGACCTCGATGGCGACATCTACCGCTTCCACGATGCGAACGGTCGCGGCCGCCACTCGATCTGGTCGCCCGGCAGCGAACCGGACCGCGGCGATCGTCAGCCTTACACCGGGCGTTCTGGGTCCCGGTGCCCGGTGCCGTCGGCCTCGTCTGCGTCGCGGCCCACTCAAGGGTGACAGTACCGGCACACGACCTTGATCACCACAGTGAAGACGATGGTGGCGATCGCCCTCGGCGTCCTGGGGGCGGCCATCTCCATCATCGCGTCCGCCCGAGAGCGCCGAAGCGGCTCCCCTCCGTCTAGGAGTCTGCTGAAGAACGGCGGTTGAGGGAGGCGTGACGGGCAGGGGTCTCTCAGTGGGCGGTCGGTGCGGCGTGTGTTGAGTTCTCGCCTGGGCGCGACAACGAGTTCACCCTGCCCGTCACAGCTGATCGTGTCTCGGTCTGGCCTCCCCGTCGAGGGGTCGGTGGTCTTGGCTCAGCCGATCCGCCAGCCACCGTTCTCGATGACCAGGCCAAGGGCCAGCAGGCGACGCAGGTTCAGGGCAGCGATCCGGTGGTGGAGCCAGGCATTGTTCTTGGCGATGCCGCGGTAGGGGACCCGGCGGTTGCCGCGGGTCAGCCAGGCGATGCTGCGTTCGACCAGGGGCCGTTTCGTCCGGTAGGTGTGCTGGAAGGCCGGGTCCTGGGCGCGTTGTCGGTGGCGGCGCTGCAACGTCTCGTGCCGGTGGACGTGCACAGTGCGGCCCGACGCCGAGGTGGTGCACTTGTCCCGCAATGGGCAGTTCCGGCAGATGGCGCCGAACACCACGTTCCGGTTTCGGGTCAGCGTGCGGGCCACCCCGTTGGGGCAGGTCAGCGTGCCGGCCTCGTCGTCGTAGGCGAAGTCGTCGATGGTGAATCCGTCGGGCACCGCCGGTCGGATCGGCCACGGCTTGATCGTGGCCTTCCGCCCGGCCTTCTCCAGACTGTCCAGCATTTCGCCGGTGCCGTAGGCGGAATCTCCGAGTACCTCGACCTTGGTCTCGGTGTCGTCGGCCAGGTCGTGCTCGGCCCGTCCCTGAATCGGCTCACGTGGCGGAGGTGAACCTTCACCGGCCGGGTCGGGCAGGGTCGTGTCGGCGTCCAGCAGGGCAGCACCTTTGGTGGCGTCGCTGTTCTCGGGCCCGTTCACCTTGGTCACCTCAGCTTCGGTGATCAGTCCGGTATCGGGTTCGACCACGACATGAGCCTTGAACCCGTCCTGGCGACGCTCCCGGGTCTTGTGGGCGTGCCGGGCTTGTGGGTCCACGGTGGAGATCATCCGGTCCGGCGCGGTTCGACGAGCGATCCGCCACCGCCCGTCGGTGCCGTCCGAGCCGTCGGCCGGTTCGACGTCTTGTCCAGCGACCAGCGCGAGCAGCGCCACCGCCTCCGCCGGCTTCCCGCCGGCGGCGGTGATCGCCTCGACGTCCAACGCCGCCAGCAGGGCCAGCGCGTCGTTGACCAGCGCCGACACCAGCTCCTCCCGCGCCGCCTCGTCGTCCCAGGCGATCCGCGGCTTCCCCGGCTGGGCATAATCGTGGCCGCTGCAGCGAGTTGCGACGATCTCAGCAGCGCCGGGCACCTCCCGCGACACCCGCCGGACCGCCGCGATCAGCTGGGTCACGGTGTCTTGCCGGGCGACCGCATCATCCAGCACCGTCGAGTCCAGCGCCCGCCGGTTGCGACCCTGAACCGCGCCAGTCTCAATGATCAGCTGCCGGACGACCTCGAAGATCCGGTGCGGCCGTCCGCTGGCCGCGAGCCGGCGCCGCCAATAGGTCAACGTCGACGGATGAAACGACCCGGCGTCCACCGCAACCCCGCACGCGGCCTTCCACCGCAGATCAAACGTGACCGCGTCCGCGGCCTCCCGATCCGACAGACCCTGCAGCGTCTGCAACACCATGACCGCCGCGATCACATCCGGCGGGACCGAAGGCCGGCCCCGTCCCGAGGGAAACAAGTCGTCGAACATCGCCGACGGAAACAGCCGCTGACGGTGCTCGGCCAACAACCGGAACACGCTGCCCTCCGCCAGCAGATGACCCGCGACCGACTCCACATCCAACAGATCCCGCTGATCCTCGAGCTGGCGGTGAGTCTTGTCAAGCCGGTGGGTGTGCATGGGGATCGGCCGTAGCTGCTGGCCGATGCATGGCGAGGCTCCTCACTCCGCTCGTAGGACGAACCTAGTGCGATTGGCCTGCGGCCGTGCCCGAGCAAGGTCGCCATCGCCGCCCAGGCCGGTCAAACGTTGTTCGATCGCCAGATCGATGGCCATGGGGACCGCGCCGGCGGGCATCGCCTCCTCAAATGCTCACCAACACCGCGGGGGGCAAGTCCAGTGGCCGCTTGTCGGGGCGGTGCTCATTTATGACTTAATCTCCTGCACTTGGCTCGCGCGGCTCCGGCTCGGGCTCCGGCTCGGGCTCCGGCTCCGGCGCCGGTGACGGTGACGGTGACGTAGGCGTCGACCAGCCCACCCGAATGTCATATGTCATCCGGCGGCCGCAGCGCGCCCGGCGCGAATGCGGCTCCATATGAGGTCGAGGACGATGGCCAGGCCCACGATCGCGATGATTGCGACGAACGTCACGGGTTCCGTTCGTAGCGTCTGCACAGCGAAGACGAGGAGGACCACGGCGGTGAGCAGAATGCCAGTGATCAGCACCGAGGCACTTGACCCAGTTTCGGCTCTGAGGCGGTAGGCCGCGAGCGAGGTGATGAGGAAGATCGCCAGTGCGACGGCACTGCCCAAAGAGGCGATTGCGGTCAGGTCGACGAAGTACGCTAGGCCCAGCACGGCGAGGACCGAGATCACCAGGCCGCGTGTTCCGCCGATCCTGGCGAGCTGGCCGAAGACCGGTGGAAACGTGCCGGACTCTGCAAGCTTGGCGGTTGATCCGGTGGCGGCGTAGATGTTGGCGTTGACCGAGGAGGACGTGGCCAGCAGAGCGGCGATTGCCATCATCACAAAGCCGGCCTCGCCGAGCGCTGGCTTGGCCGCTTGGGCCAGGGCCGTGTCACCGTTGGCGAGCACCTCCTCGACGGTGAGCGTTCCGAAGACGCCCAGGGCAATCAGCACATAGAGGGCGGTGGTGATGCCGAGCGCGAGGTACATGGCGCGCGGCAGGTTCTTGGCCGGGTCTGGCAGGTCACCGCCGGTAAAGCTGATTACGGCGAAGCCGAGGTAGGCGAAGAAGGTCAGCGCCACGCTGGAGATCACATCCACTGCTGGCGGGTAGGTCGACGGCGCGAGCAGCTGTGGGTTGATCTGGGCGAGTGTCACAACGATGAAGATTGCGAACACCGCCAGCAACACCACCACGATGGCCGACTGGACTCGGTCGATGAACCTCGCACCGGCAATGTTGACCGCCGCGACCACCAGCACTACCGCTGTGGCCAGCACCTTGCTCCATCGAGGCGAGGAGGACTCGCCAAAGAACAGCGCCGAGGCGTAGTTGCCGAATGACACCGACACCATGGCGGTGACGATCAGTGCTGCGAAGTACAGCAGCCAGGACGTAATGGCCGTGATATGTCCCTTCCCGAAGCCCTGGATCAGGAATGTGACGATGCCACCGGACGAGGGGAACCGAGCACCCAGCTTCGCGATCGCGTATCCCTGAAGCGTCGCCACGAGTCCCTGCGATGAGGAACGAAAGCCACACCGCCGCACCGGCCACAGCCCCGGCTTCCCCGAGAAGGGCGAAGATTCCGGCTCCGACCATGGAGCCGACGCCGAGGAAGACTGCGCCTCGCACCGTCATCGCACCTTGACCTTGCTGTGCGGCAGCGGTATTGCTGGCATCAGGGGCGCTGCTCATTCACGCTCCTTTGGTCAGCGAGGTCGGGGCGGATGGTCTTGGCCTCTTTGATTGCGCCGGCAACGACGATCCGGCACGGGTTAGCCGGGATAGATCGTCGTGCACGGCGGTCGTCTGGATGATGCGCAGCAGGCCTACGAGTGCGCCCGGCCGTCTTGTGCTGGGGGTCAACGTCGGCATGCCGGTCGGGCACCAGAGCTGGTGTGAGGGCCGGGGGGTGGAACTCGACAGTGGCGCCAGAACGCGACGCCGCACGACCAGGCCCCACAGGCCCAGGCCGATCCCGCCGGTGCGCACACCCAGGAGTCCCCTCATCGGTAGCTATCCCGTCGCCGCGTCCCAGCCCTGCCCCGAAGGTCGGCCGCCCCAGCTCAGCGCAGGGAGTACCGCCCAGTGGGGGCCTTCTGGTCGCTCACGTTGTACGACCGCGAGGGATTCGCGGTCCCAAATCCGCTCGACCGTTGCGCCCTCGGAGGACCGCGACGCGCTGCGGTACAACGACGGCTCCTCGACCCCGTCATCCAGACCCAAACTCCCCGCCCGCTGAACGAACCCAACCGGCTGCCCGCCCGGGAAGATCCACCGTGTGCTGTTCGGCCAAGAGGGTGTCGCGATCACGACGGTGACGCGGTTGGCATGACGCACGACGGAGCTGAGTCGAATGCGGCCTCGAGCTCCCCGCCCGCCGCTGTGGCCGCGTTCTGAGCTGTGGTCCTAAAGGCCTCGGCGGCCAGTGTTGCTGCCTTGATGGCCTGCAGCGTCTGTGCAGCAGCCGTCACGAAGTCTCGGGCGCTGCTTGCTGCCGTTGCGTTGGCAACGCCTTCAGAGACCGCCTGTACCGCGTCGTCGAGACTGCTTCGTGCAGTGTCCAACGAGCTCTTCAACTCCGTTGCCCCTTCGGCGTCCACCGGGATGGCTTCGATTGCCGTGCGAAGCTCAGTCATCGATGTGCGAGCCGCCGCGACCTGTGCCGTCAGCGTGGCTTTGACCTGGTCAACCGCGCTGGGGGACGCCGTTGGGTCCAACTCGAGATTTCCGCCGATCGCGTCAAGGCTGCTTCGCACATCACGGGCTGCACCGCACACCGACTCTGCCCACTGAGTATTCGGGTCAGCCTGTGCCGCCGGAGTTGACGATGTGGTCGGGGTAGCTGATGTAGTTTGGGCAGACGGTGTAGTTGGGGCAGACGGTGTAGTTGTCGACGTTTCCTCTGGGGCGCTGCAGCCAGTCGCCACAGCCAGCGTGATCAGCACGAAAACGATAGACACATACCGCAGACAGTTTTCGCGATGACTGTAGGTGAGCATCGAGACCTCCGGAGAATGCATCGCGTGGATCTGAGCTCAAGCCATGTCCAGGTCGTTGGGGATCACAATAGCCCCTTCCTCGTCAGAGCAACCTGAAACGTGAGAGACCTCCGACATCACCCCTGCCTTGGTTGAATTCGAACATCTTCCAGGCCGTGCCCTCAACGGGTGTCGGCAACGGTTGAAATGAGGCCATAGCGACGGTCGAGAACGAGGCCACCCAGACCGATTGGATGGGTGATCTCGGTGGAGAACTGGGCGTTGGTCCGGCTGCAGGTCGCGGACGGACGTTCGCGGCGGCAGGTCGCGCGGCAGTTGGGGATTGGGCGGGCGACGGTCGATCGGGCGGTGGCGTCGCCCGGCCGCCGAAGTACGAGCGTCGGGCGGCGCCGACGGCGTTCACGACGTTCGAAGTCAGGCCTCGGTGACAGTGGTGCGGCGGGCCCCGGGTGACAGGCAACACTGACAGCACCCGCGAAGTCGTAGACGGAGTGCCCGGCCGATACGGCTGGACACCCCGGCCTAAGCCTGCGAGGGTCGCAATCATGACCGAGGCTCGGACGCACATACCAGCCGCGTGGGATGAGCGCTCCACATTGGCCGCGATGCTGAGCTACGTCGGTGCGCCTGCGGTCTTCAAGTGCGAGGATCTCGCCGACGACCTTGCCCATGCCGCGCCGCTGCCCACCCCTCGCGGGTGGTGCCCACCTGCCCCGACCTTCCTAGGGTTGAGCGAATCGCGCCTCGACGCCCCGACGGTGTCGTGCGCTCGGCACCCGGACAGGAGACTCGCCATGGGGACAGCCACGCACCCCCGCCTGCGGTCACGCCCCCAGCGCCGCCCGCGACACCTCGCCGTGGCGGTGATCGGTGTCGTGTTGCTGGCCCTGACCGGCTGCAGCGGCGACGGCGACGACGCCTCCCTCAAGGCGGCTCAACTCGCCGTAACGTCCAAGCAGAAGGCGCTGACGGAGGCGCAGGACGCGGCGACGAAGGCCTCGGCCGAGTTCTGCGCGACCAGCGCGACCTATGTGACCGCCGTCGATCGCTACGGCGACGTCCTCAACGGGACGGCGCCCACGGTGGGAGACGTCCGGATGGCCGGGAGCGACCTCGAGAAGCCCGCCGAGGACGCCGCGAGTGCGATGCAAGCAGTGGCCGACAGCAGGGCCGCCGTCGCCACGGCAGAGCAGCAGCTCGAACAGGCGCAGGCCACCCTCGCGACAGCGCAGGCCTCGGCCGCCGGAACCGCGCCGCCCAGCCCGTCGCCGAGCAAGACTCCCAGCCCGACGCCCACGCCGGCGAGTGTGACGAGGGTGCAGGAGGCCGAGTCCGAGCTCTCGGCCGCGCAGGCGGGCATCACGGACCAGACGCCGCTGGCGCAGGCGGCCGAGCAGTTCAACGCGGCCGCAGTGGCCGTCGAGATGGCGTGGCTGCAGCTCATCGGGGATAGCGGGTGCCTCAGCGACGCCCAGCAGGAGAAGGCAGCCAAGGCCGTGGAGACGTACACGACGACCCTCCAGACGGCGCTCGCCGATGCCGGCTACTACGAGGCGGACGTCGACGGCGTCTACGGGCCGAAAACGGTCGCCGCCGTCGAGGCCCTGCAGAAGGCCAACGGGCTGCCGCAGACGGGGACGCTCGACAAAGCGACCGAGAAGGCGCTGCGGACCGAGCTTGCGGCCAAGGGAGGGGCAGCCGCTCAGGAGGAGACGGCGTCGACAGCAGCCGTGCAGCAGACCCTCAAGCTGGCCGGCTACTGGGACGGACCCGTCGACGGCGTGTGGACCGACGCCCTGACCGACGCCCTGGAGACCCTCCAGAAGGACTTGGGTGTCCAGGTCACGGGGACCGTCGACGCGGCCACCGTCGCAGCCCTCGAGAAGGCCATCGCGGATGCCGGCCAGTCGGCGAGTCCCAGCCGGTCGCCGTCGCCGTCGCGGACTGCCGGCACTCCGGCGCCCACGACGTCGAGCTGACGCCCCAGGCCGACTCAAGCCGAAACCGGCCGCGCCTCGCCGAGACGACGTGGGTGAAACAATGCCCGGCCGAGCGGGTTGACGGCCAGGCCCAGGGGGTGGCGCGTGATGGGGTCTGCAGCGAGTCCTCGACGGCGCGCATGATCCAGCGCCGCGAGCTGCCCTGCGATGGGTCTGGCCGGTGAGCGAGACGTCACAGAGCGCTGCCCGTCATGTCACAACACCAGTTGCTTCGCTACAGTGCAGTCAGCCTGGGTGTTGCTGGAGCGTGACACTCAGGCTGCCAACATCTTGGATGCCAGGGACCCTAGCGCTGCGCGGGCCGGTCCTATCCTCGCGTCGTGACAGAAGCCCTCCGGCCCCGTCTGACGGCGATCAACGCCTTCTACGTCGTTCGGCTGGTTCGCCGGTGGCGCACAGGCTCAGCCCGTGAATCTGTCCCACATCTTGTGGAGCTTGTGAGCCAGCTCGCGGAGCTCGGCGACGCGTGGCGTTTCAGTCAAGACACACGCCCGTACATACGCCGTCGGCTCCATGCCGAGCTGGTCGGCCTGACGGCGGATGTGCTCAAACTCCTCCGCCGTGAACCGGACGGAAAGCGTCGACTCGCGCCGCACAGTGAGCGGCACAGTGTTCTGCTCGTCGAACTCGTCGACTTCATGGTGTTCGAAGAACCTTTTGATCGCGGCATTCGTCAACGCGTCGGCGGCCTTCTCGCTGGCACGTCGTGCGTCGGCTGACAGTGGTTCAGGCACGATCTCGCCGTTGTCGCCGTCACGTTGCTGCTGAATCGTCACGTTCACGGCCATCGGCTCGTCACTCGACGGGGCGGGCTTCTCGCTGCTCATGCCTCTCCTCACCTGCCGTGAGCGTGCGTGCGCCGTCACGAACGAAGCTGCGCTGACGATGGGCCGTCGTCCGCCGAACGTTCTGCCGTCTACGGCTCAAAGAATCGCACCCCTGCTCTCGGCATCGTCAGCCGACACGCCCGCGAGAGCTTCGCGCAGCTCTAGACGCAGCTACCCGAACTGATGGGTGCCATGTCCCCGACATTTCCCCGAACACCACATTGCAGCCACACGAAGTCATCACCAGCCAGCGAATCGGCCAGGCAAGGCAAGAACCCGACGGTGGTCTTGCCTGAGCCGAATGTCCCGCTCACAGCAATGACGAACGGCGACCCGGCCATCTCATCATCCAACCAGCAGCAGAGGACTCATGAGCCTGGCCAGCACCGGCGGTACAGCAGCGAAGTACAGCAACGGTGCCACCACTCGACACGTCCAGGACTGTTCAAATGAGGATCGACGACCGCCGACGGGACCTCCTGGCCGGTGATGCCGCCCCTTTGCAAGTAGGGGACTCTGCCCCCGCCGGACAGCCTCGGCTCGGTACGGTTCCGTGGTGGAGGACTGGCGCGCGGACCGCATCGAATCGGCCAGGCAAGGCAAGAACCCGACGGTGATGGCCAGGCTTCCGGAGGCCTTCGCAGTGATGGGCGATGTCCAGTGGTTGCCGGGTTACTGCGTTCTGCTGGTCGATCGCCCCGGTGTAGAAGGCCTAACCGACCTTGACCCGGAGGGTCGCCGAGCGTTCCTGGCCAGCATGGCCACCTTGGGCGAGGCAGTCGAGTCCGCGTGCCGGGCTGCTGACAGCGGGTTTCGTCGCCTCAACTTCGACATTCTTGGCAACACCGATGAGTTCCTGCACGCTCACGTGTGGCCCCGCTATAGGTGGGAGCCATCCGATCGACTGCCCAAGCCGGCCTGGCTTTATCCACCGGAGTTCTGGACCCTTCCGTCGTTGAAGTTAGGCCCACAACACAACAAGCTGCGCGCTGCAATCACCGCAGAGCTGCTTCACCTAGGCGCCGCTCCCGTGTAACGCTAGGTATGCACCGGTCTCAGTTGTGGTCTCATTTGCCACCGTTCGCCGCCGTTCGCCAGGCCCCAATATCACCACCCACCGGTGCCCAGCATTCGTCGAGAACCCTCGCGCACACGCATCAGCGGACTAGAGCGTGTCTCCTGAATCTCGGGCTTCGGCCCGTGATGATCTTCATATGACGCGTTCTGGGGTGTTCACCGATGAGGTGTGGGCGGTGATCGAGCCGGTGCTGCCCTCGGATGCGGGACGGCGGGGGAAGCGCTGGTCGGATCATCGGATGATCTTGGAAGGGATCGCGTGGCGGTACCGGGTCGGTGCGCCGTGGCGGGATGTGCCGGCGCAGTTCGGCCCCTGGCAGACCGTGTGGAAACGGCATCACCGCTGGTCGCTGGACGGCACCTACGCCAAGGTTTTCGTTGCTGTGCAGGAAAGGTTCGGCCCGTTGCCGGACCAGTCGGAGCTGGCCGAGGTGTTGGTGTCGGTCGACTCCACCAGTGTCCGGGCCCATCAGCATGCCGCCGGCGCCCGGGCTGATCGGTGGACCGCGGCGGCGCTCACGGGGGGCTCCACCGAACTACACGATTCCGCGGCCTGAGCCCGACGACCACGCCCTGGGCCGATCCCGGGGCGGGTTCACCACCAAGATCCACGCGCTGGTCGACCACCGGATGCGGCCGGTGGCGCTGCGCCTCACCCCCGGTCAGGCCGGTGACAATCCGCAGCTGGTTCTGTTGCTCGACGACTGGGCCCAACAAATGCCAGTCGGTGGCCGTCGGCACCGGGTCCGGCTGCTGGCCGATAAGGCCTACTCCCACCGCTCGACCCGCAATGAGCTGCGGCGCCGCCGGATCCAGCACACCATTCCCAGAACGCGCTGACCAGCGCGAACACCGGGCCAGCCAGGGCTCGCGCGGCGGCCGCCCACCCCAGCTTCGACCCGGCACGCTACGCCCAACGCAACACCATCGAACGCGGGTTCGGCCGATTGAAGCAGTGGCGCGGTATCGCCTCTCGCTACGACAAGTACGCCCTCGTGTTCCTCGGCGGCGTCCTCCTGGCCGCCACCCTGCAGTACCGCCACTGACCTTCAGGAGACACCCTCTAGGAAAGCGGGTTGGCCCTAGAGCGATCGAGGCTCAACGCATCCAGACCCGTAGCGGCCCCGCTTCGACGAAGCCGACGGTTATCGCGGTCTCCAGGTCCTCACCAAGCTCATAGCCCACGAGGTCGAGCCCCGGATACGACCCGACGGCCATAGCGATGAGATCAGACCACACGACGACTGGATTTGCTCGGCCCGTGACGACGTTGGAGACGGCCACCACTCCCCCGGCGCGGTTCAGGGCAAAACCGGCATCTGTTCCCGATCCGGCGTAAAAGAACCGAAGATCGTCAACGTCCAACAGCTGGGGACCAAAGACGTTGAGATCGTGTCCGTGCGACCACTCTTCGAGATCGGCAGGCGTCCGTGCCTCCCGCCAGTCGAGAGTGGCCGGCCTGACCGCTTCAGCCGTTGGGCGCCGAATCCAAGTCGCCTCAAACAGCACGCGGAAACCCCACGGGTCAAGATTCAGCACAGCGAAGCTGTCCTTGACGGAGCAACCGGCCCCACCCTCTACGCGTCCTAGCACGGAATGCGCCTCAGCCCTCGGCGACAGTGTCACTGCATCGGGGTAACCGTCAGGCGAACGCTGAGCCACCGTCCAAGCGTCGTCGCCCCAACGCGTCTGAAGGGCCAGCGTCCGACAGACGGCGTCGCACCAGCTCGCGTTGCACGCTGCGGCCTCAACGACAGGATCGACCACCCGCCGATCCTGACACGGCCGCAAAAAGCCAGTCGCGAAACCGGGCGCTTGTGTCTCGAACAAGCCAGGCAGAGATCGGTGACTGTCGGTGAACAACTGCGGCCCGTCGCCGATGATGGGTGGGGAACGTAACCCGAAGGGGAAATGTGAGAGCAGGTCATGATCCTTCCGAAGGTCCAGGACCCTCGCTTCGTGACGATCCGCCGTGGTGGGACTCTCACAGATACGGATCACCGTCTTCTCGCTCTATGGGCTGCCTCGTGTGCAGAGCACGTTCTTGACCTCTTCGAGTCGGCCCAGCCTGGGGACCCACGACCTCGCCAGGCGATCGAGCATGCCCGGGCCTGGGTGCGTGGCGAGGTCAAAATGATGCAGGCTCGCGCGGCGGGCGGCCATGCGATGGGGGCAGCCAGGGACCTGCGTGGGGCAGCACGGTATGCCGCGTATGCCGCCGGCCAGGCTGGGGCCGTTGCCCACGTCGCCGCGCATGAGCTCGGCGCGGCCGCCTACGCGATCAAGGCTGCACGGGCCGCGGCACCGGAAGGCCTGAGCGAGACCGCAGGGCGACTCGAGTGCCAATGGCAGCGGGATCAGCTCCCGGAGGCGATCCGCGAGCTCGTCCTTGATGACCAGAGGTTGCGCAACGACATCTGCTGGTCGGTGTTCGACTGCTGAAGCCCAACCTTGCTGGGGCCTTATTGTGACCGCATCGGTGTGAACCAGGCGCGACGCGCCGTTCGACACCTGCGCCAGGCGGCAACGCGGTCCGTCTGCATGTGCTGGTTCTGGCACCGATCAGCATCATCGCGGCTGCCACCTTGGTGGTGCTTGTACGTTTCTTGGGCTCCAAGCAGGCGCCCTGATGCGGAGCCTTGGAGGACTACCCTGTTTTGAGAAGAACAGCGTCGCCCGAGGCGATACGCGGGACCTCGATCCGACGCCTCACCAGGAGGGATGCAGCGATGTCCGTGTTCAGGTTTTTTGAGCCCTTCCGGGACCCAGCCCGGGAGCTCGACCGGCTGATGTCGATCGCCGCGAGCGGGACGCGCGCCCCCCTCGGGATGCCGCTGGACGTCTACCGTGACGATGACGGCAGCTACCATATCGACCTCGACCTGCCCGGCGTCGACCCTGCCAGCATCGAAGTGACCGTCGACTCCGGCGCCTTGACGATCCAGGCCGAGCGCACCCCCGCCTACCGCGAGAGCCAGCAAGTCATTGTTGCCGAGCGATCCCAGGGGTCGTTCGCCCGGCAACTCTCGCTCGGCGAGGGCGTGGACTCGGAGAACCTCACCGCCGCTTACACAGACGGTGTGCTGCACGTGACCATTCCCGCGTCACCTCGAAGCCAGCCCCGCAAAGTCGAGATCACCCATGCGACTGGCGCTCGCCGCACCATCTCAGGAAGCACCGTCGAACAGGGTGACACGCCGGCCCCCAGCGCGAGCGACGCCCGCTGAAAGCACCTATACTCACATCCTCAGCCAGCCGTCCACGGCCACACCTTGTCGATGCCCACCTCACAAGCAACTCGTAATGCGTAGGGTCTCCCGCGCATAATCGAACAGCGTCCTGGCCGTGCCCTGAATGTGCCCACAACGGCGGTCTGCCCCGGTCACTCGCGGCTCAGCGCGGAGCGTGATTCAGCCCCCGACCTCGCACCCAAGACATTTCCCAAGCTGGGAATGCGGGTTCGATTCCCGTCGTCCGATCCAACCCACCGAGTGCCCACGGAGGTGTAAGCAGACCGCTGGTTCGGATCTTCACAGTCCGATGTTGTCGGCGGTGTCTACTTAGATGTTGGTCGAGGGCAGGGGACCGCGTTCGAGGATTTCGGCGAGGAGCTCCGCGGTGGCGGTGAGATGTTCCTGGTTCCAGGTCCATATGCTCCACCCCAGGTGGGTGAAGCCGATCTGCAGCTCGTAGCAGTGGTGGCGTACGGCGGCGTCGACGTGGGCGCCGTGGTCGGCTCGTAATCCTGGGTTCTGCAGCAGTCCGGACAGCGGGTCGGTGGTGGCGGCGGCGATCCCTGGGTAGAACACGGGCCCCCAGACACTGCACCAGGCGGCGTCGTAGAGGAAGTCACCGCGTAGCGAATTCTTCCAGGAGATCACCGCCTGAACTCGGCGACAGTCCGGGCTCACCAGCACGTTGCCGTGCAGGAGATCACCGTGTATGAGATCGCGGCGCTCGGGGCAGGCCGCGACCAGCGTCCTCACCCGGTCGCAGACCGCCGTGGAGAGGGCCCTGAGTTTGGGGTCGGCGTCCAGGGCGGCGCGCCATCCGTACACCCGATTTCCCGGATCGTCCACCAGTCTGGCAAGGATGAGCTCCCGCCAACTGCGGACCGGCGCTCCTGCCGTGTGCCACATCACCGGGGTATCGGGGGATGCGGGTACCCGGTAAAGCGCGACGAGCAGGCGGGTGAGGGTGGGGGCGACGGCATCGGCGCGCTCGACCGGTGTGTCCTCCAGGAACTGCCCGTGATGACGTACCGAGATGGCGTAGGCCAGTCCGGTCGGTGTGGTTCCCACCTCCCTGACCTGCGGTACCGGTAGATCCGGTCCGCTGAAGGCCATAGCCGTCCGGTCGGTCTCGTACCAGGAACGTTCAGGACCGAAGCGGATCACCAACTCTTCCTCGCCCGCTCGATAGGCCCATGCCGATGACCACGCCCCGCCGGTAAGGGGTTCCAGGTCCCTGGCAGTGCCGCCGGAGTGCTGGGCGAGGAATGCGGCGACCTCTTCGTGCCTGGGCCGTTGCATCCCGCCAGTATCCGCCCGGGTTGTCCGCGCGGGCCCATCGACGGGTCGCTACGCGCGCCGGCCATGAGCGCGGACGTGCCCCCTGACGTGCACGAGAATCCACTCGTCGTGCGGAGCTCGTCCGGCTGGAATCCGCGCACAATTGACAGCAGCGCCACCGCCCTGCATACGGTCGGTGATGGACACCCATCGAAGATCGAACGGTGAGGCGGACTTGACCGGACAGTCGTGGACACCATGCCGGGTCTACGGATCAGAGGATCAGTCTCGGAAGCGGGGCCGGCGACGGGTTAGCAGTTTGCGTCCGCTGAGCGCTGGGGTGATATCGGAGCCTCATGTTTGGCTCGTGCCATGAGCGATGAGGTCTTCGAGAAGATGGCCAACGGGATGACCTGGAGCTCCCCCAGAACCGTGGAGGCATCAGCTATAAGGAGTAGCGATGCCAGAGAAGCGCAACAAGTACGACCGGGAGTTCCGTGAGGGAGCGGTCCGGATCGTCAAGGAGACCAGTAAGCCGATCGCTCAGATAGCCCGTGATCTCGGGATCAACCAGGGCACCCTGGGCAACTGGGTGGCCCGTGACCGGGAGGCTCGGCAGGGCACCGACGGGCTGTCCACGGGCGAGGTCGAGGAGCTGAAGCGGCTCCGGGCCGAGGTCGCGGAGCTGCGGATGGAGCGTGATGTCCTCATTGGATGAGTATGGGGTCGCGGGCCATGGTGGCCTGTTCGTCGGGAACGACGAGGGACGGCCTCGATGTCTCGCCACTCGATGGCCTGTTTGAGTTGGTCGCCCTCGTCGTTGACCGGGACGCGCGATCGGCGCAAGAGAGCTGCCCCGTCGAGGGCCGGACAATGAGGAACCGACGGCCGGCCCGGCTCCAGCGGCGATCTTGGACCTGGAGGCAACAGATGTTCTGCGGGTGGGACTGGGGTTCAACACAGCACGCGGTGTGCGTGATCGACGATGACGGTGTGATCGTCCAGCGATGGTTGGTCCGGCACTGCGAGGAGGAGCTCGCGACGCTGTTCATCCAGCTTGCCGAGCTTTCCGATCCGACGACGTTGCCGATCGCGATCGAACGGGGTGAAGGGTTGGTCGTCGGGCAGATCGCTGCTGCCGGGCATCCGGTGTTGATGGTCGAGCCAGCCGCGTTCAAAGCGGCGCGTCCGCGATGCGGATCGGCCGGCGCCAAGTCCGACCGTGGGGACGCGTTCATGCTCGCGGACTACGCCAGAACCGATGGTCACCGCCTTCGACGGGTCGAACCGGTGGCCCAGGCCACCCGGGAACTCACTGCGCTGACCCGGGCGCGAACCGCGCTGGTCGAGGCACGCACAGCGGCGTCGAACCAGTTGTGGGCGATCCTCTCCGAACATTGGCCCGGTGCTGCCGTGGTGTTCCAGAAACTGACTTCGCAGGTGGCGCTCGCGTTCTTGACCGACTATCCGACGCCACAGTCAGCTGCATTGCTCGGTGAGGGCCGGATGCGGCAGTTCTGCCGTCGACACGCCTACCGCGGCGGCAAGTCCGCCGCCGAACTGTCAGCCGGCTCCGAGCAGCCCCGTCGAACGAAGACCCGATCGCGCCGCCGGTGTTGGCGGCGATCGTTCGCTTGTCAGTCGCTCAGATCCGCGTGCTCAACGCCGAGGTCAGCCACCTCGACCGCGACATCGAGAAAGCGCTCGCTGGACACCCCAAGGCCGCGCTACTCCAGACCCTGCCACGTGTCGCCAGCGTCAGCCTGGCTCAGCTGTCGCGGAGATCGGGCCACTGCTCGAGCGCTGCAACAATCCCGAGCAGGTCGCCGCGATATGCGGCGCTGCACCGGTCACCCGGGCATCGGCAAGTCCCGAACCGTCGGTTCCGCTACGCCGCCAACAAGCCGGCGCGGTCGCTATCACCGGCTTCGCCGATAACTCTCGACATTCCTCCGCATGGGCCGCTGACAGCTATCGCCGAGCCCGCGCCCGCGGCGCCCGGCACCCCCACGCCGTGCGGATCCTCGCCCGAGGATCGCTCCGCGTGATCTGGGCCTGCTGGATTTCCGAGACCAACTACGACCCCGCGCGCCATCGCGGCGAACAGCTTCTTACCGGAAGGACTTGACCAAGAGAACTCAAGCGCTCGGTGGTCCTGTGGGTGAAGGAGGCGACGAGGTGAGCGTGGCCCGTTTCATCGCCGACCAGAGGACCCGCTACCGGGTGCCGCACACGCTGACCTGTCTGCTGCTGGGGGTGAGTCTGTCGTGGTTCTATAAGTGGCGGGACCGGCTACCCACACCGCGGCAGCAGCGTCGGGCCGGCCTGGACGTTGCCGTGGCGGTCATGTTCGCCGACGCCAAGGGCGTGCACGGCTCGCCCCGTCTGCACGTCGACCTGCGGGCCGCGGGCTGGGTCGTGTCGGAGAAGACGGTCGCGGGCTCGATGCGCCGCCAAGGCCTGGTCGCCCGGAAGGTCAAGCGCAGAAAGGGAACCACCAGGCAGGACCCGTCGGCGCCGAAGTTCCCCGACCTGCTGCGGCGCGACTTCACCGCGGCGGCGCCGAACCTGCGCTGGTGTGGCGACATCACCGAGATCCCCACCGCGGCCGGGAAGCTGTACCTGGCCACGGTGATCGACTTGTACTCCCGCCGGCTGCTGGCCGCGGCGACCAGTCTGCGCTGCGACGCCGAGCTGTGCGAGCAGGCCATCAAGATCGCCGCCACGATCCGCGGCGGCAAGACCAAGATCAACAATGTGGTATTCCACACCGACCGCGGATCGACCTATACCGCGCAATGCCTTCACCCAGGTCTGTTCTGATCTAGGCGTTCGTCAGTCCATGGGCAGGGTCGGGTCCTGCTTCGACAACGCCGCCGCGGAGGCGTTCTTCTCCAGCCTGGAATGGGAGGTCCTGTCCCGCCACCAGCTGCTCGATCCTGATCATGCCCGGGCCGTCGTGCTGCCCTGGTGCTACGACTTCTACAACCACCGCAGACGGCACAGCACCGCCCATATGCTGAGCCCAATCGACTACGAGAACCTGACCGAACCAACCGCCGACCAACCGGCCGCGGCCTAAGAGAAGTCCTCCACGATTCGGGGGAAGCACAACCCGCCGGTTCTGGCCGCTCGAAGGGGAGCCAGCGGAGCCCGACTTCCACGGGGTTCATCCGTCGTGACGACGATGGCTACTGGCTGGTCGAGCTCGAGGGCTGGCGCACCGCAGGCGATGGCACGGATCTCGTGGGCCCCTTCCCGAACGCCATGGTGGGCTTGCTTGGCGGCGGGACGGTTTCCTGTCGGACCTTCAGCGCTGGACGCACACACCGGTCTGGATTGGGCAGAGGATTCACGTCGTCAAGGCCTGGTTCGCCACGGCGGTCACGGGCGTGGACATCTTGAACGTCCATGCCGACGGGATAGTACTGGCCGAGAGCTTGTTCCCCAATCAGCGTGTTCGAGACTCACCACGGTGTACAAGCGGATCTGTCGCAGCCATTCCCAGCGGTCAACCTCCCCCAGCTCGGTGGT
This sequence comes from uncultured Actinomycetota bacterium, assembly GCA_963808435.1. GTDB lineage: Bacteria > Actinomycetota > Actinomycetes > Propionibacteriales > Propionibacteriaceae > Microlunatus. Next base: position 21,045 of record CAWEFW010000019.1, on the reverse strand, counting down.
CCACGAGCCTTCGTGCGCTGGTTGATCCTCTGCCGCTACTTCAGTCGGGCGACTCGTGGCGTGGCGGAGGGCATGTACGTCGGCGCCAGCGTCGAGACCCGGGTGCTGAACACCATGAGCGCTGTTGGCTACTGGGTCACCCGTCATCACGGGAGCGAGCCATGGGCCCGGGTTCACCTGAGTAACAGACACAACAGCAATCAGCTGTGGCGCCTCGTCAAGCACCTGCTGCCTACGTTCCAAGGCTGGGTGGGCGACGGCGAAGTCTTCAGCAAGCGGCTTTGGTGGGACTACGACCAGTTGAGGCACGACCCTGCCCACACGGTCGACTACGAGCTCCTCCACGCCTTCACCATCGGTGCGCGTCTGATGCTCATCTCCGCACTGCTCGACAAGGTGGCCGGATGGACAATTCCCAGTGAGCGATTCGCCACGCACTACTGGCAGGTTGGGAAGCGCCTCAGAGAGCTACTCGCTGATCAAGCGCGATGCGCCGTGCCTCAACCACAGGGCGACCTGACGGTCTAAGTGGATTGGTCGCGCCAGGCCTTCGAGCCTGCCGAGGCGGCGACCTTCAGCTGATGCATCCGCCTGCGGGCCATCTCAGATGGTGACTCGTCGAGTTGATCAATCCATTTCTTCGCCGCTTGAGCCAGTGCGGATGCGGCCACCGCGGCCCCAGTGAGCCAAACGACGCCACCGACCCACAACAAGACGACGCCTGAGCCAAGGAGGGGCACGTTGAGTTCAAGCGTACGCCGCGAGGTGGTGTCGCTCATGATCACTCCTTCGACGAGGTTTGTGCCAGCCGAGCCGGACTGCGTCCTTACATCCTGCCACCGGCGCGACCGTCTGGTCATCCGCCGAGCTATGACGAACGGATAGGCCGACCACAACCGAGTTCACTGACCACGGCGACAGTCTCGACGCGGTTGGCCGACCGTGGACCTCACAGAGATGGCAATGCTCCCTTTTGAAAGCACGGGGCTCCGCCCCCGCACCCCCGGCCTCGGCTCAGACCCGAATAGTCCAGGGACGTGGTGTACGACCTGACCCGCTGACCAGCGTGTCGTGGTGGTGAAGACGGCCACCGTGGTGATCCTTCAGAAGACCGCTCAAAGTCGACTGCAAGGGAGACATCCACGATGACCGCTGAACCCAACCCTAGTGATCTGCCTGCCGTGCTGGAGCAGCTGCAGCAGGCCGAGCCGGACCTGCTGCGGTCGATGCTGACCGCGTTCGTGCAGGTCTTGATGAGTGCCGATGCCGACGCCGCCTGCGGCGCGGAGTTCGGCAGCCGTTCCCCGGATCGGACGAACCGTCGCAACGGCTACCGGTCTCGGGAGTGGGACACCCGGGCCGGCACGATCGAGTTGGCGATCCCCAAGCTCCGCGAAGGGTCGTACTTCCCCGATTGGTTGCTCGAGCGTCGCAAACGGGCCGAACGGGCCCTGATCTCGGTAGTCGCGACCAGCTACCTGCTTGGGGTGTCGACCAGGCGGATGGAGAAGCTGGTCGAACAGCTCGGCATCACCCGACTCTCGAAGTCCCAGGTGTCGTCATGGCCAAGGACCTCGACGCGCAGGTCGAGGCGTTCCGGACCCGGCCGTTGGACGCCGGACCGTACACGTTCCTCGCCGCCGATGCGTTGACGATGAAGGTCCGCGAGGCGGGCCGGGTGGTCAACGTCGCCTGCCTGGTCGCCACAGGTGTGAACGCCGACGGGCACCGGGAGATCCTCGGCCTGGATGTGTGCTCGGTCGAGTCCCAGCCGGCTGGTTGACGTTCTTCCGCGGCCTGACCGCCCGCGGCCTCGCCGGGGTGTCCTTGGTCACCTCCGATGCCCACTCGGGCCTGGTCGCCGCCGTCGACCGCGACCCTGCCAGGTGCGGCGTGGCAGCGGTGCCGGACCCATTACGCGGCGAACCTGATGCAGGTCACCCCCAAGTCGTCGTGGGGCTGGGTCAAGGCGTTGCTGCACTCGGTCTATGACCAACCCGACGCCGACGCGGTGCACGCCCAGTTCGACCGGATCGTCGACGCGCTCGCCGACAAACTCCCGGCTGTCGCCGCCCATCTGGAGGATGCCCGAGCTGACATCTTGGCGTTCACCGCCTACCCGAAGGACCTGTGGCGCCAGATCTGGTCGAACAACCCGAACGAACGGTTGAACCGAGAGATCCGGCGCCGCACCGACGTCGTCGGCATCTTCCCCGACCGCGGTGCCATCATCCGGCTCGTCGGCGCTGTCCTCGCCGAGCAGCACGACGAGTGGGCCGAAGGACGCCGCTACCTCGGGCTCGACATTCTGGCGAAGAGCCGCCTCACCAAGATCACCACCGACAACCCCGAAAGCGAGGTCATGACACCCGCAGCACTCACCGCCTAGAGTGCCAACAACGGATCACACGGTGACGTCTTCGTCCACCACGTCCCTGGGCTCAACCCAGACCCCCCCCCCGCCGCACAAAGCCAGCCCGCCCTGTCCGAACAGTCGGTCCATGACCGTCGCCCTCCAGCTTTATTGGCCCGGACCTAGCCTGCCAGCAACCGGGCCAGACCACCGCAGACGATTTGGCGGACGGCGCAAGCGTCGCGGGACTCACCCCAACGGGTGCTTGCGACCATGGCACGGACTCTGGCCAGCTGAAGAGTGACGGGCCCCCGACGTGCCCCCGCCCGACCAACACCAGCCGTCGACCACCGTCGCCAACCACCGTCAGTTGCACAGAGCGCCAGCCGTAGATGACACCAGCCATCGACAACCATGAAACGCCGGACTTTCTCGTAATGCGTCGCTCGCGGTGATCGTCGGAGGCCTTGCTGCGACAGTCGACCGAGCGGAGAATCCCTGTGTGGCCAAGCCGTTGAGGTGTCGACTCCGCTTGCACAAGTGGGAACATCGCGAGAACTCCGAGACCCATGAGTACTACCAGGTCTGTCTACGCTGCAACGCCTACCGGGACAGAGGAGATGCAGCTCCCGGTGTAGCTGCACCTGGAGGCCTCGGCGGCTGAGCACAGTCACCGGCTGTCCAGCGGCTGAGCATCAACTGAGTGACTACGGCCGTGCTGACCGACACCGGTCGGCGCACGACTACGCACGCTCCGCGACGGCGGTAGCCGCGTGCGGGATCCTGCTTCGGGACGAAGAGGTCGCAGGTTCAAATCCTGTCACCCCGACCATGTTTCACCTAGTCAGACGAGTTTTCCGAGGCAGTGACCTCGCCCGCACGTCAAGTACAGCAGCAAGGTACAGCAGTAGGCCGCTCACCGGAGCGACTCCCCCAACCGGCGCAACGCCTCCTAAGTCGCCTTCGAGCTGGCCTTGGCGGTAGATCTCCATTCGTCACGGCCTGGGTCGGCATGGCGAAGAATCCGCATGATGACCCGCGGATGCACGTCAAGAGCCCCCGGCCTTCGGGCCGATCCACCTGCGTAGATCTCTATCGTGGCTGACCCGGACCGCCCGAGAGCCATTCCCGCGTCTGCCGAGCGGACGTGAGGCGGCACACAAGGGGCGCAGTTGGATCGGACAGCCATCGGCGGATCCGTTCGCGTTTGCGTCCGAACGACCTGAAATGCCAGACGATGATCGAATCCCGCGACACGACCGTCCGCAGGGTCTCGCGGTTGCCGTTGCAGATGAGACGTCCGCTGATGAGGCACGCCAACGTTCGACGCACGAGCCGCTGCAGCGAGAACCACCGGGGGTAGTCGAGGGCCACGATGAGCTCGGCGCGACCGAGCGGCTCGTCCAGCCACGTGCTGTACGCGGTGTCGAGAATCCACTCCGCACCCTCGCAGATCGCATGGACTAGACGGCGCTGCTCCTCAGCCGGAACCGCGACCCAGCCAGGCTGCCACGTAAGATCATCCACCGAATGCCATGGGATGCCTGTGATGCCCGACAGGCGCGCAGCCAAAGTTGACTTTCCCGAACCGGTCACTCCGTAGATCAGAATGCGACGTGGCCCACCCACGATGTCGGTTGACACCACTATGCAGAGGGTAGGGCATTACCAAAGCGCCGGGAGCGGACCAGCTGAACTGCTGCATGAGGTCGTGAGCGTTTGGCAACGTTCAGGGGTCTTGGTCAGCAGCGCTTGGCGCACCGGGCTCTGCCTCTTTGCAAGCAAGGGGTCAGAGGGGGCGAGCAGGGGCACGAGTACAGCAGCAGTGCGGACCGAGAGCTGCAAGATCGGCAATCACGCTCAGCCGAGATCGAAGTCGGCTTCGTGAAGACCGAGCTTGCGGTTCGCCTCGATGATCGGCCGATTCGCAGGATGATTCACCGTACGAATCGTGGTGGCCCCCCAAGTGCGCGCCTGCTCGATGGCATATCGCTTCAGCGCTGTTGCCAGGCCGCGGCGCCGGTATGGCCGGAGAATCCCCGTCATCTCGATGAAGGCCCAGTCCCGTTCCGGGGCGAAACTCAGTGCGCAAAGACCCACCATGGCGTCTTCGTCGAGCAGCAACACTTGCCCGTCAGGACGAAAGCCAAGGCCCGCGAAGCGGCGCTGGGCGTACTCCTCATAAGAGAAGAACTCCCCACGCCCCGGGATGTCCGCAGAGCACGCCTTGTTGAGCCGGTAGATCCGGTAACGGTTGGCGATTGTATCGCCGAGGACGGCGAGGGTAGTGATGGACATGTCGTCTAGCAGCAGCAATAGTCCGTCGTGTCGGACATTGTCCAGGTCGAGCTCGAGCTTCACCCAGTCGACCACCGACATGGGACCATCGTAGGTAAAGGGCTACCGAGCCGTCCTTGCCTCCCAAGGAGCCCAAGACCCTCGATGGGGTCTGACTGCTCGGCCCGAGTGAACCACCATCGCCGACGACGAGCCGCCAGCAACGGCAACCGTCGACGCTCAGCAGGGCCCAGGCGGCCCGGTCCCGGTGCGTCCCGCCCAGACGAAATCAGCGGGTTGGTGGTCTGGCTGGGCCGGTCGTGTTGGGCGTGGACGAGAACTCGCAGATCGATCCTCCCCCACGCAACGCGTAGACCAAACTCGGACGCGGGCCACTAGAAGCGTTCGAGGCGGCAGCCCGCCAGCGCCGGTTCGACGGTGCCGTCGACCAGCTCCCGCGCGACCAGGCGGCCCACGGCCGAGGCGAGCGTGACCGCCGAGTGCATCACCGCCAGGTAGAGGCCGGGCACCTCGGCGACCGGGCCGACGATCGGCTCGCCGTCGGCGGGCATGGGGCGTACGCCGACCCGGGCGCTGAGCAGCTCGACGTTCGCGGCGCCGCGGAAGGTGGACCGGACGGCGGCGAGAGTCCGTTCGGGCGAGTCGGCAGCGGCATGTAGCCGGTCCGTGGCGACCTGCCGGAGATCAAAGTCCGGGTTATGGACCACGGTGCGGACCAGACCGGCCGGGGCGCGGAGCCGGAAGAGCGTCGCCGGCGACGGGTCGACCGGGACCCGTATGCCGAGCGGCGCGCCCAGCGCGGCCGTGGCCACTCCGGCCGCGAGCACCACAGTCGCACCGGCGAGGGGTCCTGCGGCCGTCTCGACCCCGACAACCCGACCCGCGGCGTCCCGGCGGACCGCGGTGACCGGGGTGCCCGGATGTACCCGGGCACCCCTGGCGCGGGCGCCCGCGACCAGCCGCTCGGTCACGCCCACTGGGTCGACGGCACCGTCACCGGGTGCCCAGATGGCCCACTCCGGGGGCTGCCGCAGGGTGGGCTCGAGCGTCGCCACGGTGGCCGCGTCCACGATCTCCTGCCCGGGCCCGGCCTCCGGCGCGCCGTCCGCCGCGCCCCAGGACAGTGAGCCGGACCAGGTCACAGGGAGTCCCGGCAGCTCGGCCTCGAGCCGGCGGTACTCCTCCGTCGCGGTCGCCCGCAGCCCGGCGGCCGGACCGGTGCGCACGCCGGACGCTCCGATCCAGGCGAACGAGTTCGCCGTCACGCCGGCGCCCGGCCGGTCGGCGTCGACTAGCGTCACGACGGCGCCGGCCCGGGCGGCGTGATAGGCCACCGAGGCACCGACGATCCCGGCGCCGACAACCACCAGGTCCCTGCTCACCGGTGGGCTCAGCACGTTGACGACGCTACCGGCCGCTTCCATGCCGGCGCCGGCGATCCTGCCGCGCTGGTTGCTGGTCCGTCAGCTGGGTTGGCGCCGCACCAGCTCGCTGTTGTCGCACGTTGATGGTTCACCCCGACGTCAGGCGTCGCGGAGTTGCGCGCAGACTGCTCGCGCAGCTACTGATTACGCCCATGCCCATCGGCTCAGACCGGTCCTGGGTGTGCTGCAGGAGTCAAGACCAGCGCTGTCGCTGTATGAGGATCTCGGGTGGAAACGGGCCGGCCCACTCACCCTCCCGATTGCTGGGCATAAGCCGCTCCAGCTCTGGGCCTACCTTGGTCCCAGCTCCTGAACCCAGTGACCTCTTCCGTGTCAGTCCGACTCGGTAAGCGTGACAAGGGCACAGCCTTGCGGCTGAAGTCCGGGACGGTCCCAGCCCGTCCCGGTCTGCGGCGACCACATTGTCACGCAGATCTTCACGCATCGAGTCGCCAGCATCGCCGAGCTACGCATGACGAGGTAGTCCAGTGGGTGACGGTAGGTGACGGTTGACGTGGGATGCGCTGAGTGGCTTTAGCTGTTACTAACGGGTCTGGGCCGGACCTCGGGCGGTGTGATCGCCTCACCGCGGACCGGGAGAAACTCAGCCGCCCATCAGTGGCTCGGGCTCCGGCCAGCCATGCTCGGGAAGCAGGTCCCGCAGCAGCGCCGACCGCTGGCCTCCCAGCAGAACCGTGGCGTCGAGGTTCGCCGGATCCACCTGCCGCATGAACTCGCGACAGCGGCCGCAGGGAGGCAGCACGTAGAGCCTCGCCTGCTCGTCCCGCCAGACCGCGACGATGGCGACGATCCGGTACTCGCCCGCAGTAACCATCGCGGCGATGGCGCTGTGCTCGGCACAGAACCCCGTACCACTCCCGGTGTCTATGCTGACACCGCGGAAGCGGTGGCCAGCGTCGGTGACAAGAACCGCGGCAACGTCCCCGAGCAAGCGATGCCCGACGCGGCGCGGTCGCAGCACCGCCTGGGCGGCATCGATCAGTTCTGCGCCGAAGTCGATATCCACACACACCACGATCTCAGGTGCCCACTTCGCGGCCCCGCGGACCAATCGGGCTGGCCAATGATGCGCGAGCCGGCCACCGGTGGCCTTGAACACCTGACCTCTGCTTTATCAGGTCGGACCGATGGGCGGCTAGATGCGGGACAGAGTGCGCCAGTGCGTCTACGACGGTCCACGCGGGTCGTGGCAAAGCCGGACGGGTAGTCACCCAGTTAGCCCATGTGCCCCTGGCGGGGCGCCGTTCCAGGCATTCAAAATGCCTCATCTACACCACGAGCCCCACCGGCCGCTCCGCCTGTCGCCGCTTCGCCGGGGGTCGCTACGCGGCTAGACAGGCGACGCAGAAGGGCCAGATCGTGCAGGTCGACGTCACGCGGCTCGTAGCCTTCGTGAAATCGCCGTTGCTGTTCGAGCGAAATACATGGCACGCGCCGTCCAGCGATCACACCCTCGGCAAAACCATCAGGAGGGTAGTCGAAATGACCACCCCCAATGTCGGCCTGTCGTCCGTGTCCGTCAGATCCGAACATGACCGGGTGAAGGTCCACCCACCCGCGGCCGGGAGCAACCAGCTCGACTCGCACTGGGCGCCAGTCGGTCTCGATCTGGTAGCCGCCGCGCGTCAACACCTCAACGACGGATGACTCATGATCTGCATCGACTGCGAGATCGAGATCTCGGTGCGGCCGCGTCTGGTGTCCGACCAGCGCATCGACGCCCCAACCACCAGCAACCCAGACCGAGCAGCCGGCTTCCTCAAGGCTGACGAGTATCGCGAGCACCTCCGCGACATCCACGCGCACCAGTGTCTCCGACATCGACTTACCATTACGAGGGAGGGAGACCTGGGGGTCACGAAGGTAACGGCTGGCGTTGGATGCCGTGGCTGCCTCCCTGGCTGGCGATGACTTCGTCTCTGCGGGGACACATCGGGGACACAGCATCACCAGTTGGGGAATGCCTCTGTGCCGGTCGTCACGCCTCATCGGCGCGCGGTGAGTGACCGCTGGTGACATGGATGACCGATGATCGGGGCACGTTGGGGGCACGGCACGGCGGGTGTTCACTACGGCTCATAGTCTTGCTGGACCTGGGCGACTTGATGTTCTGATCCGTTATCCCGCGATGGCGTCGGCTATGACGCACGCGATGTTGTCCGGCGCGCCGTGTGCGTACGCAAGCTCGACCAGCTGACCGGCGACCTGCTCTGGCTCGGCGGCCACGTTCAGTGCCGCGTGCAGCGCATCGCGGTCGACGACGGCGGACAGTCCGTCGGAGCAGAGCAGGTAGCGATCGCCGACGAGGGAGGTGCGGAGCGCCAGGTCCGCCTCGACCTGTCCGGCGCCCGCACCCAGCGCACGCACGAGCAGTGCCCGGTCTGGATGGGAGGCGGCCTCGTTGGAGGTCAGCTTGCCCTGATCGACCAGCGACTGAACGTAGGTGTGGTCCTGCGTTAGCTGGGTCAGCTCACCACTGCGGAGCAGGTACGCCCGGCTGTCGCCGATGTGCACCAGCGCGGCCTGGGAGCCGGACCACAGCATCGCCGTGAGGGTGGTGATTGGTTGGTGATCATCATCAGCGAGCTTGCGCACTGTGCGATCGGCCTCGGTGACTGCCTGGGCCAGTTTGGTGAGCAGGTCGGTGGCCGACCCAATGGACAGCTCCAACTGTCTGAGGGCATCGATGGCGGCGGCGCTGGCCTCGGCGCCGCCCGGTCCTTGTCCGCCGTCGGCGACGGCCAACAGCCGCTCGCTCGCGTAGGCCGTGTCTTCGTTACTGCGTCGCGCCGCGCCGATGTCGCAGCGAGCGGCGTACCGCAGGGTGAGAGCGGGGTTTGTGTCTGGCATGGCGGTGGCCCTTCCGGAGAGATTCTCGACGAGGAGGGCGGCGGCGCGTCCGCGCGCCGTCGTGTCGACGGTGACCTGCTCCCAGAACGTGCTGATCGCCTCGGCCGCCTCGGCGGGCTCGAGGGCACAGACAGCGCGGATGTCGGCCAGCGGCATACCGATGCGACGCAGTCGGGCGATCAGCTGGGCACGTTCGAGCTGGGCCGGGTCGTAGAGCCGGTATCCGGACTCAGGATCCACCCCGACCGGCGGCAACACGCCCAACTCGTCGTACAGGCGCAGCGCCTTCCGGGTCAGTCCTGCCGCCGTCGCGAACGCTCCGATCGTGAGTAGCCCCACGTCGACATCCTCCTCGTACCGGTCACCCGACCGGCAGGAACGAGCCTGCGGCTTCCCCAAGGGTCAAGGTCAAGTACGACCGCTGTGTTCGCGAACCAGTGACCTCTCTTCTTCCATGTCGGCGAGGCGGACGGAGCCCTGCTTGCAAGGCCGACACAAGCTAGTCAGACTGAGGACCCAGCCTCAGGATGCCGGCGACCGCCGAACCCACGGCCACGTGATCAGCGCCCAGACGCCGGCCAGCAGAGCCAGGACCACCAGCAAGTACCACGGCCACCCCCCCAGCAGGTCCAGTAGTGAGCCGCCGGCCGGTTTGCGTGACAGGTAGCCGTAGTTGGTGCCGAGGGCCCGGTTGATGGTCAAGGTGACGGCAGCCCAACCCGCGGTGACGACGAGCGCCAGTCGATAGTCCCGCCAGTTCGGATGCAGCCCAAGGCCCCAGGTCAGGTAGCAGACCGCCCACATGACGAGCATGTGCTGCACCCAGTACGAGGCGAACTCCAGGGCTGGTGCCACGTCGAGGTCGAGGTCGGGGGTCAGCAGGGCCTGCGGGTTGAGCGTCAGCCCCCAGTAGTAGGTCAAGGCGACCGCCCAGCGTCGCCGGCTCCACAGCGCGTAACCGCTCACCAGCCGAAGCAGATCGGACAGGTGCAGCGGGAGTGACTGGTGCACGTTGAACAGCGGCGGGACGAGCCAGAGGACCAGAAAGCCGAGCGACACCGCCAGCTGGACAACCCCGAACGTCCGCGCGAACGCGACCCCCGCCGGGGTCCCGCGATGTCGACGACCAAGGCGAACCAGCAGCGCCACTCCCGCGACCGTCAGTGTGAGCAGCATCCAGTGCGTCGGACCGTACGGCGTGAACGCGGCGACGGCTGGCGGGTCCACGCGACAACGCTAGGTGTTCGGTTGCCGGATGGTGCAGCGGACGGCAGAACCGGCTTCAGCCAGGCCGCAACATGGATTCGGCGTCGGCGTCCAGGACATTCCCGTCGTCCGCTACGCAGGCCGTGTCCAGTTGAATCAGTGCAGCCGGCTGAGGTAGGTCCGCGTATCAGTCCCGAGTGGCACCGGCCGCTTCACGGCATCGGCGACCGTGTCGGGCGACGGCGTGCCGCGGCTCGGAAGCTTGCCGATGATGGAGGAGCGGGGACCCGCGATATAGCCGAGGATCGCCGCGCGGGAGAGCTCGGAGAGTAGGGCGATGCGGAACGACCCGGGGTGGCTCATCGCCAGCATGGCGCCGGATGCCGACAGGCTCAGACCAGTATGGGTCGGAACTGACCGGCTGTTTGTAGACGGCGGCCAGGAAGTCCCGTATCCGCTTCTCCGAACGAAGATCGCTCGTCCGTCAGCGGACGCGTGAATCGTGTTGCCGCCTCGACGTGCTGACGAATGCACTCAGGTCAAGGGTCGAGCGTCGACGCCGCACCACCTGACCAGGCCGGTCAGCACCGGACCGCGGCGAACACGTGCTGCGGTCCGGCAGCGCCGATCGGATGCACCCCGATTAGCTCCAGCTCCACGCCGGAGCCGGCCAGTAGGTCGCGAACGGTACCGGAGGTCCACATCGAGCCCGCCGGGGTCAACTCAGCCAAGGCGACGGCGCTGGACACGCCGAAGCCGCCGACGCGTTCGGCGTCCCGGCTGACCTCGGCGACGTGCAGGCTCAGCGCGACGTCAGCTCGGTTGCTGAGTATCCGTAGGCCGGCGCGTACGGCCGTGGCCGGTCCGTCGAAGAGGGCGACCTGGGCGTGGCCGTCCATTGTGTGGCGTAGTCGGGCGCCGGTCGGGGTCAGCTGACGGAGCGCGTCCGGCGCACCCGTACCCCGGGCCGCGACGATCGCGGCCAGGACCAGCGGCACGTCGGCCTCGTGGGTGGATGCCGCCAGGAAGTGCTCGATCGGATCCAGGATCTGGTCGGGATCGCCGGAGATGAAGTGGTCGGCGCCGTCGAGCTCGACCAGATGGGCCCCCGGGATGTGCTCGGCGAGGTAGCGGCCGTTGCCGACTGGCACCACGGCGTCCTGTCGACGATGGACGACTAACGTCGGCACCCGGACGGCGTGCAGCACGTTGCGGACGTCGACCAGGTCGTTCATGGCCAACAGCAGTCGTACGGTCGACGGGGTCGCGGCCGCGCGGGCACGGGCCGACCACCACGCGGTCATCGCGGCGTCGGCCGAAGGGCAGCGGAACCTCATGTCGGCCTCCCAGTCCCACCCCGACACCAGCTGATCGGCGAAGGCTGCGCGCTCGGCGACGGTCTGGGCCCACGGATAGCCGGGCGCTCGGGTCCGGCGCGCGTACGCACCGTAGAGGACCAACGACGCGACGCGTTCCGGGTGCGCGGCGGCGAACAGGACCGACATCGGACCACCCTCGGAATACCCGACCAAGGTGGCCCGCTCCGAGCCGGCCGCGTCCATCACCGCCAGTACGTCGTGCATTCGGGTCTCCAGGTCGGGCACACCCGAGGGCCGGTCGGACATCCCGGAACCGCGCTTGTCGAAGCGGATCAGCCGGCCCATGCTGCCCAGCCGGTCGAGGAAGTGGGCGTGCCGCGGATCCAGCCAGTCGTAGTCCAGGTGGGAGACGAAGCCCGACACGAGTACCAGGTCGCGATCGGCGCCTCCGGACAACTGATAGGCGATGCTCAGCCCGTCGCTCGTGGTGTAGTGCACTGGCAGCGGACGCCGGATCGGCGGCGCCTCGCCCCACGGGGCGCCGGCAACCTGGTCGGTACTCTCGACCGCCTCGGCCACGAACCGGTAGCCGCGGCCGTGCAATGTCTTGATCATCCGCTGGGCCTGTCCGTCGTCCCCGAGCGCTCGACGAGCCTGCTTGATCCGACTGGTCACCGCGGTCTCGCTGACGAACCGGCCGCCCCACAGGGAATCCATCAGCTCTTCCTTGGGGACGACGCGGTCCCGGTGCCGCACGAGGTAGGCGAGCACGTCGAAGACCTGCGGCTCCATGGCCACGGGCACTCCATCCCGCCGCAGCTCGAAGGCGGCGAGATCCAGCTCCATCCCCTCGAAGAGGAACCTCACCGAACTGAGCCTTCCACACCAGCCGTACGCCAGGACAGCGTCAGACCCAGCCCGGGCCGAGAGTCTCCACCCTTTCTCCACGTGCTCGCCAAGGGCCGTCGGCCGGTTTGGCCAAGGGTTGAGCCATGACGACCAGCGACCTTGTCACCCAGCCCACCCCGTTGCCGGCCGGGGGAGGCCCGCCGGGTACCGGCTCCCCCCGAGCGGCCGCTCTCCGCGACGCCGTCTCGGTGCTGTCAGGCATCGTGTCCTTCGGGCTGATGCTCGGCGTAACCATCTCGACTCTGGGATCGAACCCTCTCGCCGGTCTGGCCGGCACCTTCCTGGTCTACGGCGGCAGCGCGCAGCTGACGGCAGTCGCCCTGCTGGACCGCGGCATTGCGCTGCCCATCGCGGTGCTCACCGCGGCCGTGGTGAACCTCCGGCTGTTGCTCTACAGCGCGGCCCTGAGCGAGCGGTTCCGCGCGCAGCCCCGGTGGTTCCGCTGGCTCGCCCCACACCTGATCATCGACCAGACCTATCTGGTGGCGACGAACCGGCCGTCCTTCACGGGCGCCGACTTCCGCCGTTACTGGATCTGGGTCGGAGCCGGCGTCCTCGCGGCCTGGACGAGTTCGGTTGCCGCTGGGATCGTGCTGGCGCCGCTCCTGCCGGACCTGCCCCATCTGGGCCTCGTGGCCACCGCCCTGTTCATCGGGATGCTGATCCCCCGGTTGACGTCGCGTCCGGCGGTAGTCGCCGCGATGACCGGTGGAGCGGTGGCCGCGGCGGTATCCCTGGTCCTGCCGGCGCTCGGCATCATTGCTGGAGCCCTGGCCGGCGTCGGCGCCGCCCTGGTGGTGAGCCGGGATGCCTGAACTGATCGCCATGATTCTGCTCGGCCTGGCGTCCTGGGTGTTGCGGGTCACCTTCGTGCTGTTCCTGCCCGCCGACCGGCTGCCCGCCGCGCTGCAACGCGGCCTGCAGTACCTGCCTCCGGCCGTGTTGGCGGGGATCGCCGCAGTGGAGCTGACGAGCGTGGTCACCGGCGGTGACGCCGCCGGCCTCGGGGCCAGCCTGCTGGCCATGGCGCTAGTCGCCCTGATCGCATACCTGACCCGAAACCTGACGGCCGTCGTCGTGGTCGGATTGCTGATGATCCTTCTGATCGACCTGGTGATCGTATGAGGACGACAGTTACGCCGGCCTCCGGCCACGTGGGCGGTGAGGACGTGAAACGCCTCCGACCGCTCCCTCACCCTCGTGCTGTTCGACCGCGGCGAGCGCGGCTCACGACCTGTGGCTCGGCCCCGCGCGGACATGTATCACGGCCCCGGGCGCCCGCCTCATCCCAGGTTGACCCACCACTCACCCGAGGAGAGGCACCATGTGTGACGGTGATTGCGCCGGCCAGACGGCCAGCTCTACTGCGGAGACCCTCGTCTTCGACTCGACCGGCACCCTTGTGGGACCGCGCACCCAGATCCCGGACCTTCTTCGGCCCCGGCCGTGCTCGTTGCCGCGGCTCAACGGGTCCTGGCTGATCACCATCGAGCCGCAGATCCAGACCATTTTCTCTCCGCACGTCCGGGGTCCGATGCGGATCGAGGTGGGTAGCAACAGCCTTCGGGTGAGCGGGGACATCTACGTCCAGCGTCGCTTCACCTTCCCGCCGGTGCCGATCGTCGAGGAACCACCCTTCATCCCGATCCCCGACCCCGGCCCGCTCCGCGCGCCCAGTGGTCCAGTGGGCGATACCGCCAATGCTCTCGGCGATGGCGCACCGCTGGCCCCGACCTACCCGTCGTTTCCCAAGGGCCAGTACTCCTGGTACTTCCGCTCGACCGGCGTCACGTACGGCACCACCACGGGTCAGCTCAGCTTCAGCCTGGTCCGCCATCTGTGGGACAAGACCAGCCAAGAGTTCATCAGCACGGACATCGGCCAGATGACCCTGACCTGCAGGCAGCCGATCGTGACCCCGTTCGGCATCCCGGCCACTATGACCGGCATCCTGACCATCGGCGGCGCCGTGATGGACGTCAAGGCAGTCAAGACCTCAGACTTCTACCGCGGCTGCCGGATCGAGGTCGATGTGATGACCAACCGGACCTTCCCGGCCTCGGCCACGATCGGGTCGGGCGCCGCCGCGGACGTGCGCAGTGTCTACGCGACCGCTGGCTGGGACGTGACCGTCGCCACCGATGAGATCAACGTCCCCGAGGACGCGTCCTTGACCAACGCCGAGCTGAACACCCTGCTATCCGGTCATGCCGCCGCACTGCCCGGTGAGGCGTGGCGGCTGTGGCTGTTCGTGGGGTCGTCACAGGGCAGCCTCTTCGGGATCATGTTCGACGACGACACAGTCCCGCGGGAGGGGGCGGCGGGATTTGCCGATGCGACCCTCAGCGGCGACCCGGTGATCTTGCCGGCCGCCCGGAACCGACCGCTGGACGACGTACCGGCGGCGTTCCTGCGGACCCTCGTGCACGAGGCCGGACATGCCTTCAACCTGTTCCATCCCAAGCACGACACCCATGCTCCGGCGATCGGCACCGAGATCATGAACCAGACCGGCGACGTGATCGGTTTCGCCACGACGACCAACCAGTACCCCAACAACGCCAGCTTCTTCTTCTCCAGCCACGACCGGGACTCCTTGATCCACTCCCCCGACCCGCAGGTCCGGCCCGGGTGGAAGAACTTCGGCTGGGGCCACGGCAGTCTCTCCGCCGGCGTGCCCACCCCGGTGGATGCCAGCGGCCTGGTTGCCGCAGATGACGCCGAGGGACTGGACCTGGCGCTGACGATGCCCGGCCAGGTCTTCGTCGGGGAGTACGTGACGGCCACCGTGCGGCTGACCAACACCGGTGACGCTCCGCGCGACGTCACCACACGGCTGAACCTGGCCGAGGGCGACCTCCGGCTGCTCCGGGTGGAGCCTGACGGCGCGGTCGAGCAGGTCCGCGACATCGTCATCGCCTGTGGTCCTCGGCCGATGGTGAGCCTGCCGCCCGGTGAGTCGGTGGAGGCGCATCTGCAGGTCTACTTCACCAGCGCCGGCTTCACCTTCGCCACTCCCGGCCGGCACCAGGTTGTCGCGGAGCTGGAGGTCGACCCGTTCACCTCCGTACGCAGTGCCGCGGTCACCGTCGACGTTCGGCCCGCGGCTACCGAGACCGAACTCGACATCGCGGAGGCCACCCTCGACCCCGGAGTGGGCCGGGCGATTGCGCTGGGCGACTTCGGCAGCGACAGCAACGCCCGACAGCTGCTTACCTCAGTGGCCGAGGGGCATTCCGATTCCGACACCGGGGCCGCCTGTGCGCTGGTCATGGCCAACTCGCTCGCGCGCACCCACATCGACTACCGGGCCATGGAGACCCGCGACGCACAGGCGGACGACGCAGCGCACTTCCTCGACCTGGCGGTTCGGGGCAGGTCCGCGGACCGGGTGCTGGAGCTTGCGGTGACCGTGGCCAGCCCGGTCGAGAAGGATGCCCCGGTGGTCGCCGACGCCCTGGCCCGCGTCAAGCGGGCGCGGAAGGCCAAGGCCGATGTCGACCGCGCGGTCGACATCGCCGCTAACTTTGAGGAGCTGGCCACGCGCTGAAGGGGACATACGACGATGGTGCTACGACTCCGACTGGAGCTCCCCAGCCCGACCCCGGTGGACGAATGCCTGCTGGGCACGGTGTCGCTGGAGGCTGAGTCGGAGCCGGCCACCGTGAGCGCCGGGCTCAACCTGATCGAGGGCGACCTCACGATCGCCGTGACGCAACCCTCTGGGAGCACGCGTACGGCCGGCTGGCCCTGGCCTGCCGACTCTGGAGCGCGTACGGCGACGCTGCAGCCCGGTGAGCGGCTGGTGACCGGGCTGCTGCTGCTGTCCACTGCGGCCAGCCAGCCGCTGGTCGACCAGCCGGGGCGCTACGTCGTCCGGGCCAGCTACGCGGCTGGGGGTGTTGAGGTGCAGAGCGAGCCGGTGACCGTTCTGCGGTCGCCGGCCACCGACCAGGCGCTGGCCTCCGCGTTGGCTGACCGGGACGTCATCCAGAGCCTGCTGTCGGTGTCCGTCATCGGAGCGGCCGGGACCCGGCTGGACGAGATCGTCGAGGGTAGACAACCCGTCGCCCGGGTGCTCAGCCGTCTGGCCACCGGCACCGTCGGCCACGACCCCACTGCGGATCTCGACGAACGCAGGCTCGCCGCTGCCGTCACCGCCGTCCTGCCCCCCGGCCTCTTCCCCGGCGACGAGCGAGCCGCCCGACTCCTGGCGGCCAGCGACCTCAGCGACTCGCTGGCCCTGGCCATGCTGGAAGGTCGACCGGTCCGCTGACTCAGATCAATACAGTTTCAACATCTTCATCGAGCAGCGGGGGCGCCCGGCTGGACAGCTGGCCCGGGACGAAGGATGGTCATCCTGCAGGCGGACCGGCGGCTACTCGAGCTTCGCACCGGCGGCGACCGGGTCGAACCCGGCCGGCCACCTGGTCTGCTGGTCGTAGCGGGCGCCGTCGAGAACCGTCCGGCTGAGGTCGCAGTCGGTCAGGTCCGCGCCGTGCAGGCGGGCCTGCGCAAGTACCAACTTGTCCGGCAGCACCTTCCGGGGCGCCGACCTCACCGGCGCAGACCTGGTCTGGACGAAATCGAACCGCACCCGCACGAACCCGGCGCCGTTGAACAGCGACGAGCTGCGCAGTCTCTGTCAGCTTGGCCCCATGGAACGACACCTGCCCCAGGAAGGCCCCGAGAGCGACGCCGCCGTGAGGTCCGCGTCGAGGAAGTTGGCGCGGAAGAACGCCGACTCGACCAGGTTGGCGGTATGGAGGTTCGCATTCCTTAAGATGGCCCTGACGGCGACGGAAACTACGATGAACGTGCCGTCCATCTCCGCTTCGCTGAAGTCGGCGCTGGTGAGGTCGCAGGACTCGAGCAGCGCTCGGTCGAGCTTGGCCCGCTTCACGTTCGCGTCAGCCAGCACGGCTCTGGTCAGGTTGGCGCCCTCGAGATTCGTCCGGTCGAGGGTCGCCCCGGTGAAGTCGCAGCCGGTCAGGTCGGCCCTCGAAGAGGTTTGCCCGGGTGAGGTCGGCCTGGCCGAACTTGACCGACTTGAGCGTTGCGGCGAACAGCTCGATCCCGCTCAGGTCCTTGCCGGACAGGTCGACGACGCCGCCTTGGGCGACGAGCTTCAGGACCTCGTCGGCCGAAATCTGGGCCATGCCCCGCCCCGCCTCGTTGCCGAGCTCACGATCCGGTTGGCCACCCGCCGGTCGCCCGGTGGGCCGCCTCGAGGGCCTCCACCAGAGGGACCCGATCATGGCCGAGAAGCTCTTCCAGCGTCTGGGTCGCGATCGACCATTCGCCCTGGCTCGTGTCGTTGTAGATGCTGTCCAGCTCTCTGGCAACCTCCGACGAGGCTCCAGCCCCGGTCAGCGCCGCGTTGAGGTCTGCGGCATTGACCTGGCGGACACGGACTTCCTTCCCCAGGACCTGAGAGAACGCCGAGGCGACACCGAGCGCCGTCAGCCCGAGCGGCCCGGAGAGCGGCAACGTCCGGCTCTGGGGCCGGTCGTCGGTGAGGACGATCGCAGCGGCCTCCGCGTAGTCGGTCAGGGAAGCGGGCGCGAGCCGCCCGTCACCGGCCGACCAGATGAGCTCGCCGGTGGCCGAGGCGAGCCGCAAGGCCGGCAGCAGGGCCTCGCTGTGCAGGTTGTTGCGCAGCAGCGTGAAGGGCACCTCGCTCTCCTTGAGCGTCCCCTCGATGGCCAGATGCCCCAGGTGGTGCGTCATGTCCGCGTTGATGATGCTGGTGTAGGCGATGTGGGCGGCAAGAGCCGCGACCGCGGCGTCCACGGCGGCGGCGGCGCTGCCCGCGGGGGCGCCGGACCCACTGTCGCCGGTGCGCGAGACGACGAGCACACGGTCCCCCTCGCCGAACGCCATCGCCCCCAAGGACAGGTCGAACCTCTCCTGGCGCACGTCGATGCCCATCTGGGCAAGATCGGCGGCAGCGTCGATCTCCGCCGTCGTCACGGCGATCTCACCTGCCGGCACATGCTTCAAGAGATGCTGGACCACAAAGCGACTGAACGGACTGGTCCCATTGGTGATGACGATCATCTCGCGCCTCCCCCGGGGCTCGCGGCCCCTGCCCATCCGGCATCGAGCGCAGGCGAGATTCCTGAATGTCTTGCAATGCGCCACGCGCACCAGATGCGGCGCGAGCCTAGCACCGTCCGTCCCCACCCGCCTAGGGATCGATCCGAAGGACGTGCTTCTGCCGCGGGACAGAGGGTTGGTCTGATGTTGACTGCTCAGAACCTTTTCCCTGGGTCCCGACGATCGGCAGATCCTGCAAACTACGCGGGCCGGTCCGAAGCCTTTCGATGGAACGACTGCTGCACCTGCTATCCGGCGAAGAGGGCCAGGAGCCCTCCGGCGATACCGAACCAGCCCGCGGACTGAACTTCTTGACCGTTACCGCCATCGCGGCGAGCAGAGTCGGTCCACCACGAGCCGGGGTCCACGCCAGTCGCTCAGGGTGCAACCGCAGGCCGGAACTGAACGCCGGCGGGACGTCGGTGGACGCCTGGCGGAGAGGATGCCTACCACCGGGCAGTCGGACTAGCCCAAGGTCCCTACGAGTCGGGCGTCGCGATGGTCACGATATTGGACTGCCACCCCGTACCATCCCAGTCGTCGCAGGTGATGATCACCAGCCGGCCGGCCCCAGTCTGGTCGAAAATCTCCTCGGCCTTGCGAGCCACCTGGTTCTTCGACAGCACGTCGACGGACCTCACACGGTAGGTCAAGCCGGCGTCCGATCCTTTGACTTCGATGGCGTCGCCGCGACTGAGGTCCCCGATGTTATCGAAGACGCCACCGCCTTTATTGCGGACGGTGTGTCCGACCAACACTGCCGATCCCTTTGGTTCGCCAGGGGCAGCGCCCTGGCTCCACCATCCGGCGACGCTGGGGTCTCGGGGCGGGTCGAGCACCCGGTCCTCGTTGCTCTGGATGGGTACGACGGGTGCCGCCAGACCGATTCGCGCGATGCGCAACGTATACGGGCCATCAATCCCATCATTACGCGCGGTCCGCTTCTTGGACACCTTTGTTGCGTCCGACGACGGGGTTGCCGCCGCCGTCTGCTGCGGGGACACCGGCGTCACCGTCGGCGCTGAGGGAGGTGTAGACCCGGCTCCGGTGACGTCGTCACCGGAGCTGCAGGCAACCATGACGGCCAAAAGAGCCAGCCCGGCGATGAACCGGGCTGACCCTCGTGGTGCCCGGCTGACCGGGCGGACGATCTCAGATCTCATGCAGGAAGCGACGGCCCTTGGCCACGGCAACTCCGGCCGCTGCCGAAGTAGCGACAATCACCAGGCCGACGAGGCCAGCTGCTGAACCCTTGTCGTCGGAATCCATACCGGCAGGCACCGAGGTTGGCACCGGCACAGCCGTCTCAGACTCGCTCGGCGTGGCGGTCTCGCTCGGCGTCGCGGTCTCGCTCGGCGTGGCGGTCTCGCTCGGCGTGGCGGTCTCGCTCGGCGTGGCGGTCTCGCTCGGCGTGGCGGTCTCGCTCGGCGTGGCGGTCTCGCTCGGCGTGGCGGTCTCGCTCGGCGTGGCGGTCTCGCTCGGCGTGGCGGTCTCGCTCGGCGTGGCGGTCTCGCTCGGCGTGGCGGTCTCGCTCGGCGTGGCGGTCTCGCTCGGCGTCGCGGTCTCGCTCGGCGTGGCGGTCTCGCTCGGCGTCGCGGTCTCGCTCGGCGTCGCGGTCTCGCTCGGCGTCGCGGTCTCGCTCGGCGTCGCGGTCTCGCTCGGCGTCGCGGTCTCGCTCGGCGTCGCGGTCTCGCTCGGCGTCGCGGTCTCGCTCGGCGTCGCGGTCTCGCTCGGCGTCGCGGTCTCGCTCGGCGTCGCGGTCTCGCTCGGCGTCGCGGTCTCGCTCGGCGTCGCGGTCTCGCTCGGCGTCGCGGTCTCGCTCGGCGTCGCGGTCTCGCTCGGCGTCGCGGTCTCGCTCGGCGTCGCAGACGGCGTAGCCCCGCCACATGGACCGTGGCTCAGGTTGAACTGGCCCGACCAGCCCTCGTAGATGTCAGCCGTCGCCGACACCACCGTGCTGTCCAGATTGGATTCCGTGAGGTAGTGAGCCGTCCCGCCCGTGACCTTGTCGAGCGGAACCTGTTCGGTATCGCCGTTGGCCCACGTGACGGTGATGAACGCCGGCGCGTCCTCTCCCTGGTCGATCTGAGTGATCACAAAGTGCCACTCCTCCGCGTTGCACTCATGACCGCCCTGCACCTTGGCCGTGATCGTGCCCTGCGCGTAAGCGATTCCTCCGCCGCCGCCGCTGAGGAAGAAGAACGTAGTGAGGCCAACCAGTGCGGCCAACAGAAGCGCGACGGTGCCCCTTCTGACCGAAAGGGCTACAGAAGGGGTACCGCCAGCGCCTAAAAGTTTGTCCCCCGACACGTGAAACTCCTGCCTGACCTAAGTCATCTGAACCCCCCCGATGAGGGCAAGCGCACAGCAACCTAACAGCCCAGCAAGATCACGGGAAGATTACGAGACGCATCTGCGGCCGACGTGACTCACCCGTTACGCACAGTCTGCAGACGCCGCTGTCCGGTCTCAAATCTGTAACGGGCGAGGCGTGCGGACAGATTCCAGAGGGACGTTCGGTAACAGTCGTATAACGACAGGCGGGTGGGTGCCGGCTTCCCGATCG
>CAWEFW010000018.1:0-57812 GCA_963808435.1 uncultured Actinomycetota bacterium | reverse complement strand
AGCTCGACCCAGTAGCGAGTTCGCGCCCGAAGGTCAGGGCATGGCCGAGGTGGTCGCCGGCGCCTTGTGGCGTACGGGGCGGCCGAGCGTGATCAACAGCAGCACCAGGGCGCAGACGGCGATCACTATGACGACGGTCCACTGGCGGTCGGTGCGGACCAGTCCGAGCACGATCACGCCGAAGGAGACCAGCGCGGACCAGACATACATCAGCATCACCGCGCGACGCTGGCTGTGGCCGCGCTCGAGCAGCCGGTGGTGCAGGTGCTGCTTGTCGGGCAGGAACCACCAGCGGCCGGCATAGGTCCGACGGACGAAGGCCATGGTCAGGTCCAGGAACGGCAGCGCGAGGATCGCCAGCGGCAGCACCAGAGGCAGGATCGCCGGCACCAGTCCGGCCGGACCCTCCTGCAGCGCGGAGGTGTCGATCTGGCCGGTCAGGCTGATCGTGGAGGTGGCCAGCAGCAGCCCCAGCAGCATCGCCCCCGAGTCGCCCATGAACATCCGCGCCGGGAAGAAGTTGTGCGGCAGAAAGCCGATGCAGGCGCCCGCGATCGCCACGGTGATCAGGCTGGCCGTGGTCGCCCGGGTCAGGCCCTCGAAGTACGCCAGCAGGTAGGAGTACGCGAAGAAGGCACCTGCGCCGATGCCCACCACCCCGGTGGCCAGCCCGTCCAAGCCGTCGACGAAGTTGACCGCGTTGGAGCACAGCACGATGAAGAAGACGGTGATCGCCACGGAGGCCGAGGCGTTGAGCGAGAGGATCTGACCGGGCAGCGGGATCCAGAGCATCTTCACCCCGAGCGCCACGGCGATGCCCGCGGCCAGCACCTGACCGGCGAACTTGGCCAGCGGCGGCAGCTCGTAGATGTCGTCCAGCACCCCGACCAGGCAGATCACCCCCGCGGCGATCAGGACGGCCCGCGAGTCCTCCCGGACCGTCGGCTCGCTGCCCAGGAACGGCAGGCTGACCGACAGCAGCATCGCGGCGGCGACCCCGGCGAACATGGCGATCCCGCCGAAATACGGCATCTCAACCGTATGCACGTCGCGGTCCCGGACCCGGGCGAGCGCGCCGATCCGGAACGCCAGCCGCCGGCACAGGCTGCTGGCCAGATACGTCACCGCGACCGCGATGACGAGGACCAACAGGTACTCGCGCACTCAGCCGCCGTTCTTGGGTACGGCCGGCTCATCCGACTCGTCAGTTCCATCGATGTCGCGGGGCCCACTGGGCTCGTCGTGCTCCCCGGGCTCGTCGTGCTCCCCGGGCTCGTCAGGCTCCCCGGGCTCGTCAGGCTCGTCGGTCTCCTCGGGTTCGACCGGGGCGGCGGTCAGGTCGACCACCTCCGGCAACGTCTCCCGAATCACCGTCACGCTGAGGGCGCCGACCCGCAGGATCTCCCCGTTGTCGCTCCGGGTGAAGTCGACGATCGTCGAGGGCGCCCCGCCGCTTCCGGCCAGCTCGCCCCCGTCGAGGTAGACCGAGACGGTGTCACCGAGTTGGTCGATGGCCTCGTCACAGGTCAGCGCGGCCGGCTGCCCGCTCTGGTTGGCGCTGCTCACCGCCATCGGACCGGTCCGGCGCAGGATCTCCCGCGCCAGCGCGTGGTCGGGCACCCGGAGGGCGATGGTGTTCTCGCTGTCCCCGAGGTCCATCCGCAGGCTGGGCTGCATCCGGCAGATGATCGTCAGCGGCCCCGGCCAGTGCCGTTCGATCAGCTCCTTGGCCTCCTCGGGTACGTCGACCGCGAGCGCCCGGATCAGGCTGGACTCACCGATCAGCACCGGCGGCGGCATGTCCCGGCCGCGGCCCTTGGCGTCCAGCAGCCGCTGCACCGCATCCGGGCTGAAGGCGTCCGCACCGATGCCGTAGACCGTGTCGGTGGGCAGCACGATGCACTCGCCGGCCTCGATCGCCTTCCGGGCCGCCTCGGTGGCGACGGTGTGGAGGGCCGGGTCGTCACCGGTGCAGTCGAAGCGCTGGTAGCTCAACGACTCGGGTTCATCGACCGACACGCTCACCACCCGCCCATCGTGCCAGTTCTTCTGGGCCTGGTGCTCGCGCCCGGCGCTCGCGCCGCACGATTCAGCATCTGACAGCGGTGACGAAACGCGGCCGCTGGTTGAGGTCGAGATGATCGCGTACGCCGCGGAAGGCACCGTGCCGGACCAGCACCTCGACCGCCGACTCGCCCTGCACGTCGGCGTGCTCGATGCAGACGAAGCCGGCGGGCCGGAGCAGCCGGGCCGCAGTGTCCGCGACCACCCGGATCGCATCCAACCCGTCATCCCCGGAGAACAGGGCGAGCAGCGGGTCATGATCACGAACCTCCGGCGGGACGGAGGCGTACGCCTCCAGCGGGATGTAGGGCGGGTTGGCGATCACCAGGTCCACGGAGCCGTCCAGCTCCGGCACTGCAGTGGCCATGTCACCGACGTGCAGCTCGACCAGCGTGTCGGCCAGGTTGCGCTGGGCGTACGCGGCGGCCTCCGGGGACAGCTCGACCGCGTGGACGTCGGTGCGGGTCAGCTCGGTCGCGATGGACTTGGCGATCGCGCCGGACCCGGTGCCGAGCTCGACGACCAACGGTCGATGCTGCAGCGTGGTCATCTCCGCCAGCGCCTCGATGGCCCAGCCGGTCATCACCTCGGTCTCCGGGCGGGGCACGAAAACGCCGGGTCCGACCTCCAGCTCGACCCGGCGGAAGTGGGCCCGTCCGGTCAGGTGCTGCAGCGGTACCCGTTCGGCCCGCCGGTCGACCAGCCCCGAGAACCGGCGGACATGATCATCGTCGAGCTCGGTGAGCAGCGGCAGCCGGACCAGCTCGATGCCGGAGACGAAGGAGAGCAGGATGCGGGCGTCCTGGGCCGCCGACTCCACGCCGGCCGCGGTCAGCCGGGCGGTCGCGGCGGACAGCAGCGGCCGGACCGGCTGGCTCACCGGGCCGGTTCGCCCACCGACGCCAGCCGCTCGGCGGTGTCGGCCTGCTGCAGGGCTTCCACCACCGCGGTCAGGTCGCCGTTCAGCACCTGGTCCAGGTTGTAGGCCTTGAACCCGATCCGGTGGTCGGAGATCCGGTTCTCCGGGAAGTTGTAGGTGCGGATCCGCTCCGAGCGGTCGACCGTACGCACCTGGCTCCGCCGGGCGGCGGAGGCGGCGTCGGCCGCCTGTTCCTCGGCCAGTGCGGTCAGTCGCGCGCGGAGCATCCGCATCGCCTGCTCCCGGTTCTGCAGCTGGGAGCGCTCGTTCTGGCAGGAGACGACGACGCCGGTCGGCAGGTGGGTGATCCGGACGGCGGAGTCGGTCGTGTTGACGCCCTGCCCGCCGGGACCGGAGGACCGGTAGACGTCGATCCGCAGATCGTTCTCGTCGAGGTCGACCTCGGTCTCCTCGACCTCCGGCATCACCAGCACACCCGCGGCCGAGGTATGCACCCGGCCCTGCGACTCGGTGACCGGGACCCGTTGCACCCGGTGCACGCCGCCCTCGAACTTGAGCACCGCGTACGGCATTGCGTCGGGTTCGCCGACCGTCGGCGCCTTGATCGCGACGGTCACCGACTTGTAGCCGCCGAGGTCGGTCTCCTGCGCGTCCAGCACCTCGACCTTCCAGCCACGGCTCTCGGCGTAGCGGGAGTACATCTTGAGCAGGTCGCCGGCGAACAGGGCCGACTCCTCGCCGCCTTCGCCGGACTTGATCTCCACCAGGGCGTCGGCTGAGTCGTTGGGGTCGCGCGGCGCCAGCAGCCGCGTCAACCGCTCGGTGAGCCCGGCCAGCCGCCCCGTGAGCTCGGCGGCCTCCGCGGCGAAGGTGTCGTCGACCTCGGCCAGCTCCTGCGCCGCGGCCAGGTCTCCGGCCGTCCGCTGGTACTCCTCCATGCCGCGGACGATCGGGGTCAGCTCGGCGTAGCGCCGCCCGATCCGACGGGCCTTGGCCAGGTCAGCGTGGATCTCCGGGTCGGAGAGGGCAGCCTCGAGCGCGGCGAACTCGTCCCGCAACGGCTGGGCGTTCTCGAACACGTTCTGCCCCCTCCTCTCTTCGCAAATGACCGGCTCCGGACAGACGAAACGCCGGGAGGCA
Organism: uncultured Actinomycetota bacterium; assembly: GCA_963808435.1. Classification (GTDB taxonomy): domain Bacteria; phylum Actinomycetota; class Actinomycetes; order Propionibacteriales; family Propionibacteriaceae; genus Microlunatus. The sequence goes on along the minus strand of CAWEFW010000018.1, from coordinate 53,728 downwards.
GGAACCCTGTCTCCCGGCGTCGGCCAAGCTACTTCTTCTTCGCCGGAGCCTTCTGCGCGGCCGCGTACCGCTTCTCGAAGCGGGCGACCCGCCCGCCGGTGTCCAAGATCTTCTGCTTGCCCGTGTAGAACGGGTGGCAGTTGGAGCACACGTCCGCGTGCAGCACGCCGTTCGGCGCAGTGCTCCGGGTGACGAAGGTGTTGCCGCAGGTGCAGGTCACCTGGGTCTCCCCGTAGGCGGGGTGGATATCGGGCTTCATGACTGTTTCTCCTTATCGTTGCACCGGGTCGCCGCGTCGGGCGTGAACCGGCACCAAGGGGTGATTCTGCCTCAACTGACTGCAGCCGACCAAAATTCCCGGACGATCACCGTCAGCCGTGAGCTTGCGAGCGTCGGGAAGGGAGCGACCGGTTCTGCCTGGACGACCAAGCGAGCAGGACACGGTTTTCGTCCTGCGAGCGCGAAAGAAAGGCAGAAGCTTGTGGTCGCGACCGGGCGCGAGCAAGCAGGCCCATCAACTACGCCGGGATCGTCTTGGTGATCGCCATCAGGAACTCGGCGTTGCTCTGGGTCTTGCGCAGCCGGTCCAAGAGCATCTCCAGACCCTGGAGGTTGTCCAGACCGCCCAGCACGCGGCGTAGCTTCCAGACGATGTTCAGCTCCTCGCGGCTCATCAGCAGCTCCTCGCGCCGTGTGCTCGACGCGTCCACGTCGATGGCCGGGAAGATCCGCTTGTCCGCGAACTCCCGCCGCAGCCGGAGCTCCATGTTGCCGGTGCCCTTGAACTCCTCGAAGATAACCTCGTCCATCTTCGAGCCGGTCTCGATCAGCGCCGTGGCCAGGATGGTCAGCGAGCCGCCACCCTCGATGTTCCGCGCTGCGCCGAAGAACTTCTTCGGCGGGTAGAGAGCCGCGGAGTCCACGCCACCGGACAGGATTCGGCCGGAGGCCGGCGCCGCGAGGTTGTACGCGCGACCGAGCCGGGTGATGCCGTCGAGCAGGACCACCACGTCATGGCCCACCTCGACCAGCCGCTTGGCCCGTTCGATGGCCAGCTCGGAGACCAGCGTGTGGTCCTCGGCGGGCCGGTCGAAGGTCGAGGAGATGACCTCACCCTGAACCGCGCGCTGGAAGTCGGTGACCTCCTCCGGCCGCTCGTCCACCAGCACCACCATCAGCTTGACCTCGGGGTTGTTGGTGGTGATCGCGTTGGCGATCGACTGCATGATCATCGTCTTGCCGGCCTTGGACGGCGAGACGATCAGACCGCGCTGGCCCTTGCCCACCGGGGCGATCAGGTCGATGATCCGGCCGACCAGCTGGTTCGGCGTGGTCTCCAGCTTGAGCCGTTCCTGCGGGTAGAGCGGGGTGAGCTTCGCGAACTCAGGCCGGTTCCGGACCTGCTCGGGATCCAGCCCGTTGACCGTCTCGAGACGGACCAGCGGGTTGAACTTCTCCTTACGCTCGCCCTCGCGAGGGGACCGGATCACGCCGGTCACCACGTCGCCCTTGCGCAGGCCGAACTTCTTGACCATGGAGAGCGAGACGTACGCGTCTTCGGGGCCGGGCAGGTACCCGCTGGTCCGGACGAACGCATAGTTGTCCAGCACATCGAGGATGCCGCGGGCCGGCACCAGGACGTCGTCCTCGCTGACCACGGGTTCGCTCTCGAACCGCTCCAGGTTTCCGCCGCCACCCCGGCTACGCCGGTTCTGGCGGTCCCGGCTGCGGCGCCGACGGCCCCGGCGGCCGCCGCCATCCTCGTCCCAGTCCCGATTCTGGCCCTGGTTGCCCGAGCTCTGCTGCGCCGGTTGCTGCTGACCCTGCTCGCGGTTGGCCTCGCGCGGCGGTGCCTGGTCCCGGGCGGTGTTCTGGTTCCGGCCGTTGGCGTCCCGGCCGTTGTTGCGGCGGTCCCGACGGTCGGCGTTACGGCCGTCGATCCGCTCGCCCTCGGTCTCCGAGCCCCGCTCAGCGGTGCGCTGAGCCTGCGGCTCGGCAGCCGCGCCGTCATCGTTCGGCTCGGTCGCCGGCAGCGTGGGCTGGCCCTCGGTCTCCCGCGGCCGCCGCTGCTGCAGCGTGTCCAACGCGGCGGCGACGTCGTCGGTCCGGGTGGGCGGCGGGCCGCTCGGGGCCCGGTTGCCGGACGAGCCGTTCTGCGCGGACTGGATGGCATCGATCAGCTGGCTCTTGCGCATGGCGCCAGTGCCCTTGAGACCGAGTGTGCTGGCCAGCTGCTTGAGCTCCGGAAGGACCATGCTGTCCAGCCCGGAACCACGACGCTTGCGGCCGGCGCTGTCCCCACTCGGGGCGGCGCTCGTCACTTCGGCGATATCGGTCAACGTGACTTCCTTAATACGACGGGCACCTTGTGGCCCGCGGTGATGATGCGGAGCGTCTGCTCCGCGGGGTGGTTCTGGTAGTGCTGTGGGTCGTGATGCGTTGCGACGACTGGCGGTATGCAAGTGGTGACGGGATATGCGGGTCCGCGTCGCGCCTCGACCTTGGCGCTTTCCTACGTCAGCGGCGGGGAGGGGCTGGTGATCTCTCGAACCAGCCGGCCTCCGCTGTCTGCTGAGGTGTCCGGCACTAGAAGGCTAGCACCCCCGGCCAGTATTCCCGTAGTGCTTGGCTTCCACGATTGTCGCGCCAGCTCCGGTGCCGCACCGCCGCAGCCCGAAACCGCGTGTCGGGAACGCCTCCAGGTCAGCGAGCTGGGTGACTCGGCCGAGGACGAGGACCGACGGTCCGGCCCCGCTGATCACCGCGGCGTAACCCGCGGCGCGTAACGCAGTGACCAGGGCGTACGACCGCGGCATGGCCGGCTCCCGGTAGTGCTGGTGCAGCCAGTCCCGCGTCGCGTCCCACAGCCGGTCGGGGTCGTCGGCCAGCGCGTGCACCAGCAGGGCGGCCCGGCCGGCGTTCGCGGCGGCGTCGACGTGGGGGACCTGTTCGGGCAGGAGCCCGCGGGCCCGCGCTGTCTCCACCGACCCGTCGGGGATGAGCACGGCGGCACCGATCTCTGGATGCAGCCGGGCCGAGACGGCCTGGACCCCGTTCGGACCCTCGTACGCCAGGACCAGCCCGCCGTACGTCGCGGCCGCCACGTTGTCCGGGTGGCCCTCGATGGCGTTGGCATGTCGCAGCACCCAGGCCCGGTCCAGATCCACACCGGCCAGCCCGGCCGCCGCGACCAGGCCGGCCACGATCGCCGCGGAGGAGGACCCCAGGCCGCGGCCGTGCGGAATGGTGTTGTGCCCGGCCAGCCGTAGTCCGGACACCGTGAGTCCGAGGTCGGCCAGCCCGACCAGCGCCGATCGGATGATCAAGTGGCTCTCGTCCCGGGGGATCCGGTCCGCACCCTCGCCGGACACCTCGATCTCGAACCCGGACGGCAGCACGGCCAGGTCCACCTGCTCCCGCCAGTCCAGGGCGAGTCCCAGGCAGTCGAACCCCGGGCCGAGGTTGGCACTGGTCGCGGACACCGCGACGGTGACCGTCCGGCCGACCTCGACTGCGCCGCTCACCTCGGTGTCATGACTCGTGGTCAGTCGACCAGACCGCAGACCGCGGCGATCGCCAGGAGATCGGCAGGGACCACCTCGGCATGCACCGGGCCGGCCTGCGCGAGTGCGGTGTCGATGTCCTTGAGCCCATGGCCGGTCACGGTGACCACGACCTGCTGCCCGGACGCCAGCGCGCCACGGTCGGCCTGGGCGATCAGCCCGGCCACGCCGGCCGCCGAGGCCGGTTCGACGAAGATGCCCTCCCGGGTGGCCAGGAACGTCTGTGCGGCCAGGATCTCGGGATCGGTGACCGCCTCGATCAGGCCGCCGGAATCGTCGCGGGCGGCGAGGGCGAGGGTGGCCGAGGCCGGGTTGCCGACCCGGATGGCCGTGGCCACCGTGTCGGGGTCGAGCACCGGATGACCGAGGACCAGAGGGGCGGCACCAGCGGCCTGGAAGCCCCACATCCGAGGCGTACGTGATGCGCGGCCGGCTTGAGCGTACTGGAGATAACCACGCCAGTAGGCCGAGATATTCCCGGCGTTGCCGACCGGCAGGACGTGCAGGTCGGGCGCATCGCCGAGGTCGTCGACCACCTCGAACGCAGCGGTCTTCTGGCCCTCCAGCCGGACCGGGTTGACGGAGTTGACCAAGGTCACCGGGTAGTCGTGGGCCAGCTTGCGGGCCAGCTCCAGGCACTCGTCGAAGTTGCTCTCGACCTGGACCACCTTGGCCCCGTGCACGATCGCCTGGGCCAGCTTGCCCTTCGCGATCCGGCCCGCCGGCAGCAGCACGATGGGCAGCAACCCGGCCTTGACCGCGTACGCGGAGGCCGAGGCGGAGGTGTTGCCGGTGGACGCGCAGACCACGGCGCGCGCCCCCGCCCCGGCAGCAATGCTCAGCGCGACGGTCATCCCACGGTCCTTGAACGAGCCCGTCGGGTTCGCGCCCTCGACCTTGACCCACACCTCGCAGCCCAGCCGGTCCGACAGGTTTCCGGCCTCGACCAGCGGCGTGCTGCCCTCCCCCAGGGTGATCACCGGATCGGTGTCGGCGACGGGCAGCCACTCACCGTAGCGGGCGACCACGCCGCGGGTCGGTCGGCTGCGCATCGCGGTGGCCCGGGGATGGGCGGCGGACTCGGGAATCACGTCACTCCCCCTCGACCCGCATCACGCTGGTCACCTCGCGGACCACCGGCAGCTTCCGCAGGGCCTCGACGGTGGCGCTCAGGGCGGCGTCCAGCGCCTGATGGGTGACCACGACCAGCTGGGCGTCGGCGCCCCGCTCGAACTGCCGCACGGTCTGGATGGACACGTCGTGCTCGGCGAACACCGCGGCGATCCGGGCCAGCACGCCGGCCACGTCCTCGACCGCCAGCGACAGGTGGTAGCGGGTCAGTACGCGGCCGATCGGAGCCACCGGGCGCGCGGCGTAGCTCGACTCCCCCGGGCCGACGGCGCCACGGACCCGGTTCCGGGCCACGGTGACCAGGTCGCCGAGGACAGCACTCGCCGTCGGCGAGCCGCCGGCCCCCGGGCCGTAGAACATCAGTCGTCCGGCCGACGTCGACTCGACGAACACGGCGTTGTACGCGCCGCCGACCGCCGCGAGGGGATGGGTCCGCGGGATCATCGCCGGGTGCACGCGCACCGAGACCTGGCGCTCGGTGCCGTCGTCGCCGGCGGGTAGCAGCTGGCAGATGGCCAGCAGCTTGACCACGCAGCCGATCTCGGCGGCCGATGCGATGTCGGAGGAGGTGACCTCGGTGATCCCCTCGCGGTAGACATCGGCACTGGTGACCCGGGTGTGGAAGGCCAGGCTGGCCAGGATCGCGGCCTTGGCGGCGGCGTCGAAGCCCTCGACGTCGGCCGTCGGGTCGGCCTCGGCGTAGCCCAGCTCCTGCGCCTCGGCGAGGGTCTCGGCGAAGCCGGCGCCGACCACGTCCATCTTGTCCAGGATGAAGTTGGTGGTGCCGTTGACGATGCCGATCACGGCGGTGATCTCGTCGCCGACCAGCGACTCCCGCAGCGGCCGGATGATCGGGATGGCGCCGGCCACCGCGGCCTCGAAGTAGAGGTCGGAGGACGACTCCTCGGCGGCGGTGAACAGGCTGGCCCCGTCCTCGGCCAGCAGCGCCTTGTTGGCGGTGACCACCGAGGCGCCGTGGCGGAGGGCGGACAAGATCAACGACCGGGCCGGCTCGATACCGCCGATGACCTCGATCACCAGGTCGACGTCCTCGCGGGCGACCAGTCCGGCCGCGTCAGTGGTGAACAGGGTGGGGTCCATGCCCGGCCGCTCCCGGCCGGCGCGGCGGACCGCGATGCCGACCAGCTCCAGCGGCCGGCCGATCCGGGCCCGCAGGTCTTCGGCCTGCCCGATGATCAACCGGGCGACTTCGGAGCCGACGGTGCCACAGCCGAGCAGGGCGACCCGGAGCGGAGCATCCGGGCCTGGCGGCTGGGCGCGCGTCGGCTCCGGCTCGACCTCGTTGGCCGGCCCGGGGGCGTACGCCAGCCCCGTGGGCGGCACGCTCGTCACTGTCACCTGAACACCCTCATCTGCGCATGCGGACGCCGCCGGACGCAGCCGGCAGCGGACTCATTGTTCCTCATCACTGGTGAGCGCATTGATTGGCAACGGGACGACCCCTTGAACCCCCGGACAGGCCCACCATCAACCGACGTCGAGGGTCAGCAGGTCCTCGATGGTCTCCCGGCGGACCAGAGTGGTGAGGTTTCCGTCCCGGACGGCGACCACCGGAGGCCGCGGCACGTGGTTGTAGTTGCTGGCCATCGAGCGGCTGTAGGCGCCCGAGGCCGGTACGGCGATCAGGTCGTCCGGGGCGACGTCGGCGGGCAGGAACTCGTCCCGGACCAGGATGTCGCCGCCCTCGCAGTGCTTACCGACCACCCGGGCCAGCACCGGCGGGGCGTCCGAGCGGCGCGAGGCGAGGGTCGCGGAGTACTCCGCCGCGTACAGGGCCGTGCGGATGTTGTCGCTCATCCCCCCGTCGACGGCGACATATAGCCGGCTGGCCCCACCGTCCAGCTGCACCGGCTTGACCGTGCCCACCCGGTAGAGGGCGAAGGTGCTCGGACCGCTGATCGCCCGCCCCGGCTCGATCGACAGGTGCGGCACGGCGACGCCGAGCGCCGCGCACTCGTGCTCAATGATCTCCCGTAGCGCGCTGGCCAGCTGCTCCGGGGTGGACGGGGAGTCGACGCTGGTGTAGGCGATGCCGAAGCCGCCGCCGAGGTCGAGCTCGGGCAGAACGGTGCCGGTCCGCTCGGCGAACTCGGCGTGCAGGCGCAGGGTCCGTCGCGCCGCGACCTCGAAGCCCTCGGCGTCGAAGATCTGCGACCCGATGTGGGAGTGGATCCCTGCCACGTCCAGCGCCGGCTGCTCGTGGCAGGCCTGCAGAGCCTCGGCCGCGGCGCCGCCGGCGATGGAGAAACCGAACTTCTGGTCCTCGTGCGCGGTGGCGATGTACTCATGGGTGTGTGCCTCGACGCCGGTGGTGACCCGCACCATCACCAGCTGCCGCACGCCCAGCTCGGCGGTCAGGTCGCCCAGCCGGGCGATCTCGGCGAACGAGTCGACGATGATCCGCCCCACGCCGGCGGTCAGCCCCTGGCGCAGTTCGGCGATGCTCTTGTTGTTGCCGTGCAGGCCGACCCGGTGGAGGTCGACCCCGGCGCGCTGGACCACGGCCAGCTCGCCACCGGTGCAGACGTCGATGCCCAGTCCCTCCTCGCTCACCCAGCGGGCGACCGCCGTACAGAGGAAGGACTTGGCCGCGTAGTAGACGTCCCAGCCGGCGAAGGCGTCGGCGAAGGCGCGGGCCCGGGCGCGCAGGTCCGCCTCGTCCAGCACGTACGCCGGCGTGCCGACCTGGTCGGCGATCTCGGTCACGCTGATCCCGCCGACGGTGAGGACGCCGTCGGTGTCCTTGCTCACCTCGCTGCTCCACAGCGAGGGCAGCAGCCCGTTGACGTCGTCGGGTACCGAGAGCCAGCCGGGCGCGCGGGCCGCGACGTCGGCGTGGATCGAGCCAGCGACGTGGGAATGGGTCACGCGCCGACTGTGCCAGGCAAGCTCCGACCGCGCGGCGATTTTCGCGCTGTGGACGGGCGCCGAGTCCCGACGCCGGCTAGGACCGGGCCGACACCGTCACCTGGTCCACCTCGGCCAGCCTCAGGGCGAGCGGGTCGGTGACGGCTTGGCCGTCGGCTGTCACCTTCACCTCACCGCAGGCCGCACCCAGGCAACGGGCGTCGAACCGGACCGCCCACAGCGTGAAGAACTGGCTCAGGGTGATCGCGTCGATGTCCCGGCCCTCCAGCCAGACCTGGTTGGTGGTGTCGTGGGTGTGCACCGCGGCCTGCTGAGCGCGCGGTCGGTCCATGCCGATGTAGGGAGGGATGGCGACCGCCCACCCGTCGACCTCGATCTTCATCATCACGATGTGGGTGTCGCCGGTGCTGTTCAGTGGCTCGGCCGTCAGCCCGGCCGCCTCGATGTAGGAGACCGCGTCTCGCGGGGCGTCCCACGGCGGCGGGCTGGTCCGGATGACCGCCGGCTCGGCGGCCATTGGTCGCATGCACGCGGCGACCATGGTCAGGCTGATCAGCGCCGCCATCGCTGCGGACCGGACTCTCCACCGCTGCACTGGCACCCGTCGAGGATAGAACTCGGTCCGCAGCCACCGCGCTGCTACAGTGCTCTACGGCCCGGCGACGGGCCAGCGGCCAACTGGCCCCCGTAGCTCAGGGGATAGAGCACCGCCCTCCGGAGGCGGGAGCGCAGGTTCGAATCCTGCCGGGGGCGCAGTACCTGACTAGGCTTGACGCCCGACTCGCAGCAGGATCGGTCCGCCGCATGCAATGAGTCATGCAATAGAAAGTCGTACGCTCAATGCGTGCGAGCCGCGAAGCATCGGCGTCCACGTGGGCACATCCGAGAGCTGCCGTCCGGCAGCTTCCAGGTCATCGTCTACGCCGGAACCGACCCGCTGACCAAGAAGCCCCGGTACATCCGCGAGACCTTGAAGACGTACGGTGCGGCGGAGGTCGCGCTGACGAGGCTGCAGGGCCAGGTTGACCAGAACCGCCAGCCGAAGACCGATATCACGCTCGGCCAGGCAATCAGCCGCTGGCTCGACATCGCGAAGCCTCGAGGACACCACGCGTGACCGGTACGAGGACCTGGTGCGTATGTACGTTGGGCCGGTGCTCGGCGACCTCCCTGCCGGGAAGCTGGACGCCGAACTGCTCGAAAGCTTCTATGCACGGTTGCAGCGCTGCCGTGACCTCTGCGACGGCCGGCGTCGCGCGCGTCATGAGTGTCGACCGCTCAGTGGCAGTACCGTCCGAAAGATTCATTACGTCATCAGCGCCGCACTGGAGCAGGCCGTCCGATGGCGTCACCTCGGCGTGAACCCGGCGGCACTGGCGATCGCGCCGTCGGCCAACCACACTGAACCCGACCCGCCCAGCGCCGAAGAGGCCGCGGCAGTCATCGGCGCTGCCTGGGGTGACCCCGACTGGGGATCCCTCTTGTGGCTCATGATGGTCAGCGGCATGCGCCGGGGCGAAATCAGCGCCTTGCGCTGGCGGCACGTCGACTTGGCGACCGACACACTGATCGTGCAACGGGCCAATGCGCAGCCGAAGTCCGGCGTCAAGGAGAAGCAAACGAAGACCCGCCAGCAGCGGCGCATCGCGATCGATCCCCAGACAGCCGCGCTGCTGCGAGCACATCGGGAGCGTTGGGAGCAGCGTTGTCGCTTGCTGGGCGTGGCTTTCCGCGACGACATGTTCGTCTTTTCTCCGGCGCCGGACGCATCATCGCCGTACGGTCCACGCTCTCTGAGCCACCGCTACCGCCGGCTGGCGATCAAGCTCGGGCTGCGCAGCACACGCCTGCATTCGCTGCGCCACTATGCGGCGACCGAGCTGATCGCCGCTGGCGTCGATGTGCGTACGGTCGCCGGGCGCCTCGGCCACGGGAGTGGGGGCGCCACGACGCTCAAGGTGTACGCGGGATGGGTCGACGAAGCAGACCGCCGCGCAGCGACGACGATGGCGGGGATCATGCCCGTGCCAGTAGCCGCGCCACGCGCGGCTCGTGGACCATATGAGGTAATCGCCGCCGGACTGCGCGAGCAGATCGTCACTGGCCGCCTGCGCGCAGGCGATCAGCTGCCAACCATTGCCGACCTGGCCACACGACATGGCGTTGCCGTCGGGACCGTGCACCGCGCGATGGATCTGTTGCGTTCCGAAGGGCTGATCGCTGCTTCGCGTGGCCGACGGTCAGTGGTCGTCTTTCCGGCTCAATAGGTTGCGTACTAGCCTCAGCGCGTTGACCGATTGACTACCGTGAGGTAGCGAGAGCCTCCGAGCGGCGCGCCCGTCTTCGAGTCTTGCGCAGTGACGTCGAAGGAGAACGACGAGCCGATCTTGGTGCCCCTCGGCAGGTCGACCCGGATGAAGATGGCGTACTCCTTCGATGGGGTCAGCGGCAGGCCACGGATCGCGGCGGTCCTCCCACCCCGTAACGCCAGCGCTTGCTGGTCGGCGACCGCCCTCATTGAATCGAGCAAGAGGGTGAACTGTTCCTCAGGGTATTTCGCCTCCTGGAACAGACGCTCGGCCGCCGCCGCATGGTTTTCTACCCAACGCTTAACCAAGTCGTTCGACTGCAGCGAGAAGTTCTTGGCCTGCTCCGCCGGATCCTTCGGAGAGAACGGTGGTGGGAGCACGAACCTGAGGGTTCCGGGAAACTGCTGGGCGTCGACCACCAGGTCGACGAGGCGTCGAGTCCGAAGGTTCCGGCCATTGACGAGAAGCATGGCCCAGATGCCGATTCCGGTACCGGGTGATGGCGGCGTTCCGATGAACTCGACAATGTGCAAGTTCTTCTGGCCAACCTTCCGATCGGCGAGAGCGAGCAGGTCGACGTTGCGCTCGGTGCTGGTGAACGGATCCTGGGCCGAGTGCAGGAATGTCACCATGCAGTAGTGAGAGTTGCCCGGCAAGCTCGCCGGAAGCGGGAGCACGGTCGAGGGCAGGTCGAAGAAGGCGACGCCGGGGTATCCCGCGCGGACTTCTGGGATGATCGCGACCGGAAGAGTGGTCCACTTCGGACCGGCCAGCGGCGACCCCGCAACGACATTCGCGGTGTAGCCGACCGGCAGGTTGAGGCCGGTCGCGGCATTCGTGATCGCCGCCATGACTTGGACGTTGGTGGCATCGACGCGGCCCCGGTTGTGCACCAGGACGTAGACCCGGTGGTGCACCGTCGGCGGCGGGGACGTCGTTCCAACGCCGTTGCTGCCGTCGACGATCACGTCGTTGAACGTTGCGAAGTCGATGCTCGTCGTAGGCGTCTGGTATCCCGCTGGGGTCGGCACATCGATCTTGATGTTGGGAGACAGGTAGTGGACAACCGGTGTGGTGGGGGCGACGGTCGGGTCAGGCCGACCATCTGTGTTCTCCCCGGCCGGTGTCGAGACTGGTGTCGCGGATGTAGAGCTCGACATCGGCCAGCCGGGGAGCGTCGAGCTTCCACTCGAACAGCCCCCGACCGTGCAGTGACGCACGGAGGAGTCTGGCCGTGGGGTGGATCTGAAGGTCGAAGACCGGCGCGTCCGGCAGTCCACTCTGGAGCGGTGCCCAGTTCGCCCCTCCGTCGGTCGTCTCCCAGACGCCGATGTCCGCTCCCACATAGACGCGGTTGGTCATTCGGTCGTACTGGATCGAGTTGTGCTCGACGTCCAGCAGTTCGGTGCCGCTGCCCGCAGTGCCGCTGCGCGCCGCCCAGGTCGTGCCGTCGAATCGCCACACATGTCGGAAGTCGCCGACCCCGGCGAAGCTGATGAAGATAGAGCCGAGCGTGGGATCGGACCAGTCGATAGCAATGTCAGATACCAGGCCCGCTAAGGGGAGGGCACCGCCCGCGGCGTTGTCGAGGCGGGTCACCGTCCACCCGCCGACGCCGGAATCGTCGAGCCGGAACACCCGGCCGGTCGTCGTTCCGACGTAAAGCCGGGCGGCCGAGGCGAAGATCATCGAGAACGCAAGGCCCGACGCGGCCGGCAGGGTGGGCTGATCGGGCCACGACGTTCCAAAGTCCGCTGAGATGAAGATCGTGCGACCGACGCCGAGAGCAACGATCTCGGCCTCCGCCGGCGCACCCGGGTTGAGTGGCGGGCTGACGAGCGGCTCGGCCATGACCTGCCACGTCGCCCCCGGGGGCGTGACCTCCGACCACGACCCAAGGCCAGGTGGCTCGTAGTCCAGGCCACCGTCGGTTGCGCGGAACACCCTTCCGTTGGCGAAGAGCACTATCCGGAACGGGTCATTCCAGTTGACGACGCAGTACCCACCGTCAGCAAATAGCACGTGTCGCCATACCTGCTCGCCGGTGTACTTGGCCGTGCCGTTGTCCTGAAGACCTACGTAGACGACAGCCGGCTCGGTCGGGTGCTGACCGATGAAGTTGGTGCAAAGCGAGCCGAGGCCCGTGTTCCGGGAGATGAACCCTCCCCCTCCCGTCGCGTTCGCGTGTTCGAAGAGGCCGCCGTCGGTTGCCGCGAAGAGTCGGGTGGAGCTACCGGGAGCGTGGACCAGCGCATGGACGTCGGCGTGGGCCTGCTGACCGATGCTCGTGCCGGTCATCGACAATGTGGGCGTGGTCGTCACGTCGCACCGCCAGATGGACCCGGGAAACGGATCCGCGTTGAAGAAGTCACCGCCGAGGTAGATTCGGTTGACGTCGTTCGGGTCGACCGATATGCAAAGGTCGTAGGCGCCTTGGCCGCCGGGCAGGACGCTGGGGACGCCGGGGATGTTCTGCCACGCGCCTGCCCCGCCGGTCAGCCGGCGGACGCTGTGCAGGGCCCCCGCTGGTGTCGCAACGAAGGCATACAGAATGTTCGGGTTGTCAGGTTGCGCACCGAGCGCGATCCGCCCGATGCCGGTCGGGAATCCGGTGCCCACTGACGCCCAGGTTGCACCCGTTGTCGAACTGAAGACCCGATCGCCCTGGGCGGCAGCGAACCACCTCGTGGTGCCCGCCGCACGGGTGACGACGACGCTCGAGTGGACTCCGGTGCGGCGCCGTTGCCAGCTGAAGCCGACTCCTGAGGGGATTCGCTCGTAGAGCCCGTTCGTTGTGGCCGCAACGCAGTGGTCCCGGTCCGCCGGGTCCACCGCGATCTGGTAGAAGGCGAAGCCGGCGAGCGACGGCGTGCTGGGTTCGTTGGTCCAGGTGATGCCCCCGTCGTCGCTGCGGATCGGACCGATACCTCGGTAGGCGGGCAGTGAGTTGACGACTCGCTGGGCGAAGAGGGCGTCGGTGTCACCCTCGCCCGTCCCGACGTACACCCGGTTCGGGTCGGCGGGGTCGATGGCGATGGCACCGCACGCCAGGCTCGTCGTCGCGAAGTTTGTCGGATCGGTGTCGAAGCCGTCCATGGTGGAGCGCCAACTCAGTCCCCCGTCATCGGATCGCCAGACGCCCCCGTTGGCGGTCGCGGCATAGACACGGAGGCCGTCCGGGGCGATCGCGATTCCCGACGTCCGCCCGGCCACGGGTGCCCGGTTTCCGGTCTGGCCGCGGGCAACAACGCCAGGGCCGAGAGGAGTCCAGTTGTTCTGTCCAGGGATTGCGGGCATTCCAGGCAAGAGCGCCGAAGCGTCGGCTAGCCCGGGTGCCTCGGTGGCGAGTCGACGCCGGTGATATGCCGACAGAACCTCCTCCCAGTAGTTGCGCGGAACATCCTCCAACTTCCCGTCGATCAGCCGCTCCTCGTGACGAATAGTGTCCGCGGCCGCCGCTATCGCTCTGGCCGCGGAGGATCGTGCGGCGGAACGCTTCGGCCGTTGCAGCGCTGGTTCGACGTCTTCCTTCGGGCCGAGGCGTGTGTAGGTCTCTTCGAGTCGTGGAAAGAGCCATTCCACGGGACCCTCGTAGGGACGTCGCCTCCGGTTAGGGGTCGCTTGCTTCCCCCTGGTCGCGCGGGTTGATCCTGCGGTGCGCTTCTCTGTCATAATCGCTCCTCTTCTCAAGTCAACGCCGCTGCGCCGCTATATATCGTAATGGTTTCTTCATGCTTCTATGGAGCCAAATCTTCGAGTTAAGAATCCCGCTCGCCAGATCGCCCCGCAAACAGGCGGCGTCTTCTGTCGATCGCAGAACGCGCAGTTTCTCCACCGGGCGGCGCCGTAACCCGAAAACACCGCAGGCGCCTTTCCGATATAGAGTCTTTGCGATTCACCGAACATTCCGTTGGATGCGGCCGGGCGGCCACATCATCCATCGTCCGCGTTGTGGATTGCGGAAGACTCACTCAAGTCGTCGGAGCAGCCGAACGGCGCAAAGACGATCTTCGCCGGTTGCGTCAACCGTTGTCAGGCTCAGCGGTTCGGGCCGCAGTCATTCGGTCCGGGCAGCTCCAAGCACACGAGCCGCTTCTCGATCTCACCACGATCGGCTTCGTCATCCAGCGACATGACGAGTGACCAGCCGCTGAGCAGCAGCGAGACGACGCTGATGCCGACGGCGAGTCGTGTGCCCGACTGCATGGCACGCTCTGAGGTAGTGGATGTGCTCATGAGCGACCTACTTTCCCGGTAGCACGGACGGTGATCAACAGTCTCTCGCTCGATTGTTGATTTGGCTAGTAAGAACAATCGGGCGAACTAGCACTCTCTGTGAGAACCCCGGAATCATCCGAGCGTCTGCTGGGCTGGTCGAGCGGGTGCGGTACCTGGTCTTGCTGGTCGCGTGAACCACCCTTCCTCTGTACCGGATTGCGCTCAGTCGGCTTGCGCACCCCGATCGCCAGATCAAGGAAGCGGCGACGTCCTGCGCCTTCTGCCGCAGCTCTGACCCCCGACAGGCTAGAGAACCCAGATAGTGCTGAAAGCTGCCGCCCGGCAGCGGCTGCATGCCGGTCAGTCTGTGGGACGCCCTGGGCCTGGCCTACGACCGGCTCGGGTTCAACGGCGCCTGCGACGGCGATGAGGTGTTGCGTTGGTGCTGGCCCGGCGGTTCGGCGCCCACCTCCGCGGCACCCCCGTCATGCTGCTGATCGACCACCTGCCCCATCCGCGTGCTCCACCGCTACACCGGCCAGCCGATCCGCGAGCTCAAGCTCGACCCCACCCGGGACTACCAACCCCGCGGACTCTCACGGCCCACCAAAGAAGACCACCGCCACACCCCGGCCTTGACCCCGGCGAGGACGGCGCCACACTCCCCAGCCGGGATGCCGGCACTAGCCGAACCAAGATCAACATGCAACGATGTCTCGAGACACCTGTCAACGATGTCCCGAGACATCACAAAGAGCCGCCTTGGGGAATCGAACCCCAGACCTACGCATTACGAGAACCCCTTTCCGTGTTGACTCTGGCTCTGACCAGGAACTTTGGGTTGCATGGTCGGCATCCCTAGACGGCCGCAGGCACGCTAGTTGACCCCAGTTCGCACCACGAATGGCGCCACGCCCAGATCATCGCGTGCGTGCCAACGACGCCGCGGCTTGTCAGCGAGACCCGGTGAGGGCTTTGGCATTCGACGCGTACGACGACTCGAGATCGTCCTCGCCGCCGTGGTGTCGCCGCAGACGGGCAATGCTCGAGGACGACGAGGGCTAGCCCCGCCGGCCATCCTGGCGCCCGTCGCATTGGTAGTGCCCCGCGGTCAGCGACGCGCCGTGTGGGGAGTGGTCGGTTTTCATCCGCGGCGGGGGCGAGGGCTGCTCCTCGCCGTCCTGGTACCGATGGCCATCATCGCTGTCAGCTTCGGCGTCGCGGCTGGGTTCGGGGTGGTCCGCTTTCCTGGTCTGGGTCCGGGCTTTGGTGGCGGCGTGCTCAACCTGGCCGTCACCACCATCATCTTCGGGGTCGTCTTCCTCGGCGAGGAGATCGGCTGGCGCGGCTACCTGCTCCTCCGACTCGCCGAACTCACCTCCGGGCGGCGCGCAGCGGTGCTGACCGGCGCCTGCCAGGCCATCTTCCATCTCCCTCTGCTGCTGCTCACCACCACCTACCAAAAGCCAGGGTAACCGCTGGATCGTGGTACCGACGGTGATGGTCACCCTCACCTTGGCCGGGGTCTGGTACGGCTGGCTGCGGCTGCGGTCGGGAAGTATCTGGCCGGTCAGCCTTTCCGACAGCGCCTTCAACAACGTGATAGAAGAGGTCGGCGGCGTAGCGATCGTAACCTCACCGGCAACCATGGCCTACGTGACCACCGAGACCGGTGTAGCGACCATGATCGTCATGGTGCTCGTTGCCGGCTACCTGTTGATCCGCCGAGCCGCCGACTTCGACAAAGCCAAGCCCGAGGGCACGCGGCCGGCCGGCGAACCCCGCACCATGGCCCATCGGGCGCACTCAGGCGGCCCCCGCTGATATGTAGGTGTCTGCTGTCAAGAGGGCATGGGTCGGCCGGCCGCCTCACTGGGTGTGGGGTGGCCGGCCCGTTGTTTGTTGCGGCGTCTTGGGAATCGGTGTCTTCATAGTCTTTCTCCTGTCAGGAATACATTCAGATTCCCGCGCGAACCGTCGCGATAGAAAGGCAGGCCATGGTGAAGCGGCCCCGATCCAGGCCGGTTCAGGCGCGCAACTCAACAACGTGACAATGGCCTCGACGACTGAAGCGCGGCGACGCTCACGAGGCCCGTGCAGGTGTCATGAGGTGCCTCCGGTTCGTCAGCGGACCGTGGCAAGGCCGACAAGATCGGCGCTCATCTGCCAGAGCTGTGCCGCGGTGGCCTGGTCGTAGCTGCGCCGGGAGGATTTCTTCGGCAGGCTATTGGCGAAGAACCGGCCCGTCACCCGGTCGAGATCTGGAGCGGAAGCCAGGTGGATTGACGTGGCGGCCCCCTGGGCCGGGGACTTCATGAGGGGTCGCATGATCGGCACGATCAATTTCTGGAGATGGCCAGGGTCCTCCGCCCCGAAGGTGGTGCTGACGACGCCGGGATGCAGCGCGTTGGCGGTGACTACGCTGGCCTCCAGTCTCCTGGCCAGTTCGTTGGTGAATAGGACGTTGGCGAGCTTGGACTGGTTGTAGGCCCGCGCGCCGGAGTAGGACCTTTCCCCTTGGAGGTCGTCGAAGTCGATCCGCCCCAGGGCCTGTGCGTTGGAGGACACCGTGACCACCCTTGCCGGGCCGCTTCGGGTCAGCCTGTCGAGGAGCAGGTTGGTGAGGAGGAACGGCGCAAGGTGGTTGAGGGCGAAGGTGCGCTCCAACCCGTCGGCGGTGAGGTGTCGGGTGTGCCAGTACCCGCCGGCGTTGTTCACCAGCACGTCGATTCGGGGAAGGTCTTCGAGGACCTGGTCAGCCAGCCGCCGCAGCTCCGACTGGGAGGATAGATCCGCAACGAACACCTCGACCTGCGTCCTGGTGACTGCGCGGATTTCGCTTGCAGCGTCCTCTGTGCGCCCGTGGTCGCGACCGGTGATCGCGATTCGGGCTCCCATCCTCGCCAGGCCCAGTGCGGTCGCCTTGCCGATTCCTCCGCTGGCCCCGGTGACCAGCACCGTCTTGCCCGTCATCGGCCTGATGTTCATGATTTGCCGCCACCAGGTTCGGGTGACGATGACCTCACACCCTTCACGAGCAGGTAAACGAGAATCCACACCTCCGCGAGGATGGGCGGGATGTAGATGAACCCTTTGATCGCTTCGCCGAAGCTGGGGACCAGGAGCTCCGCGAGCGTTCCCACGAGGTAACAGGCGCCTCCTGCGATGAGCAGGGTGCTGAGCAGCTTGGGGAACATGCCCGACTTCCTGGCGAGATATCCCAGCGGAAACAGCCAGAGGCCGAAGAAGATCTGAGCGATGAGGTACCCGTAGTGCTGCATGTCGAACATGAGCAGCACGAGGGCGTTCGCGCCTTCAGTTCCGAAGGCTTGCACGTACGATTCCTCGGTAGCGATCAACAAGCCGGCAATCTGGAAGACCATGTTGAGGCAGACGATCGCCGTGTCGATGGCGACAAGAACCACCATCGTGCTCGCGGCATTTCTGTTGGCGTGCCGTAACAGCCGGGAGAGTGTCATGGCCAGGAAGACAAAGACTGTGACCTGGAACAGGTCGGCGACGACGCCGATGCGGACCAGGTCAGCGTTGGCCAGGACTTTCTCGGCGGTGGCGGCCGCATCGCCGGGTACGTAGACCTTGCCGCGCACAAATGCGTGAGCGAACGCGCCGAAGACGGCGACAGTCAGGTAGAGCAGTCCAGCGATTCTGGCCAGCCGCTTCCGCGACCTCAACACATCGACGTTGCCCAAGGCTGAGGGATCGTCTCCGGACGAAGAGCTAGGGGCGTTGTTCTGCGGATCGGTGTGGACGAGTGCTGAGGTGGACATGTCATGCCTCCAGTGGGGTGCGGTTCTTAGTCGTGCGCGGGGCGGCCGCGTGGTTGTCCGGCGCTGGCGTCTGGTGCGAGTAGCAGGCAAGGGTGTCGGCCAAGGCCTGCTCGATGGGCGTGGCGTGGACGCCGAGCCGGGTGTTGATCTTGGTGCTGTCGACGAGGAAGGGTTCGTCGAACTGGTACTGCATTTCCAGCAGTTCTCGCAGGGTGCGGTTGGTGACTGCGGCTACGCGAAGCAGGGCTGGGTGGACCTGGCGCAGCCAGGTCCGGGGTTGGCGGGTCTGCCGGTAGACGGCGTCGACGAGCTGTCGGGTGGTGCGGGTGTTGGGGTCGTTGGGTAGGTGCCAGATCTGGCCTGGGGCGTCGGGGTGTTCGCCGAGGACGGCGAGGCCTTCGCCGATGTCGGGTATGTAGGTGTAGGTGTGGGGCTGGTCGGGGTTCCCGAGCACGCTGGCGGTGGTCCCGGCGAGGGCGGCGGGAAAGACACGGTCGCCGAGATTTGACTGGGCACCGCCGCGGGGGCCGAAGTAGTCCGAGGCGCGGCCGATGGCGACTTCTACGCGCCCAGCATCGTGCGCAGCCATCAGTTCTTGAGCCATGGTGGCGCGCAGTTTCCCTTTACGGGTGTGTGCTTGGTAGGCACGGGTTTCGGTGAGGGGACGCCCAGCCGGTCGTCCGTACATGTAGACGTTCTCCATGCTGACCAGCCGGGCACCGTTGGCCTCGGCGGCGGCGAGCACGCCGGCCTGGAGCGCAGGGAACTGTTCCAACCAGCGGGAGTAGGGCGGATTGAGGGTTTGGTAGACGACACGGGCACCCCGAGTGACCGCGGTCGTGAACTGGGGATCGCTCGCGTCACCCGCTACCACCTCGATGTCGTTGGGTACCGGTGCCGAGCCGCTGCGGTTGACCAGCCGGACCGACTCGCCGCGACGACGGAGAGCGTCGAGGGTGGCGAGACCGATGGCGCCGGTGCCGAAGATCACGTGGCGCGGGGCGGTTTTCATGTGAGGTCCTCGATCTGGGTCGATGGTGAGTGTCCGGTGGCGGCGATGCGCACAGGAAGGAGGCGGTGCAGGAGTAGGCCCGCGAGGGCTGAGAAGGTGAGGGCGCCGCTGGCGCCGAAGATGGTGAACTGCTGGTCGACGTCGATCCCGGCCAGAGTGGTGACCGTCCAGCCCAGCGCCCACAACAGCGGCATCGCACCCGCCCAGGCCGCGCGGTACCGCGCTTCAGCGGGCAAGACCAGGGCTTGGGCGACGCCGAGCAACAGTCCGGTGAGAGCGCCCATGACGGCGAGGTCGGCAAGTGCAGTGCCATACCCGACGGCCGCCGCGCCGAGAAGGAGCCCGACGCCCATCCCTACGACAGAGGCGATGATCCATCGGACCGGATGGAGACGGCCGCTGCCCATCCCGCTCTGCCCAGCACCGATGACGGCGCCAGTGAACAGGCCGGCCATCAGCGCTGCTACCGGGCTGTCGACGCGGCCAGCGGCGCCGGCGCCGGCAAGCCCGGCGATGGGAAAAAACAGGAATCCGGCGGTCCAGATCAACCACGGCCGCAGGAACGATGACTGATTCCGCGGTGATGGGTTCATGGCGGTCATCTCCAGGCGCCGGAGAGTGCCGGCTCTGCGATGGTGGGACTGCCGGTGCGCGGGTGGCGGATGAGCAAGACGGCGAAGGCCACGAGCCAGGCGCTCCACAGGATGTAGCCGATGAAGTTGGCAGTGTCGAGTGCGGTATTCAACGTTGAGAACACGCCGGCCAGGATGAGGATCGCCGAGACAGCACCGAGCATCGTGAACCAGCGGCCGGCGACTCTGCCGCCCAGTGCCGCCAGGACCAGCAGCGTCCACGCGGCGGTGAGAATGTACCCGAAGGTCTCTCCGATGAGATGACCGAGGATCTCGTGGGCAACGGCGAAGGAGTCACGGCCGGCTGCGGCGGTGGCTGGATCGGCGCTCGCGGCGTCGGCCGCGTACCCGGGAACGAGCAGAGGCCAGCGCAGCAGGCCGATCACTTGCACTACAGCGGCGGCGATGCCCACCGGCACCGCAACCCGCATCGCTCGAGAGGTGGAGAGCCGGCCGACGCCGACGGCGATGGGAGCGAACAGAGCGGCCGCGACGGCCAGCACAGCGAACCATCCGGTCACGGCGGCCTGCGAGGTCGTGAACAAGGCGAGTACGTCGTCGACTGGCTCTTTGAGCACGTCGGGGTAGTTGAACACGGTGCCAAGCACCGTGAACGCGCCGTTCGTGCCAATAGCAGCGGCTATCAGCAGGGCTGCGGTCGCTTTGCGATTCATTATGTCTCCTGCGAGTTGAGGTCGGCGTGGGGGTGGGCTGTTGGGGTTCGATCAGGCATCGAGGAACGTGCACGTAAGGCGAGCCACGACACCAGGACGCTGTCGGGGTAGTCGACGAGGTGCTCCCGGGCAAGAGCGTCGACGCGGTCGGAGTCATCGGCCAGATGCGCGGTGGCGATGGCGACGAGTTGACGGTCACGGGTGCTGGCCGCCCACGTCCTCGCCCGAGCCAGCAGGTCGGGCGCCGTCATCTGAGTAGCCGTGGGACCGATGAGCGCGGCCGCGACCAGGAGGATCGGCTCCTTGCTGGTGCGGGCCCGGGCCACGATGCCGGCGGTAGCCGTCGTCTGGCCAGTGATGAGCTGCGCGATCAGCAGGTCGGTGTCGGTTCGATTCACGTGATCAGCGTGAGCGAGTGGGCTGACGGACCGCTGATGCTCGGCTGACGCCTCAGCGCACGCTTCTGCTCACTTCGTGGTCCGGTAGTGTCGTCACGAAGACGCTGCGGTCGGACCTTTCTTGCTCTCACATGAGATGCCGACCTGGATAGGGCGGTCAGCGAAGCGATGCGAGTAGTTGCAGCAGACAACCGCGACCGGCCCGACGAGCCATTGCCGTCACGCTACTCATGACCTCCTCGTCCCCACCGATGCGTACCTGGGGACTGACCGCGAAGACACTTGGGGCGCTCGCAGTGGTGGGCCTGGTGATCGCCTTCTCGCTCAGCTCGACCCTCGTCAAGCGTGCTGAGTCCCCGGGCGTACTTGTCGCGTTCTGGAGGATGGTCACAGTCGCTGGGCTCTGGAACGTCTACCTCTGGATGACTGGCAGACGAGTCACGCATGCGGCACGTTCGTCAAGCCTGGGTGCCTGGGGTTTTCTTCGGACTGAATCTGGCGGCGTTCTTTTCCGGAGCGACGCACAACAGCGTTGCCAACGCTGCGCTGATCGGCTCCCTGGCACCGTTCCTCATCGTGCCGATCGGCGCCAGGCTGTTTCAGGAGTACTTCAACGCGCGCGCACTACTGTTTGCGCTTCTGGCATTCGGAGGTACTGCCCTCGTGTTACTCAACGCGCCTCCCCGTGGGGACGCGTCGATACGAGGCAACGTGTTCGGCGTGCTGGCGATGTGTCTTTGGGTGGGCTATGTCGTGTCGACGCGACACTTCCGACGGGACATGGACGTCGCCACGTTCATGGCGACAGTCAGCCCGATCGCGGTTCTGGCCGTGCTTCCCTTGGCAATCGCCCACGGAAATGTCTTTGGCCTGAGCGGCAGGGGATGGTTCTACACGCTCGTGCTCACCCTACTCATAGGAGTCGCCGGCCACGGGCTCATGGTGTACGCCCAGAGAACCATCCAGATCGGAACGATCGGGATTGCCCAGGTGGCTCAGCCCGCCCTCGCGGTCGTGTGGTCGTTCCTGTTGCTGGGCGAGCGGATCAATCACCTGCAGGCTCTCGGTATCGCCATCGTGATGAGCTGCTTGCTGGCCTTCCTGGTGCTCAACCAGCGCGGCGGTCGGACCCGCCGGACCGGGGAACCAGGGGAACACACCTCACCAGAAGGGTCTGCGGAGCGAACAGTGTCATCCGCCGACCCTTCGGATCTCTCGCAACGACGGCTTGAGCCGTCGTAGGTAGCTCAGGCATGCTGTCTGACCCATCGGGCGTCGGTTCGGTCGAGCTCGGCGATGAAGTGGGAAGCAGCCCCCATGCGCAGATCAGCCGCCTCACAGAGCTGACGGGCGGCGGAGATGTCGCCCGCTGACGCTGCGGTGCGGGCGAGTGCGTCGAGGGCGAAGACCTCGACGGCGGCGTCGTCTCGTGCCTGGCATCGTCGAGCGACGCCGCGAGACAGTCCGCAGCACCGGTAACCCGATCAGCAGCGTCCATCGCGGCCAGCAGGCACTCGCCGAGCGCGGCCTGCTCTCCGCCTCCCGCCTTCCGGTGCCAGACTCTCGCCGCTTCCAGCGCTGTTCGGGCTCGATCGACCTGTCCGACGGCTCGGAGTACGCGTCCCAGATGGACCTGGGCCAGCGCCGCCAGGCGTAGATCACCGGTCGCCTCGGCCTTGTCAATCGCGAGTTCCAAAGTGGCAGCACCAGCGTCATAGTCCCCTGCCTGGCACTGGGCTCGACCGAGACTCGAGACCTGGTACGCCTCCGTCTGCTGAAATCCGAGACTTCGCGATGTTTCCGCTGCGCGGCCGATGTGCAGGACGGCATCGTGGAACCGGTGCTGGATCCGGGCGAGTTCGCCGAGCATCGCGTCGCTACGAACCTGCAGCCACGGGTCGTCGAGCGTGTCCACCCAGCGTTGAACCTGATCAGCGGCCTCAATGCTGCGTTCCTGGTCACCGGCGGAGATTGCGGCTCGGGCGGCGAACAGCCAGGTCGCGGCCTGATCCCACGGCTGGTCCAGCCCGTCGTAGATGGCGGTGCTGCGAGCGGTCAGTTCCATGGCGTGGTGGAAAGCGCCTGAATGCGATTCGACATAGGCCAGGTGGTACGAGCACCGCGCTTGCAGGTCGACGTTCTGGATCTCGTTGGCCAGCTCGGTGGCGGCAGCGATGTGGCGGCGGGCGAGTTCGAGATCGCCCGTCGACGCCTCGATCCACGCCGCGAGCAGCAGAGCGCTGCAACGCTCCTCGGGCCGGCCCGCCTCTCCGGCCGCATCGAGTGCGGTCAAAATCCGCTGTGCACCTCGACTGTCCCCGAGGACGACCCAGGCCCAACCGAACCCGTTGACGATGTTCAGGGCACGTAGCGGGTCGTGGGTGACGCTCCAGGCTAGGGCGGCATCGAGGTTGGCCCGCTCGACCCGCGCGAAGGAAAGATGCTCAGCCTGGCGTCCGCTGCGTACTCCCGATGTGGAGGATCGGGCTGCGTTCGCGAACCATGCGGAGTGTGCGGCCAGGGCTGCCTCTGACATCTGGGCGTCGGCCATCGCTTCGAGCGCAAAGGCCCGGATGCTATCGAGCAGTCGATATCGAACCGAGTGGCGCGGCGCGGTTGACGGACCGTGGTCCTCGTCAACGATCACGAGTGAGCGGCTCACGAGGCGGCCAACCAGGTCCATCGCCGCGGATGCGGGCACGTCGAGTGCTTGGAGAACGGACTCGACCGCTGATAGGGGCGCTCCACCAGCGAAGGTGGCAAGGGCCCACAGGCCACGCTGATCGTCGGGGAACAGCAGCTCATAGCTCCAGCGGATCGTCGACTTGAGTGACCGACGGCGTTCGGGTCGGCGGCTGGTGGGGTCGCTCAACAGATGAAAACGATCCTCGAGGCGCCGGCTGATCTCCTCGATCGACAGCGTCCTGGTTCGTGCCGCGGCGAGTTCGATCGCCAGCGGTAGACCGTCAAGTGAGCGGCAGAGGTCGATTACGGTGTCGTCGTCCGTGCTGGACGTGTGGAGCAGCCGCTGTGCGGTGGCGCGACGGGTGAATAGCGCGACGGCGTCGGAAAGCGCAAGAGGTGCGAGCTCGAAAACCGCCTCACCGTCAACACCGAGCGGGGCTTGGCTGGTGCAAAGGATCCGTAGGGCCGGGGCAGCGTCGAGGAGGCGAACTGCCAGAGCCGCAGCAGCGTCGAGAACGTGTTCGCAGTTGTCCAGGACCACCAACGCGGCGGTGCCCCTCAGCCGCTCGTACAGAGCCGGTTCACCGCCGGGAACGTTCAACGCTGCAATCATCGTGTCCACGACGTCGTCAACCGTGGTCGCGGTCTCGAGTCTGGCCAACCAGACGCCCCCGCCCTTGGGGCCGTTCCGCTCGGTCAGCCTCCGGCCCACCGCGATCGCGACCGCCGTCTTTCCGATGCCCCCTGGCCCCACGATCTCAACGAGCCGCTCGCTGGCGAGCAGATCGGACAGGGAAGCCACCTCGGTCTCCCGGCCGACAAGATCAGCAGACATCGACGGCAGATTGCCCGTCGACAGATCGGGCTCCGCGAGCCGTACCGCGCTGACAGGAAGTCCCAGTGACGTGTCCTGGGTCAGGATTGATCTCTCGAGCTCCTGCAGTTGTCGACTAGGGTCGAGACCAAGATCATCGGCCAGCTGGTTCCGGATCCGCCGGTACGCCGCCAAAGCATCGGCCTGACGCCCAGCTCGATACAGCGCGATGATCAGCAGCCTCCAGAGGCTCTCCTGAAACGGATATGCCGCCACCGCCGCTTCCAACTCACCGATAACGTTGCCGACGTCACCGAGTCGCAGGCGCGCCGACAACCCGACCTCGATGAGCTTCAGGCGAGTTTCCTCGAGCCGTGCTCGGTGCGGATGGACCCAATCGCCATCGCCCGCAGCCTGAAGCACTTCCCCGCGGAAGAGCTCGAGGGTCGCAGCACATAGATCAGCGGCGCTGCGGTCGTCGACATCAAGCAGCCCAGACGCGGCAGCCGCTTTGCTTCCCACTGCCAGCGCGTCGACCTCGATTGGCGCGACCTCGAGCGCGTAGCCGCCACCGCGGCTCGAGATCACAGAAGGATCCCCAAGTGCCCGGCGCAGCATGGCCACCTTCGACTGCAGCGTGTTGCGTCGAGTGGTCAGCCCACGAGCCCCCCACAGATCGTCGACGAGCCGGTCCGCCCGGACAAGCTCACCTGCCTCGAGCGAGAGGCGCACCAGCAACTCCGACGCCTTGCCGCTCGGCAGGTGTAATCGCTTGCCGTCGCGTTTGACCTCGAGTGGGCCCAGCAGTGCGATCTGCCACACCCAATGAGCGTACGGGCCGCGGGTGACGATCTCAGTTCCAGAAGGCTACCTTTGCCCGGCAGCTGAGCGAGGTACACACCTCGGACACGGTGGTGCCGCCCGAAACGGGATAGCACGCCACATCCGTCGGTCGCGACGAAGCTGTACGTCCCTCGACTGCGACGGGGAGGGTCCCGCCCGTTTCCGCTTGTCCCGTACCCGTCGGCGCCGTCCCGATCGCGCTGCGAGCATTCGTGCGCGAGGCGGCGCAGGACCTCGGTCTCGCCAATCGTGATGCGGTTCGGGACCGGGACCCATGGCACCCACGCGCGCCCGGTCCGGGTGCATGCCACTACGGTCAACCGGACCGACTGCGCCATCTTGCGGTCGGGTACGGGAAGTGCACCGTAGGGCCTGGGCGGAGCCGCGTGGTTACGGCGCCACCGGCGCCATCGGCTCAGCCGCGGTCCAGCTTCTGGCGGACCAGGGAAGCGTCGTCACCGCCTTCTGCCGCGACCAGCACGCCGACCTCGTGCGGGGCCTCGGCGCCCGCACCGTCGTCGACTACACGACCCAGGACATCGCGACCTACCCGGACCGTTTCGACCTGGTCTTCGACGCGGTCGGCAAGACCACGTTCGCCGCGAGCAAGCCGCTACTCGGGGACCGCGGACGGTACGTCTCGAGCGAGCTCGGGCCGCACGGCCAGAACCTGTACCTCCCCTCACCACGCGGCTCCGCCCAGGCCCTACGGTGCACTTCCCGTACCCGACGGGTCGCCGCCGCAGCATCCGCCACATGACTCGCCTGCTGGCCGACGGCCGGTTCCGACCCTTGATCGACCGGCACTATCCCGTTGGAGGACGTTCGCTCCGCCTACGCATACGTCCTCACCGGACAGAAACTCGGCAATGTCATCCTCGACATCCCCTAGCAGCTGGCACAGCGCCAGGCGCCGCGCCGCCTCCGACCCGGTAGAGGTTGCTGCTCCGACCGGAGCAATCCGGACAGTCAGACCGCCGTCCAGACCTCTGTTCCTGATCATGGACGCGACGCTCGGTCGAGACGTAGGCTCGCGGCAGCGCATCAGTGAGGTGCCTATGTCGTCTGTACGGAAGCGAGGGGCGCGGCTTCCTCCGCGCTGGTTCGTCCGTCTTGTCTGGCACGCGCACCGTGCTCTGTACCGCGTCACCGGTGGCCGCATCGGACTGTGGCGGGCGAGGACCAACCGCTGGGGCACCCTGCGCCTGACGACGACCGGGCGTCGCACCAACCAAGAGCGCAGCGTTATCCTCGGCTACCTTGAGGACGGTCCGAACCTGGTCACCATGGCGATGAACGGTTGGGCCGACGCTGAACCCGCCTGGTGGCTGAACCTGCAAGCGCATCCGAACGCCCGAGTCGATCTGGCCGACGGGCCACGTGCCATCACAGCACGCGCAGCAGCGGGAGCGGAGCGGTCGCGACTGTGGGCCAAGTGGCGCGAAGTGGAGCCGACTGTCGATGCCTATGCGGCTCTACGTTCGTCGGAGACCGCAGTGGTGATCCTAGAGCCACGAGCCGATTCCGTCCGTTGAGGCCGCCGGGACGCGCGATCCTGGACAAGGCAGCCGCTCGAAGGGGGGTCGCCTCGATCGGCACCTGCCAGCAAGGTAACTGCAAGCACAGCGGTCACGAATCGGAACACCAGTGCCAGGAACACCGTGAGGGGATGGGCGTCGAACTAGCGCGGTCAGCCGGGATCGAACCGTGAGCCTGGTTCATGAGGAGTACACCTCCAGCCGAAGAAAGGAGTCGGCGTGAGTGGTGTCGTCGTTCCTCGGAGGACCGGTAGCACGCATGGCTCGCGGCAACCGGTGCGCAGTTGAGCGTTGCCCAGACGGCACTGACCGGGTACTTACCGCCGTGGGCTAGACGGTATGAGCAGGCTGAGGCCTGCTCATACCGTCTAGACGTCGCGACGTCGGAGGACCAGCGCTGCTGCGAGGAGGGTGATGGCGGCGTAGCCGACGTAGACGGCGAGGCCGGTCCCGGGGGGTAGGGCGCCTTCGACGGGGGCCACTTGGGTCAGCGCAGCGGCGGCGTTGCTGGGGAGGAACGGCATGACCTTCTCGCCGACGGGCTGCGGGAGCAGGGTGGCGAGGGTGGGCACCACGTAGAACACGGCGAGCAGCAAGAAGACCGCTGCGGCGGTGTTGCGCAGCAGCCAGCCGAACCCGGTCGCCAGCGCCCCGGTGAGTCCGAGGGCGAGCGCTGCTCCGGTCATGGCTCGCGCTACCCCGGGTGTGATGAGTGAGATGGACAACCCTTCGGTGGCCACGACCATCGAGGCGACCAGGAAGGACAGCAGCAACGCGGCCAGGCTGGCGACAGCTGCCGACGCGGCCACCACGGCGGCCTTACCCCAGACCAGGGGCAGCCGGGTGGGGACAGCCGCCACCGAGGACCGAATCATTCGCGTGCGGTACTCGCCGGTGACCGCCACAACGCCGAAGACGATCACCGCCAGCTGAGCAAGACCGGTCCCGGACAGGGTGCCTCCGCTGGGATCGATGGCTACTGCCGTGGCGGCGGGCGGTGAGTCCTTGACGACAATTCCGACCGCGGCAAATGCTGCGCCGCCGATCAACGCGGCAGCCATGGCGACCATGGCCCAGACCGTGGAGCGGACGCTGCGGATCTTGGTCCATTCGGACCTCAACACCCGGGTTTGGGTGACCTTGGGCGTGACTGCCGGCGAGGCGTGGGGGTTCCCGTTGCGGCTGGTCGCGCTCTTGGCGCTGTTCGTGGTGGTGGTCATGCGGCGGCCCTCCTCGGGTTGGTGTACGGATCCGCCTGGTACTCGATGTGGTCTTGGACCAGCGCCATGTAGGCGTCCTCGAGGGAGACGTTGATCGGCGTCACCTCGTGCAGCACGATCCCGTGCGCGAAGGCGGTCTCGGCGATGGTCGCGCTGGACAGGCCGGAGATCGACAAGGTGCCTGGGCCCTGGGCAGTGACGATCAGGTCGGGACCGGAGAGCAGCGGAACCAGGTCGGCGGCCCGGGGACTGCGCACTCGTACCGTCGACGTGGCCGAGGCAGTCATCTCGGTCATGGACACATCGGCCAGCAACCGGCCGCGGCCGATGATGACCAGATGGTCGGCGGTCAGCGCCATCTCACTCATCAGGTGGGAGGAGACGAAGACGGTGCGCCCTTCAGCGGCCAGCCCGCGCAGCAGCCCGCGGATCCAGCGGATCCCGTCAGGGTCGAGCCCGTTGACTGGTTCGTCGAGGACCAGTACGGCCGGGTCGCCGAGCAGCGCTGCGGCGACGCCGAGCCGCTGTCCCATACCGAGGGAGAACCCGCCGGCCCGCTTGCCGGCCACTTCGTCCAGGCCGACCTGGCCGATCACCTCCTCCACCCGTCGCCGGCCGATCCCATGGGTGGCAGCGAGGGCACGGAGGTGGTTGATGGCGCTGCGGCCGGGGTGGGCCGCGCCCGCCTCCAGCAGCGCCCCCACCACGCACAGCGGGGCGGGATGGTCGACGTAGCGGCGACCCTCGACCAGGGCCTGCCCACGGGTGGGGTGATCCAGGCCCACAATGGCCCGCATGGTGGTGGACTTCCCGGCTCCGTTCGGGCCGAGAAAGCCGGTCACCACACCCGGTCGAACCGTGAAGGTCAGGTCGTCCACAGCGGTCTTGTCGCCGTAGACCTTGGTCAGCTGTTGGATCTCGATCATAGGAACTCCTCGGAAGGGGGGATTTTCGGCTCTGGCCTTGACGCCTATCCGGCTAGCAGTGTGGGCAGGGAGTTGGTCAGGAATCCCGTGCCGTTGAGGCCGATGTGCACTGCGATGCCGATGCGGATGTCCCGGGTGCGCCAGACCGCGTATCCCATCGGGAGCAGGATCACGATGAGGGTCAGCAGGTCCCACGGCTTGTGGAAGTGGTACGTCGCGAACAGGCTGATATTGATCAGTGGCGCCCAGATCCCGAAGCGGTGCAGCCGCGGCAGCAGGTAGCCCCGGAAGTACAGCTCCTCCACCAGCGGCCCGAGGATGACGTTGAAGAGCAACAAAACCACGCCGGTCACCAGCAGGACGGTGCCGCTGGCGGTCTGGGCGATGTCGCGGGGAAACGGGCTGGTTGCCCAGCCCGGCATCCACCAGAACAGCGTCTGGAGGATCTGCGGCTTGAAACCGGCGAGGACGAAGCTGGCCCCGAGGCCCCAGGCCCACAGGCCGACGACCAGCAGCACCTTACGCCAGGTGAACCGGCCCGGCCGGTACGGCAGCACCGCCGACAGCGCGAACCGACCAGTCCGGCGACGGGCCTGGTAGAGCAGCCAACCCAGCTCAAATCCCAGGATCCCCACAACGGCACCGAGCATGCCGCTGACGATGGCCGGGAAACCGGCCCGCATCACCCACGGCGCGGTGCCGTAGAAGATGGTGGCAAGCACGATGCCGGGCAACAGGTGCAGCGCCACCGACTGCGGCAGCGAATGCTGCTCGACGGGCGCCTCCTGAGGAGCGGGCTCCTTCTGGCCTTGCCGGCCGGCCTGCCCCGTTCTGGGTTGGATCGTCATGGTTCGCACTCCTCCGAGGTGAAGTTCCTGCGTCAGCCGTCGGCGTTCAGCCTGGATGAATCCGGACCGGCCGGGGATGGTGCTAGCACCCCAGTACGGCGGAGGCGAACCGCACGAAAACCGACAGGCCAACCGCCCCGCGAAGGGGGTGTCTCCCAGATCCCGCGGCAGCGGCTACGTCCCTACCGTCGAGGGCAGGACGCACACCGGCGTTCAGCGCCAGCCCCAGCTAGGAGCCAACTATGAGCACAGCTCCCGCCGCCCCTTCGATGGATCAGCGCCAGGGACGGGTCCGCGCCTTTGCCGTCCGCCGTCCGGTCCTCGCGTTCTGCGTGTTCGCGGTCGGACTCAGCGTGTCGCTGATTGCCGCACTGCTGATCGCCGATGTCAGCATCATCCCCGGCAAGGCCGCGCAACTGGTGATCGTGCCTGGCACCGCGCTGTTGATCACGGCTTGGATCAGCGGTCGAGCAGGGGTGCGACGGTTGCTGGTCAGCATGCTCCGCTGGCGCATCGGGATCGGCAGGTGGCTCCTGGTACTGCTGGCGTTGCCAGTCCTCACCCTCGCCATCGCCGCCGCAACAGGCACCCTCGAAGCGCCACCCAATGGATGGCTGAACATCGCCACGACCTACCTGCTGACGCTCCTGGTGCTGCTGGTCACCGCGAACCTGCTGGAGGAGATGTCGTGGACCGGCTTCGTCCAGACCAAGCTGATGGCGAAGCATGGTCTGCTACGTGGGGCGTTGCTGACCGCCATCCCGGTCTTTGCGATCCATCTGCCGCTGTCGTACGAGACCAACGGCCTGTACCGCACGCGGTGGGAAGACGCACTGCTCAACTGGGCGCTGCTGTTGGTGGGATTGCTCTTCTTCCGCTACCTGGCCGGGGTGCTGATGCTCGAGACCAACGGCAGCGTCCTTGCCGTCGGTGTGCTGCACGCGTCGTTCAACGCGTCCGGGGGGATGGACGTGACTCCCGGTGGCTGGCAGTACGTGCCCGCCGTCATCCTCCTGACCGTACTGGTCGCTGCCTACCGAGCGCTGCGCGGACGCCCCATCGACCAGCCCGTCGCTCCGACGTGGACGACAGGTCCCGAAGCCGCGGCTGCTCAGCAACCCGCTCCTCAGCGCTAGACCAAGTGATCTAAAGCTCCTCGGCAGATCGCACCAACGAGGGGCTTCGCGATGTCGCTCAATCGGAGCAGAATCGGCATGTGTCCTGGTTGGCTCACCCTCGTGCCGACCTTGGCTTGCGGGTCGGCGTCGTCTGCCAGCTCGCGGCGTTCGTCGCAGCCGTCTATCTGGTTGTTGTGGTGGGTGGCAGCCTCCTGATCGGCGAGTCCAACCGCCCGAGCGTGCTGTTGTCTTTGCTAGCGACGGGCATTGTCGCCGTCGCGTTCGAGCCCCTACGAAGGTCCCTGCACCGACGGTTCATCTGGTCCCCGTACGACCGGTTGGCTCGCTTTGTGTCCAGCGTCGCGGACACGGTGGCGACAGAGGAGATAGCTCCGGAGCTTGCTCGGCTGGTGGGTGAGGGGACCCGGGCCGTCACCGCGGAGGTCTTAATGCGGCCCGCACGCCGAGGTGCTGCTGTGGAGTTGGTCTCCCGATGGCCACTCTCGCAAGGCCGTCCTGAGGTGGGTCCCCTGGAACATCATCGCTATCCGATCCGGCACGCGGAGGAAGTGTTGGGCTGGCTGGTGGTGTACGAGCGACCGGGCAGACCGCTGGAGCCGATCGAGCAGCAGCTGGTCGGCGACCTGTGCGCTCAGGCCGGTCTGGCCCTCCGACACGTCCAGCTAGTCGAAGATCTGCAGCGGCGGCTGGCTGAGTCCGAGGAGCGGGCCGCTGAGCTGCGGTCGTCTCGGCAGCGTGTGGTCGCCGCGGCTGATGCCGAGCGCCGACGGCTGGAGCGCAACATTCACGATGGTGCCCAGCAGCACCTGCTGGCGCTGGCCATCAACCTGGCCCTGACCAGGAGGCTGCTCGCCACGGACTCGGAACAGGTGCCCGCACGGATCGCCCAGCTTCGCACCGCCGTCGCCCAGACGCTGGCTGCGCTCGAGGATCTTGCGCGCGGTATCTATCCCGAGCAGCTGGTACGCGAAGGGGTGGCAGCAGCCCTGAGAGCTGCTGCTCCTACGGCGATTCCTGTGACAATCGACGATGCGACCAGCGGTCGTTATCCGCGTGAGGTGGAGGCTGCCGCCTACTTTTGCTGCCTGGAGGCGGTGCAGAACGCCGTCAAGCACTCCGGCGGCAGCCGGGTCTGCGTTCACCTGACCGGGAGCTCGGAACACCTCTGCCTCGAGGTGGTCGATGACGGACACGGGTTCGACGTCCAGGCCGCAGATGCGGCCGCCGGAACACTCAACCTGCGCGACCGTCTGGAAACGGTCGGTGGACGCGCTGAGATCGTCACCGGTCCAACCGGAACGTCGGTCCGGGGCTGGATCCCGGTTCGGGCGCCGGGTCCGGGGGGGCTGCGGTGAGAGTGCGTCGGGTGCCGGCCGTCCTGATCGGGCTGACCATCCTGTGTTGCGCGGCGCAGCCGGTGCTGCTGGCCAGTGGCGGCATGTCGCTGTGGGGTGCGGAGGCTCTGGATCACGGCTTTCCGCTGCTGACCTTGACCGCGGTGACGGGGGCGATCGTCGGTGGCTTGATCCTCAGCCGGCATCCACGGCATCGGATCGGCTGGTTGTTCATCGTCGGACTGCTCGGTACGGCCGCTGGGCAGGCTGCCGAGGCATATGGCTGGGCGGTGCTGGACGGAGATCTCGACGGGTCCAGCACCCTGGCGCATCTTGCCAGCTGGTTCGCCAACGCCACCTCGACGTTCCTGTTCGCATCGTTGGCGTTGTTGGCGCTGCTCGCTCCGGACGGCCGGCTGCCCTCCCGGCGATGGCGACCGGTGGCCTACCTCCTCGGTGGATCGATGGCCCTGTTCTTCGTTGGTCTTGCCCTGGTGCCGCCGACGGAGATGGAGCCGAGCGGAGCACCGAGTGCCAGCCTGGCCGCGACTGCGCTGGTGGGGTCGGGACAGGTCGGCATAACCGTTGGCCTGCTGCTGGCGGGGGTCGCTCTTGTGGTCCGGCTACGCCGTGCCTCCGGCGAGGAACGGCAGCAGTTGCGCTGGATCACGGCTGCCGTGGCCCTAGTCGCGGCGACGCTGATGGCGATCGTCGTGCACAGCCTTGCGCGCGGCGGCAACGTCCCCGCCGACCGCCGGCTCGCTGTGGTGCTGTCGGTTGCCGTCCTGGCAATACCGGTGGCCACGGGTGTTGCGGTGTTGCGGTACCGGCTGTACGACATCGACCTGGTGATCGGTACCGCGGTCAAGGCCGGTGTGCTGGCCGGCTTCGTCACGATCGGATATGTGTCGGTAGTCACGCTTGCTGGGATCGTGCTCGGCCGGGCCGGGCCGTCGGACTTCGTTGGTTCCCTGGTGGCGATGGTGCTCGTCGCGCTCGCGTTTCAGCCGCTACGTCGGCGCCTCAAAAGGATGGCAGACCGGGTGGTCTACGGCCGGCGGGCCGACCCGTACGAGGCGCTCGCCAGATTCAGCCGCAGTCTCGCGGCACTTGCGTCGAACTCCGCAGTGCTTCCCCGTTTCGCCGAGGCCCTAGCCGGCGCAACCGGAGCCAGCCAGGTGAGAGCCCGGCTGTCGCTGCCCGGCGGAGTGGCCATCGCAACCTGGCCAGATGCTCCCTCGGCGACCAGTGCCCAGGCAGATCTCAGTTTCCCGGTATCGCATGCCGGGGAACAGCTCGGCGAGCTGGCGGTACTTCTTCCCGCCGGAGGTTCGTTGAGCCGGGAGCAGGGCCGCCTCGCCGCCGAACTCAGCCAGCAGGCCGGGCTGGCCTTTCACAATGTCCGCCTCGACGCCTCCCTCCGGGCTCAGGTCGAGGCGCTAGCTCGGGACAGCGCCGAGTTGGAAGCCTCCCGACGGCGTTTGGTCGTTGCCGAGGACCTCGAGCGTGACCACCTGGTGGGTGCGATTCACCGCGATGTTGGCCGCTATCTGATCCCCATGACGGCTGAGCTTGATCGGTTAGCCGGTCTGGTCACCCGCGATTCGGAAGCCGCTGACCCGCTGCTCGAGGAGCTAGAGGCGCAGGCCAATCGGGCGCTCGATGCGATGCGCGATCTCAGCCACGGACTGTTCCCCGCGCTGCTGGCGGACCGTGGACTGGCTGCTGCCCTGGAGTCGTACCGGCAGCACAGCGATCAGCGGGTCAGTCTTGAGATCTCGCCCGACGTGCGGGGCGTTCGGCTGGCACCTGAACGCGAGGCGGCGGGCTACTTCTGCTGCGTGGAAACGCTTGCGGCTCTCGATTCCGGCCGCCTTGGACTGTTCATTCGGCAGGACCGGCTGGAGATCCAGTCCGAGGGTCTGCTGGCCGGGCCGCTCCCCGCCGACTTTGGGCAGCGGCTGGTCGATAGGGCAGAGGCGGTGGGCGGGTCGGTGCAGTTCGACTCCCGTCGGGCCGGCGAGCTGGTGCTCTGCGCTTCATTTTCGCTCAGCTCCGATGCCCTCCCGCGGCCAGCCCGATAGGGGCAGGACGACGGCGTCACAGTATCGTGGCGTAGGACTGGGGAGGTTGGTCGAGACCGCCTGCCGCCCGGGGAGGAGCACCGGTGCCGCTTCGGGTGGTCTTCGCCGAGGACAACTATCTGGTGCGCGAGGGCACCAGGGCGCTGCTGGCCACCGCATCCGAGGTCGAGGTGGTCGCGTCGGTCGCCGACAGCCGTGACCTGCTGCCGACAGTTGCCGAACTGCACCCCGACGTCGTGCTGACCGACATCCGGATGCCGCCGAGCTACACCACTGAGGGCATTGATGCCGCCCGCCGGATCCGGGCCGTCCACCCCGACGTTGGCGTCCTGGTGCTCTCCCAGCACGCCGACGGTGCGTACGCCGCCGAGCTGCTGAGCGGCGGCGCTGCAGGTCTCGGCTACCTACTCAAGGAGCGGGTGGCCGACATCCTGGAGCTGGTCCGGGCACTAACCGAGGTTGCCCGCGGAGGCTCGGTGTTGGACCCGAAGGTTGTCGAGGTTCTGCTCGCGGCCAACGCCCGGGAGAGGTCCTCACCGCTGACCGCGTTGACCGCACGGGAGACCGACGTGCTGCGGGAGATGGCCACCGGCCGCAACAACGCCGCCATCGCCAAGACCCTCTACCTGTCGGAGCGCGCCGTCGAGAAGCACATCAACGCCGTCTTCGCCAAGTTGGGTCTGACCGCCGAGGAGGAGTCGCACCGCCGGGTGAGGGCGGTGCTCACCTTCTTGAACGCGAGGCGCTGAAACGGCTCAGACCTGGGTGGCTGTCATGAAGCGCGACGGCTTCGGGACGTCGGTCAGGAAGTGTGTTGTTCGGCTTCGTCGAGCTGTCGCCGGTAGGACCGGCTGAGCTTGCTCCGCAGGATTAGTCCGAGCACGACGGTCAGCACGACGGTCGCGAGCAGGGCGGCGAGCTGTCGGCTGTCCCCGCCCGGCAGGAGATCGGCGGCGATGCCGTCGGTGTTGTTGGACCGGTTGAAGAAGGTGTGGGTCAGTCCCACCAGTAGGAGGCTGTTGGCGGCTCCCCGCATCACCATGCCGAACAGGGATCGGATGAAGACCGAGAGCACCGTCAGCAGGGCGAAGCTGATGGCAAGATCCACGGGGGTGCGGACCTCGCCGTTGATGACCTTCAGCGGCATGTGGATCGCGGCGAACGGGATCGCCGTCAGCGCCGCCGCCAGAAAGAAGTTGTGCCGTCGCTCGAGCCGGGTCTGCAGGAAGCCCGCCCAAGCCGCTTCCTCCCAGAGGTTGACGAGGAGGAACGCGATTGCAATACCGAGGACTTCCCGCCAGAGCACGTTCCGGCTTGGCACCGCAGACGCATCGCCGAGCAGCACTGCGATGATCACAGTCAGCAGCGGCAGGGCGATGACAGCAACCAGCCACCAGCCGATGCCGACCCGCCAGCGCAGGATCCGCGAGAAGAGCTGCCGCACCGCCAGCCGCCCACCGTCGATGTAGGTCACCAGCAGCGCCGAACCGAACAGCAGCACGGTCAGCACCGGAGAGAAAGCCCTTTCCATATCGAGCCCGAGCTGGGCCGGAAAGTTCTTCCCCGGGATGACGTCGTACTGCATCAGGATGGGAATTACCGACAGCAGGTACACCGAGCCAAGAACCAGAAGAAGAAAGGCGGCAATCGGATGGCGCGCAGTTCGCGCCCTGAGTCCGGTTTCCCGCCGTTCGGCGACTGCGGTGTCCATGACGATCACTCCCTCGATGTGCGCGGATGCTCTGACGTTAGGGACCGGACGTGTCCGGCTGGATCCGGCAGGCACCCCTTCTCTGGGATGGAAGACCGGCCAGTTTTCGTGCGGCGACCCCCTACCTGAGGGGGTGCTAGCACCCTTCCGGCGCAGGTAGCCGCGAACGACCATGGGCGACAGGAGGTGACAATGACCGTGCGGGTGCTCGTGGTGGACGACCAGGAGCCGTTCCGATTGGCGGCAGCTGCGGTTGTGGAGGCGACCGACGGGTTTCAGGTGGTCGGATCGGCGGCCAGCGGGGAGGCATCCCTGGATGCCGTGGATGAACTTCGCCCAGACCTGGTCCTGATGGACATCCACCTGCCCGGAATCGACGGGGTTGAGTCCACCCGGCGGATCCGGCAGCGGCAGCCCGGCGTACGGGTGCTACTGCTCTCCACCCATGACCGCTACGACGACGCCATGGAGTGTGGGGCAGTCGGCTACCTCCCCAAGCGAACTCTCGACCCGTCGCGACTCCGAGGAGTCTGGGCGGCTCAAGCGTGAGCCACCCCTTGCGATCCACCTCACGCAAGAGTCTCACCGAAGGGGCGAGCGCCAATGCCGACGTCCCGTGAGTTCACGCTTAGTCCCATCCCGGAGCGGGTTCAAGAACCCCTCAAGCCCGGCTAGCTGCGCAAGTTTCCAACTGATCCAGCCAAAGCCGGGGCAAACCCCAACCCCAGACGGCTTCACTAGCGTTCGGACCGTCGACCCTTCCTCCCTCTTGGGGTCGGCCAAAGCCCCGGGCTGGGTGCCCCACAGCCCGGGCGCACCTCCATTGAGTCGGACGGCCTTCGAGTCGGACTGGCACCGGAAGGGGCGCGCCCGGCTGATGCCGGTCGGCGTTGGGGGAAGCTTGGCAGCTTATGCGGGGCCGGGGAGCGTCTCTCCTAGGGGCCGCGCTTGCCTGCGATGCTGCGAACATAGCCGGCGGTAATGCCAAACTCCGCAGCTAGACGATCGGCGGTTTCGCCGTCTTGGTAGCGAGCGCGGATCTCGTCACGTTGCTGGCCGGTGATCTGCCTTCTCGGCGGGGGGACCGGAAGGGCTCCGATGTCGGCTCAGTCATCGGCGAAAGGGTAGTAGTGCTCGCCCGCCTTCGCTGCCGAACCCAGCATTATCCGCTCGGGTCATACCCCTCCAGCGATCCCCCGCCCGCGCTCGTAGCCGGTCTGCACCCGACTCGATGAGCCGGTCGCCGTCCACGTAGCCGGCGATCAGCAGCAGCCCCGCCGCCCCAACTGGTGGCCCTGGTGGCTGGCAGGGTTCGCCATCCAGTAGCCGGCGATCTCCCCGGCGGTCCTGACGCGCAGTTCGTCGTTGCCCTCGGCAGCCTCGGCCAGCCAGTCGAGAAGCTCCTGCTGGACGGAGGCCCTACCGAACCTGGCCCTGGACGGAGGCCCTCCGAACCTGCCTCTGTCTCATCAAGGGCCGGGCCCCCCCGGCCGCGCGGCGCGTGTCCTCGCTACGCTGCGGGCCGCGCCGGATAGCGCCCCAATGCTGAGGCCAGGCTGATCGGTGACATGCCGCCACCGTCACGGAACCAGCGCGTCTCCACCGGCGCCGACACACCTGCTGACTTCGAGGCATCCTCGGTCGACCAACCTTCAGCGATCCGGAACCAGAACACCCGCTCGACCTGCCGGCCAGCATTCGGTGGTCGCCCCGGCGACCGCATCGCCGGCCGTCCCGTCGCCGCAACCCATTCCGCTGTCGGCTAGCCGTCTGGCTAGGCGAAACACAGCACTGTGGGCTTGTCGGGTTACCCATGGGCTGCTTAATCTCTTTGGATAGCCGAACGGGTCTGGAAGAAGCAGCATGGCGCATCGCATACCGCATGTCTCGGATGGAGTGCTCCACACCGACGAACCGCTCGGGGTGGCGTCGGTCGGCGTTAATTCCCCGGCGTGGTTCGCCTGGCTAGAGGATCCGGCGACCCGCTCCTTCTCCTTCGAAGGGCCAAGCGGAACGCTGACGGCCCGACAGGAACGCCGCACAGGCAGCGTCGAGGGGTATTGGACCGCGTACCGCAAGCAGGGCGGAAAGCTGCGCAAGGTCTACCTTGGCAAAGCCGCGAACGTGACGGTGGAGCGACTTGATCATGCGGCTGGGTTGCTGACTGGATCGGGCTCCGAGGCTGAGGCAGACTCCGAGCTGGCCGCCGCCGCGGCCACAGCCGCCAAAAGGGCAAGCCCTGCCGAGGCCTCCACCCAGGGTCCACCGCCGGCGGAAATCCCGAATGCGGGGGGGTCGCCGCATGGCGCCGGAGGTGACCCGCTCCTGCTGACGAAGTTGTCCGTGCGTTTGGCACGCCCTTCCCTGGTGCCGCGCCGAAGTCTGTGTCAGCGGATCGACGAGGGGGTGGAGCGAAGACTCACCCTCATCTGTGCGCCCGCCGGATTCGGCAAGTCCACCTTGCTGAGCACCTGGGTCGCTACGTCATCCACCGGCGGCCGGTTGGTCGCGTGGCTCTCACTGGATGGGAGCGACAACGACCCGGCCCGGTTCTGGCGCTACTTCCTTCAGGCTCTGTCTCGCTACCAGCCGGGCCTCGGGCAGACCGCCTCGGCGCTGCTCGGCTCTCCGCAAGCGCCACCCATCGCCACGATCCTGACGACACTGATCAACGATCTAGACGCCCAGCCCGTCGACGTCGCTCTGGTGCTCGATGACTACCACCTGATCGAGTCCCAGGAGATCCACGAAGGGATGAGCTTTCTGCTCGACAATCTTCCTCCGACGGTGCACCTGATCATCGCCACGCGCGCGGACCCTCCGCTGCTGCTCTCTCGGCTGCGGGCCGGCGGGGAACTCGTCGAGCTGCGGGCGACCGACCTTCGCTTCAGCGTCGAGGAGGCGGGAACCTTCCTCACCCAGGTCATGGGGCTGCAGCTGGCCGCGCGGG
This sequence comes from uncultured Actinomycetota bacterium, assembly GCA_963808435.1. GTDB lineage: Bacteria > Actinomycetota > Actinomycetes > Propionibacteriales > Propionibacteriaceae > Microlunatus. The sequence continues at coordinate 15,022 of CAWEFW010000018.1, read as the reverse complement.
ATGTTTCGGAGTTGGTGGGCCGCACCGAAGGCTGGGCGGCCGGCCTACAGATGGCGGCCCTGGCCATGCGTGACCACGCCGATGTCACCGGCTTCATCACCGCCTTCACCGGCAGCAACCGTTTTGTGGTGGACTACCTGGCCGAGGAGGTCTTGGGCCGGCAGCCGTCGGCGCTGCGCGCCTTCCTCCTTCAAACCTCAGTTCTGGACCGAATGTGCGCCTCCCTCTGCGAAGCGGTCACATCAAGGGCTGACAGCCAAGAGCTGCTGGAGGGCTTGGAGCACGCCAACCTGTTCGTGGATCCGCTGGACGAGGTCCGTGGCTGGTATCGCTACCACCAGCTCTTCGCAGACGTATTGCAGCAGCGATTGGGCCACGAACAACCCGAGATCGTCTCAGAACTGCAGCGAAAGGCCAGCGAATGGTTCGAGGGCCAGGGGTTTGTCGTAGACGCGATACAGCACGCTCTTCGCGGCCGCGATCTCGAGCGCGCTGTCCGGCTCATCGAAGCGGCCGGCATGACGCTGATCTTGAACCAGCAGGTCCAAACCGTGCTCGGCTGGATCGACGGTCTACCGGACGCACTTGTACGCGGACGTCCCGTGCTGCACATGCATCGCGCCCTGGGGTTGGCTTTCTCCAATTGTCAGGACGCCGCCGAGGCGAGCCTGCAAGCCGCCGAACGGTGCCTGCCGGAAGAATCGACTACCGATGAAGTTCGCGCAATCCGGGGTCGAGCAGCTGTCATCCGGGCCGGGATAGCGCGGTTCTCGGGTGATCTCGAACGGGCCGTCGTCCTAGGGCATCAGGCGCTGAAGCTGCTGCCGCAAACCGACGCCACGGCACGCGAGCGGGCGGCGGCTGCGACTAATGTGGCGCTGGCTTACCAGGTGAGCGGTGATGTGAGCGCCGCCTACGAACGTCCGTTGGAAGACGCAATCGCAGCTTTCTCGGCAGCCGGCGCACTTGTTCCACTGTTGAACGCCACCAACTATCTCGGGCGGCTGCAGACGATGCAGGGGCACCTCCGAGCGGCCGCTGCCACCTACGCGGGGGCGGCCGAGGCGGTGTCAGGCCGGGACGGGCTCCGCGGTGCGGTGAACAGCGCGGCCTACAACGTCGGCCTTGGTGAGATCCACCTTCAGTGGAACGATCTGGACGCCGCCGAGCGCCACCTGAGGCGGGCTGTCGAGTCGGTCACCGGGGCATCTACAGTGGACGCGGACGTGGTGACCGGAGGCTACCTCTTCCTGGCCCGTCTGCAGCAGGCTCGCGGGCAGCCGGCAGAGGCCGCTGCAACGCTGGACACGTTCGCCAGTCTGGCTCGCCAGCGTGGTTTCTTTCCTCTTCTCGTCGAACGGTGTGAGGCCGAGCAGGCCAGGCTTGCGCTCAAACAGCACAACCTTCATGCGGCTGTCGGTTGGACCGAGGCGCGTCGACTTGGCGCCGAAGACCTGAACTATCCTCGCGAGGAGCAGTATCTGACCTTGGCCCGCGTGCTCATCGCACAGGCCAAAGAAGAAGCGGTCGGTTCACACCTGACCGAGGCTCTGGAGCTGCTCAATCGGCTGCTCAAAGCGGCAGAAAACGCCAACCGCGGAAATAGCGTCATCGCCATCCTGTCCGTCTATGCAATGGCGCTGCAAGCGCAACATCAACTGAATACTGCCGTCGTCGTCCTGGAGCGAGCATTGACACTCGCCGAACCCGAGGGTTACGTCCGCGTCTTCGTCGATGAGGGAGCGCCGTTTGCGGCGCTGCTGACCAGGTTACTCAAGTTGCGGCGCGGAGAACCTCAAGACCCCCGGTCAGACGCTCTGATTGACTACGCGCGACGGTTGCTGGCGATGTTCGAGCCACCGGCCGGGGAGGGCCACAGGATGCCTGTCGACAGGCTCACCGCACGGGAACTCCAGGTGCTGGCCTTGATCGCTGCGGGCCTGTCGAACCAGGAGATCGCCGCCCGACTGTATGTCGCCACCAGCACGGTCAAGTCCTACGTCAACAGCATCTTCCGTCGGCTCGGCGTGACGAGCCGAACACAAGCCGTGGCGGAGGCCCGGGCGCTGCATCTCATCTCCGGCTAGTTACCCAGCCCGCCCGCGAAATCTCCACCCGATCTACCAACTACGGGTGGATGCCCTCTCAAGCGATCGTTCCTACGTTGGGTGCTGTGGCGGTCTACGACATTCGCATCAAAGGTCAGCTGGATACCCGCTGGACCGAATGGTTCGACGGGCTGACCATCACCAATTTCGAGAACGACACGGCTCAGCTATCTGGAGACCTTGTCGACCAAGCAGCACTGCACGGGACGTTGAACAAGGTACGGAACCTCAACCTGACGCTCATATCGGTAACCAGTCCCGGCAGTCCGACCGGCAACAAAGAAACCATCGCTACATCAATCGATCAAGGAGAATGAAATGCCGGAGCCACGCGTAACCTCAGAATCCGCGCCACCGAGAACTGACCGGCCCGTTCGCCAGATCGTCGTGTTCCTTCTCTCCACCTACGTGATCGCGGTCGCGATTGCCCTTGCCCTACCGCACGCCGGTATCACACCGCTGCTCAGCATCGCCGCGCCAGTGCTCGGGTTCGCAATCACCATGGCGGTTGCCGTCCCCCGGGCTCAACGACGCGCCGTCTTGAGAGGTGTCGGGTTTCATCCGCGACGGGGCCGAGGCCTGCTGATCGCTGTCCTCGGACCGATACTGATCGGAACCGTGAGCTTCGGCATCGCCGCCGCCTTCGGGGTCGTCCGCTTCCCAGGCCTTGGCGCCATCTCGGTCAGCGCCGGTCTCAACATCCTCGTTGGCTTGGTCGTCTCTACGTTTGTCTTCCTCGGCGAAGAGATCGGCTGGCGCGGGTATCTGCTCTTCCGGCTGGCCGAGGTCACCCCGCCGCGGGTCGCGGCCGTCCTCACCGGCCTCTTCCATGCCATCTTCCATCTGCCGCTACTCCTGCTCACCACCACCTATCAGAGCGCTGGACAACGCTGGATCGTGGTGCCGATGGTGATGGTCACCCTCACCCTGGCCGGCGTCTGGTACGGCTGGCTACGACTGTCGTCGGGAAGCATCTGGCCGGTCTGTCTGTCCCACAGTGCCTTCAACAACGTCATGGAAAGCCTCGCCGGCGTGGCCATCGTGAGCTCCGCGGCGACGATGGCCTACGTGACCACCGAGACCGGGATCGTCACCATGCTGATCATGGTGCTGGTTGCCGGCTACCTGCTGGCCCGCAAAGGCGCAGACTTCGACAAAGCCCGGCCAACAGCTCCGAGCCCGACGATGGAACCGCGCCCCGACGCAAGTCGCCGGCAATGATGACAGCAGGGCTCGCCCGCCCACATTCATGCAGCGGCATCAGCTCCCCACCTACTTCGCCTTGACGTTCGCGATCTCCTGGGCCATCTGGCTGGGGCTGATACTCGGCTCACTCCACATCCAGACCCCCAAGGCCGCAGCTGTACACGTCCTCTTCGCGATGACGTCGCGAATTCGACCGACAACAACCAGGTGATCCATTGACCCTCTCCGCTTCCCACCGCTGGGACCCGCCATGAACCGTCGTCGCATCCTCATCGTCCTGCTCGTCCTCGCCGCGTTGCCGCTGGTCGGGGCCGGCTGGCAACGCCTCGCCACCCACAGAGACCAGCGGCTGCAGCACCCCCCACCTGGTGATCTCGTCGCCATCGACTACGGGCCGGTGCTGCATCTGCACACTCAAGGCGATCACCACCGCAAGGACAATCCAGAAAACCCCATGGTCTTGCTCGACGCCGGAACTCCCGGCTTCTCCGCTCAGTGGAGCTTTGTTCAGCAGGCCATCGCCGAGTTCGCCACCGTCGTGTCCTGCGACCGCGTTGCGGAGGCGACGCACCTCTCGCTGCTGACCGATAGCGAGCACTCCGGAGCCACCGTTGACGCAGTCCAGGCAACGCTCACCGCAGCCGAGACTGCAGCCAAGAAGCAAAGATGACCCGCAACGTGGCGTCCGCTGGCGCCAGATCCATCGGTCAGGCGCCGTCCGGGGCTTTGCTCATCATCGCCTGGGGCGCCACCCTCCTGCTCAGCCGGCTGCCCGAGATCGTCCTGCGCGAGGTGGTCGGCTGGGATGTGCCGTGGATCAACATCGTCTGGATCGTCCTCGCCGCAGGATTGATTGTGGCGGCGACGATGGTGCCGATGATGCGACCCCTCCGCGCCTATTTCATTGTCATGCTCACCGTTCTGGTCCTGACCACGGTTGTCGATCCATTCATTCGTGGCGCTCTGTTCGGCGATATCGCACCGGCTGGCACCGATCCCCAGTTGCGGCGCCTGTTCGCTGAGCGGGGACTGCTCGTCCTCGAGGCGCTCGCGATCATCCCTGTGCTGGCGGCGCTCGGGTACCGCGGCAGTGAGGCGTACCTCGCCCTCGGCAAGCTCACGGCGCCAACGGGTATGCGCATCGGGCGACGGGCCCTGTCCTGGGCCGTGGTCGGACCGATCGTGGCTGTCATCCTCATCGCGGCCACTGCAGCGTTCGCCAGTTCGCTGACAAGACCAACCCCCGACCTGTGGTCGCGGGCTCTCCCGCTACTTCCGATCGCCTGGCTGGCGGCGGCATTCAACGCGTTCGCAGAGGAGGTTCTATATCGGGCGGGGCCGCTCGGCCCTCTGGCGAGCGCTGTCGGGCCGAGGGCCGGTATCTGGATCCTCGCGGCCTGGTTCGGTCTCGGCCACGTCTACGGAGGCATCCCATCAGGAATGATGGGACTCATCACGGCCGGCTTGCTCGGGCTGCTCTGGGGGAAAGCGATGATCGACACCCGCGGACTTGGCGTGCCCTGGGCGCTCCACTTCAGCGCCGACGCCGCGATCTACACATTCCTCGCCATCGCCGCAGTAGCCAGCACGACCTGACCACGGAAGGCACAGCCCGACTCAGCGGTCGGTCGAACAGGCGTCACCCAGATGAGCACCACCCCCTTGGACGCCTGCCTAGCGAAATCGCGTGACTATCATGATCACACGATGGTCTAAGACGTCTCATTCAGTACGTTCGGGCAAGGCGGACGAGGTCAAAAGGAGCCCACGCGATGATCGCGACCGGTGCCTTGTCAGGGAGGTGGCGGCGCAAGAGCCATTGACCGCCCATCGTTGCTGCGAGAGTGTTACTCAGAGGGCCTGGGCCACACCCACGTTGTCGTCGTTACTGGTCGATTGCTCGGACGAGGTCGCCGGTGCGAAGCGCGCGGTTGTCGCCCCACGGCCAGGCGCCGCCTCTGGTGATGTGGACGTTGCGGAACGCCATGGGGTAGGTACGGTCGGCGTTCTCCCTGGCTGATGGGGAGTCTTGGATTTGCAGGTGCAGGTGTGGTTCGTTGGTGTTGCCGGTGTTTCCGACCGCGGCGAGCGGCTGCCCTTGGCGCACGAGGTCGCCTACCTTGACGGTGATGCTGCCCTGTTTGAGGTGGCCCATCACCACGTAGCGGTCGCCGCCGATGTCCACAACGAGATTGTTGGGGTGGTCACCGTTGGTGCCGGGCGGAGCGTCGGCGTAGCCGTCGGTCACCTCGACGATCCGCCCGTCGATCGGCGCCAGCACTGGCGAGCCGAAGCCGGGGTAGTCGGCCAGCGGGGCGTCGCCGCCGCCGGTGTGGGTGCGCCCGTTGGTTCCCATCAGTTGGTAGTCGACGGCGTTGCTTTCGTTCGGGGCGTGACCGTTGAGTAAGACGCTGCGGCCTCCGTTCAAGACGAACCACTCGCCGGCCAGTGGCGCGTCGAGCACTATCGCCTCCGTGCGCGGGATGGATATCTGGACGAGCTGGAGAGCGAGGAAGCCTGACAGGAGGGCCACGACCACGTTGGTGGCCAGGTAAACGCGCCGGCGTGGGACGACCGCCAACGCCGCCAGCAGGACCAGGCCGGCGGCGAAGGCCGCGATCACGGCGTTGAATTGGGCGGCGTTCAAGGAGAACCCGATCCGTGCGAAGTGGACGCCTCCGGCGGCCAGAACTCCAGCGAGCAGGCCGCAGCACAGCCAGATGTTGAGTCCCTGCACCAGGTGGGCCCGCAGCTCCCGGCGAAGCGGGTGGCGGAGCAGCCCGAGCTCGAGCTGCCCCCGGCGAGCCCGCCAGACCCGCGACGCCGCCAACGAGAGAGGCAGGACGACACACAACGCCGTCAGCTGAAGGAAGCTGTACCCGAGCGCGTAGTAGAGGTAGACGAAGACCACCAGCCCCCACAGGGCCAGGATGAGGCTGCGCTTGGTAACCACGATCGTTCGTTCATGCGCTGGATCGCTGGCGGACTCCTGGAGCGCGAGTGGCAGCGCGATCAGCGCCGCGCCGATCATCACGAGCGTCGACTCGGGCAGATCGAGATGCCAGAGCCAGAACCAGACGAAAGCCGCCGATCCGGCAGCGGCCAGCACAAGGTTGCGCCGGGTCAGGATGACCGACCGCCTGGTCTCCTCCTTGTCGGAATCGACGCTGAAGGCGAGCAGCAGACCGAACGGGATCAGACCGTGCAGTCCGAGGCCGAGCAGCGCAGCGACGAACACGGCCACGGCCAGGACGGACAGCACCAGCCTTCGCCGGACCCTGGACTTTCGGGCTGGCGGAGGAAGCAGAGCCTCCTCGGCGTCCGTGGTGGGGTGGGGAACGACGACGCCGGTCATTGGGATGTCCTCTGGTTGGGTCAGAGGGCATCGGGCCTGTGCGGCGGGTCTCGACCCGCCGGCAAACGAGGCGTCCTCAACATGAGACTACGCCGACATCGCCGCCCTGAGTTCGGTTTGGCTGGAGGGATGGGCCGGGCCCTTCGTGTCTCTGCGTCGGCCTGGGCGGAGTGCAAGGCTCAACCCGCCGATTAGGGCCGTGCACAGGTGGTCGGCGCGATCGCCCTTTGAGGGCCAGCAGATCGCTCGGCACAGGCCCGATCCGGGCGGAATGAGCCCGGGCAGGGATCAGCCGTCTGCCAACTAAGTACAGGGCTGGCATCACTGCAGGAGGGACAAGAGAGCCGAGATGTTGCTTGCCGACCAGTTCAGCACGACAGTCACCGAGGCGCTCACCAGCGGCGGGGCGACCGCCGACATACTGCCGATGGTGTCCGCACGGGCCGCGGTTTCCGTCCTTCCGATTCGCCTGTGCCGGGCTAAGCGTGACCGACCGCCTGCGCATCCCGCTCGAGCCAGTGATCTGGACGTAGTCAAGCTGAGCGGCTACAGACCACGCGCGGTGAAGGACCCTGCCCGGCGGCCGTTTACACGGGTGGCCGTCGGCTAATGCAGGTCGAGTTGTGCCAGCTCGCCGCGGGACGTGATGCCGGCCTTGGCGAAGACGTTGCGGAGGTGGAACGCGACCGTGCGCGGCGAGATCCAGCACTGGGTGGCGACTTCCTTGTTGGACCTGCCCGAAGCAACCAGCTGAGCGATCTGGAGCTCGGTCGGGGTGAACTTGACCAGGGTTGACGGGTCACGCTTGCGTGCGGTTTCGCCCGACGCACGCAGCTCCTGGTTGGCTCGTGCGGCCAGGTTGGCGGCGCGCAGGTCCTGGAAGGTCTCGACCGCGTCGCGCAGGTGCTGGCGGGCGTCGATCCTGCGTTGGCTTCGCCGCAGCCACTCGCCATAGGCCAGCTGGGTGCGTGCTGCGTCCAGCGGACGACCGGCTCGCTCGTGTTGCGCTAGCGACTCTTGGAACAGAGCCTCCGCATCGGCGTGGCCGGCCGTCAGGGCGCGACCGTAGGCCACCGTGGCGAGCGCCCACGGCCTTCGGGTGGCATCAGCGAACCCTGCCAGCTCCTCTGTATAGGCCCTGGCGGCCGCCTGGTCTCCGGCGCGCGCAGCGGCCTCGATCCGCTCTGGGGCCGCCATCCGCGCCAGCACGGGCATCCGGAACCGGGCCAGGTGGTGCAAGGCCCCGGCGCTGTCCCCGGAACCGGCCGCACGCAGTCCCTTTGGCCCAGCGCGTCAGGTCGTGGACGGGATCGGACAGGATCCCCAAGGGATGCGCGGCGACCAGCTCCTCGAGCCGGATGAGACGGTGGTCGTAGTCGTCTCGGTCCTGCAAGGCCGCGAGCAGCGCCAGCCAGGCGACGGAAGGCGCCGTCATCGCCGGCTGACCGATGCTCGAGCCGAGCGCGAGGGCCTCCTCGGCGCTGTTGCGTACGGCGACGAGGTCGCCGGCCAGGTAGTAGCCGAAGCACAGTCTCTGGAGGCAATAGACGATGGCCGTCACTGCACCGGCCTCGCGGGCCCGCGACAGGGCGTAGCCGTAGAAATGCTGCTGTGCCTGGTCGGCGCCTAGTTGTAGGGCCGCGTTCGCCAGGTTCCACAGCACGTCACGGTCGTCGACCTCCTCGCCGACCTCCAGCCCGAGGTCCAGGGCCTCCGCCGCGCCGGCCCAATCGCCCTCGGCCACCTTGGTCATCGCGACGAGCATGTGGCGCAGGCACCGCGTCCGAGGAGGGTCGCCTTCGTCTGGAGCCACCAGGGCGTCGGTCGCGGACAGCGGGGTGCCGCTGTCGGCGCCGAAGGTACGCATGACCGCGGCGGCGACGCCGATGTCCAAGGCCCTGGCCGGGTCGAACGGGTACACCTCCTGGGCAGCCTCCACGAAGATCCGGTGCGCCTCCGCAGCCGACCCGAGATTGACCTCGATGTGTCCACGCAGGCGGGCGATGTCGCCGAGCAGCAACGGGTCGCTGGCCCCTCGCGCGCCGCCGAGAGCAACGCCTGCGCCTGTCCGGCCCGGCCGCACGCCCAAGCGCTGCGCGCTGCGGCAAAGGTGAGCTCCGCACGTCTGGCTCGGTCGTCGCAGAGCGCCGCGGCTCGTTCGTACGCCGCCAGCGCCGCGACGTACCCGCCACGACGCTGTGCCCGGCTACCCACGAGCTCCAGCGCGGCGACCACCTCCTGGTCCGGCCCCTCGGCAGCAGAAGCGCGGTGCCACGCCTCCCGGTCCGGATCCCCGTGTCCGGACAGCGCCTCGGCGAGGGCCCGATGCACGCCACGCCGCTGCTCACCGGTCGCGGCCTGGTAGATCGCCGAACGCACCAGCGGATGCCGCACCGAGAACGACCGTGGTACCGCCGGCCAGGAGCCCGGAGTCCAGGGCCGCCTGGAGGTCCGCCTCGCCCAGGCCCAGTCCCGCCCCGGCGCGCCGCAACACGTCCAGCTCGCCGGTGTCGTCGGCGGCCGCGAGCAGCAGCATCGTCTGGACCGACGGCGGGAGACGTCGGCTGCGGTCCAGGAAGACCTGCTCGACGTGGGCCGTCAGGTGGAGCTGCGACGGAAGAGGCGACGACCCGCTGAGCTGGCCCGGTGTCAGCTCGCCAGGAAGCTCCACCAGGGCCAGGGGGTTGCCGCGGGTCTCGGCGACGATCCGATTCACGACCTCGTCGGCGGCCACATCCCCGAGACGCTCCTCGAGCAGGGCTCGCGAGGCGTCCGGGTCGAGGCCCGTCAGGACCATCTCGGGGAGGCCCTGCGGGTCGAAGCTTCCCCAGGCGCCGTCCCGGGCGGCGAAGACCATCGCGACCCGGTCCGCCCCGAGCCGGCGGGCGCAGAAGAGAAGCGCACCCGCCGTCGCCGGGTCCAGCCAGTGTGCGTCGTCGACCACGCACACCACCAGGTTCTCCTCCGCCGCGGTGGTCAGCAGGGACAAGGTCGCCACCCCGACCAGGAACGGTTCGACCGAGGGCCCTTCCTCCTCGCCGAATGCCACCCGCAGAGCCCGCGCCTGTGGTTCCGCCAGTGCGGCGCGCAGCCTCGTCAGGGGACGTAGCAGGCGGTGCAGCGCCGCAAATGCCAGCGGCGCCTCGACCTCCAGCCCCTGCGTACGCAGCACGGTCGCCTCGCCGGCACCTGCGAGCAGCTCGTCGAGCAGGGCCGACTTACCCACACCGGGCTCTCCGCGGACCACCAGCGTCCCCGCAGACCCGTCATGCGCCCGCTCCACAAGCGCTCGCAGAAGATTCCGCTGGGGCTCCCGACCGACCAGCACGCGACGAACGTACACGTTCCGAGGCCCGCGTGGGCCGGCGCCAACCCCGGCTGATTGACCGGGGCGACGAACGCCGGTTGACGTGACTCTTGGAGACAACAGCGGGCTGTCCACCGAACCCAGCCCGCTCCCCTGTCACGCCCTAGGAGGCAACCATGGAGCACCGCCCACGCACCCTGCCGACGGCTCCACGCCGAATCCTGCCCCGCAGCGCCAGATCGGGATCCTGCTCTTCGACGGGGTCGAGGAACTCGATGCCGTCGGACCCTGGGAGGTGCTGTCCACCTGGACCCAGCAGCACCCGGAAGACGGCTGGAATGCCTTCTGCTTCTCCCCCGACGGCCGCCCAGTGCGCGGCGCCAAGACCCTGCCTCTCGGCGCCCACCACTCGATCGACGACGCCCCAGCCCTCGACGTACTGGTCCACCCCGGCGGCCCGGGAACCAGACCGATGCTGAACGACCCCGTCCACCTCGACTGGGTCCGCGACTTGCGCGCAACCGTCCCCCTCATGACCTCGGTCTGCACGGGCAGCCTCGTCTACGCGGCCGCCGGCCTGCTCATCGGCCGCAAGGCGACCACCCACTGGGCCTCGCTCAACCTGCTCTCCGAACTGGACCCCACGATCATCACCGAGGTCAGCTCACGGTTCGTCGACGACGGCGACCTCATCACCAGCGCCGGCGTCAGCGCCGGCATCGACATGGCCCTCCACCTCGTAGCCCGCCTTGCCAGCATCGCGCGCGCTCAAGAGATCCGACGCGAGATCCAGTACAGCCCGCTCCCGCCCGTCTGAGCCGCCGAACCAGCCCGTCCTACGTCGACCCCGAGGTTGTCCGTCCCATCGGGACTGGTGCGACCCGAGCGTCACGCTCGCAAGCCTTCACGCCGGCAGCTGCTTCAGCGGTATGCCGGCTTCCCAGCAACAACCTGGTCATTTGACCGGCGCGACCAGGACAGCCCGAGCGGCAGCGTGGAGCCATCGGCTCCGTCGCCATCGCGGGCGACTGCCCAGATTGGAAAGGGACTATCGATGACCGGCCACCATATCCGACGGCTCCACGCTGCAGCCGGTCGACCGCCGTTGACAGTGACTCATCAGCACCTTGTCAGCGCTCAGCGGCAGCCTGGCGGCACTTACCTGACTGGCGCCGCGAGCACTCGCCCCGACAGCGCAGAGCAGTGGAGGACACCGATGAATGAGCGCACCCCATCCGATCGGACCAGACGGCCAGCCACCGAAGCGCCGACGAGGCGACGGCTGAGGTGGGTCGGCCGGCTGGCCGGGGGTCTCGTACTGACCGCCTTGGAATCCTCGGGCCGGCCGCGCCTGCTGCCGCCGATGGCCATCCGCCGGTCGACCTGGCCGCCGTCGACCGGCTGGTCAGCGACGAGCTGGCGGCGGCCTCCATCCCGGGTGCCGCGATCGCCATCACGCGAGGAACCCAGGTCCTCCATCGTCCGCGGCTATGGGCACGACGCCAACGACGCTCCCGGTCACCGCGAACAGCCGCTTCCGCATCGCATCCTTGAGCAAGTCCTTCACCTCCCTCGCTGTTCTGCAGCTCGTGGACGCCGGCCAGGTGGCCCTGGACGATCCCGTCGTCGCACACCTGCCGGAGTTCCGGTTGGCCGACCCGAGGGGCGCTGACATCACGGTGCGGCAGCTTCTCGACCAGACGTCCGGCCTGGCCGACCGTGAAGTGCCTGAACTCAGTCGGCCCCAGCCGAGCTCGCTCGCCGAGGCCACCACGAGCCTGAGTTCAGCGCGTCTCGTCGCCGCGCCGGGCACGCAGTTCAACTACCACAACCCGAACTACCGGGTCGCAGCACGGCTGGTCGAAGTGCTCAGCGGCCAGACGTTCGACGCGTACCTGCGGGAGCACGTCTTTCAGCCCGCCCGCATGTCCGCCAGCCTTATGAGCTACACAGACGATGAACCCGTCGCCGGGCTGGCCGATGGACATGTGATCGCGTACGGGCACCCGATTCCTGTGCCGGCTCCCGCTACCTTCGACGCAGGAGCCGGTGGCGTGATCAGCACCGCCGCCGACATGGCCCACTGGCTCGTCGTCCAAGCCAACGGCGGCCGCACCGCTGACGGGACCAGCCTCGTCTCCGAGCGCAGCATGACCGAAATGCACACCCCCAACGCACCGGGCGGTTACGCCCTCGGCTGGGACACCCAGGGTCCCGCTGAAGCACCGACCCGCCTGGAGCACAGCGGCAACCTGTTCACCTTCAGCGCCTACCACGCGGTCCTCCCGCAGTCCGACTACGGCATCGCGCTCCTCTTCAATAGCGGATCACCGTTCCTGCGGGACCAGACCGCCATCTTCCGCGGCGTCCTCCATCTCGTCGAAGACACCGACCGCACCCCCAGCCGACCGCACCGGCCCACCGCCTCCCTCGACGCCCTCCTGGGATGCCTCACCGTCCTCATTCTGACCCTCGGCGTCCGTGGCGGTCTCGCCTCTCGTCGCTGGGCGACCAGACACGCACGCTCTCGGATGCGTGTCGGGCTGGGCCTACTCCCGTCCATGGCGGTTCTCGGCCTCGTCGTCGCGTTCCCCGACATGGTGGGGCGTCTGGCGGGTGGCCGCGACGTCGGCTGGGTCACGGCCGCGCACAGCTGGCCCGCCCTCGTCGTGCTTGTTGCGGCGGCTCTCATCGCGGCCGCCACCACCCTGATCACCCGATCTTGGCAGTTGAGCCGGCTCGTTCGATACCCGGCCAATGTGCCGGGGCGACCAGGCCGAATGGCACGCACGCTGAAGGTATCGAGTCAGAAACCCATCACTAGGAGTCACCCATGAGCACCGAGACCGTCCGTCCTTCCCCCGTAGGACCGCATCAGGTCGAGCGACCGGAACGAGTCCAGCGTCCGTCCAGGGCCGGCATCGGTCGAATCGTCGCCGGATCGATGGCCGCCGGGGCGATCATCGCAGTGGCGCTGGTGCTCGCGCCGTTCGTCCCGGCCCGGGCGGACGTGCTGACCGGTGCGGTGCTGCTGGGGTTCGCCTTCGGCTGGGCATTGCTGGCGGTCCTGTCCGGCCGTTTCACCGACCGCCCGCAACGCTGGGCGGCAGCGCCGGCGGTCTTCCTGGCCATCGCCGGCCTGATCTCGATCCTCGGGTCCGACACGGTCGTCGAGCGCGGGTTCCGCTGGGTGTGGCCACCGGTGCTGCTCGTGATCGTGGTGTGGAGCATCACCCGGGCGCGTCGGCAGACGCCCGGCCGGGCCCGTCGGTGGCTGGTGTACCCGCTGCTGGCCGGACTGGGCCTGTCCGCGATCGGCGGCGGCTACGAGACCGTCCGCGAGTCGGTCGACGCCGCCGCCTACCCCCTGCCCGGTCAGCTGATCGACGTGGGCGGGCACCGACTCCACCTCAGCTGCACCGGCTCCGGATCCCCCACCGTCATCTTGGAGCCCGGCCACGGCGAAGTCTCCTCAGCCATGGCGTGGGTCGCGGACGACGTCGCCCAGGACAGCCGGGTCTGCGTGTACGACCGTGCCGGCAAAGGCTGGAGCGACCCGGTCGACGGGCCGCAGGATGCCGTAGAGATCGCCACCGACCTACACATGCTGCTGGAGCGGGCCGACATTCCCGGACCTTACGTCCTGGCCGGTCACTCGTTCGGCGGCCTGTACGTCCTCACCTTCGCCGCCCGGTACCCCGACCAGGTCGCCGGCCTGGTGCTGCTGGACATCACCGCACCCAAGGCGGGCCCGGCGCCGACCATGAACGGCACGTACGACCTCCCTGGTCGCATCTCAGCGCCGGTAGCGGCCATGGCGAACCTCGGCGTGGCGCACCTGATCGGCGACTACTACGACAGCCTGCCGCCACGAGCCCGCGGCGAGGCCCGCGCACATGTGTCGACCCCCCGCGCTGTCCAGTCCTACATCGACGAGTTCCGGGCAGCAGCGGCGTCGATCCGCCAGGCGGCGACGCTGGTCGACTTCGGCAGCAAACCGCTGATCGTGGTCAGTGCTGGCCGAGCACACGACGAAAGGTCGCTGGCGGCGCAGGTCAAGCTGGCCACCCTGTCGTCCAACAGCCGGCACCATGTCGTCGCCGACGCGACACACGCCTCCCTCTACCTCGACAAGACGCATGCCTCCGCTGCCAGCCAAGCGATCCGGGACGTTGTTGCCTCCGTACGGTCGCACCGACCGCTCAAGTAGGTCGAGCAAGGGCGAGCTGTCTGGAAACCAGCTACGGCCGGCGGCGACGCCCGGCGGCAAGCCGGGCCCTGGATTACGGAGTCCGATTCGTTGAAGCCGGCGTTCCACAAGCCGCCGAGGTAGGTCGGCAGCGAGTTTATCGATGCGATGGCCGGGCCCGTTTGATGACCGACGTATTAAGTAGGCCGGCTGCGGGTCTTTCAGGTAGACCCGGCGCGGAGCCGGGCATCTGAACTCGCGAGGGGTTTCGATGACGCATCCGGTCCGGCGTAATTTTGCCCACCTGTCCGCAGCAGAGCGGCAGGCCTACATCCAAGCTGTGCTGCAGGCCGACCTGCATGCCTTCTCCGACGGGGTGTCCTACTGGGACAAGCAGGACCAGATCCACCAGGGGACGCACAACCACGGCGACAACTCCTTCATCCCGTGGCACCGCGAACTGGTCAACCGCTACGAGCGGTTACTGCAAGCGTCCAACCCCGATGTTGCACTGCACTACTGGGACTGGACGGAGGATCCTCGGGCGGCCTCCGACGGCCAGGGCGGCACGGTCGATCTCACTGACCCGAGCCTGTTCGGGACCTTCAGCGGCACGTTGAACGGCGCCTTGGCCAGTGTGCACAACGGCGGCGTGCTCGCCGGCAGTCGAGAGCAGACTGGGGACCCGGCCGACCCGCCGCAGTCCGTGGAGCGTGCCGCGGGCACAGGGGCGCCAGGGCTGGCGTCGGACTCTTCGATCATGGCCTCGTCGAACGGGGTGCCACAGGTGCAACAGTGGACGGCGTTCCGGCTGGCTCTGGAGTCGGCGCACAACTCGGCACACGGCTATATCGGCG
>CAWEFW010000017.1:0-42325 GCA_963808435.1 uncultured Actinomycetota bacterium | reverse complement strand
GGGTAAGGGCTGCCTTACTCGTGCGCCCTAGACTGCGCGGGTGGACTTCTGGCGGGGCTGGCCGTTCCCGGTTGCGGTCGCGATGCTGTTCGTCATCGCCATGCTCCGCGCCGGAGCGACGTACGCGCTCGGCCGGGCGGCGCAGACCGGGGCCCGGCGGACCCGGATCGCCAAGCTGATGGCCCGACCCGGCTTCGCCCGGGTGCAGGAGCTGGTCGCCCGCTGGGGCGCGCCGGTGGTGACGCTGTCGTTCCTCACCGTCGGCATCCAGACGCTGGTCAACCTGGTGGCCGGGTTGACCCAGATGCCGCTGCGCCGCTACGTCCCGGCACTGGCGGCGGGGTCGGTGCTCTGGGGACTGCTGTACGCGACGGTCGGGTTCGCCGGGGTGACCGCGTGGTGGCAGCTCTACCAGCGCTACCCGGCGGCGGCGGTCGTGCTGCTGGTTGTGCTGGTCGCCGGCGTGGCCGCGTACGTGGTGCGCCAGGTCTGGCTGCATCGATCCGCTCAGGTCGAGGCCGACGCCCGGTAGGGGCGTGAGTGCCCTGCGTCAGGAATCCGTCCCGTATCTCTGCCGCCCGGGCGGCGCCTCGCGGCGTTCTCCTCGGTCGAGATACAACCTCGGTATCCCTACCCTGCTCGCCGCAGTGGCCGGAGGTCGCTGCGCTCCCGCCCAACTCCCTCTCTCGTCGGCCTGGCGAGGCATCCACCCGGACGACAGATCTATGCGACGCATTCCTGATGCAGGGCACTACCGTGGGCGCGTGAGTGCTGCGCCCTTCGACGTCGAGCTGTGGAAGCCGGTCGAGAGCCTCGGCTTCACCGACATCACCTACCACCGCGCGGTGGCCGACCCGGTGGTCCGGATCGCGTTCGACCGACCGGAGGTGCGCAACGCGTTCCGCCCGCACACGGTGGACGAGCTGTACCGCGCGCTCGACCACGCCCGGCAGAGCAGTGATGTCGGTGCGATCCTGCTGACCGGCAACGGCCCGTCGCCCAAGGACGGCGGTTGGGCGTTCTGCAGCGGCGGCGACCAGCGGATCCGCGGCCGGGCCGGCTACCAGTACGCCGCCGGCGAGACGGCAGACACGGTGGACCGGGCCACGACCGGACGCCTGCACATCCTCGAGGTGCAGCGGCTGATCCGGTTCATGCCCAAGGTGGTGATCGCCCTGGTCAACGGATGGGCGGCCGGCGGCGGGCACAGCCTGCACGTGGTGTGCGACCTCAGCCTGGCCAGCGCGGAGCACGCCCGGTTCAAGCAGACCGACGCCGACGTCGGGTCCTTCGACGGCGGCTTCGGGTCGGCGTACCTGGCCCGCCAGGTGGGGCAGAAGTTCGCTCGCGAGATCTTCTTCCTGGGCCGCGCGTACGACGCGGACGAGGCGTACCGGATGGGCATGGTCAACCAGGTGGTGCCGCACGCCGAGCTGGAGACCGTGGGCCTGGAGTGGGCGCGGTCGGTCTGTGCGAAGAGCCCGACGGCCGTGCGGATGCTGAAGTTCGCGTTCAACGCGATCGACGACGGGCTGGTCGGGCAGCAGGTGTTCGCCGGCGAGGCGACGCGGCTCGCGTACATGACCGACGAGGCGGTGGAGGGCCGGGACGCGTTCCTGGAGAAGCGGCCCCCGGACTGGTCGGCTTTTCCTTACTACTACTGACGGCGCCCGGCCTCTCTACCCCTCGTTTACCATCTGGCGACGGCAAACGTCGGCGGGGCAGTCAGACGACGCCGTAGAGACGGTCGCCCGCGTCACCCAAGCCGGGGATGATGTAGCCGACGTCGTTGAGCTTCTCATCGACCGCCGCGACGACCAGGGTGCAGGGCACGTGCAGGTCGTCCAGCAGTTCGGTCAGCCGGGCGATCCCCTCCGGCGCGGCGAGCAGGCAGATGCAGGTGATGTGGTCCGCGCCCCGCTTGACCAGGAACTGCACCGCCGCGGCGAGGGTGCCGCCGGTGGCCAGCATGGGGTCGAGCACGTAGCACTGCCGGCCGGTGAGGTCCTCGGGCAGGCGTTCCGCGTACGACGTGGCGAGCAGGGTGGTCTCGTTGCGCACCATGCCGACGAACCCGACCTCGGCGGTCGGGATCAGTCGGGTCATCCCCTCCAGCATGCCGAGACCGGCACGCAGGATCGGTACCACCAGTGGTCGCGGGGCGGCGAGCTTGACGCCCACCGTCGGCTGCAGCGGGGTCTGTACGGTATGCGGACTGACCCGGACCTCGCGGGTCGCCTCGTACGCGAGCAGGGTCACCAGCTCCTCGGTGAGGCGCCGGAAGGTGGGGGAGTCGGTGTTCTCGTCCCGGAGCAGGGTCAGCTTGTGAGCGACCAGGGGATGGTCGACGGTGCGGAGTTCCACGCCCTGACCGTAGCGAGCGCGACGGGGTAGTAACAGGGGCGTCGGCACTAGGCTCGGCGTCTGACACGATGGATCGGAAATGTACGTGCCTTGGGGCGAAGGAGTAGTCATGCCGGATTTCGACGACGAGGAGTACGAGTCGTTCGAACTCGAGGGCAAGGGTGGGCGTACGCCGACGGCCACGACGGAGGTGGTCGAGGTCGTCGACGACCTGGAGGACGTCGACGAGGATGATGATGACGACGACGAGCCGGAGGACGCCACCGAGGATGAAATCGACTACGTGCTGGCGGCGTACCGGGAGGACGGACAGCCCTACGTACAGGAGCTGGCCAAAGACCTGGCCAACGACCTGGATGAGCTGATCGTCCAGCTGCGTCGACTGCCGGGTGATGCCGGGGCCATCGGGTTCGTCAGCCTGGTCGAGGAGGTCTTCGTGATCACCCGGGTGCGCGGGCAGCACGTGCAGGTGCTGCTGTCCGACGGGACCGCGGCGGCCGAGTGGCCGATCGCACGTGATGTGGCGGACTATCTCGGCGAGGACATTCTCGAGGAGGAGGAAGAGCCGGAGCCGATGGGCGACCTCGGGATTCTCGCCGACCTTGGGCTGAGCGACTTCGACCTGGGCGCGATCCTGGACGACCTCGACATGGGCAGCGACGAGATGCTGCTGGCGGTCGCGGACAAGATCAAGCTGAACCCGCAGTTCCGCAAGGTCGCCGAGGCGGCCCTGAACGGCTGAGCCTATGAGCTCCAGCGGCCGGTGGCGGTTCGCCATGGGGCTGGCCCTGGACCAGGCGCGCGGCGCCGCGGAGCACGGCGACGTGCCGATCGGGGCGGTGGTATTGAACCCCGGCGGCGCTGTGGTGGCGGCGGCCGGAAACCGCCGTGAGGTCGACCGCGACCCGACGGCCCATGCCGAGATCCTGGCCCTGCGCGGGGCGGCCGCGGCCGCCGCTTCCTGGCGGCTGACCGGGCACACCCTGGTCGTCACCCTGGAGCCGTGCACCATGTGCGCCGGAGCGCTGGTGCTGGCCCGCGTGGAGACGCTGGTCTTCGGCGCGTACGACCCCAAAGCTGGGGCGGTCGCCTCGCTGTTCGATGTCGTACGCGACCCCCGGCTCAACCACCGCGTCGACGTACGCGGCGGGATCCTCGAGGCCGAGTGCGGCGCCCTGCTCTCGGACTTCTTCCGGCACGGGACAACCCCCTCAGACCCGAACGGTGCCCTCGGCCACGACGACCCCGCAACCGCTCAACCGGACCCGTTCGGCTGACGCGGCCACGCGCAGCCGGCTGGGCCGGCCCATCGCGTACCCCTGCTCGATGATCACCGGGGTGTCGGGCGGGACCAAGCCGCGGGCCACGAGACTGGCGGTCAGCGGGCCGGCGGCGGTACCGGTCGCGGGGTCCTCCCAGAGCCCGACCGTCGGGTTGAAGAACCGGGCGTACGCCACGGCGCCGGCGGTGGGATCGTGAGGGTCCCGGCTGTAGAGGTAGCAACCCTCGCCGCCCGCGGCTCGCAGCACGGCCTGGAGCGCCGGGGCGTCAGGCCTGGCCCGGTCCACGGCGGCCCGATCGATTGCCGGCACGAGCAGGTGGCCGACGCCGGTCGAGACGACCTGCACCGGTTCCCCGGTCAGGTCACCGGCGGCGAGGCCGAGTGCCCGGATGAGCATGGTTGTGTCCTCCACCAGATCCCCGAACTCGGCGGGCGATTGGTCGATCGTGACGAGAGTCGACTGCCCGGGCGTCCGCGTGACCTCGACCGGGAGCCGGTCGCCGCCGAGTTCCTGCACGAGGGGCGACCCGTCCCGCGGCAAGGTGTCGGCGGCGTCCAGCCACAGCCAGGCGGCGAGGGCGAAGTGGCCGGCGCCGCCGACCTCGCTGCCGGCGGCAGTGAATGCGCGGATCCGGAGCGTGGCGTCGCTCTGGGAGGGCTGGAGCAGGAAGGCCGTCTCGGACTGGTTGAACTCGCGGGCCAGGGCCCGCAACTGACCGTCGCCCAGGTCGTCGGCGTCGGCCACCAGGGCCGCGGGGTTGCCCGTCAGGGGTTCGTCCGCGAAGACGTCGACGAGCGCGAACCGCAGGGTGTCGGCCATGACAGGACTGTAGGACCGGGCCGACAGCGCACTCGCTGGGGAGGCGGAACGATTGGCCCTGCCCCCGGCCTGCCCGGTATCCTCGCCGACGGTGGCGTGTCTGAGCGGCCTAAAGAGCACGCCTCGAAAGCGTGTGAAGGGAAAGCCTTCCGAGGGTTCAAATCCCTCCGCCACCGCGAGCGGGATATCCAGGCAATGCCCTGCGGCAGATCCCTGTGCAAACTGTGCGCTCAGCACGGCATGAAGCCGTCCTGACCAGGGAGAATGATTCGTAGCAGCTCGCCATCCGAAGGCGGGAGCGCGAGTGCCCGTCGATATGCAGCTCGACTTGGACTTCCTGCAGGAATTGGCCTGAGTCGTTAGTCACGCTGAACTTGGCGGGCGGCAGGATGCTCGCGATCAGATCCACAAGCACCTCGGGAAAGGTCTCGCGGAACCCGTCAGCCCAACGCCCGACTTCCTCGCGGAAGTCCGGCTCGGTACGGGTCTCCTCGTGACTAGCTTCCGCATGCTCCTGCACTGGGGCGGTCACGGCCGCCGCGCGTACGTCAAACTGTCGGGCCACAAACGGGTTCTCTCCGCAGGCGTACCGGTATCGCGATGCGTGGCCCAACCTCGCGAGTTGCTCGGCGCGTAAGGCCGCAGGGGGTGCGTATGGGGTCAGATTGGCCCTTCCTGGGCGCGACCGAGCGCCTCGGCTGCTGCCCGGCGAGGGCCTGCAGCACCGGGCGGGCGGCGACAAATCGCGCCATCCCGCCCGACCATGCGACCGCGATCGGCTCGATACTGAGGGGGAGGCGGGAGGTCATAGATGGCTGGTGCAATGTCGCGAGGCACGTGGGTGGAGACCTACGACCGATTTAGTGGCGTAGATCCGGCTGACCTGTCCGCCGAGGATCTCGAGGCGTTGGCGGATGCGGCCTGGCTGGTCTGTCGCCTCGAAGATTCGTACGTCGCCAGGCAGCAGGCCTATAGACGATTCCTCGAGCAGCACGAGGATCGGCCGGCGGCGCGCACCGCGTGGCGTCTGTTTTGGGAGCAGCTGTACAACGGGAGTCAGGCCGTCGCGCTCGGGTGGCTGCGGCGGGCGCGCCGGCACCTGGCCGGGATCCCGGACGGCCCCGAGCACGGCTACGTCGCGCTGGCGGATTCGGAGTTGGCGCTGGCCCGCGGTCTGCTCGATGAGGCCGCGGCTTGCTCGACGGCTGCGGTTGAGATCGGAGAACGGTACGAGGCCGAGGCCATCATCGCTCTCGGGCTGACGCTGTACGGGCGTGCCCTCATCGCGCAGGGCCGACTTGACGAGGGTTGTGCATCGTTGGACGAGGCGATGACGTTTGTGCTCAACGCGCGAGTCGATGCGTTCATTACCGGGGCGGTGTATTGCACGGTCATCGGCGAGTGCCGCCAGGTCGCGGACATGCGTCGCGCCTCGGAGTGGACCGACGCCGCACTGGCCTGGTGCGCGTCGCTGCCCGCGATCACGCCGTACCACGGGATCTGTCGCGTCGACCGCGGCTGGGTCCTGGGTCTTCGTGGATCCTTGGCCGAGGCGGAGCACGAGATCAGCGCCGCCGGCGAGGAGTTGGTCGCCTTCAAGCCGCGATCGGCGGGCGCGGCCTTCGCCGTCCTCGGAGAGATCCGCCGACGGCGTGGCGACCTGGCCGGGGCGGAGGAGTGCCTCCTCCGCGCGCATCAGCTCGGGTGCGACCCCCAGCCGTGCCTGGCGCTCGTACGGCTTGGGCAAGGACACGCGGCGGTGGCGCTCGCTGGCTTGCGTGCGGCGCTCGCGGGCGCTGCGACGGACGGGGTGACCCGCCCGGTCCTCCTCGCGGCCCAGGTCGACGCCGCGCTGACCGCCGGCGATCTGACTCTGGCTCAGCAGGCCGCCGTTCAGCTGTCCGTGGCGGCGGAGAGGCTCAACACGCCCGCGGTGAGCGCCGCTGCGCAGCAGGCGCAGGGTGCAGTATCGCTCGCCGGAGACGATGCCAGCGCAGCGCTCGCCGATCTTCGCGGCGCGCGGAGCAGGTGGCAGGCCCTTGGCCTGCCCTATGAGGAAGCGCAGGCGCGTCTGCTGATCGGCACCGCAGCACGAGCGCTCGGCGACGACGAGGGCGCGAGGCTCGAGGTCCAGGCCGCCAGACGTACGTTCGAGCGCCTTGGCGCGCGTCGGGATGCTTTGCACGCCGCCGCTTTCCTTGCGGCCGGATCAGATCGGCCGGCCGGACTGACGCCGAGAGAGATCGAGGTGCTGCGGCTCGTCGCGGGCGCGCGGAGCAACCGGCAGATCGCTCAGACGCTGGCGATCAGCGAGCACACGGTCGGCCGGCACGTGCAGAACATCTTCACCAAGCTCGGGGTCTCCTCTCGCGCGGCGGCGACGGCGTTCGCGATCGAGCACCAGCTGGATTGACGCTCGCTGACTAGAATCCACCACTCGCGCCGGCCCTTCACTGTGGTGGATCCAGGCGATGCGGATCTGTCGTCGGCCCACCTACCCTTCGCCCATCCGCTGGAAGGGAGGAAGGTCGATGGCACCTACACAGGAGTTCGATCCGTTGGCGTACAAGCAGGCCCAGCGCGCCGACTGGCAGTCCGCAGCGCCGGGCTGGCGCCGGTGGAACGACATGCTCGAAGCCGAGATGGGTGGCCAGGCGGTGTCGCGCCGGCTCGTGGAGCTCGCCGCCCTCGGACCCGGCGACACAGTGCTCGACATCGCTACGGGGTACGGCGAACCCGCCCTCACCGCCGCTCGCGCGGTGGGTCGCCAGGGACGCGTCGTGGCCACGGACATCGCGAAGGCCATGCTCGCCTTCGGACGGGAACGGGCCGCATGGGCGGGCCTCGACAACGTCGAGTTCGTGGAGGCCGACGCCGAGGAGCTCCGATTCGCCGACGAGACCTTCGACGCGATCCTGTCCCGCCAGGGACTGCAGTTCCTGACCGATCTCCCGGGCGCGCTCGCGCGGCTCCACTCCTACCTGAAGCGTGACGGCCGCCTCGCCGCAGCGGTCTGGGGATCACCCGATACGGTGCAATTCGCGCTCTCGATCCCGGTCATCCTCAGCGAGCTGGAGCTGCCGCCGCCGCCCGCCGGACGGCCGGGGCCATTCGCACTCGCCCACGCCGACGCCCTGGCCCGGATCGTCGCCGATGCCGGGTTCCGGAACGTCAAGACCGGGACGGTGACAGCAATCTACGAGACGACGTCGCCGGAGGACTTCACACAGTGGACCCGAGACGTGGCACCGCCTATCGCGAACCTCGTAAACGGACAGCCGCAGGAGGTGCAGGCGCGGATCTGGCGAAAGGTCACCGAAGCCTGGGCTGCACTCGTCACCCACGACGGACGCGTCCGCACCGAGAACACAGCCATCTGGGTGGCCGCGACGAAATAGGCCAACGGACCGGCCAGGCATGAGGCGCCCCGGCGGCAAGGACAGTCGGTCCCTGGCCCTCCCCCCAGCGAGGCAGCGACCTCGGTCACCCGGGCGCCAGCCAGCACCGCCCTAACAGCATCCAACCGCTGCTCGACAACAGACAACTGCACCAGAGCCCCTCCCGGCCTCCCTCGCCGTGACGCCGGCGGAACGTCACGACGAAGGATCCCGAACAGGACCCGGTGTCAACCATCACCTGGCACAGCACTGTCAACCATCACCTGGCACAAGACACATAGCCTGTGCCCCGCACTGCCGATTCTGCCTCTTAGATGATCAAGGGCCCGGCGCTCCGCGCCGGCGGGCGGCGCGTGTCCTGGCTCCGCTGCGGGCCGCGCCGCCTTATCGCTGCTGCGACTATAGAACTGACGTGAACTGTGTCCTCTGGAGCCAAAACGGGCCCGCACGCGGCAGCGAGTAAGGGGCTAGCGATGATCTCAGCCATGATCGAGAATGCGTTCGAGCAGGTCAGGGGCTTGACGGTGCTCAAGCCGAGTGAAACCACCGAGCTTGGTTGCGAACTCCTCGATCAGAATCTGGTCGAACTCACCGCGTCGGCGAACGATCGGCGGCCCTCCGTCCGGCTAGAGGTAGATCTGGCTGATGCGGCCGGCTACTGGCAGCCCGGCGATCGAACTCATCGGCTACTTCCCGCCGACTGGGTCGGTCCGACTGTTACGAGCCTGGTCCAGTCCGCACCCGTGGGCGCCCTCTACAACGCGAGCGGCCGAGTCCTGCTGGGTTGGGCGGCCAGTGAAGCAGTCTCCGAGTTGGAGATCATCTACGGCGTGTCGGAGGAGCGCAAGTCGTTCCTCGTGCAGATACAGCCGACGCGGCCGCTGGCAACCGACGTCACCATCGTTCTCGACGGCTCCCGAGCTGACCTGGTCGAAACTCTCCGACGACTCTGCAGGTGGACGTCGGAGCATTGCAGCGCGGAGCCACTGGTCCCGCCGCCGGTGACTCGCCACCCGGTCTACTCCACCTGGTACACCTTCTCCCAAGACGTCACCGCCGAGCTGGTGTGCTCCGAGGCCACCCTCGCAGCGGGGCTCGGGTGCGGCTCGGTGTTCATCGACGACGGCTGGCAGCGTTACGGTTCCGGGCGTGGCTACCAGGGCTGCGGCGACTGGCGCCCCGACCTCGTCAAGTTTCCCGATCTCGCCGCCACCGTCGGCTCACTCCATGACACTGGCTCAGCCGTAGCCCTCTGGATCGCACCGCTCCTCCTCGGCCAGGGCAGCGACGTCTACGACCGGTTTCACCGGTTCGCTCCTCACTACGCGCCTACGCTGCAGTGCCAGGTGCTCGACCCTCGTCACGAAGAAGTTCGGAGGTTCGCCGTCGAGACCTGCCTTCGGCTGGTCGAGGACTACCAAGTCGACATGCTCAAGATCGACTTCCTTGAGCAGGCAATGGTCTACGGGGCCACCTCTGGCGAGGGTGACGTAGCCGACATCGGTCACGCCATGGCGGATCTGCTCGCCGATGTTCGGCGGAGACTCGCCGAAGCTGGACACGCCGCGGTCGCCTTTGAGTTCCGCCAGCCCTATGTCAGTCCCGCGGTTGCTCGATACGGCCAGATACTCCGCGCCGGGGACTGCCCGGGTGACAGCATTCTCAACCGGATCTCCACGATCGACGCCCGCCTGATGTCGGTCGGTCAGGTAGCCCATAGCGACCCGATGATGTGGGGACCAGAGGGCGGTGCGGAGGCTGTGGCTCAGCAGCTATACGCCGGGTGGTTCGGTGTACCTCAGATCTCGATGCGGCTCTCCACTCTTTCCCACGAGCAGAGCAACGCGCTGCGCGGCCTCCTCGCCCTATGGAGTGACCACGCCGCAGTAACCCTTGACGGCAAACTCGAAGTCCTCGGCGCTGCGCACGGCTATCACCTAATTCAGGCCAAGCGGGCAGACCTCCGGCGAACGGTGACCGCGCGTTACGCCCCGCTGGTCGTGGACCTTCCAGACCAGGCCGACCATGAGACCACCATTCTGAATGCGACCCCGGATCCACGGCTGGTCGTCCGAACCGTGCACCCAATAACGAATGCAATCCTCCGGAGGTCAGACGCAAGCGAAACCTCGGCGTCCATACCCGACGGCTCAGGACTGATCGAGTTCACGGTTCCGCCCTTCGGCAGCCTCAGTCTGAGCACCTGACTGTCAAGCGTTCGAGTGTATTTGGAACGCACCATGACATGATCACCCAGCCGAGACCGACTCGTCAGGTCGTACCCAGACCGACACGTGAGGTCGTACGCCGACATGCGAGTAGAGGTCGGTCGTTTCCTTGTGGGCGTGCGTTTGCAGCAGGCGGGGCGTTCTGCAATGCGGTCATGCCCGGTCGTTCAGCAACTTCATGGCCGTCTCGACGCCCCGGGCGAGGAGCTGATTGGACAGGTCGCGGTCTGTCAGCGCCCGTGCGAGTTGCAGCGTGCCGAGCATCAATCCGAAGAGCGTGAGCGCGCCGGTTCGTGCCGCCTCGGCGTCGGTCGGGTTGAGACGCGACGCGATGTCGTCGATGACGCCCATCAGTTCGTCGGTGAAGACCTGTTTGGTGGCGGCGGGGCGGCGGGCGATCTCGTCGAGCAGCGCAGCCGACGGGCAGCCGTCGGCGTACTGGTCGCGGTGCTGTGGGGACAGGTAGGAGCGGATGAACGCTTCGAGTCCCTGCCGATCCGGGGGTTGGGCGTCGAAGCTTTGGCGTTGGGCGCGCAGCTGGTCGGCGAGCACGTTCGCGACGAGATCTTCCTTGGACGCGAAGTGGGCGTAGAAGGCGCCGTTGGTTAGGCCGGCGTCGGACATCACGGCGGCCACGCCGGCGCCGTCGATGCCTTCTTGTTTGAAGCGCCGTCCGGCGGCTTCGAGGATGCGTTGTCTGGTGTCCTGCTTGTGGTCCTTGCTGTAGCGCATGTGATCCCTCTCGCCGAACTCTCTCGATCGTGTCCTGGGAGGTGCTGCGAGGGTCCGACCCTTGGCCAGCCAACGGAGTTGGGCCCTTGCTCGCGTTTCTCTATTGCATTATGACCATACTATAGTATTATGCACGTAATGCAATGCCCAACGCAGTACCCACAAAGGAGAAAGAGCATGACAACGGTCCAGGCACCCACCGGTGCGGCTTCACACACGTGGCAGAACGCGCCAACGCAGACCATCAACGCCGGCGGCGTGGAGTTCGCCTACCGTCAGCTCGGCCCGAGCAGCGGGGTGCCGGTGGTATTCCTCACCCATCTGGCCGCGGTCTTAGACATTTAGCCTTGCTGGTGGTCCTGGGGGCGGTCTGGATTCTGACTGGGGCGCTGGGCGACTCCTTCGAGTTGAGCGACCTCCTTCAGGGCCGACCTGTCGGGTGCGGTGTCCCTGTTGAAGAACTCAGAGCCGCTGGCGTGGACTCTTGCTGATGGAATGTTCGGGCTGTGCCGTGTCTGTCGACAGGTTGTTGATCATCGACGACGGAAGGCAGTGACATGGAATTGATCTTGGGGATAGATGTGGCGTGCCGGGCGGCGCACGTCGCGTCGCTGGCCCGTCCGGACGGCTCGTTCGTCTGGACGGGCCGGGGGTTCTTCACCCGCCCTGATCAGCTGCGGCAACTGTGGGCTGATCTGGGGCTCGGTGTCGACGATTCCGTCCTGGTGGTGATGGAACCGACCCGGAACGCGTGGGCGCCGTTGGCGTCGTGGTTCCGCCGCCGCGGCGCGGAGGTGGCGATGGTGCCGACCACGCAGTCGGCGGACCTGCGGGCCTCCTACGCCAAGCACACCAAGAACGACCGGCTCGACTCACGGCTGCTGGCCCGGCTGCCGCTGCTGCATCCCGAAGGGCTGCACCGCTACCCCGGCGACGGGCCGGCGGAGCCGCTGCGACGGGCGGTGAAGCTGCGGGACTCGATCGTGGCGCGGCGGACCGCGGTGTTCGCCCGGCTCGACGCGCTGCTGGAGCTGCTCGGCCCCGGCTGGCATGACGTGCTCGGTCGCCTACGGCAGGACCGCGTTGGCGGTCCTGACCCGTTACGGCGACCCGACCGTGCTGCTGCGGCTCGGACCCGCCCGGCTCACCGCGTTCCTGTCCCGCCACTCCCGCGGCCAGTGGCGCGATGGCCACGCCGGACAGCTGCTGGCCGCGGCCCGGGAGTCGGTGCAGCTGTGGGAAGGCGGGCTGGACTTCGCCGCGCTCGCCGCCGACATCGCCGCCGAAGCCGTCCAAGCCCGGCTGCTCACCGCCCAGATCGCCGAGCTTGAGCAGCGGATCGCGCCCCTGCACGCCGACGCCGACCCGGCCGGGATCGTCGCGTCCGCGCCCGGGGTCGGCCCGACCCTCGCCGCGACCATCGTGGGCCGGCTCGGCGACCCGCACCGCTTCACCAGCCTCGCCGCGGTCCGCGCCTACTCCGGGCTGGTGCCCACGCTCAACCAGTCCGGGCAGACCGACGGCCCCGGCCGGCTGACCAAAGCCGGCGACCCGCTGCTGCGCACCGCGTTGTTCATGGCCGCCGAGAACGCGCGCCGCACCGACCCCCAACTCGCCGCGAAGTATGTCCGGCTGATGGCCGGCGACCGGCACCACGACTCCGCGGTCTGCCACCTCGCCACCACCCTGCTAACCCGGATCGCCGCCTGCTGGCGGGCCGGAAACCACTACGTCCTCCGCGACACCGACGGCCGAACGATCACCGAAGCGGAAGGCCGCCGGATCGTCACCGACCACCACCAGGTGCCCTCCAAGACCCGGGCCGGCGCGAGGAACACCCGACGGGCCCAGCAACACAAACAGCGGACGGGCCGGGAGTCACAAAAGTCGCTCAGCGCTCCAACATCCCGACCCGCCACATCCGAGCCTACGATCACCCGAGTGGCTTGACACCACTTAAGAACTCAACTGGGACCCCCGAGTCGTGGACGGCATCGCCGCCAGGCCTCGGGTCATCGTCTTTGACAACCGAGGTGTCGGTGCCTCCAGCGGGGCCACGCCGACGACCATCGAAGAGATGGCCAGGGACGCCGTGACCTTCATCCGTGCCCTCGCCGTCGATCAGGTCGACCTGTTCGGGTTCTCGCTGGGCGGCATGATCGCCCAGGTGATTGCCCAGGAGCAGCCGCAGCTGGTGCGCAAGATGATCATCGCCGGAACCGGCCCTGCGGGGGGCGAAGGCATCGACAAGGTGACCCGCATCACCTACCTCGACACTGCGCGAGGACTGCTCACCCGCCAGGACCCCAAGCAGTTTCTTTCTTCACCAGGACGGCCAACGGCCGCCGAGCCGGGAGGGAGTTCTTGACGCGGCTGGAGGAACGTACCAACGACCGCGACAGGGCCATCTCCGTGCGGTCGTTCCGCGCCCAGCTCAAGGCCATCCACCGATGGGGTCGGCAGAAGCCCGCGGACCTCGCGAGCATCCGCCAGCCGGTGCTCGTTCTGAACGGTGACAGCGACAAGATGATGCCCACCAAGAACACCGTCGACCTCGACCGACGACTCCCCAACAGCCAGCTCGTCCTCTATCCCGACGCCGCCTGTTCCAGTTCAACGAGGACCTCGTCAAGCGGGCTCTCGAGTTCCTCTGAGAGGTCAACGGTCATGAAGGCATTCGTCGTGGAGAAGTACGGCAAGGACGGACTGCGCGCCGACGTACCCGAGCCCGAGGTCGGCGACGGTGACGTGCTGGTCAAGGTGAGCGCCGCCAGCGTCAACCCGCTGGACAAGATGGTCCGCAACGGGGAGTTCAAGCGGCTCCTGAGGTACCGGACCCCGTTCGTGCTCGGCCACGACGTCGCCGGCGTGGTGACCAGGGTCGGCTCCGCCGTACGCGACTTCCAGGTCGGCGACGAGGTCTACGCCCGCCCCCGCGACCTGCGGATCGGGACCTTCGCGGAATACATCGCGATCGACCAGGACGACGTCGCGCCCAGGCCAGCCTTGCTCACCCTGCACGAGGCAGCGGCGGTGCCGCTGGTGTCACTGGCTGCCTGGCAGGCCCTCGTTGACCGCGCCCACGTGCAGCCGGGCCAGAAGGTCCTCGTCCATGCCGGCTCCGGCGGCCTGGGGTCGACCGTGATCCAGCTCGCCAAGCACCTCGGCGCCACGGTGGCGACGACCGCGAGCGGAAAGAACGCTGAGCTGGTGCGCAGCCTCGGCGCCGACGTCGTCGTGGACTACAGGAATGAGGACTTCGCCGACGTCCTCTCCGGCTACGACGTCGTGCTGGACTCCCTCGGCGGCGAGAACCTCCAGAGGTCCCTGACGGTCCTCAAGCCCGGCGGACAGGCGATCAGCGTGACTGGCCCGCCGGACCCCGGGTTCGCGAAGCAGCTCGGGGCGCCGAGGTTCATCGGCGTCGTGATGGGGCTGCTGAGCCGAAAGGTCCACAACCAAGCCCGGAAGCTAGGTGTGAGCTACTCGTTCCTGTTCATGCAGGCCAACGGCGCCCAGCTGCGCGAGGTGGCCGCCCTCTACGACGCCGGCCACCTCCACCCGGTCATCGACAAGACTTTCCCATTTGGCCAGACCCTGGAAGCGCTGGCGTACCTCGAGCAGGGCCGCGCCAACGGCAAGGTCGTCATCACCCTCGACTGACAACCGTGAACATCGACCGTCTCCCACCGCCTGAAGATACTCGTCGACGCCGGCGGTCATGCTGCCCGAAGCAAACAGTGGTGACTGAGGCTCGTGCAGCGGCTGCGCCGCCGTGTTTGCCCTTGCATTCAGCCCGAACCCACCGCCAAGTAGCGACCTGGCGAGGACGCTATGCCAAATGCGTGCTGATTAGGTCAGGTGACGCCGCCGGACGCCGCCCTCCGGAGGTGGGAGCGCGCGTTCAAGTCCTGCGGCGGCGCCAAACCCCGCCGTGATCCGAATGGGTCATCGCCACGCACGGCCGATGACCTGCTGACTGAAGTGTCGGCTCAACGCAGCGGCTGCGACCTGCAGTCTCATCGGCAGTCTCGTTCGCGCGCGTTCGGCGGCGTTCACGTGGCGTCGTGTGCTGCTGCATCCCGCATGGACGGACACCTAGGTACCAACCCGGGCGGCCGTCAGCAAACCTCGAAAGCGTGTAAGGCGAGAGCCTTCGAGGGTTCAAATCCCTCCGCCACCGCGAGCGTGACATCCAGGGAGCGCCCCTGGTGTTGAGCGGCAAGACGGTAGCGAGGCCCCTCAGCAACATCTTCATCAAAACCTTGATGTCGGCTCCCGCACCGCTGCCGCGGGCGCCCCGCACAAGCTCCCGCCGGCATCCGTGCCTCCGACGTCCGGTCGGTTAGCGCGAGGCGATGTGTCGGGCGACATGCTCGGCGTCCCGTCCGACCCCCCCGATCAGCACCGAGGCCAATGCGTATTGGAAGTACATCCCGATGAAGTACAGACCAGGCTCAGAGTCGCTGACCCCGCGGTCGTGCACCGGATCCCCGTCCTCGTTGAAAATCGGAAGATTGATCCACCCGAAGCCCGGTGCGAATCCCGTGCACCAGATCACGTTCGCCACGTCGACGACCGTTCCGCCCTCCAGGACCGGCATGCCGTCCCGGACGCCCGCCGTCCTCGGTACCAGCTCGACCCCTGCGTCTGTCAGGTCCTGCCGCCTGATCCGAGCGAGGGGGATGCCGCTCGATCGAAAGGTCCGTTGCACCTTCCGCCCAATGGCTGTCCGAACGGTTAGGACGTGCATGGCCGCGAACCACATCAGCGGAGTGACTAGCCTGTCCGGTCCGCTCCCGGGGCGGACCGGCTCGTGCCCGGTGTCCCTCCCCGACAGCCAGGTTCGGTGACCTCGGGACGCTCCCGATGCGATCTCCGCGCCCGAGTTACCGGCGCCTACGACGAGGACGCCACCCTCTCGCAGCTGGGAGGGATTCCGGTACTCGCTTGAGTGCAGTTGCACGATCGACGGATCGAGCTCGGGCGCAAACACCGGGACTCGGGGGTGGTGGTACGCACCGGTGGCGACCACCACGTTGTCGGCCTCGAACCGGCGGTTCCCGGACGTCACCACGAACCGGTCCCCGAGCTTGGAGAGCCCGTCCACCCGGACGCCGGTTCGAATGGGAAGGTTGAATCGGGCTGCGTAGGCCACCAGGTAGTCGGCAACCTCATCTTTCGTCGGGAACGACGAGGCCTGCGCGGGGAATGGCATGCCCGGCAGCCCATTGAGGCGAGCAGGGGTGAATACGCGGAGCGAGTCCCAGCGCTTCCGCCAGGGATCGCCGGTCGACTCGTTCGCATCCAGGATCACGAAGGCTCGACCTTGCCTCATCAGGTAATAGCCCACGGCCAGACCGGACTGGCCGCCGCCGATGACGACGGTCTCGATTCGATTGGACTCGATTCGATCGGGGGGTCCGCCGATCACGCCCGCGTGACCGGTCATGATCTGCCTCCGCCGCTCCCGAGCGCGGTACACAGCGCTTCCAGGAACGCTGCCGGCCGCTCGACGGCGGGGTCATCGCGGGCGTCCTCGATAACGTGCAGCGGCCAGCCGTAGCGGAGACTGGCTGCCTCAGCGACGTTCAGCCGCATTCCCACGTCATGGCGGCCCCAGATCAAGGTCGTCGGAACGGCGATCTGATCCAGATCGTGCGCCGGGATGGGCGAGGCGAGCTGCCCGAGCAGGCTGCGCATCGCCGCCTTGACGCTCGGCGTGCGGAAGCGGTCCAGGGCGTAGGCCGAAATCCACTCGTAGCGCTCACCCATCTCGGCGCGCAGGCCATCCAGATCGACGAAGCAGTAGTTCCGGAAGCTGCGCTGCAGCCCGCGCTCGGTCGGTCGCACAAGGAGGCTGAGAAAGGACAGGGCCATTCCGGGCGGGGGTCGAAACCGATCCAGTCCGTACGTGTCCACCAGCACCAGTCGATCGACCCGGTCGCTGTGGCCGATGGTGAACCGGGCGGCGAGAGCGCCGGCTGCGCCCTTGCCCACCAGTACCGGCGGGATCGCACACGTGTAGTCGATGAGTTCGTCAAGCCACGCCAGGGCGGTGACGGCATCGAGCCGACCATCAGGCACCGCCGACGCCCCCAGGCCGGGCAGGTCGGGGGCAATGACCCGGTGGGTCGTCACCAGGTCCGGGATTACTCGCAGCCACACGGCCGCGAACTCCGCCGCCAGTAGCACGATGGGTCGGCCGGCACCGCCTTCCAGCACGGCCGTGGACACCCCGGCCAACGGCAGCCGTCGCTCGGTGACGGGCAGCCCGGACAACAGCCGGGCCCGGGCGTCCTCGCCGGTGGAACGTTGAGTTGGGACTCCGTGCCGCGTTGCCATGCACGCAAGGTACGAGTTGCCGAGGGGGCCGGGCATCGGGCGAACTACCCAAACGTCCGCATCGCGGGTTGGGTGGTTTGATCCAGCGAGGTCAGAGAAGCCGTGCTCGTACGCCTAGGCGGTGGCTGCAGCCAGCGACGACACGCCCAGCTTGGTGAAGATGTTGCTGACGTGCCGATCCACCGTCCACTCAAAGGTGGGCGTCCTCAGCTGGGGCGGCGTGTAGCCGGGAGAGGTGGGCCCTGCAGCCGGATCTTGAGGGTCTGCGTCCTGGACGCGGGGAACGCGAGATCGCCGCCGGCCGGGTGTAGGACCAAGATCGGACCTCATCACAACGTCCGGGGAGGAGCTGACATGGCGGGTTGGTGGGCATCCCAGATCGAGCTACCCGAGGGGAGCAGACCCGGTCGAGATTGAGCGACTTTCGCGGAGAGCGCCGCGCAACCATCGGCTCCTTCGGCTGCAGGCCGATCACTCAAGAAGCCGCTTCATCTACGCACCGTGGCGGGAGCCACTTGTGTCACACTCACATCCGATGAGACGTCGACTCTAGTGGCTTGTTGTCCGGGAACGTTTACGTTTGATCTTGGCCAGGATCTGGTCGGCGGGTTTGGTCCAGATGAACGGGTGGCAGCGGGTGTTCCAGCCGGTGATGAAGGCGCGGATCTTGATCATCAAGTCGCGGACGGAGGGGAAGGTGCCGCGGCGTATGGCTTGGCGTTCGATGATGCCGAACCACACCTCGACCAGGTTCAGCCATGATCCGGACGTCGGGGTGAAGTGGACGTGGATCCTCGGGTTGGCCTTCAGCCAGGCCTTCATCTCGGGCTGCTTGTGGGTGGCGTAGTTGTCCATCACCAGGTGCAGCTGCTGGTCGGGGTAGGCCCGGGCCAGGTGTTTGAGGAAGGCGAGGAACTCCTGGTGGCGGTGCCGGTTCTTGCACAATCCGGTGACTTTGCCGGTCGCGATCTCCAATGCGGCGAACAAGGTGGTGGTGCCGTGCCGGACGTAGTCGTGGGTCCGCTGCTCGGCATACCCCGGTTGCAGCGGCAAAACCTTCTGAGTCCGGTTCAGGGCTTGGATCTGGCTTTTCTCGTCGACACAGAGCACGATCGCGTTCTCCGGTGGCGCCAGATACAACCCGATCACGTCGATCACCTTCGCCTCGAGCTCGGGGTCGGTGGAGAACTTGAACGTGTCGGCTTTCCACGGCTTCACCCCGAACTGTTTCCACGCCTCGGCGATCGTCACGTGACTCACCCCAAGCCGTTGCGCCAGCAGCCGCGCCGACCAGTGGGTCACCCCCAGGCTCTTCGGCGGCGGGGTCAGCGTCTCGGTGATGATCTTGCGCTGGTCCACCCTCCGCGCCGGTCCCGGCCGGGGGTCGTCGGCCAACCCGTCCAGCCCTCGCTCGGCGTACCGGGACCGCCACTTGTTCACCGTCGGTCGGCTTACCCCGACCTGCTCCGCGATCTGATGATTCGGCGTCGCGTCCGCGGCCAACAGCACGATCCGCGCCCGGGCCGCCAACCCCGCCGGAACCGTCGAGGAACGCGTCAACCGCTCCAGCTCGAGGCGGTCACCCTCACCCAACAACAACCCGTCCGCGGTCCGTCCAACCACACCCCAGCATCCCACACAAACGTAAACTTATCCGGCTAACACGCCACTAGGAGGACCTATGACCGCCGAGAACACTCCCACCCCGGCCGCCCCGGACACCATCGTGCTGATCCACGGTCTGTGGGTGACCCCCCGAAGCTGGGAGAAGTGGGTCGAGCGCTACGAGGGCCGCGGTTACCGCGTGCTCGCCCCTGCCTACCCAGGCTTTGAGGTCGAGGTCGAAGCGCTCAACGAGGATCCCACCCCGATTGAGGCTTTGACTATCCCTGCGGTCGTCGAGCACCTTGAGGGCATCGTAGGCGGTCTATATAGAGCGCCGATCATCATGGGCCACTCGGCAGGAGGCCTCTTTACCCAGATCCTGCTCGACCATGGTTATGGGGCAGCAGGCGTGGCCATAGACTCCGCGCCGGCAGAGGGCGTCAGGGTAACCCCGGTCTCACAGATACAGATCCCTCTTCCCGGTTCTGAAGAACCCCGCAAACCGCCACAGGGCGGTAGGCTTCACCCAAGAGCAGTTCCACTACGCCTTCGCCACCACCCTAAGCCGGGAGGACTCGGACAAGGTCTACGAGCGCTACCACATCCCCGCGCCGGGCAGCTTCGTGTGGGCCGGGCCCCTGGCCAACTTCACGCCCGGTCACCAGGATGTCTACGTCAACTTCAGGAACGAAGACCGGGCACCGTTGCTGTTCATAGCGGGTGGAGAAGACAACCTCATGCCTCCAGCGGTCAACCAATCGAACGCCAAGCACTACCGCCACATCAACTCGGTCACTGACTACAAGGAGTTCCCTGGACGCTCGCACTACACAGTGGGGCAGGACGGATGGGAGGAGGTAGCAGACTACGCCCTTGAGTGGGCGGTAGAGCACGCGAAGCGTCCAGCGGCTTGAGCGTAGCCTCAAGTCTATTCACCAGAGTGCGTGGAAGATGAATTCTCCGACGTACGAGTGCAAGATCCTGGATATCCAATCCAACACCCCGCTTTCCCGAGGTTCTGACTTTCTGGATCCGCTCGGTGCACTGAAACGCGCCGCCACCGATGCTTCACCTTGCTCTGTTGGCTCAACTGCGAGCGCGGGTCGTTGCCTCGACGGCAGTCTGGATCAGCTGCGTCACGGCTTCTGGCTGCGACACAAATGACGCATGTGACGCCGGCAGCTCCTGAATGGTCGACCCACCGCGCTCGGCCATGAAACGCTGCGCCGCAGGCGGGATGGCGCGGTCCTCGGTGCCGAGCAGGTACCAGGAAGGAATAGACCGGAACGCGGGCGGACCTGAAGGAGCCGCCGCCGCGCCGGCGCTCCACGGTCGCTGGGCCGCAGCCATCACGGCGGCCGTCTGGGCGTCGACGTCCCCGGCGAACGCTTCGGGGAAGAGGTCCTGGTCGAGGTAGAGGTCGACACCTTCGCTTCCGTCAGGGTTGGTGAAGGGCAGCGGCCGGAGGGCGGCGGGGATCAGGCTGCCCTGGAAGATGTCGGACTCGATCAGGCTCTGGATGCTCTCGCCCTCGTCGGGCATCCAGCCGTTGAGGTAGACCAGTGCCTGAACCTGATCGTTGCCGGTCGCCGCGTTGCTGATGACCGCCCCGCCGTATGAATGCCCGACCAGAACAATTGGCCCGGCAAGGCTGCGCAGCAGGGTCGCCAGCAAGGCGGCGTCACTTGCCAGGTTGCGCAGCGGATTGGCGAAGCCGACGGTGCTGAACCCTCGGCTACGGAGGGCGCGGATCACCGCGTCGAAACCGGTGGCGTCGCCCCAGGCGCCATGAACGAGGACGACGGTGGGCAGGGCTCGGTCGTTGGAGCGGGCATCAGACATTGGGTTCCCCTGACGGATCGCTGGAGACGCTCGCCCTGCAGACACGTTGTCGACGCAGGGCCGGACTCATCGTTCTCAGCATGAAAGCGAGGCTTCACCGACCGCAACCCCTGTAGATGCGAATATCTGGTGAAACCCGCAGGGTTCGTAATCTCCTGGCCTGGTCAGCAACCGGCAGGGCCTTGGGTGGCCAACTGGGTGATAACGACGGGTGACTGGTTCGGTCATCGCTGGACGCTCATGGTCCTTAGCCTCGCGCGGCCGCCGTTCTCGGGAGCGCGACAGCTCGACCTGGTGAGGCAGAGGTCAGCGATTCGCCAAGGTCTGACCGAGTCCTCGCAACCCCGTGAGCGGTTAGCCTCCGCCTGGCCTGAGGCTGCCCAGTCTGGGGTCGTACCAGGCAAGGCCAGGATCAGCGGCTGAGCTGGCCTCGCACTGCTCCCGAAGGAAAGGAGAACTCGGTGGTATGAACGTTGACGTAGTACCCGCTCGGATTCAGGACAATGTCTAGCGCCAGGCTTCGCTCAATCTCAGCGCAGCCAGCCTCGTACGGCTCGAACTCAACGACGACCGGCCCATTCGCGGTTGAGAATGTCCGCGAACTTCGCGTTGCCGTACGCCGCGTTCAGGCTGTACGCCTTCTCGGCGCCAGAGGATGTCGACAGAGGACGCGCCTTCAGTCTGACTCACGCGGCTTAGGCTTGCGGTTCATGCCCCACTCTGGAGCTGAGCGACTAATCCGAAAATGGACCTGCCCGGTCAGGTCCATTTTCGGATTAGTCATGCGGCCTTTCGTCATCATGCTGGAGGCATTCTGGCTTGTGGGCCTGACTTCTGCTTACCGATCTGCTTACCAACGCGCGCGAGCCGTCGTCGGGAAGGAGCGCATCAGGGAAACAACCACGTAGGCATTCATGGTGAGGTTGTCCCCCGTTGCTCTTAGCAGTCTTTCGGCCTGTTCACGCGTCAAGGACTTGGACGGCCGGCCCGATGCGCAGGGTCCGCAAGGCGCTCGGCATGCGGACGGGCAAGCCCAGCGGGTGGGAACCCGCGTCGATGCTGCTTGCCGACGCCGAGGTGGCGGGCGCCCGTGCTGCACTCAAGCCGGAACTCACGGCGGTGATCGGCGTCGCGGCACTCGTCGTGATCATCTGGATGATGGTGGCGAAGCCCTTCTAGGGACGGCCGTGTCACACAAGCCGGTAGAGTTGGCGGGCGCCATGGAGCCCCTTCAGCTCGAACGAACCGGCGTCCTCAAAGCGCAGCTCTGAGCCGTCGACGAGGTCCATCACGGTCGCCGAAACGAGGATCTCGCCCGGGCCTGCGACAGACATGATCCGCGCTGCGGTATGAACGGCGATGCCGCGCACGTCGTCGGGAGTGACCTGGACTTCGCCGCTGTGAACGCCAGCCCTGATTTCAAGGTCAAGTGATCGGCTTGCCTCGCGGATCGCGACCGCGCCTCGGACCGCGCGCTCGGCGCCATCGAATTGCGCCAGGACGCCGTCCCCGGTCGTCTTGACGAGGCGCCCGCGATAGCGGTCGACCGAGTTCTCAGCCTTCCGGTTGTGGTCGCCGACGAGTTGCCGCCAGCGCTCCGCTCCCACCTCGGCCGCGCGCCGCGTCGAGTCAACGATGTCCGTCACCAAAATCGACGCGAGGCGGCGTTCATCCGCGGCATCGAGGCTCCTGCCGTACGTCCGCATCGCCTCGAAGTCGATCGAGACCCATGGCTCGTCGCCGACGACCCAGGCGTCGTGGCCGGGCGGGATCTCGAAGACGTCGCCGGGGTTGATCTCGAGCTCCGCCCCGTCTGGCATCTGGACCCGCAGGACGCCCGACGTCGTGACGCCGAGATGGTGGTACTGGCAGGAGTCGGTGCCCGCGATGGGCTTGACGTCGACGGACCAGCGCCAGCCGGGCTCGTAGACCATCCGGCCGACGACGGTGTCATCAAGCTCGACCACCTCGACCCGCCCGTGTGGGAACGTTCGAACGTCGGACGGCTCGGAGAACCGGCGGCGCTGGAGGCGCATGGCCGAACCCTACACTCCATCCGGGCCCCAAACGGGCCCCACGGCAGGGTCGTCAGCGGTCACCAGCGGACATCAGCGGACTGCTCGCCGTACATGACCAAACCGCCCTTCTCGGCCCGCAGTTCTGCGCCGGGCTCGGGAACGGGATTCTTCTGGGCTACCTGATGTGGCGATCCAGACTGCTTCCGCGGCCGCTGGTGATGGTCGGCCTCATCGGCGGTCCGTTGGCCCTTCTCGCGGGTATCGGCGTGCTGTTAGGGGGCCTGGGACACAACCGCGGGACTTCCCGTCGCACTCACAGCGCCCGAGGCCATCTGGGAGTTCTCGCTCAGTATCTTGGCTCCTCGTTAGAGGCTTCCGGCCCTCGCCAATCCTTACCGGCCCGCCGGTAGTCCCGAGCCAGGCGAGCTAGAAGTCACGACATCTGGCGGCCAGGAATCAGCCCGCTCATTGCCGCAACCGTCCTCAAGCCACTAAGGGCCCACGCCGGCTTTGGCGACAGGCCTGGGGGGCGAGCTGAGCTAGAGTCGTTCACCTAGCAGCAGGCCGGGCCGCTACCCGGGCGGCTGGCTCTGCGCTGAGGAGCGCTGCCGATGATCGGCTGTGCGCGATGACGGCGGGCGGGCTGGTCACAGCTTCGCTCAGCTCTAGCAGCGCGCGAGTGGCGCGTCGCTTCATGGCCCCCGAGCGTCACGTCGCCTTCTGGATCGTGGCATGGAGCGCGTTCGCCTTGGCGGAGGTCTGGGTGCTCGTTCACTTCGTCATGAACGGTCCGGTAGCGCCCCTCGTGCCGGTGCTCGTCGTCTTCCGGATCGTCGGCGGGTTGTTCGCAGCGTGTGGGCTGGTGGCGTGGCGGCGGCGTCCTGACAACCACAGCGGTCGGCTGATGACAGCGACCGGCTTCGCGTTCCTTGCCTCACCCTTGCTTCTTCAGTTCGAGTCACCACTCCTGCGGACAGCGGGTTTGCTGTTGCGGAACGTGTGGCTGCTCCTGTTGGTCGCCATCCTGCTGACGTTCCTGAGCGGTGGACGGCTGCGGACGCGGGTGGACCGGGTCCTCGTCGGTGCCGTAGCGGTGGACCTGCTCGTGGTCACGCCGCTGTCGTTGATGTTCGCCGCAGTGGACGGCAACCTTCTGTTGGTCCGGCCTGACGCGCAGGTCGCCGGTGCCGTCGACACCGTCTACCGCGCGTTGGATCTTCCCATCTCCGTCATCGTCGCCGGGGTGGTCGCAGCACGATGGCTCAAGGCTTCGCCGCCGGGGCGGCGCGCGCTGCTCCCCAGCGTGGCCGGAAGCGTGTGGTTGCTGTTCTTCATGGCCGTGCTGACCGCGGGTCTTGTCGGAGTCCGACTGCCGCAAGCCGTCTTCTGGATCCTCGCCTTCTCGGTTGTCGTGGTCCCGGTGGCGTTCCTTACCGGGCTCCTGCGCTCCCGTCTAGCGCGGGGCGGCCTGGTCGAACTGCTCCGGGGGATGCGGGCGATGCACCCCGCCGAACTGCGGTCCGCGCTGGCCAGGGCGTTGGGTGATCCGGCGCTGGTGATCGCCTACCCGGTTGCGGGCAGTAGCGCCTTTGTCGACGCCGAGGACCGGCCGGTTACCCTGCCTGCGGACGGCGTCCGGTCGGTGGCGCCGGTCAAGCGCGATGGTGAGCTGGTCGCCGCGCTGATCTACGACAGGTCTCTTGATGACGACCCGGAGCTGGTTGAGGCGGTGGGCGGCGCGGCCGCGATCGCGCTGGAGAATCAGCAGCTGCATGCGGAGGCCGAAAACCGTCTCGCCGAGGTGCGGGCGTCACGGGAACGGGTGATCTCGGCCGGGGACGCCGAACGGCGTCGGATCGAACGCAACCTGCACGACGGCGCCCAACAGCGGCTGGTCACGCTTTCGCTGCAGCTCTCCCTCATCGGTCGTCGGATCCGCGACGATCCCTCCGACGCGGAGCGGCTTGTCACCTCGGCGAGCGACGAGTTGGCGCAGTCGCTGGAGGAGCTGCGCGAGCTCGCCCGCGGGATCCACCCGGCTGCTCTGGACCAGGGGCTCGACGTCGCGCTCGATGCCCTGGCCAGGCGCGCAGAGGTACCAACCACGGTGTCTTACGAGCCCGGTCCCAGCCTGCCGGAGCCAGTCGCCTTCGCGGCGTACTTTGTGACGTCCGAAGCACTGGCCAATGTGGCCAAGTACGCCCACGCGTCGGCGGCGACTGTGAGCCTCCGGCGCACCGCAACCGGCGCCGTAGTCGAGATCACCGATGATGGGGTGGGTGGCGCCGACCCCGCAGCGCGGCTCGGGGCTGCGTGGGCTCGCCGACCGCGTCGAGGCGCTCGACGGCCGCCTCAAAGTGTCCAGTCC
This sequence comes from uncultured Actinomycetota bacterium, assembly GCA_963808435.1. Taxonomy (GTDB): domain Bacteria; phylum Actinomycetota; class Actinomycetes; order Propionibacteriales; family Propionibacteriaceae; genus Microlunatus. Next base: position 17,323 of record CAWEFW010000017.1, on the reverse strand, counting down.
GTCCGGTGCAGGGACAGTCATCACGGCCGAGCTGCCGTGTCGGTCGACGACCGCAGACTGACGGGTGCTGACGGCCGATCAGCACCGACCACACGCTCCGCTCTTGCGTCGACGTTCGCCGTTCACCCGCGCAGGAAAGCCAGCACGGCCAGCACGCGGCGATTGTCGTCTGCGCCCTGGTGCAGGCCCAGCTTGGTGAACACCGCGCGCACGTAGGCCTCCACAGTCTTCGGACTCAGGTAGAGCCGCTCGCAGATCGCCTGGTTGGAACGGCCTTCCGCCATCACCGACAGCACCTCGCGTTCGCGGTCGGTCAATGCGTCGAGTGGATTGTGCGCTCGTCTGCGCCCGACCAGCTGGGCCACGACCGACGGATCGATCACCAGACCGCCCATGGCCACCCGGCGCACGGCATCAGTGAACTCGGCGAGGTCAGCAACCCGCTCCTTGAGCAGGTACCCGGCCCCCTGCGCCTCGTCCTCGATCAGCGCCAAGGCGTACTCCGGTTCGATGTGCGCCGACAAGACGAGGACCCCCACCCCCGGGTGGCTCCCGCGGAGTGCCCTGGCCGTGTCGAGCCCCTCGGTGGTGTGCGTCGGGGGCATCCGGATGTCGACGACGCACACCTCGGGTGGATCCTCGCGCACCCGGTGGAGCAACGCCTGCCCGTCTGCGACCTTGGCGGTCACCTCGAACCCGGCCTCGGCCAGGACCCGGGACAGTCCCTCCCGGAACAACACCGCGTCGTCGGCAACCATCACCCTCATCCCCAGAGCGTCCCACCCGAAAGGACGAGCGGTAACCCGTTCCGCCCGCCCTTGACCTGCCGGGTCACGGTCCTGCTGGTGGCACTCGATCCTGGAGTGGAAGCAGGCGGCGCACCGCGTCTCCGCTGAGCTCTGCCTTGGCGATGTACCCGCGGGCGCGGCAGTCCTCGATCCTGGATCCGTAGTCGGTGCGCGATCGGCTTGACACGAGCACAACCGCGGGCGGGTGGATCCGGGTGGTGAGGACGGCGGCGACCGCGAAGCCGTCGATATCCGGAAGTTGAATGTCGAGCAGCACGAGGTCGGGGCGCAGCTCACCGCAGGCGCGGATCGCCTCGGCCCCGTCGGCGGCCTCCCCCACGATGAGGAACCCGTCCGCCGTCAGGACCTGGCGCGCGATCGATCGGAAGGGCGCATGATCGTCGACAATCAGTACCCGGGTGTGCCTGACCGGATTCTCGTTCCTTGTGAGGCCGGCGGCTACCGAGTCTTCCTCGGTACCGAGAGATTCGTTCGTCGGGTTATGGCCGGCGGCCTCACACACGGGGTGCCGCGGTGAGTCCCACCAGATCCGCGCTCGCCTCCCAGAGCCGTGCCGCGACCGCCTGGTCGTAGCTGCGAGTGGATGATCTCGTGGGTCGCCGGTTGGCGAAGTAGCGGCCCGACACCTGCTCGAGCTCGAGAGCCGACGCCAGGTGGATTGACGTGGCGGCGCCCTGAGCCGGCGACTTCATGACCGGTCGCAGGAGCGGGACGAGGAGTCGCTGGATGCGCGCGGGGTCCTCAGCTCCGAAGGATGTCCGCACGACGCCGGGATGCAGCGCGTTGGCGGTCACTGCGCTCCCGCGCATTCTTCTGGCCAGCTGATAGGTGAACAAGACGTTGGCGAGCTTGGATTGGCTGTAGGCCCGGCCGCCGGAGTAGGACAGTTCGCCCTGGAGGTCGTCGAAGTCAATGCGTCCCGTGGCGTGGGCGTTGGAGGCGACGGTGACCACGCGGGCCGGGGCGCTCCGCTCGAGCCGGTCAAGGAGCAGGTTGGTCAGCAGGAACGGCGCCAGATGGTTGAGCGCAAAGGTGCGTTCCAGCCCGTCCGCGGTGACGTGGCGGGAGCTCCAGTACCCACCGGCGTTGTTGACCAGCACGTCGATCCGCGGCAGGCCCTCGAGCACCTCGCTGGCCAGCCGCCGCACCTGCGCCTGGGAGGACAGGTCCGCGACGAACACCTCGACATCTCTGCCTCCGGCTGCGCTGATCTCGCGGGCCGCGTTTTCGGTGCGCCCGCGGTCCCGGCCGGTGATGGCGACGTGAGCGCCCATTGTGGCCAGTCCCAGCGCGGTTGCCCGTCCGATGCCGGACGTGGCTCCGGTGACCAGCACTGTCCGGCCGGCCATCGGCCCGCCGTGGATGTGCTCCATGGTCGTGCTCCTTTGGTTGTGCGGTGACCCGCCGAACGACATCGGCGGGTCACCTCAGCGCGAACCTGTGTCGTCAGTCGTGGTCGGGGACGTTGAATCCCTTGACAATGAGCCAGACCGGGAGAATGAACTCGAACAAGGCGCCCGGGACCAAGGCAACGAGGCCGATCCCCTGCGTCATATCAACCACGTTGAACATGTCCAGGACGCTTCCCGCCAACAAGGTCGGGTAGGTGACGAGGCCGAGGATCGCGAGCCAGCGCGGGATCAGCCTCGATCGGTACAGCAGTGTGGCCATGCAGATCCCCGCTGCACCGGTGGCGATATAGATCATCAGAATGGCCACGTGGTGCTGCGCCTGCAAGAGCGCGCCAAGACTCGACGAGGCAGACCCATCGACCGTGCCGTCGCGCAGTCCGGCTCCGAGCTCGATCGCCAGGAGGGGAACCGCCAGATAGAACAGGGTCGCGGCAAGTTCGGTGACCCGGAAGCCAACGTGGGCTAGTGCCAGCGCCTCGCCGTGGCGTTTCAGCAGCGGGAACAGAAGAACGGCGATGCCTACCACCCCGAACTGCCCGAACAGCAGGAGAGCGCCGGTGGCCCACATGGTGGTCTGGGATGATGCGTCGACCAGGAAGTTCGGCTGGCTCAGCATCCGGGAGTTGATCGCCTCGGCGAAGATGAACGCGGCGGTTGCAGTGAGGAAGAGCAGCCCAACGAAGACGGCGGTCTTCCTGGTGGATGTGGACCGCGTTCCCCTCTGTTGCAATGTCCGAGCATCAATATTCGGTGTAGTTACAGTGGACATTTGGGTCTCCTTGTTGTGGATAGTGAATCGGCGCGGGACGAGCGTGGGTCGAAAAGATTGCGAGATGGCTGCATCCACACCTCGGCGAACAACCAGGCGAGTGCATGCGTCGCGGCAGTGCGCGGCGGATCCGCGAATGCCAGTGAGGTCAGCCCGTCACGTGCGTGGACGGTCTCCATCGCACGATGCGGGCGAACCGTGGGGCGTGGGCGAGTGCCGATGGCGTCTGGCAGCCGACGATCGCCGGTGTCTCATGAACCAGTTCGTCGTTCTCGATGGCCTCCACCATGAACCGGGCGAAGTCCACACGTCGCGTGAGGTTGCTCTTGAGGATCGGGTCCCCCACGTGTCGGCTCCACACGGGCAGGCCCTGTGGCTCGCCCTCCTCCAGGTCGCTGCCGCGCACGACGGTCCACCGCGTGTCGCTGGCGAAGATCCGCTGGCACGCCTCCACCTGGTCGTCGAGGTCGATGAGACGGAAGAGTCGCGCGAGCCGGCCGGCCACCGTTACCAGCGCCTTGACCTTCCACGAGTACACGTCCTGGCCATCGCGCGTGATGTGGTACCCACACGAGAACACCAGGCGAGCCCCGGGACGGGCCAGGTCGAGCACCGCCTGGGCTGTTCCCGATGAGTAGTGGTGGACCCCTCGCGGGACCAACACCGTGAGGACGGCGTCACAGCCCGCGACCGCGCGCTCAATGACCTGTCGGTCGTCCGTCGCTCCCGGAATGATCGTGATACGCCCCGAGAACTCCTCGAGCTTGTCCACACTGACCTCGCGGCATACGGCGACTACCTCGTAGCCTCGGTCCAGCGCGTGCTGCACCATGTACCGCCCGAGCTTGCCCGAGGCCCCCACGATGCAGACCCGTGGCCGGGACGGGCCACCCGCTTCGCTGCTGTCCTGCGCTGCTTCCATGGCTTCTCGCCCAGTGGGACTCGGTGTACTCATGATCGTCTCCTATCGGGAATGCATTCAGATTCCCGCGAAAGCCGGGGCGATGTAAGCAGGCCATCCCTGCCGGTCCACCCGGGGCTAACCCTGTGCCGGACCGCGCAGAACGCCTACTGGCCGGCATGCTCACTCGATAACGTCGACCACGAGGACTCGGGCCCGACTTCGACCCGTGAAAAGCAGCTGAACGCTGTACGAGACGCGCGACAGAAGGTTGCGCCTTGGCCCATACGAATCACCGTCCTCTGCAAGCCCTGACGCCTACATCTGGTCGTCCGGGAGCCACTCATACCCGCTCACCAGCACGGCCGACGACCGATTTGCTGCTGGGACGTTGGTCTCAGTAGTGGTCTCATTCGCGTTCGTCCATGGGGGTCCAGCCACGTACCAGCAATCCTCCGGCCATGCGTAACGGCATGACCTGGACCTCTAGGTATGGCCTGAGCCCAGATCTCGAAAGCGTGTGAAGGGAAACCTTCCGAGGGTTCAAATCCCTCCGCCACCGCCACGCTGACAAGGGCAAACGCCGGTCCGCGCCGTTGGGCGCGGACCGGCGTTGTCCGGTGGACTTGGTGCACGCGGGCCGGCCGCATCGGGGTACCGCGTCGGGTCGTCAGCTGCAGCATCTTGACGTATAGCCGTTCGAGGTGCTCGGGCTTGAGCGAGGCCAGCTGGTGGCGACCGAGCCCAGGGATCAGGTGCACGGTAATCGCTGCCCGGTAGCCCTCATAGGTCGACTGTCGGACGAAGGGTCGTGAGACGTTCTCAAGCCAGTGGTTCAGCCAGCCCTCGACGGTCCAACGCTCAGAAACCGCCTGCAGCTCGCCTCGGTCCCTCGCTCGCTCGAGGTCACGGACCCGCTCGACGACCGTGGCACGCGATCGGGACATGACGTGGCACCGGTCCGATCGGCCATCGTCGGTGATCCCGACCGTCACCCGGCCGTGCCAGTGATCGTCGGCGCCCTTGTAGATCGAGGCCCGGCCGTTCCCTTGGCGGGTGCGCTTCATGCTGCACCGCCTTCCTGACGACGTGCGGCCCGAAGGCCGTCGAGGAAGGTCACCAAGGCGTCGGTGGCACCCGCCGGAGACGGCCGATGCGGACCGACTCGACCGCGCCGGAGCTGACGAGCGCGTACATGATCGTTCGTCCGACGCCGAGGCGCTCGGCGGCTTCCTCGACGGTCAGTACGAGGGGCAGCTGAGCCAGCTGCTGAGGTGCGGCCGTACGGCCGGGGAAGAGAGCGTCCAGCTCGTCGTTCGTCATGATCAGTTCCTCTCACTGGTGGTGGTCGTGCAGGTCGGGTGCGTGTGGGTGCCGTCGTCGTAGCTGAGGGTTGGCGGCAGCTGATGCAGACCGCGGCGCCGGTTGCTGCGCCCTGCCGTCCCCAGCCGTCCCGCCGTCCCACAGGCGTGGTTTCGGGACGGCCGGGCGGGTCTGGGACGGCTAAGCCGTCCCAAAGGGTGTTTGCCGTCCCAATCTCAGGCGTGTGGGACGGCGGGACGGCTGGGGACAGATGTGTGCCTGAACCGGGCAGCGGGCAGTAGCGGGCCCATGAGTCCGCGAAGTCCTCGGTCATGTAGCCCTTGGTTTGGGAGCCGTCGGGCCAGCGCCGGTTCGCCGAGGTGATGCCGAACTCGCCGAGCATTCGGGCGAGGCCGGCGGCGGTCAGGCCGACCTTGCCGAGGCCGATCCACGGGGCTTCGTCGTCGCCCCGGAGACGGTCGAGCAGGGTCGCGGTGGGCAGGCCGGCCGCCTCGCCGAACGCAGTGCGCAACCACTTCAACCCTAGAAACGCCAGAAGTGAGCCAAGTCAGGACCTCGAAAGCGTGTAAGGCGAGAGCCTTCGAGGGTTCAAATCCCTCCGCCACCGCGAGCCTGACACCGACGCAATGCCGCTGTGCCAAATCCGTGCGTAACTATGCGCTCAGCGAGACGGAAGGCTGTCTGACCAGGGAAATGATCCCGTAGATGCCTGCTCTCCGAAGGCGGGAGCGCATTCCTCTGGTGTTGTTTGCGGCGGTTGGGTCATGGCTCAAAGCGATATCCGATACCCGGCTCGGTGATCAGATGGCGCGGGTTGGTTCGGTCTTCTTCGAGCTTTTGCCGCAGTTGGCCGATGTAGAGGCGCAGGTAATTGGCTTCGGTCTTATAGGCCGGTCCCCAGACTTGCTGGAGGAGCTGTCTCTGGGTGACGAGTTTTCCGGGGCTTCGCACCAGGACTTCCAGCAGCCGCCATTCCGTTGGGGTGAGCCGGACCTCGCCGTCCGGTGTGCTGACGCGTTTGGCGGCTCGGTCGATCGTGAAGTGGTCGGTTTCGATGATGGGCGGGTCTGGTTTGGTGGGCGCGCGTCGGCTTACCGCTCGCATACGGGCAATCAGCTCGTTCATGCCGAACGGTTTGGTCAGGTAGTCGTCGGCTCCAGCGTCGAGGGCGTCAACGATGTCTGCCTGGGTGTCGCGCGCCGATATGACGATGATCGGGATATCGGTCCAGGCTCGCAGCCCGCGGATGATCCTTGTGCCGTCGATGTCTGGTAGGCCAAGGTCGAGTGTTACGAGGTCTGGAACGGTGGCGGCGGCGATGCGGAGCGCGGTACTGCCGTCGGGGGCGCTTTCGATTTCGTAGCCTCGGGCGCGAAGGTTGATGGCGATGGCGCGTCGGAGTTGGGTGTCGTCTTCAACGATCAGGACGCGCGTCATGTCGCGACGGGCAGGTCAACGATCATGGTGAGCCCTCCGCCGGGTGTGTGACCGGGTGTGAGCGTGGCTCCGATCGCCTGAACGAAGCCGCGGGCGATAGCAAGGCCCAGTCCGACACCTTCGCCTGTGTGGTCGCCGAGGCGCTGGAACGGAAGGAACATCTCCTCCCATTGAGTCTCTGGCACTCCCGGCCCGTGGTCGACAACCCTTACCTCCACTGAGGTGTTACTCGTAGCGGCCGCGCCTATTTCGACGTGCGGCGAGTAACGCAGCGCGTTGGCCGTGAGATTGGACATGACCCCATCGAGCAGGACCGGGTCGGTGTTAACCAGGGGCAGCTGGGTGGGCAGATTCACAGTGACCGATCCACTCCCTTTTCCAAGTTTGCGAAGGGTCCGGGGGATCACCTCGTCGAGGGCTACCGGGCTGAGGTGGACCGACAGCGCGCCGGCCTGGATTCGGCTCATGGCCAGCAGGTTGGCGATGAGGTCGGTGAGCCGGTCGGTCGCAGTCTCGATGGAGGCCAGCAGTTCTGCTCGCTCTGCGTCAGGGAGTGTCAGGTCAGTTTGCCGCAGGGTTGACACGGCCAGTTTGATGCCTGACAGGGGTGTCCGCAGGTCGTGGCTGACTGCGGCGAGAAGCGCGGACCGAACCTTGTCGGTTTCCGCGAGCTGGTGGGCCCGTTCGGCTTCTTTGCTGAGGAGTTCTTCCTCATAGACCCGGGCCGTGGTGCCAGCTAGCGCCTCCAACAGCCGGGAGTCGGCGCCGAGCAGCTCGGGTCCGTGCGTCAGTATCGCCAGGTCATGGACTGTTGGCACGACAAGGCTTGGCTCGCCTTCGGCCTCGGGTCCTACAGAGGCCACCGGATGTTTCGTGTCGGTCTGCTTCACAAGCGCGACCGAGGTCATGCTGAAGATCTCCCGAATCTGTTCGAGCAGCATGTCCACTGAGGAGCCGCCGACTTCGGTCGCGCTTAGCCGAGACAGCAGCAGGGCTTCGCTCCGGTTGCGTTCGGCACTGACCCGGCGTCGGGCTCCCAGATCGACGGTCACGCTGACCAGGACAGCGACCACCACGAACACGACCAGCTCAATCGCTTGGTCGGCGCTTGCCACCACAAACGTGTAGTACGGGGGCGTCAGGAACCAGTTGGCCAGTAGGAACGACGCGATCGCAGCCAGCACAGCCGGAACGATGCCGCCGACCACGGCTACGACGACGACCGCAAGGAGATAGATCAGCAGCAGGCTGGCCAGCGACAGCACATCCCGCACCGCGACCGATGCGGCCGTTAGTACGGGAAAACCGACCAGGGACAGTGCAAAGCCCAGCCGCCGTCGAGTTCGGGACAGGCCCCCAGCCGACGGAGGCAGGGCGGTGACCCCGCCGGCACGTGCAGCGTGGCTCGTCGACGCCATGACGCGAAGCGTGTCACACCCTTGCCGGGGAGTGGGTCTGTTGCGGTGGAGCGCCGCCCTCGCGCAGCCGGCTTTCCAGGGCCTGTGCTGAGCCCAGCTGCCACGGCACGTTGGTGACCATGACTCCGGGCTCGAACAGGAGCCTGGCCTTGAGGCGTAGGGCGCTCTGGTTGTGCAGCAGCTGTTCCCACCAATGCCCCACTACGTACTCCGGGATGAAGACGCACACCACATCGCGGGGACTCTCAGACTGCACATGGGAGATGTAGTCAAGGACTGGTCCGGTGAGGTCTCGATAGGAGGAGTCGACCACCGTCAACGGGACGGGAATGCCCCGGTCCGTCCAGTGCCGGATGAGGCTTTCGGTCTCTGCGACCGAGGTGCGGACGGTCAGCGCGACCAGAGTGGAGGGATGGGTCGCGCGAGCGAAAGCCAGAGCCTGCAGCGTCGGTGTGTGCAGTTTGGACACCAGGACGATCGCGTGGATCCGACTCGGCAGCGCAACCCCACGGGCTGGCGGTAGTAGCTCGGTGGCGACGTGATCGTAGTGGCGCCGGATGCTGAGCATCACCGCGAACACCAGAGGCATGGCGATCACCACGATCCAGGCACCGCTGGTGAACTTGCCGATCAGGACAATGACCAGAACCAGCGCCGTCGTGCCGGCCCCCAACGCATTCACGAGCAGTGACCGCCGCATCCGCCGCCCCGACGCAGACGCGCGCCCTGACTCCCGGATGAGTTGGCGCCAGTGCTGCACCATGCCTGCTTGGCTCAGGGTGAACGAGACGAAGACGCCGATGATGTAAAGCTGGATTAGCCGTGTCGTGCTGGCATCGAACGCCCAGATCAGCCCCATCGCCAGGGCGCTCAGGATGACGATGCCGTTGGAGAACACCAGCCGGTCCCCTCGACGGGTTAGTTGGTGTGGCAGGAAGCCGTCCTCAGCCAAGATGGAGGCCAGGATGGGGAACCCGTTGAAGGCGGTGTTGGCGGCCAGCACCAAGATCGCAGCAGTGAAGCCCTGGACCAGGAAGAAGCCGATCGAGTCGGCGCCGAACACCGCTCCAGCGATCTGGGCGATCACGGTGCGCTGGTGGTAGCCGGCCGGCGCACCGATCAATTGCGACTCATCCGCCGCGACATGCACCTTCGCGATCAAAGCCAGAGCGGTGATCCCGACGAACATAGCCACGGTGAGCCCGCCCATGATCGCCAGGGTCGCAGCCGCATTCTTGCTCTTCGGCTCACGGAAGCTGGGCACACCGTTACTGACGGCCTCTACGCCGGTCAGGGCGGTGCAGCCCGAGGCGAATGCGCGAAGAACCAGCACCACCAACAGCAATCCCGCGATCGGCTCATGCGCCGCAACGCCGATAGTGCTTGACTCGGCGACCGGCGCCGCGCCGCCGGCGGCCCGCCCTAGCCCGACTGTGACCATCGCAAAGACGCAGATGATGAAGCCGTAGGTGGGGATGGCGAAAACCGTTCCCGATTCCTTGACGCCCCGCAGGTTCATGATCGCGAGGACACAGATCAGTGCAACTGACAGCAACACCGCGTGTTCGGCCAGAGCTGGAACCGCCGAGACAATGTTGGCCACGCCAGCCGCGACTGACACCGCGACCGTCAACACGTAGTCCACCAGCAAGGCGCTGGCAGCCACCAGTGAGGCGTTCCGCCCCAAATTCGCTCGGCTGACCGCGTACGCGCCACCCCCGTTCGGATAGGCGTGGCAGGTCTGACGGTAGGACAAGACCACGATCACCAGGAGCAGGACCACAGCCGCCGCAATCCATGGGGTCAGGTAAAGAAACGCCAGACCGCCAAGACTCAGCATCAGCAAGATCTCTTCGGTCGCATACGCGTTGGACGACAACGGATCACTGCAAAAGACTGGGAGCGCCAGCTTCTTCGGCAGCAACGTCTCCGACATCCGCGAGCTACGCAGCGGACGACCTACCAGCCAGCGCTTCGGGACCGACCACAACCTGTCCATAGCACCAGCGAACTTGGATGTCGGCCCGGTCACGTACGCCCTGACACATCCCTTACGCCTGGATCGCTAATCTCAACGCGCTCCGAACGCAGCCACACCAGATCGTCGACGACGGCCGCGGCCAGGGCCATTGTGATCGGCTCGGGGCAACCGGCGGCGTCAATCCGACACACCTGCACTCGATCCGTGTGTCAGCATGGTGCTCGGCGTGATGTGGGTCCTCGGCCGGTAGTGTCAGGATCAGCTGACGGGCCCTTACGAGCAGCCATTCGATCGAGCCGACTGACTGCCGTGACCGCCCGAGTACCTCGGTCGTCGCGACAGCAACATGCGGGCTTCGCTCACACTCTGGAGATGCGGTTCCACTTGTCTTGGGCCTGGCTGGTGTCCTAGGGTCGCGCGCGCATCGGCTCGTCGTCGCCTTCTGGCAGACCAACACCGACCTCACCTTCGATGTAGGTCAGCACTTCTCGTCCTTGGTGATCGAAGCCCAGCGCACGCGGCGCGCCATCGAATCCTTCACCCTCCAGATGCCGCAGCAGATCGAGCACGGCCGGAGACCATGACCGCCAAACGCGCCGAGTCGTCTGACCCACCCGAACGACTCCCGACCGACAGCCCTTGAAGGAGTCTTTGGCTCAGCCAAGGTGTTCGGTGCGACGAAGGTCGCCAGCGCTGATGGGAACGCAAGTCATGATCTTGAATGGTAAGTGGTGGCTCGGCACGGCGACCCAGGTGGCTGTACAGCCATAGGTACAGCCAAGACCGCCGACGGAGGCACCTGCCGCCGACCACGCCGACAATCTCCAGCGGGAGGCCGCCGGCTACGACGGCGACTGGCACGACTTTTAAGCCGCGGCGACGACTGTGCTCATCCGCAAGAATCGCCGACGTGGGGGAGGTCCAGGTCGTTGTGGCCCACGCCGAGCGCGCGACCCTGCGCGTCGATGACGTGTTCCTGAAGATCGACTCTGATCAGACGCTCACCGACGTGGAGGTCGAGGCGATCGCGTTGGCGCCGATCCCGACTCCGGAGGTCCTGTGGCGGAAGCCGCCCGTGCTCGCGCTCGCCGCCCTCCCAGGGACGGCACTCGGCCGCCTCGGTGAGCCGTCGACCGCGTCGTCGGCGGCGTGGGCCGCGGCGGGTGCCGCCGCACGGATGCTGCACGACGCGCCGCTGCCGCCATGGCCCGGTCGGAGCCTCGACGAGATCGCCTCGCGACTCGACGGCGAATGCGAGTGGCTCAGCACCAACGGCGTCCTTCCTACCGACCTGGTTACGCGGAACCGCCGGATCGCCGAGGCTGCACTCCGGCCCTGGACACCAGTGTTCGTGCACGGCGACCTGCAGGTCACCCACGTGTTCGTCGACGGTGACGAGATCACCGGCGTGATTGATTGGTCCGAGGCCGGACAGGGCGATGCCCTGTACGACCTCGCCATCTTGACACTCGGACATGAGGAACACCTTGGCGATGTCGTCGCCGGCTACGGCACCGACATCGACCTCGACGTGATCCGCGGATGGTGGTCCTGGCGAAGCCTGGTGGCGGCCCGCTGGCTGATCGAGCACGGCTTCAACCCGTCCTCGCCAGGAGCCAGTTCGACGTGCTGCGATCCATGATGTGAGGCTGCTGTCAGTACGACCACGCGCGTGTCGCTCTTCAGGGTCCGGCCGTCAAGACGATGACTGCCGGGTCGCCGTTTTGATAGCAGCCGTGACAGCAACGCGGTCGGCAGACGTACGGTGGATGGCGAACTGATCGGGGCCAGTCGCCGTCGTAGATGGACACTCACGGACACGCGGGCAGTGCCCGCCTGGGCCTACGGATCACAGGGTTTGGCCGTATCGGTCCCCAGACTTGCCCGACCGCATCGACCCGACGACCCGGCACGGACGTTAGCCCGACCTGCCTAGGGGGAGCGGCGTCTGGCGGAGGGTGCCAGTGCCGGGTTGTTGTAGGAGTTGTCCACTGGGTTGACCGTGGTGCCGGGCGCGACGAGCTTGTCGATTCGGTCGAGCACGTCGGCGTCGAGCACGACATCCGCTGCTGCCAGCTGCCCTTCGAGCTGCTCCATGGTGCGCGGTCCGATGATGGCCGAGGTGATCGCTGGGTGGTTGAGCACGAAGGCGATCGCCATCTCCCTCGGCGGCGAGCCAGTGTGGTTGGCGTCCGCCCGTGTACGGCGATGGGCCAGTCTGCGCGGGTCCGAGGGTAAGCAGATTGGTAAGCATCTGCCGCGCTATGCGGTCTTGTTGCGAAGGTTGCGCGCGCCCGCGCCTGACTCGCCCGCTAGGTCAGATCGCCGAGACGATGGCTTCCCAAAGGTGACCGTCAGGGTCGGCGAACGTTCCGGTGTAGCCCCAGGCTTTCTGCTCCGGACCTGACACCACCCGACCGCCGGCCGCATCGACACGCCCGACCAGGTCGTCGACCTCAGTGGTGGTGCCCACCTGCAGACTGAGCAGGCACTCCGAGGTCCCTGACTCCGCAATGGCGCGGCCATCAGTGATCCAGCCGAACCCACCGGTCGGGACATACATCACAGATGCCTGCTCGTTGAACTGCACCCGCAGCGGTTCGGGGACACCGTCCTCGGCCAGCTCGCCCGGCGTCTCGAGGCCCAGCGCCCGGACGAATGCGACGATGAGCGCGGAGCCGGTGGTCAGGATTGTCTCACCGAGCGCGATGATCATGAACTGGCGGTCGCGCTCCGCAGGTGAATCCGTGAGGTCATCGCTTGCAGAAGTGATGCCGTGGAACTGCAAACTGCTCTCGACGCGGTGCGTACGTCGCCCTCGATCCTTGAGGGCATCCGCCGCGCCGATGACCTGTCCGTCGCCGCCGACCGGAAAAGTGGCGCCCGGGACGTCAGCATCTTGGCTGCGGCCGCCTCGGATCCCGCTGACCAGCTGACGGCCATCGCAGCTGTCCACGCCCTCGCCCAAATCCGCGACGGCTCGGCCGATCCGGTGCTCGTCTCCTTCCTCAATCACGATTCGCTCTACCTGCGCGAGCACGCCGCCTGGGCGCTCGGCGCCCGTCCGCCGCAACCTGGCGGAACTCCCCTGCTGGCGGGAATGGTCGCCGGGGGCGGATTCCTCGGGATGCTGGCCCAGCGCACGTTGGAGGAATGGAGCGGGAACGCGCCCGATCAGCTAGCTCTGGCCCTCGAGGAGGCCCTGACCGGCGTCGCGGATCCCGGCGGCAGGGCCCGCCTCGTCGAAACGGCCGGCCGCGGGCCCGGACGCCTCCCCGAGAAGCTGCTGCGCCGCGTTGTCGGCGACGCCGACGAGAGCGTCGCGACCAGGGTCGCGGCGATTGAGGGTCTCAGCGACCGCCGACCGAACCAGACGACCACCTCGTTGTTGACAGCAATTGGCCGTCGCACCGACGTCCTCTCCGACGTGGCCCGGCTGGCGCTGTTTGACCTGAGGCCCGCCTCGCGTCCGGCCTCGGGCAGGCAGGCTCCGGCGATTGCGCAGCTCTTCATGCACGCCGACATCGACCGCCACCTCTCACAGGTTGGCGCCGGCGACAACGGTGGCATCGCCACCTTGCTCGTACGTCTTGGAGACGCCCTGGTGGCGCAAAGCCGGCCGCCCTGGGACTGGAGCGAGTCGAACAGGTGGGCCCAGCTCGAGCGCGTCGTCACGATTTCCCGCGGGCGGCACGACGACGCGCTCTCCTCCGTCGCCGATCTCGGCTCGGTCTCCCGGGGGCACGCGTTCGCGACGGTTCCCTTCCTCGGTGGGCATGTTCCGATGGCACAGGCGTGGCCGCGGCGGATCGCCACCCAACGCGGGATCCATCGGATCCTGCGCGCGGCCGAGCCGATCGACGCGATCCATCTCCGGATGGCCGACGTCGGCTCGCTGGCGGCCGCCGCGGTCGCCCGCGAACGAGGCATCCCGGTCGTCTTCACCCTCGCACCGGACCCCCACGCCGTCATCGACGGGCTCGACGCGTCCGGAGCCTTGACCCGGACAGTTTTCGGCACCGTTGACGAAGGCGAGCACTTCTGGTTCCGTACCCGGCTGGTGCAGCGCATCGCCGCCGATGCCGCAAGGCTCGTGCTCTTCCCTCGGCAGAACCTGGACTGGGACATACACACCCTTCTGGGTGTCGACCTCGCCGGACAGCCGGAGGGGCGCTACTCGGTGGTCGCCGAAGGGATCGATCTCGCCGTGATCGCGCGATCCCGTACGGACGCGCAGGAGGCATCCGCCCAACACTTCAACGAACTCGACGGCCTGCTCCGCTCGCTGCCCGAGGATCGGCGAAGCCTGCCCCTGGCCATCTCCGTCGGCCGCCTGCACCGGGTGAAGGGCATGGCCACGCTGGTGGCGGCGTGGGCGGCCGACACCGCACTGCGGCACCGGTGCAACCTCCTCATTGTCGGCGGCGACCTCGAGCATCCGTCCGACGACGAGCAGGAGCAGCTCGACCGGATAGGTCAGGCCGTGCCGCTCACGGAGGCACCGAACCACGGTCTGCTGCTCGCGGGACACCGACCCAACGACACGGTGGCCCGCTGGCTCGCTGCCGCCCGGTACGGCCGGCCCGGACTGGCCGCACCTCACGGCGTCTACGTGTGCGCGAGCGTGAAAGAGGAGTTCGGCATCGCACTGCTGGAGGCGATGGCGACCGGCCTGACCGTGGTCGCTCCCCTTTCGGGCGGCCCGGCGACGTACGTCGAAGACGCGGTGACCGGGTTCCTGGTCGACACCCGTGACCGAGTCGCTCTGACCCAGGGAATCCGGCGCGCCCTCGATTTCGCCGCGCGCCCGACCGGCCGAGCAGGAGCCGAACGCGCCCGAACCATGGTGGCGCAGACCTTCACCATCGAGGCGATGGCAGCGGCTCTCACCGACGTCTACGCCGAGCTCGCCGCACCCGAGCAGTCGCTGGTCCCCGAGGTGAGTGCCTGGTGACGCTGCTGATCATCAGCCCTGACTACGCGTCCCACCTCCTTCCACTCGCGACCCTGGGCACCGCCTGGCTCGGCGCGGGAGAGCGGGTGGTGGTCGCGACCGGGCCCGCCACGGCCGACATCGTCGGGTCGTTCGGCTTCGAGCGCGTGGACCTGCGGCTCGGCCACGGCTCCAACCCCGGCGTCATCCGCGCGGACCAGCAGCCCCGCGGCGAGGACGACGCGCTGCGCGGGTTCTTCGCTGCGACCCGTCGGGGCATGCTGGAGACCCTGCTGTTCCAGGCCCGGGTCCGCGGCAACGACCTGTTGTGGAACCCGGTGGCGATCGCCAGCCAGGTCCAGCAGATTGTCGGGCGGCTGCGCCCCGACGACGTGATCGTCGACCACCTCGCGTTCAGCGCGCGCCTGGGTCTGATCAGCGGTGGGATCCGACACGCCGACGTGGTCCTGGGGCACCCGTCAGCCCTGTCGGTCGGCCACGAGGTGTACGGCTGCCCGACCGGGTGGCCGCCGGCATTCACCCCCGACCGGGCCGACCTGGCCGCCCTGAGGCGGCTGTGCGAAGAAGTTCGGGACGACTTCACCGGGCAATGGAACCACGCGCTGCACCAGCTCGACCCGGAGGCGGTTCCAACCGCGGACACGTTCGCGGAGACCGGTGACGTGCTGCTGCTCAACTACCCCGCCGCCCTGCACGACGAGAGCCGTACGCGACTGCTCCCCCCGCACACCTTCCTGGGTTCCGCCGTACGCGAGGAACCGGTCGACGAAGAGGTCCAGGCCTGGCTCTCCGCGGACAGCCGGCCAGTCGTCTACGTCAGCTTCGGCAGCTTCCTGTCCGTACGCGGCGACGTGCTGGCACGGGTGGCCGCGGCCCTGCGCGGTCTCGACGTACGCGCGGCGATCGCGACGGGCTCAACTCCTCGACACGAGCTCGGCGATTTGCCCAGCTCTTGGTTGGTGCGCGACTTCCTGCCCCAGGTCACCCTGCTCCGCCACGCCGCGCTCGCAGTCTCCCACGGCGGGAACAACAGCGTGACGGAGGCGATGACCGCAGCCGTTCCGCTTCTCCTGCCCCCCTTCTCGACCGACCAGTACGCGGGCGCGGCGGCCGTCGAGCTGCGGGTTTCGGTGCCGCACTCGATCCGAACACCGCGTCGGTCGAGAAGCTCCGCATGGCCGCCTCCAGTCTCCTGACCCTATCGGACGAAGCGCGCTGCCGATTGGAGCAGCTGAGCGCTTCGCTGACCGATTGCCCGGACCTCGCGGGCGTACGAGGCCGTGCATCGGTTGCCCGTCTGAGGATCGGGGCGCAGCAGCGCGGACCCCTCAGCCGCATGACGTTTCGACGTAGCGGCCCGGCCACGGCAGCGTTTCCATATCCGAGGTCCACCGGCTGGCTGACGTTGCGGTAATGCTGGGCGATCATCTGGAGCTGCCCGGTGAGCCGCCATACCGTCCGGCCGATGTGAAATCAGCAGGAAGATAGCGGTGACGAAGACCCACCCGACGTCGTCGAAGGCTCGCGTGGCCGGCGAGGTGGGTGACGGAGCCGAGGCGGTCACCTGGAGCGCGGAGCACCGCCCCGATATTGTGTTGATGGACGTACGGAAGCCGGTGATGGACGGGCTGGAAGCCACTCGCCTGATCCTTCGCGACCCGGCCTCAACCGCGAAGGTCATCATGCTGACCGCGTTCGACCTGGACGAATACAGCTACCAAGCACTGTTGGCGGCGGACGGTGCCTACCGCGGCCTGCCGCCCTGTCGGATGAGTTCCTGCATCGCGTCGTCCAGGACGGCGATGGTGGCCAGCGCGGCGGCCCGAAAGCGGGTCGGTGCACAGACCGATGGCGATCCCAGGCCGGGCCAGCGGATGAAGATCACGGGCGGCGCATCCGGCCTGACGCAGGAGTTGGCGTGCGGTGCTCAATCTTCCCCCACCGCTAGCCAGGCTAGATGTAGTCGGAGGATCAACTGGGATGAGCTTGTCGACACCGTCCGAATCCTCGCGTACATAACACGAAAACGTGCTTGCCTTCGGACTTCACGCATGGTTAGGGATCATCGAAGTGCGGACCGACGGTGCAGGGAGGCGGCGCGGCCCGCTGCGCAGCGAGGACACGCGCCGTCCAGGCCGAGCGGAGCCAGGCCGCCTTAATCAACAAGCGCCGAAATAGACAGAGTGATGAGTAATCGCCAGCCAGCGACCGGCGGAGGCTACTTGGCTAAGCAGTCCCTGACTGCTCCGTACCGCCGCCGCGAGATCCTTCCGCCTAGCTCGATCTGTGGCCCGATCCGCCTGAGCGCCGAATATCTGG
>CAWEFW010000016.1:0-30165 GCA_963808435.1 uncultured Actinomycetota bacterium | reverse complement strand
GGCATCTCATTGGTTGTCCTATATGGGGGTGTGGCTCGCGCTCAGCTTAGATCCCGCTGTTCAAAGGCAACAGCTTTGGGCGGCCCTTGTCGGAGTTGGCGCCTTCATCTCAGCATTTGGCTTCATTATTTACAGGTCTTATCGCAAAGAAGACCTCCCTCCGATACGGAGGTGGGTCTTCTACGTCGGTAGGTTCGTTGCCTGTGTATGCATTGGTGCTCTGCTAGCTTTCGCCGCTTACAAGACGATGAACATTGTTGTTCGCTACAAACTACTCTTCTAATAGTGGTCCCGCATAACATCACACGGAGCTGAAATGACGTAAGGACCGCTTCGGCTGTCGCCGCGACGAAATCGGCCCGCTGACACACGGCACCCGTGGTCACACAGAGGGTCAGCCGGACTGCTCTAGCGGCTCGTGTGGGCGTTTCTTCGGCCGGGTTAGGTCCCGGCAGCCCCAGACGCCGAACGGCTCGCGTTGTGCAGCTGCGGCGGCGCGGCATTCGGTGATGACCGGGCAGCCGGGCGCACAGGCTCGCAGCTTCGGCGCCGTTCGTCCTGGTCCTCAGCGAGCCATCGGTCGTCGGCTGCGCAGGGTGGCCGTTGTCCTCTGCGGGTGAGGTCGACTAGCCGGCGGTTGAGCTGCTCGCTGGCCTCTGCTGCTCTGGCTCTCGCCGCGGTGACGGTGGCCCGGATCATGCGGCATCACACCCCGGGTGTGTCGTCTGGCCGGCCTCCACCACGATCATCGGCTCTTTGCAGCTGGTGCACGTTGGGGAGGCTTGACCGTCTGAACCTCCCTTAGAACAACCTCCCCCTATAAGGGGAGGTTGGGGGAGGCTCTTCTGCTTCCCCGTGGGGAGGCTTGGGGAGGCTTGGAGGTTGGGGGAGGTTGGGAACGTCTTCGGGCAGCCACCAGAGCTTTGCGTTTCCTCTCCCCGGCGTGTGCATCAGCCGTCCAGCAACTCTCCTCCCAGGGCGCGCATGGTGGTGCGCTCTTCGCCCTATTGGAATGTCACCCCGGCGCGGCGTAGTGCGTTTTCGATGGCGGTTCCGTTCTCCCCGGGCTCGTTGCCGACTGCGGCCAGCACCGCACCTTCAGCGCCTCGGTGTTGCGCTGATGCCGGGCGATCTTCCGTGACCCGGTGCCGGCGAGGCTGAGAGTCCGGGGTGTCCTCGGTCGTAGCTGAGTTGGTCCTCCTCGAGGTCGACGTCCCGGCCGATCGCTGCCAGGTACCGCGGCCCGTGCATCCCGTCGCCTTCCACTTGTCGACGGTCATCGTGACGATGCTGTCGGGCCAGTCCTCGAGCGCGCTGGATCCGCGGGTGCGTTCGCCGACCCAGCCGGCATGCGCGGTGAGGATCACGTCGCGGCGCCGACCTCGGTGCGGGCGAACCGGTCGAGGTCGGCCAGCCACGCCCCGACCTCGCCGGCATCGTTCTGGTTCGTGCTGGGGTAGGCGCGGCCGAACGGGTCAACGATCAGGGTCTCGGTGCCGCGACCCGCAGCAACTCTGCGAGCCGGGCCAGGCCTTCGGCCTGGGCGCAGGGGTTACGCCGGCCGCGGAGGTTCACCAGTAGCAGCCTGTCTTGCGACATCCGCGGTTCTTCGGCCCAGCCGGCGAGCATCCGCGCCGCTGACCTCGAAGTTCAGCACCGCTACGGCGCCCGTCGACGGGCCGGTGGCCGAACCGGCCGAGGAAGTCCTCCCGCTCTGATCAACCACCGGGCCAGGTTGAGCGTCAGCGTGGTCTTCCCCGTCTTGCGCTGCGCGACGATCAATGTCCGCCGTCCCATGGGATGAGCCGCTCCACCCGGTTGCCGGTTCCTGGGTCGGGCGAGGATTTCGCCCAAGGTGCCGGCGTCGAACGGTGGCATCGGTCCGAGCCGTTCGGCTGCCAGTAGGTCCCGGGCTCGCTGTTGGATTCGCAGTCGGCGCAGCTCGTGGAAGAGCATGCGGTCGTCGAGGTCGTCGGTCTGGGCCTCGCCGGCCGGCTCGTATTCGGCGGTGGTGGCTCTTCCTCGAGCTGGGCAGGCCCGTTCCAGTTGTTGCTCTGGACGGTCGATGCTGTGAGCCAGTCGTCATAGGAGCCAGCCGTCCTCCCGTCGTTGACGGCGTCGAGGTATTCGGCGTAGGTAGGTGGTCGCAATCATCGAAATGGCCCGGCGGTCGACGGGTCGTGTACGTCGCTCAGCGGTGGCAGTCGCCATGATGCTTCGCGGCGTCGGCGCAGTTGCACGGCTAAGATTTCCGTAGAGATTCAGTTGTTGCCCGGCGCCTTATCTGCCGCCTCGGTCTCTGCGAGTCCGGGGCGGCTTTGCATTGTGGTCATGGCCCGTCGCTGCCAGCCGTAAATTCGGCGTCAGTGGTAGCCGCATCGGCGAGCAACCTTTTGGCCTTGCGCCGCGATTGCGCCGACCTGAGCGCCAAGCGGGCGAAGTGAGCTTTGCGGAGATGCTCGGCGCGGACAGGATCGCCGCCGGCCTCGTCGAGAAATCTCTTCTCTAGGGCGGCACGAGCTGGGGCCGTCGCGGCGGTTCGGTCGTCAGTCCGTGCCCACTTCGTGTGAGCGCCAATCCGAGCCGCCTGGCTACGTTCTGAACCACTGATGCTGGGCATGCTGTGGCGCCCCTCCTCAAGGGGTCTGCCACGGCTTCCCAGTTCCGCGGTTCCGGCGCGGGGCGCACAGGACCTTTCAATAGGTTAGCGGTGTGCTACGGCTCCCGTATGGGACCCGGCACGACGCACCGCGATCCCGACGATCAACCAGTCGTCGTCGGCCGAAGGGATCGAAGCTTCTCAGTCAGCCGGCGTGATGTGGCTGTGTACATGTGGACACCAGCATCGGAACAAGATGGCATCGTCCGGGTCGGGACACTCGTCGCCGAGCCGATAGACCCAGGGCACGAAGATCAACTCCCGGTTGTCGCCGGGCTCGACGGCGGCGTCCAGCTCTGCCCGCAGCATGCGCACCTTCGGGACGGCGAGAACCGGCCCATCCGGAAGCAGATAGACCCGGCCGAGTCCGTGCCGTTCCTTGACGAACCAACCTCAGCTCGGAACGGTCTATCCGACCCGAGAAGCGCAACGGCCGCCCTGCTTTCAGGAAGCTTAGCTTTCACTGCTGCCTGAAGGGCCGCTCGACGGGATCAAAGCCGGTCCCCGGGCGAGAACCGGCGGTGCGCCTCCCGGGCCCGTTCGTCGGCGACCGCCGCGCCGTACCGGTTCAGCATCGTCCGCGTCCGCCACCCGAACAGCCGCATGGTGGCGTCGTCGCCCATGCCCTTGGCCATCGCGTACGAGGCCGCGGTGTGCCGGAACATGTGCGGGTTGACGTGCCCGAGCCCGGCCAGCGGGCGCGGCGCTCGAGCATCTGGGTCACCCCCTACGGGGTGATCTCGCGGCCGCGGCTGCCGAGCCACAGCCACGGCAGCCCGGCCAGCTTGTGCCGGGCCCTGAGCCGGAGGTAGCGCTCGAGCGCGGTGCCGGTCTTGGTCCCGAACGGCAGGATCCGTACCCGGTCGCCCTTGCCGCGGATGGTGACCTGGTCGGCCCGCATGTCGAGGTCGTCGAGCCCGATCCCGCACATCTCCGACACCCGCATCCCGGTATCGACGAACAACCGCATGATGGCCTCGTCGCGGCGGTCGGCGAACTCCTTGCCCCGGCAGGCCGCGATCAGGCGCTCGCAGCCGTCATCGGTCAGCACCGGCACCGGCTTCTCGGTCGGCTTTGGCGGGCGGAGCCGGGCCATCGGATTGGCGGCGATCCACTCCTCGGCGGTCAGCCAGCCGTAGAGCTGCTGCAGCGACTTGAACCGGACCGCCGCGGTGCTGGCGGTGTAGGCGCCAAGCAGGAAGATCATGAAGTCCTCGAGGTCGGCCGGGGTGACCTCCTCCAGGGTGTCCCGTCCGCCCAGCCAGCCCGCCAGCAGCCGGGCGGCCTCGAGGTAGCTCTGCACGGTCCTGTCCGACTTCCTCTGGACCGCAGCCGGCGCTCGAACGCCCGGAGCGTCAACTCGTCGGCCGCGGCGAGCGGCCTGGACAGTAGTGGGTTAGGCGCCGGCACTGTGCTAAGGTCAGAAGGTTTCGGAGCGCTGTGCGGCGGTCACCCTACGGGCAAGCATAAGGCCTCTGGCCTGCGTTTCCGCTGGTCAGAGGCCGATGGCGCACCCGGAGGGATTCGAACCCCCAACCTTCTGATCCGTAGTCAGATGCTCTATCCGTTGAGCCACGGGTGCTGGGCAGCAGAACGACCACGCGAGCCTACTGCGACCAGTAAGTGTAGCGAGGTTTCGACCAAGGCTCGCATCCAGCGACCGTCACACTGCTTTACCTCCCGTTCACCCGGGTTATCGTTCTGGAGTCGAGCCGCGGCTGCCGCCGGTACCGCGCCCGCTGGAGTGGATGGGGACCCCGCGTGACGCTGCTGTTCGTGGTCATCGTGGTGGTCGTCGTCGCCCTCATCTTCGACTTCACCAACGGCTTCCACGACAGCGCGAACGCCATGGCCGGGCCGATCGCCACCGGCGCTCTCAAGCCGCGTACGGCCGTGATCCTGGCCGCTGTCCTCAACCTCGTCGGCGCCTGCCTGTCCACCGAGGTGGCCAAGACCATCTCCGGCGGCTTCTTCGACGAGGGCCTGGTCACCGCGGTGATCGTGCTTGCCGGCCTGGTGGGCGCCATAGTCTGGAATCTGCTTACCTGGCTCGTCGGGCTGCCCTCCAGTTCCTCGCACGCTCTCTTCGGCGGCCTGATCGGCGCGGTCGTCGTCGGTGCCGGGATCAGCACGGTCAACGGCTCGGTCATCGTGTCCAAGGTCCTGCTGCCCGCCCTCGTCGCGCCACTGGTCGCCGGCACAGCCGCCGCGATCGCCACCCGGCTGGCCTACTTGATCACCCGCCGGGGCCCGACCGAGCAGATGAGCACGGGGTTCAAGTACGGCCAGGCATTCACCGCCTCGCTGGTCGCCCTCGCCCACGGCACCTCCGACGGTCAGAAGACCATGGGCGTCATCACGCTCGTCCTGATTGCCGCCAACCTGCAGCCGGCGGACACGGGTCCGCAGCCGTGGGTGATCCTCGCCTCCGGTCTAGCCATCGCCCTCGGCACCTACTCGGGCGGCTGGCGCATCATGCGCACCATGGGCAAGGGCATCGTCGACATCGAGACACCGCAGGGCGCGGCTGCTGGTGCTGCAGCCACAGCGACCATCCTGTCCTCGGCCCACTTCGGATTCGGCCTGTCCACGACCCATGTCAGCACGGGCAGCATCCTCGGCTCGGGCGTCGGCCGCGAGGGAGCCGACATTCGCTGGGGGCTGGCCCGCAGGATGCTGGTGGCCTGGGTACTCACCCTGCCTGGCGCCGGCCTGATCGGTGGCCTCGCCGCGCTGCTCTCGCCGCAGGGCGTCGGTGGGGTGATCGCGCTGCTGATCCTGCTCGCCGCCGCCTGCCTGGTGATCTTCATCATTTCCCGCCGCCATCGGGTCGACCACACCAACGTGACCGACAGCCGCGAGGTATTGGTGCTGGCCAGCGCCTCACCCAGCGCGTACGCGCCCGACGGCGCAGCAGACCAGAAGTCTCGGAAGCCTCGCGACCGGAGCGGCGTCTGATGAAGATCGACTGGACGGCCCTGGCCCTGGTCGCCAGCGTCTCGATCACCATGACGGTGCTCTTCGTCGTGCTGCTCTCGCTCGGCATCCGCCTCGTCTCATCCGCCGACGTCCGCGTGCACGGCGGCCAGTCCGGCTCCGCGGGTCAGGCGGTGGGGTACGCGCTGCTCGGTCTGGCGGCCATCCTTGTCCTCTTCGGCCTCTACCTGATCGTTCCGCAGTTTCACTGACCCGCCGCTGTACGCGTAACCCAACTTTCACCTCGTGGCCGCGTTCAGCTAGTGACGGCAGCACTCCCTCTCGGTTATTTTTGGTTCCCGGAACAACTACACGGCGGCGGTGGCGACCATGGTCCGGCGTAAGTCATTCCTCGAGCGCGTCCTAGGCGCGACGCAGCTCGCAGAGCAGGAGAACCGCAACGTCGAGGCGCACATCCAGCGCTACGCCCAACGCAAAGCAAAGCTCGACCGCGTCAGCGCCGAGCGCGAGCAGGCGAAGGTGGACCAGGGGCAGGTCCAGGCCCGACTGACGGCGGACCTGCGCGACCAGAACGAGTCCCTACAGTTCCATCTCCGGCGGCTGACCGACATACTGCGGGACCGCGAGCCCGCGTTGGCCACCGCCCCGGACATCATGGCAGCGGCACTCCGCCACGGGGGTGAGACGGCGTTCACCCGAGCAGTCCAGGACAACCTGTCCGCGTCGCCGTACCCACCATTCATCCCCACCCGTACGACGGTGCTGGCCTACCGGCCAGAGGCGCGCGAGCTGGTCATTGAGCGCGAGCTGCCCCACAACTCGGTCATCCCGCCGGAGCAGGAGTACCGGATCGTCAAAGGCAGCATCATTCCAGTGCCGTGTAAGGCGGCCGACGTCCGCAGCCTCTACGGGCAGCTTCTCGCCCGCGTCGCGCTGCGTACCGTGGCGGAGGCGTTCGCGCTGACCTCGCCGGCGCTGGTCGAAAGCGTCGCACTCAACGGTCGGGTGACCGCCGTGGACCACTCGACCGGCCAGACCACCCATCCGCACCTGCTCAGCGTGCGGTTCGACCGCGCCCGGTTCGAGGAGCTGAACCTTGATGCGCCCGAGTTCGACGCGGGGCTGTGCCTGCGCCGGAACAACGCCCGGATCTCCCCGCAGCCCTACGACCTGATAGCGATTCAGCCGCAGCCGGACGACGACCCCGGGCGCAACGAGACCGTCGCGGGCACCGACGGGGACAGCCGACTGGACCTGCTCACTCTGCCGCTGGCCAAGTTCGAGATCCTGGTGCGGCAGCTCTTCGAAGCGCGAGGACTCCGCAGGTGGCATACCCAGACGTTGCGCGACGACGGGATCGATGCCGTCGCGGTTAACGAGGACCCGAGGTTCGGCGGGGTCGCCGTCATCCAGGCCCAGCGGTACATCGGAGTCGTGCCGGCCGAGGCTGTGCGGACGCTCGCTGGGGCGATGGCCGACCAGCGCGCGACCGAGGGGATTCTGGTCACCACGTCGTGGTTCGGCCGGGACACCCACGAATTCGCCCGGCGCAACGGGCGGATCCGAATCATCGAGGGCCGCGAGCTCAAACATCTGTTGGCCGAGACCCTGCACCTGAACGTCCTGATCAGCCTGCCGACGCTGCCGCAGGGCTGGGAGCGCACGCAGGTCGCCTGACGACGGCGCGGCCGCGACGTCCGGGTGTGCTAGAACCTCCAGCGTGGAGTTGCTGCACCGGGGCAAGGTCCGGGAGGTGTACGCCGACGGCGAGGATCTGATCCTGGTCGCGTCCGACCGGGTCTCGGTGTACGACGTGATCCTCCCGACGCCGATCCCAGACAAGGGCGCCATCCTCACCCAGCTCTCGCTGTGGTGGTTCGCCCAACTCGGCGACCTCGTCGCCAACCACGTGATCAGCGAGGAAGTGCCGACGCAGTGGCAGGGCCGGGCCATCCGCTGCCGCCGGCTCGAGATGCTGCCGGTGGAGTGCATCGCCCGCGGGTACCTGGCCGGGCTCGGCCTGGAGACCTACCAGGCGACCGGCTCGGTGTCCGGGGTCGACCTACCGCCCGGGCTGGTCGAGGCGGACCGGCTGACGACGCCCGTGTTCACACCGTCCACCAAGGCGGCCCAGGGCGAGCATGACGAGTACGTGACAACCGCCGAGGTGGCCGACCTGGTTGGGGAAGAAACCGCCGCGGAGCTGGAACGCCTGACGCTGGCGGTCTACGGCCGCGGCGCCGAGATCGCCCGCGAGCGCGGCGTTATCATCGCCGACACGAAGTTCGAGTTCGGCCGGGACGCGGCCGACGTCCTCACGCTGGGCGACGAGGTGCTGACCCCGGACTCGTCCCGGTTCTGGAAGGCCGACGAGTGGAGGCCGGGCCGGCGGCAGACCGCGTACGACAAGCAGGTGGTGCGCGACTGGTCGGCGTCGCTGACCGACTGGGACCGCACCGCTCCCGGGCCCGAGGTACCGCCGGACGTGGTGGCCCACGCGCGAGCCCGCTACGTGGAGATCTACGAGCGGCTGACCGGCCAACGGTGGTCCGCCTGAGCCTGTCGCCTGCGCCTTGAGCCGGTCGAAGGGTCAGCCTTCGCAGTTCGCGTCACGCAGCGCTGGCCCGGTCTAGCCGAGGGCGCAAGGTCGCCATGCCCGGCCCGCTCAGCTCGTCGACCGCCGCGTTCCGGCCGGCGATGGCCAGCAGGATCGCCTCCCCCGGACCATGGACCTCGGGTCCCGACCCGGCCCACCAGCCCACGTCGTCAGCGACCATCCGCAGCCCCCTGCGGTGCCAGAAGCCCAGGATGACCGGGGCGGTCTTGGCGAACTCCAGCGCGGCCCGCAACCGGTCGGGTGGGATCGACCGCGGCAGGCCGAGGGGTCGCCGGATGTCCTGCTGGTGGATCATCGCGTCCAGCATCGCGATCCCACCGGTGAACCCGGCTGGCAGGCCACGCGGTTCCACACAACGGCGAGCCAGGGCGACCAGCTCCGCCGGTGTGCGGTCGGCGTACGGAGCGAGGCAGAGCGCGTTGATGCGGTTCGGGTTGAACCGGCCCTGGACAAACCGGCGGGCCAGGTCCACGCGGGACAGCTCGTCGTAGCTGAACATGTGCGCGACCACGTCCCGCACCCGCCAGCCCGGGCACAGGGTGGCGGCCTCCCATTGGGGCGGGGTCAGCTGCTCGAGCAGCGCGAGCAGGTCGGTGCGCTCGGCAACGGCATGGTTGCGTAGGTCCACCACTGGCTGCTTCCTGGCCGAAGGGTCACGATCGTCGTCGAGGTTACGGGGGAACGAGGTGTTGAGCTGCGACGGGCGGGTCGGAGAAGCTGAGGGCCCGTTCTTCGACGACCTGGTCGGTGGCGGTCAGCCGACCCGCGTGCTGGCGGAGATGCTCCTCCCACGACGGAACCCGGAAGGTCTCGACGAACTCGGAGGGGCGCTCGGCGTCCCGGTACAGCTCCCACCGGGTGGCGCCGGTGCGGAGCCGGGACCGACGGAGCTGGTCCATGGCCTCCAAGAACTCGGGTTCCCGATCCGGAGTGACGGTGAACCGTACGGTGACCAGGACGGGTCCGGCGTTGGCCGATGGTTCGGCGGCGACCTCGGCGTCGGGCCAGTAGACGACGGCCTGCGGGTCCAGCCTGCCGGTGTCAGGCACCCGGAGCGCCAGACCGACGAGCGCGCCGAGGAGGACGCCACCGGCGGCGACCAGGACACCGGGCTGTAGGCCGGCCTGGTTGGCGACCAGTCCCCAGAACAGGGCGCCGACGGTCTGGCAGCCCATGAAGACCACGGTGTAGAGGGCGAGGCCACGGGCCCGGACCCAGGCAGGCAGGATCAGCTGCATCTCAGCCTGGAGGGTCGAGGTCATGACCATCCACGCCAGGCCGCTGACCACCAGGATGACCAGGGCGGCCGGGAAGCTGGCCACCGTGACCAGGCCGGCCAGCGCGGCCGCGTAGAGCAGACCGCCGACGGCGAGCATGGCATTGACCGACAGCCGTCCCTTGACCCGTCCCAGCACCAGGGCGCCGACGATGGCGCCGGTGCCGAGCGCGGCGAACAGGGCGCCGAAGCCGTCGGCGCTGAGCCCCAGCCGCTGGCTGGCGATGACGGGCAACAGGGCCCACAGCGCAACGCCGGGCAGTACGAACAGAACCAGGCGGAGCATGATGCGGCGGACCACCGGCTCGTGCCACACGTACCGGCTACCGGCCCGCAGCGCGGGGACGAAACGCTCCCGGGTGCTCTCGAGCTGGGCCGGTTCGCGGCGCCACCGCAGCAGGGCGACGGCCAGGAAGACGACCGAACAGGCGTAGAGCGCGAAGACCACCGGCACACCGCCCAGATGGGCGATGACAACACCGGCAAGTGCGGGCCCGACCGCTCGCGAAACGTTGACGCTGACCAGGTCAAGCCGGGACGCCGCCCGGATCTCGGCGCGCGACACCAGCTCGGGCACCGTCGACTGCCACGTCGGGAGCTGGACGGCCACACCGGCACCGAGAGCGACGGTGAAGGTGAGCAGCAGGGCGGGCGGCAGGTGGCCCGCGGCGGCCAGGCCGGCCAGTACGAGACCGGTGACGAAGAAGTAGACCTGCACGGTGAACAGCAGCCAGCGCCGATCGAAGGAGTCGGCCAGCACCCCGCCGGGGAGGGCGAGCAGCATGATCGGCAGTGAGTTCGCGGCCTGCACCATCGCCACCAGGGCCGCCGCGTTCGGGGCGTCGACGAGCAGCCACTGGGCGCCGACGGTCTGCATCCAGAACCCCATGCCGCTGATCAGCACCCCCAGCCACAGCCAGCGGAACGTCCGGTTGCGCAGCGGCGCCCAGGAATTCGCCTCGGAACCCGCCGCCGCGGATCCCAGGTCGGGCGCGGCGCCGCCGCCGGTGTTAGCCATCCGTGGACTCCTGGTGGCGCGCCGCACTCGGGGCCCGTCCGGCCGCCGCCAGGATCTCCTCGGTTCGTCGGGTCAGCACGTGGTTGTAAGCATCTCGATCCAGAACGGCTGGCTGAACTTTCGAGGACCATTGCGGCCCTGAAAAGGTTCCGTCCCGACGACGAGACCTCTCCAGTAGGTCCAGAGCATCACCGGCCCGGGGATCGCCGAGCCGATCGACCGCACGGAGCAGCCGCAGACCTTGGAGTACGTCGTAGTGCCAGTACGGCGGGTAGTGCAGCTTCGTCCACGACGGGTGGATCGGCTCTCCGGTGCCGTGAGCCCGAAACAGCCGGTGCTCCAGCAGCAGCTCGGCGGTCCAGTTGGCCGCGGCGAGAGCAGTCGCGTCGCCGGTCTGGGCGGCATAGGTGGCGAGGCCGACCGCCGGGGTCACGGACTCGTGAAAGGACGATCGGTGAGCGTCGGGGTGCCGGTCGCAGTTCCAGCCGCCGTCCGGCCATTGCCACGCGATCAGCGCCTCCACCAGCCGGCGCGTGCCCGGATGGTCGGCGAAGCCCAACCGGGACAATGCGTACACCGCGTTGCCCTCGATCGACGCGTGCCGACGGGGCAGCCGGTCCCCGCTCCGGCTCGGAGCGTCGCCGAGGCTGGAGGTGAGCCACGCGAGTTCCTGGTCTATCCCGTCCTCCAGCGCGGCCGAAGGAATCGGGACCTCCAGATCAGCGAGCTCGACCAACCGCCAATGCGTCCCCCACCACTTCCGGTAGGGATGGGCGTCGGGGAACTCCAGCAGCTTGTCGACGTGATGCAGCGTCGAGGTCACGCGATGATCCTGCAAGGCATCACGTCCGGGCGCAATCGTCATGAGCCCGCAGCCAGCGATCGAAGGTTCTCCCGGCTGAGAATGAACACACCTTCTTTGCTTTGGGATTTGCGGTGCACGTCGGCAAGAGAAGGTCGTGGCGAGTCCCGGTGCCCTGGTACGTGGTCGCCATCGGGCTCCCGGCGATGAAGAAGGTCGGCTGATGCCACAGTCCCCACAGGACTCCGATGATCAAGCTGGCGACCAGTGGCGAAAACCTTTGCAGCAGCTTCGGCAGCGCATAGCCGCGCCAACCCAGTTCCTCACCGAGGACCAGGACGACCAGGACGAAGTCCAGCGCTGACAGCCGTCCGACCTGTAGGACCGCCGGGCCGAACCAGGCCGACAGGCTGGCAGCCAGCAGGGCCGCGACGTTGTCCTCGAGCCACCGGCTGTGGTGCTTGCGGATGCCGTCTCCGCAGTTCCGACAGCCGGTCGTCGCGTTCCTGATCATGACCACCGCGTACTCGATCCTGCTCACCTGGGTCTTCCTGCACACCCGCGGCAGCGTGCTGATCGCCACCTTGTTCCACGGCGCGATCAACGTGTCCCAGGGCTTCTTCCTGGCACGGAGCCGGGCAGCCGGTACTGGTGGCTGGCGTTGGCGTACGGCGGTGCAGCGGTTGTCCTCGCGGTCGTCCTCGGACCCGGGCTGTCCCGGCGACGGGCCCGGGCCACCGCGGGCCCGGTTCGTGACTACGAGGGGGTTGTGAGTCAGGTTGCGCCGGAATGAGCCGCCGGCGCGACGCTGGCTCTGTCGAGGAGGGTGGTCAGGTGGTCGACCATGAAGTTGCTGACCCGATGGCGCGGACCTTGCCGTCGGCGAGCAGGGTCTCCAACGCCCGGTACGCCTCCAGGGTGGACTCGAACCGCGA
Source organism: uncultured Actinomycetota bacterium (assembly GCA_963808435.1). GTDB lineage: Bacteria > Actinomycetota > Actinomycetes > Propionibacteriales > Propionibacteriaceae > Microlunatus. The sequence continues at coordinate 17,921 of CAWEFW010000016.1, read as the reverse complement.
GGGCAGCGCCTGGTGCAGGATCAGCCGGTCGATCTGGTCGACGCCCAGCTTGCGGGCGCTCTTCTCGAACCCGTGCAGGGTCTGCTCGTAGCCGTAGTCGCTGATCCAGATCTTGGTCTCGAGGAACAACTCGTCACGGTCCACGCCCGAAGCGGCGACAGCCTCGCCGACCTGGCGCTCGTTGCCGTACGCGGCGGCGGTGTCGATGTGGTGGTATCCGGCCTCCAGAGCGGCGCTTACCGCATCGCGGGTCTCCTCCGGTGGGGTCTGGAACACGCCCAAGCCGAGGGCAGGCAGGGTGACGCCGTGGTTCAGCGGGGCAGGGCAGCGCTGGACCTTGACTTGTGGCCTACGAGTAGCGACGGCTGCCCGGCGATTCGCGGCGCATCGCGGCCAGGCGCCAGACCTGGTCAGAGATCGAGGCGACTGGCGGATTCCTCCCCATGGCACTCAACGCTGTCCGGGCGTTGCAGACCGATCGCCCCACGAGCTGAGCGGGAGTCGAGGGAATGTGGGAGGCCCTGGGCTGGGGAATGGTTGCTGCCTCATCGCTCACGATCGGGGCTGTCCTAGGCGTGATCCGGCAGTGGAAGCCAAGCCAGATCGGTGTTGTGCTGGGCTTCGGTGCCGGTGCACTGATCTCAAGCATCTCCTTCGAGTTGTTCGAGGAGGGCCTTGCCACAGGCGGTGCACTGCCGCTGGCGTTCGGGCTGGCCGCCGGCGCGCTGGCCTTCTTCTTCGCTGACCGCGGGGTTGAGCGTGTCGGCGGTCGGCTGGGGGCAGGTTCAGCCGGACTGCCGCTCGCCCTGGGCGCACTGCTGGACGGGATTCCCGAGCAGGCTGTGCTCGGGCTGGGCATCGCGGAGGGCCAGGGTGTGAGCATCGCGCTACTCGTCGCGACCTTCGTGTCCAACCTGCCCGAGTCGATCGGATCGTCCACTGACATGAAGGCGGCCGGCAACAGCCCGCGCCGGATCATCACCTTGTGGACCGTCGTCGCTGCGGCGTGCGCGCTAGCCACGCTCGGCGGGTACGCAATCTCCCGAATCACCGCCGAGCGGTTCGAGGCCGCGGTGGACGGCTTCGCCGCCGGCGCCCTTTTGGTCATGCTGGTCGGATCGATGATCCCCGAGGCCACCGAAAAGGCTGAGGACAAAGCCGGTCTGGCCGCTGTCCTCGGCTTCGCCGTAGCCGCGGGACTGTCCGGGATCTCGTAGACCGCTGCTGTGGGCACGGCGACGGTGCTTCGGGTGGTGGGTGCCAGAGCGGACCGTCATGGAGATCACCGGTTGGTCGACCACCGGCTGCAATGCGGTGAGAGCGGTCCGCTCGGTAGGCGCAGAGGCAGGCATGACGGGCACGGGCGACGTTGCCATGAGGGCGGCAGCATTGGTGTGGTGGTGCACTGCGTCCGAGCGTGGACTCGATGCCGGTTGCTCAACCCGGGTCAGATGGCCGGGATCCTCGGCTAACCGAGGTCGAGCTGGGCCAGTTCGCCGCGGGAGGTGACGCCCGCCTTGGCGAAGACGTTGCGGAGGTGGAAGGCGACCGTGCGCGGCGAGATCCAGCACTGCGTGGCAACTTCCTTGTTGGACAGACCCGAACTCACCAGCTGGGCGATCTGAAGCTCGGTAGGGGTGAGCTTGACCAGCGTGGTCGGGTTGCGCTTGCGTGCGGTCTCGCCCGATGCACGCAGCTCCTGGTTGGCTCGTGCGGCCAGGTTTGCGGCGCGCAGGTCTTGGAAGGTCTCGACCGCGTCCCGCAGGTGCTGACGGGCATCCACTCTGCGTTGGCTTCGCCGCAGCCACTCCCCGTAGGCCAGCTGGGTGCGTGCGGCGTCCAGCGGACGACCGGCCCGAGCGTGGTGCCCCAACGACTCCTGGAACAGGGCCTCAGCATCGCCTTGGCCTGCCGTCAGGGCCCGCCCGTAGGCCACTGTGGCGAGCGCCCACGGCCTTCGGGTGGCGTTTGCGAACCGTGCCAGCTCCTCGGTCCAAGCCATGGCGGCCGCCTGATCCCCGACGCGCACCGCCGCCTCGATCCGCTCTGGGGCCGCCATCCGCGCCAGCACCGGCATCCGGAACCGGGCCAGATGGTGCAAGGCCCCGAAGCTGTCCCCGGACCCGGCCGCACGAAGTCCCTTGGCCCAACGCGTCAGGTCGTGGACGGGATCGGACAGAATCCCCAAGGGATGCGCGGCGACCAGCTCCTCGAGCCGGGCGAGACGATGGTCGTAGTCGTCTCGGTCCTGCAAGGCCGCGAGCAGCGCCAGCCAGGCAAGGGGAGACGCCGTCATCGCCGGTTGCCCGATGCTCGTGCCGACGGCGAGGGCCTCCTCGGCACCGTTGCGTACGGCGACGAGGTCGCCGGCCAAGTAGTAGCCGAAGCACAGTCGCTGGAGGCAATAGACGATCGCCGTTACCGCACCGGCCTCGCGTGCCCGCGAGAGGGCGTAGCCGTAGAAGTGCTGCTGTGCCTGGTCGGCGCCCAGTTGTAGGGCTGCATTCGCGAGGTTCCACAGCACGTCACGGTCGTCGACCTCCTCGCCGACCTCCAGCGCGAGGTCCAGGGCCTCCGCGGCGGCGGCCCAGTCGCCCTCGGCCACCTTGGTCGTCGCGACGAGCAGGTGTCGCAGGCACCGCGTCCGCGGCGGGTCGCCTCCGTCGGGAGCCACCAGGGCGTCGGTCGCCGGCAGCGGAGTGCCGCTGTCGGCGCCGAAGGTACGCATGACCGCGGCGGCGACGCCGATGTCCAAGGCTCTGGCACGGGTCGAATGGGTACACCTGCTGGGCCGCCTCCACGAAGATCCGGTGCGCCTCCGCAGCCGACCCGAGGTTGACCTCGATGTGTCCACGCAGGCGCGCGATGTCGCCGAGCAGCAACGGGTCACTGGCCCCGTCGCGCGCCGCCGACAGCAGCGCCTGCGCCTGTCCGGCCCGGCCGCACGCCCAAGCGCTGCGCGCCGCGGCGAAGGTGAGCTCGGCCCGCCTTGCTCGGTCGGCGCAGAGCGCCGCGGCTCGTTCGTACGCCGCTAGTGCGGCGACGTACCCGCCGCGTCGCTGGGCCCGGCTACCTACGAGCTCGAGGGCGGCGACCACCTCCTGGTCCGGCCCCTCGGCAGCAGAGGCGCGGTGCCACGCCTCCCGGTCGGGATCTCCCTGTCCGGACAGCGCCTCGGCGAGGGCCCGATGCACGCCCCGCCGCTGTGCACCGGTCGCGGCCTGGTAGATCGCCGAACGCACCAGCGGGTGCCGCACCGAGAACGACCTGGTGCCGCCGACGAGGAGCCCGGAGTCCAGTGCCGCCTGGAGGTCGGCTTCGCCCAGGCCCAGTCCCGCCCCGGCGCGCCGCAACACGTCCAGCTCGCCGGTGTCGTCGGCGGCCGCGATCAGCAGCATCGTCTGGACCGACGGCGGGAGACGTCGGCTGCGGTCGAGGAAGACCTGCTCGACGCGGGCCGTCAGGTGGAGCTGCGACGGAAGGGGCGACGACCCGCTGAGCTGGCCCGGTGTCAGCTCGCCAGGGAGCTCCAACAGGGCCAGGGGGTTGCCGCGGGTCTCGGCGACGATCCGGTCCACGACCCCGTCGGCGGTCACCTCTCCGAGACGCTCCTCGAGCAGGACCCGTGAGTCGTCCGGGTCGAGGCCCGTCAGGACCAACTCGGGAAGGCCCTGCGGGTCGAAGCTCCCCCAAGCACCATCCCGGGCGGCGAAGACCATCGCGACCCGGTCCGCCCCGAGCCGGCGGGCGCAGAAGAGGAGGGCACCCGCCGTCGCCGGGTCCAGCCAGTGCGCGTCGTCGACCACGCACACCACCAGGTTCTCCTCCGCCGCGGTGGTCAGCAGGGACAAGGTCGCCACCCCGACCAGGAACGGTTCGACCGAGGGCCCTTCCTCCTCGCCGAACGCCACGCGCAGAGCCCGTGCCTGTGGTTCCACCAGTGCGGCGCGCAGCCTCGTCAGGGGGCGCAGCAGGCGGTGCAGCGCCGCGAACGCCAGCGGCGCCTCGACCTCCAGGCCCTGGGTCCGCAGCACGGTGGCCTCGCCGGCACCTGCGAGCAGCTCGTCGAGAAGGGCCGACTTGCCCACACCGGGCTCTCCGCGGACCACCAGCGTTCCCGCAGACCCGTCATGCGCCCGCTCCACAAGCGCACCCAGGAGCTGCCGCTGGGGCTCCCGACCGACCAGCACGCGACGAACGTACACGTTCCGAGCCGGCTTGCCGGCTTCAAACCCGGCCGTTTGACCGGCGCGACGACCGCCGAACGACGTGACTCTTGGAGACGTCGGAGGGGCTGCTCGAACGAACGCAGCCCACTCCCCGTCACGCCGAGGAGGCAGCCATGGAGCACCCCCGCCCGCGCCCCGCTGACGGCTCGACGCCGGCTCCTGCCCACCAGCGCCAGATCGGCATCCTGCTCTTCGACGGGGTTGAGGAGCTCGATGCCGTCGGTCCCTGGGAGGTGCTCTCCACCTGGACCCTCAGCAGCAAGGCGCGCGCTCAAGAGATCCGCCGCGAGATCCAGCACAGCCCCTCACGCCCGTCTGAGCCGCGGAGCCAGCCGCGATTTGGCATCTCCGACGGCTTCACGCTGACCCGGCCGACCGCCGTTGACAGTGACTCATCAGCAACTCGTCAGTGCCCACCGGCAGCCTCACAGCATTGCCCGGCTGGAGCCGGAACACCCGCCACGACAGCGCAGAGCAACGAAGGACACCGATGAGTGAGCACACGCCATCCGGTCTGACCACGGGCCGGTCGCCGCGGAGAGCCACCACCAAAGCGCCGACGACGCGACGCCCGAGGAGAGTCGGCCGGCTCGCTGCGGGTCTCGTGCTGACCGCCTTCGCCATCCTCGGGCCCGCTGCCCCTGCGGCCGCCGATGGCCATCCGCCGGTCGACCTGGCGGCCGTCGACCATCTGGTCGGCGACGAGCTGGCGGCGGCCTCCATCCCGGGTGCGGCGATCGCCATCACGCGAGGAACCGAGGTCGTCCATGTCCGCGGCTACGGGCACAACGCCGACGACGTCCCGGTCACCGCGAACAGCCGCTTTCGCATCGCTTCTCTGAGCAAGTCGTTCACGTCCCTGGCTGTTCTGCAGCTCGTGGACGCCGGACAGGTGTCGCTGGACGATCGCGTCGTCGCGCATCTACCGGAGTTCCGGCTGGCTGACCCGAGGGGCGCGGACATCACGGTGCGGCAGCTGCTCAACCACACGTCCGGCCTCGCCGACCGGGAGGTGCGCGACCTCAGCCGGCCTCAGCCGAGGACGCTCGCCGAGGCCGCCACGAGCCTGAGCCCAGCGCATCTCGTTGCCGCGCCGGGCACTCGCTTCAACTACCACAACCCGAACTACCAGCTCGCGGCCCGGCTGGTCGAGGTTGCTCAGCGGCCAGCCGTTCGACGCCTACCTGCGGGAGCACGTCTTTCGGCCCGCCGGCATGTCCGCCAGCCTGACGACCTACACCGACGACGAGCCCGTCCCGGGCCTGGCCGTCGGACACGTGATCGCCTACGGACACCCGATTGCCGTTTCGGCTCCCGCCACCTTCGGGCCTGGGTCCGGTGATGTGGTCAGCACGGCCGCCGACATGGCGCGCTGGCTCGTCGTCCAAGTCAACGGGGGCCGAACCGCGGACGGAACTCGCCTGGTCTCTGAACCCAGCATGACCGAGATGCACACCCCCAGCGCGCCGAGCGGCTACGCGCTCGGCTGGGACACCGAGGGTCCCTCCGCCGCCCCGACCCGCCTGGAGCACAGCGGCAGCTTGCTCACCTTCAGCGCCTACCAGGCGGTCCTTCCGCAGTCCGGCTACGGCATCGCCCTCCTCTTCAACAGCGGATCGCCGTTCCTGCGCGACCAGACCGCCATCTTTCGAGACGTCCTCCGGCTCGTCGAAGGTACCGACCGCCCGCCCGCCCGGTCACGGGTGAGCACCGCCTCCCTGGACGCACTTCTGGGCTGCCTCACGGTCGGCGTTCTGGCCCTCGGCGCGCACGGCGGTCTCGCCGCGCGCCGCTGGGCGACCAGTCACGCGCGGTCTCGGGTGCGCATCGTGCTGGGGCTGGCCCCGTCCATGGCGGTCCTCGGCTTCGTCGTCGGCTTCCCCGCCATCGTCGGTCGCTTGACGGGCCGCGACGTCAGCTGGGTCGCCGCGGCGTACGGATGGCCTGCCTTGGTCGTGCTCGTCGCGGCGGCTCTGATCGCGGCCGCCACCACCTTGATCGCCCGGTCGTGGCAGCTGAGCCGGCACATTCGCAGCCTGGCCAATGTGCCGGGGCGACCAGCCTCAGCTGCGCCCAGGCTGATCAGTACCGAGAAGGAACCCGTAGTGAGGAGTCATTCATGAACACCGACACCGTACGCCCTGCCCCGCCCCAGCTTGACGTCGAGCGACCGGAGCGAGTTCAACATCCGTCCAGGGGAGGCATCGGGCGGATCGTCGCCGGATCGATGGCGGCCGGGCTGGTCGTCGCGGCGGCGCTGGTGGTCGCGCCGTTCATCCCGGCCACAGCCGAGGTGCTGACCGGTGCGGTGCTGCTGGGGTTCGCCGTCGGCTGGACGCTGCTGGCGGTCCTGTCCGTGCGCGTCAGCGACCACCCGCAACGCTGGGCGGCAGCGCCGGCGGTCCTCCTGGCCATCGCCGGCCTGATCTCGATCCTCGGGTCCGACTCGGCCGTCGGACGAGGGTTCCGCTGGGTGTGGCCACCGGTGCTGCTCGCGATCGTGGTGTGGAGCATCACCCGGGCGCGTCGGCAGACGCCCGGCCGGGCGCGTCGGTGGCTGGTCTACCCGCTGCTGGCCGGGTTGGCGCCTGTCCGCGATCGGTGGCGGCTACGAGACCGTACGAGAGTCGGTCGACGCCGCCGCATACCCCATGCCCGGTCAGCTGATCGACGTCGGCGGGCACCGGCTCCACCTCAACTGCACCGGCTCCGGAACCCCCACCGTCATCCTGGAGCCCGGCCACGGCGAAGTCTCCTCGGCCATGGCGTGGATCACGGCGGGCGTCGCCCAGGACAGCCGAGTCTGCGTGTACGACCGCGCCGGCAAAGGTTGGAGCGACCCGGCTGACGGCCCCCAGGACGCTGTGCAGACGGCCACCGACCTGCACACGCTGCTGGACCGCGCCAACATTCCCGGACCTTACGTCCTGGCCGGTCACTCCTTCGGCGGCCTCTACGTCCTCACCTTCGCCGCCCAGTACCCCGACCAGGTCGCCGGCCTGGTGCTCCTGGACTCCACCGCACCGGTGGCGGGCCCGGCTCCGATCACGAACGGCTCATCTAGCCTCTTCGGTCGCATCTCGGCGCCGGTGGCGGCCACGGCGAACCTGGGTCTGGCGCACCTGCTCCCCGACCCCTACGACAGCCTCCCTCCGCTGGCCCGTGGCCAGGCCCGCGCCAGTGTCTCGACCGCGCGCAGCGTCCTGAGCTACCTCGACGAGTTCCAGGCGGCAGCAGCCTCGGCCCGCCAGGCCGCAACGCTCGTCGACTTCGACAGCAAGCCGCTGATCGTCGTCACCGCCAGCCGGGGACAAACCGAGGCGTGGCCGGCGGCGCAGGACAAGCTGGCCACCCTGTCCTCCAACAGCCGGCACGATGTCATCGCCGACGCGACACACGCCTCCCTCTACCTCGACAAGACCCACGCCGCCGCAGCCAGCCAGGCCGTACGGGATGTCATTGCGGCGGTGCGGTCCTCGCGGCCGCTCGAGTAGTCCTGAGCAGGGCTGTCGTCGTGATGAACGCCGACAGCCACCCAGCGGTAGCCGCTGACCTACAAGCCGAAGTAACCCCTAGGTTCCGCCAGGCCACAAAGGCTGCACTCCCCGGAGGACTCGCGCTGCAAGCGACTGGCGCTGCGCTGATCCTCATCTGTGCCTGAGGCCTGGCCAGACGGCACTCCGCCGGTGGCACCGGTCCTGTCGTCCGCCGCTGGGCGTATCACCCAACCCGCTGAAGCGACAAACACGAGTAAGGACCGAGCGATCATGAACACCCGAACTCAGGAACGACAAGTGCACGGCCTGGCCGGACTGGCGAGAAGATTTCCCCTGACCGTGGACGAGGCCGAGCAACAAGCGCCGGCACCCACTCGACAACCAGTCGTCGCGTGAGCCGACGTAATGCCCACGAATCCTCGCATGACCCTTTTCGGCCGAGGTGGGAACACAGTGTCCCGAACTTGATCAATGCGCCGCGAGGAATGCCGGCGTCAGCAGATCAACAGCAGGTCAACAGCAGCACCGATCAGCCTCTCAGAAGGAGAACCTACCCAAGGAGGACCAGTGATCAACACGCCGGATGCTGCTCGATCTGTTCGTCAGCAGCAGGAACCGCTACCGCAGAGCCCATCGCAACTACGGAGCAAGCCGTCTTCTTCAACCACGCCAGCATCCGCGGCCTGGATCCGCACCGGACTGGTGGCTCTGCCTGTCTACGGACTCATTCTCGGCTTCACGACCGTCAAGCCGCAGCCTGACTCAAGCGTCGACCCGGAAGGGTGGGCGCGATTTGTCAGCAGTCCCTCGTACCTGGTGGAGCACATCGCCAGCAGCGTCCTCGGAGCCGTTCTGGTGATCTTCGGAACCCTCGCGCTGGGCGCCATGCTGACGCACAGCCGAGCGCCACGGCTGGCCCTCTCGGGAACCATCCTTGCGGCTACTGGCCAGACCCTGTTCATGGTGCCCGGGACAATCTCAACCTTCGCCACGCCGGCCATCGGAGCCGCTTACCTGAGCGGCAACCGCGAGGTGATGGCGATCGAGTTCTCCCCGGTGCTCAGCCTGATCACCGGAGTCGCGCTGCTGCTCACCGTCGCCGGCAACATCATCCTCGGTCTGGCGATATGGCGTTCCGGCGTACTCGCGAAGTGGGCCGGGATGGTCTGGATCGTCGGCACGCTGGTCTTCTATGTCCTCGGGGCCTTCCTCGGGATGGCCACCACGGGCGCCAGCCTCCCCACCCAACCCGTGGGCGCACTCCTCATGGCGATCAGCAGCGCGTGGATCGCCTGGACCGTGCTCCGGTCCAGCACGACGCAAGGTCCGACCGATCCCGACACGTCTGCCGACCAGTCCGCTGACCGGGTCAGCCACCCATCGAGAGGAGTCTGATCATGACGATCTCCGCTGCGGATTGCCCGTACCTCCGGGTGGTCTCCGAGTTCGACGCGGCAACGACGCCGGTCCCCCACCCTCCAACGACGCACCCTCGCGCATCCATGGGGTCGTTCATCAGCCGGCACCCGGTGGCGTCCTTCCTGGTCGCGGCGTACGTCATCTTCTGGGCGAGTTGGGCGCCGGTCCTGTTCCTCGGGGCACCGCCGCGCCTGTTCAGCGCCATCGGAGCGGTCCTCGGACTGGCCGGTCCTGCCTTCCTGGTCACCGCCGTCACCGCCGGCAAAGCCGGTGTCCGGGATCTGTTGCGTCGCGCGCTGCGCTGGCGAGTCGGCATCGGCTGGTACCTGCTCGCCGCGCTCGCCATCCCGACCGGTGTCGGCCGCAGGTGTATCCACCTCGTTCGACGGGGCGTGGCAGGTCGTCGAAGCCGCAGGCTGGCACATGACTGGTTACCTCTTCGTCTCCAACCCGGCGACCTATGTCGGATCCGGCGAAGTGGTCGCCATTACGGACTGGAAGGGCGACAACGTCACCGAGTTCTACACCGACGAGCACGGCATCCTGAGGGAAACCGGGTTCTACCTGCAATACGCCGACAACCCGAACAACGCCTCCGGCGTGATCGACCTCCGCAAGCGAACCTGGGACGGCACCTTCGGACTGTTCGCTGCGGAGGGCGGCTCGATCGGCCGGATGCCCGCGACCGCCAGCGTTGCCGCTGGCCATCCGGTGCGGTTCTTCAACCGCGTACGAGGGGGATACGAACGGTGGACGTTCACGCCGTACGATCTTCAGTTGACAGTCGACGGCCCATTTGCCCCGGCGCAGGTGACCGCTCAGTTGACTCGCATCCAGGTCGCGTGGAACACGAGCCCGCTCGGCGGGTATGACGAGTAGTCCTTCTCCATCTGCGATGCAGTCCCCGGCGGCTAGACGTTGGGGACTGCGGCGTTTGGTGCTTCGGTGGCGGATTCGAGGTCGCGGAGTTCCAGCGGTGAGGCGGGCCAGCTGTTTTTCTGGCGCCAGGTCGCTGCGGTGGTGAGCAGCCGTTCTGCGGCACCAAACTGTCCACGGGCGGCGGCGACGGCGGCGAGACCCTCAAGGGCAGCGGCCGCGGCGCGATGGGTGGGCTCTGGTCCTGAGGAGACCAACTGCCAGGCCTGCGTGTGTCGGCGGTGGGCGTTGTCGAGGTCGCCGTGCTCGAGGTCGAGGCGGCCGAGACCGTTCAGCGCGGTCGCGGCCCAGTCCGGTGTCTCACTGTCCACGATTCGGGCGAGCGCGGCGGTGTAGTGGTGGCAGGCCTGGTCGGAGTCACCGCGGAGTCGGGCCAGGTCGCCCTGACCGAGCAGGGCAAGGGTGCTGGCGTCGGCGCCGAGTTCCCGGGCCACGGCATGCGCGCTGGTGAAGTATGCGTCTGCGCCGTCCAGGTCGCCGATGAGGAGGCTGATGTTGCCTAGGTTGGCCAGCGCGTACTGCACGGTGTTGGTCAGTCCGATACGACCTTCCGACAGCGCGGATCGGTACACCTCGACTGCCTCGTGATTCAGCCCGGCCCGGTGCAGTGCGATGCCGTAGTGGTACTGCACCGCGGAGATCCCCCAATGGTCATCCAGCTGCCGGAACAAGTTCAGCGCCTCCGCGAAGGTAGCCCTGCCCTCCTCTTGCCTGCCCGCGGCGAAATGCAGCTCCATCTCCACGAACAGGGTGAGGGCCTGGCCCCACCGGTCGCCGGCCTCGTCGAAAGCCTCCCGGGCGGCGGACAGAAGCTGGGCCGGGTCCGGGTCGTTTCGTCCGGCGATCCCTTCGACGGCCAACAGGGCACGCGAGTAGGCGGCGGCGTGCTGGGCACCGAGGCGGTCCAGGTCCTCCAGGCTCTGCCCGGCGGCCTCGGCGCAGAGCGGGCTGGGGTGGACGATGCACGAACCGGGACGGGCCACGATTGACCTGGCCTGCACTGCTTGGGCACGTGTCTTCGGGGAGGCGCGGGGGCTGGCGGCAAGCTGGGAGTCGATGTGGCCGAGAGCGTGCTGATTGCTGGTGAAGTACCAGAACCAGCCCATCGCCGCGACCAGCCGCAGCCCGAGATCGGGGTCCGTGTCGACGTGCCGGCGGCACCAGAGCAAGGCGGCGTCGATGTTGCTTCGTTCGTGTCGCAGGGCCTGCAACCAGCGGGTCTGGCCGGCTCCGCGCAGCCCGCGCTGGCCGGTCTCGGCGAATTCTGTGTAGTAATGGGCGTGGTTGGCGGCCAGCCAGTCACTCTCTCCGGAGTCGTCTGCGCGTTCGGCGGCGTACTCCCGCAGGGTCTCTAGCATCCGGAACCTGCCGGTTACCTCGCCGGTGTCGGCGTAGACCAGCGAGCGGTTCACCAGCTCTCCGAGCAGGTCCAGATATCGTCCGGCGGTAGCGCCTGGTCAGAGGTGACCGCTTCCGCCGCCTCAATGGTCCAGCCGCCGCGGAACACGGAGAGCCGCCGGAACAGGATCTTCTCCGGGTCGGTGAGCAGCTGGTGGCTCCAGTCCACGGTGGCGCGCAGCGTCTTCTGACGGGCCTCGGCGGTGCGCGCGCCGCCGGTGAGCAATCGAAACCGGTCGTCGAGGCGGGCCGCGAGTTCGGCGAGGGGCAGGGTTGCGGCACGGGCCGCGGCCAGCTCCAGGGCCAGCGGCAGCCCGTCCAGCTGCCGGCAGATCCGACCGATCTCTTCGGCGGCGTCCGGGTCGACGCGTAGGGCCGGGTTGACGGCCGTGGCGCGGTCCAAGAACAGCCGGACCGCGCTGTAGTCGCGGAGCGAGTTGAGGTCGACGTGGGGTGGCGGCACGGCCAGCGGCGGCACTGCGACCTGAACCTCGCCCGGCACCCGCAACGGCTCGCGACTGGTCACCAGCAACCGCAGGTGAGGACCCGAGGTGATCAGCCGTTCGGCGAGCTCGGCGCACGCCTGAGCCAGATGCTCGCAGTTATCCAGCACGACCAGCGCGGACCGGTCCCGCAGGTAGCCAACCAGGCTGTCCAGCACCGCCCCGGCCGGCCGTTGTGCACCGACCGACTCAGCGACCACCTCCGTTACGGTTGCCGGATCCACCACACCGGCCAACCGAACCAACCACACCCCGTCCGGGAACCGATCGCCGGTGTCGGCGGCCACCTGGAGAGCGAGGCTGGTCTTCCCAGCGCCGCCCGGTCCGGTCAGGCTGAGCAGCCGATGCTCACCGAGCAGCGCCGAGAGCTGCGCCCTCTCCCCTTCCCGGCCCACGAACGAGGTCACCCGCACCGGCAAGTTGGTCAAGGTCGCAGGCACCTCCCGGGCGGGGGCACGCAGCCGCGGGTCCTGTCGCAGGATCGCCTGCTCGAGGTCGCGCAGCTCCTCCGACGGGTCCAGGCCCAGCTCGTGAACCAGGGTGCGCTGCAGCCGGCGGAAGGTGGCGAGCGCATCAGCCTGACGGCCGGACCTATACAGCGCGAGCATGAGCTGAGCGTGCAGCCGCTCCCGGAGCGGGTTCGCGGTGGCCAAGGTCTCTAGCTCGTCGACCAGGTCGCTGTGCCGGCCACCGTTCAGGGCGAGGTCGATGCGTTCCTCGATCGCAGCCAGTCGCAGCTCCTCCAACCGTGCCGCCTCACCGGCCGCCCATGGCTCGGTCGAAAAGTCGGCCAGCGCCGGCCCCCGCCACAGATCCAGCGCCTCGGTATAGAGCCGGAACGCGGCCTTGGGGTTGCCGGTAGATGCGCGAGCATGCTGGACCAGTTCGGCGAACCGGTGCGCATCGACCTGGTTCCGATCGACGGCCGCCAGGTATCCCGGGCCCTGCGCGACCACCAGCGTCCCGGGCGCACCGATGCCTTCCAGCGCATGCCGGAGCCGCGAGATCCGGCCCTGCAGAGCGTTCGCCGGGTTGGCCGGCGGGTCGCCACCCCACAGGGCGTCAACCAACGTGTCGCGCGTCAGCACCCGACCAGCGGCGAGCAGCAGCAGAGCCAGCACGGCCTTCTCGCCAGGCGAGGAGAGGGACCGCGTCGCACCATCGACCACTATCTGCAGCGGCCCCAACAGCCTGAACTGCACCGCTCACCTCCTCCGCCGGGTAGCTCGGCACAACCACACCTGTCTCATCCTCCGCGGAACGGCACCCCCCGAGAGTCCACGCTAAACCCGATCGACTGCCCTTGACAGTGACTCATCAGTACCTCGTCAGCGCCCAGCGGCAGCCTCGCTACATCACCCGGCTGGATCCGGGAAAACCCGGCACGACAGCGCAGAGCAACGAAGGGCACCGATGAGCGAGCGCACACCATCCGGTCTGACCACGGGCCGGCCGCCGCGGAGAGCCACCACCGGGGTCCTCCAGGTCGTGGACCTCGAGGCCGCCGAGCACGACTGGGAGATCTCCCCCGGGATGGTCGTGCACGGGTACGCCTTCAACGGCCAGGCTCCAGGTCCTGTTATCGAAGCCCGCGTCGGGGACACCCTCCTGGTCCGGTTCACCAACCTGCTGCCTGAGCCGACCACAATCCGCTGGCACGATCTGCCAGAACCCTCGGCCATGAACGGCAGTGAGCTGGCTGCCGATCCGGTTCCGCCCGGCGGCCGCCTCCGATACCAACTCCACCTGCCGAACGCGGGCACCTTCTGGTACCACTCACCCATCGCCGCGACCACTCAGTCCAACCGCGGCCTGTGCGGTGTGCTCGTGGTCCGTGATCCTGACGAACCCGCCTTCGACGGGGAACGCGTGCTGCTCTTCGACGACCTCGAGCTGAACCGGCGTGGGCAGCTCGCCCCACCCGACCAGTTGTTGAGATACAAACGCGGACCCCAAGGAGAGGTGCTTCTCGTCAACGGGGTTCTAGAGCCGGAGATGCAGATCGCGACCGGGCAGGTCGAACGGTGGCGGCTGGTCAACACCACCAGCGCCCGCCATCTGCGGCTGTCCCTCGGCGGGCATCAACTCCACCTGATCAACACCGACAGTCCCACTCCCCATGCAGTCGATGAGGTGCTCATAACTCCCGGTGATCGGTTCGACCTAGCCGTCGGGCCGTTTCCCAGTAGAGAGACGGTCGTACTCGAAGCTCTGCACTACGACCGACGCGTCAGCGAGCCTTCGCGCCGTACGCTCGCAACCTTGCACGTCGCCCCGCCAGATAGTCCCTCCAGAGCCCCTGGCGTCAACCTGGGCGCAATGGCTCGACCACCAGGTCATGGGGTCGCCGGCGGCGCAGCGGATCTCGATTTCTCAAGCCGCGGGATGGACACTTTGAAGAGCCGAGCCCTCGATCGTGAGGAGGGGTAGGCGTGATCGCCGGTTCGATCCGCGCGCCGGACCAGCGGCTGCGCGTCTTCGTCAGTTCGACGTTGGCGGAGCTGGCGGCGGAGCGTGCTGCGGTGCGCGAGGCGATACCAGGTGAATGTGTCCGAGACACCGGAGGAGCTGGCCCGCCTGGTGCTGGTTCGTGTTGTGGCGGCCTTGCTGTCGCTGACGGGGATCCTGCTCTTGACCGGCATGGGCGCGGCCCGCGCCGACAAGCCGACGGTCATCCAAGAGGACCGCACCGGCTTCGTCTGCGAGTACTTCCCCGAGGGGGAGCCGCAGATCAACGTCTCCATCACCTATGACGCGGTTACGGGGGAAGGCTCCTCCTCTACGGAGGTGCTCTCCCCCGACGGCCAGCTGCACATCGCTGCCGGCTTCACTGAGGACGTCACGGTCAGCGATGGGGTGGTCTCGGCCCGCTACCCGCTGGTCAACGAAGACGGCTCGGACGCGGGTGAGGTAGTGCTGGAGGGAACCTACGTGGCCACCGCCGAGCCGAGCACGCTGCATAACCGCTTTCCGTACGCTCGCAACGCCCAGATCATCGGTACTCTCATCTACACGCCGCTGGAGGTGACCTGGACGACCTTCCAGGTGGGCGACTACGACGTCTCCGGTATCACGTGTTTCGGAGAGCGGACCGAGACCACCAACCGGGTCCTTCAGCCACACCGCCTGGTCGACACGTTCGAGGAGATCCGGCTACTCGGAAACTGTGCCGAAGAGCCACTCACCGGTTCGCCGTGGTCGGCTCCGAGGTCGGCGTGAGCATCGACCTGGCCGTGGAAGGCCTGGAGGGGTCCACCAACCTGGCGCTGGCCGACGGCAGCGACACCCAGCCGGTGGCGTGGTACGCCCTGGGCGGCGAGGAGCCGGCTGAGATCACCTCCATCGCCGCCACGCTCACCGAGGACGGCCGCAGCCGCACCGTGGTCAATCCCACCCCCGATGGCCTGGTGCTGGAGCGGATCCAGCCGCTCACGCTGACATACGAGCTGGTGCTCCCCGGCGGAGCCGGCACGGTGTCCGGCACCTGCGCGGCAGAATCGGTGGTCACCCGGATCGCGGTGGAACCGGCGGACTAGGGCCCGCTCCGACTTCTCTTCGGGCGCCGATCGCCGCTGAGCGTCTCCTCAGCGAAGTCGGAGTTTTGCGTGCCGGGACGTGGTGGATGAGATGCCAGCGCCCGGGCGAGTCCCGCGAGGCCGATCGTCAGAGCCTCCCGCTCATCGGGAGTCAGCGCCCCCAGCAGCTGCTCATGGCGGGCCCGCAGATCCTGGCCGATGCGGTCGGCGACTGTCCGGCCCTCAGGGGTGAGCTGAAGCTGGTAGAAGCGGCGGTTCGAAGCATCCCGCTCCCGCCCGACCCAGCCACGGTGCTGCAGTCCCACCACTAACCGGCTGACGGTGCTCTTCTCCAGACCGAGCAGCTGCCCCAGCTCCTGCTGCGACATCGACTCGACATCGGCCAGCTCCCCCAACGCCATCATTTCCGACAACGACATATGCAGTCCGGCGTGGTGGTGCGAGTGCGGCTCCAGGAGACTGCCGAGCCGCACCAGACGCAGCAGCGCTCGGCGTAGGTCGTCGTCAGGAAACGGGCCGCCCGTCACGGTTGCTCCATACAACTGTTCCGCCTACTCTGAGGATCAGGGTTGCTTCATACAACTGTAGGAGATGCTGTGCCTGCTCCACACCGCCACACTCACGACCGAGCGAACATGTACGGGCTGGCTCGTCATGCTCGCCATTACGAGCATTGGGCCGGCGTTTTCGCCCAACCTTTGTACCGGCGGGTGGCGGCCGACGTTGCCGTCGCGGCGCTGCCACCCGGCGCAACGGTGCTCGACGTCGGCACCGGCCCGGGCACGTTACCGCTGTTGATTGCGGCCCAATCTCCGCACCTGTCGGTGGCTGGCGTGGATCTGTCCGCAGAGATGATCGACCGCGCCACCGCCGCTGCTGACGTCCGAGCGACTCCTGGTGCCAGCCCGGTCAGCTTCCGGATCGCCGACGTCGCCGATCTGCCCTTCGACGACCAATCGGTTGACCTGGTGGTGTCCACTCTCAGCATGCACCACTGGTCCGACCTAGCCGCCGGCCTGCGAGAGGTCGTCCGAGTGCTGCGTCCCGGAGCGTGCGCGTGGCTCTACGACCTTCGGCCGACGACACGGCGTGCCGCGCGCATGACGCCCGGCTCGAACGTCGGAATTCGCGTCGAGAACCCACTCACCGGGACATGGCGGCTCAACCCGATTGGTCGACTCGTCCTCCATCTCGATAACTGAAGGAATGCACCATGACCAGTCAGCCATCAGATCGTGACGACACCGGCTACGACCAGGTGCAGGGTCCGACCGCCGGGTTGCCCCGTTGGGTCAAGGTCTTCCTCCTCGTGGCCGTTGCGGTCGCCGTGCTGGGAGTGGTGGTGATGCTGCTCGTCGGGGGTGGCCACGGACCCGGCCGGCACCAGTCCGCCACTACTGCGTCAGACCAGGTCGTGGAGACGACTGCCGGCTGGGACCTTGGCTGATGGCGATGTCGGCATCGCTCCGCCGAGCGGCGCTAGCCGTGCACATCATCTGCTCCGTGGGGTGGATCGGCGCCGCGGCCGGCTACCTGGTGCTAGGTGTCCTCGCCGCCGTGAGCGAAGAGCCGCTGACGATACGTGCGGCCTGGATCGGCATGGAGGTGATCGGATGGCGAGCGGTTGTTCCGCTGGGCTGTTTGGCCTTTCTCACCGGACTGGTGATGTCCCTGGGCACTCAGTGGGGCTTGGTGCGGCACTATTGGGTCTTGTTTGCCCTTGTGCTGACGGTCCTGGCGTTGACCGTTCTGATCCTCCACATGCCGACCGTGACGGCCGCGGCAAACCTGGCCCGCACAGTGGACGACCGGGCAGTCATTGCGCTAGGCGGAGACGTTCTCCATCCCGCATTGGGCCTTGTGGTGCTGGTCGTGGTCGCCGTCTTGAACGTCTACAAGCCGCGCGGCCTCACCGGCCTCGGCCGCAAGCGTTCACCGACGTCCAGCAGATCTGCGACTCGAGCCAGCTAAGAGATCCGCGCCGAGCTGGCGGCGCTAGGAGCGGACGAGCCGGGCGATGGCTTGTGAGGCTTCGGTGATCCGGGCGTCCGCCTCGGAGCCACCGGCGCGCGTAGCGTCGGCGACGCAGTGCCGAAGGTGGTCGTCGAGAAGACCCAGACCGACGGTTTCCAGCGCCGAAGTCACGGCGGAGATCTGGGTCAGGATGTCGATGCAGTACTTTTCCTCGTCGACCATCCGCGAGATGCCGCGAGCCTGGCCTTCGATGCGCTTGAGCCGGTCGAGGTATCCCTTCTTGTCGCTGATGTAGCCGTGATGTGCAGTGCGGTATCGGTGTCGGTAGTCATGGGGATCCGGCCTGTTCAATGGTGGTCCGCGCCCACGGTGGCGGTGCTGCTCGGGGTACTGGGGCTCACGTTCGAGCTCACGACGGACTCGGGCCGG
>CAWEFW010000015.1:0-100701 GCA_963808435.1 uncultured Actinomycetota bacterium | reverse complement strand
ATGGTCCGGTGCATCCAGTCGACGACCGCGCCCAGGGCGTAGTGGTTGAAGCTGGTCATCTGGCCGGGGTTGATGGTGCCGTCGGGCAGCATCGAGTCCCAGCGCTCCCACACCGTCGTCGCGCCCATCGTCACCGGGTAGAGCCAGGAGGGGCACTCGGTCTGCAGCAACAGCCGGTATGCGTGGTCCAGGTGGCCGGTGCGCGCCAGGGCGTCGGTCACGAACGGCGTGCCCGCGAACCCGGTCTGGATGTGGTACCCGCCGTCGGCGACCAGCGTGGCCAACCGCTTACCGGCCAGCTCGACGAGATCGGCGTCGAGGATGCCGAACGCGATGGCCAGCGCGTAGCCGGTGGGAGCGTCGCTGTGGATGGTGCCGTCGGCGTCTACATAGTGCTCGTAAAACGCCGCCCGGATCCGGTCGGCCAGGTCGCGAAACTCCGTCGCCTCGTCGGTCCGGCCGAGCACCTCGGCCGCCTGGGCGGCCAGGTCGGCACTGCGGAAGAGGCAGGCGGTTGCGACGACGCCATGGTCGGCCTTGGCCTTGATCGGGTCGTCCGGTGGGGCCGTGGGGTCGAGCCAGTCACCGAACTGGAAGCCGGTGTCCCACAGGTCGGTGGTGGACAGCTTGGACTCGACCCGGCGGAGATGGGCGGTCATGGCGTCGAAGCTGTCGGCGAGCACCTGGGGGTTGCCGTAGGCCTGCCAGAGCGCCCACGGAACCCACACCGCGGCATCGCTCCAGACCGCCGTGCTGTCCGGCTCGGGAAACGTCGTCCGCTGCTCGGGGATGCGTTTCAGCACGTCGGGGATGACGAAGGCGACCATGCCGTCAGCTGCTCGCTGCTCGGCGTCGAGATCGGCCAGCCAGTCGCGGAGGAAGTCCTCGACATCGAACAGGTACGCCGCCGACGGCGCGAAGGCCGCGATGTCGCCGGTCCAGCCCAGTCGCTCGTCACGCTGCGGACAGTCGGTCGGGACGTCGAGGAAGTTCCCGCGGGTGCCCCAGACCACGTTGCGGTGCAGCTGGTTGAGCAGCTCGTTCGAGCACTCGAAGGTGCCGATGCGGCTCAGCTCCGAGGAGACGACGACGGCGGTCAGGGCCGCCGGGTCGAGCTCGCCGGGCCAGCCCTCGATCTCGGCGTAGCGGAAGCCATGGAAGGTGAAGGTGGGCTCGAAAACGTCCTCGCCGCCGCTCAGGGTGAGCTGGTCGGTGGCCTTGGCGGTGCGCAGCGGCCGGACGCCGAGCTCTTCGTGCTCGAGGACCTCGGCGTGCCGCAGGGTGATCGTCGTTCCCGCCGGACCCTGGACGCGGGCCCGGATCCAGCCGACCAGGTTCTGGCCGAAGTCCACCAGAGTCTTGCCCGCCGGCGAAGTCCAGACCTTGACCGGAGCCAGCTCCTCCTGTCGGCGGACCGGCGGTCCGATGTAGGGGGTCAGGGTGGCCAGGTCCAGCTCGCCGACGTGCACCTGGGTCCAGCCGTCGCCGGCGAACCCGGGCCGGAGCCAGTCGTCGGAGTAGCGCCGGGCGTCGATGCTCTGACCGTCGTACAGGTCGTTGGCCGTGACCGCCGAGGGGCCCGCGGTCCAGGTCTGGTCGGTCACCACGGTCTGCCGGTGGCCGTCGTCGAACTCGATCTCGAGCTGGGCGAAGGCGCCGAGCTCGTCGCCGTACAGGTTCCGGAAGCCCCCCCAGCCGAGGCGCCCGCGGAACCAGCCGTTGCCCAGCGCGAAGCCGAGCACCGAGGTGGGCTCGAGCAGCGCCGTGACGTCGTAGCTGCGGAAGCGCAGCCGCCACTCGTAGCTGCTCCAGCCCGGGCTGAGCACCTCGTCCGACACCGGACGGCCGTTCAGGTAGGCCTCGAAGACGCCGTGGGCGGTGGCGTGCAGTGTCGCCGAGCGGACGGCGCCGTGATCGGGGTCGAGACGAAACTCGCGCCGGAGCAGCGGGGCGCCGTCGAAGTCGTCGTTCGGACAGATGAGTGTGGCCGACCAGTCAGGCACGGATATCTCCTTGCGGGCCGCCGGGTGGCGGCGGGTCACGGGCAGGGGACCGATCGTATGAAACGATCAAGGACCGGATTCACACAACCATTCGCTTCCGGTGTTGTCAAGGTCGGTTAGTCACGCTTCAACACGGGCTTGACAGGTCACGGCTGGAGCGGCTAACCTCACACACACGCCTATTGAAACGTTTAAGCCAGGTGCGTTGCAGCGTAGGATTGCCGCCACATGTGGGTGACAGGAAGAAGGAGCGTCGATGCCGTCTTTAGCCGTAGTTACCGACCAGCTCAGCCAGCAGGCCATCGAGCTACCCTCTTGGGCTTTCGGGAACTCCGGAACCCGGTTCAAGGTCTTCGGCACCCCGGGTACCCCCCGAACCGTGCAGGAGAAGATCGCCGACGCGGCCAAGGTGCACGAGCTGACCGGGCTGGCGCCCAAGGTCGCGCTGCACATCCCGTGGGACAAGGTCGACGACTACGCCGCGCTGCGGGCGCACGCCGAGGGCCTCGGGGTCGCGCTGGGGACGATCAACTCCAACACCTTCCAGGACGACATCTACAAGTTCGGCAGCCTGACCCACGTCGACGACGCGGTGCGCCGCAAGGCCATCGACCACCACCTCGAGTGCGTCGAGATCATGACCCTGACGGGGTCACGGGACCTGAAGATCTGGCTGGCCGACGGCACCAACTATCCGGGTCAGGGGGACATCCGCGGCCGGCAGGACCGGCTGGCCGAGAGCCTGGCGGAGATCTACGCGAAGATCGGCTCCGAGCAGCGGCTGGTGCTGGAGTACAAGTTCTTCGAGCCGGCCTTCTACCACACCGACGTGCCCGACTGGGGCACCGCGTACGCCCAGGTCAATGCGCTGGGGGAGCGGGCGGTGGTCTGCCTGGACACGGGGCACCACGCGCCGGGCACCAACATCGAGTTCATCGTGGCCCAGCTGCTCCGGCTCGGGAAGCTCGGCTCGTTCGACTTCAACTCCCGCTTCTACGCCGACGACGACCTGATCGTCGGGGCGGCCGACCCGTTCCAGCTGTTCCGGATCCTGTACGAGGTGGCCCGCGGTGGCGGCCTGGCCCCGGAGGCCGGCGTGGCCTTCATGCTCGACCAGTGCCACAACGTCGAGGCCAAGATCCCCGGTCAGATCCGCTCGGTGCTGAACGTCCAGGAGATGACCGCGCGCGCGCTGCTGGTGGACACCGACGCTCTGGTCGCGGCGCAGGAGGCCGGGGACGTGCTCGGCGCCAACGCGATCGTGATGGACGCGTTCTACACCGACGTCCGCCCCGCCCTCGCCGAATGGCGCGAGTCGCGCGGCCTGCCCGCCGACCCGATGCGCGCGTACGCCGAGTCGGGTTACCAGAAGCAGATCGAGAGCGAGCGCGCCGGCGGCCAGCAAGCCGGCTGGGGCGCGTAGCACGTCCCATGCGCCCTGAGCCTGTCGAAGGGGCCGACCTCTTCTCCGAAAACCGGTCACAAACGACGGGTTTCCGGACCGAAAACCTGCAGTTTGTGACCAGTTTCGCGAAGGAATGACATGACCAACTCAGCCGTATCGGACCTGATCAGCCGGAGCAACCGGCTCGGCGCCGACCCCAAGAACACCAACTACGCCGGGGGCAACACCTCGGCCAAGGGCACCGAGACCGACCCGGTCACCGGCGAGCCGGTAGAGCTGGTCTGGGTCAAGGGCTCGGGCGGCGACCTGGGCACGCTGAAGGAGTCCGGCCTGGCCGTGCTCCGGCTGGACCGGATGCGGGCGCTGGTCGACGTCTACCCGGGGGTCGACCGCGAGGACGAGATGGTCGCCGCGTTCGACTACTGCCTGCACGGCAAGGGCGGCGCGGCCCCCAGCATCGACACCGCCATGCACGGCCTGGTCGACGCCGCCCACGTCGACCACCTCCACCCCGACTCCGGGATCGCCATCGCCACCGCCGCCGACGGCGAGGCGCTGACCAAGGAGATCTACGGCGACAAGGTGGTCTGGGTGCCCTGGCGACGGCCCGGCTTCCAGCTCGGCCTGGACATCGCCGCGATCAAGGCGGAGAACCCGCAGGCGGTCGGCTGCATCCTCGGCGGGCATGGCGTGACCGCGTGGGGGGCGACATCGGAGGAGTCCGAGGCCAACTCGTTGTGGATCATCGACACCGCGGCGGCCTACATCGCCGAGCACACCAAGTCCGAGCCGTTCGGGCCGGCGTTGGAGGGGTACGCCGCGTTGCCCGAGACCGAGCGGCGAGCCCGCGCGGCCGCCCTGGCCCCGACGCTGCGCTCGATCGCCTCGTACGACCGGCCCATGGTCGGGCACTTCACCGACTCCGACGTGGTGCTGGACTTCCTGGCCGCCAGTGAGCATCCGCGGCTGGCCGCCCTCGGGACCAGTTGCCCGGACCACTTCCTGCGCACCAAGGTCAAGCCGCTGGTGCTGGACCTGCCGCCGACGGCGTCGGTCGAGGAGTCGACCAACCGGCTGCGGGAGCTGCACGAGTCGTACCGGGCCGACTACCAGGCGTACTACGACCGCAACGCGACCCCGAACTCGCCGGCCATCCGCGGCGCCGACCCGCTGATCATCCTCATCCCCGGCGTGGGCATGTTCTCCTACGGCGCGAACAAGCAGACCGCCCGGGTCGCCGGGGAGTTCTACGTCAACGCGATCAACGTGATGCGCGGCGCCGAGGGCCTGTCGACGTACGCGCCGATCGACGAGAGCGAGAAGTTCCGGATCGAGTACTGGGCGCTGGAGGAGGCCAAGCTGCAGCGGATGCCCAGGCCCAAGCCGCTGGCCACCCGGATCGCGCTGGTCACCGGGGCCGCGTCGGGCATCGGCAAGGCCATTGCGACCCGGCTGGCGGCGGAAGGGGCCTGTGTGGTGATCGCCGACCTGGACGCGGAGAAGGCGCAGGCCGCGGCGGCGGAGATCGGCGGCGCCGACGTGGCCGTGGGGATCGCGGCCAACGTGACCGACGAGGACGCCGTGCAGGCGGCGGTGGACGCCACGGTGCTCGCCTTCGGCGGCCTGGACCTGGTGGTCAACAACGCCGGTCTGTCGCTGTCCAAGGCGCTGCTCGACACCACGGTGGCGGACTGGGACCTGCAGCACAACGTGATGGCCAAGGGGTCCTTCCTGGTCTCCCGGGCGGCCGCGAAGGTGCTGATCGAGCAGCGGCTCGGCGGGGACATCGTCTACATCTCCAGCAAGAACTCGCTGTTCGCCGGGCCGAACAACATCGCCTACTCCGCGACCAAGGCCGACCAGGCCCACCAGGTCCGGCTGCTCGCCGCCGAGCTCGGGGAGCACGGGGTCAAGGTCAACGGCATCAACCCCGACGGCGTGGTCCGCGGCTCCGGCATCTTCGCCGGCGGTTGGGGCGCCAAGCGGGCGGCGGTCTACGGGGTGCCCGAGGAGGACCTCGGCAAGTACTACGCGCAGCGCACCCTGCTCAAGCGCGAGGTACTGCCCGAGCACGTGGCCAACGCCGTCTTCGTGCTCTGCTCGGCCGACCTGTCGCACACCACCGGCCTGCACATCCCGGTCGACGCGGGTGTGGCCGCGGCCTTCCTCCGGTGATGACGACCCGCCCTGAGCCAGCTCGAAGGGCGATCTTCGACAGGCTCAGACCGCATCTTCGCGGCGATCGACATCGGCGCCTCGAGCGGCCGGGTGGTGGCCGGCTGGTGGGCCGACGGTGAAATGCACCTCGATGTGGTGCACCGCTTCCCCAACGGGGCGGCCGTCGCGGACGGCCACCTGCGGTGGGGCCTCACCGGCCTCTACGAGCAGGTGCTGGTCGGCCTGCAGGCCCTGGCCGGGCGATACCCGAATGTGGTCAGCCTGGGTATCGACACCTGGGCGGTCGACTACGGCCTGCTGGGCGCTGACAGCCGGCTGCTGGCCGAGCCGATCGCGTACCGGGACGACCGGACCGAGGCGGTGATCGAGTACGTACACGCCCGGGTCGACCCGGCGCAGCTGTACGCGGTCAGCGGTCTGCAGTTCCTGCCGTTCAACACCCTGTACCAGCTCACCGCCGAGCAGCGTGGCCCGCGTTGGGCCAAGGCCCGGCAGGCCCTGCTGCTGCCCGACCTGCTGGCCTTCTGGCTGACCGGCGAGCGGCGTACGGAGATCACCAACGCTTCGACCACCGGACTGCTGGATGCCCGGACCCGCACCTGGTCGGCCGAGCTCCTCGCGGCGCTCGACCTCCCGGCCGACCTGTTCCCGCCGCTGGTCGAGCCGGGCGAGGTCGTCGGCCGACTGCGCCCGACGGTGGCCGAGCACACCGGCCTGCCCACGTCGACAACCGTCGTCGCGGTGGGGTCGCACGACACCGCGTCCGCGGTGGTCGGGGTGCCGGCCGCGGACAATGCGTTCGCGTACGTCTCGTCCGGCACCTGGTCCCTGGTCGGGGTCGAGCTGGACCAGCCGGTCCTCACCGAGGCCAGCCGAGCGGCCAACTTCACCAACGAGGGCGGGGTGGACGGCCGGGTCCGCTACCTGCGCAACGTGGGCGGCCTGTGGCTGCTGCAGGAGTCGCTGCGCACCTGGCGTGAGGCGGGCGAGCCGGCCGACCAGGACACCCTGCTGACCGAGGCGGCGGAGCGCCCAGCCGGCGGACCGGTGGTCGACGTCGACGCACCGGAGTTCCTGCCGCCGGGAGACATGCCGTCCCGGATCCGCGCGGCCTGCGCCGCGGCGGGGCAACCGGAGCCGGAGACGGCGGCGGAGGTCGTCCGCTGCATCCTCGACTCGCTGGCTCATGCGTACGCGAAGACGGTCGCCTCGGCCGTGGACCTGTCGGGGCAGCCCGTCGATGTGGTGCACATCGTCGGTGGCGGCTGCCAGAACGCACTGCTCTGCCAGCTCACCGCCGACCTCTCGGGCCGGCCGGTGCTGGCCGGTCCGATCGAGGCGACGGCCCTGGGCAACCTCGCGGTGCAGGCCCGGTCGGCCGGCGTACTGCCCGCGAGCTTGGACGAGCTGCGGACGGCGCTTCGCGGCGGCCTCGACCTGGCCCGTTACGAGCCCGCGGCGACGGCGGCTACCGTTGCGGCGGAGGTCGGCTGAGTGAAGATCGCGCTGTTCATCACCTGCCTGGCCGACGCCCTGTATCCGCAGGTGGGCCAGGCGACCGTGCGGCTGCTGGAGCGGCTGGGCCATGAGGTCGTGTTTCCGAGCGCCCAGACCTGCTGCGGCCAGATGCACGTCAACACCGGCTACCAGAAGGCCGCGCTGCCGCTGGTCGAGCGGTACACCGAGGTGTTCGGACCGTACGAGGCTGTCGTCGCGCCGTCCGGCTCCTGCGTCGGGTCGGTGCGACACCAGCACGCGATGGTGGCCGAGCGCTTCGGCACGCCGGGCCTGGTCAGTGCGGTGGAGACGGTGGCCGCGCGGACGTACGAGCTGTCCGAGCTGCTGGTCGACGTGCTGGGCGTGACCGACGTCGGCGCCTACTACCCGCACACGGTGACCTACCACCCCACCTGCCACTCGCTGCGGATGCTGCGGGTGGGCGACCGGCCGCTGCAGCTGCTGCGCGCGGTCGAGGGGCTGAAGCTCTCCGACCTGCCGGGCGCGGAGGAGTGCTGCGGTTTCGGCGGCACGTTCGCGATCAAGAACGCCGACACCTCCACCGCGATGCTGGCCGACAAGATGCGGCACGTCCTCGACACCGGCGCCGAGGTCTGTACGGCGGGGGACAGCTCCTGCCTGATGCACATCGGCGGCGGCCTGTCCCGGATCCGGGCGGCGACGCGTACGGTGCACCTCGCCCAGATCCTCGCCTCCACCCGGGCAGCAGCCGATGCGGCTGACCAGCCTGGGGGACCAGACGCCTGAGGTCGTGGCGTGATGATGCGCCCTGGGCGTGGGCTTCGACAGGCTCAGCCCGCATGTGCCCTGAGCCTGTCGAAGGGCGCTGAGCAGTGAGCATCGTCAACCTCGGCATGCCCGTGTTCGCGCCGCGCGGCGTGGGGCACCTGCGCGGCGAGGAGTCCTTTCCGGTCGCGGCCCGACGGGCCCTCAGCGACCCTCAGCTGCGCCGCAACCTGGGCACCGCGACGGCGACCATCCGGGCCAAGCGGGCCGCGGTGGTCGGCGAGGTGGCCGACTGGGAGGAGCTGCGCGAGGCGGGCCGGCAGCTCAAGGTGCACACGATGGCCCACCTCGACACCTACCTCGAGCAGCTCGAGGCGGCGGTGATGGCCCGCGGCGGCGTGGTGCACTGGGCCCGCGATGCCACCGAGGCCAACCGGATCGCCGTCGACCTGGTCCGGGCCACCGGAGCGAACGAGGTCGTCAAGGTCAAGTCCATGGCCACCCAGGAGATCGGGCTCAACGAGGCGTTCGAGGCCGCCGGCATCTCCGCGTGGGAGACCGACCTCGCCGAGCTGATCGTGCAGCTGGGGCAGGACCGGCCGTCGCACATCCTGGTGCCCGCCATCCATCGCAACCGGGCGGAGATCCGCGACATCTTCCTGCGCGAGATGGCTGACGTCGACCCCGGCCTTACCGACGAGCCGGCGGTGCTGGCCGGGGCCGCCCGACGGCACCTGCGGCGCAAGTTCCTGTCGGCCAAGGTGGCGATCAGCGGGGCCAACTTCGCGGTCGCCGAGACCGGCACGCTGGCCGTGGTCGAGTCCGAGGGCAACGGCCGGATGTGCCTGACCCTGCCGGAGACCCTGATCACGGTGATGGGGATCGAGAAGGTCGTGCCGCGGGTTCGCGACCTGGAGGTGTTCCTGCAGCTGCTGCCGCGGTCCTCGACCGGTGAGCGGATGAACCCGTACACGTCGATGTGGACCGGCGTCACGCCCGGCGACGGGCCGCAGAACGTCCACCTGATCCTGGTTGACAACGGCCGGACGGCGGTGCTGTCCGACGCTCGCGGCCGGGACGCGCTGAACTGCATCCGCTGTTCGGCCTGCCTCAACGTGTGCCCGGTGTATGAGCGGGCGGGCGGGCACGCGTACGGCTCGGTCTACCCGGGGCCGATCGGCGCGATTCTGTCGCCATTGCTGACCGGCGTGGAGGACAACGCGTCGCTGCCGTACGCCAGCTCGCTCTGCGGAGCGTGTTACGACGTCTGCCCCGTCAAGATCAACATCCCGGAGATCCTGGTCCACCTGCGGGCCGAGCACGTCGAGGAACAGGCGGCTGGGCGGCGTACGCCGACGGCGGAAGCGGCGCTGATGCGCACGGTGTCCTGGGTGATGCGGGACCCGAAGCGGTGGGCGCTGGCCCTCCGATCCGGCCGGCTCGGCCGGATGCTCGGCAGGCGGCGCGGGGTGATCGGTGACGTGCCGGCTCCGGTGGTGGGGCAGTGGACCGGGACCCGGGACCTGCCGCGGCCGCCGCAGCAGACGTTCCGCGACTGGTGGGCGCGCGAACACGGGGACGCCGGATGAGCGCGCGCGAAGAGGTGTTGGCCCGGGTACGTGCCGCGCACGCGGCCGCCCCACCGCCGGATCTGGAGTACGACCGGGTCGAGCGGTCGTACCGGAGCACGTCGGATCTTGGTCACGACGCCTTGATCGAGCGGCTGGTCGACCGGCTGCTCGACTACAAGGCGCTGGTCCGAAACTGCGGCCCGGACGAGGTCGCCGCGACGGTGGCGGCGGCGCTGGGGGAGCGCGGCGTGCGGTCCGTCGTGGTGCCGGCCGGGCTGCAGGCCGAGTGGCTGGAGGAACTGACCGAGGTGAAGGTCCGCACCGACGAGGGCCAGCTGAGCGTGGCCGAGTTGGACGTCGTCGACGGGGTGGTCACCGGCTGCGCGGTCGCCGTCGCCGAGACCGGCACGCTGGTGCTCGATGCCGGCCCGGGACAGGGGCGACGGGTGGTCACCCTGATCCCCGACTACCACCTCTGCATCGTCCGGACCGACCAGATCGTGGCCGACGTGCCGCAGCTGGTCGCCGCGGTCGACCTGACCCGACCGGTCACGATGATCAGCGGACCCAGTGCGACCAGCGACATCGAGCTGAACCGGGTCGAGGGCGTCCATGGTCCGCGCACCCTCGAGGTCGTCCTCGTGGGCGCCGAGCGAGGGCGACCCGTCCAGCGGTGACAGATCTCTCCTGGTCCGCAGGCGAATGGACCCATCCGCCGGTGGCCGCTCGCGAACAGGGCAGCGATCTGGTCGTCACCGCGCAGGAGGGCAGCGACGCCTGGCGGTTGACCTCCTACGGGTTCGTCCACGACAGCGAGCACGCCCTGGTGGCTCCGTTCCCCGCCGACAGCGCCATGGAGGTCGAGTTCACCGCGGCCTTCTCCGCCCAGTTCGACCAGGCCGGCATCTTCGTGCGGGTCTCCGCCGAGCGGTGGGTCAAGGCCGGCGTGGAGTTCACCGACGGGTCACCGTTCCTCGGCGCTGTGGTCACCGACCAGCGCTCCGACTGGTCCTTGGCCCCCGTTCCCGACTGGGCGGGGCGTCGGGTGCTCGTCCGGGTCAGCCGGAGCGGGGATGCGCTCACGATCCGGGCCCGCGCGCAGGATGACCCGCTGCAGCTGGTCCGCGTGGTCCCGTTCGAGCCGGAGCTGGTGGCCAGCGCGGGCCCGTTCCTCTGTGCTCCGACGCGGGCTGGGCTCACCGTCTCGTTCCACGCCTGGCGCCGGACCGAACGCGACGACCGGCTGCACTGACCAGCGCCAACCTGGCCGACTGTCGCGGTGAGCTCGGCAAAATACCCGGACGGCGTCCGATCGGCTTGCGCTGCGCCTAAGGTGCACTTATCGACTTTGCGCAGACCTGGCGGGGCACAGGAGTGGGCGCCCGCGCCGCGACGGCAGGTGTGACGGGGCCAGTCGGACCTGCCCGGAGTGCGGCTCATCTGGTCGATCTGGTCCAGCAGGTAGGCCGGGGTGACTCGAGTGCCTTCGCCAACCTCTACGACGAGACCTCCCCGTCGGTCTACGGCATGGCGCTGTCGATGGTCCGGTCTCCACAGCTGGCCACCGTGCTCACCACAGAGGTCTACACGGAGGCCTGGCAGCGGGCCGCGCGGTACGACCCGAGCGAGGGCAACGTACTGTCCTGGCTGATGTCGCTGGCGCACCGTCACGTCGTGGAGCGGGTTCACACGATGAGCCCGGAGTCGGTGCCCGAGCGTTACGCCGCACTGAACGTCGACCGCGGCTTAGACCGCGTGGGTGATGACGGCGGCCGCCGGCAAGACGCCGAGCCGGCCGACAAGGCCCTCTGCTCGCTCAGCCCGACCTGCCGGGACGCCGTGAAGCTGGCCTACTTCGGGGGCTACAGCCAGACCGAGGTGGCCCGCATGCTCGAGCTGCCGCTGGACACGGTGACGATGAGCATCCGGGACGGGCTGGTCGCCCTGCGTGCGACGGATGCGAAGCCATGAGCGACATGCACGCCGCCGTGGGCTCGTATGCGGTCGACGCGTTGGACCCGGTGGAGCGAGCCGAGTTCGAGTCGCATCTCGCCGACTGCCCCGGCTGCCGGTCCGAGGTGAGCGAGTTCGCGGAATCGTTGGCCGAGCTGGCTCCCCTGGCGGCGGTGGCTCCGCCGGCCGCCCTGCGCGACTCGGTCCTGGCTACGGTGGTCAATCTCCGACAGGCGGGTCTGCAGCGGGCCCCGCGGTCGGCCGATCGAGCCAGTCAGGGAGGCGACGACGATGCTGAGGTCACCCCGCGCCGGGCGTTGCTGGCCTCCGTCACGGAGCTCCGGCCGCTGGAGCCGCACGAGGTCACGCCGCTCGAGGAGCACCCGTCCGTGGTGCCGGACATGCCCTGGCTGGGTGTCGCCGCCGCCTTGTCGGGAGACATGCGCCGCCGCTCCCGGTGGCGCGATCGCGCGTTCGGGGGCCTGCTGGCGGTCGCGTTGGTCGCGGCCCTCGTGCTCGGCGGCTGGGTGTACGTCTCGCAGCGGCAGCTTCATACCCAGACGACGCAGGCGCAGCAGGAGACCGCCCTGCTGACCGCTCCGGATGCGGAGATCCACGACTCCCGCGTGAACGGCTCACTGGTCTCCTTCGTAGTGTCCAAGGAACGAAACCAAGCCCTGTTCATCGCCAAGGATCTCGCTGATCCGGGCGATCGCTCGATCTACCAGCTCTGGACCGTCAAGGACGGCACCGCCACCTCGGCCGGGGTCGTCTCTGAGGGCGGCGACGTACGCGAGTGGCTCACCGGACCGGTGGGCGATTCCGACGAGCTGGCGCTCTCCCTCGAGCCCGCGCCGTTGGGGTCGAAGACGCCGACGAATGAGCTGTCTGCGGTCTCAATCCCTTAGCCCCGGTCCCGTCCGCTCAGCCCTCGCCGGCCGCCTGCTCCCGCTGCTTGTCGCTGTACGCCGCCCGCCGGCGAGCCTGCTCGACCGGCGACCCGGCCGCGACGGCCTCCCGGAGCGTGCCGACGGAGGCGCTGTAGGCGCCCATCGCCGCAGCGACCTTGGGGCCCGCGTAGGTCAGGGAGCGGTCCCGGGCGACGCCGAGGCTGGCGCCGACCTCGATCGCATTCTGGTTGGCCCCTATGTACATGAAGGTCCAGCCGTAGGCCTGTTCCTGCTGCTCGATCAGCGCTTTGACCGACGGGTAGCTGAACTCGCGGCTGGCGTTCTCCAGACCGTCGGTCATGATGCCGACGATCACGGTCCCGGGGCGACGGTCCTCCGGCATCGCCGCCAGCCGGGCGCCGGTCGCGTTGACCGCCCGGCCGATCGCGTCGAGCATCGCCGTCGAGCCGCGCGGCACCAGCGTCAGGCTGGGCACCTCGGCGATCGGGCGCCCGGTATAGACCTCCTCGTACTCGTTGTCGAACTGCACCAGGCTGACCGTGCAGCGGCCGGGCAGCTGGCACTGCTCGGAGATGAAGGCGTCGAAGCCGCCGATGGTGTCGGTCTTGATCGACTGCATCGATCCTGAGCGGTCGAGGACCATGGTGATGTCGGTGTAGGTGGGGTCGGTCATGTTGCTCCTCCTGATGTTCGGCGACGGAACCGCAGCCTGGGCTCAGGAGCGGCAGCTCGTCGGCGTCGTGCGGGCGCGTTCGACGCCGGCGCTGCCGACCCGGCCGTCCGGGTCCGCGTACGGGCTGAGCGCGGCCGTGCGGGCCAGCCGCGGGGCTACGCTGTTGGCCGCCAGTCCGGCGCGGGTGGCGACCGACCGGAACGAGGCGCCCTCGAGCGCGGCCCGGGCCATCGCCTCGTCCAGGGCGGCGTCGACGGCCTCGCGGGCGCGACTCAGCTGCTCGACGGCCTGCATCGCCGGTTTCTGCGCACGCCGAAACCCACGTCTGCACCGTCTCCTACGATCTGCACCGTCTGCAGCCGGTGCAGATCGAAGGAAAGGGTGCAGATTCGGCGGTGAAGGTTACTGCCCGACCCGGCCGTCGATGCACTCGCGCAGCAGGTCCGCGTGGCCGCAGTGCCGGGCGTACTCCTCGATCATGTGCACGAGGATGTCGCGGAGGAAGTGGCCCTCCGCCCCGACCAGACCGAGGTCGTCGGCCGCGGCGACGTACTCCTCGGCAAAGGCGACCTCCGACCGCCAGGTTGCCCACGCCTCGGCCACCACCTCCGGGTCGCCCACCGCTCCGTCGAAGTCCTGGCCGGGCTGGCCATCGGGACGGTAGTGCCGTGGCACGTCCTGGCCGGCCATCCGGATCCGGAACCAGGTCTGCTCCACCCGGGCCAGATGCCGGACGAGGCCAAGCAGGGACAGGTTGGACGGCGGCACCGAGCGCCGGGCGAGCTGCTCCGCGCTGAGGTCGGCGCACTTCATCTGCAGGGTGAGCCGGTAGTCGCGGAGATAGTCCAGCAGGACCGCCCGCTCGCTGTTCTCCGACGGCCCGTCCGACCGCGGGTCCTCCTCCGGCGTGACGAACATGTTCTCCCAGCCGAAGCGCCGCTCGACCGGGACCGACTCGGTCTCACCCATTCCCAGGTCCTCTCCCTACGCAAGGAGCCAGGATCGCATCCGCCTCCGCCGTCGGCACGGCGATGACCGGCTCCAGCGGCAACCGGGCCAGCCGGCAGGCCAGCGCGACGAAGCTCGGGTCGTCCTCGGTGTCCAACGCCCACTGCGCGTGCTCGACCAGGAGCCCCAGCTGCATGCTCCGGCCGAGGGCCAGCGCGAACCGACGGGCGCCGGCCTGGCGCTCCTCCGGCTCGGTCGTTCGGGCGACCCACGCGGCGACGTCGTCGAGCAGCGTCAGGGCCGCGCGGCCGGGCTCGGCCAGCCGCGGATCGCTTGCCGCGGTGACCGCGGTCCGCACCCGGTCCGACCACGCCCGCAGCCCCTCGGCCAGGTCGGTGCGCAGCAGGGCGTCGAGGGCGAGCACGTTGGTGGTGCCTTCCCAGATCGGTAGCACCTGGGTGTCGCGGAGCAGCGTCGGCAGCCCGGTGTCCTCGATGTAGCCGGCGCCGCCGAACGCCTCCACCGCCTCGCTCACCACCGCCACCGCCTGCTTGCCGGTGACCAGCTTGGTGATCGGCAGCAGCAGCCGCAGGAGGTGCCGGCCGGCGTCGTCCAGCTCGCCGGCCTCCGCCCGGCCCACCAGGTCGACCAGTACGAAGGTCAGGGAGAACGCGCCCGCGTACGCCGTGGCCAGGTCGGCGAGCGTCTCCCGGTGCAACGGCTGGGCCCGCAGCGGGGTCCCGAACACGGATCGTCGACCCGCGAAGTCGTAGGTGAGGGCCAACGCCCGGCGCATCGCCGCCGTTGCGCAGACACTGTTCCACACCCGGGTGATCCGCAGCATCGGCTCGATGCGACGGGTGCCGTCGGTCAGCCCGGCCACCGGCACGGCGGGCGTGCCGTCGAGGGTCAGCTCGGCCGTCGGCAGCGTGCGGGTGCCGAGCTTGTCCTTGAGCCGGTCGATGCGGATGTTGTCGAGTCGCCCCTCGCTGTCCCGGGTCTCCACGTAGAACAGCGCCAGGCCGCGCCCGCCCGCCGGGTTGCTGACCGGGCGGGCCAGGGTCAGCGCCATCGGTGCCGATACGGCTGAGGTGAACCACTTCCGGCCGAACAGCGCCCAGCCGTCGTCCGTCCGCTCGGCGCGGGTGAGGCTCGCGCCGACGTCGGACCCGCCGGTCAGCTCGGTCATCCACTGGCCGCTGGTCCAGAACCGCTCCGGGTCGCGGCTGGTCAGCCGGGGCACGGCCCGCTCGACCAGCGCGGCGTTGCCGGAGTCGAGGAGGGTACGCGCGGCGCCGTCGGTCATCGCCAGCGGGCAGGTGTAGACGTCGGTGGAGGGGTGGAACAGGTGGACCAGGGCGAACTGGTGGATCCGCGAGTAGCGGCCGTCGCGCTGCTCGTAGGGGATCGCGGTGAGCGCGAACCGGACGGCGAGGGCCTCCGCGTCCCGCCACAGCGGTGTCAGCTCGATCTGGTCGATCCGGTTGCCCCAAGGGTCCCACTGGGTGAGGACCGGCTCGTTCCGGCGCTCGGCCAGCTGCCTCTCGTACAGCTCGTGTCCGGCCAGGTCGCCCAGCTCGCTCAGCTCCGTCTCGATCCGCATCAGCACCTCCGGCGGCAGCGCCCGGCGCAGGAACGAGCGCAGCACGTGGTCGTCGCGGTACTGGTTGCCCAGCTGGGGCGCGGGCGAGACGCTGGCCATGGACAGCAACGGTAGAACCGGACGCGGCGGCATCCCGGGCGGGATGATGAGGTGTGGGCAGGGATCCGGCGCATCCGTGGCGGCGGGCGGCCGCGCTGGTGGCCGCCGGGCTATTGGTGCTCGGGGTGCTGGCCACCGCCGTACGCCTGGACGCCCCGGCCGACCCGGGTCTGGTCCGCCTCGGCTGGTCGGCCTGGCGAGCCGACGGAGTGGTCGTCGACGTGGGGGCGGGCGAGACCCGGAGCGAGCTGCGCACCGGTGACGTCGTCACCGCCGTCGCCGGTCACCCGCTGACCGACCCGCCAGGCGGGGTGCCGCGGCCGAGTGCCGGGGACGTCCTGTCGTACACGGTGAACGGTGCCGACCGCCCGGTTCTGATGTTGCGGCCGGATCCGCGGGTCCTGCTGCTCGACGGCTGGGGCAACCTGGTCTTCGTGCTGGCCCTCGGCGGACTGGCCGTGGCGCTGTACGTCCGTCGCCCCGACGAGCCGGCCACGTCGGCCTTGCTGGTCGGCGCATCCGGCCTGTTCGGCAGCACCCTGGTCGTTGTCGCCGGGCTGCCCGTACTGGCCCTCGCGACCGGCGGCCCGATGCTCTGGCTCTTCCACCTGGCCACCAGCGGGGTGTACCTGGCCGGCTGGGGCGGCATTGTGGCGATGGCCCTACTGCTGACTCCGGAGCACCCGTGGCTGCGGCGTGCCCCGCGCCTGATCCTGGCCGGCGCGTACGCCGGTCCAGCGGCGGTGCTTGGGCTGTGGGTCCTCGGGGTGGTCCTCGCGGTGCCGACGACAACGGGCCGCTTCGCCCTGGTTGCGGTGGGCGGTTCGGCGGTACTCGCCGTCACGCAGCTGACCGGGATCGTCGCCGGGGTGGTCGGCTACCGGTCCGCCCCACCGGTGCTCCGCGGCCGGCTGCGCCTGTTGGCCCTTAGCGGAGCCGCGGCGGTGGGCCTCGGTCTGGCCGGCTGGGTTCTCCCCGAGCTGGTCACCGGCCGCCAGTTGCTACCCGGCGGAGCGATCGGTCTGGCCGGCCTGCCGTTCGTGGTCGGGCTGGCGGTTGCCCTGCGTCGCCACCAGCTCTTCGACATCGAGCACTTGGTCAACCGGTCGTTGGTCTACGGCATCGTGCTCGCCGTGCTGGTGGCCAGCTACGCCGGGCTGGTGAGTCTGCTGGCCGTGGTGCTGGACCTCTCCGACACGGTCGCCGCCGCGTTGGCCGCGGCCCTGGCCGCCCTGGCCCTGGCCCCGCTCCGTGGTCTGGCCCAGCGAACGGTGAACCGGCTGATGTACGGCCACCGGGACGAGCCGGCCCGGGTGCTGAACGACCTCGGATCGCGGCTTCAGTCGGTCCTGCTCCCCAGCGAGGTGCTGCCGGCGGCGGTCGACGCGGTGGCTGACTCGCTGCGGCTGCCCTACGTCGCGGTCGACCTGGCCGACGGCACGGGGGTGTTCCGGACCGCCGCCGAGCAGGGGCAGCCGGTCGGCCCGGTCCAGGAGACGCTGTTGGTGCACCACGGCGAGACGGTGGGTCGGCTCCGGGTCTCCGGCCGAGGCCGCGACGACCCGCTGGACCCGACCGACCTGGGCCTGATCGACTCGCTGGCCCATCAGATCGGGCCGGCGGTCCAGGCCGTACGGCTGCACGAGGACCTGGTCCGGTCGCGGGCGGCGGTCGTGGCCTCGCGGGAGGACGAGCGGCGGCGGCTGAGGCGCGACCTGCACGACGGCCTGGGACCTTCGCTGGCCGCCATCCGGCTCAAGGCCGGCCTCGCCGCGCGGAGTGCTCCGGCCGGGTCACCGACCCGGACGCTGCTGGACGAGATCGGGTCCGAGGTGGAGTCGAGCATCGCCGACGTACGCCGGGTCGTCGATGCTCTGCGTCCGCCGGCCCTGGACGAGCTGGGCCTGGTGGGCGCAGTCCGGGCCCGCGCGGTATCCCTGGCCGGGGAGCTCGAGTTCACCGTGATCGGGCCGGACCAGCGACCGCCGCTGCCTGCGGCGGTCGAGACCGCGGCGTACCGGATCGCGGTGGAGGCGCTGACCAACGCCGCTCGGCACAGCCAGGCTCAGCGCTGCGAGGTGGACGTCGAGGTGAGTCCGAAAGAGGTGCGGGTGACGGTGACCGACGATGGCATCGGGCTCGACCCGGCCCGGCCTCCGCACGTGGGTCTGTGGTCGATGCACGAGCGGGCGGCCGAGGTCGGTGGCCGGTGCGCGGTGACCGCTCGCGCGGGAGGTGGCACGGTCGTCCGCGCGACTCTGCCTCTGGGAATGGACGGTCAGCGATGATCCGCCTCGTGCTGGCCGACGACCATCCCGTCTTCGCGGCCGGGCTGCGGGCAGTCTTCGACGCCGAGGACGACCTCGAGGTACTGGCCGTGGCCGCCACCGGACGGACCGCCCTCGACGCGGTGAACGAGCACGGGCCCGACGTCGCCGTCCTGGACCTCTCGATGCCCGATGGGGACGGGTTGTGGGTCTGTGCCGAGCTGCAGCGTGCGGGGAGCACCACGCGGGTACTGATCCTGACCATGGCCGAGGAGGCGGAGAGCGTGCTGGCGGCCCTGCGAGCCGGAGCTCACGGGTATGCGGTCAAGGGTGCCGGCCCGGACGAGATCGCGGCCGCGGTCCGGGCGGTCGCGCACGGTGAGGCGGTGTTCGGGGCGAGCATCGCCGCCCGGATGCTGCAGCACTTCGCCCGGGCCGCGACGGCGGCCCCGTTCCCGCAGCTCACCGAACGCGAGCACGAGGTGCTGCGGCTGGTGGCCGCCGGGATGGACAACCCGGCCGTGGCCCGTCGGCTCGGGGTCAGTGGCAAGACCGTGCGCAACCACGTCTCGGCCATCATCACCAAGCTGCAGGTGAGCGACCGCACCGCCGCCGTCCTCAAGGCCCGGGAGGCCGGCCTCACCGACTGACGGACCGCCCGCCACGGCCGGGCAAACCTCCCGGCCGGGCTGGGACATCGTCCCGTGACACCGGGATGCGAGCCCG
Organism: uncultured Actinomycetota bacterium; assembly: GCA_963808435.1. Taxonomy (GTDB): domain Bacteria; phylum Actinomycetota; class Actinomycetes; order Propionibacteriales; family Propionibacteriaceae; genus Microlunatus. Next base: position 82,120 of record CAWEFW010000015.1, on the reverse strand, counting down.
CCGATCCTGATGCGCATGGAGCATCCGACCCGCCCCGCCGACCCGAGCCCGGCCTGGGCCTTCGCCTGGGTCAGCGGGGTCGTCGGCCTGCTCGCGGGTGCGTTCCTGATCGGCTTCTTTGCGCTGGACTCCTACGGCGTACGGCTGGGCGGCTTCTCGCTGGGCCATCTCAACGACATCCTCGGGGCGGTCCAGTTCGCGGCCCTTGCCCCGGTGGTCTGGGCGTTGGGTCGCCGGCTGCCCGCCACCCGCACGGTGCGCGTGGCCACCGTCGTGGCCCTGGTCGCCACGATCGCCTACGTCGTCCTCAGCGTGCTGCTCGTCGCCGGCGCTCTGACCTTCGAACAGCAGATCGGCCCGGTCATCGTCATGATCCTCGCCGTCTACGGCTGGCTGCTCACGGTCAACCTGGTCGCCCATCGCACCCGGACGCTGCCCCGCACGGTCACCCGTACCGGGGTGCTCGTCGCGGTCACGCTGCTCACCGCGCTGGTGCTCGTCGGGGCCGGGTACTTCCTGCCCGGCATCGTCGGCCAGCTGGTGACCTGGCTGGGCTACGGCCTCGGCGTGGTCGGCTGGCTGGGGCTGCCGCTCTACGTCCTGCTGCTGGCCCTCCGGGTGTTTCCCCGTTCCCCATCGTCCGCCGGCCCCGCGGCGGCCGAGTCGCTCCAAGGAGTTCGATCATGACTGACGAGACCCTGCTCCAAACCTCGATCGCGCCAGCCCGCGCAATCGATCCCTGGGCGCGGCTCTCCCGCGTCACGGGCATCGTCGGCTTGTCGACATTGGTGCTCATCTTCACGCCCATCGTCGCCATCTCGACCCTTGGCGAGCCGTCGTTCACCGCCACCGCCGATGAGGCCCATGCCTTCCTCGTCAATGCGAGTGTGGGCTGGGCGCGGCTGGCGATGGCGGTTCTGCCGGTGGCCGCCATCGGCCTGGTCTGGTTCGTCGTCGGGCTGACCCTGCTGCTCGCTCGGGCCGAGGGGAGCCCGCCATGGCGGTCCGTCGGTGCGTTGGTGGCCGGCGTCCTGCTGCCGGCGCATCTGCTGCTCGACGCCAGCTGGGGTGCGGCCGCCTATCGCGGGGCCGAGACCGAGCCGGGACTGGCCCGCTACGCCTTCGACGTCGGGAACCTGGGCTTCGCCAATGCCTGGGTGGCGATGGGCAGCTTCGCGGTGGCCTGCGGCTGGGTCGTGCTCGGCACTCGGGTGCTCGGGCGCTGGCTGGGCTGGTGGGCCGTCGCCGCCGGGGTCGGGCTGGTGGTGGCCCGGTTCGTCTGGACCAACGAGTTCTGGATCGCCCCGTACTTCGCTTTCTGGATCTGGGTGGTCGTGGTCTCCGTCCAGCTTCTCCGTGTGCGGGTCCGCTGGGGTGGACAGCCATGACCGTGCTGACCGGACCATCGGCCGGCACCACCCTTCCCGCAGCGCGCGCGTACGCCGTGCTCACCTGGGCCTATGCCGCGGGGTTCGGCGTGCCGGCGGTACCCGTGTCGGTCTACCTGCTGCGGCGGGGCTCCCTGCCCTGGTTCGGGGACCTGTTCCCGATGTACGGCGGGCCCTGGTCCGGCCGGCTCCGGGACGAGCACTTCGTCGGGCTGCTGCTCGGCTACCTCGGCCTGATGGCGGTCGTGGCCTCGGTCGCCGGCCGGGTCGGGCGCGGTTCCCGCCGCGGGGCGGTGGTCAGCGCCGGGCTGCTGCCGATCGAGGCCGTGTTCTGGCTCGGCTTCGCGCTGCCCATCCCGTGGGTCCTCGGCGCCGCCCGGGTGGCCCTGCTCGTCGCAGCCTGGCGGCGGCTTCCCGGACCCCAACCGACTTCACCCATCAAGGAGGAGATGTCTCATGCGTAAGGTGCACTTCGTTCTCAGCGCCCTGGTCCTGGCCGCGGTGGTGCTGCAGTTCTACCTGGCCGGCGTCGGGGTGTTCAGCATGCCGGAGGACGAGCTGTTCGGCCTGCACACCGCCAACGGGCGGTTCGTGGTTCCCGTCCTGCTGCTGCTCAACATCGCGGCCGCCGCGCTGGCCCGCGGCCGCACGCTGCGGTACGCCCTCGGTCTGGTCGGGCTGCTGGCCCTGCAGACGGTGATCTTCGTGATCGCCATCGTGACCACCGGATCGAACCCGTTCGAGGACGTGGTCATCACCACCGCCGGCACGGTCATCCTCAGCTTCCACGCGCTCAACGGGCTGGTGATCCTCGGCGTGAGCGTGCTGCTGGTCCGCAGGGCGTACGCGCTCGCGTTCCCGCGTCAGGCAGCCGCGGAGGCCGGGGCGCCGGAGCGGGTGCCCGCCGCGACCCCGTGACCACCGTCGCGCTGCTCGGGCTGGACCTCATCCTGGGCCTGGTCGCGGTGGCCCTGTGGGCGTACGCCGCGGTCCGCGGTCGGCTTCGCTGGGCGCTCGCGGCAGCGGGTGTGGTGGCGGCCCGCATGGTCACCGTCCTGCTGCTGGCCGGCCGCGGCTGGGAGCTGGCGGCGGAGCGGGTCACGGTCGGGGTCCCGCTGTCCCTGCTGGCTGCCGGACTGGCCGTCCTCCTGCTCTGGCGGGGCCACCGATCCGCCCAGGTCGCGCTGTGGGCCGCCACCGGGGCGAGCGCGATCTCCCTGGTCCTCACCGGGGTCGTCGGGTATCCCGGCAGTCCGGGCGCGGTGCACCACGACCATGCCCACGCCGGCGGGGTGGCCGTGACGGACCTACGTACGCCGCCGGCGCCGGCCGGCACCACGAAGAAGCTCGAACTGGTGGCGCGGACCCAGGCGGTGACGCTGCCGTCGGGTCGGGTGGTCGACGCCTGGACGTTCGGCTCACTGCCCGGGCCGACGCTGACCGCCCGGGTCGGCGAGACCCTCGACGTGACCCTGCGCAACCGCGACATCGCCGCCGGAGTGACCCTGCACTGGCACGGGCTGTCGGTGCCCAACGGGGAGGACGGGGTGGCCGGGGTGACTCAGGACGCGGTCTTTCCGGGCGACGCCTTCGTCTACCGGTTCCGCGTCGAGCAGCCGGGCACCTTCTGGTACCACACGCACCAGCACGGCCGCGAGGGGATTGCGCGCGGTCTGTACGGCGCGCTGGTGGTTCAGCCGGCAGCCGGTCCGTCGGCCGGGGTCGACCTCGCGCTGCCGTTCCACACGATCGGGAAGACCGCAGTCCTGGGCGGCAGCGACCAGGTGCAGCGCGAGGTGGTGGCGGCCGGCACTCCGATCCGACTTCGGCTGCTCAACACCGAACAGCAGCCGCGGCGGTTCGCCCTCAACGGGGTGCCGTTCCGGGTGGTGGCACTGGACGGGGTCGACCTGAACGGGCCGACCGACGTGAGCGACCAGGCGCTCCGGATCCCTGCGGGCGGCCGGTACGACCTCGCGTTCACCATGCCGGCCAACCCGGTCCGACTGTCGGTCGAGGGGGCGCGGCAGGCGGGGCTGGTGCTGGCCGGGAGCGCCGACGCTCCGGAGCCCGAGGCCCTGGTTCCGACGGCGACCTTCGACCCCACGACGTACGGATCTCCTCAGCCGGTGCCGGACATGACGGGGGAGTTCGACGTCTCGACCACGATCGTGCTGGACCGGCTACCGCGGATCCTCAACGGACGCCCGGGGCTCGCCCAGACGGTCAACGGCGGCGTCTACCCCGACATCCCGCCGGTGATGGTCAACGAGGGCGACCTGCTCCGGATGCGGGTGGTCAACCGCAGCTTCGAGACCCACCCGATGCACCCGCACGGCCACCACGTGCTGGTGCTGAGCGTCAACGGCCGCGCCCCGTCCGGCAGCCCGCTCTGGCTCGACACCTTCGACGTCCAGCCCGGCGAGGTCTGGGAGGTCGCGCTACGCGCCGACAACCCCGGCATCTGGATGGATCACTGCCACAACCTGGAGCACGCGACCACCGGCATGATGTTCCACCTCGCGTACTCACGCGTCAGCACGCCCTTCACCCACGGCCCCGGCAGCCCCAACGCCCCCGAGTAAGCCACCCTCGCCACACTCTCGAAACCGGTCACAAACTGCAGAGTTCCTGCTCGGAAACCTGCGGTTTGTGACCGGTTTTCGGAAGAGAGCGGGCGGCAAGAGGAGGTGCGCGGCGTCAGGCCTTGCGGGCCCAGACCTGCAGACCGAGCTCGGCGTCGGCCACCTCGACCGGAACCGGGAAGGCCGGCTCACCCTCGTGGACGACCGTGGCCAGGACCTCGGCGGCGAAGCGGTCCAGGTGGGTCCGGATCGCCTCGGCCGGGTCGGGGGAGCCACCGACCCGCCACCACAGCTCGATCCGGTCACTGACCTCGAGGCCACCGTTCTTCCGGCCCTCCTGCACCAGCCGGACGATCTCGCGCAGCAGACCGGCCAGTCGCAGCTCGTGGTTCAGCTCCAGGTCCAGCGCAACCGTGTCCGATCCGGCCGAGGCGACCGCCCAGCCCGAGCGTGGGGTCTCGCTGACCACCACCTCGTCGCCGCTGATCGACAGCTCGGCTCCGTCCAGGGTGACCGTCGCCGTCCCGGCCCGGTACGCGGCCACGAACGCCGCCACGTCGACGGCCCGGATGGCGTCGGCGACCTGCTGGGTCTGCTTGCCGAACCGCTTGCCGAGCGCCCGGTAGTTGGGCTTCACCGCGACCTCGACCAGCTCGTCGGCGTCACTCAGCTGGGTCAGGGCCTCAACGTTGAGCTCGGCCCGGACCTCGTCCCGCAGCGCCTCGGGCAGCGTCGACCAGCCCGGCGCCGATATCAGCGCCCGGGCCAACGGCTGCCGGTTCTTCACCTTGGACTCCGCCCGCGCCGCCCGGCCGAGCTCGACCAGTCGCCGGACGAGGTCCATCTGCTCGGCCAGGACCGGGTCGACCAGCGCGGGGTCCGGCTCCGGCCAGGAGGTCAGGTGCACCGAGTCAGCCGCCCCGGTGCTGGTGAACAGCGCGCCCCACACCCGCTCGGTGACGAACGGCATGAACGGGGCGAGCATCCGGGTCAGCATGTCGAGCACGGTGTGCAGCGTGCCCAGCGCGGCGGGGTCGCCGTCCCAGAACCGGCGGCGGGAGCGACGGACGTACCAGTTGGACAGGTCGTCGATCAGCCCGGCCAGGGCACTGCCCGCCTTCGCGGTGTCGAACGCGTCGAGCGCGGCGCCGACCTCGCCGGCCACCCGGTGCACCTCGGACAGGGCCCACCGGTCCAGCGCGGTCGGCTCACCGGCCGGGGTGCCCGGCACCCAGCCGTTGCTGCGGGCGTACAGGGACTGGAAGGAGGCGACCGACCAGTAGGTCCGCACCACCTTGGAGGCGATCTCCTCCAGGGCCCGGTGCCCGATCCGCCGGGCCGACCAGGGCGAGCCGCCACACAGCATGAACCAGCGCAGCGCATCGGCGCCGTGCCGGTCCATCAGTGGGATGGGCTCCAGGATGTTGCCCAGGTGCTTGCTCATCTTGCGGCCGTCCTCGGCCAGGATGAGGCCGAGGACGATCACGTTGCGGTAGGAGGACTGGTCGAAGACCAGGGTGCCGACCGCCATCAGGGAGTAGAACCAGCCGCGGGTCTGGTCGATCGCCTCGCAGATGAAGTCGGCCGGGTACGCGTCCCGGGCGGCCTCGGCGTTGCGCCAGGGCGCGCCGTACTGGGCGAACGGCATCGACCCGGAGTCGAACCAGGCGTCGATGACCTGCGGCACCCGGCGGTAGGTGCCCTCCTCGCCGAGTCGGGTGAAGGTCACGTCGTCGATGTACGGGCGGTGCGGGTCGTCCAACGTGGTGCCGGACAGCTCGGTGAGCTCGGCCAGCGAGCCGATGCACACCATCCGCGACGGGTCGGCGTCGTTGCGCCAGATCGGCAGCGGCGTGCCCCAGAAGCGGTCGCGGGACAGCGCCCAGTCCACGTTGTTGGCCAGCCAGTCGCCGAAGCGACCGTGCTTGATCGAGGTCGGCTGCCAGTTGGTCGCCTCGTTCTCCTCCAGCAGCCGGTCCTTGATCGCGGTGGTGCGGATGTACCAGGACGGCAGCGCGTAGTACATCAGCGGGGTGTGGCAGCGCCAGCAGTGCGGGTAGCTGTGGGTGTAGGGGACGTGCCGGAACAGCAGCCCACGTCGCCGCAGGTCGTCGACCAGGTGAGTGTTGGCGTCCTTGAAGAACTCCCCGCCGACGAGGTCGAGCGTGTCGTCGAAGTGCCCGTTGCCGGCGATCGGGTTGACCACCGGCAGGCCGTACGCCCGAGCCACGGCCAGGTCGTCCGCGCCGAAGGCCGGTGACTGGTGGACCAGGCCGGTGCCGTCGGCCGTGGTCACGTAGTCGGCCAGGGCGACGAAGTGGGCGTCCGGGATGTCGACAAGGTCGAACGGCCGGGCATAGCGAACGTGCTCCAGGTCCCGGCCCGGCATCCGCTGCAGGATCTCGACGTCCTCGCCGAGTACGGAGCCGATCAGGTCGACCGCCACGACCGCCGTGAGGTCACCGGCCTGCACCACGGCGTACTCGACGTCGGGGTTGACGGCGACGGCGGTGTTGGAGACCAGGGTCCACGGAGTGGTGGTCCAGACGAGCAGGTCGGCGCGGCCGGACCACTCGCCGGAGGTGACCGGGAAGCGGACGTAGACCGACGGGTCGGTGATCTCCTCGTAGCCCTGCGCGACCTCGTGGTCGGACAGGCCGGTGCCGCAGCGGGGGCAGTAGGGGGTGACCCGGAAGTCCTCGACCAGCAGGCCCTTGTCGAAGATCTGCTGCAGCGCCCACCAGACCGAGTCGACATAGTCCGGCGTCATGGTCCAGTAGGCGTGCTCGTAGTCCGCCCAATAGCCCATCCGCTCGCTCATCTGCAGGAACGCGTCGACGTGGCTCTGCACGTTCTCGCGGCAGCGGGCGTTGAACTCGGCGATCCCGTACGCCTCGATGTCGGGCTTGCCGGTGAAGCCGAGCTCCTTCTCCACCGCGAGCTCGACCGGCAGGCCGTGGCAGTCCCAGCCGGCCTTGCGCGGGACGACGAAGCCCTTCATGGTCTTGTAGCGGGGGAACAGGTCCTTGAACACCCGCGCCTCGACGTGGTGGGTGCCGGGGCGGCCGTTGGCGGTCGGCGGGCCCTCGTAGAACATCCAGATGGTGCCGCCCTCGTTGGCCTTGAGGCTGCGCCGGAACACATCGCCGCGCTCCCACTGCGCGATCACGTCGTGGTCGAGCGCGGGCAGGTCGACGTGGGCGGGCAGCGCCTCGTAGCCGGTGTCGGTCCCTGCGGTCACCTGGGTCTGCTCCCCTTCTCTGGTCCTCGTGTGCGGCGCCGATGCTACTCCGTCGGCTGCCGCCAGCGGTCGGCGATACAACCCCCGGAAATCTCACTCCGACGAGCGCTGAGACCATGATTTCGCCGGATTATCGGCCATGCGAGTGAATATCCGGGCTTTCCGAGGGGCCGGCTGGCGGCCTGCGCCCCTTGAACGACCTCAGCGCGCTGGCTTGCTGCTCACTGCAGCGCCGAGGTCAGCCGCATCACGTTGTCCAGGTAGCGCTTGGGCAACGGCCGCATGCGCCAGGTCGCCAGGGTGATCTCGGTGGAGACCGCCCGATAGCTGTCCTCCACCTCCCGCATCCGCGCCACGAACTCGGCCCCGAGGAAGAGCACCGACACCTCGAAGTCGAGGTTGAAGGACCGGATGTCCATGTTCGACGACCCGATCACGGCGACCGCGCCGTCCACCGTCAGGTGCTTGGCGTGCAGCACGGTCGGCAGCGGGTAGCTGAAGATCCGGACCCCGGCCTCGAGCAGCGCGGTGTAGTACGACTTCTGCGCGTGGTCGACCATGAACTGGTCCGACTCCTCGCTGACGAACAGCTCGACGGCCACCCCGCGCCGTGCCGCGGCGGCCAGGGCGGTGAACAACGGGTCGGTGACGTCGTCCCAGGCCACGATGTAGAACTCGACATGGATGAACCGCTCCGCGCGATCGACCGCGGCAGCCATCGCCGCGATCGAGGCGTCATAGTCGGTGTACAGCTCGATTCGGTTGCCGGCCACGGGGTCGAGCCAGCCCAGCTTGGCGTTGAGGGTGAGGCTGCCCCGCAACCAGTCCGGCCCGGTCGCCGTGGCCGGCAGCGACGGGTAGACATTGTTCTGCAGCACGATCATCCCGGCCTGGGCCTGGATGTGTCTCCTCCGTCGGTTGACAAAGGTGCTGCCGAGCAGGAAGAAGAGCAGCAGCCCGAAGCCGGGCACGAAGAAGATCAGCAGCAGCCAGGCCATGGCCGACGACGGCCGACGGCGCTCCGGCACCAGCCCGAGGGCGATCGCCTTGATGCCGAAGTCGAGCACGATCAGCACGACGGTGACCCAGAACGGGAGGTTGGACCGCTCGACCACGGTTCACTCTATGGGGATTCGCGCACCGGCTGGCGGGCCAAATGAGAGGCTTCGCTGTCCATGATCTTGACGAGGCGCGCCGCGGGGCACGATTGTCGTCTCATGACCGACACCGCGACCCAGGACTTCCCCGCCCTCGCCGAGCAGCCGATCGAGAAGGTTGCCGTCGACACCATCCGCACCCTGTGCATGGATGCCGTGCAGGCCGCCAACTCCGGCCACCCCGGCACGCCGATGGCCCTGGCGCCTGTGATGTACACGGTGTGGCAGCGCTTCCTGCGCTTCGACCCGGACCAGCCGATCTGGAGCAACCGCGACCGGTTCGTGCTGTCCGCCGGGCACGCGTCGACCCTGCTCTACTCGACGCTCCATCTGGCCGGGGTCAAGTCGGTCAACCCGGTCTACGAGACATTGGGTGAGCTGTCGGTGCCGCTGGATGACCTGAAGAAGTTCCGGCAGCTGGACTCCAAGTGCCCCGGGCACCCGGAGTACCGGTGGACGTCCGGAGTGGAGTGCACCACGGGCCCGCTCGGCACCGGCATCGCGACCAGCGTGGGCATGGCCATCGCCGGCCAGTGGCAGGCGGCGACCTTCAACAAGCCCGACTACACGCTGTTCGACTACGACATCTACGCGATCTGCGGCGACGGCTGCCTGATGGAGGGGATCAGCGCCGAGGCGGCGTCGTTGGCCGGTCATCTCAAGCTGTCCAACCTGTGCTGGATCTACGACAGCAACCAGATCACCATCGAGGGCAGCACCGAGCTGGCGTTCACCGAGGACGTCGCGAAGCGGTTCGAGGGCTACGGCTGGGCGGTGCAGCACGTCGACGACGCCAACGACCTCGACGCACTGACCGCGGCGCTGGAGGCGTTCAAGGCCGAGACCGGCAAGCCGACGATGATCATCGTCAAGAGTGTGATCGCCTGGGGCGCACCGACCAAGGCCGGGCACCACTCCGCGCACGGCGAGCCGCTCGGGGTGGAGGAGATCAAGGGGGCGAAGCGGTTCTACGGCTGGCCCGAGGACCAGTCGTTCGTGGTGCCCGAAGTGGTCCGCGAGCACTTCGCGGAGGTCGGCGGGAAGCGGGGAGCGGAGGCCCGGCAGGCCTGGGACGAGCTGTTCGCCGCGTACGGCAAGGAGTACCCCGAGCTGGCGCAGCAGCTGGACAACATGCAGCGGCGGCAGCTGCCCGACGGCTGGGACGCCGACCTGCCGACCTTCGAGCCGGACGCCAAGGGGGTGGCCGGCCGGGATGCCAGCGCGAAGGCGCTGAACGCCATCGCGCCACGGGTGCCCTGGCTGGTCGGCGGCTCGTCCGACCTGGCGCCGTCGAACAAGTCCCGGCTCACCTTCGAGGGCGCCGGTGACTTCTCCGCGACCGACCGCAAGGGCCGCAACCTGCACTTCGGCGTACGCGAACACGCGGCTGGGGCGGTCGCAAACGGCCTGGCCCTGTCCAAGATCCGGGCCTTCCAGGCCGGCTTCCTGATCTTCTCCGACTTCCAGCGCGGTGCGCTGCGGCTGTCGGCGCTGATGGAGCTGCCGGTCATCCACATCTACACCCACGACTCGATCGGGGTGGGGGAGGACGGCCCGACCCACCAGCCGATCGAGCACCTCGCCTCGATCCGAGCCATGCCCGGCCTGATCGACCTGCGGCCAGGCGACGCCAACGAGGTCATCGAGGCCTGGAAGGTGATCATGCCGCTGCGGCACGACCCGGTCGCGTTGATCCTGTCCCGGCAGGCGATGCCGACCCTGGACCGGACCAAGTACGCCCCGGCCAGCGGGGTCGCCCAGGGCGGGTACGTGCTGGCCGGTGACCCGGACGCCACCCCGGACGTCATCCTGATCGCCAGCGGCACCGAGGTGGGGCTGGCCGTCGAGGCGTACGAGCAGCTGGTCAGTGAGGGCGTCAACGCGCGGGTGGTGTCGATGGCTTCGATGGAGCTGTTCGACCGGCAGCCCAAGGAGTACCGGGCCTCGGTGCTGCCACCCGCGGTCACCGCCCGGGTGGTCATCGAGCAGGGGACGGCGTTCGGCCTGGACCGCTGGGCGGGCACCACCGGCGCGATCGTGGCGATGAGCACCTTCGGCGCCTCCGCGCCGCTCAAGGCGCTGCAGGCCAAGTTCGGCTTCACCGTCGAGCGGGTGGTGGAGCTGGCCAAGGAGCAGATCGCCGGCTGACGGACCGGAGGGCCGAGTCATCGACGATCTGAGCTCGCTCGGGCGGCTGCGCGCCGGAGTGACCCGATCCATCAGCGCCGAGAATCCCGACGGCAGCCCGGGTGGCGGTGCCCGCGCCATCGTGGGGACGGGCGCCGACGCTGCCCGTGACCTGGGTCCGGGCTGGAAGGTGTCGCCCAGCATCGACGTGGGCGCGGGGGAGACGGCCGAGCTCGCCGTGATCGACGGACCGGGGGAGATCCGGCACATCTGGCTCACCACCCACCCCTCGAACTGGCGTCGGCTGATCCTCCGGGCGCACTGGGACGGGTCGGACGAGCCTGCGGTCGAGGTGCCGGTCGGTGACTTCTTCGGCCAGGGCTGGGGCACGTTCGCCCAGCTGTCCTCGGTCCCGGTCGCGGTCAACCCGCACGGCGGGTTCAACTGCTACTGGCCGATGCCGTTCCGCCAGGGGGCGCGGCTCAGTCTGGAGAACACTGCCGACTCCTCGGAGCGGGTGTACTTCCAGGTCACCTACCAGGCCGGCGAGCCGGCCGGCGACAGCTATCTGCACGCCCAGTGGCGCCGGAGCAACCCGGTGTCGGCCGGCGGGCCGCACGTCCTGCTGGACGGCGTGACCGGCCGCGGCCACTACGTCGGGAGCTACCTGGCGTGGGGGGTGAACAGCAGTGGCTGGTGGGGCGAGGGCGAGATGAAGTTCTACCTGGACGAGGACGAGGAGTTCCCGACGATCTGCGGCACCGGCACCGAGGACTACTTCGGTGGGGCCTGGAACTTCGACGTGCCCGGCCAGGGCTACACCGCGTACAGCACGCCCTACCTCGGCCTGCACCAGATTCTGCGGCCCGACGGCCTCTACGCCAGCCAGCAGCGGTTCGGGATGTACCGCTGGCATATCCCGGACCCGATCACCTTCGCCTCCCGGCTGCGGGTCGACGTCCAGGCGCTCGGCTGGCGTAGCGGCGGCCGTTACCGCGCGCTCTACGACGACATCGCCTCCACGGCGTACTTCTACCTCGACTCGACCCGTGACCACCCGACCGCCGGCGCCCACCGCGGACGCGATGGAGATCGGCTGAGCCGGCTGATGCGCCCTGAGCCTGTCGAAGGGCCTTCGACCGGCTCGCAGCATCTACGTGACCGGGCGGTTGCGGTAGCGGGTGACCAGCTCGCGGCTGGCCACCTGCATCCGCACCGGTGGCAGGCCGCGGGAGATCTGGGCCAGGTCGTCGACCACCATGTCGCCGATGCTCGCGAACGCCTCCGGGATGCCGCCGGCCCGATGCGCCGACAGCACCAGGCCGTCCAGTGCGCGGGCATGGTGGTCGGGCGGAACCGGCTCGGTCGGCCACACGTCGATCGCGGCCATCACCTGACCGGCCGCCACCCGGCGGAGCAGGGCCTCGTAGTCCACCACGGCCGCGCGGCTGACCAGGATCAGCCGCGAGCCCGGCCGTAGGTGGGCCAGCTCGACCGCACCGAGCAGGTGCTCGCTCTCCGGCGTCACCGTGGCCAGCACGAAGACGAACTCGCTGGTCCCGAGCAGATCTACCAGCGGGGTCGCCGTCGCGCCGTACTCGGCGATCACCCGATCGGGGAGCCACGGGTCGTAGACCTGCAGCGTGGGTCGGAACGGCTGCAGCAGCCGGTGCAGCGCCCGGCCCAGGTTGCCGAAGCCGACCAGCCCGACCGTCGCGCCGGTGAGCAGGATCGAGTCGGCGGTGGAGGCCGAGACGTAGCGTTCCCGCCCGGCGCGGAACGCCCGGTCCTCCCGCGAGATACCCCGGGCCAGGTCGAGGGCGAGCCCCAGCGCGTACTCGGCCACGGCCGTGGCGTACGCGGGTCCGCAGGCCAGGACGTGGATGCCGCGAGCGAAGGTGGCCGCGTAGTCCACGTTGGGCAAGAAGTTGCCCTCCACGTTGAGCAGCGCGCGGAGCTCGGTGGCCCGGGCCAACCGCTCCGTCGGAAGGTCCGGCTGGCCGACGACGGCGAACGCCCGCGGCAGCAGGGCGTCGAAGCGCTCCTCGACGCCGGGTTCCTCGTCCAGGATGTGCACCTCGTACGCCGCCCTTAGCTCCTCCAGCACCTCGGCGGTGAAGATGCGCTCGATGCTCTGAGGAGCAGGACGGACGATCACCAGAGGCTTCGTCGGCTCCGCCATGGCACCCATCCTGTCCTAGAGGCCCACGGCAACGATCTGGCCCACGCAGAGGGCCGCGAGATCACCCAGGTCGGAGGCAGCCGACCATGACCCGCTACGGCGCCCGGCCGCGGGCGTTTGACGGATATGCTCCGGCGTATGCGGCTCAGCGCGGTCCGGCGACCGTGGTGGTCCCTTCTGCCGATCCTCTCGCTGCTGCTGGCCGCCTGCGCCGGGGGGCCGTCCGGCTCCTCCGCGACCGCCACCCCGGACGAGCCGATCACCCTCTACACCTGTGTCAGCGACACGACCATCCAACCGATTCTCGCGAAGTTCCAGGCCGCCACGCCGGGCCGTGAGGTCAAGCTGTTCCGCGCTCCGACCGGCGAGCTGAACGCGCGGGTGGCCGCCGATGTCCGTTCAGGCGGGTTGAAGGCGGACGTGGTGTGGGCCTGTGATCCGCTCACCATGCGGGGCTACCGTGACCAGCAGCTGGTGGGTGGCTGGCTCCCGCCCGAGGCCCAGAACATCCCGGAGCAGTTTCGGACCGCGGACGATGTGGGCGCCGCCGTGCTCTATCTAGTGGCCATCCACGCCAAGGGCACCGCCGCGCCGGCGGCCTGGTCGGACCTGACCGAACCCGCCTACGCACCGGTTGCCGTTCCGGACCCGGGCGTGGCGGCGTCCGCCCTCGGGGCGCTCGGCTACTTCAGCGAGGCCGACGGCTACGGCCTTGACTTCTACCGACAGCTCCGGCAGCAGGGCGCCCAGCAGGTCAGTACCCCCGACAACGTCACCACCGGCGTCGCCCAGGGTCAGTACCGGGCGGGCCTCACTACGGCCAACTCCGCTTACCTCGCCCAGACCAAGGGCTCCCCGATCGAGGTGACCTGGCCCGAGCCGGGAGCGGTCGCGATCTACGGTTCGATCGCGCTGGCCAGGAACGCCGCGGACTCCGGGACGGCCAAGGACTTCATCTCCTACGTCGTCAGCCAGGAGGGACAGCAGGTGCTCGCGGACGCCGGCTCCTACCCGACGCGGCCGGGGGTCAGCGGTCCGCCCATCCCATCCGGTGCCCCGGTGGCCTATCCCGACTGGGCGCAGATCGCCACCACGAAGGACAACTTGCTGAAGGACTACCAGACCGTCTTCGGCGACTGAGCCGATGGGCGGGCAACCGGCAGCCCGGGGCCGCACGATGCTCGCCCTGGGCCTCGGCCTGCTGGTGGCCGGGTTGGTCGTGGTTCCGCTCGGGCGGCTCGCCGTCGTCGTCGCGACCGAGGGCAGCGGGAGCCTTCCCGCGCTGATGACCGACCCCGGACTGAGGCGGTCGGTGACCAACACCCTGCTGCTGGCTGCTGCCGTCACAGTGGCGGCCGTGCCGCTGGGCACGGCGGCCGCCCTCGGACTGGCGCGGGCCGACGTACCCGGCCGCGGCGTCTGGCGATTCGGGTTGCTGCTACCGGTTCTCGTGCCGGACTACGTCCTGGGCTTCAGCTGGACCCAGGCGTACGGGACGGGCGGGTTCACCGACGTCATGGCCGACCGGCCGTGGCCAGGGGTCAACTCCGCCGTCGGCGTGTGGGCCGCGCTGACTGTGGGCGCCGTGCCCCTGGTCTACCTGGTGGTGGCGGCGGGGCTGGCCACCCGAGCCGAACCTGGCCTGGTCCGGGCGGCGCGGGCCTCCGGGGCCGGCCCGTCTGCGGTGCTCTGGACGATCACCCTCCCGCTGTTGCGTCCGGCCGTCGCCGCCGCCACCGTGCTCTGCCTCGCGCTCAGCCTGCAGGCCTTCGCCATTCCGCAGGTGCTGGGCACCCCGGCCGGCTTCCGCACGGTGACCACCGAGATCTACCGCAGTCTGTCCCGGGGCAGCGATGCGTCCGACTTCGTCGCCGCGCTGGCGCTGGCCTTGCTGCTCGTGCTGATCACCGCGCTGCTGGTCGGCCCAGCCGACGCCTGGCTCGGCCCCCGGCTGCGGGTGCAGCGCACCGCGGTCACCGAAGCCGCCGTTGCGGTCCGGTCCCGGAGTCCGGGCGGGGTGGCGGTGGCGGTGGCGCTGGGTGGCTTCCTGCTGCTCGGGGTGCTGCTGCCCCTGCTCGCGCTGCTCGGAACTGCCGTGACGCCCGCGGTCGGGGTGCCGGCCCATCCGGCCAACTGGACGGGAAGCAACTTCGCGTCTGTGGTCACCGAGCGGACGGTCGCCGCCTTCGGACGGACCGCGCTGCTCGCGGTCACCGCGGCCGTGCTGCTGACCGCCCTCGGTGCGGCGGTGGCCGGGTTGGAGCGGCACCGAAGCGGCCGGCTGATCGCGACGCTCGTCACCGTAACGCTGGTGCTGCCAGGATCGACGCTGGCCGTGGCTCTGTTGATGAGCTACGGGCGCTGGCTGGGCGACACCCTGGTCATCATCCTGCTCGCCTACCTGGCCAAGCTGTGGACCTTCGGCCACCGACCGCTGTCCGGCGCCCTGGATCGTCTTCCACCGGCCGAGCTCCAGGCCGCCCGCGCCAGCGGAGCGGCGGGTGTCACCGCGGCGCGCACCGTTGCCCTACGGCCGCTCGCGCCCGCCCTGCTGACCGCCTGGCTCGTCTGCTGCGTCACGGCCCTGCACGAGGTCACCATGTCCAGCCTGCTGTACGGCCCCGGGACCGAGACCCTGGCCGTGGTCGTGCTCAACAGCGCTGATCTGGGTCAGCTGCAGAACACGGCTGCGCTGGCGGTGCTGGTCATGCTGGTGGTACTCGTCCCCACACTGCTGGTCGGGTGGCTGGTCCGCCGGCTGCAGGTTCGCGTCCCGGAGCCGCTCGATGCCCGCTGAGCCGGTACTCGAGCTGGACGGGCTCACCGTCACCTACGGTCTGGTCACCGCGTTGGACCACGTCTCGCTCACCGTGCGCCCGGGGGAGGTGATCGCCCTGCTGGGCCCGTCGGGCTCCGGCAAGTCGACCCTGCTGAACGCAGTGGCCGGTTTCCTCAGGCCCGCGGGCGGAACCATCTCCCTGCGACGGCGGTTGGTGGCCGATGCGCGCCGGGCGGAGCCGCCGGAACGCCGCGACATCGGGGTGGTGTTCCAGAACTACGCGCTCTGGCCGCACCTGAGAGCGGTCGACACGGTGGCGTACCCGATGCGGCGGCGCGGAATGGCGGCGGCCGAGGCCCGGGCCGAGGCCCGCCGGATCCTGACCGTGCTGCACATCGACCAGCTGGCCGACCGGCGGCCCGCCGAGCTGTCCGGAGGTGAGCAGCAGCGGGTCGGGCTCGCGCGGGCGCTGGCGCGGCAGGCGTCGCTGTACCTGTTCGACGAGCCGACCGCCCATCTTGACCGCCACGTACGGGGCCTGTTCCTGGACGAGCTGATCGCGCGCCGGTCGGCCACCGGTGCGGCCGCCTTGTACGCCACCCACGACGCCGAGGAGGCTCTGGGACTGGCCGACCGGGTGGTGTTGCTGGACGCCGGGCGGCTGGCCCAGGTCGGCTCGCCGCAGGAGGTGTACGACCAGCCCGTCAGCCTCTGGGCGGCCCGACTGACCGGTCCGATGTCGGTCCTGGCTCTGCCGGGGCAAGGCAAGGTGCTGGTCCGCCCCGGCTGGGCCCGGCTGGGGGGTGAGCGTCCGGGTCGGGTCGAGGTCGTCCGCTTCGCCGGCCCGCACACCGACTACCAGGTCAGCACCGAACTAGGGCGCCTGCTGGTCCGCCAGCCCGGACCGCCGCGCGAAGCGGTCGGGGCGATGGTTACCTGGTCGCTGGACCGGACCTGGCGATTCGCCTGAGATCGGCCGGTCAACCCAGCATCGCGGCGGGCCAGCCGGCCCGGTTGACGATGGCCATATGCCGGTCGGTGTAGGTCTTGAGCAGGCGGACCTGCTGCTCGGTGAGCCGGTCGCAGACCCACTCCCAGTGCAGCGCGACCCAGTCACCGACCATCGGGGCAGACGCCAACCCCACTCCGTCGATGGCCCGGACCACGGTCTCCACCTCAGGTGGCCCGTAGTCCAGCCGCCGGCCGTCCCAGGTCAGCGGTCGGGACTCGACGCTCATCTGGTCACCGAACATCGCCAGGACCCGTCCCCAGCGGATCCGGCAACGGTCGAGCACGGTCAGGGCCTGCGCGGCTCGCCGGTCGTCCCCGAGCAACCCCACCCAGGGATAGATGCAGAACACCGCGAAACTGTGGTGCGGCACGCCGCCGGCCAGCACGCCCTCGGCCAGGCTGCCGAACTGCGGCCCGGACCGGTAGCGGAACCGGTCCTCCATCGAGTCGCCGATGGCCCGTACCCCGATCTGGTCCAGCCGCGGGCTGCCGACCCAGTACGCCTCGACCACGCGCCGGTCCAGCGGATCGGCCAGCCCGGTGCTGTGCGCGATCAGCTCCAGGTAGGGCCAGGCCCCGGCGAACTCTCGGGCCATTCTGCGTAGTCCTTGGTCGTCCCCGGCCATCCCGAGCTGCAGGAACCCCTCGGTGTCGCCCGGCCCGCAGTAGCCGTGGCGGTTGGGTGGGAAGGCATAGCGGGCGAAGAGCACGGGTCCTGATGCTTGTACGGGGGGGCTCGGGGGGGTCGTCCCCCCCGGCGGTGTACGTGTGCCGTCCGGCCGACGCTTCGCCCGCTCAGGACCGAGCATCGCTCTCCGATCCCGAGCCCATCAGCCGCAGCCCGTGGAGGGCCCGATCGGCCCCGGCCTGGTCGATCCGCTCGAGAGCGAAGCCCATGTGGATCAGCACCCAGTCTCCGGAACGGACCTGCGGGTCGTCGGGGTCCAGCATGCCGAGGTTGATCCGCCGGGTGGCGCCCTGGACGTCGACCAGCGCCAGCTGGCCGGCATAGCCCTCCAGAACCTCCACGACCTGACCGGGGATGCCGAGACACATGGTGGTCAGTCCTTCCGAGCCGCGGAGGCCAGGCCCCACGGCCGGCTGGCGAGCAGGTCGAGGACGCGGGCCGCGGCTGGGGCGACCGCACCGGCCAGCGTCGGGCTGAGCCCGATCCTGTCCTCGAGGTTCTCCGGGGCGGCGCCGGCCACGTACGTCGGCGGGAGCTGCCCGCCGAGGGCCGGCAGACCGGCTAGCACGGCGACCGGGTTCATCCCGTGCGGGTCGAAATCCCCGCCAAGCCGCTCCAGGTCGGCCGGACCCACCTCCAGCACGACCACCTCGCCGGGCCGGCCGCGGCCCGGGAGCGCATCGATGATCACCAGGGCCTGGTATCCGTCCAGCAGGTCGTAGAGCAGGTGCATGCCGCGGATGCCGTAGTCGACCAGCCGCGCGCCCTCGGGCAGCGGCGGCCCGGCCGCGAGGTGGCGGACCACCTCCGGGCCGAACCCGTCGTCGCCCAGGAAGAGATTCCCGATACCGGCGACCAACACCTGCCTCTCCATCAGCTGTCGCTCACGTCCTCGCCGCGCGTGGTGCCGGGTATGTGGGCCGGTCCGACACCCGTGTCGCTCGACTCGCTCTCCGGCATCCGGTCCGCCGGCTGCTCGTCGGCCGGCGACGCGGTGGCGCCCCGGGCAGTGGCGTCCGGGTCCGCCGCCTTCTGATCTTCGTCGGTGACCGGACCGGTCGCGCCGCCGACCCGGGCGCCGCCCACGCCGCTCTGGTCCGGGGGGTCGACGTCCGCCGTCTCGCGGCGGCCCTCGTACGGCGGGACCGCCCGTCCCTCGGTGTCGGGGTCGTCGCCTCCGACGTAGGAATCCGTGCTCATGCCTCCTCCTCTCGTTGCGGCTTGTCGTGTCGCGGCTCAGCCGCCGTCCCCGGTCGGCAGGTCCGGGCCGCCGTGCTCCGCGTCCTGCGGGTCGACGCTCGAGTCTTCCCCGTCGTCGGCCCGACCCTCGGGCCGGTCGACCGGCCCGCCCGACGGCTCGTCCGAGCCGGTGTCCCGCGAACCCATCGGCCCGCGTTCGCTCTGCGGCTCCTCCGTCAGGTGCTCGCCTGGCGTGTCGGTCATTCCTCCTCCTTTCGGCTGAGCGCTCACATCGAGCGGATCTTGAAGTAGCGCCGGATGTCGGGGGTGGAGAGCACGGTGACGACCACGGCTCCGACCGCCATGCCGATCAACAGGCCGGTGGTGATCTTGCCCAGCGTGTTCATGGCTGGTGTTCCTTTCTGGAAGAGGTCGGGACAGGCAGGGGTTCCAGCTCGTCCGGGGCGAAGTAGAGATAGCGGCCGTACCAGTCGTGCAGATCGGCGGCCGGGTCGTCGACCAGCACCAGGGCGACGTGCAGTCCGCCGTCGACGTCGCCCAGCACCGCCGTGACCCTGGCGACCTGGTCGGCGAAGAACAGATCCTGGGCGTCGGCCCGGCGGCGGGGATGCACCCGCACCAGGCTGCCCTTGCTGACGCTGACGCCGTCGATCACCACAGCGTCCACCTCCGGCTGGACCCGTTCGTCCACGGCCGGGTCCCACCAAGGCTGGCCGCCGGTGTCGAACCAGGGCGTCTCCGCATCCCGGGCCACGGCCGCGACCGCCTCGGTGAACTCCGGCGGAACGAGACCGGTATCGGCGCCGGGATCCGCGGCCGTTGCCAGGGCGTGCGGGTCCCGGAGCACCCCGTGCAAACGCTGCAGATCCTCGGGACTCATGGCCTCGCAGCGATCAATGATCTCTGCCGCCCGCGGGTCGGTGGCCCGCGCCTCGGCCTTCTCGGCCTCGGTCAAGGTCATCACCCGCAAGGTCAAGATCTCGTCGATCTCGGTCGAGTCGAACAGCGCCCCGGCGCTCTCCGAGGCCACCTCCGGGTGGTCGTACAGGATGATCGGCGAGACCAGGACGACGTCGTTCGTCCCGGGTGGTCCGGCGAGAACGGGCCAGCAGCGGTGCTGCCGGCACTCCGCCACGGCCGACTGGGCCTCCACCGGTGGGTCGAGGAGCGAGACGAACGCCCCCGTGGTCTCGATCAGCAGGTGGGCCCCGATCAGCGAGGCCCGGATCGCTTCCTCCTTGGACCGAGCCCGCTCGGGACTCGTGTTCTGCACCTCGATCGAGAGCCGCACGTACGCGCCGAGCCGGGTCAGCTCGACCCGCACCGCGGCGGCCAGCGGCCAGCGGGTTCGGACGACTCGACCCGGTGTGCTCGCGCCGTTCTCGGTCACCGACCCGATGTCCTGGCCGCCAGTCACGGTCACCGGGAACGCAACCGTAACGATCGGCCCGCTGACGGAGAAGCGGGGCAGGGTCACCTCCCGTTCGACGGCCTCTTCCCACCGGCTCGGCCGGCCGGGTGGGGCTTCGGCCAGCTCGCGAAGCTGAAGCTGGAGAAAACGCAGATGCACGGTGACCTCGACGTCCGCCTCGCCGACCGGCGCGTGGACCAGACACTGAGTGGCGAGCCGGTCGTCCTCGCCGAAGCCGTCGGCAGCCGCCCCCGGTGGCCCGAGCACCCCGAACTGCCAGCGCACCTGGTTCTTGGCCGAAGTGGCCCGGTACGGGTAGAGCAGATAGCCCTCGTAGAGGACGGCGTCGGCCACCCTGCGGGCCCGATCGAGGTTCACGAGGCGCTCTTTGCGGTCGGGGCCGAGGTACCGCGCGATCCCGTGTGTCCTTGCGCGCGCGGCGGGGGTTCAAGGGGGTCGTCCCCCATGCTCGTCTCAACGGCGAGCAGGGTCGTGACCGTCTCGTCCCAGCCGGTCAGGCCGTGCGCGGCCTGGTAGCGGGCCAGCGCGCGGAGTACGTCTCGATCCAGCCGCAGCCAGCCCGTGCCGGGGAAGTTCAGCTCGACGACCTGGTGCCAGACCGAGACCGGCAGCTGGTAGGACGCCTCACAGTCCCAGCCGACCTGCTCGACCGCGAACCCGGTGTGGCCACGGGTGAAGACGGTGCCGGAGAAGAGCAGCAGCAGCGGGATGAATCCGTCCTGCACCGCGTGCAGGTACTTCGAGCCCGTCACCTCGAAGTCGTAGGTGCACGGCATCGGCAGGTCGACCTCGCATCCCCCGGTGAAGCCCTGCACCATCGCCGCGCACTGCATCCAGGGAAAGGGGCGCAAGGTGTCCCGCCACCGGCTGCGATCCCCGAACAGGCCGAGCAGCTCGGCCATGTCCGCATCGCCGTACGGCCGGCGCTGCGGCTCGATCCGTACCTGGCAGCGCAGCGCGATGGCGTGCACCGTAGCGCCGGTGGTCTCCTCGATCCGTAGCCGCGCCGTCAGCTGGGGGGCGGCGGCGTACGGTTCGGCGACGATGTCGAGCGCCGTGAACTCCAGGGCGGTCATCGGCCGGCCACCTCAGGAGCGGGACGGGCTCGTTCGGCAACCGCGGCGAAGAACTCGTCCACGGCCTGCCGCACCTCGCTGCCGCCGTCGAAGCCGCGCCAGAGCAACCGGAGCCGGCCGACCAGCTCGTAGCAGGTGTCGATGGGCACGAGATGGCAGGTCATGCGGCCTGAGCTTGTCGAAGGCCCTTCGACGAGCTCAGGGCGCATCAACAGCAACGCCTCCACGTCGGGCCGCAGGAGGTCGAGCAGCGGGTTGGCAGCGACGATCCGCGACCAGGCCGCCAACGGCAGCTCGGACTCGGTCGCCCCGGCCGGTCCGGGGTAGAACGCCACCACGCGGCCTTGCACCGAGTTCCGGAACAGGAAGGCCAGGCCGACCGGGATCTCCAGCTCGTCGTAGGTGCGGGCATCCACGGTGAGGTCGGGGAAGGACAGATACCGGTCGGGCACCGCCCGGTAGCGCAGCTCGGCGTCCTCGGCGGTGAACAGCAGATAACAGCCGCGGCAGGTACACATCAGGCCGCGGCTCTCCAGGTTCACCACATGCTGGTGCTCGGCGCCGATCGGCTCGGCGCACATCTCGCAGCGCTCGCCCTGGATCGGCGGCGGTCGGCTGCTGACCACGCGGCGCAGGCCCGCCAGGGGAGCCGACGACCTGATCATGCCGCCACCGACACGGGGACGGCCACCGACGGCACCCCGGCCTCGACCAGCAGTGGGAGCGGACTCAGGTGCAGCTCGGGTCGTTCCAAGCCGACCCCGGCCCGGCGCACCCGGAAGTGGGCGCCGCAGGCCGCGCATCGCAGCGCGGCGTCACCGACGGCGCCACCGAGGATCCGACCCAGGGTGGCTCCGGCCAGCGCCGCCTCGCATTGTCCGCAGCGGTCCAGGAACGCGTACAGGTCCGAGCCCAGCCGGCAGCCCACGATGGGGACGGGTCCCGCGCTCAGCTGGGCGACCCCGCCGTCGGCGAGGCTGGCCAGCTCCGGCACGGCCTGCCAGGACGGTTCCTCGCCGCGCCCGGTTTCGCCGACCCGCGACCACAGCGAGTCCACCGTGATGACGGGTCCGGCGGCCACGGCGGTGCTCGGCGTCGGCGTCTCCACCTCGATGCCGACGATCTCGGGCGCGGCGGCCTCGATGGCGCCCTCGACCGCCAGCTTGAGGGTGACCGAGGAGGAGGCGCAGCCGTCGCAGCTGCCGAGCAGCCGGAGCCGGACGACGTCGCCATCGGTCACCTCGAGCAGTTCGACGTCGCCGCCGTGGCTGCCCAGGTAGGGCCGGACGCCCTCCAGCGCCTGCTCCACCCGGGTCCGCACATCGTAGGGGTGCAGGTCGTGGACCAGCAACAGGCTGGACACCAGGTCGTCCGACGCCAGGGCGGCCAGCATCTCGTCGTCCAGGCGCCCGCCCTCGTGCAGGATGGTCAGGACCCTTTCCAGCCCCGCGCCGTAGAGGTCGGCGACCAGCCGGACCAGCTCCTCGGCCCGCTCCCGGGCCACGACCCCGCCGGCCGCGCTGGCCTCGAGCAGGGTGTTGATCCGCTCGCCGGTTTCGTGCAGTCCGAGCGGCGACCCCTCCTCGGCTTCCGCGTGGCCCATGGGTACAGCCGCTAACCAGCGACGTACTCGGTGGGGGAGTGCAAACGTTCGAGCTGCTTGCCGCCACCGAGGTACATGTGGACACCGCAGGGCAGGCAGGGGTCGAAGCTGCGCACCGTGCGCATGATGTCGATGCCCTTGAAGTGCTCGCGGTCGTTCTCCTCGAAGATCGGCTGGCCCTGGACCGCGTCCTCGTACGGACCGGGGGTGCCGTAGGAGTCACGCGGGCTGGCGTTCCACGGCGTCGGCGGGTACGGGTGGTAGTTGGCGATCTTTCCGTCCCGGATGACCAGATGGTGGCTGAGCACGCCGCGTACGGCCTCGGTGAAGCCGCAGCCGATGCCCTCCTTCGGCACCTCGAACTTCTCCCAGGTCTTGGTCCGGCCGGCCCGGATCTCGACCAGCGCCTTCTCGGCGAAGTGCAGGGCGGCGGCCGCCGCGTACGCCTGGAAGTAGGTCCGCGCCCGGTTGCGCTCCAGCGTGTTGCTCCACTGCGGGATCTTCCACTCGAAGCTGACCGGACCCTTGAGCGCGGTCTTCGGGAGGTTGATCTGCACGCTGGACCCGGTCGACCTGAGGTACCCGATGTCGACCAGCCCGGCCAGCGCGGTCGACCAGAGCCGGGCCAGCGGCCCGCCGCCGGTGTCCAGGGCCAGGTAGTCCTTGCCGTCGTACCAGCGCGGCGACATCACCCAGCTGTACTTGTCGTCCAGGTCGCGCTTCTGCGGCTTGGGGTTGGTGTGCTGGTTCCACGGGTGCCGCCGGTCGACCGGGTTGCCCAGGGGGTCGTTACGCACGAACATCTCCCGGTCGGTCCAGTCGTCGTAGTAGGACGAGCCGAGCAGGATCCGGATGCCCAGGTTGATCTCGACCAGGTCCGTGGTGACCAGCTTCCCGTCCACGACCACGCCCGGGGTGACGTACATCTTCCGGCCCCAGTTGGTCATGTCCTTGTACTCGAAGTTGCAGTGCTCCGGGTCCTGGAAGGAGCCCCAGCAGCCCAGGAGCGTACGCCGCAGGCCGACCTGCTCGTAGCCGGGCAGGGCCTCGTAGAAGAAGTCGAACAGGTCGTCGTGCATGGGCACGACCTTCTTGATGAACTCGATGTAGCGCATCAGGCGGGTGATGTAGTCAGTCATCAGCTGAATGGTGGCCACCGTGCCGACTCCGCCCGGGTAGAGCGTCGAGGGGTGCACGTGGCGCCCCTCCATCAGGCAGAACATCTCCCGGGTGTAGCGGCTGACCTGCAGCGCCTCGCGGTAGAACTCCCCGGTGAACGGGTTGAGCGAGCGCATGATGTCGCCGATGGTCCGGTAACCGTGCTCGCCGGCGTGCGGGGCCTCGGTGTTGTTGGCCTTCTCCAGCACGCCCGGGTTGGTCTCGGAGACCATCTTCTCGCAGTAGTCCACCCCGACCAGGTTCTCCTGGAAGATGTTGTGGTCGAACATGTACTCGGCGGCCTCGCCGAGGTTGACGATCCACTCACCCAGGTGCGGCGGCTTCACCCCGTACGCCATGTTCTGCGCGTAGCAGGAGCAGGTGGCGTGGTTGTCGCCGCAGATCCCGCAGATGCGGCTGGTGATGAAGTGGGCGTCGCGCGGGTCCTTGCCCTTCATGAAGATCGAGTAACCGCGGAAGATCGAGCTGGTGCTGTGGCACTCGGCCAC
Source organism: uncultured Actinomycetota bacterium (assembly GCA_963808435.1). GTDB lineage: Bacteria > Actinomycetota > Actinomycetes > Propionibacteriales > Propionibacteriaceae > Microlunatus. The sequence continues at coordinate 57,984 of CAWEFW010000015.1, read as the reverse complement.
GACCCGCTGGTTGAAGTCGATCTTGGTGTAGATGCCCAGGCTGCCGACGATCCGGGTGATCGGGTCCCAGGCCATCTCGACCAGGTCGGAGCCGTTCGTGGTGGTGCTGCTGGTTTGCGGAATCGTCGACGTCATCACGCCAACCTCTCTGCCGAAGTGGGAGTGGGACGGATCTACCAGGTGCGTTTGGCGCCGGTGACAAGCTCGCCGCCCGGCCGGCGCCACTTCGGCTCCTTGTCCACGGTGCGGGCGGTGACGCTGCGCAGCTTGCGCAGCGTGCCGCCCCATGCTTGGACCACAGTGGTGGACAGCTTGCCCCCCGGTGGCTCGTCCATGAAGGGCATGAACTTGTCGGGGAACCCGGGCATCGTGCAGCCGATGCAGATGCCGCCGACGTTCGGGCAGCCGCCCATCCCGTTCATCCAGCCCCGCTTGGGCACGTTGCACTTGACCACCGGACCCCAGCAGCCGAGCTTGACGATGCACTTGGGGGAGCCGTACTCGGTGGCGAAGTCGGCCTGCTCGTAGTAGCCGGCGCGGTCGCAGCCCTCGTGCACGGTGCGGCCGAACAGCCAGGTCGGGCGCAGTGCGTCGTCCAGCGGGATCATCGGCGCCTGGTCGGTGGCCATGTAGAGCAGGTAGGTCAGCGTCTCGGACAGGTTGTCGGGCTGGATCGGGCAACCGGGGACGCAGACGATCGGGATGCCAGCCTTCGACTTCCACTCCCAGCCGAGGTAGTCCGGCACCCCCATCGCCCCGGTCGGGTTGCCGGCCATGGCGTGGATGCCGCCGTACGTGGCGCAGGTGCCGGCCGCCACGATCGCGGTGGCCTTCGGCGCCAGGCGGTCCAGCCACTCGCTGGTGGTCATCGGCTGGCCGGTGGCCGGGTTGTTGCCGAAGCCGCACCAGTAGCCCTCGTCGTGCAGCTGCTCGTTGGGGATGGACCCCTCCACGACCAGGACGAAGGGGTCCAGCTCGCCCCGATCGGCCTTGAAGAACCACTCCAGGAAGTCGTCGGCGCCGCCGTTCGGACCGCACTCGAAATCGATCAGGGGCCAGTGCACCGCGATCTGCGGCAGGCCGGGCAGGGCACCGAGGGCGATCTCCTCGATGCTCGGCTGCGTGGCGGCGGTCAGGGCGACGGAGTCCCCGTCACAGCTGAGGCCGGCGTTGATCCACAGCACGTGGATCAGGGTGTCTTCGGCCTTCACGGCGGCGGGCGAGAGCATGGGCGCGACACCATCCCAACCTGGATCGACGGTGATCCATCGCTGCTGGGGCCGGCCGTCGGCCCGCTTACGCAACTGCTTCCTGTCCTAACAGTCGAGACAGCGGCTGGTCAATAGATGTGAGGTTGCCCTAACCTGTGCCGACTCCCCTCGCCTCCCTCTCCAAACCGGTCACAGACGGCAACTCTCAGACGCCGAAACCTGCCGTTTGTGACCGGTTTCGAGGGAGGAGGGGAGTGGGTCAGGCGTCGGCGGCGGCGAGCCAGGCGTACCAGGCGTCGATCCCGTCGCCGGTCTTGACCGAAAGCGGCAGCACGCGTACGCCGGGGTTGAGCGAGCGGGCGTACGCGGTGAAGACGTCAAGATCGAAGTCGACGTAGGGCAGCAGGTCGGTCTTGTTGACCACCACGAGGTCGGCGGTGGCGAACATGTGCGGGTACTTCAGCGGCTTGTCCTGGCCCTCGGTCACCGAGATGATCACGATCTTGGCCCGCTCGCCGATGTCGAACAATGCCGGACACACCAGGTTGCCCACGTTCTCCACGAACAGCAGTGACCCAGGGTCTGGATCAAGGGCTGACAGCGCCCGTTGCACCATCGGTGCATCGAGGTGGCAGCCCGCCCCGGTGTTCACCTGGACCGCCCGGGCACCGGCGGCCCGGATCCGGTCGGCGTCGAAGGTGGTCTCCTGGTCGCCTTCGACCACGCAGATGGGACGGTCTCCGCTGAGCTCGGCGATGGTGCGTTCCAGCAAGGAGGTCTTGCCCGACCCGGGCGAGCTCATCAGGTTGAGGGCGAGGATGTCCCGGGCGGCCAGCCAGGCCCGATTGTGCTCGGCCAGGTGGTCGTTCTTGGCCAGGATCGCCTGCTCGATCAGCACCGTCTCGGTCTCGGCGGCGTGCAGCCGGGCGTGCTCGGCGTCGGTCAGGGCACCGTGCCCGTGCCCGTGCCCGTGGTCGTGCCCGTGGTCATGGTCATGGTCGTGGTGATGGTGGTCGTCGTGATCATGGCCGTGCCCGTGCTCCTGCGCACCGTCGGCGGTCAGCACGCGGACCCCTGTTTCGTCGCCGCAGCCGCAGGTCAGGCACATGGCTGCGCCTCCAGCTCCACCGAGATCACCCGGAGCTCCTTCCCGGCCGTCAGCTCGACGTCGGCGCTGCCGCAAAGGCAGAGCAGGATCAGGTCGGCAAGCTCGACGTCGTTCCCACAGGTGCGGCAGTGGGCCCGACCCGGCGTCTGCTCGATCTCCAGCGTGGAGTCCGCGAGCGGCGTACCGGCGGTGACCAGCTCGTAGCAGAACTGCATCGCATCCGGCACCACGCCGGACAGCCGCCCCACCTGCAGCCGGACCGTACTGATCCGCCGGTCGGCCGTCCGGTCGCGGACCATGTCGACCACACTTTGGGTGATGGCGAGCTCGTGCATGTCAATCCACCTGGGACTCACCCTAGCCACCTGTCCCACTCCGCGGCACCTGCGCCGACTCAGCGGCAGCAGCAACGGCCGCGGGGTCGGCGTTAGTGCAGCGGAGTGAGGGTGGCGGAGGCTGTTGGCCCGGGCTGACATGATCGCCGGGTGAGCAGCGTCCCGGCCGCGCCCGCGACCCACCCCGACGAGCGCGGTGCCGGTCTCGGTCCCTACGCCGCGGCCGCCCTGGTCTTCGGAGCGTCCGCCGCCGTGCTGGTCGTCGAGCTCGTCGCGCTCCGTCTGCTGGCGCCGTACCTCGGGCTCACCCTGGAGACCAGCACCATCGTCATCGGGTCGGCCCTGGCCGCCATCGCCGCCGGCTCCTGGTCAGGGGGCCGGCTGGCCGACCGAGTCCCGCCCCGCCGGCTTCTCGGGCCGCTGCTCGCCATCTCGGGCGTCGCCGTCGCGGCGACGCCGCCCGCCGTCCGAGCCGCCGGCTCGCTGGAGGGCGGCACCATCCTGCTGATGGTCGTCGCCGGCCTCGGCATTGTCATCCCCGGAACGTTCCTGTCGGCGATCACGCCGATGGTCACCAAGCTGCGGCTACACACGCTCGACCAGACCGGCCGGGTGGTCGGCCGGCTGTCCGGCATCGGCACTGTCGGGGCTATCGTCGGCACCGTCGTCACCGGCTTCATCCTGATCTCCCGGGTCCCCGTGAGCGGGATCATGGTCGGGCTGGGCATCGCCCTGATCGTCGCCGCCGTCGCCGTCGAGCTGCGGTTCCGGAGCTGGCGCTGGGCCGTCGCGCCCGCCCTGCTGGTCGGGGTCAGCGGAATCGGCGCCGCGGTCGCGCCCGGCGGCTGCGACGCCGAGACGGCCTACCACTGTGCGGTGGTGGTCAACGATCCCGAGCGGGCCACGGGCCGGGTGCTGCTGCTGGACGGCGCGCCGCACTCCTACGTCGACCTGGCCAACCCCACCCATCTCGAGTTCGCGTACGCCAAGGGCGTGGTCGCCGCCATCGACACCGCGTACGCCCCCGGGCGGCCACTGCGGGCCTACCACCTCGGCGCAGGCGCGCTGACCCTGCCGCAGTTCCTCGAACACACCCGGCCGGGCACCCAGAACCTGGTGTCGGAGATCGACCCCGGTGTGGTCGCCATCGACCGCGACCGGCTGGGTTACGACCCCCAGGCCGGGATTCAGGTGCGGGTCGAGGACGGCCGGCTCGGCCTGCGGCGCCTGCCCGCCGGCAGCCAGGACCTCGTGGTCGGGGACGCCTTCGGGGGGATCAGCGTGCCCTGGCACCTGACCACCCGTGAGGCGGTCGGCGAGGTCCGCCGGGTGCTGGCCGGCGACGGGACCTATCTGGTCAACATGATCGACCGCGGCCCGCTGGCCTTCGGCCGCGCCGAGGTGGCTACCTTGCAGACCGAGTTCCCCCATGTCGCGCTGATGGCCCGGTCCGACACGCTGGCCCGGACCGGCGGCGGAAACCTGGTGGCGGTCGCCTCGCCGGCGCCGATCGACGTCGCCGGGATCGCCGCCCGGCTGGCCCAGCAGGACACCGGCTGGGGCGTGACCACCGGGGCCGAGCTCGACGCCTGGGTGGACGGTGCACCGGTGCTCACCGACGACTACGCCCCGGTCGACCAGCTACTCACCCCGTACACGGTGCGCTGAGCCCTACAGTGCGGTCGTGGGCATTTCCGCACACGACGGACTTGGCGACACAACATTGGTCGGCCGGGCTGAGGTGCTGGACCGGATCGCCGCACTCCGGGCCTCGGCCGGTCAGGGCAGGCTCGGCGTCCTGGTCGTCGAGGGTGAGGCCGGCATCGGCAAGACCGCCGTCGCCGAGGCCGCCGTCCGCTCTGCCGCATCGGATGGCTGGACCACCGTCTGGGTCCAGGGGGTGCAGACGGACACCGTGCTGGCCCATGCCGGCCTGCTCGGAGTCACATCGGCGCTGCGGCAGCATCTGGCGATGCTCGCTGAGCCCCAGCGGCACGTCCTGCGGGCCGCGGTGGGCTGGGCCGAGCCCGAGCTGTCCGGCGACCGCTTCGCGGTGGCCGCGGCGACCTTGGGCCTGCTCGCCACCGCCGCCGAGGCGGAACCCCTGCTCGTGGTCGTCGACGACCTGCCCTGGCTGGACCGAGAGTCCACCGACGCGCTGCTGTTCGCCGCCCGCCGGTTGCGACACGACCGCGTCACCTTCCTGCTGACCCGGCGGTCGGGCCCCGCTCCGGAACCGGCCATCGCGGACTTCGAAGGCCAGCCACTTCGTGGACTGTCGTCCGGCGACGCCGCCCGGCTGCTCGGCCGGGACTTCGCACCGGTGGTCGCCGACCGGCTGACCGTCCAGACCGCGGGCAACCCGCTGGCGCTGCTCGAGTGCGGTCGGGCGCTCACCCCGGTGCAACGCGCCGGCGCGGCAACGCTGCCCGCGGCGCTGCCGGTTCCCGCTCGGCTTCGGGACCTGTACGACCAGGAGCTCGCCCGCTTGTCCACCGGAGGCTGGGCCGCGGTTCTGCTCGCCGCGGCCAGCCACGACCAGGCGCTGACCCCGATCGCCGACGCGCTGACCGCACGCGGGCTGGATCCGGGGCAGTGCCTGGACGAGGCCGCCGGGGTGCTGGAGCAGGCGGGCGTGGTCCTCACCTTCCGGCACCCGCTGCTGCGGTCGGCGGCCTGGCACCGGGCCGGCCAGGCCGAGCGGAGCAGGGCGCATGCGGCCCTCGCTGCCGCGCTGCCGGCCGGCTCGGCGCGGACCTGGCATCGGGCCGAGGCGGCATCCGGCTACGACCGGGAGCTGGCCCTGGAGCTGGCCGCCACCGCCAAGTCCGAGGGAGCTCGGCGCGGTTACGCGGCGGCGTCGGTGGCGTACGAACGGGCGGCTCGGCTGATGCGCGAGCCCGCGGACGCGATGCCCCTGCTGGCCGCGGCCGCCGAGAGTGCCCACCTGGCCGGCGACGGCGTACGCGCCAACCGGCTGGCGCGAGAGGTCCTCGACGGCGGAGCGGGGGGGTCCGAACGGGCCAGTTCCCTGTTCGTCCTCGGGCAGCTCGAGGAGTACACCGGCACCTTCGTCCGCGCGCGGGAGCTGTTCGCGGCGGCCGCCGAAGCGGCCGATGCCGGAGGTGGCCGGCTGTTGCTCCGGGTGCTGGTCGAGCTCGCCGGGACCTGCTACCTCCTCGACGACCAGGAGGGGAACTGGCAGGCGGCGGCTCGAGCGGTCGCGCGGGCCGACGAGGACGACCCTGAGCAGGCGATGCTGGCCGCCTACCTGTCCGGGGCGGCATACGTCTTCGCCGGACGCCCGGAGGAGGGCGCGCCCCGAGTGGTCCGGGCGCTCGAGCTGCTGGAGTCCGAGCCGTCGCTGCGGGACGATCCGCGCCACCTGTCGCTGGCCCTGCTCTGCGCGCGTTGGCTGCTCGACCCCAGCTATGTGGTCGGCGGCGTGCCCGTCGTCGACATCGGCTGGCGGCGGATCCGGTCAGCGCGCAGCCAGGGCGCCCTGGGGTCGCTCGCCCTCGGCCTGTCGTTGGCCGCAGGCGGACTGGTCTGGCTGGGCGACCACGTTCAGGCGTACGCGCTGGCCGGCGAGGCCGTCGAGCTGCTCGACGTACTGGGCTTCCAGGCGGAGCCCGGCGTGGCCCACGAGACGTTGGCCATGGAGTCCGCCGCCCGGGGACAGCACGCCGACGCCTCGGCCCTGCTCGCTCGGGCCGAGGACGTGACGCTCATGACCGGTATGACGGACCGGCCGCCCCACCTCGTCTTCGCCATGATCGCCTGCGCACTCGCTCGCGGCGACCTGGGGCAGGTGGTCGAGCTCGGCGAGGATCAGCTGCGCCGCAACGAGAGTCGGGGCCCGCTGCTGGAACCGCTCGGGGTCGCGGCCTGGCTGGTCGAGGCGTACGCCGGGCTGGGCCGGGACCGCGACGCCCGGCTGCTGGCCGACCGCTACCTCGAGGCCAACGCCGGCACTGACCACCCGTACCTGGTCGCCATGGCGGCCCGCTGCCGGGGCCTGGTCGCGGCCGACGGCGCGGCGGCGGATGCGGCCTTCGGCGAGGCCGTGGCGGTACAGGCGGTCCTGGGCGACCGGTTCGAGACCGGGCACACCCGGCTGCTGTGGGGGATGCGGCTGCGGCGGGCCGGGCAGCGGGTGGCCGCCCGGGAGCAGCTCCGGGCCGCTGCGGATGACTTCTCGGCCGTCCATCATGCCGCCTGGCAGGACCGGGCCACCGCCGAGCTGGCCGCCACCGGCGAGCGGCTGCGCTCCCGGGACGCGGCGGCCGATACCGCCCTCACCTCCCAGGAGACCCGGGTCGCTCTGCTGGTCGCGCAGGGCCGGACGAACCGCGAGGTGGCCACGGCCCTCTTCCTCAGTCCCAAGACCGTCGAGCACCATCTGGGCGCGGTGCTGCGCAAACGCGGCCTGAGGTCGCGGACCGAGCTGGCTCGCGACTTCGCGGCTCAGTGATGGCCGGCCACCGCCGGCTCGGCCGGGGTGAGGCCGAGGGAGGTGGCGAAGACCTCGTTGATCACGAACAGCTCGACCGGGAAGTTGCCCGGTGCCCGCAGGTTGAGGTGCCAGCCACCGTCACTCTCGGCTACCCCCGAGTGAGGGACACCATGCTCGTCCAGTGTGACGCGCCACTGCTCCAGGCTGTCCCGGTCGGCCACGGCCAGGGCGAGATGGTCGAGGCCCGGATGGTGTTCGTCGAAGACGTCCCGGACCGTTCCCCCGTGGTCGGTCACGACGAGGGCGAGTCGGGCTTGACGGTGGAACACGAAGCGGAACTCCGGGTCGTCGTTCATCGGCTCGAAGCCGAAGACGTCGACCCAGAACCGAACAGCCGAGGCCAGGTCGGGCACGCTGAGCCCCAGGTGGGAGACGCCCACCAGGCTCGGCGTCACGCGCCGGTTCGCCGGGGCTCCGGCGGCGGGGCCGGGGTCGACGCCGGGAACTGATGCAGGTACGGCCAGGCCATCATGCTGACGGCTGAGGGGCCGACGCCGAGGTGGCGGAACAACCGCGGCCAGCTCCAGCCGCCGGTCCCTGCTGGGATCTGAGAGTGAGCGTTCTGGTTCATGCCTCGAGGCTCTCGCCGCCGCCGCGGCCGTCGCGTCGGGCAAACCCCCTAACTGCGGGCCCCGCCCCGGTGCGCCTGGATCCGCTACGCGCGTTTCAGCACTATTCGGCGTGTCGCGGTGTTGCCGGGCGACTGGCGTAGCGTTCTCAGGCTGCCCCGCTCATGAGCCTAGGAAATGGGTCGGTGATGGTCACGAATGAGGCATTCTGGATCCGCTACCCGAGTGGTCGCCAAACCCGCGACACGCCGGTCACGACTGAAACGCGCGTAGCAGATTCAGGCGTAGGTGGGGAAGGATGCGGGTGAGCGCGGCTAGCGGCGGCGCGCCAGGACGTCGATGAGCAGCGCGGCCGACCAGCTGAACCGGTCGATGCCGTGGCCGGTTCCGGTCAGCGGGTGGAAGTACTCCCGCAGCCCGGACTGGGCGGTCAGCGCCACCACGTCGTCGTCGAGTCCGTCGGCCAGGTCGCTGTACCCGTGCTGCCGCAGACCCTGTGCCACCAGCCAGGTGGTGTTCAGCCAGCTGGGTCCGCGCCAGTAGCGCTGCGGGTCGTGGCGCGGGTCGGTCAGGTCGAAGCTCGGCACCCCGTACGCGCGCCCCACGCGGAACGCGTCGCCCACCAGGGTGTCGTGAACCGCCGAGACGACGTCCGCCGGCAGTCCCGGCAGGATCAGCGGGACCAGCCCGGAGACCGTGCGTTCGCTCAGTCGCTGTCCGGTTCGCGCATCACGAGCGACGAAGATGCCGTCGGTCGCGCTCCACAGCTGGTCGACCAGGGCACGGGTGAGCCGGGTCGCCTCGGCCCGATGCCCGGCCGCGTCCGCGCCGATCCTCTGCGCCAGGTCGGCCAGGGCCAGCTCCGCCCAGGCCCACAGGGCGTTGAACGTCGGGTCGACCACGCAGAACTCACTCTCCGCACGGACCCAGTCGTCGTCGTAGCCGTGGTCCCGGTACGCCAGGGCGAGCCGGATATAGCGGGCATAGTCCTCGTCGGTCGGCCGCTCGCCGGTCCCGGCGTGCTCCAGATCCCGGCGGGTATAGGTGTCGAAGAGCGACAGGTCGGCCGGCACCGCGTGCAGCGGGGTGTCCCAGGCCGGGGAGTTGTCCATCCCGGTCTCCCAGGGGTGCACCACCGCAGCCAGCCCGGCCGGGCCGACGCTCCGCCGCCGGCGGAGGTAGTCGTGCAGGGCGACCAGGCACGGGTACGCCCGGCGCGCGAAGGCCAGGCCGTCCTCACCCAGCCCGTCGGCCACCGCGACTGCGGCGGTGGCGTGCACCGGCGGCTGGACGATGCCTGAGGTGTCGATCGGTGGATGCCCGACCACGGACTCCGACCGCCAGAAGGTCGGGCCCGGGAAGTAGGCGTGCGGGTCGACTGCCGGGTTGAAGGCGATCTGGGGGATCCGGCCGTCCGACCACTGCGCCCCGAACAGGCTGAGCAGCTCGGTCGCCGCCCGCCGCGGCGCCCAGTGCCGCAGGCCGAGCGCGATGAAGGCGGAGTCCCAGCTCCACTGGTGCGGGTAGAGGCTGCGGGAGGGCACCGTCGAATGGCCATGCCAGTTGTCGACCAGTACGTGCACCGCGTCCCGCAGCAGCCCGTCGGTCACTGTCGGCGATCGGTCGGCCACCCGGGCGGTCACGACCACGCCGCCTGGCGCATCCGGCGCACCGACACCGGCAGCACCTTGTCCACCGGCCCCGAGAGCCGGCACTCGTACGCGAGCTCCTGGGCATAGCCGATCGACCAGATGGCGTCCAGCAGCGCCGTCCAGTCCAGATGACCGGTCCCCGGCTCCAGCCGGTTGCTGTCACTCAGCTGGATGTGCCGGATCCACGGCCCGGCCGCGACCAGCGCCGCCAACGGGTCGGCCTCCTCGATGTTCATGTGGTACGTGTCGGCCGCCACGCCGAGCGCTGGCGAGCCGATCCGCTTGCACAGGACCGCTGCCTGGCCGAGGGTGTTGATCATGTGGTCCTCGTAGCGGTTCAACGGCTCCAACGCGATCACCACGCCCTCCGACTCGGCGTGCGCGGCCAGCGCGCCGAACGCGTCGGTGAGCACCTCGGTGTCCTCAGCCTCGGACCGCGGCGGCTCGAACGGCGGCAGCCGCCGGCTGAACATCCCGTAGGAGGCCGGGGTCATCGCCAGCCGCCCGCCGATCGCCGCCATGACCGACAGCTGCGCCTTCATCTGGACCAGCGCGTCCGCCCGACGGTCCGCGTCGAAGTCGCCGACGAAGTGCAGCATCTCGACACACACCGTGGGCATCGGCACGCCTGCCGCCGCCGCCTCGCGCAGCTCCGGCAGCCGGGTGGCGAACCGGCCATCGCCGGCCCCGCGCAGTTCGATCGCGTCGAAGCCGAGCCGCTGGGCGTGCTCCCACTTGGCCGCCATCGTGTCGCCATGCAGGTACTGCTCCTGCACGGCCAGCCGTATCGGATGCCTCATGGGGACCCCGGTCGGAAGTCGAGGATCACCTGCAACAGGTCGTCGGGCGGGGCGTCGAGGAGCTCGTACGCCTCGGCTGCCCGGTCGGCGGGCAGCACATGGGTGACCAGGGGCAGCGGGTCCAGCCGGCCGCGGGCGCACAGCTGCATCACCGTCGAGTCCAGCCGCTGGCGGGTCCAGCGCCGCCGGAGCACGGTGGGCACCGCGCCGATCTGGGACGGGACCAGCCGGACCCGGTTGTGGTGGAACTCCTCGCCCAGGCGCAGAGCCGACGCCGGACCCTGATAGAAGCCGCCAGCCACCACCGTGCCGTCGACGCCCGCGCAGCGGATCGCCTCGTGCAGGGCCGGGTACGCCCCGGTCAGCTCGATCACCCGGTCCGCGCCCCGGCCGTCGGTCCGCTGCCATACCGTCAGGGCGACGTCGCCGTCGGCCGGCACCGGGACCGCGCCGAACTTGTGCGCCCAGTCGAGCCGGTCCGGGTTTCTGTCCACGGCCAGCACCTCGATGCCCTGACCGGCCAGCAGCTGGGTGGTCAGCAGCCCGATCACGCCCTGACCGAACACCACCACTGTCTCGCCGAGGAACGCCCCGGCCGCCAGCACAGCGTTGAGCGCGACGGCGCCGACCCGGTCGAACGTGCCGACCATCGGGTCGAGGTCGGGCGGCAGCCGGTGCCCGTCGAGCCGCTCGGCCGGGAGAACCGCGTGCGAGCGGTGGCCCCACATGCCCCAGACCACGTCGCCCGCCTGCAGGCTGGTCACGTCGTGCCCCACCACCTCGACCACGCCGACCTCGGAGTAGCCCCAGACGTCGAGCGGGTAGGAGAAGGTCGTCCCGCCGCTCAGGAACAGGGCCATCTCCGGGTCCCAGCGCCGGTCCAGGTATGGGTTGGTGCCGCGGTAGGTGGCCAGCTCGGTGCCGGCCGAGATGCCGGAGTACCAGGTGCGGACCAGCACCTCACCCGCAGCAGGAGCCGGATCGTCGTACGCGCGGATCCCGACCGAGCGCGGCTCGGTCAGCTCAACAAGGTAAGCCATTTCAGTGTCGTGTCGTCCAAGTCCAGCTACGTGTGGCGTCGGTTGGGTGCGTACATCGCCACACCTCTTCCCCGCACGGCAACCTCACGTGATCTCCATCAGCTCGGGGTCAATTTAGATCGGAATAATGCATGATAGCAAGACGTAAATGAGAAGATTGTAGTCAAATGTGCGTAACTCCGGCTGCGTGGACACTGCGTGGACGGACTCCACTGCGGGCCTCGACGGCTTCGGCCGCATCCAGGTCGCGGCTGACTCGGCGCGCGTGCGATCAACGAGGATTGGCTCGTGAACATCCAGCTGCGCCAGAAAGCCCTGGACATCCTGCGAGCGCACTGGCGGCCGGACGCCGGCTACTGTGTCCCGAACCCCGCTACGTACCCGCACCAGTGGCTGTGGGACTCCGCCTTCCACTCAGTCGCCTGGGCGCGCCTTGGTGACGGGCGCGGCGTGGTGGAGCTCAGCTCGCTCCTGGGTGGTCAGCTGGAGAGCGGGATGGTGCCGCACATGCGCTACGGCACGGTGCCGCCGTCCGCCTGGTTGGGGCCACTGGTGTCGTCGTCGTCGATCACCCAGCCGCCGATGTTCGGGCATGCCATCGCCGAACTGGTGCGGTGCGGTTTCGAGGTGTCCGGCGACGATGTGCTCCGAGCCACCCGGGCCTTGCGTTGGCTGCTGGACAACCGGCGGGACTCCAGCGGCCTGATCTTCATCGTGCATCCCTGGGAGGCCGGCAACGACCACGCGCCACGGTGGGACGGTTGGGGCGTTCCCGGCACGACTCCGGGTAGCTACGACCAGCAGGCCCGCTCACAGTGGAACTCCGATCTGATGCGGGACGTGGTCATCGACGGGCATGGTGCGGCGACCGGCTCCTCTCGGTTCGTGGTCTGCCCGGCGGCGTTCAACGCCTACGTCGCGTTCAACGCTCGCGAGCTGGGCGCGACGACCGCCGAGCCGACCCTGCTGCGGGATTCCGAGGAGCTGGCTGGGCTGATCGATGTGCTGCTCTGGGATGAGGACACGAACCTGTGGGCGGATCGTCCTGTGGTCGGCGGGGATGGCCGCACACACCGGATACCGATCTCCGACGGTGCCATGCCGCTGCTGGTGACCGACGACCGAGAGCATGCGCAACGGGCGCTGGGGACGCTTCGCGATCCGCACGTCTTCGGCGGCACCCCGTTCGGGCCGACCAACGTCGCCCGGGACCAGCCCAGCTATGACCCGACGGCGTACTGGCGTGGGGCGGCGTGGCCCAACATGAGCTACCTCCTCTGGCTCGCCGCTCGACGCTGGGGCAACACTGTGATCGCGGATGAGATCGCCGGGAACACGATCGCTGGCGCCGAGACCTCCGGCTGGGCCGAGTACTGGAATCCGCATACCGGCGAAGGCCTGGGCGCCGCCCCGCAGTCCTGGACCGCTCTGGCGGCGACGATGGCGCGTACCGAGTCCGCTTGATGTCCGGCGACTCGATCCCGGTACTCGAGATCGGTGGGACTCACGTGACCGCGGTGCTGGTGACCGCCAACCCGTGGGACCTGGTCCCCGGCTCGCTCAGGACCGCCCGATTGGACGCCGACGGCACCGCGGCCGAGCTGCTGGACGATCTTGCCGCCGCCGCCAACGGCCTGCCCGTGGGACGCCGGTCGGACTGGGTCGTGGCTGTTCCCGGACCCTTCGACTATCGGCGGGGGATCGGGCTCTTCCGCGACGTGGGCAAGTTCGACAGTCTCTACGGGGTCGATGTCCGGCGCGGACTGATGACGCGCATCAGGCCAGGTCCATCCGACGTCCGGTTCCTGAATGATGCCGACGCATTCGGCGTTGGCGAGTACGCGGCCGGAGCGGCTCGGGGCCATGACCGGGCCGTGTGCATCACCTTGGGCACGGGTGTCGGCTCGGCGTTCCTGGACCGGGGACGACCCGTGAACTCGGGGCCGACGGTGCCGCCGGACGGGAGCATCCATCTCGTCGTCCACGAAGGTCGGCCGTTGGAGGAGACGGTCTCCCGGCGGGCGATTCGGAGGGCGTACGCCGCGGCGTACGCCGGGTCGCCCGACGAAGCGGCTCCCGATGTGCACGTCATCGCCGAACGATTCCGGATGGGTGACGACCTGGCGAGGGCGGTCCTGACGCACGCCTTCGTCGGCCTGGGATCTGCCCTGGCTCCGCTCGTCCAACGGTTCGAGGCCAGCATCCTGGTCATCGGCGGCTCCATGGCCGGATCGTGGGACATCGTCGAGCCAGCCGTCCGGCTCGGCCTCTCCGAGGCCGCGTTCGATCTCGGTCGCCTTGAGGTCCGGCCGGCCGAGCGCAACCAGGTCGCGGCCCTCCTGGGCGCCGCCTTCTGGTCGGTCAACCAGCGGGACTGACGTCCGTACCGCGCACGAACGCCTTGACCGTGGCCAGCCTCGTGCCCACGCCGGTGCCGTGCGGGCGGATGCGGTAGCGGCCCACCTGGGCAGGAACGATGAAGGTCTCGGCATAGTGCACGACGAACGGCGCGAAACTCCTGGTCGGGCTCTCCACCACGGCTTCCGCGCCCTCGACCAGGTTGAGCACGTTGACGGTTCCCGCGGTGTCGTGCTCGACCATATCGGTGAACCAGTGCCGGCGTACCTCGAGGAACTCCAACGCGTGCAGACCCGTGCGCTCCTCGACCCAGCCTGGACCGGAGCCCAGCGTCTCCACCTGACCGACCAGGTTGTCCCTGGTCCAGGCCGTGTCCCGGTCCCACTGGATGTTGCGTCGAGCATGCTCGAGGTGGATGGGGCGTGGCACCCCGTCGAGCCCGACGCGGTCCCAGTCCCACATCTTGAAGGTGAACAGGTAGGGGGTGGCCGAGATCTCCAGAACCATGGAGTTGGCGCCGGAGCAGTGGACCGTTCCGGCGGGAATCGAGAAGTGGTCGTGCTTCCTAGCCGGGAAGGTGTTGACGAACTCCGTGGCGGGGAAGCTCAGCTCGCCCCGGGAGGCCGACCTCAGCGAGGTCACCATGGCCTCGGGATCGATGCCGGTCTTCAGCCCGAGGAACACGACGGCGTCGTCGGAGGCGTCCAGGAGGTAGTAGCTCTCGTCCTGGGTGTAGTGCATCCCGAAGGTGTCGTTGATGTAGTCGGTCAGGGGATGGACCTGAAGCGAGAGGTTGCCGCCCTGCATCGTGTCGAGGAAGTCGAACCTGATCGGAAACTCGGCTCCGAACCGGGCGAACGTCAGCTGGCCGAGCAGCTCTCGCGGATGGGCGAAGACTACGTCGATGGACGGCAGCTCGACGAGCTCGTCGGCGACGTCGAGCAGCAGGCTGTTCTCCTCGGGAACACAGTCGAAGCACCATGCGTAGTTCTCTTCTGTCTCGTCCAGCCCACAGACCTGCTTCATCCACTGGCCGCCCCAGACCCCCGGGTCGAAGAACGGGACGACCCGGAAGGGTGAGCTGACCGCGGCGACCATGCCGGCGCGGAACGTCTCGGCGGTGATCAGCTTTCCGTCGGCGGCAGAGCGGTTCGTATCGAGCACGAAGTCCATCGAGGGGAACAGCTCGCGCTTGTGCCGGTCGGCCACGCGCCACTCCACGAAGTAGCCGCGCTTGACCTTGCGAAGGTTGTCCTCCCCTCCGTTGTCGGACCGCCAGTTCGGCGCTCCGCGTCGCTGGCGCTGTTGGATCTCCCAGCGGGCGAGGTCGGCGAGGACGAGAGTCGAGCGGCGGATGGGCACCAGGGCGGCTCCCCAGCCGATCAGGACCGTTGGGGTGTTCGAGTCGAGAACCCGGTCGGCGATGCTGGCCAACCGGTCGGCGTCGTAGAACTCACGAAGATGGTGATGGCTGATCACCCCCAACACCCGGTCGGAGGTCAGGTTCGAGGCGATCAGTGCGTCGATCTCGCGAATCGGCTTCGCGGCAGCGTCCTCGACGTTGATGACGACATAGTGCGGCAGGGCAGCCCGGATCACGGCGGTCAGCTCGACCAGATCGACTCCGGGGTAGGTGTCGACCACGACGAGCGGCGCTCGTCGGCCACCGTCGCTGGCGTGCCGGTCCACCTCTCGCCAGGCGTCGGAACCCGTCCACACCCGGTGCGGGCCCGGAACCGCCACCGACGGCTGCTTGTCGTAGCGACTGGCTCCGTCGAGGCGCCGGCCCACCTCGCTCAGCCCTTCTCGGCTCCGGCGGTCAGGCCCTCGGTCAGCAGGCGCTCGGTTGCGAAGAACATGATGATGATCGGCAGGGTGATGATCACCGAGCCGGCCATCAGGACGGTCGTGGGGATCTCGATGCTTCCGGCCAGCTGGGACAACCCCAACGAGACCGTCCACCGGTCACGCTCCTCGATCAGGAACAGCAGGGCGAACAAGAACTCGTTCCACGCGATCATGAACACGAAGAGCGCGTTGGACATGATCGCCGGCATGGCCAGGGGCAGGCTGATCCGCCGCATGATGCCGAGCCGGGTGCAACCGTCGATGGCGGCGGCCTCCTCCAGGCTCACCGGGATGGTGTCGAAGTAGTTGCGGAGCATGTAGATCGAGACCGCGACGATCTGGGACACGTACACGATGAGCAGGCCGACCAACGTCCCCCGCAGACCGATCCGGACGAAGAAGACGAACAGCGGCACGGCCAGCAGGATGCTCGGGAACAGGTAGACCGCCAGGAACAAGCCGCTGATCTGGCGCCGACCGAAGAACTCCAGCCGGCTCACCGCGTACGCACCCGGCAGGGACACGAGCAAGGTGATGGCAACTGTGCTGAGGGCGATGACGGCGCTGTTGCGCATGAAGATGAGGAAGCCCTGGCCACCCGCCTCGGGCGAGGCGAGCACGCTGCGATAGCTGTCGAGCACCCACTCGGAGGGCGGCACGAACAACGCCCCCGGATCCTGGGCGACCGCCTCGAGGGGCCGGATCGACAGCATCACCGTGTAGTAGAAGGGAAAGAGCGTCACCAGGAGCAGCAGGACGATGACCACCCAACGCAGCACACCGAGAATGCGACGCTCCACCGAGTCGCGCGTCCACCGCGAGCGCGGGGTTCGCGGGGCCGGCTCGGTGGATCGCCGATCCTGCTGCAGCGCCGTCGTCATCAGGCCACCTCTTCCTGGGTCCGGAACCGGCGCAGATACAAGATGACGAGGAAGGCCAGGATGAAGGCGAGCACGAGCGCCTGGGCCGATGCCGCACCGATGTCACCTCGAGCCGTCAGCGCGTTGAACACCCGAACACTCACGACCTCGGTGCCGGCGCCACCGCCGGTCAACAGGTAGATGTCGTCGAAGCTGTTGAAGGTCCAGATGAAGCGCAGCACGGACAGCACCGCAATCGTCGGCAGCAGCTGCGGGAGCAGGACGTACGCGAAGCGCTGGGTGGGGGTGGCGCCATCGACGTCTGCCGCCTCCTCCAGGGTCCCCGGCACGGCCTGCAGCCGAGCGGTCAAGAACAAGAAGGCGAACGGGAACGACCGCCACGCCTCGAACGCAATCACGGTGAGCAGGGCGGTCGAGATACCTAGCGGCCCGTCGGGTTCGCTCAGGAAGGGGATCGGCTCCTCCCAGCCCAGCAGCCGCTGCCCCCAGTAGTTCACGATGCCGAACTGCGGGTTGAGCATCGTGCTCCAGGCGAACGTCGCGGCCACGATCGGCGCGACGTAGGGCAGGAGCATCGCTGCTCGGACGAACGTCCGGCCACGGAACGCTCGACGAAGGGCCAGCGCGGCCACCAGACCGATGGTGATCGCCCCGGCGGTCCCGAACACCGAGTAGGCCAAGGTGGTCAGCAACGAGGACCAGAACCCCTCCGAGGTGAAGATCCCGCGGAAGTTGTTCAGCGAGTAGTCACCGAAGATTCCCGCCGATCGCAGGTTGATCAGCCGGATCCGCTGGAACGCCATGGAGATGGTCCACAGGATCGGCAGCACAACCATGACGATGACGATGATGAGCGTCGGGGCGATCAGGATGAGGCCGGCGCGGGCGTCGGCGCGTCGCTGCCGGCCCCGGGAACGGCGCTCAGCACCGCGCGGTCTCTCCCCCTCCGGCGCGGTGGCCGGTGGGCCGACGCCGGCGACATCGGCGAACTGGCTCATTCCAGTGACTTCTTGATCGTCCGGAGGTCGTCGGCGGCCTGCTTGGCCGCACCGGCGGCATCGGTGTTGCCGGCCGTCAGGTCGGCGACGGCCTTGGGCACCGGCAGCTCCCCGAGCGAGGCTCCGATCAGGTCACCCTGACCTTGGGTGATCCCCCAGCGGGAGAACTTGTCGACGCCGCTGGCCAAGATGTCGATGACCTCCTGGGGGTAGTACTCCGACATCGGCGCCTTCGTGTCCACGCCCATCTCGAGGCCCTTCCAGGCGTCGACGTACTGGGTCGGGTTCTCCTTCGTACCCGACCGGACTGGGTACTTGCCCTCCGGAGCGATCGCGACCCAGTCGGTGTAACCGTCGCCGAGCAGGTACTCGATGAACTTCTGGGACGGCTCCTCCTTGGCGGTGGCGGTGATCGCCCACGAGGAGACCTCACCGAACTGCGCCGGCTGGCCGTCCGGGCCAGCGACCTCGGCCACGACCCCGGTGTTGTCCGCCAGGAACTTCGGGTCCTCCTTGCACTCGGCACAGTTGGGCTTGGCATCGTTGCGGAGCCCCGCGAGCTCGTCGAGCAAGAACGTGGACCAGATGGCCATGGCCGACTGACCGGCGAAGTAGCTGGCGCGAACAGTGTCGACGTCCTGGGTGCCGGACACGGAGTACGACGTGATCAGATCCCCATAGAACTGGAAAGCCGCCACGCACTGCGGGGAGTCCATGGTCACCTCACCCGCGTCATCGACCATCTGGCAGCCGTTGCCCAGCGCGAGATGCTCGAACGTCTGCTGGGTGAAGGCGTCACCGGCCGCCGTCGCGCCGACGAATCCCGCGACCTTGCTGCTGTCCAACGCCTTGGCCGCCGCCATGATGTCGTCGTAGGTCTGCGGGGCCTGCAGACCCGCCTTCTCGAACATGTCCTTGCGGTAGTAGAGCAGCTGCGACCACGCATCGGTCGGTACCGAGAGCTGCTCCTCACCCTGACGCGTCAGCTCCAGCGCTCGGGGCGAGAACGTCTCCGCACCGAGCGTCTCGATCACCGCCGCCGTCGCCTCCGTGTTGAGCAGGTCGTTGGCCGACAGCGTGCGCACCGCAGCAAGAGGCTGCGAGCCAATGACGTCGGGCAGCTCGCCGGCGGCCGCGGCCGAGGTCAGCAGCTGGTTGAACTGGTCCTCGTCGACGCCGACGAGCTCGACCTGGACTCCGGACGACTCGGTGAACTTGGCGATGATGTCCTTCGTCTTGGCGACGCGGTCCGGGAGAGTGTCGCCGGTCCAGACCACGATCTTGTTGTCGTCACCACCACCACCCCCACCCTCATCCTCGGGGCTCCCACCACAGGCCGCCGCACCGAGCAAGACAAGAACCGCCGCGACCACGACAGCGGGTCGGGTCAAGGTGAACATCCGATACTCCTTTGGTCAGATCCAAGTGCTGCTAAGTCATGCTCGTGTCGCGCTGGTGCTCGGGTCAATGGCGCCAGGTCACGAGATGGCACCCAATCTGGTATGCGGGGCGCGGACTACTAACGCCTCATCTAAGCCAGATTTACGCCTGATGACAAGACGTAAACCGCTCACTCTTGGGTATGTTTCTCGTGACGGCCAAACATTGCCGTTGAGCCGGGATCGGAGTGTGGCAAAGTGCCGCCGAGTGCCAACAGCGCAGGCACCTTGCTGCAACTGTTCCGGTCGAACCGCGCCAGCACGCGCAGCGACGTCCAGAAGCTGACGGGCCTGGCCCGTTCCACGGTGACCTACAAGATCGAGTCCCTGCTGGGCGCCGGCTACCTGGTCGCGGACGGCAGCATCGTTGACGGCCGAGGCCGACCGTCTACCCGCCTCCGGATCAACGATCACAGCATGACCGTTCTGGCGGCCGATCTGGGCGCGACCCACGGCCGATTGGCGGTGGCCACCGCTGCCGGAGACGTCTTGGCGGAGACGGTGATCGAAAGCTCCATTGCGAAGGGCCCAGCAGCGGTGCTGGGCACCGTGCACCAGGCGTTCGCCGAGTTGTTGAGGACCTCAGGGCGAACCCGGAGAAGCCTGAGCGGGATCGGGCTCGGCGTGCCCGGCCCGGTGGACTGGACGACCGGTCGCATCGCCCGCTCGATCAGCATGCCGGGGTGGGACGACTACCCGGTCCGAGATGAGCTGGCGAACCACTACCGGTTGCCGACCGTCGTAGACAACGATGCCAACCTCCTGGGACTGGGCGAGCAACGGCGGATCTACCCGGATGCGCATCTGATTCTTTTCGTCAAGATCGGAACGGGGATCGGTGCCTCGGTGATCCTCGACGGCGCGCTGCTCCGCGGCTCTGACTCCGCCGAGGGCGATATCGGACACGCCAAGATCATCGGCGTCGAGGAGACCTGCAGCAGCTGTGGAGCTCGCGGTTGCCTCGCGGCGGCGGCCAGCGGCCGGGCCATGGTGCGCGATCTCCGCCGGCTGGGACATGACCTCAGCACCACCCGGGACGTGGTGGCCCTGGTCCGGGCCGGAGAACCGGACGCGGTCCGTATCGTGACCGCTGCCGGTCGCGCGGTGGGCGACGTGTTGTCCACGGCCGTCAGCCTGCTCAATCCCGATGTGGTCGTGATCGGCGGCGACATCGCCCATGCGCACGAGCACTTCATGCTCGGCGTACGCGACACCTTGCTCGCGCGCAGCCAACCGTTGGCCACCGCCCGGTTGGTCATTGCGCCCACCGTCCTTGGTGATCGGGCCGGCATCACCGGCGCCACCGCCATGGTGGCCGACGCGATCTTCGGCAGCAGCGCGGTGGACGCCGTCCTCGGCTGAGCCAGGTCATCTTGACTGGGACCCCACGCGAGATCGACCCTCGGCCGCAGCGGGTCAGGCCACCGCTTTCCGGTCGGTCGTCCGTCGGTGCTGAAGACGCCGGGCCTGCCGCCACAACCGCATGGGCAGCCGCTCACCGGGCTGGCCGACGGATGCGCCGGGCGCGGTGAGGGTGCCGGTCAGCCGCTCGACGTCGAAGTCGGCCGTCACGGTCACCCGGGCCAGGGCGAACCAGTCGTCACCAGCCGGGCTGAGGGTGTTCCGGATCGCCGCAGCGGAGCGGAATCCGGCGTCGACGACCAGCTGGCGGACGCCGGCGTCGTAGCGCCCGTACGGATAGGCGAAGGTGTCGACGGCCTGGCCCACCAGCCGCTCGAGCAAAGCCTTGCTCTGCGTGATCTCCTCCGCCGCCACCGATCGCGGCAGGCAGTCCAGCTCGGGATGGGTCATGCTGTGCGCGCCGATCTCGCAGCCCTCGCCCGCCAGCTCGGCCACCTGCCCGCGCGTGAGCATCGGCAGCTCGCCGGCCCCCAGCGGAGCCAGCCAACGGCTGGTGCCGTCGAGCACGCCGGCGGTCACGTACAGGGTCGCCTCCAGTCCGCGGGCGGTCAGCTCCGGCCACGCGTACGCGGCAAAGTCGGCGAAGCCGTCGTCGAAGGTGATCACGACCGTCCGCTCGGGCAGTGCCATCCCGCTCTCCCGGGCCCGCAGCAGCTCCCGGACGGTGAGGGTGAGGAACCCGAGCGCAGTCAGCTGGTCCAGGTGCTCGGCGAACTGCCGGCGGCTCACGACGTAGGGGGCGAAGTCGCTGGGCGCATCGTCGCGAACGGAGTGGTAGCACAGGATCGGGACCGGGGCGATCATCGCGCGACCTTTCGGGCGTGGGCAGCTGCGGAGAGGAACTGCACAAACCGCCGAGAGACGTTCATCCATTTGCCCCCGAGGCACGTCGAGTCGTCAGTTTGTTACGAGGTGTTCGGAACCGGCGAGCACAAGGATTGCCCGGGGACCGCCGAACGAATCGAATGAAGGTCGGCCGAAGCAATCCATCGCCGCTGACACTCCGAACTAGGGGCGAGACCGGTCAGAACACCTCACCCTGTGGGCGCGGTCTGAGTGGGAACAGTTATGCCGGTCGGGGGACCATTCGTGTGCTGATGCTCATCCACCCCGGCCGGTCACACCAGGACCGAGGAGGCAGGGACGTGGCCCAGCTGCTCATCCCGCATTCTGCTGACGAGCGACTCCGGTTGCACCCCGGCGCTGTGGTCGAATCCGCCAGTCCGGCGCCCCGGGACATCTGGCGCGGCGTGCTGCGGGACGACCCGGGCGCAACGGCCCTACAGACCCCCGAGTACCTGGACGCCGTGGTCACGGCCACCGGCGGCACCGACGTCAGCCGGTTCTACCAGCTGCGCGACGGTCGTCAACTCATCCTGCCGCTGGTCCGGCGCCCGTCCCCGCTCGGGCTGCACCTGGACCGGGGCTACCCCGACGGCTATGGCGATGGCGGAATGCTGGCCACGGGCGGGCTGCTGGCCGACGATGTACGCGCGGTGGTGCGGGACCTGCGCGGGCAGTCGCTGAGCCTGTGGATCGGCGGTGCCCACCACACCAGCGAGCAGTGGTCGGCCGGGCTGCTGCCCGGGGTGACCGCGGAGCGGCGCGGCGTCGAGGTGATCGAGCTGGAGCCGGGCTGCGCCGACGACCTGGAGGCATTCCGCACCGCCCGGTACTCCGGGCCGACCCGGCAGCAGCGGCAGCGTGCAGTTCGGGTCGGTGTCGAGGTGGAGAAGGACACCACCGGGCGGCTGGTCCCGGTCTTCCTTGAGATCTACCGGGCGTGGGCCGAGCGCTGGATCCCCCGCTCGGGGTTGCCGCCCATGGTCGCCCGCCGGATGGCCATGGGCCAGGAGCCGTACGCCAAGTTCGCCGCGGTGGCGGCGATGGCGGGCGACGCCTGTCGGCTGTTCGTCGCCTGGTACCACGGCCGACCGGTCGCCGCCACGGTCATGCTGGTACACGACCAGCACGCCGTCGCCTGGCGCAGCTACAGCATCGAGGAGCTCGCGGCTCCCGTCTGCGCTCACCTGCTCACCCAGGTCACCGCCATCGAGGACGCTGTGCGCTCCGGCTGTCGCTCCATCGACCTGGGCCCGGCCGACGGAGTGGACACGTTCCAACGCGAGGAGAACTCGCTCGGCGCAGTCCCGCGGTCTGTGGTGGACCTGCGGATCGAGCCGGCTGGGCTGGCCCGGCTGCGGGCGGCCCGGAACCGGACCAAGGGCGTGCTGGTACGCGCTCTTACCCGGTCTCCGGGGCGCTCCACCCTGGGCCAGCTCAGCCTTAGTCGCTCGGCGCCGCGCGTACGCGGTGGGGCCTATCGGGGGAGCCCCGCCGCCTTCGGTGGCAGCAGCATGCTGTCTGCACCCGATGACGGCATCCTGCTGCCACCCGGAGGAGATCCGGATCGGTCCTAGCCGACGCGATCCCATCCTCGCAAGGTGGCCTCCGTGTCGGAGGCGGCGTCGGCGGCGCAGGCCCGGGCCCCGGCCCGATGGTCGACCTGCATCTGCGCCTCCTCGATCCGCTTTCCGATTCGCCCCGGCTGCGCGGCAGTGTGTATCTTTGTGCGTCGGTGCCGGCAGGAACGACTTCGGCCGGCCCCGGCCCCTATAGCTCAGTAGGCAGAGCGTCTCCATGGTAAGGAGAAGGTCTGCGGTTCGATTCCGCATGGGGGCTCGGAGAGGGTTCCGGTGCCGCCGCGCACCGGCGGAATACCGGCGCCTCGGGCGTCGTTGTCCGACCAGCATGCTGGTAGCCGGCTCCGCAGCGGGATAGCTCAGGCGGTAGAGCAAGCGGCTCATAATCGCTGTGTCGCGGGTTCGAGTCCCGCTCCCGCTACCACAGACCACTTCACGAAGGACGATCAAGGACACCGAGATGGCCAAGACCACAGATGTGCGGCCGAAGATCACGCTCGCCTGCACCGAGTGCAAAGAGCGCAACTACATCACGAAGAAGAACCGGCGCAACGATCCGGACCGGCTGGAGCTGAAGAAGTTCTGCCCGCGCTGCCGCACCCACACCACCCACCGCGAGACCCGCTGACCTCGACACCCGGGCATGCGCCCTGAGCCTGTCGAAGGGCCGCCGACCTCTGCTGGACGTTCTGTCCCGGTCATTGGGTTGGCCCACGGCAGCCGGCACGCCCAGGGCACCGAGGCGATCGAACGGCTGATGGCGGCGCTCGATGCGCCGGACCGTCCCGCTCGCCACGCGTTCCTCGATCTGGCCGAGCCGGACCTGAACGCCGTTGTCGGCGAGCTGGCGGCGGCTGGGCACCGGCGAATCGTCGTGGTGCCTCTGCTGTTCACCGTGGCCTTCCACACCACGATCGACGTGCCCCAGGCCGTGGTCCGCGCGGCCGCCGAGCACGCCGGGGTCGAGCTAGAG
This sequence comes from uncultured Actinomycetota bacterium, assembly GCA_963808435.1. GTDB lineage: Bacteria > Actinomycetota > Actinomycetes > Propionibacteriales > Propionibacteriaceae > Microlunatus. Next base: position 34,411 of record CAWEFW010000015.1, on the reverse strand, counting down.
GTGGCGGACATCCTCGGAACCGGTGACGACGTGGCCGCCCTGCTCCTGGCCGCCGCGGCCGACGCCGGGGTGGCGCCAGAGGTTTCGGTGCTGCTCTACGCCGTGGGCTCGTCCAACGCGGCCGCCAACCTGGCAGTCGTCGAGCTGGCCGCCCGGCTGGAACGCTTTCGATCTCTCGCGGGGGTTCCAGGGGGTCGTCCCCCTGCGCAGACAGCACGTTCCGGATTGGTCCGCGCCGCGTTCGCCACCTGCGCCCCCCGACCCGCCGAGGTGCTGGACCAGCTGGGCGAGCCGGTGGCGATCCTCCCGCTGTTCTTGGCGGACGGGCTGCTCCTCGACCCCGCCCGCACCCTCGCCGCCGGCCATGGCTGGACGCTGGTCGAGCCGATGGGGGTGCGGGCCGCCGACCTCGTGCTGGAGCGCTACCGCACCGCGCTCCGGTAGGTCCGCGACTCCGAATCAAATAGGCTTCCTCCGTGGCGATTACGGAGGCGCACGCCGGGCGGCGCTACCCGCCGACGGCGCCGTACGCGGTCTCCGCCGCCAAGATCGCCGAGTTCGCCCGGGCGCTGGGCGACGACAACCCCGCGTACGCCGGGGACGCTCCGATCGCCCCACCCACGTTCGCTGCGGTGATCTCCGGGCCGGCTTGGCAGCAGATGTTCACCGACCCCGAGCTCGAGCTGGCCCTGGCCTCGATCGTGCACGGCGACCAGCGGTTCGACTACCGCGATCCGCTGCGGGCCGGGGACGTCGTCTCGGCCACGCTCACCATCGACAAGGTCCGAGTCCGGGCGGGTTCGGAGATCATCTCCTCCTCCGTGGTCATTTCCGGCGCCGATGGGGTCGAGCGGGTGACCGCCAGCGCCACCTTCGTCCACTCCCGGGCGGCGGCATGACCACGGAGACCGTGACCGAGCTCGCTCCGGGGACCGAGGTCGGCTCGCTCACCGTGCGGCTGACCCGGGAGCAGCTGGTCCGCTACGCCGGCGCGTCGGGTGACTTCAACCCGATCCACTACTCCGACCACTTCGCCACCGCCTTGGGCCTGCCCGGGGTGATCGCCCACGGCATGCTGACCATGGGCACGGCGCTCCGGGTGGTGACCGACTGGGTCGGCGACCCGGCCAGGGTCGTGTCCTACGCGGCCCGGTTTCCCCGGCCGGTCGTGGTGCCGGACGACGCCGACGGGGCCGAGGTGACCTTCACCGCCACCGTGACGTCGGTGACCGGCGGCGTCGCCGTGCTGGGCATCGAGGCCAGCTGCGACGGGGTGAAGGTGCTGGGCGCGGCCCGCGCGGAGATAGCCCTGCCCTCCGCGACCGCGTGAGCGCCCCGATTCCCGGAAGGGGGACGACCCCCTTGGACCCCCGCGGCGCGCGGAATACGCACGGGCGCGCGCCCTGCACGGCCGCCTCTGTCTCGCTGGCCGCGTACACCACGCTGCGGGTCGGAGGTCCGGCCGCCCGGATGGTCACCGTGACCTCCGAGCCCGAGCTGACCGCCACGCTGGCCGACCTGGATGCGGCCGGGGAGCCGGTGCTGGTGCTGGGCGGCGGTTCCAACCTGCTGGTCGCCGACGAGGGCTTCCCGGGCACGGTCGTCCGGATCGACCTCCGCGGCATCAGTACCGAGGCCGACGCCTGCTCCGGGGCCACCCTCCGGGTCGCCGCCGGCGAGCCGTGGGACGACCTGGTTGCGCACACCGTGGCCCAGGGCTTCGTCGGGCTGGAGGCGCTGTCCGGCATTCCCGGGCTGACCGGCGCCACGCCGATCCAGAACGTCGGGGCGTACGGGTCCGAGGTCAGCGACGTGGTCACCCAGGTCCGGACCATCGACCGGGCCAGCGGCCGGGTCCGCACGTTCTTCGCCGTCGAGTGCGGCTTCGGCTACCGCACCTCCCGGTTCAAGCACCCGCTCGCTCCGGACTGGCCGGGACGGTACGTGGTCACCGCTGTGACCTTCCAGCTCCGGCTCGGGACGCTCTCCGCACCGGTCCGGTACCCGGAGCTGGCCCGGGCGCTGGGCATCGCATTGGGCGAGCGTGCTCCGGCCGCCGACGTGCGTGCCGCAGTGCTGGCCCTGCGTGCGGGAAAGGGCATGGTGTTGTCCGAGGGTGACCACGACACCTGGAGCGCCGGCTCGTTCTTCACCAACCCGGTGCTGTCGGCCGACGTTGCCGCGGCCCTGCCGGCCGGTGCGCCGCGCTTTCCGCAGCCCGACGGCCGGGTGAAGACCAGCGCGGCCTGGCTGATCGATGCCGCCGGGTTCGGCCGGGGGTACGGCCGCGGTCCGGCTCGGTTGTCGGAGAAACATTCGCTAGCCCTGACCAACCGGGGTACAGCGAAGGCGAGCGATGTACTCGACCTGGCCCGGGAGGTGCGGGCCGGAGTACGCGCGGCGTTCGGTGTGACCTTGGTCGAAGAACCTGTCCTGGTGGGGTGTGAGCTGTGAGTTTGGCACCGTTCGTGGTGTGGGCGCCGATCCCGTCGGCGGTCGAGCTGGTCGTCAAGCCAGTCGGGGCAGCCGAGCCCGAGACCGTACCGATGGCGCGGGACGAGGACGGCTGGTGGCGACCGGCCGGACCTCTGCCGGCCGACGGTGTGGGGGAGTTCGACTATGGCTTCCGGCTGGCCGGCGAGGATCGCATCCTGCCCGATCCGCGGTCGCGCTGGCAGCCGGACGGGGTGCACGGCTGGTCGCGCACCTTCGACCCGGACGCCTATCACTGGACCGACGAGTCCTGGACCGGGCGGCAGCTGGCCGGCGGGGTGATCTACGAGCTGCACGTCGGCACGTTCACGCCGGAGGGCACCCTGCGGGCAGCGATCGACCGGCTTGACCACCTGGTCCGGCTGGGCATCGACTTCGTCGAGCTGATGCCGGTCAATGCGTTCAACGGCCCGCACAACTGGGGCTACGACGGGGTGCAGTGGTATGCGGTGCAGGACTCCTACGGGGGTCCGCGCGCCTACCAGGAGTTCGTCGACGCCTGCCACGCCCGCGGGCTCGCGGTGATCCAGGACGTGGTCTACAACCACCTGGGGCCGAGCGGGAACTACCTGCCCGAGTTCGGGCCCTACCTGTCGGCCGGGCTCAACACCTGGGGCTCCTCGCCCAACCTGGACGGCGAGGACTCGGACGAGGTACGCCGCTACATCATCGACAACGCCTTGATGTTCCTCACCGACTACCACGTCGACGGGCTCCGGCTGGACGCGGTACACGCTCTGCACGACACCCGTGCCGTCCACCTGCTCGAGGACCTGCAGATCGAGGTGTCCGCGCGCAGCGCCTTCCTGGGCCGGCCGCTGCCGCTGATCGCCGAGTCCGACCTCAACGACCCGCGGTTGATCACCGCCCGCGAGGCGGGCGGCTACGGGCTGACCGCGCAGTGGAGCGACGACTTCCACCACGCGCTGTACGTCAGCCTGACCGGTGACACCAGCGGCTACTACGCCGACTTCGACTCGCTCGAGGCGCTGGGCAAGGTGTTCACCGACGGGTTCTTCCACACCGGCACCAAGTCGAGCTTCCGGCATCGGTCGCACGGGCACCCGATCGACACGTTCCGGACGCCGACCTGGCGGCTGGTGGTCTGCTCGGACAACCACGACCAGATCGGCAACCGGGCGGCGGGGGAGCGGCTTTCGGACAAGGTCAGCGCCGCCCAGCAGGGGCTGGCCGCGATGGTCACCCTGCTCAGCCCGTTCACCCCGATGATCTTCATGGGCGAGGAGTGGGGGGCCACCACGCCGTGGCGGTTCTTCACCTCGCACCCGGAGCCGGAGCTCGGCGAGCTGGTGCGTAAGGGGCGGCTCGAGGAGTTCGCGGCGATGGACTGGGACACCAGCTTCGTGCCCGACCCACAGGACCCCGAGACGTTCGCGGCGTCCAAGCTGGACTGGTCCGAGCTCACCGAACCGCGTCAGTCCGGCCTGCTGGACCTGACCACCCGGCTGCTCGAGATCCGGAAGACCCACCCCGACTTCACCAACCCGCGCTTCGACGCCGGCGAGGCCCGCTCCGACGACGACGCCGGCTGGCTGCTGCTGGAGCGCGGCGCGATGACCCTGGTGGTCAACTTCTCCGACTCACCGACCAAGGTCCCGGTGGAGCGCGAGCTGGTGCCGGTCATCGCGGTGGGGGACGCGGAGGTCGACGATGGCGAGGTGCACCTCGGTCCGCACAGCGGGCTGGCCGCCCAGACCCCGCAACCTCAGCACTGACGACGGGCGCGCGAACGATCCTGCACGGTGTCGCCCTGCTTGATGGCCGGCAGACCCGGATCTGAGGCGGCGCGGTCGGTGACCCAGCGGGCGACATTGGACGTCGTCGTCATGAACCGACGCTACGATCGGCGACCCGACGGCCTAAACTGCCAGCGCCCGATCGACGCCATGGAACGGATCTCGTCATGACCTTGTCCGACCTCAGACACGAGGAGCTCACCGCGGTACACGCGGAGCAGGTGCTCGCGTACGAAGCCCTGGTCGGACGGGGACTGAAGCTGGACATGACCCGGGGCAAGCCCTCGGCCGCCCAGCTGGACCTGTCCAACGAGCTGCTCACCCTGCCGGGCGAGGACAACTTCCGGGCCGAGGACGGGGTCGACTGCCGCAACTACGGCGGGCTGTACGGGTTGCCCGAGCTGCGGGAAATCTTCGCGCCGCTGCTCAACGTCCCGGTGGACCAGCTGATCGCCGGGGACAACGCCAGTCTGGCGATCATGCACGACACCCTGGTCTTCTCCCTGCTCAAGGGCACGGTCGACTCCTACGCTCCCTGGTCGCGCGGCACTGTGAAGTTCCTCTGCCCGGTCCCCGGCTACGACCGGCACTTCGCGCTGTGCGAGCAGTTCGGGATCGAGATGATCCCGGTGGACCTGGGCCCGAACGGTCCCGACCTCGACGAGGTGCGCGAGCTGGTCGCCGAGGACCCGGCGATCAAGGGCATCTGGGTCGTGCCGACGTACTCCAACCCGAACGGCGCGGTCTACACCGAGGAGGTCACCCGGTCGCTGCTCGAGATGGACGCCGCCGAGGACTTCCGGATCTTCTGGGACAACGCGTACGCGGTGCACCACCTGACCGACGACGAGATCCCCGCGCTGGACATCCTGGGGCTGGCCGAGGAAGCGGGTAACCCGAACCGTCCGTTCCTGTTCGCCTCCACGTCCAAGATCACCTTCGCCGGGTCCGGGGTGTCGTTCTTCGCCGGTTCGGCGGCGAATGTGGCCTGGTACCTCCGGCACCTGGCCAAGCGCACGATCGGCCCGGACAAGATCAACCACCTCCGGCACGCGATGTACCTGGGCAGTTCTGAACGGGTGCTCCAGCTGATGCGGCAGCACCGGGCCCTGCTGGCCCCGAAGTTCGCCCAGGTGACCGAGATCCTGGCCAAGCGGCTGGGGGAGCACGGCGTGGCCACCTGGACCAACCCGGACGGCGGTTACTTCGTCAGCCTGGACGTGCTCGACGGCACCGCGACCCGGGTGGTCGCCCTGGCCAAGGAGGCCGGCATCAGCCTGACCGGCGCCGGCGCCGCCTTCCCGTACGGCCGCGACCCTCGCGACCGCAACATCCGGATCGCCCCGAGCTTCCCCTCGCCCGAGGAGGTGGCCACCGCCGTCGACGGCCTGGCCACCTGCGTCCTGCGGGCCGCTACGGAAAAGCTCCTCGGCCGCCGCTGACGTCCCCGAGCTGTCACCTGGATTCGCTACGCGCGTTTCAGTTCTACCCGGCGTGTCGCGGTCTCGCCCGGCCACTGGCGTAGCGAATCCAGGCAGGACGCGTCGCGAACCCTTCCGTCGCTCCGACACCTCGAGGCGACCTGTGTCCGCCCCCGTCGTCTGAGATCGCTACGCCAGTGACCCTCCGACGCCGCGACACGCCGCCTGGCGGTGAAACGCGCGTAGCGAAACCAGGCAAGGGCCGTGAGTCGGGCCCTCAGCGCAGGAGCACGGCGCCAGCCAGGCCCAGCATCAGCAACGCCGAGGCGACCGCGATGGCCAGCTGGCCGCGGCGGCCGGCCAGCAGGCGACCGAGGACCGAGCCGCCGCCGACCAGGAGCAGCTGCCAGGTGGCCGAGGCCACGAAGGCGCCGACGGCGAACAGGAGCACCGCGGGCCAGGTCAGGCCGACGTCACCGCCCGGGCGGCCGAGGACCACCGCCGAGAAGGTGATGACCGTCGCCGGGTTGACGGCGGTCAGCCCGACCAGTCCCAGGTACGCCCGCCCGGCGTTGGCCGCCCGCCCGGCCCGGGCCGCCGCCGGAGTCTCCGACCGGTAGCGGTGGAGGGCCTGCACCAGGGTGCGCACCGCCAGGATGACCAGGACCGCGGCGGCCAGCCAGGTGAGCACCGTGGAGGCCGACTGCACCACGGTCCGCAGGCCCGCTCCGCCGAGCGAGGCGACCAAAGCGTACGCGCCGTCGACCGAGGCCACGCCGAGGGCCGCGGCCGCCGCGACGGCGAACCGTTCCCGGGCGGCGAGCCCCAGTAGGTACGCTCCGATGGCACCCACCGGCATGGCCACGGCCAGGCCGGCCAGCGCTCCGGCGGCGAGTTCACCGAGCATCGCGGATCGGCCCCCATGCTCGCGTCGAGAGTTCGACTCTGGTCACAAACGTCAGTACACTCGAGGACTTGGTGCTGAGTCACCGTTATTTTCGTGCGCCCACGTGGCAGGCGGATCTGACGGGAGTCAGGGCGCAAAGGGCAATAGCTCAACTGGCAGAGCATCGGTCTCCAAAACCGAAGGTTGGGGGTTCAAGTCCCTCTTGCCCTGCAGGGTAGGTCGAACGACGAGCAAGGCGATCAGGCGGGAAAGGTCAACGTGGCGAAGCAGGACGAGGTCGAGCCGGCCGACGAGTCGGGTGCGGCCGCACCGTCGGATGCCACCGACGACCGGACCGGGTCCTCGACCGACGCGGTCGCGGCGAGCGCGCCCAACGACTCGGGTGAGGTGGGTGGTACGCCGGAGTCGCCAACCCTGCTCGGGTCGGACGACGAGCTCGACGAAGGCGACGTGGGTGATGACGACCTGGACGACGCCGAGCCCGTCGACGAGTTCGACGACATCGTCCGGGACGCCGGTGTCGGGGAGTCCGACGACGATACCGACGGTGAGGGGGAGCCGACCGCGGACGGGGAGCACGGCGAGGCCAAGGTGCTGGAGCCGGCCGGAGTTGTGGCCACGTCGGCCGGCAGCACGGCCGCCGGCAAGCGCGCCCCAGCGCGTACGCCCAAGGCCGCTCCGACGGCCAAGCGCGACCAGCTGGCCAAGCGGGAACGGACGACGCCGATCAAGTTCGTCCGACAGTCCATCGGGGAGCTGCGCAAGGTCGTTTATCCGACCGGTCAGCAGCTGGTCAACTACTTCATCGTGGTGTTGGTTTTCGTGCTGTTCGTGATCGCGTACGTGAGCCTGCTCGACCTGGGCTTCGGCGCCGCGATCTTCCGAATCTTCAGCTGACGACCGACCGAACCAAGTAACGGAGATACGAACGTGCCCGACAACTTCTCAGCCGACGACGCGCGACCCGGGGCGGACCCGGTGGCAAGTGCCGAGACCGGTCCGAGCGAGGGTGCGCCCGACTTCGACATCGACCTGGGCAGCTACACCGCCCGCCAGGACGAGGTCGACATCAACCTGGACTTCGGCGGCGACACCGAGACGACGACCGAGGAGGACGACGACCTCGACCTGGACTTCGGCACGCCCGCGGCGGCCGAGGCCGAGGAGCCCGAGGAGGACGACGAGGACCAGGCCGAGACCGACGCCGGGCAGTCCGCGCTGGAGTCCTTCCGCGCCGAGCTGCACAGCAAGCCGGGCGACTGGTACGTGGTGCACACCTACTCCGGGATGGAGAACCGGGTGCTGCAGAACCTGGAGAACCGGGTGTCCTCACTCAACATGGAGGACTACATCTACGAGATCATCGTGCCGACCGAGGAGGTCACCGAGATCCGCAACGGTCAGCGCAAGCAGGTCCGGCGGACCGTGCTCCCGGGCTATGTGCTGGTCCGGATGGACCTGACCGATGAGTCCTGGTCGACCGTACGCCACACCCCGTCGGTGACCGGCTTCGTCGGGCACTCCAACTCGCCCGTCCCGCTCAGTCTCGACGAGGTCGAGAAGATGCTGGCCCCAGCCGTCGTCGCCGCGGCGACCGCCGGCAGCGAGGGCCCGACCCGGCGCAAGAAGAAGGTCGAGGTGGCCGACTTCGCCGTCGGAGACTCGGTGATGGTGGTCGACGGCCCCTTCGCCGGCGTACACGCGACCATCACCGAGATCAACGTCAACAACCAGCGGCTCAAGGCGCTGGTCGAGATCCTGGGCCGGGAGACTCCGGTCGACCTCACGTTCCCGCAGATCCAAAAGGTCTGACGGACTCACCCACCACCAACAAGGAACCCATCCCGCATGCCTGCCAAGAAGAAAGTCGCCGCGCTGGTCAAGGTCGCCCTGAACGCGGCCTCCGCCACGCCTGCTCCGCCGGTCGGTACCGCTCTCGGTCCGCACGGCGTCAACATCATGGAGTTCGTCAAGGCCTACAACGCCGCGACCGAGTCCATGCGCGGCACGGTCATCCCGGTCGAGATCACGATCTACGAGGACCGGTCGTTCACCTTCATCACCAAGACCCCGCCCGCCGCTGAGCTGATCAAGAAGGCGGCCGGCGTGGCCAAGGGGTCCGGCGTCCCGCAGCGCGACAAGGTCGGCCGGATCACCCGCGACCAGGTCCGCGAGATCGCCACCACCAAGCTGCCCGACCTGAACGCCAACGACGTCGACGCGGCGATGAAGATCGTCGAAGGCACCGCCCGCAGCATGGGCGTGACGGTCGCCGACTAGTCCCCGACCGGTCAGCGCGGGTCGTCGCTCTAGCGACGGTGCACGCTGACAACCCAGAGAAGACCACAACGTGGCAGGGCCGGCGCGGCCCGCACCACACCTGGTGAAAGGAACCAGCAGATGAAGCGCAGCAAGTCCTACGCCGCCGTGGCCAGCAAGGTCGAGGCGGACAAGCTCTACGCACCGGCCGAGGCCCTCGAGTTCGCCAAGGCCAACACCATCGCCAAGTTCGACGAGACCGTCGACGTCTCGATGCGGCTCGGCGTCGACCCGCGCAAGGCCGACCAGATGGTCCGCGGCACGGTCAACCTGCCCAACGGCACCGGCAAGACGGCGCGCGTGCTCGTCTTTGCCACCGGTGACCGGGCCGAGGCGGCCCGCAACGCCGGTGCCGACGAGGTCGGTGCCGACGAGCTGATCGAAAAGGTGGCCGCCGGCTACCTCGACTTCGACGCCGTCGTGGCCACCCCGGACCTGATGGGCAAGGTCGGCCGGCTGGGCCGGACCCTCGGCCCGCGCGGCCTGATGCCGAACCCGAAGACCGGCACCGTGACCGTCGACGTCGCCAAGGCGGTGACCGACATCAAGGGCGGGAAGATCGAGTTCCGGGTGGACCGGCACGCCAACCTGCACTTCATCATCGGCAAGACGTCCTTCTCCACCGAGCAGCTGGCGGAGAACTACTTCGCCGCGATGGAGGAGATCCTGCGACTGAAGCCGAGCGCCGCCAAGGGTCGCTACCTGCGCAAGATCACCGTGTCGACCACCATGGGTCCCGGCATCCCGCTGGACACCAACCGGACCCGCCCCGACGCGGAGTAACCAGGGAGCCCTTCCTCGCTCCTGCAACAAACTGCCGACAGACTGCAGTTCCGAGACCGGAAATCGGCAGTCTGTCGGCAGTTCTGTGTCCCGACGGACTACCGCGGCGTCCAGGCCGGAACCGTGTCCGGCTCAGGGTTCTCGACCGCCCGCCGGGACTTCCCGGTGCCCAGGTCGAGCACGTAGATGTCGGCATCGTTGTTGGGCCCGCGCTTGTACGCGATGCGCTGGCCGTCCGGCGACCAGGACGGGTCCTGGTTGAGGCCGCCCTTGGTCCACGTCCGGATGTCGTCCGTGAGGGCCTTGCCGTCGAATGGTGCCGTCGCGATGTTGCGCCCGTTGCCGGTGGCGCGGCTGAAGGCCAACTGCCGGCCGTCGGCGGACAGCGCAAGGTCGTTATCTTCGCCGTCACCCCCATCGGTGAGTCGTACAGGCTTCCCCCTTCCGTTCACGGCGACCCGGTAGAGTGCTCCGCCCTCCTCATCGCCGTCGTCGTTGCGCCAATAGAGCACCGACCGCCCGTCGGGGGTGACTGTCGGGTTGCCGATCCGGCCGTCGTCGAGCTGCCGGACGACCCGGCCATCGAGGGTAAGGACGAGCAACCGCGCCATACTCTGGGCCGCCTCGGTGTTGCAGGTCACGACGAAGCGCCCGCTGCTGACCACCGCCGGCCGCGACGGCCGGAAACAGTCCCGCAACGGTCGGTCGAACAGAAGCCGGTCGCCGGTGCCGTCCGCGGCCATCACGCGCAACGTCGGACGGTCGTCCATGATCCGGGTGTAGATAATCGTGCGCCGGTTCCGCGAGATGACCGGTCCCTGGTCGACCGCCTTCCCTCTGGTCAGCCGGGTCTCCTTCTCGGTCCGTAGGTCGAGCAGGGCGATGTCCCAGTTGCCGTCGCGTATGCGAGGCCAGACAATGACTTGGTCGTCCAGCGGTGCGGACGCGGGCAGCGCCGCGAACGGGTCCGGCGTGCTCGTCGGGGTCGGGGTCGGGGTCGGTGCCGAGGTCGCCACTGACGGAGACACCGGTGGGGACGAGGTCGGCGAGGACGGCGTAGCCGACGTGACCGGGGGGCTGGCCACCGTGCCGCGGTCGCTCAGCGCGATGATGACGCCGGCCCCGATGCCCAGCAGCACCGCGGCCAGCACCACCGCGAGGACGCGAACCCGGCCCGACGGCCGGGGACCGTCACCCGTAGCGTCCCCTGGCGGAACGCTGCCGACGACGGCTCCGGGTGGGGTTTCGACGGTCGGTGGCGGCGGGCTACCGCCAGCGGACTGCGCGGCCGAGGCGCCCGCGGCCTCCGGCAGGGGTGCGGTGGGTGCGTCGCCGGGGTCGGGTCTGGTGGTCGGGGCGAAGTGGGCCGCCGTCGGTATCGGGGCGGCGGGGGCGGCGGTGCTGGGCACGGGGGTCGGCTCGGGCGCGACCGGATGTGCGGCCGTCTCGGGGGGTGGTGTCGTCTGGTGGGGGACGGTGGTCAGGGGGCCGGTCTGGTCCCGGCCGACGCGGACGGATCCGAGGGCGACGTCGTGTTTGGGGTGGGTGTCCAGCGCGGTGGGCACGGAGAACGCGCGGTGCAGCATCTCGCTGACCAGTGGGATCCGGGAGCTGCCGCCGACCAGCAGGATGCTGCGCAGTGTGGACGGCTCCACATGGGCCGACTTCAGCGCCCGGTTCATCGCGGCGATGGTCTCGGTGAGCGCCGGCCGGATCATCAGCTCGAACTCGGCCCGGGTGATCCGTACGGTGGTGCTCAGCCCGGGCAGGGCGACCGGGACCAGGGTGTCGACGTCGGCGGAGAGGGCCTCTTTGGCCTCGACACAGTCCCGGCGGAGCCGGGCCAGACCGACGGTGACCTCCGGGTCGTCAGGGTCCAGCGGCCCGTGTGTCGCGGTCAGGGCGGCCAGGACGTGCCGGAGCACCGCCTCGTCGAAGTCGACCCCACCCAGATGCTCAACCCCCTCCGCCCTGCCCAGGGTGCGGAACCCGGTGTCGGTCTTCTCCAGCAGACAGGCGTCGAACGTGCCACCACCCAGGTCGTACACCGCGATCTTGTCGCCGGGCGCCACCCGAGTCTGGGCCGCGTACTGCGCGGCGGCCGCCTCCGGCTCGGTGCACCGGCCGGCGGCCGCCAGCCCGGCCATCACCGTGACCTGGTCCAGCAGCTCGAGCCGGAACGGCCCCCAGTTCGCCGGATGCGTCAAGATCACCTCGCCCGGCGGCTCGCCCATCCGCTCGGTCGCCCGGTCCACCACCCAGCGCAGCAGCTGCGCAGTCAACGCCTGCGGCGAGAACGGCGCGCCGGCGACCACGATCGGCACGTGGTCACCGATCCGGCGCTTGAACTCCCGGGCCAGCCGGTCCGGCTCGGTCAGCCCCCGCCGTTCCGCCGCCTCCCCGACCAGAAACTCCCCATCCGGCTTCAGGAACAACACCGACGGGATCTGCAACGCCCGATTCCCCAAACCGATCACCGTCGGCTCGGTCGACCCATCCGCGACCGCCGCCGCCGTGAAGGTCGTCCCTAGGTCAACACCGAGTCGATACGGCATCGTGCGCCTCTCTGTTACCCCCCGGCGGCAGGATGGGTCGGAACATCATCGGGCGGTCCAGGCCGGAGCGGTGTCCGGCTCCGGGTTGTCGACGACCACATTCGTCGCGCCACTTGCCAGGTCGACCACGCGGAGGTCGGCCTTGGTGTTCGGTCCCTGCTTGTACGCAATTCGCCCGCCGTCCGGCGACCACGAGGGGTCCTGGTCGTTCTCGCCCCCACTGACGACGGCGGGGTCGCCGGTCAGCGTCTTGCCGTCGAAGGGCGCGACGAGCACGGTCCGGGTGCGGTCGGCGAGTCGGCGAAAGGCGATCTGGGTCCCGTCCGGCGAGCACACGGGATCGGCGTCCTCCGCATCGGGGCCGCCCTCGGTCAGCTGGACCGGATCAGCGGAGCCGTCGGTGGCGACGAGATGGAGGGCCCCGCCGTCCCCGTCCGCGGAGTTCTGCCAGTAGATGACGGACTGACCGTCCGGGGTGAAGGTCGGGTCGTCCGACCGGCCCCGCCCGTCGAGCTGCCGTACCACCTCGCCGTCGAGGGTGACCAGCAGCAGGGGAGCGTCTTCGGAGTCCGAGCTGGTCCGGCAGCTGACGGCGAGCTGGCCATCGGGGCCCCAGGCCGGCCGGCTCATCTGCTGGCACCCCTCGGGCAGCTGGCTGAAGAGGGCCCGGTCCCCACGGCCGTCCGCGCCCATGATGCGCAGGCTCCGTACCTTGTCCTCGACCTGGATGTAGATGATGCTGCGCCGATCCGGCGACATGACCGGCAGCGTGTCCTCCAGGGGACTGGTGGTGAGTGGCGTCTCCTTCCCGCTCTCCAGGTCGAGCAGGGCGATGTCATAGTTGCCGTCGCGGACCCGCGGCCAGACCAGCACCTCGTCGCCCAGCGGCTCGGTCGACTGGGGGACCGCCGCCTCGGTCGGGGTCGGGGTGGGGGTGGCGACAGGAGTGGAGACCCCGATGGGTGGGGTGGAGGTGATCGGCGGATCGGCCGTCGGCTCGTCCCGGTCCCGTAGGGCGATCGCGACGCCGCCGCCGACCCCGAGGACGACGGCGGCCAACACCACGACGAGGACCCGTAGCAGGCCACCGGCGGGCCGGGTCGGTTCATCAGTCGTTGGCTCGGTCGCGGGCGACGGAGTCGCCGCCCCATGGTCGCTCGACCCGGTCAGCCCCGCCGGTCCCGGCGACGGCGGAGGGGTCGACTCAGCTTCGCTGAACGCTCCGGCGGGCCCGCCGGATGCCCTTGCGGCGGCTCCGGTCGGCTCGACGGGGGTCGGGCTGCCGGCCGAAGCCGTGCCGCGGGCCACTCCACCGGGGGCACTGGCCGAGGGCCGGACAGAGCGGGTCGGGGTCGGCGCTGGCGTCGGGGGAACGGTCGGGTCCGGAGTGTCGAACACGGCGGCCGTCGGTTGCCGTACGGGCGGAGCCTCGCCCACGATGGGAACACCGCCCGCTGCTACCGCGCCGTTCGCGGGCTCGGCCGGAATGCGGTCTGGGCCGATCGAAGACCGCCCTTCGACAGCGTCAGGGCTCAGTCGAGGGGGAGGGGTGACCACGTCCGCCTCGTCCTGGCCGGCGCGTACGGACCCCAGGGCCACGTCGTGTTTGGGGTGGGTGTCCAGCGCCGTGGGCACGGAGAACTCCCGGGTCAGCACCTCGCTGACCAGCGGGATCCGGGAGCTGCCGCCGACCAGCAGGATGCTGCGCAGTGTGGACGGCTCCACATGGGCCGACTTCAGCGCCCGGTTCATCGCGGCGATGGTCTCGGTGAGCGCCGGCCGGATCATCAGCTCGAACTCGGCCCGGGTGATCCGTACGGTGGTGCTCAGCCCGGGCAGGGCGACCGGGACCAGGGTGTCGACGTCGGCGGAGAGGGCCTCTTTGGCCTCGACACAGTCCCGGCGGAGCCGGGCCAGCCCCACGGTGACGGCCGGGTCCTCGGGGTCGAGCGCGGCCGCTCCGGCCCCGAGGGCGCTGAGGACATGGCGCAGTACCGCCTCGTCGAAGTCGACCCCGCCCAGGTGCTCGACTCCTTCCGGCGTACCCAGCACCCGGAACCCGGTGTCGGTCTTCTCCAGCACGCACGCGTCGAAGGTCCCGCCGCCCAGGTCGTACACCGCGACCCGGTCGCCGGGCGCCACCCGAGTGTGGGCGGCGTACTGGGCGGCGGCCGCCTCCGGCTCGGTGCACCGGCTGGCGGCCGCCAGCCCGGCCATCGCCGTGACCTGGTCCAGCAGCTCGAGCCGGAACGGCCCCCAGTTCGCCGGGTGGGTCAAGATCACCTCGGCTGGGGGCTCGCCCATCCGCTCGGTCGCTCGGTCCACCACCCAGCGGAGCAGGTGCGCGGTCAGCGCCTGGGCGGAGAACGGGGCGCCGGCGACCATGATCGGCACGTGGTCGCCGATCCGGCGCTTGAACTCGCGGGCCAGCCGGTCGGGTTCGGTCAGCCCGCGCCGTTCGGCGGCCTCACCGACCAGGAACTCCCCGTCCGGCTTGAGGAACAGCACCGAGGGGATCTGCAGCGCCCGGTTCCCCAGGCCGAGGACGGTGGGCTCGGTCGTGCCGTCCGAGACTGCGGCCGCGGTGAAGGTGGTGCCGAGGTCAACGCCGAGTCGGTACGGCACGCCGGGCCTCCGGTCGGGGTGGTGTGGTGGCCACCCGCTGCAGAGCCGCACCGTCCAGCCGGTAGACGGTCCACTCGTCCATGGGGACGGCTCCGAGACCGCGATAGAAGTCGATGGAAGGCTGGTTCCAGTTCAGCACCGCCCACTCCAGCCGCGCGTACCCCCGCTCGACCACGATCTCGGCCAGCGCGACCAGCATCGCTTTACCCAGGCCCAGACCGCGCTGCTCGGGCGCGACGTAGAGGTCCTCGAGGTAGATCCCGTGCACGCCTTCCCAGGTGGAGAAGTTGCGGAAGTAGAGCGCGAACCCGACGACCGTGCCTTCGGCCTCGGCGACCAGCGCGTACGCTGCGGGCTGCGGCCCGAAGAGGGCCTCCTGCAGCTGCTCGGGCGTGGAGCGGACCTGGTCCGCGGCCCGCTCGTAGGTGGCGAGGTCGACGATCAGCTCGTGGATCCGCGCCACGTCACTCGGGCGCGCCGGGCGGATCGGGGAAGACACGGGCCCATCACACCGGAAAGTGGTCACAGGCTGCAAGAAATCTAGGCCGGATTCTGCAGTCTGTGACCACTTTCCCGTTGTGGGGGAGGAAGGCGCTAGGCGATCCGGCGCGCCGCCGCGTACGGCATGTAGGCCATCTCGATGTCGGCGACCGGCTTGCCCGGCCGCGAAGCGTGGATCACCGTGCCGTTGCCGGCGTAGATCGCGACGTGCCGGACCGGCGAGTAGAAGAACACCAGGTCACCCGGCTCGAGGCTCTTCTTGGCGATCGCCTTCCCATACTTCATCTGACCGCGGGCGCTGTGCGGCAGGTTCACCCCGGCGGCCTTGTAGGCGCCCTGGGTCATGCCGGAGCAGTCCCAGCGGCTGGGGCCGGTCGCGCCGTAGCCGTAGCTGTCCCCGACCTGCCGCTTGGCGAAGGCCAGGGCCGTTGTGGCCTTGGTCGAGGCCATGGCGGAGGCGACCGCAGTGAAGGGCTGACCTTCTTACCCGGCTTGAGCTTGCCACTCTGCAGCAGCCGCCAGAACTTCGGCCCGACGATGCCGGTGGCCCTGATGCCGTTGCCCCGCTGCACGGCCTTGACCGCGGTGACGGTCAGGCTGCCGTAGAAGCCGGTGCCGGTGAGGGTCGTGTAGCCGGCCACACGCAGCGCGCGCTGCAGCCGGGTGACATGGACGCCACGGTCGCCGACGCCGAGCGTGGGCCGCGAGCCGTATGCGATCAGGGCGATCCAGGTCGGGTCGTTGACCACGCCGGTGCGGGCCAGGCCGAGGGAGCGCTGGAACTGCCGCAGCTGGGCGGCGTCCGCGGCGGAGAACGACGCACGTTATCAAAAACGAGACATATCTACAGGCGTCGGGACCTGAAGGTAAAAATCTTGTTCGGATGAATGGGCCGTGACCTTGCCGACCGTGGGTCCTGGCCTGGCGAAGGCGGAGCCCATTTGGTGCGGGCCGCGGCGAGCGCGTACCCTTGACGAGCCGAAGACCGCTGGTTGGTCGAGCCCGTGCTCGACCCGAAGAGTCCGTACGGACAGCCCGCGCAGGTGAAGCTGGAGGAGTTCCGCAGACGTACGCCGTCTGCCGCTGCCCTTGGTTGCACCTGTGCACCGAGGGCCTTTATATGTCCGTACGCCTCCAGCCCACCCGCCTCTCCGGCGCGAAGAACAGCCAACCAGGAGAGGAACACTATGGCGAGGCCGGACAAGGCAGCCGCCGTCGCGGAGCTGAGCGAGCGGTTCAGCAGCTCGGCGGGCGTCGTGCTGACCGAGTACCGCGGGCTCAGCGTGAAAGCCCTCGGTGAGCTCCGCCGCTCTCTCGGCGACGACGCGACGTACGCCGTGTCGAAGAACACCTTGACCACCATCGCGGCTCGGCAGGCCGGGGTGGAGGGGATCGAGGATCACCTGGTCGGCCCGACCGCGATCGCCTTCATCTCCGGCGACCCGGTCAATGTGGCCAAGGGTCTGCGCGACTTCGGTCGTGCCAACCCGCTGCTGATCATCAAGGCCGGGGTGCTCGAGGGCAAGGTGATCACCCCCGACGAGGTCCGCCGGCTGGCCGACCTCGAGTCTCGGGAGGTCCTGCTGGCCAAGGTGGCCGGCGGCATGCAGGGCATCCTGCAGCAGGCCATCTCGCTGATCTCCGCACCGCTGTCCCAGGCGGCCCGCCTGTTCGCGGCGCTGGAGCAGGCGGCGACAGAGAACCCGTCACTGCTGGCCGCCTCCGGCCCCTCGCCGGAGCCGACCAACGCCGACCTGGCCGCGACCGAGGACGCCACGGAGCCGACCAACGCCGAGCTGGCGGCCACGGAGGAGACCACCTCCGAGCCCAGCAACGAAGAACTCGCCGCTTCGGCGGCACCCGCAGCACCCGCTGCACCCTCGGCGGAGACCGCCACCGAGGACACCACGACAGCATCCGCTGCGGAAGACCAGTAGGAAAGGAAGCCCAAACTATGGCGAAGCTCAGCACCGCCGAGCTCCTTGACGCGTTCAAGGAGCTCACCCTGATCGAGCTCAGCGAGTTCGTGAAGGAGTTCGAGACCACGTTCGGGGTGACCGCGGCCGCTCCGGTCGCCGCGGCCGCCGCCGCTCCGGCCGCCGGTGGCGACGCCGGCGCTCCGGCCGAGGAGGAGGGCAGCGACGAGGTCGATGTCATCCTCGATTCGGTCGGCGAGAAGAAGATCCAGGTCATCAAGGAGGTGCGGACCCTGACCAGCCTGGGCCTGAAGGAGGCCAAGGACCTGGTGGAGGCTGCCCCCAAGGCCGTCCTGGAGAAGGTCAACAAGGAGACCGCGGACAAGGCCAAGGAGGCCCTCGAGGCCGCCGGCGCCACCGTCTCCTACAAGTAGCACCGCGGAGGGCTCACTCCTCCCACAAACCGGTCACAAACGGCGCGGATTCGACCGGATCCGCTGCCGTTTGTGACCGGTTCTGCGTGGGAGGGCCCGGGTGCTGCCGTTTCAGGTGCTGTTGCCGGCCGAGGAGAGCGGACTGACGGTCCTGTCCAAGGCCCAGGCCGAGCAGGTGCGATCGGTTGACGTCACTCGCCTGGTGGTCCGGCTCGGCCGAGTCCAGCCGTCCTTGCTGAACGAGCTCGACGACGCCCTCCGGCTGCACCTCTCGCTTTAGGGCGTGTCTCCGGCAGGAACTGTCGACGGATGGCAACAGTTCGGGCTCCGGGGGCCGCAGCCTGTCGGCAGTTTTCTGCGGGAACGGGCCCAATGCTGAGGGGTTCTCGGCGGGGCGGTGCGCGGGTAACATTGATCAACTCCGGCGCCGTCTCTGCGCCGCAGATCGCCGCACAGAGCAGTGCTCCCATTCCGGCAGAGCGGGCAGCGGACAGCTGGAGCTGTCACAAGGGAGCGTCCATGGAACCGTCGGTGACCGTCAACGGTCGATCCCGCCGACTCGGTTCCGTCGGCGGCCACGTCACCCTGCTGAGCTGGCTGCGGGACAGCGGTCTGACCGGGCCGAAAGAGGGCTGCGCCGAGGGTGAGTGCGGCGCCTGCGCCGTGCTGGTCAGCCGCCCCGAGGGCGAGGCGCGCAGCCGGTGGACCGCGATCAACGCGTGCCTGGTTCCCGCCGCCGGATACGTAGGCCAGGAGGTGCTCACCGCTGAGGGTCTGGGCACCCCGGAAGCCCTGCACCCGGTGCAGCAAGAGATGGCCGATCGCGGTGGGTCGCAGTGCGGCTACTGCACCCCGGGCTTCGTCTGCGCCATGGCGGGGGAGTACTACCGACCGGACCGTACGGCGAGCGGGCAGACCGAGCGGGTCGCTGTCGCCGAGCCGGACGCCGACGGGGAGGTCGCCGCCCGCGGCCCGGCCAGCAACGGACAGACCGACCCGACCACCCCCGGCGCCGCCGCCGACCACGAGCACGGTCCCAACGGATTCGACCTGCACGCCCTCAGCGGCAACCTCTGCCGCTGCACCGGCTACCGGCCCATCCGCGACGCCGCGTACGTCCTGCCGGTGCCCGGGCTGACCGACCCGCTGCGGGACCGCTGCGAACACCCAGCACCAGGCCCCGTGGCCGCGCGGATCGAGAGCACCGACGGCACCTACGTCCGCCCGGCCACGCTGCCCGAGGCTCTGGACCTGCTCGCCGACGAGCCCGACGCCCGGCTCGTCGCCGGCTCCACCGACTGGGGGGTCGATCTCAACCTCCGGCACGCCCGAGCCGGACTGAGCATTGGCATCGACCGGCTGCCCGAGCTGCGCCACCTCGAGATCAGCGACACGGCCATCGAGATCGGCGCCGCCCTCACCCTGTCCGAGGTCGAGCGCGGCCTGGCCGGCCGGGTTCCGCTGCTGGACGCGCTGTTCCCGCAGTTCGCGTCCCGGTTGATCCGCAACGGCGCCACCCTGGGCGGCAACCTGGGCACGGGCTCTCCGATCGGTGACGCGATCCCCGCGCTGCTGGCCCTCCACGGCACCCTCGTCCTGGCCGCCCGCGACGGCGAGCGCGACGTGGCCCTGACCGACTTCTTCACCGGATACCGGCAGTCCGTGCTCCGTCCCGGTGAGCTCATCCGGACCATCCGCATCCCGCTGCCAGTCGCCCCGGTCAGTGCATTCCACAAGATTGCCAAGCGCCGGTTCGACGACATTTCCAGCGTGGCCGTCGCGTACGCCCTGACCCTGGCCGACGGCAGTATCGAGTCAGTGGCCATCGGTCTCGGCGGGGTCGCGGCCACCCCGATCCGAGCCACCGCCACCGAAGACGCACTGGCCGGCCAGCCCTGGACGGCCGCCACCATCCGGGTCGCTGCTGACGTGCTGGCGAGCGAGGGGACCCCACTCAGCGACCACCGGGCCAGCGGCCGCTACCGCACGGCCATGCTGCGCACCTCGCTGCTGAAGCTGTACGCCACTCGGCCCGCCGACCGCGCGCGGATGAGCGCATGACCACCGCGTACGGGCCGCTGGCCGACCGCCCGAACAACCCGAAGGTTGGTCTCGAGGTCTCCCACGAGAGCGCCGCGCTGCACGTCACCGGAACCGCGCTGTACACCGGTGACCTCGTCGGTCGGACCAAGGATGCGCTGCACGCGTGGCCGAAGCAGGCGCCGCACGCCCACGCCCGCGTGACCCGCCTCGACCCCGGCCCCGCGTACGGCGTCCCCGGGGTGGTCAAGGTGTTGACCGCGGCCGACGTCCCCGGTCTCAACGACGCCGGGGAGAAGCACGACGAGCCGCTGTTCCCCGACGAGGTGATGTTCTACGGCCACGCGGTCTGCTGGGTGCTCGGTGAGACGCCCGACGCTGCCCGGCAGGGGGCCGAGGCGGTCGAGGTCGACTACCAGCCGCTCCCGGCCCTGGTCAGCGTGCACGACGCTCTCGCCGCCGACAGCTTCCAGGGGACGCCGCGGACGCTTCGCCGGGGCGACGTCGAGCTGGGCCTGCGCGAGGCGGCCCACACCTTCACCGGCGAGCTGGAGATCGGTGGTCAGGAGCACTTCTACCTGGAGGGCCAGGCGGCCCTGGCCACGGTTGACGAGAGCGGCCAGGTGTTCGTGCAGTCGAGCACCCAGCACCCCAGCGAGACCCAGGACATCGTCGCCCACGTCCTCGGGCTGAATGCCCACGCGGTCACCGTGCAGTGCCTGCGGATGGGCGGCGGCTTCGGCGGCAAGGAGTTCCAGCCGCACGGGCTGGCCGCGGTCGCCGCGCTGGGCGCCACGATCACCGGCCGCCCGGTCAGCCTGGTGCTGAACCGCACCCAGGACATCACCATGACCGGCAAGCGGCATCCGTTCTACGCGACCTGGGAGGTGGGGTTCGCCGCCGACCTGCGGCTGTGCGCGCTCCGGGCGACGCTGACCAGCAACGGCGGCTGGAGCCTCGACCTGTCCGAGCCCGTGCTCGCCCGGGCCCTGTGCCACATCGAGAACGCCTACTGGATCCCGCACGTGGAGGTCCTCGGCCGGGTCGCCAAGACCCATCGGCAGTCCAACACCGCCTTCCGCGGCTTCGGCGGACCCCAGGGCATGATCGTGGTCGAGGAGATTCTCGGCCGCTGCGCCCCGCTGCTGGGGGTCGAGCCGGATGAGCTCCGCCGGCGCAACTTCTACGCACCCGGCCAAACCACCCCGTACGGCCAACCGGTCCGGCACGCCGAACGACTGGCCGACATCTGGCGGGTCCTGACCGAGCGCAGCGACTTCGCTCGGCGCTCCGCCGCCGTGGCCGCGTTCAACCGCGAGCATCCCGACACCAAGCGCGGGCTGGCGATCACCCCGGTCAAGTTCGGTATCTCGTTCAACCTGACGGCGTTCAACCAGGCCGGGGCGCTGGTGCACGTCTACAAGGACGGCTCGGTGCTGATCAACCATGGCGGCACCGAGATGGGCCAGGGCCTGCACACCAAGATGATCCAGGTCGCCGCGACCGCGCTCGGGGTGCCGCTGTCCTACGTCCGGCTCGCGCCGACCCGGACCGACAAGGTGCCCAACACCTCGGCCACCGCGGCCAGCTCGGGCGCCGACCTGAACGGCGGGGCGGTCAAGGACGCCTGCGAGCAGATCCGGACCCGGCTCAACACCATCGCGGCGGGCAAGCTCGGCGTCCATCCCGACGACGTCCGCTTCGTCGACGGCGTGGTCACCGGAATCGGCTTCCACGACCGCCAGGTGGCCTGGGCGGACCTGGTCCGGCAGGCGTACGGGATGCGGGTGCCGCTCTGGGCGGCCGGCTACTACCGCACGGCCGGGCTGCACTGGGACGCGGACCGCATGCAGGGCGAGCCGTTCAAGTACTTCGCCTACGGCGCTGCGGCCGCGGAGGTCGAGGTGGACGGATTCACCGGCGCGTACCGGCTGCGCCGGGCGGACATCGTGCACGACGTGGGGGACAGCCTGTCGCCGCTGGTCGACCTCGGACAGATCGAGGGCGGGTTCGTGCAGGGAGTGGGCTGGCTGACCCTGGAGGAGCTCGTCTGGGACGAGACGGACGGCCCGCACCGCGGTCGGCTGGACACCCAGGCGGCCAGCACGTACAAGATCCCCAGCTTCTCCGAGATGCCGGAGGAGTTCCACGTCCACCTGTACGAGAAGGCCACCGAGTCCGGCGTGGTGTACGGGTCGAAGGCGGTCGGCGAGCCGCCGCTGATGGAGGCGTTCAGCGTCCGTGAGGCATTGCGGCAGGCCGCGGCGGCGTTCGGGCCGGCCGGGCACAGTGTCGAGCTGGCCTGTCCGGCGACGCCGGAGGCGGTGTTCTGGGCGGTCGAGGCGGCCCGCGGTGCGGCGGCTGCGGACCCAGCAACGCTGGCCGATGAGTCGCTGGTCGAGGTCTGAAATGGACTGGTTGAGCGCGCTGGCCTCGCTGCGGGCGGAGGGTCGACCAGGCGTACTGGTCACGGTGGCCGAGGTCCGCGGGCATGCCCCGCGGGAACCCGGCGCCAAGATGGTCGTCGGCCTCGAGCGGACGTGGGGAAGTGTGGGCGGCGGCAACCTGGAGGAAACCGCCGTACGCCGTGCGCGGGAGCTGATCGCCGACGGCGCGCGGACGGCGGAGATGCTTGAGTCGCGGCTCAGCCCGCACGCCTCCCATGATCATGGTCGGCAGTGCTGCGGTGGCGAGGTCCGGCTGCTGTTGGAACCCATCTCGGTGCGGCCGACGGTGGCGATCTTCGGGGTCGGGCACGTCGGCCTCGAGCTGGCCCGGATCCTGTCCCGGCTGGAGCTCCAGCTGCATCTGGTCGACTCCCGGGCCGAGCAGCTCGACGAGCTCCGGCTGGCCGAGGTGACCGCCGGGGTGGCCGACGTGGAGGTGCACCGGGCGGTGCTCGGCGAGCTGGTGCTCGAGCGGCTACCCGCCGGCGCCCACGTGTTGATCATGACTCATGACCACGCCGAGGACTTCGCCCTCTGCGACGCCGCCCTCCGCCTCCTGATCTCTGACAAGTCGGCGCGGTGGGGGAGCATCGGACTGATCGGGTCGAGTGCCAAGTGGGCGACGTTCAAGAAGAACCTCCTCGCCGAGGGCCACGACGAGGCCACCGTGGACCGGATCACCTGCCCGATCGGCCGCCCGGAGATTGCCGGTAAGGAGCCGGCGGTGATCGCCATCGCGGTCGCCGCCGACCTGCTTCCGCTACTGCGCCCTGATCCTGTCGAAGGGCCACCCGTCAGCGGTGCTTCGACACGCTCAGCACGCAGAGCACCGACTGCATGACGCTCTATCGCGCCGCGGTCTTCGACGTCCCCGGCGACCCCTTCGCCACCGCCCAGGCGCTCCGGACGGAGTCCGACGCCGGGATCGTGGTCCGGAATGGGGCCATCGTGGCTCGCGGCGCGTACGCCGACCAGGCCGCGGCCCACCGCGACGAGGAGACGGTCGACCTCCGCGACGGGCTGCTGCTGCCTGGTCTGGTGGACACCCATGTGCACTATCCCCAGGTCCGGGTGATCGCCGGGCTGGGCATGCCACTGCTCGACTGGCTGGAACACTGGGCGCTCCCCGAAGAGGCCCGGCTGGCCGAAGATGCGTACGCCGAGGCCGTGGCCGGGGAGTTCCTCGCCGGGCTGGTCCGGGCCGGCACCACTTCGGCGCTGGTCTTCGGCGCCCACTTCGCCAGCGCGACGGAGATCTTCTTCAGCGCCGCCGAGCGCAGCGGGCTGCGGATCACGGCCGGCCAGACGGTGAGCGACCGGCTGCTCCGGTCCGACCTGCTGACCACCCCGGAGGTGGCGCTGATGGAGGGCCGCAAGCTGCTCGAGCGCTGGCACGGCGAGGGTCGGCTGCGCTACGCGGTGACGCCCCGGTTCTCGCTGTCCACATCGCCGGCGATGCTCGACGTCTGCGCCGAGCTGCTGGCCCTCGCCGACGACGTCTGGTTCACCACGCACATCAACGAGAACACCCTCGAGGTGGCCACGGTGCTCGAACTGTTCGACTCCGCCGAGCACTACCTGGACAGCTACGCCCAGCACGGCCTGGTGACCCCGCGCAGCGTGTTCGCGCACAACCTGCACGCGCGCGACGCCGAGCTGGAGATGCTGGCCGCGACCGGTGCCTGGGTCGCGCACTGCCCGACCAGCAACGCCGCGCTGGGGAGCGGGCTGTTCCCGTTCCGCCGCCACGTCGAGCACGGGGCCCGGGTCGCGCTCGGTTCCGACGTCGGCGGCGGTACCGGGTTCTCTTTGGTCAAGGAGGCCCTGCAGGCCTACTTCGCCCAGCAGCTGCTCGGCGCCGAAGGCCTGCCGCTGACCCCGACCCATCTGCTCTATCTCGCCACCCGGGCCGGGGCCCAGGCGCTCGGGCTCGATCACCAGGTCGGGGACCTCAGCGTCGGCAAGCAGTTCGACGCGGTCTGGCTGCGCCCGGTCGAGGACAGCACGCTCGCGGTGGTCCTGCGGCACGCCCGTGATGCAGATGACGCCTTGGCCAAGGTCTTCGCCCTGGCCACCCCCGCCGACGTGGCCGGGGTGTGGGTCGGCGGCGATCCGGTTCGCTGAGGAGATCGTCTCCGCTCAGCGTTGGCGGCGTGGCCAGCACGATGGTCGTCCCGCTGCCGGGCTCAGCCGAGACAGTTACGGCCGACATCGCCACTCGCCGACCACAGGGCGAGCGGGGGAGCGAGCAGCTTCAGGCAGGCCGTCCGGGTCAGGACCCGCACCGTGGTTCCGTCGTCGATGCCGCCGGACATCCCGTTGCCGTCCGGACAGCCGGCGGGGTTGACGTAGACGTCGTGGGTCACGCCGTCGATCCCGATCCGGACCACCACGGAGAGGTCCGGTCGCTGATCGACGGGAGCGGGGTCGCAGGTCTGGTCGTTGACCGGCGCGGCGACGAGCTCGGTGACCAGCGCCGACGACGCCGTCGGGGAGAGTTGGACGGCCGCCCGTAGCCGGGGCAGCGCGGCGTCGGCTGGGTCCACCACCGGCTCGTACTGGCACAGCACCACCCCGTCCGTCCCGGACAGCCGGCTCAGGCCGGGGCTCCCGTCCGGTCGGGCGCCCAGAGGTCCCGCGATCGGGCTCTGCGGTGTGCAGGGCGCGCTCTCGGGCTCGACCTGGGCGGAGTTCAGGATCTGCTCGGCGCGAGCCTGGTCCTTGGTCGTCACCACCAGGACGGCGCTGCCGGAGAAGCGGGTCACCACCCACCACCCGCCCTGCCGAACCGCACCCTCGACGTAGTCGACGGCCGGCCCGGGCGTCAGGGCCTCGACGTGCTCGGTCAGCAGGCTTGTCGGCCGGGCCGGACAACCGATGCGCCGGACCGGGAGGTCGCTGCCCAGCCAGACGTACGGGCGGCGTTGGTCCGCCCTCGGTTCCCCGCCCGGCTCGTCGGCGCACCAGTCGGACTGTGGCGGCACCGCGTAACCCCAGGACGCGGGCACCCGGAAGCTGATGTCGCGGAAGTACTCGGTGCGCCAGCCATCCGGAGCCGGATCGGTCGGCGACGGGGCCACCTGCCGGCCCGGTGGGGCGGCTTCGGACTCGGCGGCGGGGCCGGAGTCCGAGCGGGTATCCGCCTCCGGCGCGGCCTGAGCCCCACCGGCCGCGCTGGTCGGCTCGCTGGCTCCGCCCGCCATCAGCCGGGGGAGTCCGACCACGCCGGCCACGAGTACCAGGGCCACCGCGAGACCGGCCACGGTGCGGCCGTTCCGCCTCCGCTCGGCCGCCCGCCGTCGAACCTGCCCGACGTCGACCGGGTCGTCCGAGCCCAGGTCCTGCAGGGCTTGGCGCAGGGCGCGTTCGTCGCGTTCAGTCATCGTCGCTCTCCCTCAGCTGGCTCCGCAGCCGCTCCAGAGCCCGGTGCACGTACGAGCGGGCGGTGCTCTCGGTGCAGTCCAGGACCGTCGCGATCTCGGCGAAGGCCAGGTCGTCGTAGAAACGCAGCGCCACCGCGGCGCGTTGTCGGGCGGGCAGCCCAGCCAGCAGCCGTCGGGCCAGGAGGGTGTCGGCCATTCCCTCCTGGGTCGGCTCGGTGAGCGCAGCATGGTCGACCTCGAACGCCGTGAGCCGCTCCCGGCGGCCGAGCCGCCGCCACCACGAGATGTGTCGGTTGACGATGATCCGGCGCGCATACGCGTCCGGCTCACCACCGACGATCAGCCGCCGCCAGCGTAGGTAGACCGCGACCAGCGCATCCTGCACCGCATCGCGGGCCGCCTCCCGGTCGCCGGTGACTGCGGTCGCGAAGATCAACAACGAGCGGCTCCGCTCGGCGGCCCAGGCGTCGAATCCCGCATCGCCGGCGCGTACGTCGACCACGGCAGCGTCGACCGTCGGCTCGGTCATCGACGGCGCCGCGACACTGTCCACAGCCCATACACGTCCTGGCGGCACCTTCCGTTGCACCGGTCTTTGCTCAGCACAGGTTCCTGCCGCCCCGCCCAGGTCGCAACCTGGGCCGGCCTCAAGACCTACCGCAACGTAGGTTGCGAATCGCCGGCTGCGCGACAAGGGCATCTCGGGCACATCAACCCTTGTCAACGAACCCTCAGCGAGTATGCTCGTCGCCAGGTCGGTCGCCAATTTGACCGATCTGCTCCAGCCTGCGCTCGAGGGGTTGACTCTCGCGTATTCACTGTCTATATTTGGGGTTTGCCCTCGCCGTTTGTCGACCCGTCTCTCTTGACACGGGTCGTTCAGCGTGCGCGGAGATAACTGCATCACCAGCTAGTGGACCCTCGGAAGGATCCCCTCTTGGCCGCCTCGCGCACCGCCTCCAAGAACACCGTCGTATCCCCCACCGGCCGAATCTCCTTCGCGAAGATCGCCGAACCCATGGAAGTTCCGGATCTGCTGGATCTGCAGATCGACTCCTTTGACTGGCTCGTCGGCAACGAGGCGTGGCGCACCCGCGTCGCGGCCGCGCTGGACGAGGGGCGGACCGACATCAACACCAAGTCCGGGCTGGAGGAGATCTTCGAAGAGATCTCCCCGATCGAGGACTTCTCCGGGACGATGTCGCTGTCGTTCCGCGATCACCGCTTCGAGCCGCCGAAGAACACGGTCGAGGAGTGCAAGGACCGCGATGTCACCTACGCCGCTCCCTTGTTCGTCACCGCGGAGTTCATGAACAACGAGACCGGCGAGATCAAGAGCCAGACCGTGTTCATGGGCGACTTCCCGCTGATGACCGACAAGGGCACGTTCGTGATCAACGGCACGGAGCGGGTCGTCGTGTCGCAGCTGGTCCGGTCGCCGGGCGTCTACTTCGAGCAGACCACCGACAAGACCTCGGACAAGGACATCTTCACCTGCAAGATCATTCCGAGCCGCGGGGCGTGGCTGGAGTTCGAGATCGACAAGCGGGACATGGTCGGCGTCCGGCTGGACCGCAAGCGCAAGCAGAACGTCACCGTGCTGCTGAAGGCGCTGGGCTGGGACGACGCCAAGATCCTGGAGGAGTTCGGCGACTACGAGTCGGTGCGGCTGACCCTGGAGAAGGACCACACCACCACGCAGGACGAGGCGCTGCTCGACATCTACCGCAAGCTGCGGCCGGGCGAGCCGCCGACCCGCGAGGCCGCGCAGGCGCTGCTGGAGAACTACTACTTCAACCCGAAGCGCTACGACCTGGCCAAGGTCGGCCGGTACAAGATCAACAAGAAGCTGGGCCTGGAGCTGCCGTTCGACCGGCAGGTCCTGACCATGGAGGACATCGTGGCCGCGATCCGCTTCGTGGTCGCGCTGCACGAGGGCAAGGCGACCCTGGACTCCCCGCGCGGTGAGCTGATCGTCGAAGAGGACGATATCGACCACTTCGGCAACCGCCGGCTGCGGACCGTGGGCGAGCTGATCCAGAACCAGCTGCGTACGGGGCTGGGCCGGATGGAGCGCGTGGTCCGGGACCGGATGACCACCCAGGACGTCGAGGCCATCACGCCGCAGACACTGATCAACATCCGACCGGTGGTGGCGGCGCTGAAGGAGTTCTTCGGCACGTCCCAGCTGAGCCAGTTCATGGACCAGACCAACCCGGTGGCCGGGCTGACGCACAAGCGGCGGCTTTCGGCGCTGGGTCCGGGCGGCCTGTCCCGCGACCGCGCCGGCATGGAGGTCCGGGACGTGCACCCCAGCCACTACGGCCGGATGTGTCCGATCGAGACCCCGGAAGGCCCGAACATCGGCCTGATCGGCTCGCTGGCCAGCTTCGCCCGGGTGAACGCGTTCGGGTTCGTGGAGACGCCCTACCGCAAGGTGAAGAACGGCCACGTCACCGACCAGATCGACTACTTGACCGCCGACGAGGAGGACCGGTACGTCACCGCCCAGGCCAACGCGAAGCTGGACGACAAGGGCCGGTTCACCGAGGACCGGGTGCTGGTCCGTAAGCGGCACGGCGAGGTCGACAGCGTGCTGCCGGAGGACGTCCACTACATGGACGTCTCGCCCCGGCAGATGGTGTC
The DNA here is from genome assembly GCA_963808435.1 of uncultured Actinomycetota bacterium. Lineage (GTDB taxonomy): Bacteria > Actinomycetota > Actinomycetes > Propionibacteriales > Propionibacteriaceae > Microlunatus. The sequence continues at coordinate 6,184 of CAWEFW010000015.1, read as the reverse complement.
GGTGGCCACCGCGATGATCCCGTTCCTGGAGCATGACGACGCATCGCGCGCCCTGATGGGCTCCAACATGCAGCGCCAGGCGGTGCCGCTGATCCGTTCCGAGGCTCCGTTCGTGGGCACCGGGATGGAGTACCGCGGTGCGGTCGACGCCGGTGACGTGACCGTGGCCACCGACCCGGGCGTGGTCACCTCGGTGAGCGCCGACCTGGTCGACATCGCGCACGACGACGGGACGTACAAGACCTACCGGCTGTCCAAGTTCCGTCGGTCCAACCAGGGCACCTGCATCAACCAGCGGCCGCTGGTGACCGCCGGGCAGCGGGTCGAGAAGGGCACGCCGCTGGCTGACGGCCCGTGCACCGACGACGCCGAGATGGCCCTGGGCCGCAACCTGCTGGTCGCGTTCATGCCCTGGGAGGGGCACAACTACGAGGACGCGATCATCCTGTCCCAGCGGCTGGTGCAGGACGACGTCCTCACCTCGATCCACATCGAGGAGCACGAGGTCGACGCCCGCGACACCAAGCTGGGCGCGGAGGAGATCACCCGCGACATCCCGAACGTCAGCGAGGAGATGCTGGCCGACCTGGACGAGCGGGGCATCATCCGGATCGGCGCGGAGGTCTCCACCGGCGACATCCTGGTCGGCAAGGTCACCCCGAAGGGCGAGACCGAGCTCACCCCGGAGGAGCGGCTGCTCCGGGCGATCTTCGGCGAGAAGGCCCGGGAGGTCCGCGACACGTCGCTGAAGGTGCCGCACGGCGAGTCCGGCACGGTGATCGGCGTCCGGGTCTTCGACCGGGACTCCGATGACGAGCTCTCGCCTGGGGTCAACCAGCTGGTCCGGGTGTATGTGGCCCAGAAGCGCAAGATCCAGGACGGCGACAAGCTCGCCGGCCGGCACGGCAACAAGGGCGTCATCTCCAAGATCCTGCCGGTCGAGGACATGCCGTTCCTGGAGGACGGTACGCCGGTCGACATCGTGCTCAACCCGCTCGGCGTGCCCAGCCGGATGAACGTCGGCCAGGTGCTGGAGACCCACCTCGGGTGGGTGGCCAAGCAGGGCTGGGACCTCGAAGGGGTCGAGGGCGCCTGGGCCGAGCGGCTGCGCGGCGTGGGGCTCGGGCGTGTCGACGGCAACCAGAACCTGGCCACGCCGGTGTTCGACGGCGCCACCGAGGAGGAGATCACCGGTCTGCTCGGGAGCACTCGCAAGTCGCGGGACGACGTACGCCTGGTCAACGCCGACGGCAAGGCCAACCTGTTCGACGGTCGCTCCGGGGAGCCGTTCCCGGAGCCGGTGGGGGTTGGCTACATCTACATGCTGAAGCTGCACCACCTGGTCGACGACAAGATCCACGCCCGATCGACCGGCCCGTACTCCATGATCACGCAGCAGCCGCTGGGCGGTAAGGCCCAGTTCGGCGGCCAGCGGTTCGGCGAGATGGAGGTCTGGGCGCTGGAGGCGTACGGCGCGGCCTGGGCCCTGCAGGAGCTGTTGACCATCAAGTCCGACGACGTGCCGGGCCGGGTCAAGGTGTACGAGGCCATCGTCAAGGGCGAGAACATCCCCGAGCCGGGAATCCCGGAGTCGTTCAAGGTGCTGGTCAAGGAGATGAAGTCGCTCTGCCTGAACGTTGAGGTGCTCTCCAGCGACGGCACCGAGGTCGAGCTGCGGGACTCCGAGGACGACTACCGCTCCAGCGAGGACTTCGGCATCGACCTGTCCCGCCGTCCCGGTGACTCCCTCGGCGGAGTCGAAGAAGTCTGAGCCCGCATGCGTGCTGAGCCTGTCGAAGCACAACGCACCATCCCTCGACAGGCTCAGGGCGCATCGGCTCGGTCACCACGAAGTGCAGATATCAACGAGTAACTAAAGAGAAGAGACAAAACCAAGTGCTCGACGTGAACTTCTTCGACGAGATCCGCATCGGTCTGGCCACCGCCGACGAGATCCGCCAGTGGTCGCACGGTGAGGTCAAGAAGCCGGAGACCATCAACTACCGCACGCTCAAGCCCGAGCGTGACGGCCTGTTCTGCGAGAAGATCTTCGGTCCCACCCGGGACTGGGAGTGCTATTGCGGCAAGTACAAGCGGGTGCGCTTCAAGGGCATCATCTGTGAGCGCTGCGGGGTCGAGGTGACCCGGAGCAAGGTTCGCCGGGAGCGGATGGGCCACATCGAGCTCGCCGCTCCGGTGACCCACATCTGGTACTTCAAGGGCGTCCCGAGCCGGCTCGGCTACCTGCTGGACATCGCGCCGAAGGACCTGGAGAAGGTCATCTACTTCGCCGCGTACATGATCACCGCCGTCGACGAGGAGGCTCGTCACCGCGACCTGTCCTCGCTCGAGGCCAAGATCGACGTTGAGCGCAAGCAGCTCGAGGGTCGGCGCGACGCCGACATCGAGGCGCGGATGGCCAAGCTGGAGGAGGACACCGCGGCCCTGGAGGCCGAGGGCGCCAAGGCCGACGCCAAGCGCAAGGTCCGGGAAGGGGCTGAGCGTGAGGTCAAGCAGCTGCGGGACCGCGCCCAGCGCGAGCTGGACCGTCTCGACGCGGTGTGGACCCGGTTCAAGAACCTCAAGGTGCAGGACCTCGAGGGCGACGAGGTGCTCTACCGGGAGATGAAGACCCGGTTCGGCAAGTACTTCGAGGGCTCGATGGGGGCCAACGCGATCCAGAAGCGGCTGGAGACCTTCGACCTCGAGGGCGAGGCCGCCAACCTCCGCGAGACCATCCAGACCGGCAAGGGCCAGCGCAAGACCCGCGCCCTGAAGCGGCTCAAGGTCGTCTCGGCGTTCCTGACCACCAAGAACAGCCCCACCGGCATGGTGCTGGACTGCGTCCCGGTGATCCCGCCGGACCTGCGCCCGATGGTGCAGCTGGACGGCGGCCGGTTCGCGACCTCGGACCTGAACGACCTGTACCGCCGGGTGATCAACCGGAACAACCGGCTGAAGCGGCTGCTCGACCTCGGCGCGCCCGAGATCATCGTGAACAACGAGAAGCGGATGCTGCAGGAGGCGGTCGACTCGCTGTTCGACAACGGTCGCCGCGGGCGTCCAGTCACCGGCCCGGGCAACCGGCCGCTGAAGTCGATCTCGGACATGCTGAAGGGCAAGCAGGGCCGGTTCCGTCAGAACCTGCTGGGCAAGCGCGTCGACTACTCCGGCCGTTCGGTCATCGTGGTCGGCCCACAGCTCAAGCTGCACCAGTGCGGCCTGCCCAAGGCGATGGCGCTGGAGCTGTTCAAGCCGTTCGTGATGAAGCGGCTGGACGACCTGAACCATGCCCAGAACATCAAGTCCGCCAAGCGGATGGTGGAGCGCCAGCGCCCCGTCGTCTGGGACGTGCTGGAGGAAGTCATCTCCGAGCACCCGGTGCTGCTGAACCGGGCGCCGACGCTGCACCGGCTGGGTATCCAGGCGTTCGAGCCGCAGCTGATCGAGGGCAAGGCCATCCAGATCCACCCGCTGGTCTGCACCGCGTTCAACGCCGACTTCGACGGTGACCAGATGGCAGTGCACCTGCCGCTGTCCGCCGAGGCGCAGGCCGAGGCCCGGATCCTGATGCTGTCGACGAACAACATCCTCAAGCCGGCCGACGGGCGCCCGGTGACCATGCCTACCCAGGACATGATCATCGGTCACTACTTCCTCACCATGCAGCGCGATGGCGCCAAGGGTGAGGGGCGGGCCTTCGGCTCGGTCGCCGAGGCGCTGATGGCCTTCGACCACGGCGAGCTCTCGGTACAGGCGAAGATCAAGCTCCGGTTGCGCGACATCGTGCCGCCGGCGGGGATCGAGCTGTCGCCGAGCGGGTCGGTGCTGCTGGAGACGACGTTGGGCCGAGCCCTGTTCAACGAGGCGCTGCCGGACGACTACGCGTACGCCGACTACGAGGTGGGCAAGAAGCAGCTGGGTCAGATCGTCAACGACCTGGCCGAGCGCTACCCGAAGATCGAGGTGGCGAACTGCCTCGACCAGCTCAAGGACCTCGGTTTCCACTGGGCCACCCGGTCCGGGGTGACCGTGTCCATCGGCGACGTCACGACGCCGGCGGACAAGGCCCAGATCCTGTCGATCTACGAGGACCGGGCGAACAAGATCGACAAGCAGTACGAGCGCGGTCTGATCACCGAGGACGAGCGGCGTCAGGAGTTGATCGAGATCTGGACGGACGCCACGTCGCGGTTGGGCGCGGCCATGGAGGCCAACTTCTCCAAGACCAACCCGATCTACATGATGGTGCACTCCGGGGCGCGCGGGAACATGGTGCAGATGCGCCAGATCGCGGCCATGCGCGGCCTGGTGGTCAACCCGAAGGGCGAGATCATCGCCCGGCCGATCAAGTCCAACTTCCGCGAGGGCCTGAGCGTGCTGGAGTACTTCATCTCCACGCACGGCGGGCGCAAGGGGCAGGCGGACACCGCGCTGCGGACGGCCGACTCGGGTTACCTGACCCGGCGTCTGGTCGACGTCAGCCAGGACGTGATCATCCGCGAGGAGGACTGCGGCACCGAGCGCGGGCTGACCAAGACCATCGCGACCGACGACGGGCGCGGCGGGCTGGTGCTCGACGAGCACGTCGAGACCGCGGTGTACGCCAGGACGCTGGCCACCAACGTGCTCGGTCCGGACGGCGAGGTGCTGCTGGCAGCCGGGGTCGACCTGGGTGACGTCAACATCCGCCTGCTGGTTGAGAACGGGGTGTCCACCGTCAAGGTGCGCAGCGTGCTCACCTGCGAGGCCGTGACCGGCACCTGTGCCATGTGCTACGGGCGCTCGTTGGCCAGCGGCAAGCTGGTCGACGTCGGCGAGGCGGTGGGCATCGTGGCCGCCCAGTCCATCGGCGAGCCGGGCACCCAGCTGACCATGCGGACCTTCCACACCGGTGGTGTGGCGGGCGACGACATCACCCAGGGTCTGCCCCGTGTGGTCGAGCTGTTCGAGGCCCGTCAGCCCAAGGGCAAGGCGCCGATCTCGGAGGCGACCGGTCGGGTCGTGATCGAGGACAACGACCGGCTGAAGAAGATCGTCATCACGCCGGACGACGGCTCGGAGGCGGCAGAGTTCACCGTCAGCCGACGCGCCCGGTTGCTCGTCGAGGACGGGGACCACGTCCAGGTGGGTCAGCAGCTGACCGCCGGAACGCCCGACCCGCACGACGTGCTGCGGGTGCTCGGCGTCCGTCGGGTGCAGGAGCACCTGGTGGACGAGGTGCAGTCGGTCTACCGGACCCAGGGTGCGCCGATCCACGACAAGCACATCGAGATCATCATCCGGCAGATGCTGCGCCGGGTGACGGTGATCGAGTCGGGTGACTCCGAGCTGCTTGCCGGCGATCTGGTGGACCGCTTGATCTACGAGGCGCAGAACCGCACGGTTGTCGCCGAGGGTGGGGCTCCGGCCTCGGGTCGCGCGGTGCTGATGGGGATCACCAAGGCGTCGCTGGCCACCGAGTCGTGGCTGTCGGCGGCGTCGTTCCAGGAGACCACCAAGGTGCTGACCGACGCGGCCATCCACGGCAAGTCGGACTCGCTGGTCGGCCTCAAGGAGAACGTGATCCTGGGCAAGCTGATCCCGGCCGGCACCGGCCTCGAGCGGTACCGCAACATCCGGGTGGAGCCGACGGCGGAGGCCAAGGCGCAGGCGTACTCGATGGTCGGCTACGACTCGTTCGACTACGACTTCGGTCAGGGGTCGGGCGCGGCCGTGCCGCTGGAGGAGTTCGACCTGGGCGACTACCGCTAGGTAGCAAGCGAGAAGGGCGGGCCGGGTTCTCCCGGCCCGCCCTTTCTGCGTCTCCACTCTCCGAAACCGGTCACAGACTGCAGTTCCGGACTGCTCAAACCTGCAGCTTGTGACCGGTTTTCTGAGACGGAGTCGGTGCATAAATCTTGTGCACAAGTTCTGTGCAGAGTTATTGTGCATAGATGAACGCCAACTCGTACGTCGGGATCCGGCTCGATGCGCAGGCGGTCAAGGTGCTTGCTCACCCACTGCGGTCACGGCTGCTGTCCCGGCTGCGAACGGCGGGACCGGCTACGGCAACCGACCTCGCGGCAGCGCTCACCACCAACACCGGTGCGACCAGCTACCACCTGCGCAAGCTCGAGTCGGTCGGGCTGGTCACCGACACCGGCGAGGGGGAGGGCAAGCGGCGACTCTGGCGGGCCTCGAC
>CAWEFW010000014.1:0-59708 GCA_963808435.1 uncultured Actinomycetota bacterium | reverse complement strand
CGACCCTCCTTTGGTGACGAACCGGGTGCTCTCGGTGCGCTGAGCCGGAGCACAGCAGGAGAGGGGGCCGCCGCCCTGCGCCTCGATGTCCGACCCCGGCATGCGAGGCGGTCCAGGCCGACGCGGTCCACTCCCCGACGTTCCCCGGAGACGTCGAAAAGTCCATAGCCGTTGGCCGGGTAGCTGCCGACAGGCGTCGTCATCCCGTTCCGTCTTCGCGAGGTCGTTGCGCCACGGGAGTCGCCGTGCCAGGTATTGGCCATCACCCGGCCGCAGCGGCATGATGTCATCACCCCATGGGTAGCGGGCCCCGACCAGCCCGCCCCGGGCGGCGAACTCCCACTCAGCTTCAGTGGGCAGACGCTTTGCGGCCCAGGCCCGGCGTAGGCCCATTGCGTCATCGTGAGCGACGTGTACCACCGGATGCCCGGTCCCGGCCGTTGAGGGAGCTGTCGGGTCCGTCCGGATGACGCCAGTCGGCCCCGGGCTGCCAACGCCACCAGCGCTTCCCAGTCGTCGAGCGGAACTGGCCCAGCCGACGGCGTGAACGCCGGGGCGAGCCCGGAACGAGATTCTTCGGGTCGGCAGCGGGGAAGTCCGCCAGGGTCGGGCGGTTGCTCCGCCACCGTTACATGGCCCGTGTCCTTGACGAACCGCCGGAACTCGGCGTTGGTCACGGGGTGGATGTCCATCCAGAGGTCGCCGACGGCAACCTCGCAGATCGGCTGCTCCTCCGGATAGAAGTCCTCGCTGCCTTGGATGAGCGATCCACCTCCGATGAGAACCATGCCACGCTTGCCCATCGAGTGATCGTACGAGACGGGGTCGTAGGGAGCGAGGCACGGACGGGCTGGCCCTGCATCTCACCACCCTTCACGCCAGGACGCCGCGGCGGCCGAGCAGAAGTGCCGCGAGATGAATGTGTAGTGAGCGCCGCCGCCACTTCGAGGACCTCGGAAGTCCTGTCGCCGTACCTCGCGTGGTGAGAAGGGCGTCGCCGTCCGTGCTGGCGGCGTTCGGCGACCACAGCAACGCAGGGTGGTTCCATGCCGACGAGATCGCGGAGACGGAGACGGTTCAGCGCGAGATCCGAGAGGACTTTGCCTCGAGATCCGCACTGCTTCTCACCGGTTGAGCGCGCGGGTGCGGCGGGGATATGGGTGGCCGTACCACGCCCGCCGCACCACACGATCCTGGCCGGATCGCGCACCGGCTGATATGCGCCGCAATCTGCTACTCGTGGCGCTCTCCGTGGCATCGGCGTCGCTGTCGTGCAGGTGATGCCGTGAAATGATGCCCGCTCGGGTAATGCCCTTCTTAACCTCGCTCACCAACTGCTCGTCGAAGATCACCACGACGCCCAAACCGCCGACCGGCACGGCCCACTACACGTCAGACTTGACCTTCCGCTTCGTCACCCGATCAATCACCGCACCGGCGCCCGCACCGACCTCTGCTCCGACTGAGGTCGAAGCCAGCGGCGTCGGCGGGAAGATCAAACCGACCAAAGCGTCACCGACGGACCCGACGACCGCTCCAATGCCTGGCTCATTCTTGGTGTCCTTGACGTGGATCTTCCCGTCGTCGCGATTCACCCAGGCCATCGCCTCAACCTGGATTACGTCTTCGGCGGCAAGCTGCTTCAGCGCGTTCCAATCCTCTTCGACCGTACCGGGGTCGCTGTCCTGGCTAGGCTCGGATCCTGCTCGGCGTGTAATCGCGACGTGTCTGTCGACGTGGCGCAAGTGACCGTCAGCGAAACGCGTACCGAACGATGATCTCCCGAATGCCCGTCGCCGAACTACAAAAGCTCGGCCACAAGGGTCGTGCTCGACCCCGCAGCCTGAATCCTCACAGCGACGTGTTACGATCGCCCCGGCGCCGGGCGACACCGTGCTGCGCGGCTGTTGTGACCAGCCTGATCAATGTGCCGAGTACCACAAGGTTGAGCGGCATCTGAAACGTCACCAGCAGCATTGTGCTGTTGCTCTGCGCGACGATGTCGCCGAATCCAACCGTCGCAAACACGGTCACCGTGAAGTACAGCGCGGTGACTGTGTCAAGGGTGCGGCCGAAGATCAGCGGGTCGCCGAGCGAGATCGAGAGATAGATCCGGGCGAAGATGAGGACGTACAGCGAAACCAACATCGCCATGGTCCCTACGGCGCGGACGATTGGGTACGGGGCCCTGACGATCGCCGGTATCTGCAGCGCGGCGACGGCGGCGAAGACGCCGAGCGCGAGGATCAGCCACGGGAGGTCGGAGCCTTGACCGACGCTATTGGTTGAATCAGGAAGTAGGCCGCGAACAGGATGATCACCCCCAGTGTGATCCAGGCCAATCGGACGGCTACCAGCCTTCGTGCGTGCCTGGGTGACATATCTGTCAATGAACCGCTCACAGTCGAACCTTCCCCTGTACCTGGCCGCGGCGCCAGCCACAAACGATCAGCAGAGCCAGTGATTCCCTGCGGACCTTGTTTGCACTCCCGGTTGCGGCGTCGGTCCACGGTGATCTCGGAGACCCCGTATCGGCAGCGTAAGGGTGACGCAAGCCAGGACGGCCGCGGCGTGATGGCCAGGATGATAAGGGGTGGCCCGGCGCACTCCCTTGACGTGCCACACCTTCGTGAACGACGCCCCACCTAGGTGGAGTCTCTACGGAATCGGGGACTGCCGGACTCTCCGGAGCCGCACGTCGTGGGGCCGTTCGGTGTTGAGTAGGAGCATCGGCCCAGATTCAGCAGGGGCTGGTGCTGGCAGCGGACGGTCACGGGTCCAGCCGTCGCGGAGTCGCCATCGGTAGAGAGACCGAGGATCCAGGTCGGCTGATGACGCTCGACGAGGTCTCAGGCCTGCTCGGCATTCCGGTCGCGACTTTGTACCGGTGGCGGCATCGCGGGGAAGGGCCGCCGGGGTATCGGATCGGCCGTCACGTGCGTTTTCGCCGCGCCGCGGTCGAAGCATCGATCAGTCCCGGGCCGACGCTCGAGCACCTTGGTAGAGCCTGAGCGGGTTCATCGAAAGCGAGTCAACGTGCGCTAGCGAGCCCCGCTACCGAGCACCTGATGGTCGCGAGCGTTTCGAAGAGGTTCGATGGATGCGTCGATGCCGCTCGGTGCTCGAGTTTTCGGAGTTTTCCGGGAGTTTTCCGGGAGTAAGAACCACTCAACCGCCGTGGAAACCCCCAGCTGACTATGAACTTTACCGCAAACACGGAAGTACCGCGGATAAAAAGGGGCGGGCACACAGTCGTGGATATCCGGGGACGGCCGAATGGTCTGATGAGCAGCCCTGGCGGTGTGTCGAAATCTGGTGCGGTTGCCGTCATCGCTGCCGTCAAATTGTGGAGGGGAGAGATTGGGACTCGCTCTCCTAGCGTTGGTTCGATGGATCGATTATTGCGGGCCCCCCCTCCCTCCCGGGCACGGTTGCCTCAACTGGTGCCGTGCTGCCGGTGTCTCCGGACGCGCGTCGGGCGGAAACACCGTTAAATGCACAGTCCCTCACCGCGTGATCAGGTGACGCTCTTCGGATATCCCGGCATCTGCCGACGCTGGGAATACGCGGCAACTGTGTGGCCGACGTCGAAGAGTACCGCCAAACCGATCCAGAACCAGTCAAACCCCGAAAGACCGCCCCCTTGAGACAAGATCACGTACATGAGGGTCGCGAACGGCAAGAAGATGATGCCCAGGAGCGGCAGTACGAACGTGTCGAAGGCGGCGTCGACCATGTTGGGTCGCGCTATCCAGAGCATCAACAGGCCCAGTCGTGGGAACAGACCGGCGAACATGACGAACAGGCAACCCATTGTCGCTCCTTCCGGAGGCTCTCGTTGATCCTCTGTACTGTCCGAGGTTGCCGCGGTCACCCGTTACGGGTGTGACTCGTCGAGCCCGGGAAGGGGTTGCCCCTTTTTCGGTTGATCCGGAGCCGCCCGAATCCTACCGCAGCGCGCCCCCATCAGGCGGGAAGCCGCAAGATCCCCACCTCCGCGCGGCAACATGTCGAGTACAGCGCTCCGGACGCTACCACGCCCCATAGGCGACAGCCTCGGCCTGGTTCCGTCGTTGTTCATGCTGACCACGGTCCACCGTCGGCCTCGGCTTTGCTGTCCGGTAGCAGATTTCGGCCTGCCGCGCACAGTAGCGAGGGCTGCCTAACGCGGCCGGCTGGGGGACGAAACTGACGTGGAATGACCAGCGGTCACCTCGAGGCCCGCTTCATCTACGCTGACGACTGTGGAGAGGGTGCGGTGGCTGCGGCAGTGCTCCGGGCTCCTGTCTCCTCTGCTGCGGTCGGGTTCATGATGCCACCCACGGCATCTGCCAGCCGCCGACCCCAGCGGTCAGCTCGTCGGCGGCGGCTGGACCCCACGACCCCGGAGAATAGCTGTGCACCGGCGGAGGCGCGTCCACCAGCGGCTGCATGATGCGCCACCGTTCCTCGACCGCGTCCTGGCGGGCGAATCGCGTGCTCTTGCCGACCAGCGCGGCATGGAGCAACACCTCGTACGGAGTAGGTCCTTCGCCGCCCTCGTCGGCGAACTCCATGTCCAGGTTGATTACGCTGGGGCCGGCTGTGTCCGCGCGCAGCGCTTCGACCTGGAGCCTGATGCCGGTTGACGGATCGAGCTTGATCACCAGCTGGTCCGGCTCGGCCTTGCGATCAGCCCAGTAGTCGAAGCCGAAGCCGAGGCGGGGTGACTGTCTGAATACGAGCCGGAGCTCGGTCTGGGTGACCGGAAGCCGCTTCCCGGTCCGGATGAAGAACGGCACGCCCGACCAGCGGGAACCGTTGATGTCGCGGTAGGCCTCGTACTGGCCGCGGACGTAGTGCGCCGGGTCGGCCTGGGCCACGGCGCGGAACAGCGCGACCTGGGCGTCCTGAATGGTCTGCGGGTCGCCGCCGGAGGGTGGCTCCATCGCGGCAGCGGACACGACCTGCATGAGGTGATTGACGACCACGTCCCGCAGCGCACCGACCGGATCGTAGAAGTGGCCGCGGTCCTCGACGCCGAAGTTCTCCGCCATGGTGATCTGCACGCACTCCAGATAGTTGCGGTTCCACACCGGCTCGAGCATGGTGGTGGCGAACCGCAGGTAGAGGATCTCCTCCAAACCCATCTTCCCTAGGTAGTGGTCGATCCGGTACAGCTGAGACTCGTCGACGTACTGGTGCAGCTGCTCGGCCAGAGCCCGGGCTGAGGCTTGGTCATGTCCGAACGGCTTCTCGACCACGACCCGGCCATTCGCCATCAGTCCGGCGTCGGCCAGGCCCTCGACGACCCGGGCCGAACAGGAACGGTGGGATCTCGAGGTAAAACACTGGGCTGTCGGCGCCCTTGATCGCATCCGCGACCCGGGCGTACGTCGCGGCATCGCCGAAGTCGCCCTGCACGTACGACAGTCGTGCCGTGAAGCGGTCGAAGACGGCGGGGTCGATCGACTCCCCGGTGCCTTCGATCGACTCGCGGGCGCGTTCCACCAACTGGTCCACCGTCCAGTCGTCGACAGCGACACCGACGATCGGGCACTCCAGCAAGCCACGCCGCTCGAGCCGGTAGAGCGATCGAAACGTCATCACCCTCGCCAGGTCCGGTGATCCCAAAGACCACGAAAACGTCAGCGACGCGCTGATCCTGGGCTTCGGGCTGACTGCGCTCTGGGGTGGGCCCGCTATCAATCGTCTCCGTCATCGTTGCCTCCTCGGCATCCACGGGTGGCGCTCGCTCAGACCTTGACTGTCACCCAACCATCTACCAGTGACTGCGTCATCACCCAGGTCGGGTGACGGCGTAACGGGGCAGGCTGGGGCACGGTCGAGACCGGCGTGACCGACTGCTTGCGGCTACGAGTCGGTCAGCACGTTGTGGCCGGCACGACCATCGGCTGGGTTTGGGCGCCCACTGCCGGAGACCCGCGCCCAGCCCCCACGGCATTCGGAGAGGCCATCGATGCGGGCGTACGGATCGGTTTCGAGCGGACTCTGGAGCAGGACGTGGCGTTCGGCGTCCGACGGCAGATCGACATCGCGTTGAAGGCCATGTCGCCGGCCGTCAACGATCCGTACACGGCCGAGCAGGTGGTGGACCACCTGACCACAGTCAGCTGCGATCTCGTTGTTCGGCCGCTGGGCTCGGAGATCCTGACCGACCCTTAACGCAGCCGCTCACCAGGCGGAGCAACGCCATCATCACCGTGAGTTGGCAACGCTGGATCGCGCAGCGGCCGATCTGTTGGCCGACGCCGAACGGACGCTGCTGCGCCCGGCCGATCTGGCCGGTTACCGTGACGCCGCGGAACACCTGAGGACCAAGATCAACCGGACGGCCACGTAGGCAGGATGTGGCGGTCAGGTGCCGTCGCGGGCCGGGGTCTTGACGAGTGGGTGCGCGCCGGAGCGGCCGAGGCTGACGGCGACTGCGGGGAACACGATGACGGAGAGCACGCCCGCGCCGACGAGGGCGGCGGCGTTCTCGGGCAGCATCGTTCCCGACTCCAGGCCGATGTGGGCCAGCGCAACCAGCAACGGCAGGGCGGTCGCGGTGAGCAGCATCATCTGGACCCTCCCGCGCATAGGCAGATCGTGCCGGTAGAAGAGCAGGGCGGGGAGGCCGCGGACGGCGAGGAACAGGAGGAAGAAGACCACCAGGCGGGCCGGTGACTCGACGATCGACTCAACGTCGAGGCCCATGCCCGAGGACACGAAGAAGACCGGGATGAAGAAGCCGTAGCCCACTGCGTCGAGCTTGCCCTCCAGGGCGTGCACGTCGCCCGGTGCCCAGCGGCGCAGCACCACGCCGGCGAGGAAGGCCCCGAGCACCACGTCGAGCCCGAAGTCAGCGGCGATCACGAGCAGAGCGAGCAGCAGAAACATGGTCCACCGGAGGGTGGTCTGCGACGTCGCGTGCTCGCCCTCGGTGATGATCCTGTTGACCTCCTTGAGGCGGACCAGCCGCGGGAAAAACGTGAACAGCAGCGCGATCCCCGCGACGACGACCAGGGAGATCAAGCCGGAGAACGCGCCGTTGGCGCTGAGGAAGATCGCGATGGCGACAATGGGCAGGAACTCCCCAACCGCTCCGGCAGCCATGATGAACCCGCCGAAGCGGCCCTCGAGCATCCGATTGTCCCGCAGGATCGGCAGCAGCGTACCCAGCGCGGTCGTGGTCAGACCGATCGCGATCGGCACGAACGCATGAACGAAACCCACCGCCGCCAACGCGCCGGTAACGGCTAGCGCGACCGCGACCGTCACCAGCCAGGACTTCAGTGCGAGCCGTCCGGCCCGCTCCCGGAACAGCTCGAGCTCGAGTTCGTAGCCCGCCAGCAGGAAGAGGAACCCGAGGCCAACGTCGGAGACCAGCCCGATGCTGTCCGGGTCGGCCCACCCCAAGACCTCCGGTCCGATCAAGATCCCCCCAAGGATGAGGATCACCACCTGAGGCACACGCCGGGACAGGAGGCCGGCCAGGATGGGGGTCAGCGCCGCGAGCAGACTGACAACGGCGAGGCTCATCAGGCCCTGCTCAAGGCTCACTGGGGAACTCCTTCCTCGGCGACCTCGATGGAGGACTGGCAGGGTCGGCCTTGTCCTGAGCACACGATACGCCGCGACCGGCGGCGCGCTCGGCGAGCAAATCACAGCGCTTGTGGTGGCTAGGGCTTTCGAGGTTGGACCGGACGACGGGAATCGAACCCGCATTCTCAGCTTTGGAAGACATGCGAGCCCACCACTCAGTGGGGCTCAGTCCGGGCCGACCGAGGGAGCGCCAAAGCTGGCGCTGGCGGAGAGCCTAGGGGTCGTCACATCAATCGTGACGCGAATTGGGTCAACCAGACGTAGTTGAGGCGGCCAGAGGGGCCCCAGACGGACTTCTGCCGCCTGAAGTGGCCTGTTGTGGCGCGGACGGCTGCATTCCTAATCCACCGATATCCATCGGTCACTGGGCATGATCATTTCGTGAGCTTGGCCTCGGCTCGGTGCACGGCCACTCACCCTGTGGCCGTTCCCGGAGTCCCTTGACGGAGAAGCTAATCTGCAGCTGCCGAGAGTGCGGGTGGGCATGTCGCACGGACCTCGGATATCGCTAGATGGCCTTGTTTCGGCGCCCCAGCTAGCGCCGGCGACGTCGGTCAGGGCTTGAGGTCGACCGGTCGCAGCCGGCCTGTGCGGCTGGCGATGTAGATGAACGGGCCCGGCTGGTCGACCAGCGTCTCGATCTCTCGCCACCGAGTCATAAGCACCTCCAGTTGCGCCCACGTGTTCTTTGCATCCTGGCTGGCAAGGTTGACCATCTTGGCGCCGTGGTCACGAACGGCGTCGATCTCAGCTCGGTTGCCCTGAATTTCCTTGTCCCGGGTGACGATGAGCCAGCCCTGAGCGGCCACCGCCGGAATCCACACCGGGTCCTTGGTAGCAGGAGTGGTGATGATGCACGGCGGCCGCAGGCGCTTCTTGATCCGCCCGCCAGGATCGCCGGGATAGGTGCAGTCAGCTCGTTCTTGGCAGACGAGCTTAGCCAGGCCGAGCACATCCGCATCGAAGTAGAAGCGGGGTGCGAGCGGCCTGGGCTGGCTCACGCTGCGCTGTTGACCAGCTCGTATGAGATCGCCCAACGCACATGGGCGAGGCTGAGGCCGTAGGTGTCGGCCAGGTCTTGCTCGTCCTCGCCCGACTCAGACTGCTCGAACAGGATCGCCGTGCTTATACCGCCGACCGAAGGGGAGCCGAAGCGCATGTCGGGATCTATGGTGACCGGCGAGTCGCTGCGATCATCGGGGCGCCACTGTTGAGCGATAGCGTCGGCCCATGTGACCCGGTCGTAGAAGGCTTGAGCTGCCGGCAGGAGCATGTACTGACCACTCACTGGTGCGACGAGAGCGAAGTCAGCTCCCAGATGGGACTCCTCCTGAGCCTCAACAACTAGCTTGCGCTCGGCGACGTAGGGACGTTGATCGGCCAGGGGGTAGGGGACGCCGAGACGGTCTCGCAGACTCTCGATGAAGGTCCGCAGTTCGATCATCGGCACCTGGAGGTCCTGACGGTACTGCCGGAGCAAGCCAGCCTCAATGAACTCTGCCCAGGTGACCCGGTTCGATCCGGTGGCCTCAGCCCGGATGACTGGCTTGTACGTCTTGTTGCGACGGGTGCCGCCCTCCAGCCAGTAGTGCAGCGTCGATGGGGCAAGACGGAGCAGCCGAGCCGCTTGGGGCTCGGTGTACATCTCACGTTCGAGGACTGTCAAGGCTGGCACGCTGTCTAGTCTGGCATCCGCCGTGGACACTTCGTTGCGATGCGGCCCAGCGCCGGCCGTGGTGTGCCGCGCGTTCAGACTGTGAGCTGACTAACCCAGGGCCAGATCACCGGGTCGTGAACGAGTACATCGGGCCGGCCCGATGTAGTGACTGTGGCCGTTGCTTTCGGCGGTCGGTTCGCGCATCGGGTCAGCACCGCGTGACATCAAACGTGGTGCGAAACTGCGTCAACAAGAGCGGGTGGAGGCGGCTGGTGGGGGCGTTAGGGCAACTCCTGACGCCTAGAGGGGCCTGATTGGGCCTAGATCATCGCTCTTTTAATCCGCGGGTTGTGGGTTCGAGTCCCACGGGGCCTACTCAGTAAAGTGCCTAGTCAAGTCGGATTAACCGAGGACATGGGTTCGACTGTCGCCGTACCGTTCGCCAAGCATGATCTTGCCGGACACCCAGCCTGGTTAGCCTCAATCGCCGTCCTCCGCTACGCCGGCGTAAGGATCATTGATCCCAGATCAGGTGCAGTCGGCTACGCCGAGCCGGTCGAATCAGGAACAGGCGATGCAGTGACTGCGGCCTTCAGCTGGGCATGGGTACTCGATCAGCTTCCCGGCACCTGAGTTCGGCGTAGTAGGGCGGTGCCGTCACGCACGTCAGGACGTTGGTTGAACTGCCCATCGGCGACCTCTAGGATCGGGGTATGGTAACGATACAGGACGTCGCGAAGGCCGCTGGGGTTTCGCCGATGACGGTGTCGCATGTGATCAACGAGCATCGGCACGTCAAGGAGTCGACCCGGGCGAAGGTGCTGGCCACGATCGACGATCTTGGTTATCGGGTCAACGTGGCCGCGCGGAATCTGCGGACTGGACGCACCGACACGATCGGCTTGGCGGTGCCGGAGGTCGACCGTCCCTACTGGGGCCAGCTCGGCGCGGCGATCGTTCGGCGGCGGAACGGCATGGCCTGCGGGTGGTGATCGAGCAAACCGGTCGCCGACGGGACGAGGAGCTCAATGCGCTGAGCATGTCGCGGAATCGGCTGTATGACGGGCTGATCCTGAGCACGGTCGGCCTGGGTCCGGCAGACGGGGAGCTGCTGAGGGTCGGCTATCCCGTGGTGATCTTGGGTGAGCGCATCTTCGACGGTCCTGTCGACCATGTGGCGATGCCGAATGTTGAGGCGGCGCGGGCGGCGACGGAGCATCTGATCCAGCGCGGGTGCCGCCGCATCGTCATCGTGGAAGGTTCCTTCACGGGTGAGGTGGACGTGTCCAGCTTGCGGCTCGAGGGGTACCGTCAGGCCCTTCGTCGGGCGAAGATCCCGTTCTCCTCCGATCTTGTGGTGAACTGCGACGTGTTGAGCATGCAGGCGGGCGCCGATGCTGTCCGCGGGCTGGCGGCGCGGGGCGTCGATTTCGACGGCGTGTTCTGCGTGACTGACACAACGGCGATCGGGGTCCTGCGGGGGCTGGCCGATCTCGGGCTCGACGTTCCCGGGCAGGTGAAGGTGATCGGCTTCGACGATGTGGCCGAGGCGGCGTTCACCGTTCCGTCGTTGTCTTCGGTCGATCCTGGGATGGAAGAGATCGCGAACAAGGCTGTCGACCTGCTGGTGGGCAGGATCTCGGGCACGCTGCCGGCGGACACCCATGAGGAGTTCGTGACCGACTACAAGATCGTCGCCCGGGAATCCACGGCTGCCTGACCGGCGACGACGACGCACTGGGTCGAGAGCAAGCCGCGGGCAGGCGGTCAGCGTTGCAGGTCTTGACCGACCCCAACCGACTCCAGCTCGACGGTGACGAACGAGTGGGCGGGCACCTGGATGGTCAAGGTGTCGCCAGATCGCTTGACCTCGTCCAGGTCTTGCGGGGCTACCGTACCGGGCCGCTCGGTCGGTGTTGTAGTCAGCGAGTTGATCGGCGGTGAGGACACGCGCGCGTCCTACTTCGAAAGCACCGCCGCGCAGGTCGACTTCGATGGTGCGCTCCGACTCCGCGTCCAGGTTGGTGAGCGACAGGAGCGCCGTTCCGTCCTTGGTGCTTGCGCTCATGCTGAGCGTCCGCAGGCCGAAGTCGCCGACGGGTCGGACGTCCACGGGCGACGCGTAGTGCACGTCCAAGCCGTGTTGCGTCGTGGTGTCGCTTGTTCATCTCGAACACGTGGTAGGTGGGGGTGAGGATCAGCTGCGCCCCGTCGGTGTGCAGCACCGACTGGAGCACGTTGACGGTCTGGGCGAGGTTGGCCATCACCAGCCGTTGCGCGTGGCGGTGGAAGATGTCGAAGTGCAGGCCGGCGACCAGGGCGTCACGGAGCGTGTTCTGCTGGAACAGGAAGCCGGGGTTGGTGCCGGGCTCGACGTCGAACCAGGTGCCCCACTCATCGACCACCAGACCGATCCGCCGGCTCGGGTCGTAGCAGTCCATGATCGTGGAGTGGCGGGTGATGAGCTCGTCCATCCGCTGGGCGTTCATCACCGTCTGGTAGTACTCCTCGATGCTGAACTGGGTCGCGCTGCCCTTCGCACCGGGAAGGTCGGTGAAGGCCCATTCCGGCGGCTGGGCGAAGCTGTAGTGGTGCAGGGAGATCGCCTGGAAGTAGTCCTGGGGGCGGCCTCCGGCAGCCGAGGTCACCGACGGCCTTCATCAACGCCTCGGTCCAGGCGTAGTCGTCGATGTTGGGCCCGCAAGCAATTCGGTACAGCTCGTTGCCGCCGTGGTCGCGGCAGTAGGTGCCGTACTGGCGGGCCAGGTCGGCGTACTGTTCGGGCCGCATGTTGCCGCCGCAGCCCCAGTTCTCGTTGCCCAGACCCCAGAATTTGACCCGCCACGGCTCCTCGCGACCGTTGTCGCGGCGAAGCCTCGCCATCGGGCTGCCGCTAGGTCGGGTCAGGTACTCCACCCACTGGCTCATCTCTTTGACTGACCCAGAGCCGAGGTTTCCTGCGATGTAGGGCTCGGTGTCGAGCAGTTCACACAGGTGCATGAACTCGTGGGTGCCGAAGTGGTTGTTCTCTTCGACGTCGCCCCAGTGGGCTGTTCACACAGTGAGGGCCGGTCCTCTTTGGGGCCGATGCCGTCCTTCCAGTGGTACTCGTCGGCGAAGCAGCCACCCGGCCAGCGCAGATTGGGGATGTCGATCTGTCTCAGCGCCTCCACCACGTCGAGTCGGATGCCCTGGTCGTTGGGGATGGTGCTGTCGTCGCCGACGTAGAAGCCGCCGTAGATGCCGTCGCCCAGATGCTCGGCGAAGTGGCCGTAGATGTGCCGGCTGATCACCGGCCCTGCGATGTCCAGGTTGATGACTGCCTTGATCGTGTCCGTCACGTCTTCTTCCTTCTCGGGGATGCGCTGTGTACTGGGTCATCTGAGCCCGGTTGGGCCGCTGCTCTCGACGGCAGGAATCGACCGGCTGGGGTTGGCTCAGCCCTTCACGCCGCCCGCGAGCAGGCCGCTGACGATGTGCCGCTGGGTGAAGACGAAGAAGACCACCATCGGGAGCAGCGCAAGAACGCTGAGGGTCATGAACGAGGGCCAGTCGGTGGTGAACTCGCCGACGGACTTGTACACCTGCAGCACCAGGGTGCTCTTCTCGGGCGAGACCAGGAACACGTTGGGTGTGAGGAAGTCGTTCCAGATCCACATGGTCTGGAAGACGGCGACGGTCACCAGGATGGGCCGGATCAGGGGAAGCACGATCCGCCAGTAGATGGAGAACGCGTTGGCTCCGTCGATCCGCGCCGCTTCGATCAGCTCGTAGGGAACGCTCTTCATGTAGCCCTGGATCAAGAAGTAGCAGAAGATCGACCCGGCGGAGTAGAGGAACACCAGCCCGGTGAGGGTGTCGATCAGCCCGATCTGAACGAGCAGCCGGTACAGCGGGATCAGGGTCGACTGGCTGGGGATGATGAACCCGAGGACGAGCGCGGCACCGAACCAGCGGTTGAACCTCGTCTTGCCGATGATCATGCCGTAGGCGGCCATGGAGCCGATGATCAGCATCAGTATCAGCGACAGCACGGTGACGAAGAGGGTGTTGGCGAAGCTCTGCACCAGGGGCACGGTGCCGAACACCGTGGCGTAGTTGTCGAGGAACAGCTGGGTCGGCAAGGCGAACGGTGAGGCTGACATCTCCTCCTGGGTCTTGAAGGTGTTGACCACGATGTAGTACAGCGGCAGCGCCACGATCAGCGCGACCGGGATCATGATCACCGCGGTCAGCGGCGACGTGCGTTCCTTGACGTTGTTCACGAGACGCGCCTTTCCAGCCGGCGGGAGGCGAGGAGCTGTACGACGACCAGGACGGCCACCGACAGGGTGAACAGCACCGACAGCGCCGAGGCCAGGCCGTAGCGGCCCTGCGCGACACCGTTGGTGATGATCGACTGGGTGATGGTGTTGGTGGCGAAGCCCGGCCCGCCCTTGGTCAGGGTGAAGGGCAGGTCGTAGACCCGCAGGCCGCTCGTCAGCAGCAGGAACTGGCTGATGATGATGGCCGGCGTCAGCAGCGGCAGGGTGATGTGGAAGAACTGCTGCCGAGGGGTTGAGCCGTCCACGGTGGCCGACTCGTAGTAGTCGGCCGGGATGGACTGCAGATAGGCCAGGTAGATCACGGCGTGCCAGCCGGCCGAGGACCACAAAGCCACGCCGATCACCGACGCCCGCGCCAAGGTGTCATCCGACAGCCACGGGAACGGGCCGATGGAGAACACGCTCTCCAGCAGCGAGTTCAATGCTCCGGAGGCCAGCGGGGACAAGATGTAGCCCCAGACCAGCCCCAGGATGGCGAGGCTCGGGATGGCGGGGAAGAAGAACACCGAACGGACGAAGTTCCGGCCGAAGAACTTCCGGTTCAAGACCACCGCGAGCGGGATGGCGACCACGGTGATCAGGATGGTTGTCGCCACCGTGTAGAGCACCGTGAAGGTCAGACCGCCCAGCATGGTCGCGTCGGTCAGTATTCGCTGGTAGTTGGCCAGCCCGACGAACTTCATGTTGTTGGAGTAGCCGGAGGCGTCGGTGAGGCTGTAGTAGAACGTCTGCGCCAGGGGGATCAGAAACAGCACGACGAAGACGATGCCGATCGGGATGAGGAACATCTGGTAAGCCGCCGACTCGCGCCACCGGCGAGCCGAGCCGAGAGCGGCGTACTTCCTGCTTGAGTGGAGTGGTCGTGGCGACCTGGGTGGCGACGCTGGTGGTCATGGCGCCGGCCGTCCTTTCGATGTCAACGTCGTTGTGACTCGAAGTTCGGCGGGTAACTCCGCCGGTGGCGGTGGGATGCCGTTCGGCACCCCACCGCCGGGAGCGTGCGACTGTTGGTCAGCAGCCCTTGAGCTTGGTGTCCAGCGCGGCGGCCGCGTCGCCGGGACTGGTCTTGCCCTGGACCACCTGCTGAAGCTGGGCGGTGGCCTCGAGGTTGAGCGCGTCCTGGCACCGCTCCCAGGCGATCTGCGGCAGGTAGATCTCCCCGGCCCGCACCGGCTCGACGATCGGGTTCAGCGACTTGTCGATCACCGGCTTGAAGTCGGTGGTCGTGGTGATCGCGTCGGTCGCCTTGTTGTACATGGCCACGGCCTTCGCATCGGTGTAGAAGGCGATGAACTTCTTCGCCGCCTCGGGATTCTTGGCCTTGGCGTTGATCGCCAACCCCGGCGACGCCGCACCCGCCAGGTACGGCTCGGGACCGCGCATGCCGGGCACCAGCGCCATCTCGAAGTCGAGGTCCGGGTTCGCCTTCTGGATGGGCGCTACCTCCCACGGTCCGGCGGGGATCATCGCGGCCCGGCCGGAGGTGAACTCGTCGCGGACCTGATCTGCGGTCAGACCGACGACATCCTTGGGCACCAGATCCTTGGTGTAGAGCTCGTTCCACCGCGTCAACGGCTCAGTCCAGGTAGCCGCGAACGTGCTGGAACCGTCGAAGATCTGCTTGTCCAGGTTCCCGCCCATGGCGGCGCTCTCCGAGCCCACGAAGGCCGCGACCACGATCGGCATCGCCTGGACCGACTCCAAGAACGGATACTTCACGCCCTGGTCCTTGAGCTTGCTGGACAAGGCCAGGAACTCGTCCCACGACGTCGGGAACTCCTTCACGCCGGCCTTGGCGAGCAGCTCCTTGTTGTAGACGATGCCGCCACCCCACGACGAGATGGAAGCCCCATAGCTGCGCCCGTCCTTGCCGTAGGTGTCCTTGTTGAACTGGGTGAGCTTGGCCATGAACGGCTCGTCGGTCAGATCGACCACCGCGCCGTTGTCGATCAGGTTCGTCTTGTTCTCGGCCGCGATGGCGAACACATCTGCCGCGGTACCAGACAAGATGCGCGCCTGCAGCGTGGAGATGTACTCAGCAACCGGGGGCGCCGACGAGAACTCCACGGTGATCCCAGGGTTCTGCTTCTCGAACTCGTCGATGATCGGGGCCATGGTCTGCTCGCTGTCCCAGGAGAAGAACGTCAGGGTCCCGGTCTCCGCCTCACTGACCACCCGTACCCGACGACGAGCCTCCACAGGCAGCCATCGTGATCGCCGTGGTCACGGCCACCAGGGCCGCAGCCAACCTCCGTCTCCTCATCTTGCTGTCCTTCCCGCCTCGTTGGGGGTGCCACCTGTCGACGCCCGATGTTCTGATTGACCGGGCTCAACGCCTGGCCCTGTTACCGGTGAAGTCACGTGACTCCTAGCGACCCGGCCCGAATCGCACGTTCGCCCAAGGCGGCCCTGTAGCGATACAGGCTCAGGCCATGTAGCGTTACATGAAATCTGAAGGTTGGCAAGAGCGGGCCACCACCTTGGTGAC
The DNA here is from genome assembly GCA_963808435.1 of uncultured Actinomycetota bacterium. GTDB lineage: Bacteria > Actinomycetota > Actinomycetes > Propionibacteriales > Propionibacteriaceae > Microlunatus. Next base: position 43,651 of record CAWEFW010000014.1, on the reverse strand, counting down.
CTCGCCAAGTCGGTCCAGATCGCCGACGGTCCAGCAGCGACTGCATCGAGGTCAACGGATGACCCCAGACCTCGACCCCATCGAAGGAGGAGGCAGCGGCCGCTCGACGCGGCACGAAAGGATGCTTCGGACCGTTCACGGAAAGACCCGTCTGGGCCAGCTCGATCCACAGACCCGGACGAGCCACGGGACGCTTGGTGCCCAAGGGCGCTTCCTGATCCATCGGCGAGCCACGTGCCGCGATTCGCACGCTAGTCATGCAGTGAGGTAATAGAACCGTTGTCAGCGGGCCGGCGACCCGCAAGCCCGTCCTACTGAAAGGTTCGATCCGATGCCACTCGCATTGCCAAGACCCAGTTCGACTTCAGTCACTTCGGTTCCGGCTCTGGGCTGGGGTGTCATCGGGACCGGTATCGGCGGGAGGTTCGTGCACGCGATCCATGCGCACACCGCACAGCGTGCGATAGCAGTCGCTGCCCGCGACGAGGCGAAGACCCGAGCCTTTGCGAGGGAGCACGGCATCCCCACGGTTCACGGCCACCCGACGGCGTTGATCAACGACCCCGAGGTCGACGTCGTCTACATCGCGACGCCGCACCCGCTGCACCATGATCTCGCGCTTGAGGCGATCGCTGCCGGAAAGCACGTGCTGGTGGAGAAGCCGATCGCGATGTCGTCGAGCGAGGCACGAACGATCACGGAAGCTGGGCGAGTCGCCGGCGTGCTCGTGATGGAGGCGATGTGGACCCGATATCTGCCGCAGGCCGATATCATCCGCCAGATCCTCGCCGACGGCCGCCTGGGCGACGTGCATCTGGTGCGGGCCGACTTCGGATTCTTGGCGCCGTTCGACCCCGGTAGCCGGATGTGGAACGCCGAGCTCGGCGGCGGTGCTCTGCTCGACGCCGGTGTCTATCCAATCTCGTTCGTGTCATCGGTGCTCGGGGCGCCAAGATCGGTCATCGCCACCGGTGCGCTCACCTCGACCGGTGTTGACGCGCGCGCCGACCTGCTGATGGTCACCCCGACTAGTGCGACGGCAATCGCCTCCACGTCAATGGTGACGTCGATGCCCGTCACGGCGTCGATCCTGGGCTCAATGGGACGGCTGGAGGTACTCAGCCCGTTCATCGGACCGTCGGGGATCACGCTCACGCTGGGGTCGATCGGATCAGAGGAGACTGCCACCTGGCGCGACGAGACCTTTGACGCCATGCATGACGGCCTTGGGTACCAAGCCACATGGTTCGCTTCCTATGTCGCTGAAGGAAGGGTCGAGTCGCCTATGCATGGCCACGAAGAGACGGTGTCGGTGATGGCGACCATCGACGAGGCCCGGCGTCAGATTGCCGAAGCCGGCCGCGCCTGAACGCCAGGGTCGAGGGGAAGCTGGTCAAGAATTCGGCTCTGCAAGTTTGCGCTGGCGCAGAGGCGGCGCGAGAAATGGTCAAGACCTGTGGATCGTCGCTTCTCATGCCGCTTGTTGATCACCTCCTTGTTGATCTTGGTCGTTGGGTCGTTCGACGAGCTTGCCGTTGACGAAGGTGGCACCGGCGCGGACCAAGGCGACCAGCTGGGGTGCGTTCACACAGCGCCAGCTGAACGACCTGGGCCGACGAGCCCGCCGACCTCGGGGGGTCACCACCGTGCCCGAATGAGCTGACTGCGGACAATTCCTCCTGCCCAGGTCTGTTCGACGGGCTGCTCGGCAGCGTCCGATTTCTTACGAGGTGCCGATGCGGCGCAAGGCCTCCACCCAGCCGACAGTGTGGCCTACCTGTTGTCGTTCTCGTTGTCTGGCAGGTTCTGGGCGTTCTCGACGATCTCGCTGGCCTCCTCGTAGGAGATGACTCGGCCCACTGGCGGCTCAACAGGGGCGGGAGCAGGCGCGGCGGGCCTAACCTCGGTCGGTGCCACCTCGACGGGTTCGACCCGCTCGACCGGCGTCGTCGTGGACTCGCTGCTCTTGCCGGCGGCGGCAACCCCCGCAGCCGTGGCGGCTGCGGCGGCGGCAACGCCCACCCCTGCGGCGACTGCTTTACCGGACACCCCTGCTTTCCCCTGGTCGCCACGCGAGGCGTCGGCGTCATCGACGCTGGGCCTGCCCCCGGTGCCGCCGGGGTTCACGGAGCCGCGCCAGGCACCGGTCGCATACCCCTCGGATTCGACGAAGTTCTTGAACCTCTCCAAGTCGCCCTTGGCGCGGTTCTCGACCACGTTCAGCTTGTCGCCGACCTTCTCCACCAGGCCTTCGGGCTCGTACTCCAACGACAGTTGCACCAGGGTGCGACCCCCCAGGTCCTGGAACGTCACCCCGCCTGCGTTCGTGGCGCCCTCAGTCGCGGCCCAGGCGATCTTGCGCTCGGGAACCTGCTCCAAGATCTTGGCCTCCCAGCGGCGCCGGACGCCGGCGATCTCGGCGACCCACTCCAGTCGGTCGTCGCTTAGTTGGGTCACGCTGGTGACTCCGCTCATGAACTGGGGGAAGTCCTCGAACTGAGTCCACTGGTTGTAGACAGTTGAGACCGGCAGATTGACTTCGATCGATTCTTGGACACTGGTGCTCATGGCGCCTCCTCGGGCTGCTGTGTGCTGACCCGCTTACCCACTCCACACCCTGTCAGACACCTTCACCAATGACGGCGAGGGTGCCTCAGCGCCACAGCCTGGGCCTCAGGAGCTTCCATGGAAGGGGAGTGCGCGCAAGTACAGAGAAGGTGGTCGTGGGCCCCGACCGATCGACGCACCATCATAGGGCCTAATCAGGCCGTGGTTTCGCGCTTGCCGGGTCGTCGGAGGTGTGACCCGCCGCCGTGTCTCTGAGCTCCTCAGCCGGCGGGCCGGCGGTGATCCGATCGCGGGCCGTGGCGATGTCGCCGCGCCACCAGCCCATCGCCTCGACCCACCAGGTGGCGCCGGCCGCCGCGTACGGGGCGATGTGCCCGGCAGCTGTTCCCGGCTCGGTGGCGCCCTCCACCGCGATGTCGAAAGGTCGGTTGCCGGCGAGTCCGCGCACAAAGTCCACTGCGTCGGCGAAGGTCTCCAGCGGCACCGTCGAGTTCCGCTGGTCGGCGAAGGTGAGGAGTACGCCGTCGAAGCGGGCGGCCCGGCGCAGCCCCGGTTTGCGCGGCCACCGGCCGCCGCACCACAGTGGAATCTCCGGCGCACCCCATTGCCGCCACAGCTCCTGCAGACGGACCAGCCGATCATCGAGGGCGCGACCCCGCGCCTTCAGGTCGGGATCGAGGCCGAACTCGGTGAACTCGATGTCCATCGAGCCGATGATGCCCAGCACGGTCAGGCGGCCACCGGCCAGCGCGGCGATCCCAGCGGTGTCCTGCGCGACATCCTGTACCTGACGGCGAGGGAGGGTGAGCGTCAGCACGATGCGCAGGCGTTCAGTGACGGCGGCCACGGCGGCGGCCGTCGCTACCGGGCTCGCAACCGGCCATTCCGGGTCGTGGTAGAGGAGGTGGTCCCACAGGTGTACGCCGTCCCAGCCGTTGTCCTCCGCGAGCACCGCCAGCTCCACGAGCGCGGGGACGCTCCCGAAGACGCCGACGTTGGGCAGTCCCACCGCGTGACGAACTGACATCGGCGCCAGCCTAGGGCCGTCCCTGCCGATCGGGACTGACAATTAGCGACGACTTGGCTCGTTCGGCGTCGGTCTCTGGCGCGGGTGCCGCGGCGACGTCACGGCACTCATGAGATCAAACGTGGTGCGAACTTGCGTCGAATACGCGTGCTGGACGCGGCCAGAGGGGGCCGCAGCGCAACGCCAGTCGCCTGAAGATGCCCGAGTTGGCGGAGACGATCGCTCTTTTAATCCGCGGGTTGTGGGTTCGAGTCCCACGGGGCCTGCTCATATAGAGCCTGGTCAGAGCCCTGATCGGACGGTCCGATCAGAGGCCGGATCAGCAGCGGGGCGAGCAGCGGATGCTTGAAGAGGGCGAGAAGGATGCCGGCGCTCGCGAACGCACCGACGCAGAGCATCGACAAGCTATCCCAGCGTCGAGCGCACCGCACGACGATGAAGCCACCGACGATCGGGAGAACCTGGTGCTGGTAGCCCGGCTGCGGCACCTCGACGGCCCGTGTCCTCGCTTCGCTGCGGGCCGCGCCGCCGCGTTATCGCCACGGTGGAACCCGCGGGTGTCACTGCGTCATGCAGGCGGAAGCTCATCGCGATTGAGTGAGGAAGAGGAGCAACGCGCTGCACGAACTCGGATCGAGAGTATCGCCGAACCAGATTTGGTCACAGCTCGACCCACTGGCTCTGGTCGCCACGACCCGGCGTGCTGCCTTCGCCGCTCGAATCCTCACTCACATGCCGCAGACTGCGCAGTCCATCGTGGCTGGCCTGCATGACTGTCGGGCCATGTAGACGCCGAGTTGCTGTGGGGATAGGTTTCGTCCATGCGGGGGCCGGATGGAGGCATTGGCACCCCGAGGGGGTCGGACGGACTCCCGCCGCTCGAGGGCGTCGGACACCGGTTTGTGCAGTTGCCCGGCCTGCGGGTGCATGTTGCGGAGGCCGGGGCTGGCGAGCCCGTCGTCTTGCTGCACGGCTTTCCTGAGCACTGGTGGGGATGGCGTCACGTCATCCCCACGCTGGCCGAGCGCTACCTGGTCATCGCACCCGACCTGCGCGGCGCCGGCTGGACCGACGCGCCACCGCACGGCTACACCGAGGAGCAACTCGTCGCCGATGCCGTCGCACTCCTGGACGCGCTCGGGCTGGACCGGGTGCACCTGGTCGGGCTCGATATCGGCGCCATCCTTGGCTTCCGACTGTGCCTGGCCCATCCCGAGCGGGTGCGACGGTTCGTGCCCCTGGCCGCGCCGCAGCCGTACCCTCCGGCGCTGACGCTCCCAGTGCTGATGAGGGTTCTGCCCAAGGCTTGGCGCCTGTGGCCGCGCTTTGCCGCCACGTTGCCCCTACTTGGCCCCCGGCTTATCGGAGGCGGCAAGCAGCGGCTTGCGCGCCACATGCTCCTCGCCGACGCGCCCGACCCGCACGTCTGGTCGCCCGAGGATCTCGAGCTGTACCTGGGTCGGCTCAGGGAGCCATCCCGCGCCCGGGCGGCGGTCAGCCTCTTCCGCGCCCTCGCCATTGACGCGAACAATCACGCCGTGGCTGGCGCGTACCGCCGGGTTCGGTTGGTCACGCCCACCCTCGGGCTGTACGGGACGGTGCTCGACGACGGTGACCGGGACGCCGCTGGCCATCCGGGCCTGCTGCGCGGATTTGAGCCGTACGCCGATGATTTCACCCTCGCGCACATCCCGGATTCGGGGTACTACCTTGCAGAGGAGCAGCCGCACGCCGTCCTCCGGCATGTGCAGAACTTCTTGGCGGGCACCTGAGGGCAAGACAACCTACCTCCACCTGGCACAGCATCGCCCAAGAACCTTCGCCACCGTCCGGCTCGGCCGGGCTCGGAATACCGAGCGACGTTCGAGAACGCCATCCACATGGTCGACCTGCTGCGCTGTTACTGGGCCCCTTCCCCAGGTGGCCGGCTCTCCCGGCCTCGAAGTACTACGGGCCCTCCGCCCCGTCCCGGCCCGATCAATGATGCCGACGCGGGTCCTGGCCGGCGCGTTCATGGCGCGCTCTCCGCGGTGGCTGGCTGGGCGAGGAAGGCGCGGAGCGCCGCCGCGGACCGGGCGAAGCCGACCGCCGGCTCGGGCAGATCCTGCGGATGCCAACGGTATTCGTACTCGAGGGTGAGGACGTCGTCGTAGCCCAGAGTGGAAAGCGATGAGAGGATGCCGCCCCAGGGGACGATGCCTTCGCCGACGACGCGCGACCGTACCGCGCGTTCTGACGCCGCGACCCGCGCGGTCTCGGACGCCTGGAACGGCGCGTCCGGGTCGGTGAATACGAGGTCCTTCACGTGCACGTGCCCTACCAGGTCGCCCTGGATGCGCAGCGCCTCCTCGTACGGCTCGTCGTGGGTGAACGTCAAGTTGGCCTGGTCATATAGGACCCGTACGGCAGGGTGGTCGACCTCCCGCACCAGCCGTGCCGTCTGAGCGGCGGACTGGGTCATGGTGCCGAAGTGGTTCTCGACGCAGAGCCGTATCCCGGCGTCAGAGGCTTCCGGTGCCAGCGTGCGCAGGGCCGCGACCAGCCGATCCCAGTGGGCTGGAAGGTCCGGCTGGTCTGGTTGCCATGAGCCGGCGTAGACGCGGAGCCGGTCGGCGCCGACGACCTGCGCGATCTCGATGGCTCCGCGGAATTCGTCGACCGCGGTCTGCCAGTCGGCGTCGTCGAGGGCGTTGATGCCCGTGGTGTACGGGGTCAACCCGACAATCGGGACCCCCAGGTCCTGCGACGCTCGCCGGGCCCGTTCGGCGGAGCGCCGGTCATGCAGCGGCAGCCCCGAGCGGTAGCCGTCCTGGTAGATCACCTCCGCGGCGTCCAGGCCGGCGGCCGCGAACAGCTCGAGCGCCTCGGGAACGGTCTGTTCCGGGGTGCCAAGGGTGGAGCCTGCGATACGCATGGTCACTGGTCCTTTCTGGGGTCGTCGTGTGCTGCCGTGTGGTGAGTTGTTGTGTGCCAGTCGGCGGGGCCGACCAGGGGTGGCGGGTCGGCCACCCGGGAGCGGTCGACGATCTCCATCAGCAGTCCCCACGGGGTGAGGAAGTAGATCCATCGGTTGCCAGCGACGCGCGGACTGTCGCCCGCGACCTCCTTGCGGTTGCCGAGCAGACGTACGCCCGGGATACCGCGGAGCACTGCGACCGCCTGATCAACGTCGGCCACCGTGAAGCACAGGTGATGCCCGCCGGCGTCGCTGTGCCGCGGGTGGTCGGTGCGGCGGTCCGAGCTGCTCCACTCGAACAGCTCCACGTTCAGGTTGGGCGGCATCCGCAGCATCGCCAGGGTTAGGCGCGCGTCCGCTGGCACGGCGAAGTTCTCGGGCATGAAGTGGGCATCCGGCCCCCGGGTTGAGCGATACAGCTCCTGCGCCCCCAGCGCCTCAACGAAGAACTGGACAGCCTGGTCAAGGTCGGGCACGGTGAACGCGACGTGGTCGGCGTAGCGGACGCCGGGGATCCGCGGCAGCTCGGCGCCGGTGCCCGCGGTCATGTCGGTGGCCCGGCAGTGGAGGCCCCGACCAGCAGCTCGGGGGTCAGGACGACGTGATCGACCGATCCGTCGACTGCCTTCTTCTCGGCGAGGTCGATCGCGATGTTGCCCATGTCGGCGATCGGCTGGCGGATAGTGGTCAGAACCGGGTTGTAGCGGGCGCTGAGGACGAGTCCGTCGAAACCGATGACCGAGACGTCCGTGGGGACGCGCAGGCCCTGGGTGGCGAGCGTGGAGATCACGCCGAACGCGGTCATGTCGTTCCCCGCGATGATGGCCGTCGGCCAGTCGGTCACGGCGAGGAGCTGTGCGGCCGCCCGCGCACCCGCGTCGGCGTCGGTCCCGCTGTCGAGGACGACGGATTCAGCACCGGCGAGCTCGCTGTTCGCGTCCAGGCGCTCGTGGGCGGTGTGGATGCCTGAGATGCCCGAGACGTAGCCGATCCGGCGGTGGCCGAGCGAGCGCAGATGGTCGAAGGCGAGCTCGATGCCGCGGCGGTTCTCGACGGTGACACTCGGAACGGTCGAATGCTCGTCCACACGGTCGATGGCGACCGCGCGGTCTCCGAAGCCGAACTGCGTCAGCGTGTCCATCTCGACCCGGGAGGACGGCGCTACGATCACGAACGGTGCGTAGAGCGACTGCATCGCGGTCAGGTATGCAGCGGCCCGCTCGCTGTCACTGTTCGTGATGCACAGCACCAGCTGATAGCCGCGGTCGCCGGCGGCCAGGGTCATGGTTGTGGCCAGCTGGGCGTAGAACGGGTTGATGAGGTCGGGCACGACTAGCGGGACGAAGATGCTCGCCTTGGAACGCAGCGCCTGGGCGAGCGGGCTCATGGCGTACCCGAGCTCCTCCGCGACGCGCAGGACCAGTTTCACGTGTCTCCACCTTGACCGCCTCCGGGCGGGACAAGGCGCGCGAGACCGTCAGGCGGTGCACGCCCGCTGCCTTCGCGACGTCGTCGATGGTGACATCAGCCATGACATGACCCCTCTCGATGAGCCTGGTACGCACGCCAGATGACTCGCATGACATTTTCCAGCTCACTCAGAGTCGGCAGTCCGCGGAAGCCCTCGCCGAGCGTGCGCGCCACCTGCCGCACGAACGGGTCGTAGAGTGGATCGCTGTCTATGTCGATGACGGCTCGATCGGTGTGGCCGTCCAGCGAGGTGAACGTGGCCGATCCGTTGGTGTCGATGGAGGCGAAACCGGCCTCGCCAGCAGAGGAGTAGCTGCAGTAGCGCTTCAGCTCCGACTGCGGGAACACGTAGCCCACCTCGACGATGGCCTCGCGGCTGTCCGGCGTGGTCAGCACCAGGGTCGCGTGATCCTCGACCGGCTGGCCGTGCAGGCTGGACGACAGCCTCCCGTCGACCTCAGCGGTGGTGTGGCCACTGCGCCGCAGAAACAGATCGGCGAAGTGCGGACCCAGGTTGGCTAGGCAGCCGCCACCGGCCCGCTCCGGGTCGAGCATCCAGCCGTTGCCGTTGCGGTCGTAGCGTTCCGGCGGACCGGCGATGAACGACAGCCGCTGGTACACCGGTCGACCGGCCTTCGCCAGCCAGCTGTCCGCCGGACCGCCCCGCTGGATCAGCGGCACGGTGGCCGGTACCCGCGCCTCCGCAGCGGCGCGCCGCACCTGCTGCAGCTGCTCGAGTGAGGTGCCTAGCGGCTTCTCCACCACGAACGGGATGCGCCGCTCGATCAGCGCCAGGCAGGTCTCGGCCATCAGGTCGTGCGGGCTGAAGACGTACGCGAGCTCCACGTCCGGCAGCTCCAGCAGCTGGCGCCAATCAGCTTCGACCGGGGCGCCCCATAGCTCGGCAAGCTCGCGCACCCGTGTTGGGTCCTCATCGGAGAGCCCGACCACACAGTGCACCTCGGCGATCGCCGCTGCATACAAAGGGACGTGCCAGTGCGAGGCGCCCAGCACGATGGTGCGTGCGCGGCTCACGACGACACCGCCCCATCGGCCTGCACTGTGGTCCGATCTGCGTCGGCAACAACTGCCCAGTGCTCTGCCCGCGTAAGACCAACGCTATGAACAGCCCGCCCGGCGAACCAGGCCGCACCGGTGGCCTGTGCCTGAGCGAGGTCCATGCTCGTCCTCCAATGCGATCGGTTGCTGAGATCGGTTGCTGAGATCGGTTGCACCGACGATAGGGAGGCCGAGCAAGGGTTCGCCGCGCAGGTCCTGGCCAGAGCAATGGGTTAGACCTCAAGAGAATGCTGGTTTTGTGGCCAAAGGTCGTGGCGTGGCCTCAAGTCAGGCTGACGCTGAAGCTCGCCGTATTGGGCCTCCCCAGCTGCCCCGCTGAAGAAGATGCGTGACGTCATGACGGCCGGCTTCCCTTCCGTGGAAGAAGGAGGCTTCTCCTTCTGACAATCAGCCCTTCAGCCGATGATCGCGGGGAGCGGGTTGAGCCGTTGATAGAGGTCGCAGGAATCATCACGAATGTCGGCTGGTCGACGTAGTCGACTCCGGGCCGCCCGTCGAAGGTGACGCTGTCGGGTCAGATCGACTCGCAGCGCCACCCCGCCGACGATGGTGGCGGGACCAGCCGGCACCGAGCGAAGCGTCGATCCCTTCGGCAACACGCCGAGATCATGAGTGGTCTGATCGAAACTAGACATTCACCTCTCCAGGGCCGGTCGGCGGTCACACAAGATCGCCCACGCTCTACACAGGATCGCCCAGGCCCGGAATGAGGCGGCAGCACGCGTGGAGCCATTCGTGGAGCGAAATGGGGTCAACCAGGGTGGTTGTAGACCCCTAGCGAGGGTGACCATGCAAGTAAAGTGGCTGGTCAGGGCCAGAGTCAACGTGGAAAGCTGTTCTCGTAATGCGTGGGTCGCCCGACCGATGACGACAGTGCGAGCAAGTTGGCCGACGAGCTGGATCGGTCGGGAACTGCCGAGTACGCCTCTTGTGGCCGTCACTGGCCGCCCTGCGTGCGGTCATGGCGACGCGGCCGCGGCGCTGCCACTTTGTGGGCGCGGATCGCGCCGCAAGCGATCGCGCCGCGTAGGTCTTCGGTTGAATGGTGCAGGTGACGGATAGGCGCACCATCCTTCTCCTGCACGGCGTGCAGTCCAGCCAGCTGACCTGGTGGCGGCTCAAGCAGGACCTGCAGGATCTCGGTTGGCAGGTCCACACGGTCGACCTGTTGGGTCACGGGTCGAGGAACACCGCGGGCCCCAGCGACCTGACCGTCGAGGCCCTCGCCCGCGACGTCCTCACCCAGGTGCTTGGGCCGGTCGACGTCCTGGCCGGACATTCCCTCGGGTCGGTGGTGGGCCTGACCGTCGCACAGCTCGCGCCCAACTACTGCGCTCGGCTGGTGATCGAGGATCCACCGGCCATCTCCCGTACGCCGATGGAGCACGACGTGGTCGGCAGTCTGGAGGCAACCATTCGCGCCACGCGCGCCGATCCGGCGGGGACCCTCCAGGCGCTGCTCGAGGAGAACCCGCTCTGGTCCTATCGGGATGCCGAGAACTCGATAGCGAACCGGCTCAACCTCGACCTGGACCGAACCGTCCGGTTCCTGCGGACCACCCGGTGGGATGTCCAGGACCTCGTCGAGCGGTGCCCGGTACCGGTCCAGCTGCTGGCCGCGACGCAGGGCTCGACCCTGACGGAACCGGCCCGGTCGGCCCTGATGAGTCGGCTGCCCGCCGAGCACGTCGCCGTTCTCGACAGCGGCCACGCGATCCACCGCGAGCGGCCCGGCCTCTGGCTCCACCACGTGCTGCGGTTCGCGGAGGCGACCTGAGCGAACCGAGGCTGGCAGCGATACGGCGGCCGACCAGCCGGCGGAATCGGAACATCACCCGCTGACGGGAGGCTCCTGATGGGGCCGAGCGACGCCTACGGCGGCGAGGACGATCTCGACTCCTCGTACGCGACCCTCCCCCGATCGACGCCGGTGCGGCACCCCTACAACTGGACCTCGAGAATCTTGATTCGGATCGGCTCCTTCCCGACCGAGGCAGGAGGAAGGCTGCCCTCGGTGACCTGCCCACGAGCGGTGGCGTACGGGCCAGTCCCCCCGGTGATCGCCAAGGCGTGCGGCGCGATCGGGATCATCTCCGCCAGACTCTGGTCGTAGCGGTCGTGTGACAGTCCTTCTACGGTAATCTGACCTGCCTGCAGTGGTGTGTCGGGCGCCGGCTGGAACCAATACAGGGACTCCACGTGGAAGAGGAAGCTGCCGGCCTCATAGAAGCGGTCGCCAGGGCTGGCCTCGCGAAGAAGCGTAGTGAATCCTGAGTGCGTGCCCGCGTACTTCTGGTTCTCGGTCGCCACAAGGTGCGTCTGCCCGTCGACGTACTCCTCGAGCCTTAGATCCTCGGTCCAGTAGAACCGGTGGCCCGGTCCGGGCGGATTGCTACCTGGCGTACCAACATTGCCGCAATCGATGGAGGGCGAGATGACGCCCAGAACAATCCTCATGGCTAGAACCCCATCCCCGAGTCCGACCTGACACGACGGCGTCGCGTCGATGATGTAGGTGACGCGCCCACGAGCTGGCTCGCCGCTACGACTCCACTTGGACGTTGCCGCCCTCGATGTCGCCGCCCTCAGATGCAGCCTGAGCCGGACCTTCCGGCCCTCAACCCAACTGGGTTTACGTTGTAAACGTAACACCGGAGCGCTTGTACCTCTAGGGTCCGAACCTCACGAACCAGAAGGGGCTGTCCAGCCGACCGAGCATCGGTCGGTGTTCGGCCAGTTGCCTACGTTGATGCCGTAGTAGTCGTACAGTTTCCCCTCCCGGCCCCGCGACAGGCTGCCCTCGTCGTCCTCGAGCAGTGTCTGCGGCGACACGACGGCGGCGAGGACGATCTCGACTCCTCGTACGCGTCGAAGGCAAAGCCCTCACCGGGGCTCGCTGACAAGCCACGGCGTCGTTGGTACGCACGCGATGACCTGGGCGTGGCGCCATTCGTGGTGCGAACTGGGTGTCAACTAGCGTGCCTGCGGCCGTCTAGAGATGCCGACCATGCAACCAAAGTTCCTGGTCAGAGCGAGAGTCAACACGGGAAGGGGTTCTCGTAATGTGCGGCTCGGAGCTTCCGGCCCACCTAGCGGTAGTCAGAAGGTCTTCCTCGGTTAGAGACTGCCGCGCTAAGCCGTCGGCGCGTTTCCTCGCTCCGGGTGTGCCTCCGCCACGGCTTCTCGACACTGTCAAGCGTCACGGACGCGGTCATGCTCAGTGATGCTGAAGCTTTCGATTTTGGCGTCCGGCAAGGCACCGGTGAACCAGCCACCGGTGTCCCGCAAGGGGACGGACAGGCGGTCACTCACGGGACTCGCGTCAGCGTCACGATTGCGGCCAAGATCGCCGCTACCACGCCGTCGACGGCGAGGGGCACCATGCCGATCCAGTACCTGGGGATCGGGTCGAGCCGATAGAAGATTAGGTAGCAGGCCAGCCCGACCAGCGTCGCGATCGCTGTCGCGACGATCCAGGCAGAGGCCGCTGGCGCCCTCAGCACCCCGGCCGTCCGCAACGTGATGCCGGCAGCGAGTTGCACGGTGGCCCAGACAACGATCAGCGGGAGCTCGGTGGTGACGGGCCGGTGGGCGACGCTAGAGGTGAGGTAAAGCAACAGCGCACCGACCAACACTCCGGCGACGATCGTCGCCCCCAGCGCCGGCGATGACGCCTTCGGGAGAAGGGCCGCGATGCCGACGGCCAGCAGAATCAGGCCGCCGAGGCCGCCGAGCACCGCTCCCGCGAGGAAGAGCCCGCCGCCGGGTGGAGTCCGCACCGACGGTCTGAACGTGATCGTCCACCAGACGAGGTAGCTCAGGCTGCAGACGACGAGCAGGACCTCACCGATCACGATCATCAGCGGGCCGCCCCCCAGCGCCTGCCACCTACCCACCGTTTGACCATAGTCGAGAGGTAGGGGCGGCGTGAGTCGCCGACGGGACGCTGTGCGCCGGGTTGACGTCCCCTCAGATGGTGTGGATCTCTGTCGTGGCCTCGATGAGGTGAGCCATCGTGCGATGGTCGGTGAGAACCGATCAAAAGAAATTCTCGGTCACGCTCTCTGCGTGGCCTGGAACGCGGTAAGAAACGAGGCGCGGACCGGTGCGGCGATCGCCGTCGACGATGGGCGGTGAGCTTGCGGTCGAGGTACAAACTGGCCAAGCCGTGTCCCAAGCCCCACCCGGCGAGCGCTCTCTGCGAACCTCAGGTGTCCGCAGGAGGACCCTCTACTACGTCGGCGCCCGCTGCGCGCGGACCGACCAGGCTGCTGTGCAGGGCCTACTGCGACCCGACCCTGCGCTGAGGCCGAGGCCGGCGGAGCCGGCTGACCCGACAGGCTGCAGCGAAGTCCCGACCGATGACGCTTCGCGCGGGAGCAGGCCAGCCGCCTAAGCCGTTCGGCCTACGTGACGGGTGAGCGTCGCGTGACATCAAACGTGGTGCGAAATCGCGTCAACTGAAGGGTGTAGACCTGTCTAGAGGGGGAGTCGGCGCAACTCCTGACGGTTGGAGAGGCCTGTATCGGTGCGGGCCATCGCTCTTTTAATCCGCGGGTTGTGGGTTCGAGTCCCACGGGGCCTACCAGCAAAGCCTAGTCAACGGCGATCTGGGAAGGCACAGACCTAGTTTCACGCCCAGGCGACATCCTCCAAGCGACGCTCACGACAGCGCGGCGCCGTCGAGGTGCTGCCGTCAGGAGCCCTCCGTGTTCGGGTGTATGCAGGCACGGACCCGATCTCAAAGAAGCGCATCTGTCTCAGCGACGTCGTCCCAGCCGGGCCAAGAGTTGGCCAGGAGGCCGAGCGGGTTCGGTCACGCCTCCAAAACCAGGTTGACGAGCGGCGGAACCCAAGAACCAGCGCGACCCTCTCCCAACTGCTCGACCGGTGGGCTCGAGGTCTCGACGTGGACCCTTCCACCCGTCGCACATATGACGGATACGTCCGCAAGCACATCCGTCCCTTGCTCGGTCCGCTCTCGCTGACCAGGCTGAATGTCGAGACCCTGGACTCGTTCTACGCCGAGCTGCGTCGCTGCCGGGACCACTGCGGTGGTCGCGTAACAGTGCAGCCACCGCTCCGACCAGAGGCACCTCTGTGACGAGCACACGTCAACGCCGTGCTCACCGGCGAACCCCGCCGGGTGTGAGGCCTGCCGGCGGGCTTGCAAGGTCCATATCTGTCGCGGGTTGGCCAACTCGACGATCAGGCAGATCCACTGGATTCTCAGGGGGGCCCTCGACCGAGCAGTTGTATGGCAGTGGATATCAGTGAACCCGGCTGAGCACGCCAGCAAGCCGTCACTGCCGCACCCAGACCCTCGGCCACCGACGGCCGAGGAAGCCGCCCGGCTCGTGGATCGCGCGTGGTCTGGAGACCCCGGTTGGGGCGCGATCGTCTGGCTGACCATGACCACCGGCGCCCGCCGCGGAGAGCTATGCGGTCTCCGCTGGTCCGAGGTGAACTTCCACCAGGGCATGATCACCATCCGCCGAGCCGTATACCTCGATGAGGGCCAGCTGCAGGATAAGGACACCAAGACCCACCAGCAGCGCAGAGTCGTCCTCGATTCGGAAACGGTAGAGGTGCTTCGCGAGCATCGGGTACGGGCGGAACAACGCGCGACCGCGATCGACGGCCAGCTCGGCCCGACCTCCTACGTCTTCTCCAATGATCCGGAGAGCCGCACTCCACCTAACCCGGAGGGCGTTACCCAGCGCTACAAGCGCATGGCCGCCAGCCTCGGCATTGACACGACTCTGAAGAACCTGCGGCACTACAGCGCGACCGAATTGATCAGCGCTGGTGTTGACATCCGCACCGTCGCCTGCCGCCTCGGTCATGGGCGGGGGCGGCGCCACGACACTTCGGGTCTATACCGCCTGGTCTTCAGAGGCTGATCAACGTGCCGCGCTGACGGTGAGCGGCCGGATGCCCGTGCGCCCGACCGCTCGTGTATACAGCCCGGACCGGACGGGCGGCCGGCGACGACCAACGGACCAGGTGCGGACGATAGCCCGTACCGAAAGATCGCCGCCGACCTCCGCGGCGCCATCGGCAGCGGCGTCCTCAAACCTGGCGACCACCTGCCCACCGAGAAGGCCTTGGCTGACCGTTACGGTGTGGCCGTGAGCACCGCTCATCGAGCTGTATCGGAACTTGTGAGCGACGGGCTGGCGAAGGCATCGCGGGGAAAGCGCGCAGTAGTGGCGTGATCCGAGTTGGCAACCACAACCTGGTTTCTCGCCCGTGGGGCTGGTCAGCCCGGGTGAGTGGGTGTCCTGGACCATCCTTCGTCGCGCACTGGGTGAAGATCGGATGCTTTCTCCCACGTCACCAGTACGGATCCGTTGCGTAGGATCGCGACGTAGGCAGCGACGGATCGGTGCTGCTGTCCTGGGAGCCGGCCGACGTCCACCCGTCTCCGACGATGGGCCTGCTTCCTTGACACCTCGACCACGGGAGGGACGCCGCTGACTTCTTATGTCATCTGTCACGCGCGCGCCACGCTAGGGCTTGTTGTCCGGGAACGTTTACGTTTGATCTTGGCCAGGATCTCGTCGGCGGGTTTGGTCCAGATGAACGGGTGGCGGCGGGTGTTCCAGCCGTGATGAACGCGCGGATCTTGATCTCAGTCGCGACGGAGGGGAAGGCGCCGCGGCGGATGGCTTGGCGTTCGATGATGCCGAACCACACCTCGACCAGGTCGCCACGACCGGAGGTCGGGGTGAAGTGGACGTGGATCCTCGGGTTCGCCGCCAGCCACGCTTGATCTCGGGCCGCTTGTGGGTGGCGTAGTTGTCCATCACCAGGTGCAGCTGCGGTGGGGTAGGCGCGGGCAGGTGTTTGAGGAAGGCGAGGAACTGCTGGTGGCGGTGCCGGTTCTTGCACAGCCCGGTGACTTTGCCGGTCGCGATCTCTAAGCGGCGAACGGGTGGTGGTGCCGTGCCGGACGTAGTCGTGGTCCGCTGCTCGGCGGCCCGGTTGCAGCGGCGACACCTTCTGGTCCGGTTCAGGGCTTCGATCTGGCTTTTCTCGTCGACACAGAGCACGATCACGTTCTCCGGCGGCGCCAGATACAAGCCGATCACGTCAATCACCTTGGCCTCGAGCTCGGGTCGGTGGAGAACTTGACGTGTCGGCTTTCCACGGCTTGACCCCGAACTGTTTCCACGCCTCGGCGTCGTCACATGACTCACCCCAAGCCGTTGCGCCAGCAGCCGCACGACCAGTGGTCACCCCAAGCTCTTCGGCGCGGGTCAGCGTCTCGGTGATGATCTTGCGCTGTCCACCCTCCGCGCCGGTCCCGCCGGCGGTCGTCGCCAACCCATCCGCCCTCGCTCGCGTACCGGGACCGCCACTTGTTCACCGTCGGACGGCTTACCCCGACCTGCTCCGCGATCTGATGATTCAGCGTCGCGTCCGCGGCCAACAGCACGATCCCGCCCGGCCGCCAACCCCGCCGAACCGTCGAGGAACGCGTCAACCGCTCCAGCTCGAGCGATCACCCTCACCCAACAACAACCCGTCCGCGGTCCGTCCAGCCACACCCCAGCATCCCACACAAACGTAAACTATCCCTAACACCCACTACGGTGCAGCGGTGCCTGCATCGCCTGCTTGCAAAGCCTCTGACCTAACCTCGCTGGGCTCCGTTGGCATCCACGGATGCGCGCTGAACCTGGGTAAGTGAGACGATGGCTCACGTGTCGTCGCTGCAATCTGCTGCTGCAGATGGTGCTCAATTCCGTTCAGGCTGACCGGCGACTTGTCGGGGGTGACACGCCTCGGGGCTAGCCTCGGACTCCGACACCTGGGCCGCTGCCTAGGTTGTCGGGTGCACCGCCGTCCATCCCGCAAGGGTCGACATCACACCCGGACGCTAGAACCCCGACGCAATTCCGCTCTTCCCGTCGGCGAACGGTTCGCCGGTTCGGGCCTCTAGCTGCGCTACTCTGACGGACCGACCCGATGAGTTGCCGACTCCAGCTCGGTCAAATGGGGTATGACTATCGGACGAATCGACCCGAGGTACGGCGACCCGTCGGCCACCGCGCCGCCGTGGGAGGACATCGAGCGTCTCCTCACCGACGCACAGCTCTACTGGATCATCACCGTCCGGCGGGACGGGCGGCCGCACGCCGTGCCCCTGGTCGGCGTGTGGCACGACGGCGCGTTTGCGTTCTGCACCGGTGCGGAGGAGCAGAAGCAACGCAACCTCGACGCCAACCGGCAGGTGGCCGTGACGACCGGCAGCACCGGTGCGAACGGCTGGGACAGCGGCAAGGACGTCGTCATCGAGGGCACCGCGGAGCGGGTGACCGACCCTGCTGACCTGCAGGCGCTGGTCGAGGCCTGGTTCGCCAAGTACGGCGACGATTGGCGCTTCGAGGTCCGCGGCGAGGAGTTCGTCGAGGTCAGCAGCTCCGGTGGCAGCTCGGGCGGCAGCGGCCGGGTCTATCGGGTTCCCCCGGCCAAGGTCATCGCCTTCGGCGGTACGCACGGTCAAACGACCTACCGCTTCTGACCCGAGCGACTAGCTGGCTGTAGGTCGTGTCAAGAGGGTTGGGGGCGCGTTGGACTGGCCCGTTGGCATGGGTTGGTCGACGCTGTTGGGCTCGGCGGTGAGGTTGGGATCGGTGCCGGGCGTCCACGCTGACTTATGCGACCTGTGTTGATCATGGTCATCTGGCGTCGTTCGGACTGCCGTGATGGCGAAGGGCCGGGCGCCAAGCTAGTCACGGCGTAACCCTCTGGGGTCCGCCATAGCGATCACGGCGTCTGGTCCGGCCCTTCGTCCGGTCCAGCGTCTCACTGGGCTGCCGGGTTGTGAAGGGTTTGGCGGTCACCTCGCTTCCGGGCTTCCCCGCTGCCTGAGTGTGTGCCGGTGCTCGGCCCGGTCAACCTCGTTCGTCCTCGCTGCGCTGCGGGCGCTCCAGGTTGACCGGGCCTGCGCTCCGGCAGGCTGGCCGGGATCGAGGAAGCCTCCGAATGTGGTCAGGCCCAGCGGTCAGGCTGGTAGCCGGTCTGGTCACGAACCATGGCATAGGCGATCTTGTTGGCCCGGTGCGCCATCGCGCAGGCGATGATGCCGCCCTTCTTGCCGCGGGCCCGCAGAGTCTGCCCGTAGCGTTTCGCGGCCGGCTCCTGCAGCCAAAGCCCGATGCCGAGATCGATCAGCGCCCGGCGCAGCTGCACGCTGCCTTCCCGGCTGATCGCCCCGTCGCGGCGCCGGCCGGCGGACTCGTACTGGGCCGGCGACAACCCTGAGGCCCGGTAGAGCTGCCGGCGGCCCGGCCAGCGGGCCGGGTCGCCGACCGCGGCGCCGTAGTTGCCGACCCGCACCACGCCCCAACCGGGCACGGACAGCAGCGGCGCGAACGGGCTGGCCGGTACCAGCTCAGCCATCCGGGTCTCCACGGCCTGGACCTGGATGTCCAGGTCGGCCAGCAGCGCCAGATCCGCGGCCAGGACCTGCCGGGCCACCGCAGCATCCGTTGCCGGTAAGGCATCTCGGGCCG
This sequence comes from uncultured Actinomycetota bacterium, assembly GCA_963808435.1. Classification (GTDB taxonomy): domain Bacteria; phylum Actinomycetota; class Actinomycetes; order Propionibacteriales; family Propionibacteriaceae; genus Microlunatus. The sequence goes on along the minus strand of CAWEFW010000014.1, from coordinate 25,026 downwards.
CGGCGACCAGCCGGTTCGCGACCGGGCGGCGAACCTGCAGCCCGCGGGCGGCGGCGAAGCGGATGAACCGGCTAGCCCCCAGGCCGGCGAGCCGGTGCGGTTCAGCGAAATGCTCGGCGACCAGCCGGCCCACCTTGGTTCCGAGCACGTCCGGCACCGCCAACGTCAACCCGGGGAAGCAGCGGTCCAGCTGGCCCAGCAACTGGTTCTTCGTCGCGGTCCGGGTCGCCACCCGGCGATGCCGGTGCGCCGCCCAGGCGGTGAGCTCCCCCATCGAGGTCGGCGGCTCGGTAACCACCAGCCCGCGACCGGTCAGCAACAACTCGGTGATCGCCTCCAGATCCAGCGCGTCGGTCTTCACCCGCCGCCGGCCCATCACCCGCCGCTGCTCAGCCACATGCGCCGGGTTCAGCTCCACCACCTCCCAGCCCGGCCACACCGACGGAGCAGCCAGCGGACGGTGATAGTGACCCGCAGCTTCTACCCCAACCCGGGTCACCCCAGCCGGCAGCACCGCCTGCGACTTGATGATCACCTGGGCCACACCGCCGGCGGTCATCGAGAACTCCAGTGGACCGAGCAGCCGGTGCCGCTGCGCGTCACTGACCAGCACCGCCGCCTTCGTCTTGCCCACATCCACCGCGACTACCGCAGCCGCAGGCGCGAGCGCACCATTGATAGACATAACCCACCTCCAGGGGTGTCAGGAGGACCGGCGCATCAACGCCAGATCCCCAACGGAATCCGATGGATCCCTTCTGACACCTCCGGAGGTGTTTGGGAAGAGAACTACCTCAGGTCATATCAGCGATAGAGGAGCCAGTGCCGCTTGAAGAGCTCGACAAGCGGCTGAAACCAGATTAAGGTCCGAGCGCGCGCGGGCCCGCCTGCCCCTTCGACGCGGCCATTGTCAGGCTTCGGCCTGACCCATCCATGTTTCGAAGACCCTGAACAAGATTCGTCACGCAGGGGCACATCGTGGTGAAGGAGTACCTCAACGAGTACATCATCCCGCAACCGATCGGCTATCGCGTCCACCGGTCACTGAGCCGATACGTCAATGCAGCACTACGTCGCGGTTGCCAACTCGTGGAGATGATCGAACCCCAGCTCCCGGCCTCGTTCGGCGCGATCAAAGATGTCGTCGTTCCCAGTTACGTGGTACTGGCCTTCCGCAGCGGTCTGGCGACGTGATGTCGTCACGCGGAGTGCGGCGCGACCCACCAGCTGCAGACGGACCCGCGAGTAGGCCGTAGTTCGACCCTCACCGGCGAAGCAGATACGTATCTCTCGGCCCGTCGTCGAGCGCTGGATCAGCACTGCCACAGCACTCGAACCCGAACCTCCCGTAAAGGGTGCGCGCTGGCTCGCCGCCTGGTGAGTCCGCGCTGAAGGTCACAACCCCAACGTTCCCAGCCAGCCATCTCTCGAGTATGGCCACCAAGAGCGCGCTCCCTGCTCCTTCGCGCCTGCGGGTCTGCCGCACGTACAACCATCGAATCTGGTGCGGCTGCCCGTCACGACTCAGCAGCGCCCCTCCCACAACCTCGTCCTGGTCGACGACCACGAGCGCGGTGCCGCGGTCGATACCTCTTCGGAGGTGAGTCTCGAATGTCGGCATCGGCCCGAAAAGCTTCTCGGCCTCAGGAATCAACTCGAGCCACGAGGACAGGTCGTCCTGGGTGGCCAGGCGAGTCACCGCAGTCACAACTGGACACTACGGCCTGTTCGTGCCGATCAACGACCGCGGGTGACGCGGCGGCGTTGCGGAGGGCAGCTTCGCCGACCAGGACCGTGACTGACCGTCCGGACTCGTAGCGGATTGAGGAGCGGCGCATCCGCGCGGCAACCATGCGGTCGATCTCGTCCGGGCTTGTCCCTGGTCTACGGGACCGCCGGGCAGGTTCAGGATCGCACTGGCGTACTCCGCGGTTGGCAGGAGTGCGTGCACGACGAACGGCTGCCAGCAGAACAGGGTCGTTGTCGCCTTCTCGGCGGCGGCGTAGGCAGCCTTGTGCGCCGGCGCTCCCCCTTTGGCAGGGTATGCGTCGCGGAAGGTCTCGAACTCTTTCTTGGCCCGCGCAGGCGTGCGGCGGCTGACCGTGCACGAAGCCCGCCGACCCTGTGCGACGCTCCTCGTTGATCTTGGGCCAAGGCCAGGGTTGTGGTGGATGAAGACGTCATCGGGTGATCCTGTTGCTGCACATTAGGCGGTGAGTGCGGCGGGTGTCATGGCCTCGCTTTCGTTGGTGTCGGTGTTGATCTTGGTGAATCGGCTCTTGGCGAGGACGTCGAGACCGAGGTAGCGACGACCTTCGGCCCACTCGTGTTGTTCGGCCAGGACGGCGCCGACCAGCCGGACCAGCGCGGCCCGATCCGGGAAGATGCCGACGACGTCGGTGCGGCGGCGGATCTCCCGGTTCAACCGCTCGTTGGGGTTGTTGGACCAGATCTGACGCCACAGGTCCTTCGGGTATGCGGTGACTTGGATGTTCCAGCGCCGAGAGCCTGGTCGATGGTCATCGATCCGACGACCTGCTATGCGGGCGTACGCCATAGTCTCACTTCTAGTCTCAGTTGCCAGCGTTCGTCTGAGTTCCAGGGTGTCCACGCTCAGCTTCGGCCGCGGCACCACACTTCGGCGGACCACCGCACACATCGGTTCGCAGACTTGGAAAGCGGTTGACCCGCAGAATCGAACACCAGCCGCCAGCGGGCCACAGTCGGGCCACAAGCACCGGTCGCTGAGGGTCAGCTGCGTCACTCCTGACCCTGGTTCCGCACGTTGGCGGACGTTCGTGGACGGTCCAGCGCATACTTCCAAGCTCGTCATGTGCCCACCGGGGTGCCCCCGTCCAACCCACATCGTCCACCAACACCCAATGCCGGCCAGTGCGCGCAGATACGGTCAACCGCGTCAGCCAGCGACAGCCGTCAACGACGGGAATCGCTCGTACCGACCCGACGCCGGACAGGACGACGCCCTTGCCCTTTAGTGCCGGCCCCGATCCGTCCGGAACCGGAATCTACCCTGACCGCATGTCCGACTACACGATCAAGGCCCTCGACCGGGCCACCTGGAACGACTTCGCCGCCATGGTGGAGCGCAACACCGGCCTGTTCAGCGGCTGCTGGTGTACCTGGTTCCACGACGGCGTGTGTGAGCGCGGCCCGGAGGAGAAGAACCCCGAGTTCAAGAAGCGGATGGTCGAGGCCGGCATCGCGCGCGCCGCGCTGGTCTACGACGGCGACGACGCGGTGGCCTGGGCCGAGTTCGGCACGCCGGAGCAGCTCCCGAACATCCATCACCGCAAGCAGTATCTCGAGGGTGTGGTCGCCCCGCCCGACTACCGGATCACCTGCATCTACGTGGACCAGAAGCACCGGAAGGCGGGATTGGCCGCTGCCGCGCTGCGGGGGGCGCTGGACCTGATCGCCGCGGACGGTGGCGGTCTGGTTGAGGGGTACCCCCAGGACACGCCCGGCAAGAAGGTCAACCCGTCCTTCCTCTACAACGGCACCCGCCACATGTACGAGGAGGCCGGCTTCACCTACGACCGGCCCAAGGGCAAGAACCACTGCGTGATGACGCGGGTCGTCGACCCGGTCAGCTGATCATCCGGCCCGGCTAGGGCCAACCGAGCAGTACAGCAGCTGAGTACAGCAACGCCCGCGACGCAGGCCGTCCGACGCCGACTCCGCCCGACGCTTTGACCTCGCTACCGACCTCCTCCGACGCGCCGCGTCGAGTTCGGGACGAAGCGGATCACAGTGGGCACCCTGCAGCAGCAAACTGCAGCAGCGACAGACCGACTCATAACGTCATTGAGCGTCCACCCGCGTTCTGCCGCTTCGACACCGACGCTTGCCGTGCCTGATTCCGGGCTCTTTGCAAGCAGGGGGTTACGGGTTCGAGTCCCGTTGGCTCCACACCGTTGGCTCCACACCTAGTCATACGGCATTCGGGGCAATTCCGACCAGTCCTAGCAGACGAGTTGCAGCAGCAGCAGTTTGCAGCAATCGTGGGTCCAGACGGAGTGGATGGGCTCCGGGTGCACGCTCGGATGCGACGATCGCCAGGTAGCCCGGGCAGCAGCTGTAGTACCCGCGTCGTCTGCGGGAGGCGCGACATTTGGCTCCTGCTAATTAACTAGCCGACCTGGCGGACTTCGAGGACGCAGCGCCCGCCGTGGCCAGACTGACCGTCGTGAGCACCGAGGCCAGAGGGGCCTACGTTGGGCCGACCCTCAAAGCAGATGTACACGCCGGGGTCGCCGAGCCGGCGGATCTCGGCGGGAGGCCTGGCACCTGGTACGGGCGGAGGCTCGACCCCCGATCCCTGACCGGGCGGAGTCGCTCACCCAGGAGCAGAACTCGGATTCTGCTCAAAGGACGCCTTGAGCGCGTCGACCGTGATGGTGCGCTCCTTGACGGCGAACCGCCGCCAGATCGGTGTGCCCAAGCGCCACACGCCGTACGACACCAACTTGCCGCGATGGCGGACCAACGTCTCGCCCTCGCCGGAGGGCTGCAGGTGGTAGCTCGGCCAGCCCTCGAACTTGAGCCTGCCCGACTTCGACTTCTCCCACCAGTGGTAGACGATCGTGTGCGGCGCCTCCATCTCGGCGATCTCCCCGGGCATTGGACCCTGGCTCGTCTCGTCGACGAACGTCGTACCGACGGCGGGCTCTCCGGGAGACGTCTGCCGGGTGTGCTTGAGCATGCTTCCCGTGTCGGCCATCCAGTCGTTGTGCCCCTCGATGTCGACGAGCCGCGCAAACACCTGGTCGATCGGTGCCCGGATCGTGCGCTCGAGTTCGAACTCGATGGGCTTCATACGACCATTTTCCTCGCCCGGGCGGATGCACAACAAGTGCTCCCAGCTGCATTACGGCCGATGGTGTAGGCCAGACGTCAGCTGGGTGGTGATGGCCGACCCGACGGCAACGAGATCCGGGTGAGGGACTCCATCGAATGTCTGAGTCGATGGAGTGATGGAAGCGTCCGACCCTTCCTATGGAGCAGCCGCCGGCCTGGACCGCTCGGTAGTCAGCCAAACGCGTCCCAACGACGCCGGCCAGCGCCCAACGCTGCGACAACGCAGTGGTCGCCGTACAGCATCGAAGTACGGCAACGCTGCCGTCGCTCAAACCCGGTGCAGAGTCGTCCAATCACCTCCCGACGAGCGCGGACCGACCCTTCTCGCCTGTCATGCTGCTCCCCTTTGCAAGCAGTGGCGCTCTCGCTCATGAGTCCCGTTCTAGGTCTGACCCCAACCTGACCCCAGTGCAGGTCGTCGCCGGCAACGTCTTCCCCCACGTGGCACTCGTCAGAAGCGGCGCGTCCGACGTACTACTAAAGCCGAAGGATGTTTGCAAGCAGGTGGCTTGGCACCGCAATTCTCGCGGTGGATTCGCCTCAGCAGCCGCCGGCGCCTTCAGTCATCGATGAAGTCGTTCCGGAGCGTCGCTGTGCGGCGGCGTCGAACCCGCCGGTTTCGGCGAGGCCTCGGGCGACCTCCCGCAGCTTGATGTTCAGCTGCTGGGATGCGCGTCGCAAGAGCTCGAAAGCGTCCTCCGGGGTGATCTTGAGCCGCTCCATCAAGATGCCTTTGGCCTGGCCGATCACGTCTCGGGTCAACAAGGCCTGCTGGAGATCGCCGCCCAGGCTCTGCAGGGTGCTGCGTTCACCAACCGCCCGGGCCGCCACCGAAGCGTGCGCGGCCAAGACAAGTCCAATGTCTTGCGCAGTGTCGCTGAACGCATCCGGAATGACGCCGTAGGAGTTCAGGGATCCGCCGCCTGAGTCGGTGGTACCGCTGCTCGCCGCGGCCAGGCGATAGGAAAGGGCCGACTGCACGCCCGACTCGGTCGGACGTGATGCCAAGGTCGGCCAGCGCTCATCGGGAAACGACTCCGCGTACACCATGGGGGCCTCGACCGCATCCAGACACGGACCCTCGTGCGCCTGGTACTGCGCCTGATCAACCGCCGTCGCGGCCGGATCGGTGGACGCGGCAGTTCGGTACCCGCCCTGGTCCGTCAGCGTGACGCTGGCCATCCGGCAGCCGGCGATGGTTGACACGGCGGCCTGCGCGATTCGCGAGAGGACGTCGTCGAAGCTGTCGGCGTCGTAGAGCTGCTCGGCAATCTCGGCGAACGCCATCGCCAGCCGGGTCGATGGAGCGTCGGCTTGCCGCCGCTTCGTCGCTTCATCCCGATCGGCAGCCGCTGTCATCCGTTCCGCCTGCGCGTCGTCTCGACCCTGCCGTGCCTGCGACCGTCCGGCACGTGCATTCGCCCGCGATGCAGAAACCCCAGTCCCTTCAGCGGAAACGCCAATCTCCGCAGCGCGGGCGTCCAACTGCCGTTCCCACTCGTCGAGCTCCGCCTCCCGGTCGTCGACGGCCCGGTCTCTCAGGTCAGCCAGGCTGTCCCGCACGTCAGCGACCTCATCTCGCCAGTCAGCAACGAAGTCGCGCTTGTCAGCGGCCCACGCGCGCTCCTCGTCGCCTGATCCAGTGGACACCAGACCGCCTTTCACCGCCACGAGAGTTCCTGCCTTGACAGTACCGCTCTCGGCTCGCATGACCGGCCCTGACCACTGACCGCCCAGCGCGGAATTCGGGGCTCGTGCTCGAGCCGCCGGACCTCGTCCTGACGGCTGCGGGATCCGCCAAGTCCAGCTACACATGTGAGTAACAAAGTGAGCAGCACCCCACATCCGCGACCGTGAAGACTGGTGCCGCCAGTCAGAGCAGACCGTTGGTGATGGCGTATGCCGCCGCGCCGGCTCTGGTCGGTCGGTCGAGCTTGGTCAAGATATTGGCAATGTGCCGGTGCACGGTGTGAGGGCTGAGTACCAAGGTATCCGCGATCTGCTGGTTGTTCATGCCGTCCGCGACCAGCCGCAGCACCTGCGCCTCGCGCCCGGTCAGTCCGCCGTCAGCTTTGCCACCCGGCGCCGTGCGGATGTGTTCAACCAGGCTGGCCCCTTCGGTCACGGCCGCGGCGGCCCCGAGCGATGTTAAGTCGCGGATCGCCGTGCTGACCTGTTCGGCGGCCGCGGCGACGTCACCGCCTTGGATAAGGGATTCGGCCAGCCGGAGGCGGCTTTCGGCCTCGTCGAACGGCAGTCCCGCGTCGTGAAATCGTCGCACTGCGTCTCTCCACAGCTCCCGGGCGGCGTCGTCGTCGGCCAGGGTCGCTGCAGCGACCGCCGCAAGCCCCAGCAACGCATCGGTCCCCATCAGGACCGCCGTTTCCTGCAGTTCCTCCGCGGCGTCGCCCGCCGCGGCCAGGTCGCCCGCCGCATAAGCGGTGAGCACCGCCGGCAACAACACGCGTGCGCGGGCGAGTCGATTGGATGCGGGGATCGTGAGGATCAGCCGGCGCACCGCCCCCCACGCTGCGCTCGGTTCCCCCTCTGCCAGCTGGATCATGGCCCGGGTCACAATGGCCGACGGGTGAAATTCGGCCTGCGCCAACAGAGCTATGGCCTCTGGCCAACGGCCCTGGCGGCGGCGAAGCTCTCCCAGCTGAACGACAGCATCGAGGTACGAATTGCGCCGCGAGGTAACGAATCCGTCCAGTACCGCTAGGAGGCCGCGTTCGGCTTGCGACCAGGTACCGCGAGCGATGAGGATCGAGGAGTGTTGGATGCGGCATACGTTGAACAGCGGGGTCAGGTTTTGTCGCTGGCAGATGGCTTCCACCCGCCGGCACCACTCATCCGCCCGGCCCACGTCCTGGGTCTCCTGGCAGGCGATGATCAGCCAGCAGCAGATCTTGCCCATCCACATCAAGTCGCTGACTTCGCCGGCCGTGGCGGCGGCGACCGCGGAGTCTAGTTGGGGCATGCCCGAGGCTGGGTCACCGGCGCTAGTCGCGGCCCGCCCGCTGAGGGCCATCCCGACAAACTGGAGATCGACATTGCCCAACCGACGGCCGACCGCCCACGCCCGGTCGCCGGCCGATCGCGCGGCAGCAGCGTCCTGCTCGATCGCGAGCGCCAACTCTCCCTCTCGGACCGCGAGCCACCCGTGCTCAGCGCGTTCCGGCATCGAGTCAAGCAGGTCATGGGCCCGCCCCCACCAGCCCCGCGCCACCGCGACGCCTGCTCCGAACAGCAACGCGTCATACGACAATGCGGTGGCAGCCCTGGCGGCGCCGACGTCGTCCGCGTCGGTGCTGCGGTAGAGCCGGTACGCCGCCTCGCGCGCCTCCAGGCATCCCGGATCGTCGAGCCACCAGAGCGACTGGGCCAGACCCTCATAGGCGCCGGCCCGCGGATGCTCTGCCACGACCGCAGCGAAACAATCCCGGGCCAGTGTCCACTCCCCCGACCGCAACGCGTCCTCAGCAGGCGTCATCGCGTCCGGCTCGCGCGTCATCTTCTGAGCGTGCACAGCTGACTCCGGATCTGCAACGACACAGATCGTACTCGCAGACCCGGCAGCCACGACGACCTACGCATTGACCCCTGCGGCCAGCGCGCGGACGTCGGCAGTTGTCAGCGGATTGCCGGCGATGCCCCAGTCCCCGCTGCGCACCTCCTCGACCACACACCACGTTACGGGGCGCATGTTCTCCCCTTCAATACGTACCAGCGCATCGGTGAGGCTTCGGACGATCTGTTGCTTCTGCTCAACGGTGAATACGTTCTCGATGACCTTGACCTGAATGAGCGGCATGACTTCCTCCTGTTGTAGAAACCTCCGACGAACGGAGGTACTGCAACCACCATCCGCCTCGTCAGGCACAGCGCGCATCAGCCGAAGCGGCCATCCACGACCCGCGACACGATGGCCCGATCGGGCCATCCCACTGCACTTATCTCAGGTCTTCACGACTCTCCGCTGTTCGATCTAGTCACGACGCCGGTGGACCCAATCGAACTGGCCCGGGGCGTGCATCGGCTGCTGGCGTCTGGCACGCGGGTGACAGTGGTGGATGCTTGAGGACACGTCCACGGTGGTGGTCGCGAACCTGGCACGGAGCGGGCTTACCTGATAAGGCAGAGGTCAGTGGTTCAGTCCATTTAGGCCCACCACTCATGAGGTCGAATCAGCGTCCGTGACGTGCTGACACCGCGCCACTATCGACGTGCTCGACCACCCCATATCAACCATCACCGTCCCGTCCGGCACGCCGAGAACGGTGAGCACCTGTCGCCACTGTGTGACGCCTTCTTGCAGGCAGGTTGTCAGGCGGCGCTGGTCGCGATGATGCGCATCGGACCAGCGGTCTCGATTCCCGTGACGCCTTGGAATCCTGAGCTGTCGAACAGGTCTGCCAGTTGTGGCTGGGTCCGTTCCCTGCCTCCGGTGTTAGCCATCATGATGAGGTCGAGGATGTGGCCGCGTGGGTCGGGCTGGTCGTCGGACAGAACGTTCTCGATGACGAGCACCGTGGCTCCGGGAGGTGCGGCACGTCGGATGGCGCCGAGGATCGCTCGGCACTTCTCGTCGGTCCAGTCGTGGAGTACTTCCATGAGCAGGTAGACGTCGGCTGCCGGCAGGGGATCGGCGAAGAAGTCTCCCGCTAGGGGGGTGAGGCGATCGTGCTTGATGGTGATGTTGTTGATTACCTCGGGCAGGTCGAAAAGGATCCCCTGGGCGCTGGGTGCCGCGTCGAGCACGGCAGCAAGAAGGTGTCCGCGGCCGCCACCAATGTCTGCGACTGTGTTGAAGCGGCCGAAGTCGTAGGCGCCGAGAACGGAGGCGATGTCGGCGCCGGCTTTAGCCGTCATTGCCTCCCCGAAGACTTGCGCCTCGCGGGGGTGATCCTGGAAGTAGGCCCAGGCTCCGGCAGGCTCAACCGTTTCTAGGGCTGGTAATTCCGTGCGCAGTGAGTGTTCGAGGTTCCTGAACGTCTTCCAGAAGATGGGTAGGCCCATCGCGCGGGGGAAGGCCCTCATTGACATCGGCTGGTCGCTGCGCAGCAACTGTGACGCTGCCGTGTGACCGAAACGGTCCCCAGTGCGCTCGAAGATCCCATGGGCGGCCAATAGTTGGAGCACGCGGTCGAGTGCGGCTGGGTTCACATCGCACCTGGCAGCCAGCTCGGCGGCCGTCAACGGCTCGTCAGCTATCTGGTCGGCGACACCCAACTCAGCCACCACATGTAGGCACCTCGATGACACATAGGCGGTCGTCAGGTTCCAGATAATCTCGTGCGGCTGTGGCTCGGACATTCTGCTCCTTCGATGATGCTAATGAGGCCGCCGAACTTAAGGGTCAAATCCCGTCACACGATGGAGGTTTCCGGTGCCGGTCGATGCTCCGATCATGCCCTGAGTGATGCCGCCCGGCTACCTCATCGCGTCGGCACTGGCAGGAACGCCAGTCCGGCCCGGGTACTGAGCGAGATCCTTGTCCTCATTGTGGTTGCTCGGGGGGCGTGAGGGACTCACCACGACGCCAAGGAGCGCACGTCGACACATGACAGCGAGCGGTGTCGGTGCGCTCAGAACGCGCTATCGGAGCCCATTGCCCGCTCGACGGTTCCCTTCTCGGAACGCTCTGATAAGCAGGGGTCGTCTTAGCCTCCGCCGCCGCCGAGACCCCAGGAGCCTCTACCGTCGAAGGCTGAGCTCCCTCTGTCTCGATACGCCTTGCAACGTACGCAGATCTGGTAGTGCTCGTGTGTCTCGGGGTTCTCGCGATACTCCCACGCGTGGAGGCGCAAGCGGCACCTCAACGGTCTAGCCATGGCGCCGATTGTCCTCGTTCGTGAATGACTGAGGCAATGGTCAGAGTCAGCGTCTCTGTGAATGGCACTTGCGGGCAGCACGACAGCGGCCGCCACAGCGCCCAACCCGATGGTCAGTGGAAGCCCACGTGCCAGCTTGGCTCTGGGTGACGGACCCGCGCCGCCGGCGGCGGATCGCCCAGTCGTCGCACCGTCTGGCTTCTCTCAATCAGCGTGTCAGGCCATAGCTAGCTGCCCGGCGACCAACGTCCTGCGGGTACCTGGCCGCGCAAGGTGGGTCCCCCGGCGCTACCCGGCTGCTGTTCGGCGCGCCTGCATCCTCGGCCGCAGCATGGTCGTGGCCGCACGCCGCAGGGAGAAGTCGTTGGGCAGCGACAGCTTGATCACCTTCTTCCACGCGGAGCCCACCTGGCGGGGCAGCGAGCCGGCGGTGTACGAGAGGCCGTACCGAGTGCAGATCTCCTGGACCCGTGGGGCGATCTGGGCGTATCGGTTGCTGGGGAGGTCGGGGAAGAGGTGGTGCTCGATCTGGTGGGACAGGTTGCCGGTCATGATGTGTATGGCCTTGCTGCCCTGGATGTTGGCCGAGCCGATCATCTGGCGGAGGTACCACTCGCCCCGCGTCTCGCCGTCGATGGAGGTCTTGGCGAAGGTCTCGACGCCCTCGGGGAAGTGGCCGCACATGATCACCGAGTGCGCCCACAGGTTGCGAATCAGATTGGCGGTGGCGTTCGCCACGAGGGTGTGGAGGAACGAGGGTCCCGACAGCAGGGGGTGCACCAGGTAGTCCTTGCGCATCTGGCGTCCGATCTTGCGGAGCACTGCCTTGCCGTCGCGCCGGAACTGCTCCTTGTCCCCGCGGCCCTTCAGCTGTTTGCCCAGCTTCAGGTCGTACGCGGCGATGCCGTACTCGAAGATGCAGGCGGTGACGAAGTTCCACAGCGGTTGGCCCAGGTAGATCGGAACCCATCGCTGGTCCTCGTCGACCCGCATGATGCCGTAGCCCAGGTCGTTGTCCCGACCGAGCACGTTGGTGTAGGTGTGGTGCACCTCATTGTGTGAGCGCTTCCACAAGTCGGCCGGCGAGGCGTGGTCCCACTCCCACGCGGCGGAGTGGATCTTGGGATCGCGCATCCAGTCCCACTGGCCGTGCATGACGTTGTGGCCGATCTCCATGTTCTCGAGGATCTTGGCCACCGCGAGCCCAGCCGTGCCCACCAGCCATGCGGGCGGGAAGAGGGAGAACAGAAGGACGGCTCGGCTGCCGAGCTCCAGCTTCCGCTGCACGTCGATGACCTTGCGGATGTAGGCCGCGTCGCCCGCACCTCGGGAGCCCAGGACCTCCTGACGCAGGGTGTCGAGCTCGCGCGCCAGCGCCTCCACATCGGCGGCGGACAGGTGGGCGGTCGGATCCGGCTTGCCGGAGGGCTTGGGCACGTGCCGGCGTTCCGTGGTGGTGATGCGCAGGCGGTTGTGTGCGCGCCGGGCCCGAGGGTCGCCGGCCGTGGTGGCGCCCGTCTGGGTCATGGTGTCTGTGCGCGTCGCAGTCATGGTCGTCCTAGACGTCGATTTCGCAGTTGCCGGCAGCTGCCGACACGCAGGTCTGAATGTGGATGGAGTCACCTTCCGCGGCGATGGACAGCCGCCCGTCCCGCAGGTCGCGGACCACCCCTTGGCGAAGGGGAACGACACACCCGAAGCAGATGCCCATTCGGCAGCCGGACGGCATCAAGACACCGGCGTCCTCGCCGGCGTCGAGAATGGGCGTGGCGCCATCGGCCTCGACGACAGCACCTTGGTGCAAGAAGGTCACGGTGCCCCCTTCCCCCTCGGTGATCAAGGTTGGCCGGAATCGCTCGGTGTGGAGACGCTCGGCAAAGCCGGCGTCGGCCCAGTGCGCCTCCAGCGCGTCCAGTAGCCCGATTGGGCCGCAGGCCCAGGATTCCCGGTCACGCCAGTCGGGAACCAGGTTGTCGAGGTGGGCAGGGTCGAGGATGCCTGCTGTTGCGGTGTGCCGCTCGACCAGCCGCAATCGCCCGGCCCGCGCCCAGTCCCTCAGCTGGTCGCCGAAGATCACCTCGTCCCCAGTGGGGGCGGAGTGAACGAGAACCACGTCAGGCAGGTCGGCGAGGTGACTCCGCAGCAGGCCCATGACGGGAGTGATACCGCTGCCCGCGGTGACGAAGAGGGTGCGAACCGGCAGCGGTCGTGGCAGGACGAAGTCCCCCGAGGCCTGATCAAGGCGGACCAGCGTGCCCGGCGCCAGCAACCGCACCATGTAGTTGCTCACTGTGCCGTTGGGAATGGCCTTCACCGTGATGGACACCAGTCCGTCGGCCGAGGTGGTCGGCGACGTCAGCGAGTAGGCCCGCCAGTGCCGCACGCCGTCGACGTCCACCCCAACGCGTATGTACTGTCCAGGCAGATGCCCCCGCCACGACTTGCCAGGGCGGATCTGGACCGTAGCGGCATGCCGCGTCTCAGGAGTCACTGACATGACTCGGCCGCGAAGCTCCGCTGTGGCGCGCATCGGAGCCACCAGATCGAGGTAGTCGTCGGGAAGCAACGGTGTCGCGACCGATTCACCCAGCCGTCGAACGGCGAGCCGGAGCGCAGTCGTCGCCGCCCTTCGACCTGGGAAGGTAACCGTGATCACTCCTAATCCTAATCTGCGTACGCGTCTGCTGCGGCTGTCATCCACCGTCGGCCTTCGCCGCACCTCCCGAGCTGCTTCAGCTGCCGTCCATAGTTTGCTCGGTCACCCACCAGCCAAAGGCTGTATATCCGGCTCGTCGCAGACGGCGACAGGGGAGAAGGCGGAAGGGTGGTGCCGCGGGCGGTAGGGACAAAGCCGCCGTCTCCGCGGCTTCGCGTTGGGCCCGGGCTACGCTACTGAACCCGGGCGCAACGACGACCAGCCCGCCAATCTGGCCTGCGACGAGGCCAGCCGGTCCGGGTCGGCTCGGGACGGAAGCGCAGAACACCTGCAGCAAGGTCGCGTAACCGAAGATGTGGGCGTCCCACGGATAGTGCATGAAGTGCGGCAGTGAGCGGCGACTTCAGTCCCAGCGGCTGTCAGAACACAGGCCCGTTCACGGCACAGGCTGCTCGACGCCAAACCGCAACGGTCTGGGATCGGTGGGACTTCTCGAAGGCGGTCCCGCCGGTTCGGCTTGGGGGGCCTTCACGAACCGGCGGGAACCCGGGCACACAGAACCTACGGTCGGCCAGTGGCTCACACCTACCTGTATCCACTCGTACGACGAACTTCGTCTTGGACGACGCCGACTACGTTGTCGGCAGCGGCGACGATGTCCGCGTAGCCGTTGGGGCTCTGCTTGAGATCTTGTTGGCGATCGCCGGCATAGCCACCGCCGTGGTCATTTTCCCCATCGTGAAGCGGGTCAACGAAGCCGTCGCCCTCGGGTACGTCGCCACGCGCACGGTGGAGTCGATCCTCATTCTGGTCGGCGTCGTGAGCCTGATGTCGGTCGTGGCCCTGCGCCAGGATCTCGCCGACGGCGCAAACAGCAGCGGGGCGCTTACTGATGTCGCCGGTGGACTGCTCGCTGTGCATGACCAAACCGCCCTTCTAGGCCCGCAGTTCTGCGCCGGGCTTGGGAACGGGATTCTCTGGGCTACCTGATGTGGCGATCCAGACTGCTTCCGCGGCCGCTGGTGATGGTCGGCCTCATCGGTGGTCCGTTGGCCCTTCTCGCGGGTATCGGCGTGCTGTTGGGGGCATGGGACACAACCTCGGGACTTCCCGTCGCGCTCACCGCGGGGCTTCCAGCTCAAACGGCGGGTGTAGTCCCGGCGGGCCTGCCGGAGCCGGCACAGGCACGCTTGCCGGGATGCAAGATCGGCAGCGGCCAGCCTGGGGTCAAGGGGTCGCAGGTGCAAATCCTGTCAGACCGACCGGAAGAAGGCCGTCTCTGACGCCAAGATTCATTCTCCCTAGGCCCGGACCTCCCAGGCTCAAAGGGCATGTCCGGTAAGGGGGACGGTATATCGGAGTCTTTGTTGGAGACGGCTCTAGGGCATGAAGGCGAAATGATCACGACCCCACTACCGGGTCTGACTGCGAACTTAGCCTCGACCCGACTCGGGACTACCTACCCTGCGGACTCCCACCCGGTCACCAAGGAAGCTCGGGTAGACGGCTGGGGCGGCCTGCAGGTCGACTGCGGCCGTCAGGTGTACCGCCGCACGCTGCGTGCCATGATGCCGAGGGTGGACCCTGTGAGCTCGTTGGCCCTACTCTTGGTGAGCTTTGGGGCGAAGAAGGTCGTCGCTGGACTCGCCGGTGATGACGCCGCTGGATTGGCCACCGGCATCCTCGCGGTTCTCACTCAGACCGAGGAGTCGCAGTCCCGGCTCATAGCGATCGAGCAGCGGCTCACCGTCGTCATCGAGAAGCCGTACAAGGTTGCGCTGGGCGCCGGCACCCGGTATCTACAACAGAGCGTCCTGCCCGGCCGGACCGCCGAACAACGGCGCGACGACCTTGAGCGTGGCGAAGCACAACTGATCTTGGCCTCGCACGCCGCATGCACAGCGGCCCAGCGCGCCGTGGTCGAGCGGCAACTGCTGCTCACGCGAATCGCACGCGGTGACTCGTCGGGCGCTCGCGATTCCTGGCAGCGACTCGACGGATTCGTCGGGGACGCGATAGGGGACGTTTTCAAGGTTTACGAGTGGCCGTACGACGAAGCGCGCGCACGTCTGGAGCGAGGCGACTTCGGCCGCCGCAGCACTCTCGACAAACTCCTGAACTTCGCAGACACCGACCCACGATGGCCAGGTGCGTGGTCCACGGTCAAGGCGGAGGCTCGCGACCAGCTGCGGGAACTTGCGTCATTGCTGGCGGACACCGCGGCGTCGGCCGAACTGGTGGGCCTGCCTTGCCCAATCAAGTTTCCCTGGAGGCGCCTCATTGGCGATAGCCGGCCAGTGCACGCCAGCCGCGGTGGACGTATCGTGGTGGCCGTCCCGCTCGCCACAGAGATCTCGATATGCGGTGTGACAGCGAGGCTGCTAGGCGTCCAGGCTGTGACGACCCCCGAGGGCGACTCATCCGGCTACCTGAATCACCGCGTGCAAGCGGTGGTGACCCTCGGCACCAGCCGCGCCTCCTCCGCAAAGTGCTGGGTCGGCGAAGGATCACCGGAGCTGGCCCAAGAAGCCGCGGAGCTGACGAGCTTCATGGATAGCGCTGTTCTCGAACCGGGACAGACGATCACCGCCAGCCAGGAGCTCTACCGTCTTCCGGGTTACTCACCGTCACACATGTATCTCTGCATTGCAGGGCTCGTCCTGTCCGCGAACCTCGGTGTCTCGACGGCCTAAGTCGCACGACCCCGCCATCCGCGTTCGGCCTCAAGGCCGAACAGAACCACACGCCCGAGCCCGTTCCAACCGGTCAGGCGGGCCATCCCTAGGTACATAGGGGAACGCTCGGACACACGAGCGTCTGTCTATGTCGCTAGACGCCGGAATGCATCCCCGGGCGCCGATCCACTATCAGCCGAAAGAGACTTCCATCGGTGGTGCGCTCCCACCCGCCAGTGGGGCCACTTCGGCGATCTGCACCTCCACACCGTCGGCTTCCCAACGCAGCTCACAGCGTACGAAACGCCGCGGACCCCGCTGCTTCACGCCGACCTCCGTGATGAGCCGCCTATGTCTGGCCGCGGTACGGACCGCCCGACCACTCGGCTAGCCCTGGCCACCGCCCGTATGGCGGGTACCCATCGCGGTGCCACAACTTAGGTTTGAATTTCAGTATCAGGAGTCATCTGGGTTGTTGAGGTTGCCCCGGAGTGTGTCAACGACCCTCCGTAGCTTCAGCAGCGACTCCCGGACGCGACCGTCCTGGTCGCCGCAGCGCTGGCCGATCCCTCGTGGCCCCAGTGCATCGCGAGCACCCTCGCCATGGTTAGCCGGGGCATCCCACACATCATCGCCAGGCGGCGTCCGCGCCTGCTGAGTGCGGCCGGCTGAGTCGGCGGCGGGCATTGGGCCGCCTCGGCTTGCTGTCCACGGGCAGCGCCGCGCCCCCGAAGATTTCAAACCTGCGACCCAAGATTCAGCTCCACGTAGACGTCACCCGAGACTGTGGAGTGGCTGAGCCGACAACGAGCGGAGACACGATGGGTGGCATCCGCTTCCACCGCGCCGTCTGCAGCCGGGCGGTGTCGAATCCTGCATCGCGCAGCGCGGCGAGGGTGTCGCGGTTGCAGTGACAGCCCTCGGCGAAGGCCATCCACGGTCCGCGCAAACGGTCTTGCCAGCCGCGCAGGCGCGGCGTCTCAGCACGAACGTGCTCGATGAGGATGAAGCGGCCACCCGGAGCGAGGACGCGACGGACCTCTGCCAACGTCGCTGCAAGGTCGGCGACCGTGCACAGAACGAGCGTGCTTACGACCGTGTCGACTGCCCCTGAATCGACCGGCAGGTGATCGGCCGGCGCGTCGAGAATGTCGTGCCGACGTCCGAGGCTCGCGAGGCGCTGGCTCAGTCGGTGGCGCATGGCTTGGTCAGGCTCGCTGAAGGTGATGCGCTCTACGTCGGCGGGATAAAGCGAGCCGTTGAGCCCGGTGCCCGCGCCGATCTCGAGAACTGACCCGGCCGCCTCGGCAAGCGCATCCCGCCGCAGCGCCTGCATGCCGGCGCGTTCGCCCCAGGCGAGGAACGAGTCATAGCCCAGCGCAAAAAGACGGCTGTAGAGCGACCCCATCACGACAGAGTGCCAGCCGCGGAGGTGCCAGGGATATGGTGCCGCGGATCCCGCCGGCTTGAGCCCCTGCTGGTCGAAGGTTCAGTCAGGCGTTGGTTTCGCACTTGCCGGGTCGTCGGAGGAGTGACCGGCGAGGCGATGGGCTGGTGGCGCGGCGACCTCGCCACGTCCCGCGACCGGAGTCGAAGCGGGCGGCCCGGCGCAGCCCCGGTTTGCGCGGCCACCGGCCGCCGCACCACAGTGGAATCTCCGGCGCCCCCCATCGCCGCCACAGCTCCTGCAGACGGACCAGCCGATCATCGAGGGCGCGACCCCGCGCCTTCAGGTCGGGATCGAGGCCGAACTCGGTGAACTCGATGTCCATCGAGCCGATGATGCCCAGCACGGTCAGGCGGCCACCGGCCAGCGCGGCGATCCCAGCGGTGTCCTGCGCGACATCCTGTACCTGACGGCGAGGGAGAGTGAGCGTCAGCACGATCCGCACACGTTCAGTGGCAGCGGCCACGGCGGCCGCCGTCGCTACCGGGCTCGCAACCGGCCGATCCCGACCGCCTCAAGACCCGTGCACTGAGCCAGCTACAACAACTCGGCTACGACGTCACGCTCAGCCCGATCGCCGAGGCAGTCAGAGCGGACCCAGTTACCGGGCTAGGTTCACGTCGTACGGCGAAGCTTTGATGGAGCACTCAGCATCGTCAACGAATTGCTCTGTGCCACCCGCGCCAGCCGCCTGCCACGCATGTGCAGACCCCTCGGCCCGGCTACCCCTCCAGCACGGTGAAGGCGATACCTCAGGGTGTTGTAGTCGGCGGGCGTAAGCCCTGCTGCTGCGTCGTAGTGTTCCATTCGCCGAGACATGACTTTGCAGACATCGCCTTCACGACCCAGAGTCGAGAAGCCGGTCGCGCGTAGCGCACGCGGCGGCCCGCATCAGCAGAGAGGTTGGGCAATGAACCCAGACACCATGGCGCCTGATGTTCTCAGCGGTGCGCAGTCCTCGTCGTGGAGCGTCGTCCAGGCGGTGGCACCGTGACCGAGAAAGAGCCCCCAGAGCCGCAAGAGCCCGGGGAGTCCATCTACGGGCACACCGACACCTCCTACACGGTCCCCCAGCTCAACGAGGGGGTGCCGCCGGACCCGAGGTTCATGCGCGTTCTGTCGGCGGTCGAGGTTGCAATCGGGGTTGTGCTGTTCGCCCTCCTCTTCCTCGGTGTGATGTATCAGGTGCTGGGGCGATACTTTCCCGCGATCGGATGGGTCGGCGCGGGTGAGCTGGCCCTCCTGTCCATGGTCGCCATGACGTTCATCACCACCGGCTATCTCGTGGGCCGCAACGGGCACATCGTGATCGAAGTATTCGACCAGGTACTCGCGGGCAAGAAGCTCTTCGTCGCGCTGCGAGTCGTCTCGGCCATCATCATGGTCGCGACGAGTCTCGCGCTCGCCTACGAGGCATTCGTGAAGATCGAGATCGAGTGGGCACGAGCCAGCGCTGCGATGCACGTCCCTCTCGGCATCCTGTACGTCTTCGCACTCATCGGATTCCTGTCGGCCGCAGTCCACTCGGCCATGAAGATCCCCTACGCCAACCGCCCGGAGCGCAAGCTCGACATCTCCGAGATGGAGGGCTAGTCAGTGGATCTCTGGATCTACGTCCTCTTGCTTGTCGTCCTCCTGCTACTTCGGGTGCCCGTCGCGTTCGCGATGATCGCGCCCAGCATGCTGTACTTCTACAGCCGCGGGCTGTCGGCAGGGTACGCGATGTCGTCGATCGTGAACGGCATCAACGGCTTTCCCTTGCTCGCCGTGCCGCTGTTCATCTTCGTCGGCACCGTCGCCAACCACCTCGGCATCGCCACCCGGCTCTACGACTTCGCGAAGGCCCTGCTTCCACGGCTACCAGGCAACCTCGCATACGTGAACTTGGGCACCGCGATCGGGTTCTCCTGGATCAGCGGCTCCGCACTCGCAGATGCCGCGTCCACAAGCAAGGTGCAGATCCCCCAGATGCTCAAGGCGGGCTACCCCTACGGCTTCTCCGCGGGCCTGACGGCGTCCGGCTCGCTCATGAGCACAGTGATGCCGCCGAGCATCCCCGCGGTCCTCTTCGCCGCGACCGCCACGATCTCCACCGGCGCGCTGTTCGCGGGCTCGATCCTGCCCGCCGCGCTGATGGCGATCGGCCTGGCCGTCTATGTCTTCATCTGGGTACGGCTGCACCCGGAGGTGGCAGTCAGCCGCCCGTTCGACGGGGCAATGGCCCGCAAGGCGGTGGTGCGGGTCATCGGCCCGATGCTGCTGCCGGTGATCATCCTCGGCGGCATCTTCAGCGGCTGGTTCACTCCCACGGAGAGCGCCGGCATCGCCGCCGCCTACATGCTCGTGCTCGGTCTGATATACCGCACTCTGACGCGGAAAGTGTTCTGGACGGCCGCCAAGGAGACGGTCGTCATCTCCGGCGGCATTCTCTTGATCCTCGGCGCGTCCAACCTCATGGGCCAGGTGCTGGCGCGAGAGCAGGTGTCCCGCAACCTGGGCCAATGGCTCACGACTCTGACCGACAACCCGGTCGTCTTCCTGCTCCTGCTGAATGTGCTGCTGATCCTCCTCGGCATCTTCCTCGAGGCGCCGCCGGTCATTCTGGTGCTCGTGCCGATCCTGATGCCGATCGTCGCCGACTTCGGGATCAACCCCGTGCACCTCGGAGTCATCATGATCCTCAACCTGATGATCGGCTCGTTGACACCACCCGTCGGTGCCGTTCTGTTCGTGGTGGGCTCCATCACGCGCAAACCCATGGGCGAACTCTTCCGCGGCATCCTGCCCTTCTTGATCCCTCTCGGCGTCGTCCTCCTGCTGTTGACGCTATTCCCGGCGATCGTCACGATCGTGCCCACGCTGCTGGGCCTGATGTGACGCCGCGATCCCACTTACCGCACCGATCGCGGCGGCGGGCGTTGCCGGCCACCGCGGAAACATGGCGGGGCGGAACCGCCGCCCCGGAGAGGACCCATCCGTGACCAGAAGGCTCCACGTTCTGAACGGCCCGAATCTGAACATGCTCGGTCAGCGTGAGCCCGAGCTGTACGGCAGCGCGACGCTGGAAGACGTCCGAGCCGACTGCGTCCGGCTCGCCGACGAGCTGGGGTTCGATCTCTTCTTCGCACAGTCCAACGCGGAGCACCAGATCGTCGAGTGGCTGCATGATGCCTATCGCGAGAAGGCGACGGTCGTGATCAATCCCGCGGGCTTCAGTTTCCGTTCCATACCGGTGCTCGACGCGCTCCGAATGCTGGATGCCGCGATCGTCGAGATCCACATCACCAACATCCACGCCCGCGACGCCGCCCACCAGAACTCTCTCGTCTCGTCGGTCGCGCGCGTCGTGATCGCGGGCGCGGGCGTGTTCGGGTACGAGCTTGCGATTCGTGCCGCCGACCGACTGACGGGCGAAGGGAACAGTTGACACCGCATCGCCCTCGCACCGACGGTCAGGCTGAACTCCGGCCACGATCCCGGTGATCGGGCTCGGCACATGGCCGCTGCGGAGCACGAAGGCGAGAGCGGAATCCGAAACTCCGACACCTACGAAGAGGTGTGAGCCGGCCGATGGCGCGCGTCAGCCCCGAACGATCGTGTCGGCGGCTTCGACCCCGAACACGAGGGCCTTGGTCAGCGCGGTGCCCGTCATGTACGAGGCGCCATGGAACCCTCCCACGACCTCGCCGGCGGCGTACAGCCCCTCGATGCGCGTCCCGTCGATGCGTTTCACCGATGTGTCGGGTGCGACGCTCACTCCGCCGAAGGTCGAGGTCATCGCGGTCACTGCGGGGTACGCGTAGAAGGGCGGTGCGATGACGGGCACGAGCGCACCGACACCGTTCACGAGGCCGGTTCGGCCGAAGCGGTCACCCCGTCGTCCGGACACGCCCTCGTTGTACGCCTCCACGGTGCGCTCGAGCCGCCCCGCCGGAATCCCGAGCTTCTCCTCGAGCGCGGCGATCGTCGGTGCCCGCACCAGATGCCCCAGCTCCTCGATTCGGTCCATGTCCGACAGCGGCACGCCCGGCTTCGACAAGGCCCGCACCACGGAATCGAAGACTTGATACGCCATGCTCTTAGGCTGGGCCAGGACGGCGGACCCTAGGACCTTGTACGACTCCGACTCGTCCGTGAAGCGCTCGCCGTGGGCGTTGACGAGGATCGCACCGAGGTAGTTCGCGGTCAGGAGCTCGTGCTCGTCGTCGGTCGTCTCGGGGCTCTGTCCGTAGGTGCCGGCGACGTGCCCGATGTCGGCCACACCAGCGCCCAGCGCCCAGGCCATCCGCAGACCGTCCCCGGTGTTACCGACGCCGCCGTACGGCATGGCCGCGACCTGATCCGGCACGAACAGCTCCACAAGCTCCCGGGACCGAGAGAATCCCCCGCTCGTGAGGACCACCCCTGCGCGCGCGAGCAAGTCTCCGCTCGCCGACCGGACCCCATGCACCCGGGCTCCATCCCAGGCCAGCCCATCGGCCGCGTGCGAACGCAGGATGACCGCGCCCGCCGCCACCGCCCTCTCCTCGAGGAACGCGAGCAGATGGCGGATGCGGATCAGATGCGCGCGTGGCACGGTCATCCCCGCGCTGATCTTGAGCTCGTCGGTCCACCCCGCGGCGCGGTCGATCGCGGCGACGGCGTCGGCCTGACGCTCGACGAGCCGTTGCAGCAGTTCCTCATCGGCGGATCCCGCGCCGGTCTCGACCATATCCGCGACGAAGCGCGCGTCGGAGTCCTCGATTCCAGCCCGACGCTGGATCGCGGTGCCGGACAAGGCGAACCAGCCTCCGCTCATCGCCGAACTGCCTCCGAGTCGCTCGCGCTTCTCGATGAGGACCACGCTGAGTCCGCTCGCGGCGAGTCGGTGGCTCGCGGCCAGACCGGCGAGCCCCCCACCGATGACGATCACGTCGGTCTCTCGAGCTGACGACGCAGTCATGACAGTCGCCGCTCGACTCGCGTGGCGCTCACGCTCGCCTTAGCGACGGCGTCGGCCCGGAATCGCGCGACGTCGACCGTCTCATCGATCTGCGCCGCGAGCGCCCCCGCCTCGACGAGCGCGAGCGTCCGCGACGCGTCCTCCGCCGAGACGAGAGGTTCCGCCGACCCTCTCGCGACCTCGACGAAATGCTCCATCTGCGCGTGGAACGACCCGCGCGGAGCGACCGGAAGGTAAGTGCGGGAAAGGGGAGAGTGCCAGTCGGCAGACACCGACGGATGATAGGAGTACTTCGCGAGATTCGGCACCGACAGTGCACCGCGGGTACCCACGACCTGATACGCCATGCCATCGGGAAGGAACGGGAACTCGAGGGTTTCCTCGGTGGATTGGTCCCAGCCCCACGGAGAGACCCCGGCGTCCGAGGCCAGAAAGCTGCCGACGGTGCCGCTTTCGAATCGGAGGTTCACCGAGACCGTGTCCTCGACCTCCAGGTTGCGCGCGTGAGAACTCACCATCGCCTGGACCTCGGCGACCTCGCCGCACAAATGGCGCAGCAGATCGAGGTCGTGCACGAGGTTGATGAGCATCACGCCGGCGCCGCGCTGCCGGTGCCACGGTGCCTCCGTGAAGTAGCGGTCCTCCTTTCGAGCGGACCACAGCCCACTGACCGCGACGATCTGCCCGATCTCCCCCGCCTGAATCGCAGCGCGGGCTCGGGTGACCGCCGGATGATGGCGCCGATGATGGCCGACCAGCAGACGCCCGTTCAGACGGCTGACCGCGGCGACGAGTCGAAGCGATTGCGTGTAGTCCACGGCGACCGGCTTCTCAAGAAGCACGGCGACACCGGCCTCGAGGCAACTGATCGCGGTGTCGACGTGACGCGCGTTCGGATTGGCGATGATGACCGCATCGAGTTCCTCGGATTCCAGCATGGCGGCGGCGTCCGGGTATGTCGGACACCCGAAGCTCCCTTCCGCAGCGGCGGGATCGGCGACGGCCGACGGCTCGGCGCCCGACGCCGCGTGGATGAATTCGATGTGCTGACGTCCCATGAACCCGACGCCGATGACGCCGATGCGGACGGGTGGGGTCTCGGATGCGATCACGGACACTCCTGCGCCTTTGCCACGGAGACTG
Organism: uncultured Actinomycetota bacterium; assembly: GCA_963808435.1. Classification (GTDB taxonomy): domain Bacteria; phylum Actinomycetota; class Actinomycetes; order Propionibacteriales; family Propionibacteriaceae; genus Microlunatus. The sequence continues at coordinate 1,451 of CAWEFW010000014.1, read as the reverse complement.
GTCGCGCTCAGCGTATGCATCGATGGAACGGCGCACGGGGATCGTTCCATCAGCGGCAAGACCGGGTATCGGGCGGCCGCGGGGACATGTTCCACTCGCCGGGACATCCCTTTGCGAACTGAACGAAGTCGGCCAGAGTCGGCACTGCGACCGGGCCGTCTCATCGACAGCGTGGTTGACGATGCCCTCCCTACGTGCAGGAACGTCGTCTACCCGATGCCGCAGTCTCGGCCACCGACCATACGTCAGCGCAAGCACGAAGACGTGCGCAGAAAAGAGGAGTTCCATGGGCACAGCCCGCTCGACGCGCCGAGGCCGAATCGCCGCGTCAGTGCTCGCAGCAACCACCCTCGTCGTCACCGGCTGCTCCGGTGGGGGCACCCCGGAGGGTGGCACCACCGAGACCGTCAAGCTCACCGTCGCGACCAGCCAGAACGAGCAGACGCCGAACTACTACTGCGGCGTTGAGTTGCTCCAGAAACGTCTCCAGGAGGCCAATATCGGCTTCACGGTCGAGCTGTTTCCGGCTAGCCAGCTCGGTCCCGACGCAGATCGATTCCCGCTCGTCCAGGCCGGCGACATCGACATCGACCTGCAGGGGGCCTCCGCGCTCAGCTCCACGTACGAGCCGATCGGTGTCGTCGATGCCGCATACGTGTTCGACGATGTCGACCACGCTTTCAACTGGATCGACAAGGGCTCTGAAGGATTGTTCTCGTCCTTCCAGGAGGCGACCGGCGTCAAGATCGTCGACGGGTGGTTCTTCGGGAACCGCACATTTACGACGAAGGACGTCGAAGTCCGCAGCCCAGACGACCTCAAAGGTGTGCCGATCCGGTTCCCCAATTCGCCGGCCTTCCTGGCGAACGCCAAGGCCCTGGGCGTCACCAACCCCGTCTCTGTCGCGGTGGAAGAGCTCTACACCGCGCTGCAGCAGGGCATCGCCGTCGGCCAGGAGAACCCCATCGTCGCGACCCGCTCGTCGAGCTATGACGAGGTGCTCAACGTGGCGGTCCTCAACAACCACAACGTCGGCATCCACTGGATCCTCGTCAGCGACAAGACCTACGAGAAGATGAGCGACGAACAGGCCGCCCTGCTGGAGAAGACCATCCACGAGATCCGTCTGGAGAACCGCGACTGCGTCGACGAAGCGACCGAGAAGATCCTCGACGAGTACCGCGCAGACTCGAAGTTCACGGTGATCGAGCAGCAGGACATCGACATGAAGGCGTTCATCGACAAGTCGGAGGCCTACTTCAAGAGCTACTTCAAAGGAGAGACCCTCGAGATGTACCAGGCCATCCGCGAACTGGCCGGCTGACCTCACGACGAGCGAACGGGGTGGGTGCCACACCGCACCCACCCGTTCCTGTTTCGGGGTGTCAGGGGATCCGGCCGACGCCGATACGCCGGCTCAGCGTCATGGCTGCGGCGCGAACCGCGGAAGC
>CAWEFW010000013.1:0-51876 GCA_963808435.1 uncultured Actinomycetota bacterium | reverse complement strand
GGGCCGCCGATTTGAGGCGTGCCGCAGTACCGCGTAGACTCCGACGTCGGCCTACTTTTGGCCGGTTGATTTCGTACGCGTACGCAGATTGAGAGTGAATTGGCGAAGAAAGAGGGCGCACTCGAGCTGGAGGGCACCGTGGTCGAGGCCTTGCCGAACGCGATGTTCCGCGTCGAGCTGGCCAATGGACACAAGGTGCTGGCCACCATCAGTGGCAAGATGCGGCAGCACTACATCCGTATCCTTCCGGCCGACCGGGTGGTCGTCGAGCTCTCCGCCTATGACCTGACACGCGGCCGCATCGTCTACCGGCACAAGTAGTCCGTTTCCCAAACCACCACCTCTGATCGGACACACGAGCTCGATGAAGGTTCAGCCGAGCGTCAAGAAGATCTGCGACAAGTGCAAGGTGATCCGCCGGCACGGTCGCGTGATGGTGATTTGCGAGAACCCGCGGCACAAGCAGCGGCAGGGCTGAGCAGCAAGGACTCGCAAGCCACGTAGGACGCCACAACTCCATAGATCAGCGTGATCGCATCTCCGCCGACCTCGGTCGCGGAGCCACCCCCGGCACGGAGGCCGGGGCCCCGGTGACTGGGGTCGCCCCCAGTCGCATCAGGTCAGCCGGGGACGCGTCACGTCCCACACCTCCGCGAACGAAAGGCAGTACCGCCTGTGGCCCGACTCATCGGGGTCGACCTTCCGCGCGACAAGCGCCTCGAGGTCGCCCTCACCTACATCTTCGGCGTCGGCAAGACGCGCGCCAACGAGACCCTGGCCGCCACCCAGATCAGTGGCGACACCCGTGTCCACCAGCTGACCGACGAGCAGCTCGTCGCCCTTCGTGACTGGATCGAGGCGAACTACCAGACCGAGGGTGACCTCCGTCGCGAGGTGGCCGCCGACATCCGGCGCAAGGTCGAGATCGGCTCCTACCAGGGCCGGCGTCACCGCAGTGGCCTGCCCGTCCGTGGCCAGCGCACCCGGACCAACGCCCGTTCCCGCAAGGGTGCCCGTAAGCCCGTCGCCGGCAAGAAGAAGGCAAGGTAATGGCAACCGCAGGAGGACGCGGCGCGGCCGCGAAGAAGGTGCGCAAGAAGGAGAAGAAGAACGTCGTCTCCGGGCACGCGCACATCAAGAGCACGTTCAACAACACCGTCATCTCGATCACCGACCCGACCGGCGCAGTGATCGCGTGGGCCTCGGCCGGCACGGTCGGGTTCAAGGGCTCGCGCAAGTCGACCCCGTACGCCGCACAGATGGCCGCCGAGGCGGCCGGTCGGCGGGCGATGGAGCACGGCATGAAGCGCGTCGACGTGTTCGTCAAGGGCCCGGGTTCGGGCCGCGAGACCGCGATCCGCTCGCTCGGGGCCGTCGGCCTCGAGGTCGGCGCGATCTCCGATGTCACCCCTGTTCCACACAACGGCTGCCGCCCGCCCAAGCGGCGTCGCGTCTAGGCCCCGGCCAGAAAGGACTGAGATCATGGCTCGCTACACCGGTCCCATGACCAAGAAGTCGCGTCGGCTGGGAGTTGACCTGGTCGGCGCCGACAAGGCGTTCGAGCGCCGCCCGTACCCGCCCGGCGTGCACGGGAAGGGTCGCACCAAGGAGTCGGAGTACTCGCTCCAGCTCCGCGAGAAGCAGAAGGCCCGGTTCTCCTACGGCGTGCTGGAGAAGCAGTTCCGGCGCTACTACGAGGAGGCCAACCGGCTCCAGGGCAAGACGGGTGACAACCTGCTCGCGATCCTGGAGTCCCGGCTGGACAACGTGGTCTACCGCGCCGGCCTGGCACGTACGCGTCGGCAGGCCCGGCAGTTCGTGGTCCACGGGCACTTCACCGTGAACGGGCACAAGGTCAACATCCCGTCGTACCGGGTCAGCCCGCACGACATCGTCGACCTGACCGAGAAGGTCCGGGAGCAGACTCCGCACATCGTCAACCGGGAGACGCACAACGAGCGGAACGTGCCCGGCTGGCTACAGGTGGTGCCCGAGCGCGGGCGCATCCTGGTGCACCAGATGCCCATCCGGCAGCAGATCGTCATCGACGTCCAGGAACAGCTGATCGTCGAGCTCTACAGCAAGTAGCCGCGCTTCGACAGGCTCAGGGACCATGGCCTGAGCCTGTCGGAGGGCAACGTAAGGCCCGCGGATGCCGGATGCATCTGCGGATTCGCGCTTTCAAATAGCGGGAGGCGCGGAGGAAGGAAGATTCACCCATGCTGATCGCACAGCGCCCCACCCTGTCCGAAGAGGTCGTCGGTGACGACCGCTCCCGGTTCACCATCGAGCCGCTCGAGCCGGGCTTCGGGTACACCCTGGGCAACTCGCTCCGCCGTACGCTGCTGTCGTCCATCCCGGGCGCGGCGGTGACCAGCATCAAGATCGACGGCAACCTGCACGAGTTCTCCACCATCCCCGGTGTCGTCGAGGACGTCACCGAGGTCATCCTCAACCTCAAGGGCCTGGTCGTCTCCTCCGAGGAGGACGAGCCGGTCACCATGTACCTCCGCAAGGCCGGACCGGGCGCCGTGACCGCCGCGGACATCGCTCCGCCGGCCGGGGTCGAGGTGCACAACCCCGAGCTGCACATCGCCACCCTTAACGAGGACGGGCGGCTGGAGATGGAGCTGGTGGTCGAGCGCGGCCGCGGCTACGTCTCCTCGGTGCAGAACAAGGCGATGGACGCCGAGATCGGCCGGATCCCGGTCGACTCGATCTACTCGCCGGTGCTGAAGGTCACCTACAAGGTCGAGGCCACCCGCGTCGAGCAGCGGACCGACTTCGACAAGCTGGTGATCGACGTGGAGACCAAGCAGGCCATCCGGCCGCGGGACGCGGTGGCCTCGGCCGGCCGCACCCTGGTCGAGCTGTTCGGCCTGGCCCGGGAGCTCAACGTCGAGGCGGAGGGCATCGAGATCGGCCCGTCGCCGATCGACGAGCAGCTCGCCGCCGATCTGGCGCTGCCGGTGGAGGACCTGAACCTGACGGTCCGGTCCTACAACTGCCTCAAGCGGGAGGGCATCCACACCGTCTCCGAGCTGGTGTCGCGCAGCGAGCAGGACCTGCTGGACATCCGCAACTTCGGCTCCAAGTCGATCGACGAGGTCAAGCTCAAGCTGCACGAGATGGGCCTGTCCCTCAAGGACAGCGCACCCGGCTTCGACCCGCTGAGCGCCATCGGCCGGTACGACGACCTCGAGGACGAGGACGTCGACTTCTCCGAGACCGAGCAGTACTGAGCTAGCCCGAGGGGGGCAACCCCCGTGAAACCACGAGAGAGCTGACATGCCCACGCCCACCAAGGGTGCCCGCCTCGGCGGCAGCGCCGCGCACCAGAAGATCATCCTGGCCAACCTGGCGACGCAGCTGTTCGAGCACGGCAAGATCACCACGACCGAGGCCAAAGCTCGACGCCTGCGTCCGCTGGCGGAGAAGCTGATCACCAAGGCCAAGCGCGGGGACATCCACTCCCGCCGCCTGGTGCTGACCACGGTCAAGGACAAGGGCGTGGTGCATGTCCTGTTCACCGAGATCGCGCCGACCTTCGCCGAGCGTGAGGGCGGCTACACCCGGATCACCAAGGTCGGTCCCCGCAAGGGCGACAACGCTCCGATGGCGGTGATCGAGCTGGTGACCGAGTCGGTCGAGGACAGCCGCAAGGCCAACGCCAAGACCTCCGGCCCGGCCCGCAGTGGTTCGGCCCGCAAGGCTCCGGCCAAGACCGCAGCCGCCGCTCCGGCCGCCAGCGAACCGGCAGAGGAGAGCCCGGCTGAGGAGCTGGTCGGCGACACCAAGAAGCGGGACGAGGCGACCAGCGACCAGGAGGAGCCGAGCGACGACACCTCTGTCGAAGAGGCCGCCGACTACGGTAAGGACTCCTACCGCGGGTCCGAGCCGCCTGCCGGTTACGAGATCAAGGGCAACGAGAACTCGATGAAGTTCCACACGCCCGACTCGCCGTACTACGACCAGACGATCGCCGAGGTGTGGTTCGCCTCGGAGGCGGCGGCGGAGGCTGCCGGCTTCGAGAAGGTCGGCTGACCGGAGGTTTCGGCGTTAGCCGCGTCAAGACGTGTAACGGGTGTACGGACTCCGGTCTGGACACCCGTTAGTCGTCTCGAGACGACGAAGACGGGCGGCAGCCGTCATGCTTGTCAGTGCCCTCCGGCAGAATCGCCCTCGTGCTGCTCAGCCGGCTGGCCGCGACTCGGACCGCGTTGGCCGCGACCCGCTCGCGCAACGCCAAACGTGACCGCATCGCCGAGGTGCTGCGGGACGCATCGGCCGACGACGTCGAGATCGTCGTCGCCTACCTGTCCGGCGGCCTGCGGCAGCGGCGCACCGGCGTCGGCTGGCGTACCTTGCAGCACGCCCCACCGCCCGCCGCCGAGCCGACGCTCACGGTCGCTGAGGTCGACCGGGCCTTCGCCGCCATGGCCGAGCTGAGCGGACCGGGGTCCAGCACGGCCCGCGCCGAGGCGGTCCGCACCCTGTTCGCCCGGGCCACCGCCGAGGAGCAGCAGTTCCTGTTCGGCCTGGTCTCCGGCGAGCTCCGCCAGGGCGCGATGGAGGCGGCGGTCCAGGACGGCCTCGCCGTCGCGTACGAAGTGCCGCTGGTGGCCGTCCGGCGCGGGGCGATGCTGCTCTCGTCCACCACCGCCGCCGCCGCGGTGCTGTTGCGCGGGGGCCTGCCGGCGCTGGAAGCGGTCGGGCTGCAGGTGGGCACCGGAATCCAGCCGATGCTCGCGGCCAGTGCCCCCGATCCTGCAACCGCGGTCGCGAAGTCCGGGCTGCCGGTGCTGGTCGACCACAAGCTGGACGGCGTCCGGGTGCAGGTGCATCGAGACGGCGACACGGTGCGGATCTTCACCCGCAGCCTGGACGACATCACCGCGCGGCTGCCCGGGGTGGTCGAGGTGGTCCGGGCGCTACCGCAGACCCGGCTGGTCCTCGACGGCGAGGTGCTCGCCATGGGCGCCGACGGGCGGCCGGAGGTCTTTCAGGTGGTGGCCTCCCGGACGATGAGCGAGGTGGACCCCGCCGGACCCGCGCCGGACAACCCGCTGCGGGTGTTCTTCTTCGACCTGTTGCACACCGACGGCCACGACCTGCTCGACACGCCGCTGCAGGACCGGCTGACGGTGATGCGGGACATCGTGCCCGAGGCGCTGACCGTGCCGCGGTCGGTCTGCTCGACCGAGGCGGAGGTCAGGGAGCGGTTCTCAGCCGCCGTCGCCGACGGCTATGAGGGCGTGGTGATCAAGAACCTGGCCGCCCCGTACGCCGCGGGCCGCCGGGACGCCGCCTGGGTCAAGATCAAGCCCCGGCACACCTTCGACCTCGTCGTCACCGCGGCCGAGTGGGGGCACGGCCGCCGGCAGGGCTGGCTATCCAACCTGCACCTCGCGGCGCCGGACCCCGAGACCGGCGAGCTCGTCATGCTGGGCAAGACGTTCAAGGGACTGACCGACGAGCTGCTGACCTGGCAAACCTCGCGGTTCCTCGAGCTCGAGATCCGCCGGGACAGCTACACCGTCTATCTGGAGCCGAGCACGGTGGTGGAGATCGCCTGTGACGGACTGCAGGTCTCCACCCGCTATCCGGGCGGGGTCGCGCTGCGCTTCGCCCGGGTGCTCCGCTACCGGCCGGACAAGACCGCGGCCGAGGCCGACACGCTGGCCACGGTCAAGGCGCTGAGCCCGATCCTGCCCCCGGTCGCCGACCCGGCTCGATGAGTTCGGCGGCCCGGACAGGTCGGTAAGGAGTACGCAAGCCGATCGAGACACCGCACCAGGAGGCCGACGCATGAGCGACGAGCAGCAGATCCGGAACCTGATCGAGGGCTGGGCCGACGCGGTCCACGGTGGAGACCTCGAGCGGGTGCTGGCTGACCACGCCGACGACCTCGTCATGTTCGACGTCCCACCGCCGTACCAGGGGGTCCGCGGGCTGGCCGCCTACACCGAGACCTGGCCGCCGTTCTTCGAGTGGCAGGCCGTGGGAGCCTCGTTCACGATCGAGTCGCTGGAGGTCACCGCCGGCACCGACGTCGCGTTCGCCGTCGCCCTGCTGCGCTGCGGCACGGACGAGGAGTTCGCCGAGAACCCGGACCGGCGGCTGCGGCTGACCGTCGGTCTGCGCAAGGTCGAGGGACGGTGGGTCGTCACCCACGAGCACCACTCGTTCCCCTTCGACGGAGCCGAGTCCGGCACCGAGACCTAGGAAAAGCCTGGGCCACTCGGACCGCCGACGTACTAGGTTCGACCTGTGGGCAACACCATGACGATGATCGTTCGGATCCGCCGCCGCTAACGGCGCGGATCACTCACACCTTCGCATTCGCGCCGCCACTCGGCACCCCGCCGGGCGGCGCTTCGTGCTGCCCGGCTCCCGACGCCAGCCAAGGAGCCAGCATGTCCCGTTCCCGCCATCCCGGCCCACATGAGCTCGGGCAGAACTTCCTCACCGACCGGCGAACCATCGCGCGGATTGTTCATCTCGCCGGCCAGACGTCCGGCCCACTGGTCGAGTGGGGCACCGGGGACGGTTCGGTGACCCTTCCGCTGAGCAGGCTTGGCCGCCCGGTCGAGGGGGTCGAGATCGATGCGGTCCGCGCGCGGAACCTCCGCCGCCGGGTGGGTCCGCACGTCTGCATCTCCGATGGCGACATCCTCCGGCACGCGCCACCGGCCGGGTCCACCGTGGTGAGCAACGTCCCCTTCTCCCTGACCACCCCGGTGCTCCGGCACCTGCTGTCCAGCCCGGACTGGGTCCGAGCGGTCCTGCTCGTCCAGTGGGAGGTGGCCAAGAAGCGAGCCGGCGTTGGCGGGACCACCCAGCTCACGGCTCAGTGGTGGCCGTGGATCAGCTTCACGCTCGACCGCCGGGTTCCCGCCTCGGCCTTCCGTCCTCGCCCTTCGGTCGACGCCGGGATTCTCGTGCTCGACCGGCGCGAGCATCCGCTGCTGGCCACCCAGCAGCAGGGTCGCTACCAGGCTTGGGTTCGGCACGTCTTCACCGGTGGTGGAAGCGGTCTGGCCGACATCCTGGCCCGAACGGGTGGCATGACGCGGGCGCAGGCCAGGCAGTTGTGCCGTGACCAGGGCGTGGATCTCCGCGCGCTGCCGCGCGATCTCACGGTCCAGCACTGGGTGGCGGCCTTCGTCGGTTCCCGACCCAGCTCGGAACGGATGTTCCGGCGGTCGGTCAGGCCAGGGCGTTGAGCGTGATCTCCACCTCGCGCATCGTGTCGCCGAACCGGCGCAGCACATCCAGCCGCGGATCGGGCGTGGGCAGCACCCGGCCGGTCAGTCGCTCCCGCAGCGGTGCGAGCCGGGGGTCGTCGAGCACCGCCTCGATCCCGCTACGGTCGCCGCCCGCCAACAGCGCTTCCAGATCCTCCGCGGTCGGGCTGAGAACCGCGTACGCCGCCTCGGCGGCCGCCCCGTAGGCCTGGTTCGCCTGGTTCGCCCGGCGCCGGGCGAAGCGCTGCTGCGACCATCCGCCGGCCTTGGTCCGGCCCTGGACGTAGCCGTGGCCCACCTTGGAGGATCGCAGGTCCCGCCCGGCGAACACACCCACGGCGTACCCGCCGCGGCGGACCAGCAGTGCGCCGAGCAGCCGGTCCCGACCGGCGTGGCCGAGAAGTGCGGGCAGCGGGTCGGGGGAGTCCGGTAGTGGCGGGAAAGGCACGGTCACCGTTGCGACGGCCCCGTCGGCCGCGGACAGGGTGACGGTTTCGGGATGGGACCCGACGACCATCTCGCCGTGCCGGGCGGCGAACCGCTCGACCCAGCCGGGGAGGCGCTCGGGCGTCACTCGGACCACCCGGTCAGCATTCACGAAAGATCCTAGAAAGGACAAACCCGCGAGCGTACGACGCTGAGCAGGGCTCGAGGCGTCGGCCGGGAGGACAACTCCGGCACTCGCGGGTTCGGGTGTTGGCTTTGGATTAGCCGGCCGCAGGCGACCAGCCGGTCGCGGCTAGCTAGCCGTCACCTCACATGTCCCAAAGTCATTCATTCTTCGGACCACCTCCTTCCCGTGTGCCTCAACGGTATGCGCGGACCTCCCCCTGGTCAACGGTGTTTTGGGTCACGCGATCAGCACCTCGAGACCCATGGCTCGGATGGCGTCCAGGGTCTCCGGCGCCGCGCCGGTATCGGTCAGCACCCCGGCGACGTCGGTGAGATCGCAGATCCGGGCGAACCCGATCCGGCCGAGCTTGACGGAGTCCGCGACCACGATGGTCCGCTTGGCCTGGGACACCATCACGCGGTTCACCGCGGCCTCGCCCTCGTCGTCCGAGGTCACGCCGGCGGTCACGTCCACCCCGGTGGCCCCTAGGAAGCACAGGTCGGGGGTCAGCCGGCCCAGGGTCTCGCTGGCGATCGGCCCAACGAGCTCGTACGTCTGCGGCCGGGCCACGCCGCCGCTGACCACGATCTTGATGAACGGACGCACGGTCAGCTCGGTGGCGATGTTCACCGCGTTGGTGACCACGGTGACGCCGTCGTGCAGGGCCTGGACGCCGGGGATGGCCCGAGCGATCTCAACCGTCGTGGTGCCGCCGTTCAGGGCGCAGGTGCAGCCGGGCCAGAGCATCTCGACCGCCCGCCGGGCGATCCGCTGCTTGGCCTCACCGCGGCTGGTGGTCTTGAAGCGCAGCGGCAGGTCGTAGCTCGTGGTGTTCGGCACCGCGCCGCCATGGGTGCGGCTGAGCAGCTGCTGGTCGGCGAGGTAGTCGAGGTCGCGCCGGACGGTCGCCGGCGACACGCCATGCCGGTCCGCCGCCTCGTCGACGTCGAGACGGCCGTCGTCGACCAGCTGTTCCAGCAGGGCCGCGAGCCGTTCCGCCCGTGTCATCCCTTGACCACGGCGTAGCGGTCGAGCGCCGTCTTGCGCTCGGCCGCGTGGTCCACGATCGGCGGCGGGTAGCCCTTCGGGACCCCGCCGGGGGCGAGCCACGGCTCGTGTAGGTGCTGGTCCGGCACGTCGGCCAGCTCGGGCACGTAGCGGCGGATGTATGTCCCGTCGGGGTCGAACTTCTCCGACTGCCTGATCGGGTTGAAGACCCGGACGTAGGGCGCGGGGTCGGTCCCGCAGCCGGCGACCCACTGCCAGTTGAGCTGGTTCTGGGCGATGTCGCCGTCCCGAAGATGGGTCATGAACCAGGCCGCGCCGTACTCCCAGCTGACGTGCAGATCCTTGATCAGGAACGACGCGACGACCATCCGCACTCGATTGTGCATCCAGTTCTCTGCCTGCAGCTGGCGCATCCCGGCGTCCACCAGGGGATAGCCGGTGCGGCCCTGCTGCCAGGCCGCCAGCCGCTCCGCCGCAGTCGTGCCCGGCTCCGGCTCGTCGGTCGGCATCCGCTTGAACTCCGCCTTGATCGGTTGGGTCACCGCGTCAGGCCGGTGGAGCAAGGTGTCGGCGTAGAAGTCGCGCCAGGCGATCTGCCGGGCCAGCGCAAGGCTGCCTTTGCTGCGCAGCGGAGCCAGGTCGGCCAGCACCGTCCGCGGATGCAGGTGGCCCCATCGCAGGGCGATCGACAGACGCGAGGTGGCGTCCGGGCCGGGAAAGTCGTGTAGCCGGGCGTAGTCCTGTACCCCCTCCGGGTCCTTCTTCAGCCACGCCCGCCACGACTGCCGGGCAGCCTTCTCCCCGGCCCGGTCGGCCACCTCGGGATCGGGTTCCTCCAGAGTGACCAGGCCGTCGGCCTTCAGCCAGTCGACCGCGCTGGCCCGTACGCCGGGCGCCGGGGCGTGCACCCCGTGCTCCAACCAGGCCCGGTGGAACGGGCTGAACACCTGGAACGGCGTACCCCCGCCGTTGGTCAGCGTGCCGGGGGCGACCGCGTACGGGGACCCGGTGCGCCGGAGCTCGATCCCGTGCTCGGCCAACGCCTGCTGTACGCGCTCGTCGCGGGCCCTGCCGTACGGGGCGTAGTCGGCGCTGACGTGCACCGTGCTGGCCCCGCAGCCCCGGGCCGCGCGGGTGACGGCCTCCGCCGGGCGGCCGCGGACCACGCTGAGTCCCGGACCGCCCGCGTCCTTCAGATCGGTGTCGAGTGCATGCAGGGCAGCGAACAGCCATGCCCGGCGGGCCTTACCGGCAGAGCCCAGCAGCACCGGGTCCAGGACGAAGAGCGGGAGCACCGCCTCGCCCTCGTCGACCGCGGCCCGCAGCGCGGGGTTGTCGGCAAGTCGGAAGTCGCGCCGGACCCACCACAACGCTGGGCCCGCAGAAGAGACCATCGTCTAATCTTGCCTCGTGAGCGACCTGATCGATACCACGGAGATGTACCTGCGGACGATCTACGAGCTCGAGGAGGAGGGCATCGTCCCGCTTCGGGCCCGGATCGCCGAACGGCTGCATCAAAGTGGCCCGACCGTGTCCCAGACCGTCGCCCGGATGGAGCGGGACAACCTGGTCCACGTGCTCGGTGACCGGCACCTGGAGCTCACCGATGAGGGTCGCTCCCGCGCGGTGCGGGTGATGCGCAAGCACCGGCTGGCGGAGCGGCTGCTGATCGACGTCATCGGTCTGGACTGGGAGAAGGTGCACGACGAGGCCTGCCGCTGGGAGCACGTGATCTCCGAGGACGTCGAGCGCCGGCTGGTGGATCTGCTACACGCCCCGACCGAGTCGCCGTACGGCAACCCGATTCCGGGCTTGGAGGAGCTGGGTGCGGTCAGCGCTCCACACCTGTTCCGGGAGGGCAACGAGCAGCTACAGGAGGTCGTGCGCCGTCAGAACGCCCCCACCCGCGTGGTGATCGAGCGGATGAGCGAGGAGATTCAGAAGGACGTCGCCATGATGGGCACCTTGCGCGAGGCCGGGATCCGGCCGGGAGCCGAGGTGAGCGCGGAGGCGGGCGGGCTGGGCGTACGCCTGACCGCGGAGGGCTCGCCGAGCTGCGAGATCGACCGGTTGGCCTCCACCCACCTCTTCGTCTCCCGGGTCTGACGGCCTCCACCATGGGGTCCGCCGGCGCGGCCGAGTCCGCGACCGTCGGCAGCTTGCTGCGCGGCCACTGGTACGACGCCGTCCTGGCGCTGCTGGACGAGGCCGTTCGCGGCGGCGGCCAGCCAGGTCGCGGCGCTGACCTGAGTCGCGCCCGCGAGCTGGCCGAGGTGGCTCTCCGGGTGCTGGACCTGGACGCGGAGGACTTCACCGCGATCTCCCGCCGGGTGGATGCGGCCTGGGCCGGCCGGCTGGCCGACTCGGCCTTCCCGGCGCAACCGCGTGACCCGATCCGCGGCGCCCTGGGCTCGCTGGTACCGCTGTACGAGCTGATGCTGGAGGTGCTGCAGATCCGAGCGCAGCGGCGCGAGCCACTGCAGATCGTGGTCACCGCCCACCTGATCGGGGAGTACCTGGTCCAGCTGGCCTGGGAGTCCACGCTGGGTCATGGGGGTGACCCGCTTCGGCTGGCCGCCTTCGTCGGGAACAGCCGGTGGGGAACCGACGACCCCACCTGCCGGCACTCATCGGCGTTGCGCAGCACCGCGCGCCGGGCGCTGAACGCCTGTTCGGGCGACATATCCGGGTACACCACCTACCTTGACCGGTTTCACTCCCGGCTCGGGGAGGCCTTCGGCGTCTGCGGGCTCAACTTCGATGTCGTCGGTCGAGGCGAGCGGCCCGACGTGGGTGAGCCGTGCCCAGTGCCCTGCGCCTTCGTGACCGGGCTCGGGCGGGAGTGGCGGCGCGACCTGGATGCGCGGATCCGCCTCGCCATCCTCTACGTCGAGTCGCCGATCGTCGCGCTGCGGCATCACGCCCCGGTGGGGCACTTCTTCGGGGTGCCGTCCGTCGCGGAGATCTCCGAGGCCTGGCTGCGGACCTGGGAGAAGGTCTCCGTGCCGTGGCCGGACGGTGCCAACCCGCTGCTGAACCCTTCCCTCGAGGCGCGGGCGCCGGAGCGTGAGGCGCTGCCTGGCCTGTCCGGTCTGGTCTCGGCCGTCGCCGGCCGCCCGATCGGTCCGGGCCGGCTGCTGCAGGACATCGGCGCTGATGTGGCGGGAGCGCTCGACCTCGGAACACGGGAGCCGGCCCGATGAGTGAGCGGGCGGTGGACTGGCCGACGTATCTCGCCGACTTCCACCGGGAGCGGGCGGGGGTGGTGGAGGCGGTGCTGTCGCGGGCCCTGGCCGGCGACCACTCGCCCTATCGCTGGCTGGCTCGGGCGGTCTCGACCACCGCGCGGGTGGTGCTGGACCTTGCTTGTGGGTCCGGGCCGATGTCGCGGGAGCTGGCCCGGCCCGGGCGGATGGTCATCGGGCTCGACCGCTCCGAGCACGAGCTGGCGCTGGCCGCCGGGAAGGATTCCGGACCGTGGGTGCAGGCCGACGGGCTGCACCTGCCCTTTCGGGACAGCTCGGTGGACGTGGTGACGAGCTCGATGGGCCTGGTGGTGGTGCAGCCGATGGGCCAGGTGCTCGCCGAAGTGGCGCGGGTGCTGCGGCCGGGCGGGGTGCTGGCCGGGATCGCGCCGGCGCTCCGGCCATTGGCGCCCCGCGACGTACGCACCCTGACCAGCATCAACGCGCGGCTGCGAACCAAGCCGCAGTTCCCCGGCCCGGTGGAGCTGACCGGGTTCGCCAAGGCCCTGACGGCGGTGGGGATGCGCGCCGTCGAGGACGCGCGGGAACGGTACCGCTTCGGCATCCGGAGCCGGGCCGACGCCGAGCTGATGATGTCGGCGCTCTACCTGCCGAGCACTCGGCCGGAGCGGGTCGTGCGGGCGGTGGACTACCTCGCCGACCGGCTGGCCAGACAGGAGGTCGTCGAGGTGGCGATCCCGATGCGACGGATCGTGGCGATCAAGTGAGGGAATAGTGGTGCCTGCGGAGCGGTTGAGTCGGAGAACGTATTTCTGGACACGAGAGGGCATAGCCGATGGCGACCAAGAACATCAACGCCGACGACTTCGAGAGCACGATCACCGACAACGACATCGTGCTGGTCGATTTCTGGGCGGACTGGTGCGGTCCGTGCAAGCGGTTCGCCCCGATCTATGAGAAGGCGTCGGTGGAGCACCCCGAGATCACCTTCGCGAAGCTGGACACCGACGCGAACCAGGAGCTCTCCGGGCAGCTGGGCATCGAGGGCATCCCGACCCTGATGGCCTTCCGCGAGGGCGTCCTCGTCTTCAACCAGGCGGGCGCGCTGCCTGGCCCGGCGCTCAAGCAGGTCATCGACGCGGTGAAGGGCCTCGACATGGTCGAGGTGCATGCGCAGGTGGCTAAGCTCCAGGCCGAGCACCAGCACCACTGACGATCGCGGCGAACCGGGCCGCGGCGGCTTCGAGGTCGGCATCGAGCACGACCTCGACCCGCGGCCATGGGTCGCCGGCCCAGGGGCCGGCATCCTGGGCCACCGGCCGTCGGTCGACGATGGTCTGGCCGCGGCCGATCCCGGTGAGGTTGACCCGAACCGGGAATCTGCCGGTACTGAACAGCTCGGGGTCGGTCAGGTAGACCAGCGCCCCGGCATCACCGATCAGCCCGACGTAGTCGTGGCCGGGTCGCTCCGAGCGGGCGCCGCGGCGGTAGAGAAGTTCTCCCGCCGCTCTGGTGCCGGGGTCATCCGAGGCGCTGAACCGATCGGCAGTGCCCTGGTCGGCGGCCAGGCGGGTGAAGACGTCCAGTCCGTACATCGCGGTCGGGACCGGTGACTCGATCACGCAGGTCGCGGCCTCGGGGTCCTGCCAGACGTTGAACTCGGCCACTGCAGTGACGTTGCCGAGGCTGGCCGAGCCGCCCATGAACACCACCCGCTCCACGTTGTTCAGGACATCCGGGTGCAGGGTCAGCAGCAGGGCGAGGTTCGTCTGCGGGGCCAGCCCAACCAGGGTCACGGGCTCGGGGTTTTCGGTGATCTGCTGGCGGAGCATCTCTACCGCGGTCAGTGGGCTCGGCTCACGGGCCGGGTGGGGGAGCATGACCCCGCCCAGTCCGTCATCGCCGTGGAATTCGCCCTCCGGACGGGCCCGCTCCAGCAACGGCTGAGCCGCGCCCCGGGCGACCGGTAGGTCGCGGTGGGCGCTAGCGGCGTCGAGCACCTTCAGCGTGTTGGTGACGACCTGATCGACGCTGGAGTTGCCGGCCACACAGCTGATGCCGAGGACATTGAGATCTGGGTGGCGGACGGCGTACAGGATCGCCAACGCGTCGTCCGTTCCGGTGTCGACGTCGAGGAGGATCGGTCGGGGCATGGCGCCCACGCTAGAGGCCGGCCCGACGAACAGCCGAGGGCCGCGGCCGCGACGGAGCCGAGCAGCATGCCAAGGTTCGAGGAAGCCGGTGCCGAGCAGCAGGCCGAGCCCCGGATGCCGACAGTGCCGCCGAGCCACACGGCCAGCAGGTCCGTCGGCCTCACTCGATCTGCCACCGGTAGATCTGTCCATCCCTCAGCTCGACGGATGTCGGCGTAGGCGGCGGCTCGATCCCTCGCCGAGCAGCGCCAGCACCCTGGTCCGCCCGCGGACGGGACGGCCGCCAGCGCCAGTCCAGTGCAGGTAGGGATGCAACAGCAGCGCAGCGCCGCCCAGTCCCGGTCGCTCAGCGCGGCGTACACCGCCTGGACCGCGCTCGCCTCGTCCTCGCTCACCGCCTCACCCTGCCACGTCGGACCGACTAGCCTGTGGTGCCGAGCCCCCATAGCTCAGGGGATAGAGCAAGGGTTTCCTAAACCCTGTGTCGCAGGTTCGAATCCTGCTGGGGGCGCTAGCATCTGACCTAGTCAGAGCAACGTTGCTTCGTGATTCAAGATCATTGGAATCGCGACGTGACACCACTCATGACACGAAGTGTTACGGTGCACGTGTGGCAAAAGGCGCGACCCGGCGGCGAAAGAGGCAGCGCGGGGCCATCGACGAGTTGCCATCGGGCGCGCTCCGCGTCCGCGTCCATGTCGGGAGGGACCCGATCTCGAAGCAGCGGCTGGATCTCATCGAGGTGGTGCCGCCGGGGCCGCATGCGGGTGCCCAAGCGGAAAAAGTGCGCACTCGGTTGCTAAGCCAGGTCGACGAGCAGCGAAACCCCCGTACGCGCGCGACTGTCGGCCAGCTCCTCGATCGGTGGCTGGAAGTTCTGGACGTGGACCCGTCAACGAAGCGCGGCTACGAGTCCAAGATCGGTAAGCACATCCGACCGTTGCTTGGATCGGTGCCGCTGACCCGGCTTGACGTGGAGACCCTGGACTCGTTCTACGCTGAGCTCCGCCGCTGCCGCGACCACTGCAACCGTCGCCCCCATGTTCAGCACCGCACCACCCGTGAGCACCGGTGCGATGAGCATCGAGGGGCGCCGTGCAAGCCGCCGAATCCGGCTGGCTGCCGGGCCTGCGCCCGGGTGTGCAAGCGGCACGTCTGCCGTGGATTGTCGGACTCGACCGTGCGCCAGGTGCACTGGATCGTCAGTGGCGCTCTTGACCGGGCCGTGGTCTGGAAGTGGCTCGCGTCGAACCCAGCGCAGCAGGCCGACAAGCCGCCGCTACCGCACCCGGACCCTAAGCCGCCGAGCCCCGAGGAGGCCGCTCGGTTGGTCGAACGTGCCTTCTCGCAGGACCCGGACTGGGGTGCGTTCGTTTGGGTGCAGATGACCACTGGGATGCGACGCGGTGAGATCTGCGGACTGCGATGGTCGCATGTAGACCTAGACCACGCGGTGCTAACGATTCGCCGCACAGTGTTCATCGGTGATGACAGTCAGCTCCAGGAGAAGGACACCAAGACCCATCAGCAACGACGCGTCGTCCTTGACCCTGAAACCGCCGCCATACTCGCGGAGCACCACGCGCGGGCCCGCGAGCGCGCCGCCGCGCTCGGTGAAACCCTGAATTCGGACGCCTTCGTGTTCTCAGCAGCGCCGGACAGCCAGCTTCCGTACAACCCGGACACGGCCACCCAGCGATACCGTCGGATGGCGACACGCCTCGGCATCAACACGACGCTGAAAAACCTGCGGCACTACACCGCAACCGAGCTGATCAGTGGAGGCGTCGACGTGAGGACTGTGGCCGGCAGGCTCGGCCACGGCGGCGGTGGAGCGACCACCCTCAGGGTCTACGCCGCCTGGACGTCGGAGGCTGATCAGCGGGCTGCACGTACGGTCAGCGGGAGGATGCCGGCACGACCTCGACGCGTCTACGAGAAACCTTCCGAAACCAAGTCTGCAGCGTCACATGTCGACGTGGCGGCCGACTTGCGATATCTGAAGATTGCGAATGCTCTTCGTGGAGCGATCGAGAGCGGAGTACTTCGCCCAGGGGACATGGTTCCTACGGCAAAGGAGCTTGGAGCCCGATACGGCGTGGCTGCCAGCACAGCACATCGAGCGATATCCGACCTAGTCAAGGAAAATCTCTGCAATTCGAGCAGAGGACGGCGGGTGACTGTCGCCTAGGCACAGAACCGGCGGGCAATGTCTATAGCGAGCCGGTTAAGTCCCGCTTGAGCATCAGCGCTAGCTCGCGGAGATCCTGTACTTGCCGCCTTCGGGTGACCTTCTCGAGTTCTCGAACCTTCCGAAAGGGGCTCTTCGATCTTTAGCGGGGGTTCGCCAGCTGGGCTGAGGTTCGTGTCGTAGCCGGTGGTGGGCTCGTGGCCCCGCGATGCTGTTGGTCTCTCACAACGTCCAGCAGCGAGGCCACGAGCATGACGGATGCTACGTCAACCAACCCCCAATTGTTGTCCAAGGTGTTGTCCGAACCGACCGCGACGTTGTTCGGTCTGGAGGATGAGTTCCGCGTCCTCAGCGTCCAACGGACCGCGGCGGCCGCAGTAACGGTGGTGATCGAGAAGACGGCCCGGGAGGGGCCGTGTCCGACCTGCGGGGTGCTGTCCTTGATGGTCAAGGATCGGCCCTTGCGGCGGATCAAGGATCTGCCGGCGTCCGGTCAGGCCGTTGCGCTGTGGTGGCGCAAACGCCGCCTGCTGTGCGGTGAGCGGCTGTGTCCACGTCGGTCGTTCACCCAGACGGCGGTGGCGGTGCGGCCGCGGGGTCGTCTCACTGAGCGGCTCCGGGACAAGGTCGCGTCGGCGATCGCGACCAGTAACCGGTCCGTCACCGATGTGGCGACCGAGTACGGCGTGTCGTGGCCGACCGCCCACCAGGCGTTGGTGGTGGCGGCGGCTGGCTGGCTGCCCGAACCGGAACCGACCGCGGTGCTGGGGATCGACGAGACCCGGTTCCGGTCGGTGCGTTGGATCCTCGACGGGATCGCCTGGAAACGGTCCGATCCGTGGCTGACCAGCTTCGTCGACTGCACCCCCCGGCCGTCCCGGCGGGCTGCTCGGCCTGGCGCCCGGCCGCACCGGCGGCTGCGTGCGCGACTGGCTCGGGGCCCAGTCCGACGCGTTCCGACGCGAGATCACGATCGTGGTCATCGACCCGTCAGCGCCCTACGCATCCGGGATCCGGGCCGCGTTGCCCGGAGTCAAGATCGCCGTCGACAAGTGGCATCTCGTCGCATTGGCCAACGCGATGGTGACCGAGGTCCGACAACGGGTCACGCGCGACCTGCTCGGTCGCCGCGGCACCGTCCGCGACCCGGTCTGGGTCAACCGCCGCCTGCTGCTCACCGGCGCCGAGCACCTGTCGACCAAGCAGTGGAACCGGCTGTGGAGATCGTTCGACCGTTGCGACCCGACCAAGGAGGTTCAGGCCGCGTGGGCGGTCAAGGAACGCCTCCGCCTCCTCCTCGCCGAGTCCGAGCCGAGCCGGATCCGGCGACGGCTGGCCGACTTCTACGAGGCCGCGGTCGACGCCCAGCTACCCGAGGCGACCCGACTGGCCGGCACGATCCAGACCTGGTGGCCGGCCGTCCTCACCGCCCTGCTGCACGACGTGACCAATGCCCGCACCGAAGGGTTCAACCGGATCATCAAACAGGTCAAACGCGTCGGCTGCGAGCTCAAAGACGGCATGTGAGCGAGACGCGACGGAGACCCGGCCGCTCGGCCGGGTCTCCGCGACCTGTCGCCGCCAGCCCGGAATCTCGCGCGCGGAGTGTAGGTGAGCGAGGCATCGAGCCTCTCCCGCCCACGGTCGGTGGTCGCCTACCCTGACCACGTGGAGGACGCCATCTACGAACGACTCCGACAACAGCTCGGCGACCGGCCCGCCACAGCTCGCGGCCGGCGGACCGACCTCCGCTACCGCCCCAGCTGGCGACCGACCCAACCGGACCACCTCGACCGACTCATCACCCGCGCCATCTAGAGTTCATCGGGCTCGACCAACGGACGTCGGCTGAACATATCGCTGCCGCACTGAGGCGCCGAGCACCCTCCGCCATATCGAACATACGTTCGTATAACGCGTAGGCTGTCGTCGATGGCAGCGGTTGAACCGAACGAGCCCGAAATGTGGCATGTCTGGGTGCGTGGTCACGGAGAGCACGCCCCAACCCGACCCGGGCTGATCCTGCAATGGCAACCGGCACCCGTCCGAAACGCCACGGCGTCCGCGTGGTCGGCCTTGGTGCTGACAGCTCCATTCCCGGACGCCGTGCTCGTCCAGTGGGTGAGCGCCGACCGCCTGGTCCCGATCCGCGACGCCACCCCCGCCGATGACCGGTGACCACGTCAGACGGCGACACGTCTGGGTCGACGGAGCCGGCGGCTACCGACGCCCCGGCCTCGTGATCGCCTGGCGGCGAAACAGCGGGGCCGAGTGGGAGGCCTACGTCGCCCGCGTACACGGCCACGGCGAAGTACTCATCACCTGGGAGCCGGCGAGCAACCTCCATCCCGTCACCGACGACGGATGGGCGTTCAACCCGAAGGATCCGAGAAGATAGATGCATGGCCGAAGTAGGTGCGCGAGGGTCGGGCCGGAGGTGAAGAAGTCCTCCATGTAGGCGTCCCACGGACCGTCGAAGCTGGTCATGAACGCGAGCCGGGTGTCGTCGTCGAACAAGACGAACCGGGCCTCGTGGATGGTCGCGAGGGCAATGCCGTAGTCGCCCGGCCGGTATCCGGGAGTCTCCTGCAGTGTGCGAAGCGCATCCCGCAGCGGTTCCCCCTCGCCCCGCTTCACTCGGAAGAACAGGCTGAACTCACTCGTCGGGCCGGCGCTGATCCCCGGTCGGGGCAAACCTGTGCTTCGGGACGAAGAGGTCAACCCTGCGTTGCCGTGGTCGCCGAACGCCGCCAGCACCGACGGCTTACCCTGAGTGGCCGGACCATGACGTTGACAAAACGTGCGCAGGAAAAATCTGCCAAAGCAACCGGTGTTCTTTGGCAATTTTGGCAACGACTGAGATTTCGCAGTTCCACGGTGGAGCCAATGCCATTTTGGCAACCACGGCGTCTTCTGGTGCCACTCTTGACATCGCCTAAAGGCGAGTTTCATAGTGGCGACCACCAACCCGCCGGGCTGTCCTAGCCATGGGTTCTTGTCGTCGGAACAGGGGGCAGTACTAAATGAGGGTTGTCAAAGGTGACGTCACGGCGGCGGAGGCTCGGCGAGGGTGGTCTCGCCGCAGGCTTCTTCTCGGCACCATCTTCAGTCTCTTCGGTCTGCTGTTGGCGATCGGTGCGTCGCCTGCTGTCGCTGCGCCACCAGCTGAGTACAACCAGACCTACCGCCCGCAGTTCCACTACAGCCCGCAAAAGAACTGGATGAACGATCCGAACGGGCTGGTCTTCTACAAGGGCGTCTACCACCTCTTCTACCAGTACAACCCGCAGGGCAGCCAGTGGGGCAACATGAGCTGGGGCCACGCCACGTCGAGGGACTTGGTGCACTGGGATGAGCAGCCTGTCGCCATCCCACAGACCTTCAACGCCGAGGGTGAGTCGATTGAGGACATCTTCTCCGGATCGGCAGTCGTCGACACCAACAACACCAGCGGGTTCGGCACGAAGGCGAACCCGCCGATGGTGGCGATCTACACCAGCGCCTACACCGGTGCCCATCCGACCCTGGCCGGGCGTCAGGCTCAGTCACTGGCGTACAGCCTGGATGAGGGTCAGACCTGGACCAAGTACAGCGGCAACCCGGTGTTGGACATCAACTCCAGGGAGTTCCGCGATCCCAAGGTGTTCTGGTACGCGCCGGCTAAGGAATGGCGGATGGTGGTGGTCCGCTCCGTCGAGCGCAAAGCCGACATCTACGGCTCACCTAACCTGAAGGACTGGACCCACCTCAGCGAGTTCGGCCCCGCCGGGGCTGTGGGCGGAGTCTGGGAATGCCCGGACCTGTTCCCGCTAGCGGTGGACGGCGACCCCGCCAATGTGAAGTGGGTGCTGGTGATCAACCTGAACCCCGGGTCGATCGCCGGGGGTTCGGGAGGTCAGTACTTCGTCGGTGACTTCGACGGCACAACGTTCACCTCCGACGAACCCGCCACCTACACCCCGCCCGCTGGCACCGTCATCCAGGACTTCGAGGCCGCCACCTTTGGTTCCTGGACCACCACCGGAACCGCCTTCGGACCTGGGCCGGCCGCCGGCGGAATCGACGGGCAGCAGGCCGTCACGGGTTATGAAGGCCAGCAGCTGGCGAACAGCTTCCACAACGGGGACGGCACCGTCGGGACTTTGACATCACCGGACTTCACGGTGAACCAGTCGTACCTCAACTTCCTGATCGGCGGCGGAAACCACCCGAATGTACCCGGCACTCAGCTCAGCAGCGAGCCGCCGGAGGGCACGTTGCTCTTCGATGGCTTCGAATTCCCCGACGATACGAACCTCGCGGAGGCCGGTTGGACGTTGACCGGTGACTTCCTGCCGGACCGCAACCCCTCGACATCTGGCGGTGAGGGCGCTATCGGGCGGAAGCGGCTCAACACCTGGGAAGGCGGCCCGCTGGGCGACGATAACCAGGGCACGCTGAGCTCACCCGCGTTCGAAATCACTGACAACTATCTGAACTTCCTGCTGGGCGGTGGAGGCCGGAGCGACGGGTCACTCCAAGCCGAGCTCGTGGTCGACGGTCAGGTCGTCAAGACCGCGACCGGCTCGAACGACGGCATCCTCAACTGGAAGAACTGGGACGTCAGTGCCTACCGAGGCCAAGAAGCGGTGCTCCGAATCAAGGACCAGGCCACCGGCGGGTGGGGACACTTAACCTTCGACCACCCGGTGCTCGGGCCTACCGCCGCGCTGCCTCGCAGTGTTGAGACCACCGTCAATCTGGTTGTCGACGGACAGATCGTCCGCACCGCCACCGGCTCCGACAGCGAAACCCTGGACTGGGTCGGCTGGGATCTCCGCGATCTGGAAGGTGAGCGGGCTCGAATCCAGATCATCGACAACAACACCGGTGGGTGGGGACATGTGCTGGCCGATCAGTTCACCTTCGCGAACGCTCCGGCCCAGTCTGCGACCCAGCGGGCGCATTGGTTGGACTACGGCCGGGACTTCTACGCCGGAGTCACCTTCAACAACGTGCCGAAGAACCGGCGGATCATGATCGCCTGGATGAACAACTGGCAGTACGCCGGCAGCATCCCGACGGACCCCTGGCGGAGCGCGATGAGCGTGCCACGGGACCTGGGCCTGCAGACCGTCGGAGACGACGTGCGGCTGAAGTCGACCCCGGTTCGTGAGTTGCAGAAGCTGCGGCAGCGCCCCTACAAGTTGAAGTCCACCAGGTTGGTGGAGGGGAC
The DNA here is from genome assembly GCA_963808435.1 of uncultured Actinomycetota bacterium. Classification (GTDB taxonomy): domain Bacteria; phylum Actinomycetota; class Actinomycetes; order Propionibacteriales; family Propionibacteriaceae; genus Microlunatus. Next base: position 30,243 of record CAWEFW010000013.1, on the reverse strand, counting down.
AACCAGGCTGACCAACCCGCGGGCCAAGGGAGACACCGTCGAGATTCTGGCCAAGTTCCGAGCCCGTAACGCTGAGAATTTCGGCCTGCGGGTGCGGACCGGGAACGGACAGCGCACCGAGATCGGCTACGACGTCGACCGCGGTGGGATCTACGTCGACCGCACCGAGTCCGGGGACGTCAGCTTCAGCCCGAGCTTCCCCAGCGTGGAGTTCGCGCCGGTGGCGCTGAAGAACGGGTACATCACCCTGCGGGTGCTGGTTGACCGGTCATCCGTCGAGGTCTTCGAGGGAAGGGGCAGGGTCACTATCACCGACCAGATCTTCCCGGATCGGAACAGCAAAGGGATTCAGCTCTTCTCCGAAGGCGGCCGAGCTCAGCTCGAAGACCTGACAGTTTGGAAGCTGCGATCCACCTGGAAGTAGCTCCGGGACGAACCCTGACTCATTCTTCATTACTGAGTGAGTCAGGGTTTGGTTCCCCTCATAAAGCGCTCCAGGCTCTCGTCGATAGAACCTAGGACATTCGGGGTGACTTCAGCTCTGCAACTCGCCTGGGAGGACCTGCTGTCGGCAGTTGTCGATCAGGAGGTAAGTGACTTCTGTTCTCTCCTCATGGTTGCTGACCGAGTATTTGTTGCTGGAGAAGCTGAGCATCCTGCGCCGGCCCGCTTGCTGCGTCGTCACCCACCAGGTACGCCGTTTCTAGTCTTGGACACGACGCGGACGGGCTATCGCTCGCGGTTGTCCAGGACTGGCTTGAGGTCGAGAACGGGCGTTCCGTCGAGCGCCTCAAGCGGACCGACCTGGATGCGAGGTCCGTCGCGGTCGAGTACGCGTACGCGGTGGAGTCCGATCGGGTTGGGCCGATCGGGGGAGCGGGTGCTGAATACCCCAGTCATGGGGTTGGCTGGGTCGTCGCGGGGTCGGGTGGCGAGCACGGTCCGGTCGGCGCGGTCGAACCAGGTCAGCAGGATCATCTCGGTGCCGATCTCGATGTCGGCGAGACCCTCCCCGAACTCGGGCGCGATGGCCAGCCAGGCGTCCGGAGCGCCGGCACCCTGCTTGGGCGCACTGGCGCGGTCGGTCAATACCGATTCGACGAACCCGATGGCGATCACGTCATGGCTCATGCTGCGGCCTCTCTCGAGTCGTGATCGGTTACCGGTGTGCCATCCTCTCAGCTGAACCGTTGGGGCTCCATAGGCTCGAGGTGGGGTCGGACAGTGACCAACCTCTTCGACTTCGCTGGCCAGCGCCATGGCTGGTGGTGCAAGACAGCAGCAACCAGGCTCAGCGCCGCGACCTAAGAGCAGACTTGTACGCAAACGGCGACGTCAGGGGCGCTCATGACATCAAACGTGGTGCGAACTGCCGTCGGACATAGGGTCTGGATGCGGCCATTGGGGTCCGCGGCACAACTCCGGTCGCCTGAAGATGGCTGAGTTGCCTGGGACGATCGCTCTTTCGATCCGCGGGTCGTGAGTTCGAGTCCCACGGGGCCTACTTCGTATATGACGGGGGCAGAGCGGGGGATCTGGCCGCTGTGCATTGCGGCCCGACCCTGAGGCGACACCGACAACTTCCCGTCTGGGCGGGTCAAGTTCATCGCCATGCAAACCTATGGCCGCAGCGGGCCGTGTGGTTCTTCCGCGGCGGAAGCCGGGCAGGCCCCGGAGGTGGGATACCGCGGCGTGCAGCCGCTTCACAATGCCTGTCGGGTTCAGCGGCGCAGCACGGTACGCCCGCTCAGTAAGGAGCCGTCCGGACGCGGACAGGTGGTCCCGCTCTAGCAGCCGTCTACCTCCCGGAAGCGGCGTCCCCAGCGGTCAGCGCCGGATCGCCAGGGGCGGGTTCGCGAGCTGGGCCAGCTCGAGGGCCTGCTCGTCGAACCACTGACCGGCGGCCGGGTCGACCTGCCCCCAGACAGGATCGACGACGTTGTTGCCGGTGCCGAGGCCGCGGCTGCACTGGCCGTCGGACTCACCCGGCACCTTGATCCACAGATACGCATCCGCCAGCGGTGTACCGGTGGCCGTCGAGGGTCGCTCACCGAGTCCACGTCCGGGCGGGTTGCACCAGGTCTGCGGGTCGGGCCAGGCCGCCTGGGCGCCGGTCGGGACCCACGGCCCCTGCCCGTTACGACTGGTGTCGATCACGAACGTCTTGGTCGGCTCGACGGCGCCGAGGATCAGGTCGTAACGGGAGTTGATGCCGGCCGTGTTGGCCGCCGGATCGACCGCGGTGTCGCTCCAGATCTTCGCCGGGTCCAGGGCGACCCCGGTCCAGTTGTTGGCGGGACCGCCGCTCCAGTACTGGTTCCCGCAGCTGGCGAAGTCACCCGGCTTGACCTCGGTCACGTATGCGATGCAGGAGGAGATCCAGGTCCCGTACTGCTCCAGGTTGGGCGTCCACTGGTAGTTCGAGGCGTTCAGGAAGAACCCGTCCGCCTTCTCCACCCCGGCCTTGAGCAGCCGGTCGGTGATGTCGCCGACGTTGAGCCAGCCGCTGTGGGTGCCGTCGAGGTAGACCGAGGTGTTGGGCAGGGCGGTGAGGCGGTCGACGGCGTAGTTGAGCATGGCGAAGCGCTCGGTGGCGGCGGTGGCCGAGTCCGCCTCCGGCGGCTGGCACCACTCGAGCGTCCCATCGATGTTGGTGTACCACGGGATGATGCCGAGGCCGTCCGGCTCGAGCACGATCACCGCCTCACGCCGGCCGATGCCGCGGACGACACCGTCGATCCAGGCCTGGTACTCGGCCACCGAGGTCGCGCCGCCCGCGGAGTACTGGGCGCAGTCGCGGAACGGGATGTTGTAGAGCACGAGCACCGGGACCGTCTTCTTGCCCGCCGCCTGGCGGGTCACCTGCCGGACCTGCTGCTCCGCCTCCTTGGGCGAGCCGCTCTCCACCCACACGGCCGTCGGCGTGCTGATCATCGCCCGGATCCGGGCGGCGTCGGCCTTACGGCCCTGCCGGGTCAACGTCGCGATCTGCTGAACGGCGTCGTGGTTGGGTTTCGGCACGTAGAAGCGGGTGCCGTCTTCGATCTCTGCTGCCGCCGGCACGGCCGCGCCGATGAGGGAAGTAAGGATCACGGCGATGAATCCGACCAGTCCGGCCAGCCGTCGGCTACGAGGCATGAGAGACACGTGCATCTCCTTCGACGCAGGTTCGCAGAGCCGAGTTTGGCACACACGGCTTCTTCGGGATAGCCCTCCGGGACGCCGGCGGTGGCGATCTCGGCGACGTGCACGACCGCCACGCGGCGGAAGCCTCGCCGACCTTCGATCGGCCGGGCATGCCGTGTTACGGCGAACGCGGCGCGCCCTTCACGGACTTATCTGGCCCTGCCAGTTCGCAGTGGTGCCGACATCGGGTGCGACCTGTTCAGGCGCCCGTGATCGCGTCGGTGGGCGTGGAGCCATTCGTGGAGCGAACTGGAGTCGGTTGGGGTGGTTCTAGGCCTCTGGGGGTGCCGACTCTGCAACTAAAGTGCCTGGTCAGGGCCAGAGTCAACACGGGAAGGGGCTCTCGTAATGTGTGGCTCGGGGCCTTCGGCCCACCTGGCGGTTGTGAGTAAGGTCTTCCTCGGTCAAGCGGCTCGCCGGGCTACGCCGGCGGCGCGTTTCCTCGCTCGCTGCAGGCCGCGCCGCCGCCGCGGGCTCCAGATCTGTTGAGCGTCACCATCTCGGTCATGCTCGGTGACGCTTCTGAAATGTTCGATTCTGGCGTCGGGCAAGACACCGGTGAACCAAGCCACCGGCGTCCGGGCCCTGGACATCGCAGCCACGCCGTGAGATGTCCGAGAACTACGTGGAGGAAACCACCCGCGCACCAACCTGGTGAAGGACGCCGAAGACGTCGGCAGTTCCCCACCACTCGCATGCCATACCGTCCGCGAACTTAAGGATCTGAACGGACTGCATGGCAACTGGTGCTCCGGTGCCTGGGACGCCGACAAAATGCCCTCGGTGGGTTCCATGCCAGGTCACTCGAGCGGCGATCTTGTCGCCTTCCACCACGGTGTCCTCGACGACGCCCGCGAGGTCGGCGAACGCGTCATGCATCATGGCCATCCAGTACGCAATTCCGTCGCGCCCCGGAGCCTGTCCCGGCACCGCATTGTGGTCAACGATGTTTTCTGCGATCAGGCGATCCAGCGCGTTCTTATCACCGGCGGCGACCGCGCGGATGATCGCTTCGTAGGACTGTCGCAGACTCCGCTCGCTCATCCCCACATGGTCCTACCCGCTGCCCGCAGCCCACCAGCGGGCCGCGGAAGCTAAGCTGAAATGGCAGTTTCTTGCGCCCCGCCGCAGTCCAGGTGTGCTCCCCAGGGGTGAGCTACGCCTCGTTTGGCGGCCATGCTGCCCCCTACAAGCAGGTGGTCCAGGGCGCACGTCGGAATTGAACTGCTGGATCTCCACGGGCCCCCGGCGGACCCCCGCGGTGAGGTCGCCACCATCCGACCGCACGAGATGCACTCGATTGGCGCTCGCTGAACGCCGACGGACAGCCGCTTCAAGCCTTCGCAAGTCTGGGGGCGCCGGCCGCGGTCGGTGGGGGAAACGGCGTTGGTAGCGCTGGGCGGTCGTCGCTATCCGGGTGGTGGAGCCGGGCGTGATGATGGCAGGGCCTCGGTACCACCGCCGACGCCGCCAGAACAGTCTCGGAATGGACCACCGTCGCGACTCTGGTCGGCGCTGGAGATGTGGCCAGTGTGCCAGCGGCCGCCGACACAAGCCCGCGAGGAATGACCAGCCCTCGGGGGCCTTGCGGTGTATCGGGAGCCCAGGAGACTCCCTGGTGGTTACTCGTCGTCTTCCCCGTGTTGGGTGGACTTTCTCCGTTCAAGCCACGTCGACCTGCGGGCCGCGGGTCACTGCAACGTCGAGCCGTGCACGCCCTTGGCGTCAGCGAACATCACCGCCACGGCAACGTCCAGACCGGCCCGACGCTGCTGCCGCGGTGTGGGTAGCCGGTCCCGCCACTTATAGAACCACGACAGACTCACCCCCAGCAGCAGACAGGTCAGCGTGTGCGGCACCCGGTAGCGGGTCCTCTGGTCGGCGATGAAGCGGGCCACGCTCACCTCGTCGCCTCCTTCACCCACAAGACCACCGATCCTTGAGTTCTCTGGGTTGTGTCCTTCCGGAGAAGATGGTCGCGGTCGATGCGCCGGGGGCCTGGTCGTCCCGGAAGTCAAGCAGGCCAGATAAGGGAGCCATCCTCGGCAGGACCCGTCGGCGTGGGGGTGCCGGGCGCCCCGGGCGCGGGCTCGGCGATAGCTGTCAGCGGCCCATGCGGAGGAATGTCGAGAGTTATCGGCGAAGCCGGTGATAGCGACCCGCGCCGGCTTGTTGGCGGCGTAGCGGAACCCGACGGTCCCCGACCTGCCTGATGCCCGGCGCGACCTTCAGCGCCGCGTATGCGCCGAACCTGCGCTGGTGTGGCATCGCTCGAGCAGTGGCCCGATCTCCGCGGCCGGCGAGCCAGGCTGTACGCTGGCGACACGTGGCAGGGTCTGGAGTAGCGCGGCCTTGGGGTGTCCAGCGAGCGCTTTCTCGATGTCGCGGTCGAGGTGGCTGACCTCGGCGTTGAGCACCCGGATCTGAGCGACTGACCCGCGAACGATCGCCGCCAACACCGGCGGCGTGATCGAGTCTTCGTTCGCCCGGGCTGCTGGCCGCGGCTGACCAGTCTGCGGCGGACTTGCCGCCGCGGTAGGCGTGTCGACGGCAGAACTGCCGCATCCGGCCCTCACCGAGCAATGCAGCTGACTGTGGCGTCGGATAGTCGGTCAAGAACGCGAGCGCCACCTGCGAAGTCAGTTTCTGGAACACCAAGGCAGCAACGGGCCAATGTTCGGAGAGGATCGCCCACAACTGGTTCGACGCCGCTGTGCGAGCCTCGACCAGCGCGGTTCGCGCCCGGGTCAGCGCAGTGAGTTCCCGGGTGATCTAGGCCACCGGTTCGACCCGTCCAAGGCGGTGACCATCGGTTCTGGCGTAGTCCGCGAGCATGAACGCGTCCCCACGGTCGGACTTAGCGCCGGCCGATCAAGATCGCGGACGCGCCGCTTGATCCGCGGCGGCAAGACCAAGATCAACAATGGTATGCCCGGCAGCAGCGATCTGCCCGACGACCAATCCTTCACCCAGTTCGATCGCGATCGGCAACGTCGTCGGATCGGAAAGCTCGGCAAGCTGGATGAACAGCGTCGCGAGTCCTCCTTCGCAGTGCCGGACCAACCATCGCTGGACGATCACACCGTCATCGTCGATCACGCACACCCCGTGCTGTGTTGAACCCCAGTCCCACCCGCAGAACATCTGTTGCCTCCAGGTCCAAGATCGCCGCCGGCCGGACCGGCCGTCGTTCTTCATTTCCAGCCTGGAATGGGAGCTCTCTTGCGCCGATCGCGCGTCCCGGTCAACGACGAGGGCGACCAACTCAAACAGGCCATCGAGTGGCAGACATCGAGGCCGTCCCTCGTCGTTCCCGACGAACAGGCCACCATGGCCCGCCACCCCATACTCATCCAATGAGGACATCATGCTCCATCCGCAGCTCCGCGACCTCGGCCCGGAGCCGCTTCAGCTCCTCGACCACGCCCGTGGACAGCCCGTCGGTGCCCTGCCGAGCCTCCCGGTCACGGGCCACCCAGTTGCCCAGGGTGCCCTCGTTGATCCCGAGATCACGGGCTATCTGAGCGATCGGTTTGTTGGTCTCCTTGACGATCCGGACCGCTCCCTCACGGAACTCCCGGTCGTACTTGTTACGCTTCTCTGGCACCGCACCCTTATAGCTGATGCCTCCACGTTCTGGCGGAGCTCCAAATCGACTACGAGAACCTGACCGAACCAACCGCCGACCAACCGGCCGCGGCCTAAGAGAAGTCCTCCACGATTCGGGGGGAAGCACATCCCGAATACCACGAACATGTCCGCGGAGCCCCGACCCGTGCTGTCCGGCTCGCTGCGCCCAGCCGCGGTCTCATCCACCATCGTGGCTGCCATCATCGCTCCTAGCGTGATCTACCAGCCCAGACCGGCCTCCCCCACAGCCAACCACCGACATTGCTCTGCGCCCTCACCCCTTCGGGTGAACCCGAAGTCAGATGGCGGTCGGGTAGCTCGTGTGCGACGCGCTGACCAGATCTCAATGGCCGGGCCCGGTAACGATCTTCTTTCGCTCGGACTCGTGCGCGCCGCCCTTCTTCGCCAGCGTCGCACACGCCTCCTCGATGTCCCGGGCGAGCGTGTCGACATGCTCGCGACTCATCGTCTCCTTGACCAGCGCCCGCATGATCGTCACATCCTGGGCGTTCGGCGGCAGGGTGTATGCGGGAACCATCCAGCCCCGCTCGGCCGAGAGCTGCCAGGCAATGTCGAACTCGTCGTACCCGTTGTCGTCGGCGAGCCGGAACGCGACCAGGGGAAGTTGCTCTTCATCGGGGCCGATGATCTCGAACCGGCCCATGGCGTCCAGCTTCTCGGCGAGGACTCGGGCGTTGGTTTGCATGTTCTGCATGATGTAGGTGTAGCCGGCGCGACCGTAACGGACGAGGTTGTAGTACTGGGCGAGGACCATCGCCGAGCCGGTGGAGAAGTTCAGGGTGAAGGTCGAGTCGGTCTTGCCGAGGTAGTTCTCCTCGAAGACAAGGTCCTTGGCCAGGTCGGCCTTCTCCCGGAAGATCAGCCAGCCAATACCTGGATAGACCAGTCCGAACTTGTGCCCGGAAACGTTGATGGAGCGGACCTGCTCGAGCCGGAAGTCCCACTCGGAGTCCGGGTAGAGGAAGGGCCAGACGAAGCCCCCACTGGCCCCGTCGACGTGCAACGGCACATCAAGGCCCCGCTCGCTCTTGATCCGTAGCAGCAGGTCGTTGATGCCCAACACGTCGTCCTTGTGTCCGGTGAACGTCGTGCCGAGAACAGCCGCGACACCGATGGTGTTCTCATCGACATGGGCCTCCACGTCGTCCGGGCCGATCGTGTACTTCCCCGGCTGCAGTGGCACGATCCGCGGCTCGACGTCGAAGTAGCGGCAGAACTTCTCCCACACGACATGCACGTCGCCGCCGAACACCAGGTTCGGGCTCGACGTCGACGCTCCGGCGGCCTCGCGGCGTTTGCGCCAGTTCCACTTGAGGGACAGTCCACCGAGCATGATCGCCTCGGACGATCCCTGGGTTCGGGCGCCGGTGGTCTCGCCGGGGGCATGGAAGAGGTCGGCGAGCATCCGGATGCAGCGCTGCTCGATCTCGGCTGTGCGGGGATATTCGGCGTGGTCGATGAAGTTGCGGTGCAGGTTCGCGGCGATGATCTGCTGGGCCTGCGGCTCCATCCAGGTGGTCACGAAGGTCGCCAGGTTCCGGGCCGGGTCACCCTCCAGCGCCAGGTCCTCTGCCACCAGCCGCAGCGCGTCCTGAGCAGGAATGCCGGTCTCCGGGAATTCCCGGCTCGGAACCTCCTGGGTGGCGAATCGGTTGCCGAACAGTGCCACGTCGGCATCGGTCGGCTGGGAAAGTATGGACATCATTTCTCCTTAGGAGACGGTTGAAGAGTGGGTTTACCGAATAGCGGCCGCCGCCTCAGATATTGCATAGCTAATGCAGACGAACACCACGCCTGATGGTCACGTCTTGACCGGGCGTCCGATCCCGGTCCGAAGGCGCCACAGGCGGGCCTACCCTCGGCCGGCAGGGGTCGGCGGCTATTCACGATCCCCGGTCCGTAGGCTCCGAGGCGGCTGCAGTTTCTGGACTCAGCAGCAGAATCGCGCCGATGAGGAAGCACACGGCTCCCACGAGTGTGCCGAGGTTGGACAGCTGGGCGTTCCAGACATCGCCGCTCGACGGTATGACAAAGGCGGCGACAGCCGAGATGCCGAACGCAACAGAGCCGACCAGGTTGATCACGCTGATCGTCCACGGCCGAGGCTTGGGCCGGCCGGCAATGACGCCGCCACGGGCATCCTGCAACGCCACACCGCTTGCAATGAGGAACGCGATTGAACCGATGGTGTCGGGTCGCCACACCCGCTGATCGGTCAGCGCCGCACTGAGATTGACCCGCAGTGCGTTCGCCGTACTCCAGTTGAACCACAGCGTGCCGGCAAGTTGAACCGCACCGGCGAGCCAGCCGAGATTCCGCGGCGCCCATACCCAAAACGAATGGCGCGGCGTGTCATTCACGGCCGGCAGCGCGTCAACGGCGTCGCGGTACTGCAGAAACGCCGCAGAGGTGAAGAACAGCGAACCGACGAAGAATGTGACGGCACACAAGCGCAATCCCACGGCCTCGGCGTAGAACGGCACCGCCCCCAGGGCGAACAAGCTCGATCCAACGATGAACAACCAGGCCGTACCCCGGACCCGTACGTGTGACCGGCCCCCGCTCGAGATCTCAGTGGTCATGGTCGTCCCTCGCCGGAGCCCGACGTTGAACACTGCCACCATCGTCATGCGCCACCGACGCCCTCGGGCCCGGAACCGGGAGCACATTGGTGATCACGAAGGCCACCGCCACGGCCACCACAACCTGGGGCGTTACGGCCACACCGTCCACTCCCATCAGCAGCGTGGCTAGCAGCGTCGACGTCAACGGCAGCCGCAGCATTGCGGCGCACATGGCTCCGATGCCCATGCCGATCGCTGCTGCGAGATCCATTCCGGGCAACCCACTCGCCGCAATACCGATCGCCGCACCGATGAACATCGACGGGAAGACCGGCCCACCACGAAACGCACTCAGCGAGAGCCCGTAGACGAAGGCCTTACAGGCGATGAGCAAGACCAGCACAGCAAGCGAGTAGTCAGCGGCGTGTTCGACCAGCTCCGGCATAGCGTCCTGCCCGGAGAACAACACTTGGGTGAAACTGTGTTCGGAGATCAACTGGTACACCATGGCGGTCAGACCGATCAGCAGGCCAAGCGCCGACGTGACCAACACCCGGTTCAAATGCACGACCGGACGAAGCGACAGCCCGACCCAGCGGATCAACCAGCCCAACAGCGCGCCGGCCACGCCCATGACCACTGCCCAGCCCAAGCTGGCCAACGTCGGCGGCACCGCCGGTGGCACCACGGGCAGCGCCAGCGAGAAGTTGCCCAGCCCGGTCCAGTTGCCCAAGCCGATGAATACCAGCGCTCCGATGCCAGAAGCGAGCAGTCCGGGCAGCGCCACAAGGCTCAGCGTCATTCCCCCGATTCCGGCGGCCTCCATGATCAGGAATGCACCGAGCACAGGAGACCCGAGCAGGGTACTGATCGCTGCGAAGCTGCCAGCCGACGCCATGATCGTCAGAGCCATCGGCGGAGCGTCCTTCTTCACCAGGTGCACCGTCAACGCCCCGAGGCCGCCACCGATCGCGATCAGCGGCGCCTCGGGCCCGAGGACCGCGCCCAGGCTGAGCGTGGTCAGCGCCGCCAACGCGATACCCACGAGCTCCCGACCGGTGGGCGGACCGCCACCCGCCTTGAACCCGAAAGCGGGCGAGTGGCCCCCGGTGCCCGGCAGGAACCGGATGGTCAACCCCGTCAACAGCCCGCACAACACCAGCCACGGCAGGGGCCACCACGCAGGTGCGGGCCCCCCGAGTACTTGATTCGGCAGCCCCTCGAAAACGAACCGCTGGACAGCGCCGACCAGGGCGAGAAATCCGTATGCAGTGGCCGAGATGGGAACGCCCAAGATCGCCGCCAACACGAGCGCAGCGAGGTACGGCCTTGACCGAATCACGACGACCGGATCGATACCGGGCGGCGCCGCGGCAGGCTCGCTCACTGTGTTAACCCAGCGCGCCTGTGAGGGTTCGAGACACCCACGATGTCCTCCTGTTAGATCGGGTCGACTTCCTCAGCTGCCCTTCAAATCGGGTGCGGAGTCAGGGGTCGGCTCCGTGATCGAGCCGCGCAATTTGACCCTCGTTGTTCAGCGAGTTCATCGACGGGTATTTCCAGCCCGAGCCCGATGAACCGCCGAAAGACTCAGTAGGACCCTGTCGCCATGCGGCCGTCGGCGGACGCGCCGACATCGAACCGGTGTCGGAGGTTGAGGGCTGTCCGTGTCCACCGGTACCAGGGCGGTGATCGTTCAACTGGCCATCCTTCTCGCTCGCCTCACAGGGCTGGGCCCGTACGCGAGCGCCGGGCTGGGGCTTGACCGTCAAGTCGCGCGGTTCGGCGGCGGGCGATTCCGCCACCGGATCCGAGGAGGAGGTAAGAGTCATGGCGACGGCTGCCTGTCGATACGCCTAGCTCAGGAGTCCTTGGCGGCGGGCGACTGCTCTCGTTCCGGCGGCGACACTGGGCGGCCGGGCACGTTCCAAGGCGACTGCTGGACGCAGCGTTTCCAGTACATCCGACCCATATCGGCCGGTCAAGGGGCCCAAACTTATGCACTCTCCGGGGTCGCGGCCCACAGCCCGCAGCCGACCCGCGGCACGCCGACCTTGCCGCAGTCAGTTACCCCGGTGCCGAGACGAGGCCCATCGTGTGTGAGAAAGACCTGTCGCCCCGATCGCGGGTTCGAGGACGGACGGGCACACTCATCACATGCAGAAGGTTTCGCTTGATGCTCTTGCTCGCCAGCAGATCGCGTTAGCTGGGTCTGCGGGCGGTGGCCACACCGCAGACACCGTCTTCGGCGGTCATGAGAAGGTGCTGCGTCAAACAGTCATCGGCATGGTCGCTGGAGCTCGGCTCGCCGAGCACAACAATCCGGGTGAGGCGACCGTTCTGGTCTTGAACGGCCACGTGCGGTTGGCAGCTGCCGACGTTTCGTGGGAGGGCCACCGGGGGGACCTCCTGATTGTGCCCGACGACCGCCACAGCCTGGAAGCGGTGGAGGACAGCGCCGTCCTGCTCACTGTGGCCAAGATCCGGCGCTAGCTACTTCGACCTGAAGAACTCGGATTGGTCGGGATCGGCTGATCCGGACTGATTCTCGGCTGGGTGTCGCTGCTGGGGTGAGGGTCCCGGCGGGGCGGGTCAGAAGGTCAGGGCGGCGATCTTGGTCAGGTTGTGGGCGAAGACTCCGTGTCCGATCCAGGTCCGGGCGCCTTCGGTGGTGTCGATCATGGTGCGGTCCCAGCCGTAGCTGCGTTTCAGGTGACTGATCCGGCCTTCGCAGCCGGTTCGCCATTTCACGGTCTGCCGGAAACTTCGTCGTCGCTCGTGGGCTTGCCGGGCTTTGCTGGGTCGGCCCTTGCGGGGGATCACCACGTTGCGGATGCCGAGGTCGCGGAGAGCGTCGTCGACACCGGCTTCGCCGTAGCCGCGATCAGCGGCCACGGTTCGGGGTTTGCGCTTGGTGCGTTTGATGACGCGTTCCACGGCCGGTTTGAGCCGGGGTGCGTCGGCGGGGTTGCCGGGCTGGACGTCGTGGTCGAGCACGATCCCGTCGGCGTTGTCACACACCTGGGCTTTGGCTCCGAACTCGACCGGCTTCCCGAGCCGGCCTTTCGCGATCGGGCGGGCATCCGGATCGTGCAGACTCACCCGGCGGGTGGCGCCGTCGGGGATGGTGCCGGCGATCCGCTGCCGGGTCTGGGCGGCGATCCGGCGGGTCGCGTCGAGCAGCGTGGTGAGGTCGTTCACCGCGCGGACCAGCCGGCCACGACGCCGTCCGGCCGCCGGATCCGACCGACCCTCAGCCTTCCGGTGCGCTGCGTCAGCCCGGGCCTTCCGCACCGCTCGTTTCGCGTTGGCCAGTAGCCGTTCGGCCTCGGTGGCCGCGGTCTCGGCCAGCTCGGCCAGCTCGGCGTTCTTGCGCCGCACCACCGCCAACGCCTCCTCTTTCGCCGCGGCGTTTCGGGTGCGGAGCTTCGCGTTCAGATCATGCGCCCGCCGCCCGGCGGCGCGGGACCGGTCCCGCAGCGTGGTGCGGACCGCACCACCAGCCGCACGGATCCGGCGGCCGGTCGCGGCGATCCGGCCGATCGCCTTGGCTAGCAGCCCGGAGTCGGTCGGGTACGCCACATTGGCCGGGACCACAGTCGTGTCGACCCGGATCCTCGACGTTCGCAGCACCTTCGCCTCGTCGGCTTTCGCCAGCAGGATCTCGTTCAGCCCGTCGACCGCCGCCGACCCGCACCGGGTGGTCAGCTTCATCAACGTGGTCGGGTGCGGAACGGTCTGGTCGATCCCGATCCGGCAGAACTGCCGCCACATGATCGAGTCCGACACCTCACGGCACAACGACTCGAACCCGAGCCGGAAGCGGAACTTTAAGAACATCAACCGCAGATAGGTTTCCATCGGCGTCGACGGCCGACCCAACCGGGGGTCGAAGAACGGCCTGAACGGCGCGAAGAAGACTGGGTCCTTCAACAGCTCGTCGATCCGGGCCAGCTCGACCGGGAGCCGCCGCACCTCCTCCGGCAGGATCGCTTCCCACAACGTCGGCTGATCAGCTACCGTGCGCAACATGAATGGTCTCAATCCCTTCTAGCCCAAGGGGTTGAGACCATTCTCCCTTGTCAGAACCGCATTAATCGCTCGACACGCCTCGACTTTTTCAGGTCGAAGTAGCTAGCTGCGGCTACCCGAACGGGGACAGCGGCAACGGGTGTCCGCGCCATGGAAAATCGAATACGGTTCGGCGCGCCAGGCCGCACACGGGCCGCACGAGGTCGAAGAACCCTACTCACCAACGGCATGCAACGAGAGGCGCCGAGTGCCGATCTGAGCGTAGGACAGCATCTTCACGCCCAGCCTGGGCTGGCCCGGACCGGATTCCTAAACCCTGTGTCGCAGGTTCGAATCCTGCTGGGGGCGCTTATTTGACCTTGTCAATCCGCAATTATTGATTGTATCTACAACTTTGTAATCAGCGCCGTGACGCGAAACGCTCAGACGGGAGCTAGCCGCACGGGCTCAGTGTTGAGGTTGGTGATGCCGCGGGCCGCCCCACCGCAGACGAGGACGTTGCCGTCCTAGAAGCACGGCGTCGCTCATGAACCGCCGCCGGTGCATCCGGCGGGGTGCATGACTAATCGCTGGGGGGCGGTGAGGTCGGGCGACGAATCCAAGACACAGACGGTCGCCCCGACGGCTGTTCGATGGGGTCAGGTTGAGGAGGGATGGTCGTCAAAAGCGCGAAGAGGCCTGGACTACGTCCGGACCCCTTCGCCTTTTCGGAGGTGGGTGCTCCTCAGCCGCTGTCACGGTCCATTGACCACGGGGTGCGGCGGGAGGGCGTCCAGCCGTGCCATGGCCGCGGACCGGCGCCGGAGCTCTTGGAGCCGCAGCCCCCGGTCGACCAGCGGGTCGAGCCGGATTGGTTCCGCGCCGGGGATGCCGGTTGGGATGCTGCGCCGGATGCCGGTGGGCTCGAGGTCCTCGGCCGGCCGCGCGGGCATGGCCGCCGGCAGGCCTCCGATCTGGACCCGCAACCAGCCGAACGCGCGCCGCTCCTCCTCGGCGACCTCGTAAGCGGCCCGGTTGATCGCCGGGGCCACTTCGGTGTTGATGTGGACCTCGTCCTGCTCGCAGGCGGTGTTGGTCGTCCGGGCCTCCGTCCGCAGCTCCTGGTCCTCGGCCCGGCTGTCCTCGAGCTGGTCGATCAGTTCGTCGTTCTCGCGGGACTGGGAGGACCCGTCCCACGCCTTGGCGATCCAGGCGAAGGCCGGCATTGCCAGCCCGGCCATGACGCAGAGGGCGATGAGGAGCACCACCATCGATTGCGGCACGCTGTCGTCGGTGACGGCCAGCGCCCGCTCGACCAGTCCGGCGACGAACACCACGCACAGCATGGCCGCGATGACGCCATTGATGACGAGCCTGTTGGTGTTGGCCTTGATGGCCTCCGTCTGACCGTCCGCGACCGCCTCGCGACGCCCGTTCCATCCCTCGCCGGACCGCTCATCAACCCGCGGTGTGAAGATCAGGGTCGCGGCGACGATCATCACGGCCAGCGTGAAGGTCAGCGGGTCCACCCAAGGCCGTAGCCAGTTCACATTGAGCCAGTACGACAGCAGCACGATCAACCCGAGCCTGCTGGCCGCTGGTCGCCGGCACGGAGAACCGCGGACGGAAGCACGCACTCGGTGACGATCGTGGCGCCGCCGTTCTGGTCCGGCAGGCGGCGATCTCCGTGCGGACGGCGACCCTGGCCGCCGCCCTGCAGGAGAGCCGAGAGCGGCTCGTGCTGGACCGGGAGGAGGACCGGCGACGGATTCGAGGCGACCTGCACGACGGGCTCGGGCCGGTGCTGGCCGGAGTCGGACTTCGGCTGGACGCGGCCCGGAACGCAGTGCACAGCGACCCCGACCGGGCTTGCGAGCTGATCGCCACGTCCCGGGCCGACCTGACCGAGGCGGCGGCCGACGTACGGCGGCTGGTGCACGGCCTGCGGCCGCCGGCGATCGACGACGTGGGACTGCCGGCCGCGATCCGACAGCAGGCCGACCGGGTCGGTGCGTCTGGGCTGCGGGTCCGGGTGGAGGCGGAGGACCTGCCGGCGCTGCCGGCCGCCGTGGAGGTGGCCGCGTACCGGATCGTGGCCGAGGCCCTGACCAACGTGCTCACACACGCCGAAGCCGGGTCCTGCCTGGTCCAGCTGTCCGCGGCCGACCACGCGCTGATGGTCGAGGTGACCGACAACGGCCGCGGCATCACCGCCGACCGGGTCAGCGGCGTCGGGCTCCAGGCCCTGCGGGAACGCGCCGCCGAGCTGGGCGGGGAGGCGGAGGTCGGCTGTCCCCCGGAGGGCGGCACCCGGGTCCGGGCGGTGCTCCCGCTCAGCAAGCCCGCGATGCTGGTGGCCTCGTGACCGCCCCGATCCAGGTGCTGATCGCCGACGACCACCCGGTGTTCCGCGACGGGCTGGCCTCGCTGCTCGAGCCCGAGAACGACTTCACCGTGGTCGGGCGGGCCGCCGACGGACTCGAGGCGGTCGAGCTCGCGGTCGCTCTCCGCCCGGACGTCGTCATCATGGACATTTCGATGCCCCGGATGGATGGGCTGGCTGCCACCCGCCAGGTCCGCGAGCAGGTGCCGGAGGCCGGTGTCCTGGTCGTCACCATGGGTGAGGATGACGCCACCATCGCCGCCGCGATGCAGGCGGGCGCGCGCGGCTACCTGCTCAAGGAGGCCGGGCAGGAAGAGGTCACCCAAGCCATCCGCACGGTACACGGCGGCGGCATGGTCTTCGGGGCGGCTCTGGCCGACCGCATCGCCCGCGGCTGGTCGGCGCCGACCCCGGCGGCCGTCTTCCCCGAGCTGACCGAACGGGAGCGGGAAATCCTGGCCGAGGTCGCCGCCGGGCTGGCCAACCCGGAGATCGCCCGCAGACTGCACCTGGCGCCGAAGACGGTCCGCAATAACGTCTCGGCGATCATGGCCAAGCTGCAGGTCGCCGACCGGCCGGCGCTGATCGTCCGAGCTCGGGAGGCCGGACTGATTCGCACCCGCTGAGCCGACTACAGCAGCAGCTGTATGGTCCGGCAGACGGGCCCGGGGGCCTTCGGTGTCGCCCTCGGCGCCGGATTCCTGATCGGCTCGGCGCTGCGCGGCGCCAATCATTCGACCTAGTCAACCGACACTTCGGTTGGAGTGATGAGCCTGGTCGACCACCTGAGCAGGGCGTTGGCCGCACTGAGGCCGCAGCAGCTGCCGAGGTGACCGCGTCGAGCCGGTCTGAGACGGCGTCCAGGTCGTCCTCGAATAGGGAGGCGTAGACGTTCAGGGTCATGGCCGCATCCTTGCGGGCGAGCATCCGCTGGGCACCGGGATCTGTCGCCTCCCGACAGTCTCCCAAGGGCGGACAGCACCAGTGCCCCGAGCAGGAGCGCGCTCCCGACGAACTGCTGAGAGCCGCAGATCTGCCCCCAGACGTGCACGGCAAGCACCGAAGGAGCCTCCCCGGATGTTCATGGACTCACGAACACGAAGGGACTGGCGCTCCATGCCATCTGGGGTCAAGGGGTCGAGGTTGTCAACGTCCCGCTGGTGCGGTGTCAAGCCCGGGGCTACGCCCCGTGACGTCGCTGCGCTGCGGACCAGGTCATGCATCAAGCCAGTCCTCCAAGCGAGCGAGCGGCGCCGACAAACGAAGACTTAGGCGCAGTATCGGTCAACACTCGACCAACGTCAGTCATGCTCAGCTCTGTACCGGACGAGCAACCGATCCAGCAGCGAGGCGAGGTCCGACATCAACTCGTCGTCCAAAGACGAGAAGGCGAACGTGGCTCGCCCCGTTCGCCGGGCTAGCAGCTCCGGCGAGGCAGCCAACAAGTCCTCCGGGTACCGGTCCGCGATGATCAGGTACAGGCTCACGTACTTCTTGCCGCGCTTGATGGCCACGAAGTAGTCGTGGCCCGTGGCGCCAGGCCACACCAGCGACGGGATTCCGTATATCGTCCCGTCCACAAGCTCTGGCCGGTAGCGGTCCATCAGCGCCTGGAGCCGCGCCTCCACCATCGCAAGGTTTGCCGCAGCCATGGCTGTCCCTCTTTCCTATCCAGGGTCCACTATGCCCCACGCGACTTCAGCTATTCGGCTGCTCCGACCTGCGAGCCGCTGGCGCGGACGTAACAGAACTAACCACCGACATCGGCCGACAGACGTGATGGACTTCGGGACCACCAACCGGGCTGTGACGGGTTAGCGCCTTATCCAGCGCGGATCTGGCACATGGCGATGCTGACTGATCGGCTCATGCTGGAGAAGCGTGGACGCCGCTGTGCGGAGGAGGTCAGCCACGATTCACCTTCTTGCAGGTGGCGCTGAGTAAGTATAGTGTCGTAAACGGTTAACGGTTCGCAGCTGGCTATGGAGGTGCGTCAGTTGGTGGGCTGTGGCGCATACTTCATTGCGTTGGGGCGGGGGCGTAGTGATCGATGAGGTTGGCGGGTTGCCGGGAGTTCCTACGCTGACGGACGCCGGAAGCATACCATCGGGGGCCTCCGTAGTCGATGCTGCGGACGTAGACTCGGGCGAGTTTAAATACACCTACACGACGGGACCCTTCGCGTTGCCTGGCGACGCCAACACAATCGATTGGGTCGTGTTGATAACGGTCCAGAGGCCCGGACTGTCCGGGTTACAGTGTTCGCCTGCCCGGTCGGCGCCACAAAGACCGTCGAGCCGCCTGGGCCGCGCGATGTTGTTGTCGGCCCGGGTGAGACGACCCACAATGCTAATAGCGCCATCGGTGAGTTTATATATGAGATCCAAGTGGAGACCAACAGTTGGAATGTGTTTCCCTATGCCACTTCCTGGGCTGGGCAGGCCTCCGATCCGCAACCGGGCAGCGTGGTGACGTCTGCTCACTTCCTGCGCCGGATGCCCTGAGTGCTCCCTGTTAAGCGGACTCAAGGTCCTCTCGTACGTCTGACGATGTAAGGAGTCGACGATGGCTTGTTCTGAGCATGGACGTCAAACTGAGGAACAGCGGATCGCTCTTGTCCTGGAGGGGTCAATCTTGCGGTTTGGATGGCTGGCGTGGTGAATGAGATAAACGCCCTGGCCCGACGGAGCCATGGGGAAAGTACGCGATATGAGGGGTCTGGCGCTACTTGGTCGAGAATCCTTGAACGCTCGGGCAAGGAATGTATCCGGGTGGATCTCATCGCTGGCACTAGCGCTGGCGGGTTGAATGGGGCGTTTCTTGCGCACGCGGTCGCCCACGGACAAGATCTTTTCGATATGAAGCAGATTTCGATTGAGGAGGCAGTCCTTGACACGGCACACCTCCTCAATCACTGGCCTGAGAGTGCGAGGTGGGCACTAGACGGCATTTTCTTTCAAGAAGCGATCATGCGGCAGATGCCTCAGCAGAACAAGCATGCCGATGTAGCCACCCCCACAGTGACGCTACTTACGACCGCGACGGCAATTGACGCCGAACCGTTGGCTCACACAGACGATGTCGGCCACGAGTACTCGTTTCGTGACAGCCGCCGTGTCTACGCATTCCGACAGCGAAGTTGGCGACCCGACCAGTCGGACCTTACTGATCGAGAGACCCTCGCTCTGGCGGCGCGGGCCTCGGCCGGCTTTCCGGTGGCCTTCGAGCCGGTTCGAGAGACGGAGGCCCTCCGGAGCCGGCGGGTGCAGGGCGAAGGCCCCACCGCACTGCTTATGGACGGCGGCGTTCTTGATAACGCGCCCTTCGAACCGCTCCTCACGGAACTAAGGTCAATGCCAATCAACGGTAGGCGCAAGCGCCACCTGCTCTACATCACCCCGGATGTCACCAATACCGCACACATCAACCCGGACGTTCCCAAAAGAGCACGAATCGAGTCGGTCGGGTTTGACTGGCTCTCCGAGCTTAGCCAGGTGGCAAGCATTGTCAGAGAGGGTGACACTCGGTTTGACGAGGTCGCGATCCGCCAAGCCAAAGCCGACTCGTCATTCCAGGAATCCAGACCTCATCGGGTTCTGATCAAGTGGATGGACGACCCCGACACTGCTGTTCCGATCGGCCGGAACCTACTACGCCAGTATCGCGCCGGTAGGAGGAGGCCCTGCAGAGATGGCTGCAGGGCACCCCGGGCGAGATCTATGAACCACCCTCTGGGCTTATTCCCCCGGACCCTACTGATGCCACCGAACCCGACCGCGACCTTACCCTGACCGGGGCACCCGGATTGGTGCTGGGGCCTCGCCGTCGCGCAGCGCGTGTCCAACTGGTTCGGTCGGGCGGCTGCGCATGCTGCCGATGAGGGCTCTGGTACCGACACACAGTTGGACACGGCATTTGCGAGAGTTGAGGACCTCCAGCAACGTGTCGCGGATTGGATCGAGCCCTTCAATAACGCGATCGACTACTCCGAACGTGTCGCGGCCCTAGACGCTTTCTATCGCAGTAACGATCTACGAGCCGAAAGCAAACCGCGCCATTCCCCTGTTCTTCGTCGGTTTCGTATTGCTCGCTGAAATCACGCTTTCCGGCCATCCAGGGACCGGACGTCAAGACGATCTGCTATGCCACGCAGAACCGGCAGATGGCGGTGCGCGTGATCGCGCAGCGCGCGGAGCGGATCATCGTCTGCGGCGCACGCAACTCGTCGAACACCAACCGCCTGTGCGAGGTCGCCGCAAACGAGGGGCGCCAAGCCCTTCTCCTGCAGGATCCTAAGGACCTGACGCTGTCCTTCATCGACGGCGCGGCTGTGATCGGGCTCACCGCAGGTGCCTCCGCGCCCGAGGATCTGGTGCAGGAGGCGCTGGCCCGGCTCGCGCGCTGGCGCCGGCTCACCGTGGAGGACGTGTGGGTAACCCACGAGGACGCGCATTTCGCGCCCGTGGACCTTTCGCGGCTTATCTCTCAGCTGGCGAACACTTCCTGAACGTCCCGCGACGGCGCTGGCGCGCCTCATCCGGGTGCCGCCGATGTTACCCGAGCAAGCCGTCGGGTGTGATAAACCCGACAGGATAAACCAACGCGGAGAATCTTGAACGGCTCAAAACGGCTCAGTCATTTCTGCGAGCCACGGGACATCAAGCCCAATGCGATGAGCAGCGACATTAGCGTCATAGCACTCAAGACAGCCCAGGCTGTGATCAGTTCCGGTTGACGGGGCCGGGCCGCAGCGCATCCTGAAAGGCCTCGATGGCCCAGGCATTCGGCGTGAACCACCCGATTTGCTGAAGCCACTCCGGCATGAGAAACCGAGGGATCATGCTACCGCCAACTGCGGACAGAAGGAGGACACCAAAGCTTGACATTATCTGGACCTGGTGGGTGGAGGTGCACAGGCTACACAAAGCCAGGCTCAGGCCGGCCGCCATGGCAGAGACGACCACGCACGAAGCCAGCCATGCTGGAAGGCTTCCTGCCACATCAACCCCATAGAGGAGCCAGGCACAGCCGAAGATGATGCTTGCCTGAACTACTCCCTGAGCCGTGAGAAAGACGAACTTTCCGGCAAGCAACTTGGCGTGTCCTTCCGGCGCAATCATCAGGCGTTCGACGATGCCTGATTGCCGCTCCTCGACTATGGTTGCAGCTCCCTGCATTGCCGCGAACAGTAGGAATACTGCTGTGATTGCACCGGCGTAATAGGCCACGGGACCTCCAGTCACTCCAATGCCAGTGGCGGCCTCCCGACTGAACAGAGCCGCAAATGCGAAACCGGATCCTCGTCGCTCCTGAGACTGCGCCCTGAAGGCTTGATCCAGAAACGCTCGTTCCTCTTTAGTGATGGCGCCAGCCATCTCGACATCGGCCAAAATTCGCCCCAGAGCCACATCGGGAAGATGCTCGTTGATCGCCTTCTGCACATGGCCGATCACGATTGGAACTGCCAAAGCAGCGAGCCGCGTCTTCGACAACCAGGATCGGTGGCGGCCCCTGGCCGGACAGCGTCTCCAGATCCGACTGGAGTGCAATGCCGACATCCACCATCCCGCCCCGCACGAGATCACGCAGATCGTCGAGTGCACCCTTCGTCTGCGTCATGCGAATGCCTGGCTCGGCTGCCAGGGCAACCACGAGCCGCTGGCTCGATCCTGTTCGGACCATGTCCAGAAGTCCTACATGCAATCGAAGCTCCGCGCCGGTGGCGCTGACGAAGATGGTCGCAAAGATGATGAAGACGAGCGGCGGGAGAACGAATGCCATCGCCAGAGCTGCCCGGTCCCGGATGAGAGAAAGATACATCACTCGGGCCGCGGCGATCATGGCGCAGAAAGTCTCATTACCTGCCGAAAGAGGAAGTCGAGTCCGGGTTCGCGGATACGGAGTTCTCGCAAAGGCACTCGGTCTGACTGGAGGAACTCCAGGATGGTCGAAGTGCCTTGCACTCCGTCTGTTAGACCCCTCCAGAGCAACCTGGCCTTTGACCCGCTCCAGCCCTAGAGCTTGCAATTCGGCGTGCGATCCGATCATCCACGTCATAGCTGAGCGCGGCCTCGATCAGCTTCTTGGCGCCGAATGCCTGTCGCAACACATCGGCCGGACGACCTTCTAGGATGATCTGTCCCGCACGCATAAAGCCAACCCTATCCGCGAGCCGCTCCGCCTGCTCGAAATCATGGGTGATTATAAGGATCGTGGCGCCACGATCCCGAAGGTCGTCCAGGATGTGGTGAATGGCGTCTCGCGCCTCAAGATCGATCCCTACTGTTGGCTCGTCGAGAAGCAACAGCCGGGGCTCTCCGATCAACGCAACAGCGATGTTGACACGCCGCCGCAAGCCGCCTGAGAGCGTGGCGGCCACCGTATCCGCAACCGGGCCAAGACGCGTGACATCGATAAGGCGATTGATCGCCTCACGGGTCAGTTTCACGTCGAGAAACCGCGAGAAGACTTGAAGATTCTCCCGAACCGTGAGGCGCAGGAAGATTGCGATGCTTTGGGGCACATGGCCGACCAGACGAAGAACGTTTCTGTTCCGGCGCGGATCCTCCAATGCTGCCCCGAGACCGACCCGGCCGCGCTCCAACGGCAGTTGGCCGCACAATGCACGCATGAGAGACGTTTTGCCAACTCCATTCGGTCCTAGAAGAACATAGATTTCGCCTTGGAGCAGGGTCAAGGTCGCGCCGTCGAGCACCCGGCGGCCACCAAGACATAGAACCGCATCGTCGATTGTCGCGACCTGACGATCGGCTAGCCCTGATTGCAGCGTTTGCACTTCGACATTCAATGCACTTCGAGCCACTGTCATGGCTGACGCGCTTGCGGGATGACAGTCAGTCTCACGGCAATGCGAAGATCCTGATCGCCAACCTGAATGCTTGCACCGGCAAAAGTCGGACGACGAAGCCGCCCCGCTTCGTTCGAAAAACCATAAGGCTCAAGCGGGATCCCGAGCGGTGTTCGATCCAGCCGTCCGTTGCCATTCAGATCCTGAAAGACAGCAATCGCGTATGTGCCCGGCAGCAGTTCCGGAAACGTGAAGCGTATCGCCGCCATCCGCGCTGGGATCGTCTCGCCGAACTGGCATGACTGTTCGTCCAGCCCACCAACACAGACTCCGGCAAACACAGTTCCGGCTCCTATCTGGACGCCGGACGCATCCACATACAGAGTTGCAGCCGAAGCACCGAGACCAGAGCCAAAAAGCATGGCGATAGTGAACATGACAGACCTGATCACAGAAGTGTTCCGTTCGACCATGACTCTATGCGGTGTTGTGCGATTGCTATAGGAATAAGGCATAACAAGGGAATGTTTTCTGCTCTACCAAGTCTGCCACAGCCGGAAGAGATTCCACAATGCTTTCCGGCACGAGCCCTGCGCCAGCCGAGGCCACGCACCTTCGAACCGTTTTTGCCTTAATTCAGTTGGCTGGCGCCATGCCTGAACGGCATCGAAGAGTGCCGTCAGCCCTATGCTCAGATTGCCGTGTGCGTGTGGTTGAGGACGAGTATCTCATCGCCCAGGATCTCGCGCGACTCCTGCGCGCCCATCGGGCTATCCTGCTTGGACCTGTGCCAAGCCTCGAGAAGGTGTTTGCCTTGATGCAGCAAGCCGATTGGATTGATGGTGCCAAGATCGGCATCAACTTACGGGATTAGATGGCTTTTCCCATTGCGGATACCCTGAAGGAGCGCGGTGTGTTTTGCTGTGCCATCGTTACGGCACAGGCTCTGGAAGGGAATGATTTCAGTTTGGCTGAACGTGCCACAGCCAAGTGAGATTACAAAGGGTTCTGTTTCGGCTTTAGAACTTTGTCCCACTCAGGCTATGACAGGACAGGGTTGAAAAGGGCTCATAGTGACGGAAAGCAACCCCCCTTGCCTCTCCCGACTAATGATCTTCACGGAAGTCCTGTGACAGAGAGGCCTGCATGCCAAAAGAAGCTGGTGATGAGTTCAGGGCGGCGCTGCAGGCGGCTAAACTCGCAGCGGGCCAGACGATTCAGGTCGGTGACGGTCCGGGTAGCGCATTCACCATAGCTCGCTTGACGAGTGCATTGCAATGCTCCTTGGATCGAGCCCCAGTGCATAGGCCAGCAGATAGGCGACCGCATAGTCCTGCGGGTGGGCCGCGATGAGGCGATCGTGACGTGTGACCGATGGGCATTGGGCAGGTCCCAGGCCACCAGCAACGGCGTACCGAACCTTCGGAAATTGCGCAGGGCCAAGATCACGGTAGCGCTCGAGACACTGGTGCAGAAGTGGCGAACATAAAGCTGCCGGGCGTGATGGCCGCGATGCTCGGCACCTCCCACGCTTGCTCAGGCGCCGCAGCACCGGGGTTAGGCCGCGCCGCGCCCAGGTCGTGGGCACCGTTGCAGTAACTTGGGCAGGGCACAACGAACCCACCTGGAAGCCTTCTTCAGGCCGCGAGGCCGAAGAGTTGGTTGATGAGACGGATTTCGCCTATCGCTCCTGGCTGTTGCAGGATGCAGTGACCCCGACGGACCATTCGCATCACCTCAAAACCCTTCAGGGTCGTAGAGGTGGTCTCCATCCGCTGGAACCCACGGGCTGGCGGATCATCCGCTTGAGCGCGCTGTGATCCGCCTTGATAATGTTGTTCAAGTACTTTGACGTCCGATGCTCGACATCTTTCGACAGCACCCCTTCATTCTGCAAGCGCCGGATTGCGTTCGGATACGAAGCCAATTTGTCGGTCGTGATGGATGAGGGGGATAGTCGCTCATCGCCCTCAAGGCTTTGCGCAGGAAGCGATACGCCGCTCCAGTATCACGCCGATTGAACAGCATGGAGTCGATCAGCTGACCGTGTTTATCGACCGCTCGAAACAAGTACCGCCTGCGTCCGCCCACTCGCACATAGGTCTCATCCACGCGCCATGAGCCTGAACGATGTCCCTGGTATGGGCGGATCCGCTTCTCAATCTCCGGGGCATAGCGCTGGACCCAACGAAAGATCGTGCTTGGATTGATGCTGACACCGCGCTCGGACATCATTTCAGCCAGATCGCGATAGCTGATCCCGTACTTGCAGTACCAGCGCACGCACAGCAAGATGATCACGACCGGAAAGCGGCACTTGAACAGAGACAACAGGATGGCTCCTCGATTAGCCATCCCTCGCTACACTGCCAAGGTTAATGCAACGGTGTCATCCTGCTCGGGGTCGCCTTCCTTGCAAGGCTTCACCTACTCTCATGAATCGCCATGCCTGATGAACGATCCCCGATCCCTGATGACGACATCGAGGCCGAGGCGCGCGCCATGCTGCGCGAAATAATCGAACGCTCGGATTGGTATCCAACTCTGCGCAGGGAAGAATGCGAGCTGCTCATTCAGCAGGATGTGGACCGACACTGGCACCTGATGATCGACGAGGCTCGGAGGCAGCTGTTGCAGGGCATTCGGCAAAGCCGGGGCGGTTGAGGGTAGGGCAGAACGCAACAAGATTCGTGGAAGCAGGAAGGAGCTAGGGCCATGGCTGAGGATCGAGCGGATGAGTACCGCCGCAAGGCCGAGGAATGTCGGCAGCAGGCGGCGAAAACCAACCATGAGGCCGATAAAGCCACTTGGCTCAGGATGGCGGAGGACTGGCTGCGACTGGCGGCTTCCGCAGACCATGCGAGGGACAACGCGCAGAAGCCGACGAATTCAAAATGAGGCGTTGATGGCGATCTACTGGATGAAGACCGCCGACGTTTACCCGGATGGCAGATGGCACGACCAGGCCTTCATTGCCTTCGATCCGGGCATGCGGTTCCCCCGCTTTAATCCGACTGGAGGCGACGAGATCATCGGCACCGTCGCCCTGGTGGAGCGCGGCCCCGATTCCGGTCTTTGGCAATGGTCCATGACGGTATCGCTTCCCGGCCCGCCCTATCGCTTGCCGACGAGAGGCACCGAGACGGACAGAAGCACGGCAACCACGCGCATGATCGAGAAATACCGGCATTATCTCTCGACGCGTCCGGAGCAGTACCCGCGCCGTGCCTGACGATCTCCGGTCCCCCATCAAGCACCATCTCGTGCTGCACCGGATCGATCCGGAGGATGGCATTGGGCGATTCCCCTCGCTCTGATCGAGCGCGACCGAGATCGGGTGGTCTGCCATGGGCTTGTGTAACACGACTAATACTGGATAGGTGTTACACCCAGGGCAGGGATACGGCAGGCGATAGGATACGTTCGGGTTTCAACCGGTCGGCGGGGCGCGCAGCGGGCGGAGCAGTGTGGTGAATACGAATGCAGTCTTTGTTTGCTCTATTCTTGTGACTTCATCAGCATTCGCTCAGCCGACGGAGCAGACCGTTGCGATTGGTCCTTGGGAAATCGCGACAACCTACAAGGCTGGAAAGTTCGATAGCTGCTCAATGTCGAGAACGGCGGGCGATCTCGCGGTAAGCTTTGTGCGTGCCGAAAGCGGCTTGCTGCTGCTGCTCGACTCGTCCAAGTGGAAGCTTGAGCGTGGCAGTGCCTATACGGTTCGCTTGGCGGCGGCCGGTCAATCCGTGGAAGTCAAAGCGCTGGCGGAAACGAAGGGCGTCACAATCGCCCTCGCGGAGAGTTCGTTTAATGCCAAGCTCCGAACAGCGGATGCCCTGGAGGTGCAGGCAGAGGGCGCCGCACTTCGCGTGCCGTTGGACAAGAGCGCGCTAGCGCTTGAGCGACTTGAGATGTGCTTCGACAAAAATTCGCGGGAGGGGCCGGAGACTAATCCGTTCGTCGCTCCAAGTCGGAGGCCCTAAGCGGGCAGCCCGAGAGACCCAGGCTCTGATCGACCTGAGAGGCTCGCGCATGCTCCGAGAGAAATCGGTGCCGATCTGAACGAGGGGCGGCGTGTCCACTAGGTCTGGGGCGTCCGACGGGAATTAGCCCTGAGAACGACAGTTCTCAGGGCGACTAAATGGGGATTATCAGAGGTTACGCGCGGGCCATAGGCCCAAAACGTAAGAGATCTCTCGCCTCCGTTCGGTATCACTCGCTATCGCCGAAAAGAGAGCTTATCCTAGGCCTCTCTTGCTCATCAGGGTTACGAGGAGGCGAGCATAACCCCATGCATCATTGATATGACAGGGTGCGCGTGTTCATGATTTCCCAGCCAATCAACAGGGTAGCGATCAAGGTCGCACGTTCCGACATGTCGCTCACTTCAACCGGGGCAGGTTCCTGGCCCGGCCGCCCGCCGCCAGCAACTCGTCGAAGCGGTCGACTTCCGAATGCAGCACTAGGACTACACCCGTGGTGGCGGAGAGACGCCGGGCTGATGGCGTAAACCCGCTGCTCGTGATCACCGCGGCGTATTCGGCCGAGTAGTGGGTCATGGCCGCGTAGACCTCCTACACCGCCTTGTTGCCGACAGCGCTTTGGTAAAGTTTGCACCGGATCAAAGCCCATTTCCCGCCCCTTCGGCGAGCACGTTGGTCCTTGGGCGGGCGGTCGATAGCTCTGAGCTTGGATGGGGCCGATGCAGTTTCATGTCATCTGTTGCCCCAGTCAATGATGGCCAGGCCGCCGGCGGGAAAACATTACAATGCCGTGTCCGCTGCGGTCACCACCCCCTTGTACCCGGCGCGCCCTTGAAGGGTCCGACGACCATGACGTGATCCAGCCGCCATAGAAGTCGCCGGGCTGTCCGAGGACCACCTCATCGCCAACCTTCGCCTCGTCAACGCGTGAGGCGTAGAACGCGAGATTCCCGCGATCGAGTGGAAGGCGGAAGTCGGGTTTTCGTAGAGCCATCCCGCTCGCTCTGATCGCTGGCTCTTCGTGACAATCGTCACATACGAAGCCTCGCCCTTGAACTCGCAAAAAGAGCGGCCTGGTGTTGGCACAAGCAGATCCAATCGGACGTCGTCGGGCGGGAGGTAGTAGACTGGCGGATGGCTGGTCTCAAGCACGCGACGCGCGCGGGTCGTGTCGGCAATCACCTCACCGGCAAAGCGGACGCTGATCCGCTCGGTCATCGCCTCAACCTTGGGCGGTCGCGGATATCCCAGACCGACTCCCGTCTTGGTGTCAGCGGCACATGATGCTCCTGATGTTCGAGAGAGCCGCCAGGGCCGATATCTCAGGTCTAAGCAGCGGGTTTATGGTCGTGCCGGGAACGAACCACTTGGAAAGAAGTTCCCGCTGAGTGCTGCGACCTATCCTGTGGAGGAACAGCTTGCTATGGCAAAGACCTTGAGGAGTGGAGACAAAGTATCCTGGGACTCATCAGGTGGGCACAGCGTCGGCACAGTGGTGAAGAAGCAAACTACCCCGACCCAGATCAAAGGCCACAAGGTTGCGGCGTCTAAGGATAATCCGCAGTACATCGTGAAGAGCGACAAATCCGGCAAAATCGCCGCGCACAAGCCTAGCGAACTCAAGAAGGCATAGACCCCAGACGAGAAGAATACTAGCGGAGCAAGGTCGACATAGCTCCACCACTCGGTCTCTGTCGGTGCTGCGGCACAGCAGGCATGTCCTCGCTCGGCTGTTTCTGCTTGGGAGCATTATCATGGATGCCATAACCCCTGCCAAGGCTGAACACGATCCGCTGGCCCGCTTTCGCTGGAAAGCGCGCGTGCTGGTCGTCCTTGCGGCCGATCCGGAGAGCCCTGAGTTGGCCGAGCAGAAGCGTCAGTTCGAAAGCTTGAAGGCGGCGCAGCCGAACGTGAACTCGTCCTGGTCCAACCCCTGCGGGTTCGCCCGAGGCGAAGGCGTTGCGCACCTGGCTCGGCCTTAGCAGCGAGCGTTTCGGGCGGTGCTGGTTGGTAAGGATGGGGGTGAAGCTCCGCGCAGCCCGGCCGATCAGGGCGCCGGAGCTTGCGGCTACGATCGACGCCATGCCAATGCGGCAGGACGAAATGCGCCGGCGCTCCCGCTCGCCATAGGCGCAGAGCCCGGCATGGCCCTCATCAGCCGACCTTAAATGAGCGTCCAATCCTCGCTCATCCGCGTCCTGAAGGACGCCGAGCCGCGCTCCGGTGCGCGCTATGTCTGTACTGGATGCAGCAGTCACAGCGCGCCGCTTCAACCCGGCGCTCGAATTCGCCGTCGAGGAGGCCAATGCGCGCGACCTGCCGGTCCTGGTCTGCTTTGGCCTGACGGACGGCTACCCGGAGGCGAACGCGCGTCATTACGCCTTCATGCTGGAAGGCCTCGCGGAGGTCGAGCGCGCTCTGCGGAGCGGGGCATCGCTTTCATGATCCGCCGCGAGGCGCCCGACGAGGTCGCCCTCGGCTGTCCAGGACGCCGCGCTCCTCGTCTGCGACCGGGGCTACCTCAAGCCGCAGAAGGCGTGGCGCGCCGCGTCGCCGGGCGCGCCGCCTGCCGTGTCGTCAGGTCGAGGGCGACGTGGTTGTGCCGGTCGAGACCGCCTCGACCAAGCACGAGGTCGGCGCGCGCACGCTGCGGCCCAAGTATCGCGTCTGGGACGAATACATCGTGCCGCTCGAGGCAAGGCCGGTGCGCCGCCCGGCCGACGACCTCGCTCGCGAGCGACGTCGATCTCTCGAACGTCCCGCATACGCTGCGCTCGCCATCGACCGTTCCGTGCGCCCGGTGCGCCGCTTCCAGGGCGGAACGGCGCCGGCGCGGGCGCGCCTCGCGGCGCTTCCTCGACGGGCCCCTCGCCGCGTACGGCAAGAACCGCCGCGTGCCGGAGGCGGGCGCGGCCTCGCACATGAGCCCCTATCTGCACTTCGGCCAGATCTCGCCGGTGGAGCTCGCGCTCGCCGTCCGCGACGCGGACCGGCGGACGACGAGGACCGGGCCGCCTACCTGGAGGAACTCGTTGTCCGGCGCGAACTCGCCATGAACCACGTCTTCCACGACGAGCGCTACGACACCTACGAGGCGGTGCCGGACTGGGCGCGAAGGACGCTCGACGCCGGCGCGACGACCCCCGCCCCTACTCTACACGCGCGAGCAGCTTGAGGGGGGCGAGACCCACGACCGTACTGGAACGCCGCCATGCTGGAGATGCGCGAGACCGGCTACATGCACAACCACATGCGCATGTACTGGGGCAAGAAGATCCTCGAATGGTCGCGCTCCCGGAGGAAGCGTTCGACACGACCCTGCGCCTCAACAACCGCTACTTCCTTGACGGCCGCGACGCCAATTCGTTCACCAATGTCGGCTGGATCTACGGCCTGCACGACCGGCCCTGGTTCGGCCGGCCGGTGTTCGGCAACGTGCGTTCCATGGGCGCGAACTCGCTGAGGAAGTTCGACGCGGACGCCTATGTGCGAACAGTTGAGACTCTGGCCCTTGAGGAGGCGGGAGAAAGGAGAGAACCTCAGACGCGAGTAGCGGGCTGTAGGTGCGATTCAGTTGTTCCCCTGACCACGAATGCTTTAGCTTAACTACGATCTAAATGACGTCTCTACCTTGGATCGGACGGGGCTTTTGGACGA
>CAWEFW010000012.1:0-300606 GCA_963808435.1 uncultured Actinomycetota bacterium | reverse complement strand
CCCGGACCGCGTCGAGGATATTGATGATGCGGTCGAGAACTGGGGCCGATCCGGGCGACCGAGCCGGGACCGTGTTCCATTCGGCGGGACTCGTCATCGAGGATCCCCCTTCCAGCAGGTTGAATCGTCTTCGATCGTCCCTGTGTGGTCGAACGTACTAGATAGTACAGTCGGATGCAATGCTGTTCTGAGGATCGCGCGGGCGCCAGCGTCGGTGCCTGCTGGAGGTGTTATGCGCACGTCGATCGCAACGGTCTGCCTCAGCGGCACGCTCGATCAGAAACTCGTCGCCGCGCATGAGGCGGGGTTCGATGGGGTGGAGATCTTCGAGCCCGACCTCGTCGCATCGCCGGACTCGCCCGAGACGATCCGGACGCGGGCGAAGGAGCTCGGGCTGTCGCTCGATCTGTACCAGCCCTTCCGCGATTTCGAAGGCGTCGGCCCGGACCTGCTCGAGCAGAACCTGCGACGCGCGTCGGCGAAGTTCACGCTCATGACCCGTCTCGGCATCGAGACCATGCTGCTCTGCAGCAACGTCGGGACGGCGCGCAGCGGAGACGAGCAGCTTGCGGCGGCGCAGCTGCGTGAGCTCGGGGATCTCGCCGAGCGCTTCGGCGTGCGAGTTGCTTACGAGGCGCTCGCGTGGGGCAGGTTCGTCGACAGCTACGAGACGGCCGCCCGCATCGTGCGCCTCGCGGATCATCCCCGGATCGGGGTGTGCCTCGACAGCTTCCACATCCTGTCGAAGGGTCACAACCCGGAAGCGATCGAGACGATCCCGGCCGACAAGATCTTCTTCGTCCAGCTGGCGGACGCCCCTCTCCTCTCCATGGACGTGCTCTCGTGGAGCCGTCATCACCGCCTTTTTCCCGGCGAAGGCGGCTTCGACCTCGGTGCCTTCATGGGTCATCTGGTGCGGACGGGCTACGACGGCCCCATCTCGCTTGAGATCTTCAACGACACTTTTCGCCAGTCCGACGCACGAGCGACAGCGGTTGATGCGCGGCGCTCCCTGCGCTGGCTGGAACACGAGACCGCATCCTGGCTTGGCGCGTCGGCGGGCGGCCGCGCCGCCCGCATGTCCGTATCGACCCTGCCGGTCGTCGAGCGGCCCGCCGACGTCAGCTACGTGGAGCTGCGCACCGAGGCGACGGACGATATGCGGGATCTGCTCACCCAGTTGGGCTTCCGTGCGCATGGCCGTCACCGGACGAAGAGCGTCGAACTGTGGTCGCAGGGTGCCGCGCGCATAGTCCTCGGTCGTCCGGAGTCGGGTCGGCCGCAGCCCACCGTGGCGGGCATCGGACTTTCGGTCCGCGATCCCGACGCGGCGCTGCGCCGCGCCACCGAGCTCTTCGCGCCGGAGATCCCCCGCGAGGAGAGCGCGGGCGAGGAGCCGCTGGTCGGAGTACGCGCGCCCGACGGATCGGAGGTCTTCTTCGGCGCTGAGGGGAATTCGGAGCCGAACTGGGTGCGCGAGTTCGGCGCGCCCGCCGACGAGGGCATACCCCGCATCGAACGCGTGGACCACGTGAATCTCGCCCAACCTTGGCAGCATTTCGACGCGGGTGTGCTCTTCTTCCACGCCGTCCTCGACCTGCGCACACAGCCTTCGATGGAGGTCGCGGGACCCGTGGGTCTCGTGCGGAGCCAGGTGCTCAGAAGCGCCGACGGCATCGTCCGTATTGCGCTCAACCTGGTGCCGTCGGGTGCTGAGCAACATGCCATCCTTCCTCAGCACATCGCGTTCGCGGCATCCGACGTCCTCGCACTGGCAGAGTCGGCTCGCGATCGCGGATTCCGTCCCCTCGACATCCCGGCCAACTACTACGACGACATCGAGGCCCGGTACGACATCGACCCGTTGGTGCTCAACAAGCTCAAGGAGCTGAACGTCATGTACGACCGTGACGAAACGGGCGACTTCCTCCACTTCTACACTCGCCCGATCGGAACGGTCTTCCTCGAAGTCGTCGAGCGGCGCCACGGCTACGAGGGCTACGGCGCGCTCAACGCCCCAGTCCGCCTCGCCGCTCAGTATCAGCAGCGCGGCGAGGCGAAGAAGGGTCTGTCGACGTGATCCGCCATGTCGCAGTCTTCCGGTTCGCGCCGGCGTTCACCGCGGAGCAGCGGGAACAGTGGATGTCGCTGCTTCGCGCGCTGCCTGCGCAGATCCCAGAGCTGCGGAGCATCAGCGTGGGCACCGATGTCCTCAGGGGTCCGTCTTCTCACGAGCTCGCGATCGTCGCGGACTTCGTCGACCTCGACGGACTCGACGCCTACACTCGGCACCCGGCGCATGCGGAGGTGCTTCGGGTCTCCGCTCCCGTCAAAGTGTCGCTCGCCACCGTCGACTTCGAAGTCCCGGATGCATCATGACGCAGCAGGAGCAGCACAGCCGACACGCGCACCTGCGACTCGGGCCCGCTATCTCGTCGGGCTGATCGGGGAGGGCATCACGGCATCCCTGACGCCACCAATGCACGAGGAGGAGGCGTCCGCGCTGGGTCTCGACTACGAGTACCGCATCTTCGATCTCATCGAGCTCGGCAAGCACGCGGAGGATGTCGGATCCCTCCTCGAGGAGGCGCATCGCCTCGGTTACGCGGCCATGAACATCACGCACCCGTGCAAGCAGCTGGTGCTCGAGATCGTCGACGAGCTCGACCCGGATGCCGAACACCTGGGAGCCGTCAATCTCGTCGTGTTCGATGACGACCGTCTCATCGGATACAACACCGACTGGATGGGTTATCGCGACGGACTCCTCTCGACCCTGCCCGGAGCATCGTTCGAACGCGTCGTGCAGATCGGGTGCGGGGGCGCCGGTGCGGCGACCGCCTACGCGCTCCTCTCGTGTGGCACCTCCCGGCTCGACCTCTACGACGTCGAGGACCTCCGCGCCGAGGACCTCGCCGAGCGCATGCGCGTTCACTTCCCGACGCAGGCCGTCGCGACGGTCCCGACCGAGGACCTTCCCGCGGCGATCGCGCGCGCAACCGGGGTCGTGCATGCCACCCCGCTCGGGATGCTCCATCATCAAGGGGTCGCGTTCGACGTCGGCCTCCTCCGCCGGGGTTCGTGGGTCTCCGATGTCGTGTACCGGCCGCTGGAGACCGAGCTCATCCGGAAAGCGGCCGAGCAGGGC
Organism: uncultured Actinomycetota bacterium; assembly: GCA_963808435.1. Classification (GTDB taxonomy): domain Bacteria; phylum Actinomycetota; class Actinomycetes; order Propionibacteriales; family Propionibacteriaceae; genus Microlunatus. The sequence continues at coordinate 297,458 of CAWEFW010000012.1, read as the reverse complement.
CATCCCGTGCTGGACGGAGGCCGGATGGCGGTAGGCCAGGCATACGCCAGTCTGCAGATCATTACAGGCGAGCAGCCCGACCGCGATCGGATGGAGCGGCACTTCCGGACCCTCGTCGACGCCGAGGAACGGGCCGGCCGGGTCTAGTGATGCCCCGGAGCTCAGCCGGCGGTGATCCAGCCGACGACCACGTCGCCGATCGTGGCGCGGAGGTGGTCGCGGTTGGCCGGCGCGGTCAGGTCCCGACCGAACAGGTAGCCGAAGGTGTGTTGGTTGGCGACCTGGAAGACGCAGTAGGCACTGATCACCATATGCACGTCCACGGCATCCACGTCTGACCGGAACTGTCCGGTAGCCCGGCCGGCGGCGAGCAGCCTGTCCAGTCGAGAGACCAGCGGCGTGGACAGGCTCGGCAACGAGTGGATCCGACGGATGAACTCGCCGCGATGGATGTTCTCGATCGACACCAACCGGATGAAATCGGGGTGCTCGTGGTGATGGTCGTAGGTCAGTTCCGCCAACTGCCGAAGGGCGTCGACCGGAGCCAAGTCGTCGAGCGGAAGATTGTCCTCAGCCGCGCGAATAGTGGTGTACGCCTGCTCGAGGACTGCGAGGTACAGCTGTTCCTTGCTACCGAAGTAGTAGTAGATCATCCGTTTCGTGGTCCGGGTCCGTTCGGCGATCTCGTCGACCCGGGCGCCGGAGTAACCGTCCTCGGCGAATACCTGAGTGGCGATGGTGAGCAGGTCAGCGCGGGTGCGTTCCGCGTCGCGCACCCGCTCAGGGATGCGCGACGAAGTCATGAGAGAAACTCTAGGGGACTATCTGGTACGTTCGCCCAGCGGTCGCGTCTCCACTCGTTCGTCACCCACCGGCCAGGCCGCGGCCGATCCCCTCGGCAGCGGTCCGCAGTGATGCCACGAGTCGTCCCCGATCACGTTTGAGGCTGCGGACGACGAGCCCGACGCTGGCGATGACCTCACCGTTCCTCATGATCGGGACCGCGACGGAACTGGCACCCAGACTCATCTCCTCCGACGTCGCCGCGTACCCCTCGCTACGGGCCCGGGCCAGCTGCCGGCGAAGGGTCGCCGGATTGGTGATCGTGTACGGGGTCACCCGGGTCAGCGATCTCAACGCCGCCTCCTGAACCTCGTCCGGTGCGTGGGCAAGGAGGACCTTGCCGACCGCCGTGGCATGCGCCGGCAGCCGAGTGCCCACCTGGCTAACGATCGGTACCGAGCGGCGACCCGAAAGCCGATCGAGGTAAAGAACCTCAAGCCCTTCCCGTACGGCTAGGTGGACGGTGGCGAGCGTCGCGGCGTACACGTCGTGCAGGAACGGCTCCGCGACCTGCCGCAGACCCGTTTGCACCGGTGCCAACAATCCCAGGTCCCAGACGCGGCGGCCGACCACGTAGGCGCCCGATTCGCGGCGAGCAAGAGCACCCCACGCCTCAAGCTCAGCGACCAACCGATGCGCGGTGGGCAGCGAGAGATCGGCGCGGGACGCCAGCTCGGTCAAGGTCAGCTGGCGGTGCTCGGCGTCGAACGCCCCCAGCAGTGCCAGCACCCGTGACGTCACCGTTCGGCCTGCTGCCGAGGCATTGCCCGCCACCCGGCTCCTTCCGCTCAGCGGAAGTCTAGCGTCGCCGCAGATCTAGGAGACTCGGTAGCGTTCGCCGGGTGACAAGCCCCAACGCCGAGGCAACGACGACCGCGGAGACCTTCGACCCTGGCCCGCCGGGCGCCTCCGACAGCGCCGCGACCAGCCAGTCCATGATCACCGCCGAGATTGAGGCAATCGAGGCCCGGTACCGGGATTCAGGCCAGGTTGAACTCCAGCCACGGCTGGACTACCCGCCGTACCGCAGCACCATTCTGCGGCACCCGACAAAGGACCTGCGGCACGCTGATCCGGAGACGATCGAGCTGTGGGCGCCATGCTTCGGCCATCGGGATGTGCACGCCATCGAGGCTGATCTGACGATCCAGCACGGTGGTGAGCCGATCGGAGAGCGGACCATCGTCACCGGCAGGGTGCTGGACGGCGATGGCCGGCCGGTCCGGGGCCAGCTCGTGGAGATCTGGCAGGCCAACGCCGGCGGCCGGTACCTGCATAAGCGTGACCAGCATCCGTCACCGATTGATCCGAATTTCACCGGGGTGGGCCGGTGCCTGACCGCGGATGACGGGTCCTACCGATTCACGACGATCAAGCCGGGGCCGTACCCGTGGAAGAACCATCGCAACGCCTGGCGGCCGGCACACATCCACTTCTCGCTGTTCGGCACCGAGTTCACCCAGCGGATGATCACCCAGATGTACTTCCCGGGCGACCCGCTGTTCGCGCTCGATCCGATCCTGCAGACCGTCGTCGATGCCGACGCCCGGGACAGGCTGGTGGCCCACTACGACCACGAGGTGAGTCAGCACGAGTGGAACACCGGGTATCGCTGGGACATAGTCCTGACCGGGCGTCGGCGGACGCCGATGGACGAGGAGGACGCGGCGTGACCGCACTGCCGCCGACCGCCGGGCAGACGGTCGGCCCGTTCTTTGGCTACGCGCTGCCGTACGACCGGGACAGCGAGCTGGTGCCACCGGGTCATCCACGCGCCGTCCGACTGCACGGCCGGGTCATCGACGGGGCGGGGCAGCCGGTGCCGGACGCGCTGCTCGAGCTTTGGCAGCTCGACGAGGCCGGATCGGTCGTGCAGCAGGAGGGGTCCCTGCGCCGGGACGGCTGGACGTTTACCGGCTGGGGGCGGGCATCCACCGATGACACCGGGAGCTATGTCTTCACCACCCTGAAACCTGGTGCCGAGCCGAGCAAGGCGGCGTTCTTCGCCATCACCCTGTTCGCTCGTGGACTTCCCAACCGGCTGTTCACCAGGGCGTATCTCCCGCAGGACGCCGCCGTGCTGAAAGCCGACCCGCTGCTGTCCTCGCTGCCGGAGTCGGAACGGGACACGCTCGTGTCCCGGGCCACCGGGGATGGGTTCCGGTTCGACATCGTCCTCCAGGGAGAGGCCGAGACGGTCTTCCTGCGCTACCCCGGGCAGTGAGGGGATGACCAGCTTGTTCGGGCCACGGGACGGGGGTCTGTTCTGGCCCGGGGAAGGGCGCGTCGGTGCGCTGATGACCGATTGGGCCCTGCTGACGGCGATGGAATCGGTCGAGCACGCGTGGCTGGAGGCGCTCGTCGAACACAAGATCGCGCCGGCTGAGGCGCAAGCCGAGATCCGGGGGCTGCTGAGCGAAAATGACCAGTCGACCTTGGCCGACGGTGCGGAAGCAGGCGGCAACCCCGTGATCGGCTTGGTCCGGTTGCTCCGCGAGCGGCTGAGCTCCGAACCCGCCCGTTGGGTGCATCGCGGGCTTACCAGTCAGGACGTCCTCGACACAGCATTGATGATCTGCCTACGCCAGGTCGTCGACCGGCTGGACGAGGAGCTGCGCGAGCAGGTGGTGAGCCTGCGTCGACTGGTCTCCCAGCACCGGTCGACACCGATGGTCGGTCGCACCCTGACCCAGCACGCTGTGCCGATCACCTTCGGCCTCAAGGCGGCCAACTGGCTGACCGGGCTGCTGGACGCCGCGGAGGCGCTGTCCGGCGTGGGTTCGCGGCTTCCGGCGCAGCTCGGCGGCGCGGCCGGCACCCTCGCCGCTTCCACCGAGCTGGCACGACTCCGTGGACTACCGGAACCCGCGCAGCTGTCGTGGCGTCTGGTCGAGTCGGTCGCGAGCGCACTAGGACTGGCTCCCTCAGTGCCGTGGCACACCTCGCGTACCGTCGTGACTACCGCGGGCGACGCCCTGGTCGGCTGCACCGACGCCTATGGACGGATCGCCGCGGATGTCGCCACGCTGTCTCGGCCGGAGATCGCTGAGCTGGCCGAGGGCAGCGGCGGCAGCTCCTCGACGATGCCTCAGAAGCACAATCCGGTGCTCTCGGTGCTGATCCGCCGGAGCGCCTTGACCGGACCACCCCTCGCCTCGATCCTGCACCTCGCTGCCGCCACCAGCGTCGACGAACGTCCGGACGGATCCTGGCACGCCGAGTGGGCCACCCTGCGCGACCTGGCTCGACGGACCGTGGTGGCGGCGTCGCAGGCGTCGGAGTTGATCACCGACCTGCGGGTCTACGAGGATCGCATGGCCGCCAACCTGGCCGCAGCAGCTGGCATCGAGGCAGAGCAGCAGGCGATGGCCCACCTCGTAGGAGGCGAGCCGAGCGAGGACTACCTGGGCGCCACCGAGCTCATCATCGACCGGGTCTTGGCTCGGGCTGGTCAGCGGCTTGGAGCCGTCTGATGAGCGTGCCCTGGATCAACGGCGTGCAGCTGAGTCAGCCCAGTGCCGGACCGCTGCTGCTGCTGGGCAGCTCGCTCGGCACGTCGGCTACCGCTCTGTGGTCGGTCAGTGCGGCCATCCTGGGAGAGCGATTTCATGTCGTGGCGTGGGACCTGCCTGGCCACGGCCGAAACACAGAGCCCGTGTCGGCTGGATTCACGCTGGCGGAGCTCGCCGGCGGCGTACTGGGATTGGCCGATCGGGTGCTGACCGAGCGCGGGGAGCCGGGTGGGCAGCTGTACTACGCGGGCGATTCGCTCGGCGGAGCGGTCGGGCTCCAGGCGCTGTTGGATGCGCCTGACCGGATCATCGCCGCGGTGCTGCTGTGCACCGGAGCCAAGATCGGCGACGCCGAGGGCTGGCGGGACCGAGCCGCGCGGGTTCGCGCGTCGGGCACCGCCGTTGTGGTCACGCAGTCGGCCGAGCGGTGGTTCGCGCCCGGGTTCCTCGAGCGGGAGCCGCAGGTCGGCAGCCGGTTGCTGGACTCCTTGCGCGGTGCTGACCCGGAGGCGTACGCCTTGGCGTGCGAGGCGCTGGCCGACTTCGACGTACGCTCCCGGCTCGGGGAGATCGCTGTTCCGCTGCTCGCCGTGGCGGGGGCTGAGGACATCGCGACCCCGCCGGAGCTGCTCGGCGAGATCGCGCACAGTGTGCAGCGGGGCACGTTGCAGATCCTGGATGGGGTGGCACACCTGGCGCCGGCTGAGGCGCCTGAGGAGGTGACGAAGTTGATCATCACGCACTTCGACGCGGATGACCCCGGGGGGGCGCGGGGGGGTCGCACCCCGGGATCAGCAGAGCCCCGGGGATCAGCACACCCCCGGCGCGGACCGCTATGCGGCAGGGATGCAGGTGCGACGGGAGGTGCTCGGTGACTCCCACGTCGACCGGGCCACCGCGGCCGCGACCGACTTCACGCGGGATTTCCAGCAGCTGATCACCGAGTACGCCTGGGGCACCATCTGGACTCGTCCGGGCTTGGACCGGCGCAGCCGCTCCATGATCACTCTCACCGCGCTGGTGGCTCGGGGTCACCACGAGGAGCTGGCCATGCACGTACGGGCTGCGCGTACCAACGGACTCAGTGTCGACGAGATCAAGGAGGTGTTGTTGCAGACCGCCATCTACTGCGGCGTACCGGACGCCAACACCGCGTTCCGCATCGCACAGGCCGCATTGGCCGACGAGGAGACGACAGACGGAGGACGATCGATGACTGAGGACGATCGATGAGTGGCGCCTACATCTACGCCGCGGCCCGTACCCCGTTCGGCAAACTGGGCGGCGGCCTCGCACAGATCCGCCCCGATGATCTCGCCGCGACCGTGCTCACCGGGCTGCTGGCCAAGACGCCGCGCCTTGACCCGGACGCGATCGACGAGGTCGTCTGGGGCAACGCCAACGGGGCTGGAGAGGAGAACCGGAATGTCGGACGGATGGCGGTGCTGCTGGCCGGCCTGCCGACCTCGGTCCCGGCCACCACGGTGAACCGACTCTGCGGGTCCAGCCTCGACGCCGCGATGATCGCCTCCCGCACGATCGAGACCGGCGACGCCGACATCACTGTTGCCGGCGGGGTGGAATCGATGACCCGCGCGCCTTGGGTGATGCTCAAACCGTCCCGTCCGTTCCCGCCGGGAAACCTGGCGGCGGTCTCGACCACATTGGGCTGGCGCTTCGTCAACGAACGGATGCCCGCAGAGTGGACCGTCTCGTTAGGGGAGGCCAACGAGCAGCTGCGCGAGAAGTTCCAGATCTCCCGGGATCGGCAGGACGCCTTCGCTGCCCGATCCCACCAGCTGGCCGACGCGGCTTGGGTCGCGGGCTTCTACGACGACCTCGTGATGCAGGTGCCCGGGACCGAGCTTGGTCGGGACGAGACGATCCGGACCGGCAGCACTCCGGAGACGTTGGCAGCACTCAAGCCGGTGTTCCGGCCCGACGGCACCATTACCGCCGGCAACGCCTCGCCGCTCAACGACGGCGCCTCCGCCGTGTTGCTCGGTTCCGAGACGGCTGCGGACCGGATCGGGTCGCCTCCGGTAGCACGGGTCGCTGGTCGCGGTGCGTACGCGCTGGAACCGCAGATGTTCGGGTACGCGCCGGTGGAGGCGGCCGAGCAAGCGCTCCGCCGAGCCGGCATTGGCTGGGCAGACATCGGCGCGGTCGAACTGAACGAGGCGTTCGCCGCCCAGTCCCTGGCCTGCATCGACGCGTGGGGAATCGATCCGGACATCGTCAACGTACGCGGCGGTGCGATCGCCATCGGTCATCCGCTGGGCGCTTCCGGAGGCCGCATCCTCGGCACCCTCGTGAAGGTGTTGCAGGAACGCCGGGAACGCTGGGGGGTGGCGGCCATCTGCATCGGCGTCGGCCAGGCGCTCGCGGTCGTTGTGGAGAACATCTCAGGTGAGCTGTCATGAGAACCTTCATCACCGACGACGCGGACGCTGCGGTCGCCGGGATCGCCGACGGTTCGACCATCTTGATCGGCGGATTCGGCATGGCGGGTATGCCGGTGACCTTGATCGACGCGTTGATCCGGAAGGGCGCCGCGGAGCTCACCGTGGTGAACAACAACGCCGGGAACGGTGACACCGGGCTGGCCGCATTGCTGGCGGCCGGGCAGGTACGCAAGATGATCTGTTCCTTTCCGCGGCAGACCGACTCTTACGTCTTCGACGGGCTGTTCCGGGCCAGCAAGATCGAGCTCGAGCTGGTCCCGCAGGGGAACCTCGCCGAGCGGATGCGGGCGGCCGGCGCCGGCATCGGCGCGTTCTACTCTCCTACCGCGGTGGGTACTCCGTTGGCGGAGGGGAAGGAACGGAGGACGATCGGCGGGCGCGACTACGTGCTGGAGTACCCGATCAAGGGTGATGTGGCCCTCATAGGCGCGCACCTCGGGGATCGGATGGGCAACCTGGTCTACCGCAAGACCGCACGCAACTTCGGTCCTGTGATGGCCACCGCGGCTGCGTTGACGATTGCCGAAGTGCAGCGCGTGGTGGAGATCGGGGAGATCGACCCGGAGGTCGTGGTGACGCCGGGCATATTCGTCGACCGGATTCTCAACCTCAGTGCCCACGGTCGGGAAGGCTGGGCATCGCGATGAGCAGGATCGACACCACTGGAACGGTCGAGCACCTCGACCGAGGCCCTCGGACCAAAGACGAGCTCGCGGCCGCGGTCGCTGCCGACATCCCGCTGGGCTCGTACGTGAACCTCGGCATCGGGCAACCCACCACCGTGGCCGACTACTTGACACCGGAGTCAGGCGTGGTGCTGCACACCGAGAACGGCATGCTCAACATGGGGCCCGCCGCTCGCCCTGATCAGGTCGACCCGGACCTGATCAATGCCGGCAAGATCCCGGTCACCGAGCTGCCCGGCGCCTCGTATTTCCATCACGCCGATTCGTTCGCGATGATGCGCGGCGGCCATCTCGACGTCTGCGTGCTCGGTGCCTTCCAGGTCTCCGAGGGCGGCGACCTGGCCAACTGGCACACGGGTGCGCCGGGCGCAATTCCCGCAGTGGGTGGGGCGATGGACCTCGCCATCGGCGCCAAGTCGGTCTTCGTCATGATGACCTTGTTCGCTAAAGACGGCACGGCCAAGCTCGTCCCGCGTTGCACCTACCCATTGACCGGGCTCGGCTGCGTGGATCGGATCTACACGGACTACACCACGATCATGATCACCCGCGACGGCGCCGTCGCCACCGAGACCTTCGGCGCAAGCGTCACGGAGCTGCAAGCCCGGATCGAGGTCACCCTTCAGGCACCCGGTCAAGCCTCGAGCGGACGGTGATCATGCGTACCCAGGTTGCCAACATCGGGGCCGTCCCTGCCGGCCTGCTGCTGTCACACATGCTGAAAGGCGCAGTCTCCGGGCCGGACGCTGACCCCATCGGGCTAAGGGTCGCAGGTCATGGGGCTCACGTCACGGCGGCCAGGGCACGACGGCACACCAGTGGCAGGGCAACTTTTCCTCCGACTGGTCATGCCGGGAGTATCAGCGTCGACGCGCAGACGGCACCAGTTCAGCGTCGCCATAGCTGTTGTCTTCCGGGTTGATCGTGACGCCCGGCGCGACGAGTTGATCGATGCGGTCGAGGACGTCGGCGGACAAGGTGACGTCCGCGGCGGGCAGCTGCGAAAGGAGCTGGTCCATGGTGCGTGGACCGATGATCGCCGAGGTGACGCCGGGGTGGTTGATGACGAAGGCGATGGCGAGTTCGATGAGCGCCATGCCGGCCTGCTCAGCCAACTGCGCGAGCTGTTCGACGACGTCGAGCTTGCGCTGGTTCTCGAGGAGCTGCATGTCGAACCGAGCACTGGGCCGCGCCGACGAGGTGGGGGTGCCCGCCGCCTCCTTACGCCAGCGACCCGAGAGCCAGCCTCCGGCAAGCGGACTGTAGGTGAGCGTGCCCATGCCGTGCCGCTGGGTGGTCGGCAGGACGTCCGCCTCGATCCCGCGGACGAGGATCGAGTACGGCGGCTGCTCGGTGACAAACCGCTCGAGGTGCCGCTCATGGGATGCCCACTGCGCCTCGACGACCTGGCTACCGGAGTAGGACGAGGACCCGATGTAGCGCACCTTGCCCTGGCGAACGAGGTCGGTGAGGGCGCCGAGAGTCTCCTCCACGTCCATGAGCGGGCTCGGGCGGTTCACCTGGTACAGGTCGAGGTAATCGGTGCCGAGGCGCCGAAGCGAGTCCTCGATGGCGCGCATGATCCACCGGCGCGATCCGCCGCCGTGGTTCGGCTGGTCGTCCGCCGGCATGAAGAACTTGGTGGCGAGGACGACATCGTCGCGACGACCCTTGAGCGCCTCACCGACGATCTTCTCGGACACGCCACCTGAGTAGACGTCGGCTGTGTCGACGAAGTTGATGCCCGCGTCGAGCGCGTGATGGATGACGCGAATCGAGTCGGCGCGATCCTCGTTGCCCACGGGCCGAACATCATCGTGCCGAGGCACAGGGGCTGACATAGACCCCGGTCCGTCCGAGCAGGCGATAGTCCATGACTTCCTTCTTTCCCTCGGTGCGGTTGGTTATCGGCTGGTGAGCGCGTCGAGATCGAAGCGGACTTGTTGCGGTTCGTTCACCAGCGGCATGTTTGCCGGGTCGTGGACGCCGTCGAGGGTTCCCGGCGGGTCCGGTTCGAGGGCGGCGAACAAGGGATCCAGGTCGGTAGGTGCGGCACGCCCGACGCCGACGCCGTGCACGCCCAGTTCGACCGGATCGTCGAACTTCGGGGTGACCTGCATCAGGTTCGCCGCATAGTGAGTTCGGCAGACTCTGCCAGGAGGCGCCGGGCAGGGTCGCTGAGACGGCGGCGACCAGCCCCTGATGGGCGTCGGAGGTCACCAGCGACACCCCGGACAGACCGCGGGCGGTCAGGCCGCGGAAGAAGGCCAACCAGCCGGCATGGGACTCGACCGAGCTCACATCCACACCGAGAATCTCCCGGTGCCCGTCGGCGTTCACTCCGGTGGCGACCAGGCAGGCGACATTGACCACCCGCCCGGCTTCGCGGACCTCATGGTCAACGCATCCGCGGCGAGGAACGTGTAGGGGCCAGCATCCAACGGTCGGGTGCGGAATGCCTCCACTTGGGCGTCGAGGTATTTGGCCATCACGCTGACCTGGCGGCTGAGGATGAGGGCCGATTAAACAGTTCGGATCAAGATCGCGATATCATTCCACCTTCGTTTGGAGGTGTTGGATGAGCAACCATACGTACCGAGTCACCGAGATCGTAGGAACGTCACCTGACGGTGTGGACGCCGCCATACGCTCGGGCATCAAGCGCGCGGCTCAGACGCTGAGGGGACTTGACTGGTTCGAGGTGGGGGAGATCCGCGGTCATCTTGAGAACGGAGAGATCTCGCACGTGCAGGTCACCATGAAGGTTGGGTTCCGGCTGGAGGACTCCGTCGCCGAGTAGCCGGCCGATGTGGGCCGTCGCACAGATGGTCTTTCCACGCTCTTCGGCAGTGTTGACCTTGGTCATGAGGTCGAGTGCGAGCACCGTTTCGGCGTAAACGTCAAGGAAGGCGCGGACGGGAACGGTGACGGCTATGAGCTGCACCTGAGCGGGCCACCCGCCCGTCGTTGACTATCGATCTCATCTCAACTCCAGGCCGAGACCCCATCCCGGGCCAGTTCCGCCGCTCCACGAATGCTCTGCTCCAGCGTGATAACTAGCCCGCGGCGTCGAGCCAGGCGAGAACGCTCTAGGTGAGTCCCCCAGCAGCGGCGGGTGCGTGTGGGTCTCGCGTCCGCCGGCGAAAACGTTGTCGTCCAATCGGATCGGTGGCCCTGGAATCTCGATTGACCACAGCAGCGGGTCGTCGACGTCAATGACGAGGCCCTGGCTGCGGGTCTGCTCCCACTCGTACACCCGGTCGAGGGTACGCACCTCGCCGGCGGGGATTCCGAGCTCGGCCAGGCGGGGGAGCAGCTCGGCGAGCGGGACGTCGGCGAGGGCCGCGTTGACGACGGCCACGACCGACTCGCGATTCTCGACGCGCGCGCGGAATCAGGGGGAGGCAGAATCGCCACGCCGATCAATGGCACATAGATGAAGGGCGCAACTACCAGCACCGCCCACGGCAGATGCAAACGCCAGGCCTGGCGGTGCTGCCACCGCCAGCGCAGCGAACGCGCATGGAAGGGAAATATAGGGCCCAGCCGACCCCCGACCGATGGTGCTATCCGCCGAATATTTGCTTGCCGTAGAGGATGACTGCGATGCCGAACAGAACGGCGAGGATGCACAATCCGAAGCAGATGCTCGCGGTGGCGATGGCCGCCGGGCTCGGTTTGCTGCTGGCGCGGTTGGACGCGGTGACGGCGACGACCACGGTGCGATTGGTGTTGAGGGCACGGATGCCGAGGGCGAACAGCGCGGGCAACCCGGCACCGAGAAGGATGCCGACGACCAGGACCTGCCACAGGGCATGGAGAGCTGTAGTGAGGATGTCCATGGCGGGCCCCGTCAGGCGGCGATCTTGATGGGTCCGGGGGTCTCCGACGGGGCGAGGCTTCCCTCCCAGTCGGCGGTGACGTTGACCGGCGTGATCTGTGTGCGGCGGGACCGGTAGAAGAGTGCTGCGGCGATGACGATCAACGCACCCGACACGACAGCCACACCGAGTCCACCGCCGATTCCGTGTGCGACGAACCAACACAGGGCACCCATGACGCCAGCTGCGGGAAGAGTCACCATCCACGCAACCGCCATCCGGCTGGCGAGTCCCCAACGGACGGTGGCGCCTCGGGCGCCGACTCCGGAGCCGAGAATCGAGCCGGTTGCGACCTGCGTAGTGGACAGCGCCATGCCGAGGTGGCTGGAGGTGAGAATAATGGCGGCCGATGTGGTGTCGGCCGCCATCCCTTGGGGCGAGGTGATCTCGACTAGCCCCTTGCCGAGGGTGCGGATCACCCGCCATCCGCCCACGTAGGTGCCGGCCGCGATGGTGAGGGCACAGGCGACCTTGACCCAGAAGGGGATGGCGTGCAGGTCGGTCCAACTACCGTAGGCGATCAGAGCCAGAGTGATGACACCCATGGTCTTCTGGGCGTCGTTGGTGCCGTGGGCCAGGGAGATCAGCGATGCGGAGCCGACCTGGCCCCAGCGGAACCCGGCGTCACGGCGGTGTTCAGGGACTCGGGCCACAATCGCGAAAACGACCCAGGTGCCGACCCCGGCCACCAGGCCCGCGACGACCGGCGCGGCCACGGCAGGGATGACGATGGCGGTGATCACCCCGTCCCACTTCACCCCATCGACTCCGAGTGCGGCGATGGCGGAGCCGATCAGGCCGCCGAAGAGTGCGTGGGAGGACGACGAGGGTAGCCCGAGCAGCCACGTGATCAGGTTCCAGACGATGCCGCCGACCAGTCCGGCAAAGATGATCACCAGCACCGGAACCCCCATCAGGCCGGGCACTGGCGCCCCGCTGGCGCCCTGAATGGAGATGACCTTGTTGCTCACGGTCAATGCCACCTCGATGGACAGGAACGCACCGATCAAGTTCAAGATCGCCGACAGCGTCACCGCCGCCTTCGGCTTCAGCGCACCGGTCGCGATCGAGCTGGCCATGGCGTTGGCCGTGTCATGAAAACCATTGGTGAAATCGAAGGCCAGCGCAGTCGCCACGACCACGCAAAGAATGAACAAAGCTTCGGTCACGCCACCATCGTCAGCGAGGGCCGGGAGTAACACATCATCCAGAATGCGTGATGCCCGCCCGATCGAGGACGGCGCCCACGAACGCGACCACGACAACGTCTGTCACGTTGTAACGCCGGCGTACATGCCGGGGGAGGAGACGACTGACGCTCCCTGTGCATTCCAGCCTGGGCTGACTGGGCGCCGCACGTCGGCCAACCGGCGCCGTGAGGTGCTGCACGGAGGCTCGCCGAGCCGAAGACATCTTCAAAGACGAAGAACGGAGCATCGATGACCCCAAGACCGCAGAGTCACGGACCGACGTGGAGGATGCCGGGCCCGAGGAGAACGCGGGGCCGACCAAACGCCGCTGTCGACCCACGCAGGTTGGGAGCCGGCCGCCGACCGGCGTGGCCCGGTCGACCTTCTGGTCGAGCAGAACGTGGCTCGTGAGCGCGATCTGGTGCCGGTGCGGCATGGCCGGATGATGGTGTCGCCGTTCGCGTTCTGCCGAGAGGGGGGCGAGTGCTGAACCAGGTGAGCGAGCCGGTCCAGCCGATCCGCTCTGCGATCACCGTCGCCGGCATCTCCGGATGCTCGGACAAGATCGAGCGCACCCTCGCCTTGAACGGCGCGAACGCCGTCGCCACGGCCTTACGCACGTGCTTGGCCGGCCGATCCGACGCCACCGCATCCGGATGGCATTTGTTGGCGCATCTTCGGGTTTCTGCGCATCTGCGAGGTGGTCTGGCTGATCCGTGTGAATCGAGCCGATTGTGGCTCGCATTCTTTTGTTTACGATTTGCTTTTTTAGATACCCTCAGTCTACACAAAGCACAGCGAAACTACAGCGCTGTCAGCTCGCCCACCGACTGCTCGACCAAACCATAATTGGCATGAATATTAAGAGCCCGCCCGATTGCTCCCACCCCGCGGAGGATCTCGCTATCACATAGAAGTATGTTGCATCCCTGCACCAGCACATTCCCCGATGATAAGTCGGGGATTAGTTTATCTGCCAGCATCCTTGAATATCCCAGCCGAAACATGTCCATGTTATGCGCAAAGTCGCAATCTGTTTGTTCACGGCTGCGTAATGATGCGGGCGTCAGGCTACTCAGCTTGATGGATCCCCGAATATACGACTGAATTGTGGCCGGCTTGGAGTCCCTGCCCCAAGGATTGTCAATAGTCACGAATGCCGTTGGGACGACCTGGGAACCAAAGTAGTGGCGGCAGGTCTCGTATGCTTCCCGTTTATTCCTGGCAACTCGAACCGCATTTCTGCCTATTGATTCACGGTGGTATACCGATACAACTGCGTCGAGAGCAGGATCGCCGTCAGACACCTGATACACGACCTTCTCCGCACCATAGCTCAGTACACTGACTTCACCGAACACGGGCCAGACCGGCACCTTGCGCTCATATCCTCTGTTTGCAACATCGCCCAGATGCAGAATGGCCCGATGTGTCACATGCATCGCCGTAGTAATACGCGAAGCTCCATCGACCGGTATTTCAAAAGTGGCCGGATGTGTCCGCGCCAGACTCAAATCCGCAAGTATCCCACGAGCTTCATGTATTGTCTCCTGTAGGCGCCCCGTCATTCACGCATCATAGCAGATGAAATCTGCTGGAACGCGCGGAACTTAAACTCTTCTAGGTCGGGCGGAAGACAATAAAGAGCAACAGCAAACAGTACACCCAAAAAAGGCGTATCGCGAACAACTGAACGGTGCGAGGCTTCGTGGCAAATGCCTCGAAGAAGCGCCGAATTTATTCAAGAAGTGCTGGCGCAGAGGCTCAGGTCTCGAGGAAGTCCCACTCCATGCCGAGTACCCATCGCAGCGTGACGAGCTTGCCGTTGACGTAGCCCCAGTGCCAGTCGTCCCACGGCCCGACATTCTCGGGTCCGTAGCGTTCCTGGATGGCACGCATCGCTGCATGTGCCTGCTCGGCGATCTCAGGTGTCATCGGGTCGTGCTCACCGTGCCCGATCTTCTCGTCGAGGATCAACTTCCGGACATACCAGACCTTGTCGAAGAACTCTTGTTCGGCAGCGATGATCTCTGCGGTGGTCCGTATCTGAAGCTACCTGTCGATCTGCCGATCGATGCCAGCTCCGGCCGACCCCCTTGGATGGCAGGAGAATCTAGGCGTTCTCATCTGCCGCGTCGGCCTCGGCTTCGGCGACGGCAACCATGAAGCCAAACGCTTCCCTGATGTTCGCTGCCGCCGACACAACCCGAGGCGTGCCAACAATCGGGGCCACGGCGACCAGCACACCCTGGATGTCGTCCAACGTCACCCCGGCATCGACAGCCACGTCCAGGTTCAACAGATACGACGCCGCAGGTGCATCCACCGAGACTAGGGCCGCCAAGCGGGTGAGCATGTGCTCATGTGCCTCCAAGGTGCCTCGATCCACCGATACTGCGGTGATCACAGCAAGGGTGTCGAGTACGGGAGTGTCCTCAGCCATCGCGGAAGCTGCTTTCTCATAAGACGCGCCTGACGCGGGCGATGAATACGTCGGGCTGCCGGTGACCTACAAGCTCAGTCTGGCAGCAACGTCTCCGGCGCACCTCACCCGTCGCTATTGGTTCGAGATGCACATGAACACCATCGTTGCGGTCAGTTGAGATAGGGCGGCACACCGAGCACCTCATCCACTGTTGCGAACCGATAGCCGCGCTCTCGCAGTGTGTCGATCAGGGGTCCGATGGCGGCAACCGTCTGATCACGGACTCCGCCGTGTGCGTCGAACCCGTCATGAAAGATCAGGATCGCTCCGGGTCGGGCCAGCCTGGCCGCCGCCGCTGCGATGCGGCCAGCTGGCGGCTGAAACACCTCGAGTGGATGACCGAAACGGCCGGAGACCGGCTGGAGGCCAGCAGCACGGACGCTGGCAAGCACCCATGGCCAGTGGCATAGCCACGGCGGCCTATACAAGCCTGGTCGCACGTCGGCAATCACGGCGATGCAGTCCTGACAGCGCCGAATCTCGGTCCTTTGAGTGGGCCTGGTCAGGTAGCGGCTGAACGAGTGACTGTAGCTGTGGTTGCCCACTACGTGTCCGGCTTGGACGACGGCACGGACGGTCGCCGGGAAATGCTCGGCGCAGCGGCCAACCATGAAGAAGGTTGCTCGTACGTCTCGCTCCGCCAGCACCGCCAACAGCCTGGAGGTGTAGGGCTCGTTCGGTCCGTCGTCGAAGGTCAGGGCGATTACCGGCTCGACGGCCTTGCCCTGAAACGGAAACGGCCCAAAGGCCTGCGAGCTGGGCCGGAAGGCCGTCCAGTAACCAAGGCCCGCGAGGGCAATACCGGCCCCTAAGTGCCAGCTCCTCATGGGCCGGTCCAGAATCTTATGAGGTTTTCGATCTCCGCCGACAACGCGTAGCGGACAAATCCAGCCCCAATCGGGACAAACAGTGCCAACGCTAGAACTGCCCGCCACCTCAGCCGATCAGGCCAGCGAACCCGCAGAGCGGCGACGCTAGTGGTGGGCAACGCGCGTCTGCGTGGCCGAAGCCCGACTTGGGCCAGAGAGCTGCTGCCTCGACCGCCTCTACGTCGCTGCCGAGCGCGGCGCTCTTGTCGAAAAACTGGAGCTATGCCAAGGATCTGCCTAGAGCAGACCCGGTTGAGCAGGTAGGCGAGGAGATAGAAGGTGAGGAATGAGACGAAGAAGGTGTAGAGTAGGCCTTTCTGCAGCCGCCGCGCAGACGTCGTCACGATGTTGCTGCTATCCCACACGACGCGGCCACGACGCCGCAGTCGGCGCAACAAATCCAGTTCGTCACCGCCCTGGGTCATCGTCGAGTCATAGCCCGGGAAAGCTGACCGTCGGAACGCAATGTTGGTGGCGCTGAGATAGAACACACGGCCGGTCGACGCGAAGACTCGATCCACTGCTCCGAAGAGTAACTTCGGGTAGAGGCGGGCCCACCAGGAGGGGTTCTCGTACTCGCACGGGCCAGCAACGGCAACGATTCGATCCGAGCGGCGGAACTGACGGTCGATCCGAGTAAGCCAATCTCGGGGCTGAACAGTGTCCGCATCCGTCGAAACCACAATCTCACCGCGCGCCTCGACCGTGCCACGCTGCCGGGCCTGGCAGACCCCCCGCGCAGGTTCCCTCACGACCCTGACGCCGTAGCTCTCCGCGACCTCCCCGGTCCTGTCAGTGCTGCCGTTGTCCACCACGACGATCTCGTAGAGCCCGCGGAAGTCTTGCTGCTGCATGGCCTGCAGAGCAGGCCCTAGGTAGCAAGCTTCGTTGTACGCCGGAACCACGATCGAGAAGCGCGGCTTCTCCGGCGAGTTCATGTTGCTTCCCGCTTGCAGGTAGGTCGATCATGAAACCCGCTGTCCGAGGCGCCGTCACCGTGGCATGCCGCGTGGGATGGCTACCTGCGGATCTGCCTGCCAGGGTCATCATCGAGCGGGTGATTCCTGGACCACAGTACTGGTCTGGACCACGATGCACCGGGACATCGCGGTTCCTAGGGAATTCGACGATCCCAGCGATTCCTCGAGCACGTCAGCGGATGTGGTGTTAGATCTGGTCTCCGCGTGATCTCGGTGTCGGTTCTGGTCTCAGGGACTTTGCGTCCGGGATGTCGAGGCCGAGGTAGCGGCGCTGCTCGGTCCATTCAGCATGGTGGTCGGTGCGGCAGCCACGGCCAAGCTTGTACCTGTAGGGAGTTCAGGTACGGCAGGCGGTCCGCGAGAGCGAAGCAGCTAGCCCCGGTCTTTCATGAGCAATTTGATTGTCGCTGTAGTTGATCTTGATCCGTTCTGCGCGCCGTGAGCTATGCCTGTCGTTGGCGACAGACCGGGTGGGAGGCCCGGACTGGGGTGCGTTCGTGTGGCTGACCATGACCACAGGGATCCGTCGAGGCGAGGTCTGCGGGCTGCGCTGGTCCCATGTCGATCTGGACCACGCCATGATCACGATCCGCCGTACCGTCTACCTCGACGAGCACGGGCAGCTGATGCCCAGCTGAAGCCGGCCTGTTGCGTCTTCTCTGGCGATCCCGAGAGCCGTACTCCGATGAATCCGGAAGGCGTGACCCAGCGCTACAAGCGCATGGCCACCAGCCTGGGGCGTTGACACCACTCTGAAGAACCTCCGGCACTACAGCGCCACTGAACTGATCAGCGCTGGTGTTGACGTCCGCACCGTCGCCGGCCGCCTCGGTCATGGCGGGGGCGGCGCCACCACACTTCGGGTCTATACCGCCTGGTCTTCAGAGGCTGATCAACGTGCCGCGCTGACGGTGAGAGGCCGGATGCCCGTGCCCCCGGCAGCTCGTATCTCCCGGCCCAGGCTGGCCCGCCTGACCGCCTTGAACTTTGCGTTGCCCTACTTCTCGGTCCTGCTGGTCAGCCTGGCCGGCGGGCTTTTTAGCCTGCGCGGTGCTGTTGCTGCCAACATCCTCGATGCCAATGGCGGCGATCGGCGTGACGGCGATGCTCGGCACAATTTGCGGCCTGCTCGGCAGCATCAGTGTGGCGCTGCTCGGAGCCAGGAGCGCGTTCGCGGTTCGGGACTGACCCCGGTTCGGCGAGCGCGCCACATAAGCACAGCGTCAGCGCACCGGTGGTCGCCGAAGCCTGCAGGCGTACGGTGAGCGGCCATCGGGAACCAGTCGGTCAAGAGCGGGTCGCTGACACGCTCCCTGCGCGACGGTGGATCCGGAGGTGGTCGCCGCCGGTGCGCACAATGTGCTGGCCCGCTTCGAGATCACCCGCCCGGTGGGCCTGATTCGGCGTCCGGCTGGGCCTGGCCGTTCTGGTGTCAGGCAAGCAGTCGTTGGGCTCGTCTGGCTGCCTTACGGATGCCTCCGCGTTCGTCGAGGAAGCCGCCGGCAACGCCGACCACGGGCAGCTTGGCCAGGGTGCGGGCGATGAGGCCACCGCGGGGGCGTTCGTCGAACACGTTTTGCAGATCAAGGAGGATTCGGGCGAGTCGCCACAAGGTCCGAACCACCCGCTGCGCACCTTGCCCCAAGGCGGCCATGCGACTGGGCGGTTCGCTGGTGTCACTGGCAGCAGCCTCCAGCCGCTCTTCGGATTCCCCGGCCGTGGGTATCGGGGCGCGTGTTCGGGCAGCCAGATCACGGTTGAAGATCACCAGCCCTAGCAGCTGCACCCAATCGGCGGGGTTGGTGTGGCCACGTTCCCGAGCGACGGCGCAGACGGCGATCCCCGCTGCGGAGGCGCCGAGCGCTGCCTGGATGGGAATCCGGTCAGCGATCGCGCCAGCGAACCGAGGCGCCGCCGCGGCCAGTGCAGCGCCCACCGCGATCCGCCGAATCCACCACTCGGTCCGCTTGGACTCCGGCAGCTCGGACCACCGCGGCGAAGCGGGCGTGACGTCGCCGAGAGCGCGATCACGGACCGCATCGAGAATCCGGGCGGGTAGGCCGGCGGTGGGGGGCGGGTCATCGTCGAGCCCGAGCCAGCGTCGGGGATTGGTGAGCACGAGGCTGACCATCCCGGCGAACATGCCGAGGGCGCGGGCGAGAGCCTCGTCCGATACGGATTGCTTGTCGGGCACGCGGCTCCAGCTCCTCGATCATGTTCGGATGCATCCAGCCTCGAAGGCTACTGTCCGTGTCATTGTGCTTGAACAGGCCCGTCGACGGCTCATCCGATGATCATGGAACGACCAGGCGCATGACGACAGCGCCGCTTGGCCAGCGGCTGCTGATGGCAACGGCGATCGTCGTCGCGACCGCCGGCGGAATCGTCGGAGCCGTCATGCTGATTGCCCCGTCGTCCACCGGCAGGTGTCTCGCCTGGCCGTTGGGGTCTCAAGCCCTCGCGGCGCTGGTCGGCGACTCCTACGTCGTGTCGGCAGCGGTGTTCGCGTCCGCAGGACGACTGCCGGCTATCGAGGTTCGTGGACTCGCCGCCGCGGTCCTCGCATTCACGATCCCGACGCTGGCGGCAACCTACGTGCATCGCGACGTCTTCGACTTCGACCGGCTCTTTGCCTCGCCTGGGTCGTGCTGTTCATCGCCAGCCCGGTGACGTTCGCGTTGCTGCTTTGGACCGGTCGCCACGACCAGCCCCCGCCCGGCGACACCCGGGTCCAACCGACCGCGCGGATTGCTCTCGCGGCACTCACCGCGGCGTTCGCGGGGCTGGCGGTGTGGATCTGGGTCACCGTCAGCGGGCCGGTGCCATTCGAGGTGGCGCCCCTCGGCGCACTTCCTGGCCGCCTCGCTCGCCTTCTTCGCCGTCCTTGCGGCGTGGCCGGCAGCGCGACCGGCCCTCTCGGAGGTGCGGGTGCCGCTGCTGGCCCTGATCGCGTCTGGGATCGGGGGACTGCTGGCGGTGGCGGTGCACCCCCAAGAGCTTGGTCCTGGCGCCGCCGGCTACGTCGCGGGGCTCCTGATCGTCGTCGGCGTCCCCGCGCTGGTGCTCGCCCGCGGAACGCCGCGCTGACACCTCCCCAGGCATCGAAGGTGATCATCAATGGCAAGGATTCAGCCCTCAGAGCGGCAATCTCTGACCACTTTCGCGGTGCCCGGGACCCTCGATCTTTTACGACGAGTGAGGTACTCGATACATGAGGCCTCTGAGCTGACCCTGAGCCGTCCCTGGGATGCCCGCGGGGACCGTCCCTGCGGGCTCCGCCGCCGGTACTTTGAGGAGTGCTGCGGCGCCCAGGGGCGCAGGACCCAGATCGGAAAGTGACGCAATGATCGTTGCGCACGGGTTGACGAAGAAGTACGGCGACAGGGTGGCGGTTGACGACCTGTCATTCGAGGTCCGGCCGGGCGTGGTCACCGGGTTCCTCGGCCCTAACGGCGCCGGCAAGTCGACGACGATGCGGCTGATGCTCGATCTCGACTACGGGGGCGGCCAGACCCGGTTCGATGGCCGTCGGTTCCGCGAAATACCGCAGCCGATGCGCGAGATCGGCACTGTTCTGGAGGGCGCACCCTTCCATCCGACCCGGAGGGCGCGCAACCACCTGCGGATGCTGGCCGCGGCCAGCTCCGTCTCGACCCACCGCGTGGACCAGGTCCTGGACATGGTCGGGTTGGCTGAGGTGGCGGGAAAGAAGCCACGGGGGTTCTCCCTGGGGATGGCGCAGCGGCTCGGGCTTGCGGCGGCGCTGCTCGGCGACCCGCACACGCTGATCCTCGACGAGCCGGCGAACGGTCTCGACCCGCATGGGATCCAGTGGCTGCGTGACCTGCTGAAGATGCTTGCGTCGCAAGGGCGGACCGTGTTCGTCTCCAGTCACCTCCTTCCGGAGATGGCGCTCATGGCCGACGAACTCATCGTCATCGGGCGGGGCAGGCTGATCGCGTCGGGAACAGTCGACTCGTTCGTCGGCGACTTCACCCGTACCTCGACGCTCGTCCGCAGCCCGCAGATCGAGACACTGATTCAGGCCGTGATCGCCGCGGTGCCCACTGTCGAGGTGACGCGAGACTCGGACGGCACCGCCTTGCTGACCAGCGTCGAGACTGCGCAGGTGGGAGAGATCGCGGCCGCCGCGGGCTTGGTGCTGCACCAGCTCGCGACCCGCACCGCGTCGCTCGAGGAGGCGTTCTTCGAAGCGACTGGCGCGACCGAGGAATACGTGGGCCGCGTGCTGACCGGTGAGCCGAACCCGGGAGGAACTCAGTGATCGACGCCCTGCGGTACGAGAGTGCGCGGATCCGTACCATCGGCTCCACCTACTGGACGGTGCTGCTCGGACTCCTGCTCTGCGGCCTCATCGCTTTGGGGTTCGGCATCGATACCCGCGGCACGAACCTGCCCCCCGCGGCAGCCACCCTGCTCCTCGCTGCCGGCGGGGAGAGTCTGCCGTTCTCCGTACTGGGGTTAGCGGTCTCGCTCATCGGTGTCCTCTCGACCGGCCACGAATACCGGTACGGCACGATCTACCCCACGCTGACCGCGGTTCCGGGGCGATCCGCTCTGCTCGCCGCCAAGGTGCTGGTCGTCGCGTCGGTGTCCGCGGCTGCCGCGGTGACCGTCATCGCCTTCTGCTGGCTGGTTGGCACGCTTACCCGCGGCGAACCGCTGCCCCTCGTCGACAAGCCGATCCCTGTGGTGCTCGCCGGGTATGTCGTTCTGGTGGTGCTCTACGCCGTCCTGGGCGTGGCGCTCGGCCAGCTCACCCGTAGTATCCCGGCAGCCATCGTCATCGTGCTCGTCACTCCACTGGTGGTCGAACCGGTCATCTCCGCGCTCCCCGGACTGGATGTGCTCAGCTGGCTGCGTGACATCGTGCCGTACCTACCTTTCACTGCCGGCATGCAGCTGGTGACGGCCGGGCTATCCGCGGCAAGTCAGTCCGGTGAAGCGCTCGGGCGTTGGGAAGGCGGCGCGGTCTTTGCCGCATTCACCTCCGTGCTGCTCGCCATCGGATGGCTTCTGTTCGAGCGTCGCGATGCCTGACCCATTGCCGGAGTGGCAGAGTCGTCCGGATGAGTGACGGGACGATCGGCATCCTGCTCACGCAGGTCGAGCTGGGTGACCACATGTTCCCTTGCTCGAGAAGTTCCAGGCGCTTCATCAGCCGCAACCTGACCGCCCTGCACCCTTTTAGGTGAGTGTTGCACCCTCTGCGGGGTGCAGGGTCAGCCAAAGTGCAAGGTGATCCTCTTGCCTGACGCGCTAGAGCGGGCGCACCTCGTACCGGCCGCCGTCTTCGGTGATGAGCACTCCCTCACCCTTGCCCATGGCGGCGATCGTCTCGCCGGCCAGCCCGGAGACAGCCGCCTCGTTCGTCGGACTGTGGCCGACGACTAGGGCCCGGCCACCCTCGGGCAACCCGTCGACCAGCTGCCGCAGCGCCGAACCGAGCAGCCGGGTCTCATGCTCGACCAGATCGGGATCGACCGCCCGCATCTCCTCGATCGTGGCTCCCTTGCCGGCCGCCTTCGCGGCTTCTCGCCATCGGTCCTCGACCACGGAGCGGAGCGCGGTCTTCATGATGATCGGAATGTCGTCCTGACCGGCCGCCCGGCGCAGAATGCTGAGCATCTCAGTGGCGCGCTGAGCGCCGGTGGACACGAACGCCGCGTATGGCGGATGCAGCCCGGTCTCGCCGATGGCCTCAGCGTCTAAGACGCCTTGTTCGCTCAGCTTGTCGCCATCGTTGTCGGTGTGCCGGCGCAGCTCGATGTATCGCATGGACACATGCTGCCGTGCACCGCGTAGGCGACCCGTGGCGGCTCGGCCATGCTGCGATCCTAGGCTCGCTCGTCCTACGCGCGCCCGACATCGCGGCCGCCTGCGCGGCGTACGAGGCCACGATCCGCGACCTCGGTGGCGTACCCGGTCGTGCTTTGGAGCCTGACATCCCTTTCGTTGGCGCATGACCGGGTGGACCGCACCTGCGCTTCCGGCGGTCAGCAACCTGGACGATCCCACGCTCGCATCCATCGCCTCAGGCCACGACGCCACGACGGCCCAAATCGTCATCGCCTGGCATGTCGCACATGGGTTCGTCGTAATCACCAAGCCGGTCCATCAAGAGCGGATCGCGGCCAACGCCGCCGGCCGCCAACATTGAGCTCACCGCCGAGGAGGACCTAGTTGAGAGGGCCGTTGGAGGAAACGATGTTCTCAAGCCCTCCGACCTCGTGTGAGAGGCGCAGAGCAGTGGGGTCAAGGAGTGCAACTCGCGAGCACGTGCTCCTTCGGTAGTTCCGGATACGGCTATCGAATCAGTTCTTCCGACAGGTGGAACATGTTGGTCGACCTGATGAACCACTCCACGTCGAGCAAGACCGTCTTCGTGGAAGTCACCTTCACCTACCGGCCCAGCTCGGAGAGCGTGAAGCGGCTCAAGCCGGTGTGGCTGGACATCGACCAATGCGGTGACTCCGAGTACTCCATCCCGGCCGGCTACTCCGACACGCATCGCGACTGGAGGGTCAATTTGCCGGGCAAGGTGGTCGCCATGTTGGGCCACGTCCACGGTCACGGGATCGCGGTCGAGGCCACGCGGGAAAGGGAAGGCGCTACGTCGAAGTCGATATGCCGGTCCGCCGCGACGCTGGATCCCACCGACGTCCACTCCGTACTGAGCATGTCAACCTGTACCGGAGACCCCCTCGCCACCATCAGATGGGGTGACCGGGTGCGGCTGCACAGCGAGTACAACAGCACCCACGCAGCCACTGACGTCATGGGGATCATGCTCGGCTACATCCATCCCCAGTGATTCGGATCGAAACCGACACTCCTTGACTGCGGCGCCGCCCTCCGAGGACTGAGGCATGAGCGAGGCAGCGCCGGTCAGGCTGACACACACCGCAAGGGCCACGCATCGACTGCTACGGACGCCTGCAAAAGCCGGCCTGGACCTAGAACTAATGGTCCAGGCCGGGCAGCCATCACGCGGCCATAGGCGACTTTCCGAGGTACCAGGTCACGAAGCGTGAGCAGCGGCCAAGAGCACGCCGCAGACCCGCGAGGTTGAGCCCGGGGACGTGGTGGATGAAGACGTCACGTCCCCGGGCTCAACCCCCCCAGCTCGGCTTTCATCCGCGGGTGATGGTCGGAACGTACGCGGCTAGGAAGGATCAGCGATCGACTAGCGTCCGCGGGGTCATGGTTACGGCTGAGTGCCTGCTGGGGCAGGGATGCGGATGCTCATGGCGCCGGGTTGAATCTCGGCGGTCAGCGTGGTGGAGTCGCCGACGACGTCGCCGTCGAGCTGGTAGTTGTCCTTGCCGTGGATCTTGATCCGCACCGTCTTGCCCGTGTGATGGTCGACCTGGTCATCCTTCTTAGCCCTTCGGGTCATCAGCCGCAGCACCAGCTTGACCCAGTGATGAAATCGGTGAGGGGAGGCGACATAGAGGTCCAACAGGCCGTCGTATGGGCTTGCCCCGGGTATCAGGGTGAGGTTGCCGCGCAGTTTGCCGACGTTACCGATGACACAGAGCATGGCGTTGCGTCTCACTGGACGATGGCTGTCGAGCTGAACCGTCATCCGCACCGGCAGCCGCCCAAGCGCCTTCCCGGCGGCCACGAAGTAGGCCGCCGAGCCGACCTTATCCTTGAGGCTGTCATCGGTCTCGTCCATGATCATCGCATCCACCCCGATGCCTGCCATGACGGCGAAATGCTCCGGCGGCCGATCGTCGACGGTGATTCGGACTAGGTCGATCGCGCGGGTGTGCCCATCAAGGGCCGCGTTGATTGCGTCCAGTTCGTTCAACGGGACGTCAAGGTTGCGTGCCAGCAGGTTTCCGGTGCCGGCCGGTATCAGCCCCAGCGGGATCCCGCTATGGGCAAGGCCATCGGCAACAATCCGAACCGTGCCGTCGCCACCAGCAGCAATGACAAGATCGGCTTGCTCGGCGATGGCCTGCTGGGTCATTGCCCGGCCCGGATCCTCCGCCGAGGTCTCCAGCCACAGCGTGCCGGTCCACCCCCGACGCTGGAGATTCTCCTCCATCAAGACGCGGAACTGATCGCTGATCTTCGTCGGGTTGAAGACGACCGCACACCGACGGCCTGGTTCTGTATGCGCGACACTCGTCACGTTAATTCCTCATTCATAGGACGGCGTGAGACTAGAGCGCCAGGTTCAAGATCGCGGTCAGGAGAACTGACAAGACGATGGAGATCACGACAACCGATCCGAGACACTCTCATTGGTGAAAGGCCCTTCTCCCGCTGGACGACGGTGCCGTGCCGGGATGGGCACGGCACCGTCGGTTCTACCTGCTGCTCGCGATCAGGCTCGCCTGCTCGCAATTCTTGTGACGCGCTGCGTTCAGGCGTCGTTGTGTGCTCGGCTGCCGGCCTTGGCCAGGCCGCGGCTGATCATGTAGCCGATGCTCAGCAGGGTGACGTAGAGCCATGCGCTGGCGGCGCCGAAGCCCTGGCCGTCGTCGCCGTTGTCGGTGACGGCTGCGGCGATCAGGACGCCGAGCACGCTGAGGACGAAGACGATGAGCTCGGTGCTCTTGAACGCCGACTTCGTCTCGGTGGTGCTGCGATGCGGTGCGTCGACGTCGGCCGAGTACACGGGCGTGTTGGTCTGGTTGATGGTGCTCATGATGAGGGTTCCCCAATTCGGTGAAAGTCTGCGGAGCTTTTTGGGGCCTCCGCTGCCGGGGCGGCTATCTGACCGCCTCGCCGGCATACGCGCCTGCAAACTCAAGCACGTTTACCTTGTAAACATTAGCCCAATCCGGCTCCAATGTCGAATCCTCGCATACGAGCCCTCGGCTGCCCGGCGTCATGACTGGCTAGGAGGCAAACTGATGCAAGCTCATCCTCGCCGGCGCATCTGTCCAGATGGCAGGGAAGAGGTCTCGCGCGTACCCCCGGCGTGCCCCCGACGCGCACCGAGACCACGCGACGCCACCCCCATGCACCGACCAGCAAGGGTCGGAGCAGCTCGTTTACCTGCGTGTCAGGCCTTCGCAACGGAAAGGTCAGGGGGTTCGAATCCCCCGTAGCTCCCAGCCGTCGACGAGCGACAGCACGAACAGCGAGCGGGCCTGTCGACGCCTTGGGCGATGACGCAGGCGATTGCGGTGTCGTGTCGATGCGATGGGCAGGCTGCCCCCTTCGACCGACCGATTCAGAGGCAACTGCCACGGCTGCGGTCAGGACAACGTACGAAGGAGGGACAAGATCAACATTCGGCGATCCGCTCCGGCCGCTCAAGCGGCACGGCCTGGTTTTAGCGGGCCGCGCATGTGACGCGGCCCGGTCAATCGATCCGTCGACCGCCCAGGAAGCATCTTCCTGCGACGTCGCTTGGTCGGTAACGTGACCGGTGTCGCACTCGTCCTCGCCCGGGGTGGTTGATATGACTTTTACTGCACTGGCCGCACCCTCGTCGCTTCTGTCGGAGAGCGGCCACGCTGTCGTAGCGGCCACGGCTCCGGTCGTGGCTGAACATGCCGATGAGATCACGGATCGCTTCTACAGCAACATGTTCGCAGCACACCCAGAGTTGCTCCGCGTGTTCAACCAGGGAAATCAGGCCACCGGGGAGCAGAGTAAGGCGCTCGCCGCCTCAGTTGTCGCATACGCCGTCCAATTGATCGACCCGAATGCGCCGTCGTTTGCCCACGTCATGCGACGGATTGCATACAAGCACATGTCGCTTGGAGTCCGAGCCGAGCAGTACACCGTCGTTGGTCATTACCTTATTGAGGCGGTAGCTCAAATCCTGGGTGACGCCGTCACCCCCGAAGTGGCCGCAGCCTGGGAGGAGGTCTACTGGCTGTTTGCTGTCCAGTTGGTCGCCGAGGAGGCGCGGCTCTATCAGCTGGCCGGTGTGGATCCCGCCCAGCCGACCCGTCCGTACCAGATTGTCAAGACGGTCGATGAAACCGCCGACACCATCTCTCTCGTCTTGGAGCCCGCTGATGGCCTAACGCTTCCGGAGATCGCGCCCGGTCAGTACGTTTCGGTGTTCGTCAATCTGCCTGACGGTGATCGTCAGCCGCGGCAGTACACAGTGTCCTCGACCGCGGTCGGCACCCGGCTCCAGATCACTGTTCGGCGGATGCTCGGCAAGGACGGCGCACCCGACGGGAGAGTGTCGTCCTACCTTCACAACCAAGCCAAGGTTGGCGACATCCTGGATGTCAGCGCGCCTGCCGGAGATTTCGTGCTGACTCCCTCCGATTCCCCGCTGCTCCTAGTCAGCGCGGGCGCGGGCATCACGACCGTGCTTCCGATTGTGGAACACATCGTCCGGACCCAGCCGCGGCGCCCGGTGATCGAAGCTCACGCGGACCGTGCCGCTCAAGATCACGCGCTTCGCCAGACAGTCCAGCGCGTGGGGCACCAGCTCGATGACTTCACCTCCTACACCTGGTACGAGCACGTCGATCCCAGCGACACCACCTCCCGCCAAGGGCACATGGACCTGTCGGACATTCCGCTGCCAAAAGACCTGCACGTCTTTACCTGCGGACCCCTCGACTTCATGCGTCACATCCGGACCGAGCTGATGCAGCGGGGCGTTCCAGCTCATAACATCCGCTACGAGGTGTTCGGCCCCGATCTTTGGGCCGCACAGACAGGCTGAGTCGCAACGCCGGTGGGGGGGCATCGCCGGCTTGGTGTGACGGAGTCCTTTGCCTCGCCACCCGTGTGGGTGCACATCGAGCGCGTCCGGGCTAGCCAGTTAGCTACTGGCTCCTGGCACCTTCGGGTCGCCACTACGTTGCCCTTCTCGCTCACGGCTGAGGCGACAAGTTGGAGGCGCATACGCGAATCGCCCGGCTCGAAGAGCCGACTCCAGGGCGGGCGGATAACTTGCGCGGCAATTGCTATGCCCGGATCAGGTCAAGTCCTGAGCGTCCTGTAAATGGGTGGCCTGGTTGATCATGCGGCGACGCTTCTGCGCCGGAGGTTCTTGGGTTTGTCGGTGGTCGCGGGTGGTGGGTCGAGTCCGAGCTCGACGCGCAGCAGTGTGAGTTGGTGACGTTCCAGGTCGCTGATGGACACCCGGCACCAGCGGTCGGCAGCCCGGATCATGGTGGCGAAGACGAGCTTCATCGCCGATCTCTCATCGCCGAAGCAGGCCACGGCCGCCGGGAACGCCCCGCGGTAGGCGGCGATCAGCCGGTCCGCCGCGGCCGCTACGGTCGCCGACACCGACATGGCACCACCGATCGTGGAGTAGCCAGGCCACCCTCGCGGCGCCGCGGCCGATGCTGCTGGCGACGGTGGCGGCGGCTTCGCCACGGCGCTGGCCGGCCATTCTCGGGTCCACGCTGCTCGGCGTCAGTGCCGCGTTGAGCGGGATCTCCGGGTTCTTCGACGGCCAGCTGGCCCGGCCCGACCTCGGCGCGGGATACGTAGCGGCGCAGGTCGGCTACGTCGTCGTGGCGTGGATCGCGGTTGTCGCTGCCGTGTACCGGCTGCTGGCGGTTCGCCGGATGGGCGTAAGTCCTCGATCGGGCTGGCCGCCCCGATCGTTCGGTCAGGTCGCCTCCGCGAACCGCAGCACGTGGTGGAGCCAGAGGCCGGGCCGCTCGCGGTGGATCGCGTGGCCGCTGTCGAGAACGGCGACGTGCTCGGCGGGCAGCCGACTCATCAGGGCCGACCGGGCCGGTTCCGTCAGGGTCGAGCCCTGCGTCGCGGCCAGCAGCTGGACCGGTACCGGGCACCGCTCGACGAGGTCCTGGACATCCCACCGGGTGGTCCGCAGGAACCGGACGGTTCGGTCCAGGTCGAGGTTGAGCCGGTTCGCTATCGAGTTCTCGGCATCCCGATAGGACCAGAGCGGGTTCTCCTCGAGCAGCGCCTGGAGGGTCCCCGCCGGATCGGCGCGCGTGGCGCGAATGGTTGCCTCCAGACTGCCGACGACGTCGTGCTCCATCGGCGTACGGGAGATGGCCGGTGGATCCTCGATCACCAGCCGAGCGCAGTAGTTGGGCGCGAGCTGTGCGACGGTCAGGCCCACCACCGACCCGAGGGAATGTCCGGCCAGGACGTCGACCGGCCCAAGCACCTGGGTGAGGACGTCGCGGGCGAGGGCCGCCACGGTCAGATCGCTGGGGCCCGCGGTGTTCCTCGACCCGTGACCCAACAGGTCGACCGTGTGGACCTGCCAACCGAGATCCTGCAGGTCCTGCTTGAGCCGCCACCAGGTCAGCTGGCTGGACTGCACGCCGTGCAGGAGAAGGATGGTGCGCCTATCCGTCACCTGCACCATTCAACCGAAGACCGGCTCCGGTCCAAACAAGGAGTGCCTCGATGCACCCGACCGGCATCATCGCGAACCTTCCCGTCGCCGACCTCGCCGAGGCCGGGCACCGGCGGCGGTGGACACGACGACCCCGGAGAAGGTGACCGAGGCGATCCGGCAGACCGGGGACTGGGGCAGGCGGGCGAGCAGCTGCGGTCGGCCACGCCGGCGCCCGGCAACCCGGGCGCCCGGCTCGAGGTCGACGAGGTGTCGTGGGACGTCGTGACAGCGCCTGACCGGCTGACACCGGTAATTCGACCAAGCAGCTGTCGAGGGAGCAACGTCACGGTGACCCGTGAGGTGGTCGTCTGGCCGGGGTCAGCTGATGGCCTGGCCCTCAGGTGGCCTTGTGCCCGACTGATCCATTGAGCGCCGGGCCGCCGTCGACCATGACGGCCTGACCGGTCACATACCTGGCGCTGGATGACAGGAAGACAGCAATCGCGGCAGCGATTTCATCGGGAGTGGCGATGCGGCGGAGCGGAATGCGTTGCCGTAGATGCCCCGGACCTCGTCGGTCAAGGTGTCGGCATTCAGGGGTGATTCCGTGGCGCCAGGGGCGACAATATTGACTGTCACCCCAGCCGGACCAAGTTCGACCGCGAGCGCACGGGGAGCGCGGAAGCTGCGCCTTTCGCGGCGACATCCGATGCTCGGGCAAACCCTGGGTGAGAGCAAGACCTGCACCGTCGGACCGACTTGCCTACACCGCATCCCGGACGCCAGGACACCCCGAAGTCACCGAGGACGTAGTCGTCGGTGTTAGTTATCCGTTCTTCAGCGATACGCACTCCGGTAGTTCCCGGCGGCAGGTCAATCGATACTGTCTGAGGGCTAGATCGGCCACCAAAACGAGATAGCTTGTTGGCGAACTCAATGGTCAAAACCTCTCCTAGGATCTCACATCGGTCGCAGAAACAGGTAGTAGCTGAGTGGGCGTTGCCAGCCGGTGATGTCGAGGCAGAGCGCGGCCGTGGTGAACTGGCGGTCGAGCCCTCAGATTTCGGCGACGACTCTGCCGCCGTCGAGGAAGTGCTCGAACGAGCCCAACTGGGTGTTCGTCCCCTTGAGGGTAATGACTTCTTTGGAGTACTGCGCGATATAGGCCCGCCGCAGCCGGTTGGTCAGGTTGGGTCCGCTGCGATGGATGACGACGCTGGAGAACACAACGATCGACCCCGCTGGTGCGGTCATCGGGATGCCCGGGTCCGACCCGAAGTAGCACACCTTGTCGTTGACCACGGGGTCCGGGATGTGCTTGATGTAGGACTTGATACCCGACCGCGAGTAGGGCAGCAGGTACACCGCGCCGTTCTCCTCGCTGATGTCATCGAGCGCGATCCAGCAGGTGAGATAGGGCTCGTGGTCCTCGTGGACATAACCTGAGTCCTGGTGCCAGGCGAATGCCGTGTCGGGGTCACCCGCTTTGATGACGTACTGCTCCCAGAACAGATAGGCGACATCGCCGAGCGCCGCTGCGCAGATCTGAGCCATCG
Source organism: uncultured Actinomycetota bacterium (assembly GCA_963808435.1). Lineage (GTDB taxonomy): Bacteria > Actinomycetota > Actinomycetes > Propionibacteriales > Propionibacteriaceae > Microlunatus. The sequence continues at coordinate 266,705 of CAWEFW010000012.1, read as the reverse complement.
TGTCGCTGAAGAGGAACTGTCGGAGCTCAGGCCGGTCCTTGTAGATCATGTTGCTGAAGTAGCGCTTGCCGCGGGCATTGATGTTGATCCGGTCAACGCCGGCCTCGTCCATCGCGGCGTCGAGCTTGTCGATGGAGTACTGCGCTCCGCTGCGGAGCAGCTCTAGCTGTTCGGCGGTGAGCACGCGCTCGAGGACGAAGTACCCCTCCCTCTCGTACTGCGCTCGCATATCGGGCGTCACGAGGTGCTGGCGGACGTCGTTGGTCGCGGTCATCGGATCTCCTAGGCGGTGAGCGGCGCCCTGGGTCCGCTCGTGCGTACGGAATCGACGCTATCCGGGCGCGTGGCGGCTGCGGAATGTCCGGACCCTGCCCTGGCATGAACGTTCTGGCGCCCGTACTGTGCGATGGGTGGGTCTCCGGACGGTGGTCGCGGTCTCCGAGGGACCCTCGACGCGGCTCGGCCAGATCGTGCTGGCGGGCGACGTGGTCGACGACGAACCGATCATGCCGTCGACCTTGCGAGTGATGGATGCCTATGTCCTATCTGTTGTACTGGACGGCGAGGGGACCTACCGGGACGCCGACCGGCGTGAGGAGCGGATCGTCCGGGGCGCCCATACGATCGTCCCTCCGAGCTTCCCGCACTGGTACGGAACCGATCCCGGGTGCCGCTGGACGGAGCTGTTCGTCGTTTTCACCGGACCGCTGTTCGACTTCCTGGTCGGGTTGGGCATGCTGGACGTCGGCGGGCCGCGCTACCCCCGACCCGCACCGTCGATCGAGGCCTTGCGGACCGTGCTCCGGGCAGCACCGCAATCGCGCGGGGCTGCGGAGCACCAGTTGCTGGCGATGGCGGACTGGCTGCTCGACACCCAGGACACCGGCGCTGAAGTTCCCGGCCCCGACCTCAGCGCTGAGGTTGCCCAGGCCGTCGGCCGTCTGGCCGACGATCTGACCGCCAGCGTCGAGGTGCAGACCCTCGCGGCGGACCTGGGCCTCACCTACGACACCTTCCGACGCCGCTTCACGGCGCAGGTCGGCCAATCGCCGTCGACCTTCCGCACTACCCGCCGGCTCCAGACGGCCGCCACTCTGCTGCGACTCACTGACATGACCCATCGCGAGATAGCCCGGACCCTGGGTTTCGCTGACGAGTTCCACTTCTCTCGGCGGTTCCGCGCACAGTTCGGCGTCCCGCCACGCGAGTACCGCAGATCCTGACTCGGTCGGTCTAGACGTGGCGCCGGTCATGGTTCGGTAGCGGCTGAGAGAAGCGGCTGCTGGCGTGCGCCTAGTGTCGCTCGTCGTCGAATGGGTGCGAGACAAAATCTGCCTGGTCGAGACGCGCCCAGCCGATTATGCCTCCGGATTACAGTCGATGTCCCGACGGTTAGGCGGCGGCGCCCTCCATCGCATTGGCAGTGAGTTCCACCGAGCAAAGTCGGTCGGCCACGAGCGGGGACTGGTGAGCGGTGATGACTTCGTCCGCGTGGGCTGTGGCGGCGAACTCTTCGAGGTAGGAGCGAACGTCCGCGGGGTTACCCACGGCCGAGTACCTGGTCATGTTGGCGATCGAACGTCCCTCCGGCGTGGTGAGAAACGCGTCGATCTCCGCGTCGCTGTAGTCCGGCGCCGACGGCCCACGCGAGATCATCCAGCGCACGCGGGAGCGCCGCATGATCATGAACTGCTCAGTGGCGTACGCGCGGTCCTCGGCGGCAATCACGTTCGCGCCCGCGATGACGTAGGGCTCGGCGAGCTGGTCGGAGGCCTTGAACTCACGTCGGTACAGCGCGACGGCCTCATGCAGCGCGTCGGGCGCGAAGTGGGAGGCGAATGCGTAGGGGAGGCCGAGGGCAGCGGCCAGCTGGGCACCGAACAGCGACGAGCCGAGGATGTAGAGCGGCACGTTGGTCCCGGTGCCGGGGATCGCCTCGACACCGGGGATCCGTGACTCTCCAGTCAAGTAGCCCTGGAGCTCCAGGACGTCCCGCGGGAAGTCGTTGGCTGACATCGTGTCGCGTCGCAACGCGCGCATGGTGTTCTGGTCGCTGCCCGGCGCGCGGCCGAGGCCTAGATCGATGCGACCCGGGTGGAGCGTCTCCAGCGTGCCGAACTGCTCGGCGATGGTGAGCGGGGAATGGTTCGGCAGCATGACCCCGCCGGCTCCGAGCCGGATGGTGGAGGTGTGCGCGGCGATGTGCCCGATCAGCACGCTGGTGGCCGACGATGCGATCGCGGGCATGTTGTGGTGCTCGGCGTACCAAACACGACGGTAGCCAGACCTCTCGGCGACCTGGGCGAGCGCCACGCTCGCTGCGAAGCTCTCCCGAGCCGTCCCGTTGGGAGCGATCGGAGCGAGATCGAGGATCGAGAGGGGAACAGGCATGTAGGGCCAATCCTGGTCGGCGCGGGAATCGTCAGCGCTTGTGGTTACGACACCGATGCAACGTCGACCGGCGTCGTCCCATTCCGATGAACGGCCGCGGCTCAGGTCTGATGGGCCAGCGCTACGACCATCGGCCCATGCTCGACAGCCTCCCGCTCGGCCTGGGGGAGTACGTGAGCGTAGGTGTTCATTGTCAGCGCGATCTGGCTGGCTGTGTCCCAGGGTCTCCATGACAGTACGCGGTGAAGCGCCCGTCAGGAGGAGTACGTCCAGCGCCGCTTCGCGGGCCTTGGCTTTCGTCCTTCGGTGGCGCCGGCTGGACGCCGGCAGCTTTCCGAGGGTGTCAGCGTCCGGCTCGACCACGAGCGTGTACGGCTTCACGATCAACGGTGAGGTATGGCGGCAGCGAGAGGTCACCACGCAAACCCCACCCGACAGAAGCACAGGCAGAAGCCCAACGAGTCGCCACCCCTTGTGGCTTGGAGCGGCCTGAATGCCGACTTGTCCCAGTGGACGTCGCCCCCGGCGACAGGTTGTCGTGTCTGATGCCCTACTGGGATGATGCCCGCGTGGGCCGACAATTGATTCGTACCGACCGCGCCCCCGGCTCGTCCCTCTATAGCCAGGGTGTTCAGGTCGGTGATCACATCTACGTCTCCGGGATGACCGGCACCGACCCGGCGACCGGTGCCCTTGCCGGCGGGACGATCCAGGAGCAGACTCGCCAGGCCATCGTCAACTGCCTGGCGATCCTGGAAGCTGGCGGCGCGAGATACGACGACATCGTGGAGGTCGGCGTCCTCTTGACCAACCCGGCCGATTTCGCCGGCCTCAACGAGGAGTACGCCCGCGCGTTCCCCACCGATCCGCCCGCCCGTTATGTTGCCAAACTCGGCGTCGAGCTGCCCGGGGTTCTCGTCTCCATCCGGATGATCGCGATCACCTCCTGAACGGGTCGCGCCAACACTGAACGGACCTTCTGGTGAACCGGTCTCAGTTCTGGTTTATTCGACGCTGGCGGCTTGGAATGCGGGCGCGGGTTGGTGCTAACGGTCTGCTAACAGCGCCCGTGGACGAGGACAGACGCCGATGAACGCGGATGGGGGGTCGTTGAGAGTCAAGGGGGCACCTGACGCTCAACAGACAACCATCGTGGTCCTACGGGTCACAAGGGGGAGGTCTGAACGTGACAGGATCAGGATTCTCGACGATACAGAACGGACGCCCCGCGGGATCCAGCATGACGATCTGACCGGGATCATTCGGGTCCTCGTGCGATGACTCTTTGCTCCCAAGGGAGATGAGACGAGCCTCTTGGGTCTCGAGCTCACCTTGGCGAAGCACCTTGGCGGCCTTTTGCAAGCAGAGGCGAGAGCAGTTCGCCGTCAATCGGACCCGGTTCAGCGGGTGCCCGGCTGGCACTTTTAGCATGAGCAGCATGCCCAGTACTCCGATTCACGATGATGATGTGGCTACCTTAGAGAGAGTCGTGATCAGGTACTGCGGGCACTCGACGGGCTTGACGACTACCAGGTCCGGCATCCGATGACCGCGACTGGGACGAATCTGCTCGGCGTCGTGAAACACCTCATCGGGAATCGAGGCCGGCTACCTCCGGCTCTGCCTCGGTCGCCCATTCGATAAGCCGCTCCCGTGGATCAATCAGCCAGAAGGCGGCCTCCCAAACGCCGACATGTGGGCAACCGAGACGGAGTCCCGGGAGGACATCATCAGGCTCTATCAGCTGGCGTGCGACCACTCTGACCGCACGCTCGGTGAGATCGGACTAGACGCGGCAGCGACCGTGCCCTGGTGGCCCGAGGACATACGAGCGACCAGATCCAAAAGCGCTTCTGGCCCGCGTCCTGAAAGACACGGCTATGCATGCCGGTCAACTACAGATTCTGCGTGAATTGATCGACGGCCGAGCGGGCGCAGACCGCGACGCAATCGGCGATGACGCCTGGTGGAGCGACTACACGGCGAAACTGGAGCAGGTCGCTCGCTGCTTCCGCCGCGTCAACTAGATCAGTACTGCAACGAAGTACAGCAGCAAGCATGCTGCTCAAGGTCTGCAGGATGGCCCACCGTTGATGGCGGGCGCTCAGGCGAGATCTTCTCACGCGGACGCGCTGAGTTCGGGACGAAGCGAGCAGTCACCGACCCGGGACACCTTGGCGGCAGCTTACGCCGGCTCATTCTTATCAGTGCCGACCCCATTTCGATCAGCCGCTTTGATGTCAACGGCTGCCGCTGGCACGGCTGACAGATCGTCTCCCGAGTATGAGTAGCGGAGTGTGGGGTGTGTGCCGGAAAGCTCGGCGTCGGCACGGGTGACAGAGTTGTGTCGGTCCGCAGCATCGAGCCGGCGAGGAAGACCATGACAGCGAATCCGATCGAGCTCATCACTGAAAGTCTCACCCTGCGAGTGGACGTCGACGACGACGGCCGCGTTGCGCTGGCCGCGATCTCCGGCGGTGGCACCTCAATGCAGGCCAGTCACCACGCACCCGCCATCGAGTTGCAGTTCGTAGACGAGCCGCATCGAAGTCCGGTGCTGCGGCTGGCCGAGTCCACCGGCGGGGCCGGGCTTCGCTATCGAGAGCACGCCACGGGTGTAGAGGGCGGGACGCACTGGCTCGCGGTGACCGCCGAGGAGGCCGACCGGGTTCGCGCGCGCTGGCTGCTGCGCACCCGAACCGGGTCGGCGGCGGTGACCAGCACGGTGGAGGTCACCAACATCGGGGCCGACGAGTTGTCGCTTGGTGCGCTGTCGACGTTGTCGCTGGCTGTCACGGGAGACATCGCGGGCATAGCGAACGGGCCCGACGAGCTGGATCTGATCACCGGCGCCAGTGACTGGTGTGGTGAGAACCGTTGGCGGCGCGGCCCGGTACGCGACCACCTGCCCGCCTTGTCCTCGGTGGTCCATCGGCTCTCACCGAAAGGCGCTTACAGCGCCCGGGTCCTCGGTTCCTGGTCAACGGGCGGAGCGCTGCCCGCCGGAGTGCTGGCTGCCCGAGACGACAGCTTCGCGCTGGCCTGGCAGGTAGAACACAACGGCGCGTGGCGGTGGGACCTGGCGGAAGAACCGGCCGGGTTGACCCTGACCCTGAGTGGGCCGACCGACGCCGATCACCAGTGGAATGCCGTGCTGCGGCCGGGCGAGACCTTCGCGGCTGTCCCTGCCACCGTCGCCGTGGGCGCCGGCTGGCAGGCAGCCGTCGGCGAGCTGACCAGGCACCGCCGGCTGGCCCGCCGACCGCACCTCGACAACAAGCGACTCACGGTCATCTACAACGACTTCATGAACACCCTGATGGGAAATCCGACTACTGAGCTGCTGCTGCCTCTCGTCGACGCCGCCGCCGAAGCGGGCGCGGAGGCGTTCTGCATCGACGCAGGCTGGTACGACGACAGTATGGCCGGATTCGCCGGCTGGTGGGACTACGTCGGCGAGTGGCGTCCGTCGACGACCCGCTTCGCCAACGGCATCACGGAGGTGCTCGACCGGATCCGCTCCCGCGGGCTCGTACCGGGGCTCTGGCTGGAACCCGAAGTCGTCGGTGTGCATAGTCCGATGGCGGAGCGGCTGCCCGATCACGCGTTCTTCACCCGACGCGGGCGCCGATTGGCCGAGGCTGGGCGCTATCACCTCGATCTGCGCCATCCGGCCGCTCGGGCTCACCTGGACGCCACCGTCGACCGGCTGGTCGAGGACCTCGGCGTCGGCTACTTCAAGTTCGACTACAACATCAACCCAGGTCCAGGTACCGACGCGGACGGCGCAAGTCCTGGCTCCGGGCTGCTGGGCCATAACCGAGCGCACCTGGACTGGCTGGACGGAGTGCTCGACCGGCACCCGGATCTGATCATCGAAAACTGCTCGTCCGGGGCGATGCGGTCCGATTTCGCGATGCTTTCCCGACTGGCCCTCCAGTCGACCAGCGACCAGCAGGACGTGGCGCGCTACGTGCCCATCGCCGTTGCTGCGCCGATGCTGATGCTACCGGAGCAGGCCGGATCGTGGGCCTACCCAAGCGCGGCGATGGACCGTGAGGAGACCATTGCATCACTTTCCCTGGGCCTGCTGGGCCGGCTCTACCTGTCCGGGCACTTGTCGCAACTGTCGGTGGATCAGCGGACACTCGTGCGGGAAGCGGTCAGCGCACATCGCAATATTCGGGATGCGATCAGGTCGCTGCAGCCGCGGTGGCCGCTTGGTCTGCCGGGGTGGGACGACGGCTGGACCGCCCTGGCACTGGGAGGTGACGAACTGACGCTGCTCACGGTGTTCCATCGCGGGGTCGGCGTAGCCGAGACCACCGTTCCGCTGCCCTGGTTGACAGGCGCAGCCACTGAGATGAAGCCGGTGTTTCCGAGGGACGTCAGCGATTGGACGCTGGAGTGGGACCCGACCGCAGCCGCGCTTCATGTGGCCGCCTCCGACGCCCCATTAGGGGCTCGGACGGTCGCGTTCAGACCACGCTGAGCCGACGGGTTACTAGACGATCACGGCACGATGTCCGCGACGATCTGAGCTGTTGAGCCAGGGCGAAGCCAGCCGATAATCCGCGGGTTGTGGGTTCGGGTCCCACGGGACCTACCCAGCAAGTCAGAACAGCTTCGCGAACGCTCGTTCGTCAGTCTCGACTGTCTGGGCAAGACCTGTCGGCGTTCACGTAGCGACCTTCCGCGTGAACGTGAGGTGGGTGACGCCGCTGGGCGAGGAGACCGCCTCGACGTCGTAGGCATCCTCGAGGGACTCCAGACCGTCCCAGATGCGGACGCCTCGGCCGAGCACGATCGGGACCTGAACAAGATGCATGTGGTCGATGAGCCGGGTGGCGAGGAAGTTGCGTACGACGGTCGGACCACCGCCGATCCGGACGTCTTGGCCATGGGCTGCTTCGCGGGCGGTCTCGAGCGCCTCGGCCGGGGTGGCGTTGAGGAAGTGGAACGTGGTGCCGCCCTCCATCTCGATCGAGGGCCGCGGGCGGTGCGTGAGCACGAAGGTCGGTGTGTGGAACGGCGGGTTCGCCCCCCACCAGCCCTTCCAGTTCGGGTCGTCATGCCAGCCGGGCGGGCCGAACTTGTGGGCACCCATGATCTCGGCTCCGATGCCGTAGCTGTGGCGCTCGGCGAAGGCGTCGTCGACTCCGACGGTTCCGCCCGCGTCCCAGAATCGGGTATCGAACATCCACTCGTGCAAACGCTCGCCCGCATGGCCGAACGGGGCATCGGCGGACTGCGGCTCGCCGGTGGCGAAGCCGTCGAGGGAGATGGACAAGTTGTGGATCCGTGTGAGTGACATCCGCGCGCTCCTCGATTGGTGATTGCGCTTTATGCAATCGGTTCTGGGCAGACTGACCAGGATGCCCCCAGATTGTCATCGGCCGCCGAGGTGTGGGATAGGGGATCAACGCCGCCATCGAGGTGCTCGGCGACCAACCGCCCAGGAGCGGTGGTCAGCGACGCTTCATCGTTGCACTTGACCGAGCACGGCCGGCGATTGCTGGTCAACCGGGTCGCGGGCCCCACCGGACTGAGCCCCACTCAGTGGGGCTCAGTCCGCCAGCGCGGGCGCATCGACGAGTTGCCCGGCCTGCAGATTCGTGGGTATGCGGTTGCCGCCGTCAAGGTTGCGACCTCATCGCCACCGTCGGTCACGTGGACAGGCTGCCGGTCCGAGCGAATGAGCCCGTTGGCCTGGGCTTCACTGGTCTACTTCGTAGGACGGCCTTGAACACCTGAGGCCCGTGGCATCAGGCGGTCAACCTACTCGTGATCTCGCGGGCATGAGTCGTCTGCGCCAGGCATCCGGCGAGGTACTTTCGAGGTAACCGTCTGGGCGGGAGGCCGCTGTCATGTCGTCGTGGATCGCGTGGTTGATCGCGGCTGCCGCGTTGGCCGTCGCTGAGTACTTCACGCTCACCCTGGCGTTCGGGTTGCTTGCTGCCGCAGCGCTTGTCGCAGCGGTGGTCGCCGGCTTGGGCGGCCCACTGCTGGCGCAGGTCCTGGCTTTCGCGATCACGGCTGGGGTGGGGCTCTTGGTCGTGCGGCCGATCGCGAGACGCCAGATGACCCGCACCCCGCTGGTACGCGAGGGCAGCTACGCGTTGATCGGGAAGAGGGCGGTGGTTGTTGAGGAGGTCACCGGCACGCAGGGACTGGTCAAGCTCTCCGGGGAGGTGTGGTCGGCGCGTGCGCTCGATGAGGACCAGGTGATCCCGGCGGGGACGCTGGTGGATGTCATGGAGATCGAGGGTGCGACGGCGATCGTGTATCCACGGGAGCTTCTGCCATGAGCATGCACCGCTGAGACGACGGTGGAGGAGATATGGACCTGAATTTCTTAGTCCCGATCATCGTCGCGGCAGTCCTGTTGGTGTTCGTGGCGCTGTCAGCTGTGCGGGTGGTCCCCCAGGCACGCCGCTACAACGTCGAGCGCTTCGGCCGCTACCGGACGACGTTGCAGCCGGGTCTGAACTTCATCATCCCGTTGGCGGATCGGATCAACACCAAGCTCGACGTGCGGGAGCAGGTGTTCTCATCGCAGCCGAAGCCAGTGATCACCGAGGACAACCTCGTGGTCAACATCGACACCGTGTTGTACTACCAGATCACCGACCCTCGGGCCGCCGCGTACGAGATCGCGGACTATCTCCAGGCCATCGACCAGCTCACGGTCACCACGTTGCGCAACGTCATCGGCAGCATGGATCTGGAGCGGACGCTTACCTCGCGCGAGGAGATAAACACTCGGCTGCGCATCGTGTTGGACGAGGCGACCGGCAAGTGGGGAATCCGCGTGAATCGGGTCGAGATCAAAGCGATCGACCCGCCGGTCAGCATCAAGGAAGCCATGGAGAAGCAGATGCGGGCCGAGCGCGACAAGCGCGCAGCCATTCTGCACGCGGAAGGGGAACGTCAGTCCAAGATCCTTACCGCCGAAGGGACTCGCCAGCAGGAGATTCTGGTGGCGCAGGGCGACCAGCAGGCTGCGATCCTGCGGGCCGACGGTGAGGCCAGGGCCGTCGATCTGGTTTTCCAGGCTGTCCATCGCAACAACGCAGATCCCAAGATCCTGGCCTACAAGTACCTCGAGACTCTGCCTCACCTGGCAAGCGGCGAGAACAACACCTTCTGGGTCATCCCAGGCGAGCTCACCCAGGCGATCCGCGCCATCACTGAGGCTTTCGGTGACTACTCGCGGATGGGGGCGCCCTCGACCGACAAGGGCAAGGCCGATAGCCCGCCGTTGGAGATTGACGACGTGGAGGACAGCCGGGAGCTGACATCCGGCGGTCCGCCGCGCTTGGATGCAGTCGCGGCCGCTGATCGGGTCGCCGAGTTGGCCGAAGCGGCGGTCGACGATGCCAGAGCTCAAGCTGCGGCCGCGCGGGCCACGAGGCGTGACATCAATCGTGACGCGAAATGACGTTTGCTGGCGGTGAACGACCGCGCTGGCGGGGGCATTAGCGCTAGTCACGCTGCCTGAGGATGCTAGAGAATGCTTTGACGGTCGCTCTTTTTGTCCGCAGGTTGTGGGTTCGAGTCCCACGGGGCCTACCAACGACGAAATCGTCAGATCTGCTGCTGACCAGGCTGCCGTCTGCCACACGCCGGAGGGGCGTCAGGAGAATGAAGATGCCAACGGCGAAGAGGAAGGGTGGAACTGGCTGGTCTGATCCGAGAGGAGACAGACCATGACCGGCCGCGTCGCTGCGTGTTCGATTGGCCGACATCGAGATCTTGGTCGAATGCGGGGCGGACTACCCTACGGGTGTCGTACCTCGTAGCGCAGGTGCAGCGCGCCGGGGGCTTCGAGGGAGCGGACCAGGTCGAGCTCGATGTGCTCGGGTGGGAGGTTGTCGAACAGCCGGCGGCCCTGGCCGAGGAGGACTGGCCGCAGTTGGATGTCGATCAGGTCGAGCACGCCGGCCTTCAGGCACTCCTGGCCGGTGTAGGCGCCGTGCAGCATCACGTCGCGGTCACCGGCTGCTGTTTTGGCTTGCTGTACGCATGCCTCGATGCCGTCGGTGATGTAGTGGACCCGCTCGAAGGGGTTCTCCGCAGGTGGTTGGTGCGTGGGGACGAAGATCGGCACGCCGTCGTGGTGGTCGCCGCCCCAGTAGCCGGCGAAGTCCCCGGTCCGTCGCCCGGTGATGACGGCGCCGCTGGCCATCGCCTCGTCGAAGACTCTCTGATTGACGGGGTCGCTCGGCCGGTAGTCCTCGGCAGTGTCTCCGCCCGTCTCCACTCCGTCGAGCCAATCCATCAGACGCATGCCGTTGACTCCGGCCGGATTTTGGGCGTCGTCGTGTGGACCGGTGATGAAGCCGTCCAGGGACATCGCCATGGTCAAGAACACCTCCGACATTGCTCTTCCTCTCGATCGAGCTACGCACCGGGCGCGTGGGGTGGTAACCGTCTGACCCGGAACGGTGACGATAGTCATCGCTCCGCGTTGGCGACTATCAGACCGGACCCGATGACGCTCTCAAGCGTCACCGAGACGCACTGGCTCATTGCTTACCAGATTTGCTTACCAATCGGACCGGCCTGGCCGACAAGACAGGTAATCACGCGACACTCCCCACAGTGTGGAGTTGCTCGTCGTTGCGTCGGCCGGCACCAGTGAGGACCGGACGCGTGGAGGTCTGGCGCTGCTAGCTTTCGAGCGGATTCTTAAGAGTCGTTAGCCGTTCGCGCCACGCGGCTCTTGCGTGCTCGGCCGCGGCCGCGTCCAGCAGCCGCTCGTGTTCGACAGCGACCTGGGTCTTGTTGCCTGCGGTCGCGCGGCTGCTTGTCCATGGTTCTCCTCCTCTTCAGCGCCAGATTCCGACGATGATCGAGATGATCAGCAGGTGCATCAACCAGTCCCCGGCATGGATGGCTGCCAGCCTTACCTGGAACCCCCGGCTCGGGCCGTGCGCGGCCGTCGTACGCGATCGGCGTTGCCCGCCGCACCGCTCCGTGGCGCCGCCGGTCCGCGTGTCCTCGCTTCGCTGTTGGCCTCTTCGCGGCGGTTCTCGGGGCCCTGTGGAATTGGACTGCCGCTAGAGCGTTTGGCCGCCGTCGGCGACCATGGCATGGCCGGTAACGAGAAGGGGTTACCTTCGCCCCGTCGAATGGGACGAACAACGACACGCTGCTGGGCGGTCCTGGAGACGACACGCTGGCTGGCCTGGGCGGCGACGACACCTTGGACGGTGGACCCGGCCGAGGACCAGCTCATCGGGTTTGGCGGCGTCGACCGCATCGCCGGCGGGCCGGGCGACGACACCGCGTTCGGTGGTCCCCTCGATGACCAGATCTCTGGAGGTCCGGGCAGCGACACGCTCTTCGGCAACTTCGGCAGCGACGTGATCAGCGGCGGCCCCGGCGATGACTTCATCGACGGCGACAACCCCTCCCCACCGCCGCCTGGTGGCCCGCCGTTCCCGCCTGGTGGAAACAACGGCACGTGCAGCGGCGGACCTGGCACTAACACCGTGCAGAACTGCGAGGCAGCTGCCTGGAGACTGCTGAACTAAGGGTCTTGTCTGGCGGTCTTGGGCTGTGGTGACGGGCAGGGATCCTCAAGGCGGTCTGGCCGCGTGGGTTGAGTCAGTGCTTGACGCGCGACAATGAGTTGTCCCTGCCGGTCGGCGCCATCGTGGGGCGGTTGCGCTGCTGGGTCAAGGGAGGTGTTGTCCTTGCTCAGGCCAGTCGCCAAGTTCCGTTGTTGAGGTTCAGACCCATGGCGAGCAGGCGTCGGAGGTTGAGCCCAGCGAGGCGGTGTTGCAGCCAGGCGTTGTTCTTGGCCACGCCCCGGTAGGGGACTCGGCGGTTACCGTGGACCAGCCAGGCGATGGTGCGTTCCACCAGCGGCCGCTTCTCCCGGTAGGTCTGCTGGAAGTCGAGATCTTGTGCACGGCGCCGGTGGTGCCGCTGCAGCCTCTCGTGGCGGTGGACGGTGATCTTGCGGCCTCGGGGTGAGGTGGTGCACTGGTCTCGCAGCGGGCAGCCGCGGCAGGCCGCGCCGAAGGTGACCCTGCGCTTGGTCGAGAGCCGGCGGGTCAGCCCGTTCGGACAGGTCAGCGTGCCGGCCTGGTCGTCGTAACCAAAGTCGTCGATGGTGAACCCGCCCTCGACAGCCGGCCGGGTCGGCCATGGCTTGATCGTCGCCTTGCGTCCGGTCCTGTCGAGCGCATCGAGCATCTCGCCGGTGCCGTAGGCGGAGTCGCCCAGCACCTCCACCGGTTCCCCGGCCTCGGCGGCTGCGCCGCCCGCGGCCGACGGCTCCGCCGTTGCGGGCAGGGTGATGTCGTCCTCCAGCAGCCCCGCGCCGATCGTGGCGTCGCTGTTCTCGGGCCCGTTGGCCTTGCTCAGCCGCGCGGCGGTGGTCAGCCCGGTGTCGGGTTCGACCACGACGTGGGCCTTGAACCCGTCCTGGCGGCGTTCGGTGGTCTTGTGGGCATGCCGCGTCTCCGGGTCCACCGTGGAGATCACCCGGTCCGGGGCGACCTTGCGGGCGATCCGCCACCTTCCGTCGGTGCCGTCGGATCCCTCGGCGGGCTCCACGTCCTGCCCGGCGACCAGCGCCAGCAACGCGATCGCCTCGGCCGGCTTCCCGCCTGCGGCGCTGATGGCGTCGACGTCGAGCCCGTCGAGCAGGTCGAGCGCGTCGTTGACCAGCGCCGACACCAGCGCCTCCCGAGCCGCCTCGTCGTCCCAGGCGATCCGCGGCTTCCCCGGCGAGGCGTACTCGTGGCCGGTGCAGCGGGCCGCGACGACCTCGGCGGCGCCGGGCACGTCCCGGGCCACCCGGCGGATCGCGGCGACCAGCTGGGTGATGGTGTCTTGGCGGGCGACCGCGTCGTCCAGCACGGTGGAGTCCAACGCTCGCCGGTTCCGGCCCCGGACTGCGCCGGTCTCGCAGATCAGCTGCCGCACCACCTCAAAGATCCGGTGCGGGCGGCCACTGGCCGCGAGCCGGCGCCGCCAATAGGTCAACGTCGACGGATGGAACGACCCGGCATCGACCGCGACACCGCACGCCGCCTTCCACCGCAGATCGAACGTGACCGCATCGGCGGCCTCCCGGTCCGACAAGCCCCGCAGCGTCTGCAGCACGATCACCGCCGCCACCACATCCGGCGGGATCGACGGCCGGCCCCGCCCCGAAGCAAACAAGTCCTCAAACATCACCGCCGGGAACAGCCGCTGACGGTGCTCAGCCAAGAAGGCGAACACGCTGCCCGGCGGCAGCAGATGACCCGCCACCGACTCCACATCCCACAGATCCCGCTGCCCCTGCGACCGACCCTGCACCTCTCAACGGTCTCAGCCGCCGACCGATCTCCGCGAAAGGCGCGCCTTGTTCAGCAGTCTCCTAGGGCGTGTCTCCCGAACCTCGATCGGCTGCGCGACGACCGGAAAGCGATGGGCCGCGTTGTCATCGTCGTCCGTAGAACATCGCTACGGCCTCCTCTTCCGCCTTGCCCGTCACTTCCCGGACCGCCGCTCGCTCTCGACCGGGGTTCGGGAGACACGCCCTAGCTGACACGTCACGTGTGATCCGGGGCAGGCCAGTCTGATCAGAGCCAACCTCGCCGCCGGAACAGCAACACCAGGAGGACGCCGACGATGAGCATCAGCACGAGCACGGCCGGATAACCCCAACGCAAGCCGAGCTCCGGCATGTAGGCGAAGTTCATGCCGTACAGACCGACGATCACGGTCCAGGCAATGCCGACGGTCCCCCAGGCAGTCACCTTGCGTACAAAACGATTGAGCTCGGTGGACACGCGCGTTTGGAACAGGTCGATCAGTTCCTGCAGGTATTCGCGCTCGAGATCAGCCGTGTGCTGCAGGTGACGGAAGCCCTGCTGCGAGTTTCGCACCAGGCGCAGGTCCGTCTGCATCAGTCCTTCCTGCAGCTCCATGGTCTCGATCAGGTTCGCGAACGACTCTGCCGCCTGGGCGGCACTGGTACGGATCGCCTCGAGGTCGTGCCGGAGATCGAACAGGTCTTGCAACAGCGCTTCGGCCTTCACCGGATCCTTCTGTGAGACGTCCCGTTCCAGCTGTCCGATACGAGCCGAGGACTCGGTGATCAGATTCTCGTGCGTTCGCATCTCTTCGGCCCGAATCGCGCCGACGAGCTCGAACGAACTGGCTGGACGAAGCTGGCCGCTGTCGATCCGCTGGCGCACGGCGGCGAGCTCCCCTCGCGCGATCTCCGATGTCAACGACGAACTCGTCGGGCCGAGCACGGTGACCAACACCCTGGGAGTCAGAAAGAGCTTCAGCGGCTGGAAACGCAGCCGTCCGTCGGCGCCGCGAGCGAGTCCATTGATCGCGCTGAAGTGGTGGTCTGCGTAGAAGCGCATCTTCGGCACCGGGGACCGGTTGTGGCACTCCTGGATGTCGCTCGACCTGACGTCGATCAGCTCACCGACCAGCGCCATGCTCTCCTCGTCGGTGTGGTCGAAGTCCAGCCAGAGCGTGCCGCCATCCCGAATGGCGGCATCACGTATCTCCGTCATCGACAACGATGCCGCGCCCGACGTCGAGATCAGCCGTGCCTCCATGGGAACATCCTGACCGCGACGAGCAGCGATGTCGCCGATCGGCGCTACTGACATGCACTCGAGCCTGAGAATTGGGCGCTGGTGTCAACTTCGGCCCGAATGCGGATGCTCTCAGACGCGCTGGTGCAGTGCCTGATCCATCTTCCGCGGATAATCCCGCACAGGCTCCAAGACCCCACATCCAGTCGGCCCGGCACAGCCGGCGGGTCAGAGCCACGAGGCGCTCTCATCGGACTCTCACAGGCGATGCGACACCGTCCGTGGCATGGACATCCGACCCCTCGGGCTGGCCGCCGCGCTGACCTTGCTCCTCGCCGGCTGCACGGCCCCCTCCACCACACCAGAGCCACCCGCTACGACGGCTCCACCCGTCAGTCACCCCGTCAACCCCCTCCCCACCGGTAGCCAGCCGGTCAACCTCGACCCCGCCGACTTCACGCCCGAGATCGACCACCCGTACTGGCCCATGAAGCCCGGAACTCGCTGGACCTACCGCGAGCTCGACGAGGACGGCGAGGTCAAGGAGGTCGTCGTGGTGGTCACCGCCCAGACCCGCAGGATCGCCAACGGCGTCACCGCGCGCGTCGTCCGTGACACCGTTCGGGTCGATGGCGAGATCGTCGAGGACACCCTCGACTGGTACGCGCAGGACCGCCTCGGCAACCTCTGGTACCTCGGTGAGGACACTGCCGAGCTCGAGGACGGCAAGATCACCACCCGCAGCGGCTCATTCGAGGCCGGCCGAGACGGCGCACTGCCGGGCGTCATGCTCCCTGCGGACCCCGCCCCCGGAATGCGCTACCGCCAGGAGTACTACGCCGGCGAGGCCGAGGACAATGGCGAGGTGCTCAGCACCGCCGAGCTGGCCCAGGTCCCGGCCGGCCGCTACCGCGGCGCGTTGCTCACCAAGGACACCATCACCATCGAGCCGGATGTCCAGGAGTACAAGCTCTACGCGAAGGGCGTAGGACCGGTGCTGGTCATCGGAGTCTCGGGCGGCAGCGGGCGGGAGGAGCTGGTGCGGATCGACCAGGCTCCGGCCGGCGCCGGCACGGGTCCGCTGGGCCGGCCCAACCCCTGACCAACGGCCGTCCCGAGTGGGAGTCTGGGAGCGTGCGAGTTCTCGTGGTCGAGGACGAGGCGAAGCTGGCCGACCTGCTCCGCCGCGGCCTCACCGCCCACGGGCTGGCGGTGGACGTCGCGGCCACCGGCCAGGACGCGCTGGAGTCAGCCTCGGCCACGGCGTACGCGGTCATCGTGCTGGACCGGATGCTGCCGGACGGCGACGGGCTGCACGTCTGCCGCGACCTCCGGGCCCTCGGCATGGACACCCCGGTGCTGATGCTGACTGCGTTGGGTGAGCTGGCCGACCGGGTGAGCGGACTGGACAGCGGCGCCGACGACTACCTGGTCAAGCCGTTCGCGCTGGCTGAGCTCACCGCGCGGATCCGGGCGCTGGTTCGCCGCCCGGGTGGTCGCCGGGACCCGATCCTCACGGCCGGCGACCTGCGGCTCGATCCCGCGGCCCACCGGGTCTGGCGGGCGGGCACGGAGATCGGACTGACCGCCAAGGAGTTCGCGCTGCTCCAGGCGCTGATGCGGAGACCGGGGGAGACGCTGTCCCGGTTCGCCCTGCTGGAGGACGCCTGGGACGACAGCTACGAGAACCGGTCCAACGTGATCGACGTCTACGTCGGCTACCTTCGGACCAAGATCGACCGGCCGTTCGGGACCCAGAGCATCGTCACCGTACGCGGCGGTGGCTATCGGCTCGACCCGGCGACACCATGATCATCAGACGGCTGCCGCTGCGCTGGCGGGTGACGGGGGCGTTCGCCGGGGTGCTCGCCGTGGTCATGGTCGCGGTGAGCGGGTTCGTCGGTTGGCGGATGTCGGTGGCTCTGGATCAGGCGTTGGACCGGAGTCTGCAGGTCCGCGTACTGGAGGTCGCCGCGCTGGTCGACCAGCCCGGCCTCGCCCTGTTCCCGCCCGGCGGACCCACCCTGGAGGCCGATGAGAACGTGGCCCAGATCCTCACCTCAACCGGCACCGTGATCGCGGCCAGCTCTTTCGCCGACCTGACCCTGGCCGATCCGGCCCGGCTGCGCGCGGCCCTCGAGGGCCCGGTCCGGTGGGACCGGTCGGGCGATGACGTGCTCGACGAGGACCTGCGGCTGCTGGCCACCGCGGTGACCCGGGGGGATCAGACCTACGTCGTCGTGGTGGGGTCCTCGCTCGACGAGCGCAACGAGGCACTGATGGCCTTACTGGCCACGGGGATGGCCGGGCTCGTGGTCGCCCTGCTGGCCGCGGTGGCCGCGGGGTACGCCACGGCGGGGCTGGCCCTGCGTCCTGTTCGGGCGGCCCTGACTCGAGAGCGGCGCTTCATCGCCGAGGCCAGCCACGCGCTGCGCACCCCGCTGGCGGTGATCACCGCCGAGGTCGAGCTGGCCGCGCTCGCGCCGGCCGATGCGGCGGCCCAGGCCGCGGCTCTGCGCTCGGTCGGCGAGGAGGCGACGCGGATGACCCGGCTGACCGACCAGCTGCTGTTGCTCGCCGCGCACGACGAGCGACGGCTGCGAGGACCGCGGGAACCGGTGGAGGTCCCCACCCTGCTGGAGGCGGTGGCCGCTCGGCATCGGGGAGCCGCCCGCAGTCAGGGTCGGATGATCACCGTCACCGCCGATCCCGACGTCGTCGTGTACGTCGACCGCGCCCGGCTGGAAGGCGCTCTCGATGGTCTGGTGGAGAACGCGCTCCGACACGGCGCCGGCACCGTTGATCTCGCCGCTGCCGCGGCGGACCGCAAGGTCGTGCTGCGCGTACGCGACCAGGGCGACGGGTTCTCGGCCACGGCCTTCGAGAGGTTCCGCCGCGGGCCGGGCTCGACCGGTACCGGCCTTGGCCTCGCCATCGTCGCGGCGGTGGCCGAGGCTCACGGCGGCCGGGCGACCGTCGGCCCGGGCAGCCAGGTCACCGTCACCCTGGCCTCAGCGCTCTGAATCCTGGGTCAGAGCGAGGACTGACTCGCGCCTGAGTCGTCCGGTTCGAAACGGTAGCCAATGCCCGGCTCCGTGATCAGGTAGCGCGGGTGAGCCGGGTCGGGTTCGAGTTTGTGTCGCAGGTTGGCGATGTGGACGCGCAGGTAGTTGGTCTCGGTCTCGTATGTTGGCCCCCAGACCTGTTGGAGGGCCTGTCGTTGGGTGATGAGTCGGCCGGGTTCACGGATCAGCATTTCCAGGAGGCGCCACTCGGTTGGCGTGAGGCGGATGTCGGCGCCGTGGGCGGTAACTCGGTGGGCGGCCAGATCAACGGCGAAGGCTGCCGTCGTCACGACGGTGTCCGTGACGTGTGACGTCGATCGTCGGCTGGCCGCTCGCAACCTCGCGAGCAGTTCGCCCATCGCGAACGGCTTCGTGACGTAGTCATCAGCTCCGGCGTCCAGAGCCCTGACTTTGGCCTGTTCCTCGTGGCGGGCGGAGAGCACGACGACAGGTGCGGTGGACCAGCCGCGCAGCGCTTCCAGGACGGCAACTCCGTCGAGATCGGGAAGGCCCAGGTCCAGAATCACGATGTCCGGTGGCGTGGATGCGGCTTGGCTCAAGGCTTCTGTGCCGGTGGCAGCGGCAACGACCTTGTACCCGGCCGCGCGCAGGTTGATTATGCATGGCTCGCCGTAGCTGCCGGTCGTCGTCGACCAGGAGGATGCGCGTCACGTCGCCGGTTCGCCAACCAGCGCTGGGCTCGCTGTCGGGGTGTCGGCGGTGGGAAGGGTGATCGTCATGGTGAGGCCGCCGCCGGGCGTATCGGACGCGGTGATCCGGCCTCCCATCGTCTCGGTGAACCCGCGGGCGATCGCCAGACCGAGGCCAAGCCCCTGGGTGGTCGAACGGTCGTGTAGCCGTTGGAATGGTTCGAACATGCGGTCGCGATGGTCGGCTGGAATGCCGGGACCGTGGTCGATGACGGCCAGCTCGACCTGGTTGCCGGTGCATCGGCCCGTGATCTCTACGGGACGTCCCGATGTGCTGACGACTGCAGCGTTGGTCAGGAGGTTGGCCAGCACACGTTCCAGCAAGACGGGATCGGCCACTACCGGAGGCAGGTGATGTGGCACGGCAACCGTGATCAAGCTGCGGTCAAGGTGAATGAATCGCGCTGCCTGTTCCGCCAACGCATGCGGTGCTACGGGCTCCAGTTTGACGCTGACCACCCCGGCCTCAAGCCGGCTCAGCGACAGCAGATTGTCTACCAGCTCGGTGAGTTGATCAGTGCAGTCGTTGATGGTTGCGAGCAGCTCAGCTTCGTCCTCGGTGGTCAAAACGGCTCCGGGCTGGCGCAGGCCGGTGACCGCGGCTTTGATGCCGGCAAGGGGGGTGCGCAGGTCGT
Organism: uncultured Actinomycetota bacterium; assembly: GCA_963808435.1. GTDB lineage: Bacteria > Actinomycetota > Actinomycetes > Propionibacteriales > Propionibacteriaceae > Microlunatus. Next base: position 247,344 of record CAWEFW010000012.1, on the reverse strand, counting down.
GGCCGACCGCGGCCAGCAGGGCGGTGCGGACACGGTCGATATCGGCCAGGTCTTCGGCTCGGGCAGCCTGTCGGCTCAGCCGCTGCGCCTCCAGCGTGCGCGCGGCGGCCGCCGCCATCCGCCGCAGGGTTCCTTGATCCTCAGCGACCAAGTCGGGACCCCACGCGACGAGCCGCAGGCCTGGTCCGGCCTGCGCAGAGAGGGTTGGCCTTCCGTCACCGAGAGGTCCCACGTGCGCCGCTGGGAGTTCGCCCGTCGGGTGGCTCTCCATGAGAGCGACGGCTTGCATGCCGAAGGCTTCACGGATTTCGCCGAGCAGGGTTGTCAGGGTGTTCTCGGTCACCGGGATCGCGGTGGCCGTGGCAAGAAGCCGGGCTTCGGTTTCTCGGCGGGCGGCACGGGCTCGTTGCCGGGCCGCTAGATCGATGGCGAAACTCACTGATGTAGCGACCAGAATGTAGACAACGAGCACGATCACGTGTTCGCGACGGTCCGCCAGCAGCGTGTGGTACGGCGGAACGAAGAAGAAGTTCACGAGCAGGTCGGCACCGATCGCGGCGGGCAAGCCGGCCCATATTCCACCGATTCCGCCGGCGGCGACAACGGGTATCAGGTAGAGCAGAGCGACCTCGGCGAGTCCAAGGCTTCCTCGCAGTGGGAGCAGGACCAGGGTCAGCACAGCGAGACCGGCGACTCCGCTGCCCACTCCAGCCAGGACACGAGCCCGCGAGACGCCGCCGACGGTGTTCCGGGTCATGACCTAGTTATACGGCGCGGGCCGGCACCGGCGTTGTCACCGAATGGGCTCTCTGAGCCGGGACTCCCCTGACGACCGGAGCTAGGTCGCCGGGGAGCTCGTCACGAGCACGCCGCGTTAGACAGCAGTCTGGCTTTAGCGGCACGTCGCCGGCGAGTACCCTCCAGAACCCCCAGCCGCGACCGCAGGCAGGACGATCAGCGCCCCGAGATCACCACGGCATGCGGCCGCAGCACCAGGAAGGCGGACGCGATCGCTTCTTCGACGCGGCGTCGTGGTCCCGTCAAGATCCCGTTAAGAATCGTGATCCCACCGTGCCGTCGCGGTTGACTGATCGGGGGTCGATCCTTCCGTCGGTGGCTCCCGGTCCCGGCATGTTCATCGACATCAGGAGCACGATGACGGCGACCGAAGCCCAGCTGCTCATGTCCTTGGGGTGCTGTTGACCGGCGCGGAGGCGACCGGCGTGCCGTGCGTGCATATTGTCAACGCCCTGACCGACCAGCCGTTGGCCGACGACGTCGCCATGAAGCTGATCGACTGGGGAATGGTGCCGAGCTGCGCCGGACTCGAACGGCCGAATGGGCAGGCCGCTGCCGTAGCGGCGGCTGATCGGCTGCGTACCGCATCGGTGGTCGTCGTGCTGCTCACCTCGAAGGCGATGACCGACGTGTCGGTCCAGCACGACGCCGGGACCGCCATCGCCCAGGCGCGCCTGAACCCGAGCAAGGTGATCATTCCGGTCCTGCTCGACCCAGGTGCCTACCCGGAGGCCACCTTCGCCGACCACGCCTGGCTCGTCCCGTTGTCCCACCGTTCCGACGACATCGCGCGCGGCATCTTCGAAGCGATGCATCTGGCTCCGAACTCCGGTGGGTCCGACTACCGCGTGCCGGATGCGTTTGAGACCGAGCTTCACTCCGAGTCGGTCGCCCAGGTGCGGGCCGCGATCGCCGGCACGAGGTTTCGCCGCCGAGCCGTGGTCGTTGCCGTAGGAGTTCTGGCGCTCCTCAACCTCACCCTGGTAGCCCTCGCCATTGCGACCGACGGTGCCGACCTGTCCCGGCTGCTGCTCGCGATGCTCTCGCCGATCATGACCTTCGTCGGCGTCGTCCTCGGCTTCCGACTCGGGCAGCGCGACCTGGCGTACCGGAGGTTCCGTGACCGACGCTGAACATCTTGTCCGGCCAGCTGCCCCCATCGAGGGGCAGGGGAGCGAGACGACCAGCCGGACCGGCATGACGCTGCGCTGGATCGACGGTGATGGCCTACGTGTGCACGAGCCGAGCAACCTTCCCGCGCTCCTCCACCGGCCCGGCGGCTTCGCCTGGCTGGATGTCCCGCTCTGGTCCGAAGATGCGGAACGCCTGCTCCGCGACGAGCTGCACTGTCACCCCTTGGCGATCAAGGACTGCCGGGAACGCAACCACATCCCCCGGGTGCACCGCTACCCGGACCGTCTGTTCATCGTGCTGCACGCCCCCGAGATCGGCCGAGGAGGGCACGTGCACTACCTGGAGCTCGACCAGTTCATCGGACAGAACTTCCTCGTCACCATCCACGGTCCGCTCAACCCGGCCGTGCCGCTCGAGGCCGCACTGCGCGAGACACAACAGGTGGCCGACCGGATCGAAACCGGTCGGCTAACCCCCACCTCGCCCTTCGGCCTGACCTACGCCATCGTCTCGACGATCGCCCGCCGGGAGTCAGCGCTGGTGGCCGACCTCGCCCGCCAGGTCGGCGTCCTGGAGCAACGCGTCATGCTCTCATCCGACGAGCAGCAGCCCGAACTCTTCCTCACCGAGCTCTTCACCGCGCGGCACGAACTCCTGACGATTCGCACCATGGCGGCCCAGGGCGGAGAGATCTATCGACGCGCGATCAGGCTGACGACTTTTGCTCCGGCATCCGATGTCGACCTGCTGCGCGACGTACTGGACCAGTACGAGCGGGTCGCCCACATCAGTGAGAGCCAGATCGACTTCCTGAAGGGTGTCACTGAGTTCTACCGGGCCAGGACCGACACCAAGATGACCATCGCCGCGGAGCGGTTGGCGGTCATCGCCGCGATAACCCTGCCGGTCACCGCAACCTCGTCGGTGGTGGGCATGAACGTGATCGTCAACGACCACACGTTGGTTGTGCCACTCGTACTGCTGCTTGCCGTGATGGCCACGATGTGCACCCTGATGCTGATCTGGACCAAACGGCAAGGCTGGTGGTGAAGGCACCGTGACCGCGACGAAGGACCCGCCGCACACCCGGACGCGTCTCGGTTCTACCGCCCGACGACCAAAACCGAACCGGGTTGCCAGGTGGTTGATGGCCAACCAGGTGCACCCGGTGGGTGGACGTGGCGCCGGCGAGACGCACGCCACCCCTCAGGCCTGGTGGAAGGTCGTCTGCCTCACCGGTGTCGACTACTTCTCAACTCTGTCGTACCTACCCGGTATCGCGGCCTTGGCCGCCGGGGCGCTGTCGCCACTGGCGACGTTGCTGATCGTCGCCCTCACCCTTTTCGGCATGCTGCCGATGTATCGCAGGGTGGCGCAGGAGAGTCCGCACGGCCAGGGATCGGTGGCCATGCTCGAGCGGCTCCTCCCGTTCTGGCGCGGGAAGACCTTCGTGCTCATCCTCCTCGGGTTCGTCGCCACCTCCTGGATCATCACGATCACCCTGTCCTCGGCCGATGCGACCGTCCACCTGCTCGAGAACCCGTACGCGCCGGCCTTCCTCCACGGACACGCCGTCGGCGTAACCATCGTGCTCCTCCTGATCCTGGGCGGTGTCTTTCTGCTGGGCTTCAGCGAAGCCGTCGTCGTCGCCATCCCCCTCGTCGTCCTCTTCCTCACCCTCAACGCGGTCATCTGCGCCGTTGGCATCGCCCAGATTGCCGCCGACCCGGCTCACCTCGCAGGCTGGACGCAGGCCCTGACCGCACACGGCACGGGCTTCGCCGATCTCGCCGGCCCGGCGCTGATCGCCTTTCCGCTGCTGGTGCTCGGACTGTCCGGATTCGAGACCGGCGTCAGCATGATGCCCCTGGTCGCCGCCGACGGAGACACTCCAGAGGAGCGGCTGGCCAACCGGATCAAGAACACCCGCAAGCTGCTCACCGCCGCCGCGCTGATCATGTCGGTGTACCTGGTCGCCACCAGCTTCATCACCACAGTCCTGATCCCGCCCGAGGAGTTCGCCGACGGCGGTGAAGCCAACGGACGCGCCCTCGCCTACCTGGCCCACGAGTACCTCGGCGAGGGCTTCGGCACGCTCTACGACATCAGCAGCATCCTCATCCTCTGGTTCGCGGGCGCATCAGCCATGGCCGGACTGATCAACATCGTCCCGCGCTACCTGCCCGCCTACGGCATGGCACCGGAGTGGGGACGGGCCGTCCGACCCGTGGTCCTCGTGTACACAGCCATCAGCATCGTGATCACCGTCATCTTCGGAGCCGACGTCAACGCACAAGCGGGCGCCTACGCGACCGGCATCCTGGCCATGATGGTGTCGGCGTCCATCGCCGTCACGATCAGCGCGGTGCGAAGTCGCCAGCGTCGCGCCGGCTTCGGCTTCGGCCTGCTGACGGCGATCCTGCTCTACGCGCTCGTGGAGAACGTACGCGAGCAGCCGGACGGCCTGACCATCTCGGCAATGTTCATCGCGGGGATCGTGGCCATCTCGATCGCGTCCCGACTTACCCGAGCCTTGGAGCTACGAGTCATCGACGTCGAGCTCGACGCCACCGCCCAACGGTTTGTTGATGACTGCGCCAACGGCACCATCCGGTTCGTCGCCAACGAGCCCGACGAGCGTGACGAGTCCGAGTACGCGGAGAAACGGCGTCAGATCCTCAAAGACCACGACCTCACCGAAGAGCAGGACTTCGTCTTCGTCGAGATCACCGTCGCGGATCCCTCGGAGTTCGCCACCCGGCTCGACGTACACGGCCTCGTCATGCACGGTCAATACCGGGTCCTGACCCTCGAGAGTGCGACCGTGCCCAACGCGTTGGCCGCCCTGATGCTGCACATCCGAGACGCCACCGGACACCGACCACACATCTACTTCGAGTGGACCGAAGGGAACCCCATCATCAACCTGCTTCGATTCCTCTTCTTCGGGGTCGGTGAGGTGGCGCCCGTCACCCGCGAGGTACTCAGGCGTGCCGAATCGGACCCAGGACGACGACCCTACGTCCACGTGAGTTGAACCCAGATGACGGAGGACGTGGCCGCCGGATTCCACGACCAACCTCGAGCTACAGCCGAGTATCGATCGGGCGCTGGACGCGGATAACCGCGTCAGGGCAGAAGTGGCTCAACGAGCTCTTTCCCGCTCCCGAACCCGTCCCCTCATCGTCTCCCTGATTCGCGCCGGGAGCGCTAGTCTTCGAGGTACGGCGGGTCCGCCGCCGAACTTCCTGACCGAGTCTCCACGCGGCTCGGCGATGCGGGAGCAAAGGGGACCTCGGGAGCCTCCAGGACAGCCAGCCGATGCGCACATCTGGAGCACGGTCGCGGCGACGCTTCGAGGCGTGGAGTCGGGCGTCGGGATGCGGCCGGAAGGTTTCGATGTGACCACGCAGAAGCAACTCAAGGCACGCATCCGGGTACGGATGGCCGCCACCGGCGAGCGGTACGCCGCCGCGCGGGCCCAGCTCATCGGGGCCGCCGGGAACCAAGATCATTCCAGGCCGGTGGTCGACGCCGGCTGGATCCTGCGGGGTGGGTCCGACCCTGATGCGGCCGCGCTGGCCAGTCTGCTGGCCAACGCCGGCGCGGTTGGTCCCGAGGGACCCCTGTCGGAGGAGTTGATCTTGATCATCGCCGGCGGGCTCGGCGCCGGCTACATCCTCTGGGAGTTCCAGCACGACGACAGTCGAATCGTCACCCTCGGCTTCACCAACTCGGCGCACTACTTCGACCGGCGGCTGTCGGCGGCGATCACCCGGCTGGGGCTGGACGCGGACTGGTCGCGTACGTCGGGGGTGGTGGGTGCGGCGGCGGAACTCCGGCGGGAGCTCCGGGCCGGGCAGCCGGTCATCGTCTGGCCCGACCGCTACCGGATCGGCTACTGGGAACTGCCCGCCGGGCTCGACGGCCACGGCGGCCATCCGGTGATCGCCTACGCCGAAAAGGACGGCCGGATACACCTGGACGACCGGACCCTGGGCCCGTTGACCGTCGCAGGCGAGGACGTCGACCGGGCGCGGGCCCGGGTGGGCAGCTACCGGAACGCCATGCTCGCAGTCCGCACCCGCGACTGCGTGATCCCGGACGATCGGCTGAGAGCCGCGGTCCTCGCCGGCCTCGACGACATGGTCGGCTACCTGGGCGGCCGGTCGGACTCCTTCGCGGTCCCGGCCTGGCGAAAGTGGGCGCGGATGCTGGTGGCGTCCGGGCCGGCCAAGGCCTGGCCCCGGGTGTTCGCCGACGGAGCCGGTCTGTTCGGGGCGCTGTTGAGTGTGTGGGAGGGTGTCGAGCCCGCCGGGATGACCGGAGGCAACCTTCGACGCGAGCTCGCGACCGGACTGACCGAGGCTGCCGCGTTGCTCGACGAGCCGCGTCTCGGCCACGAAGCCGTGCGCTGGATGGAGATCGCCGAGCTGTGGCACGCCCTCGCTGAGACGGCGGTGCCGACCAGTGTCCCGGCGTGTGCCCGGGCCCGGGAACTCACCGCTGCGGTGACCGGGGCGGTCGCGGAGGGGGACGTCGGCCGGACCGACCGGGCCGCGGCGGCGGGGAAGCTCTGGGCGTTGCGCCACCGCTACGCCGCGGAGCCGCCGCTCGGTGCCGATGAGATCGCCGCGATCCTGGCCAGCATGAGCGGGATTCTCGGGGAGATCTACGAGGCCGAAAGGGCATCGGTCCAACGGCTTGACTCTGTGATGCAATCACGACTCACACACTGATGAGGCCTCGCCTTTGACCGCCGCGCGGGGCTGGCCTGGGTGGTCGGGTGCGGTTCATCGTGGGGCATGGCCGACCAGCGACCGGCCGTTTTGTGCGGTGGTCGCCTGGCCTGGGCGCCGTCGGCCTGTTGGCCACCGGCGAGACCGATAATGTCCAAGACATGACGTATGCGCTGCTCAACAAGCTCACTGCGAAACCGGGCCAACGCCAGCAAGTCGTGGACATCCTGCTCGAGTCGGGCACTTTGCTGTTTCCCGACAATCCGGACTGTCACCTGTACATGGTCAGCGAGGCCACCGAGGATCCCAACGTGATCTGGGTGACGGACGTGTGGACCAGCAAGGAGTCCCACGAAGAGGCGCTGAAGGCACCTGAACTGCGGCCGTATGTGGAGAAATCCATGCCCCTGCTGGAGGGCATGCCAGAGCAGATCGAGATCCGGCCGGTGGGCGGCATCGGTCTACCTGATTGATGGTGTCGTCCGGCGACGCTCGCACGGCATCTGCGGACTTTCCGCCTAGTTCTTGATCTCGTAGCGCAGAAGTGCCACGCCGTTTTCGAACGAGGTGGCCTCAACCAGATTCAGGTCTTGCCAATCCTCGAAAACGCGCGTTCCCTTGCCGCGTGACGCCGGGCAGACCAGCATCCGGACTCCGTCGACGACGCCGGCGTCCCCATCACGCTCGCCTTGAACGGAGGGTGACGTGTCTCCCACAATGCGCGGCGCCTACATCCTCTGCGCTTGCACCGCCAGGACGCGCGCATCGGAGCCCAGACTCTGCGTCAGCCCGGGGTGAGGACGCAGAACTCGTTGCCCTCGGAGTCGGCGAGGCACATCCATGGCACATCGCCCTGGCCGACGTCGGCGTCAGTGGCGCCCAGAGCCCGCAGTCGGTCCACTTCTGCCGCTTGATCGTCGCCGGGGTACGGCATCAGGTCGAGATGGACACGGTTCCACACGGGCTTCCCGTCGGGCGTGCGAAGGAACTCCAGATACGGCCCGACACCCTTCGCCGAACGCAGCCTTGCATGATCGTCGGTCACCTCGTGCAGGGTCCAGTCCATCGCCTCGTTCCAGAACCGGGCCATGGCCCGCGGCTCCGCGCAGTTGACCACCACCGCGGCGATCGGCCCGGTGTCGCGGTAGATCGATCGAGGCTCCAGGACGCAGAACACGTTGCCCTCCGGGTCAGCCAGGACTGTCCACGGCACGTCACCCTGACCCACGTCGGCGGGCGTCGCACCGAGCTCCTTCAGGCGCGCGACCAACTCCGCCTGATGGGCCGCAGAGGTGGTGGCGAGATCGAGATGCACGCGGTACTTCACCGTTTCGGGGTCCGGGACGGCGACGACATCGACGCAAACGGCGACGGGTCCGGCCAGACGAAGCCCACGGGTTCAACGTTGGTCACACCGGGTTCCTCGCTGGAAACACCCCAGCCGAGCGCCTCCGCCCAGAACCGGCCGAGCGCTGAGTCATCCCGAGCCTTGAAATTCACCTGAACAAGTCGCAGCGCCATGCCGCCCGACCCTATCCAGGCAAGACCCGATATGGACACGTCCTAGCACGATACGAACAAATGTTCGACACCGGCTCAGGTCCAGCAGATCAAACCCTGTCGGCCGCTCCCCTCGGAGAAGCCCTCCTCGCGGTTCAGGACCCCTCATGCAGCCTCTCTGGACCCCCGGCCGCACTCACCAGCGGTCACGAGGACACGCGCCGGACTCAGCCGATTTCTTCGCCCGCGAGGGCCTTGGCGGCGAGGCGTTCCTCTTCGCTGACCTCCCACACCTCCCACGCCGCATGCAGGGCCAGGGCGATGATGAAGCAGCCAAGAATGAGATCGGGCCAGCCCGAATCGGTCCAGAGGGTCACGATACCCATGGCGATGATCGAGAGGTTGACGAGCACGTCGTTGCGGGCCGACAGGAAGGCTGCCCGGCTGAGCGAGCCGCCGTGGTGACGGACCCTGGCGAGCAGCCACGCGGCCGTGCCGTTGACGGCGATGGCGCCGAGGGAGGCGAGGACCAGCGGCACGACATCAGGGGCTTGCGGGTGGCCGAATCGCTGGATCGCTTGCCATCCGGCCAGAGACGCGGGCAACAAGATGACCAGAGCCATGGCCTTGCCGAGCACGGCGCGCCTGGCCAGCGGCCAGCCGAGGGCGACGAAGACCAACAGGTTGACCGAAGTGTCTTCGAGGAAGTCGACACTGTCGGCCAGCAGCGACACCGACCCCGCAGCTAACGCGACGGTGAACTCGACGAAGAAGTAGGCGAAGTTCATCAGCGCGACGATCAGAACGATCCGTCGCAGGCGCCGGGCCTCCAATTCCCCGGCGGTCACATCGTGAACCTACCGCGCGTCGGGCTCGCCAGGACCGCATCCAGACCTGCCGGCCTCCGGCATCACCCGTCGCTCAGTTCACGGTCGCCGAAGTGCCTCCGCAAACACCCGGACATCCCAGGCGCTGAGGTGGACCTCGTGAACAGATGTCGCCTCGGCGTCCACCACATCACACATCGGCTGGGGGAGGCTGACCGAGACCGGCTGCCAACCCCAGTTGTGAAGGACGTGGATCCGCTCGCCGCGCCGGTTGGTTGCCGATCTGACGGTGACTGACGGCGGGAGCGCATCCCAGGCACTGGTTGAACCCGGTGCCAGCCAGCGGAGCAGGTCGGCGGCCAACTCGGCGTTGGGCACGGTGCCCACCGTCGTGATCCGGCCGTTGCCGTGCTCGGTGGAGACGACGGCCGGGAACTGGCGGAAGTGGGGATGGTCGTAGCCGAGAACGATCTTGGACCCATCGCTCACCAGGCCATCGCTCCAGTCGACCGCCGCCGCCCCGGCCGAGAGGCCGAAGCCGTCGCTCTCGAGCGTGATCGGAACGGGCTGCAGCAGGTTGGAGAACTCCTGGTAGCGGACGCCCGCGGCGTCGGCCAGGTGAGCGGGTTTGACCTCCGTCCGCGCCCGACCCTCGTCGTCCCCGTACGCGGTCCGCGGGCCGATCACGAGATGGCCGCCGGCCGCCGCGTACGCCCGCAGCCAGGCCAGCAGCTCGTCCCCGGCCACCAGCAGTCCGGGCACGATCAGCACCGGCAGCTCCGTGGCCAGCCCAGCGGGATCCAGACCGGGGCCATCCGGGCCGACGAGCTGGCTGTCGTGAAGGATGCGGGCGGCGACCCCGGCGTCGAAGGTGCCGCGGTAGAACGCCTCGAAGATCCGGTGGTATGACCGCTGGTCGACGTCGTCCCGCGAGGCGACGAAGGATGCGCCGGACTTCGGGAAGGCGGGCTGGAATGCGAGCCCCCATTTGGACCGGGCGGAGTAGAGCAGGCCGACCTCCGCATCGGGCTTGAGTCCGACGACCCGGTCACCCGCCGTGCGGAACTCAGCGCCCAGCCGGCTCAGCTCCGCGTAGACCCGGCCCGGACTGCGTAGTCAATCTCAGGTCTGACTGCGCTGTCAACCCACCGCGACACGGTCCGCGGGCTCATCGCCACCTGGCCGACGCCGCGATCGCCATGCACCGGGACGCGCACGGCTTGCTGCGGACAGGTCCTTGTGCCTTCCATCAGCTCAGCTGTCGAGCAACAACGTGTCCCGGTTGGCGGCGTCGGTCGTCGATCTAGGTCCCGGCCAGGCCTGGATTCAGACCTCTGACATTCACGCCACTGGCCAGCGCCGGCGACATCATCGTCTTCCGTACGGCGACCGCCACCAGATGGGCGGCACCGATCCGGCTGAGTGGGTCCCTGTCGGGATCTGATCGACCCGCCGCCGCCCTGGAAGCGAAATGCCGGTCATTCGGCACGGCGGATCAGGGGCGGCCAGCCACGTCGTCTGCGGCTACCTGATCTGCGACCAACCGCTGTTCGACCCGAGACTGCGGGCGCTTCCGCCCGTCCTCGTGGTGCGACCTCCGGACGGCCCGGCCAGGGGAGTGGGATCGCGCGAGCAGCCTTCGCCAGATGCATGCCGGGCGTTCAAGCGCGAAACGGGACTGGCGCCCAGCTCCTGGCCGACCGCTGAGGAATGGTGCCGAGCTGCTCGCATCGCACTACGTCGCCGACGAGCAACCACAACCATGACGACTGCAGTCACCGTCATCGCGGCCGCAGTCAGATCTAGTGCGGCGCTGGGTCTCCGTCTGGCTGGACGACCAGCCAGGTGCCGCCGTACTCCTCGACGTCGTGACAGAGGACCTGGTACTTGCCTTCGTGGGCGTAGAAGTACAGCGGGCGGCCGGCGTAGGTGACCTGTCTTGCGCCGTCGCTCCGCCGGGTCGTGCCGAGCAGCTTCGACTGCACGCTTCGCTTGGCCTGGGGCTCGCCCATCGTCAGGACCGGCGGCCAGTCCTCCGCACACTCGCCGTAGCACTCGGGTTGGCTGCTGCGCTCCGCGTCGAACAGGTAGATCGCCTGACCGGAGGCGTCGTAGAGCATCGCGCCGAACTGGCTGTCGTCGGTGATGATGGTCGTTCCCTTCCGCTGGCCGGACCGCGGCGACGGCGACGGCGCGGGGGAGGCGTCCGTCGCTGACGCTGTCGCGGCAGCCGTGACTGGTGGCGACAATGGCGCGGATGAAGGTCCGGGTGGGGTCGTGGAGGTCTCGGACGTCGCTGAGTCTGAGGTCGAGGACGTGCCACATCCGACCAGGAGCAGGCAGATGGGGAGGACAATGACTCGCACGCTCCAAGTCTGCGCCGAAGACAGATCAACCCGTGCCGGTCACGTGTCCCAAGAGAGGAAGAGCCCGTGTGCACCGAACTCCCATCGAAGCAACCAACTGACATGACAGCCCCCGGTGGCGCAGTCGGTGGTCCCGTGTCTAGGCGCACCGCCTTGCTCGCCTCTGTGGGACTGACCGCCTCAACCATGCTCACCGTCTCCGGCACCCTGCCCGCCGCCGCCGACGACCGGCGTCATGAACACCGCGGCGGACGGCACGGCAAGGTCGACCTCACCTACACACTGGGGGAGGATTTTCCCGCCTACGCTCCCGGCGAAGAAGCCGTCCGCCGGCCGGGCACGACCATCGAAGCCGACGGCTACTACCAGCAGCGCTGGGACATCTACGAGCACATCGGTACGCACGTCGACGCCCCCGCCCACTTCAATCCGAACGGCCGCTATGCCAACGAGCTGACCGCCGACGAGCTCGATCGTGCCCGCCGTGGTCGTCAACATCGCCCGCCGCGCCGCCACCGATCCCGACACCGTCGTCACCGTCGCCGACGTCCGCGACCACGAACGACGCCACGGCCGGATCGAGAACGGCGCAGCCGTCCTCATGTACTCCGGCTGGGGTTCCAAGGTCACCAACCCCGACGCCTACCGCGGCACCGACGCGAACGGCGTCCTTCACTTCCCGGGCTTCAGCGCCGATGCCTGCGACTGGCTGATCCAACGCCGCCGGATCCGCGCCCTCGGCGTCGACACCCTCAGCATCGACCCGGGCGACTCCACCACCTTCGAGACCCACAGGATCCTCAACGGGGCCGAGCGCTACGGCATCGAGAATCTCGCCAACCTCCGCCGACTCCCCGCACGCGGTGCTCGGATCATCGTCGGCGTCATCCCGTTCAAACAAGGATCAGGAGGCCCCGCCAAGGTCCTCGCCGACTGGTAGAGCGAAGTCAGCGAGGTGGCTAAGGTCAGGCTTGATTCGGCAGTCCTGGTTCGACCAGCGGATGTGATCGGCTAGGGCCTTCTCCGTGACCTGGGCTGACTAGCGGCGCTCCACGGCCGTCACAAGGGCCGGCTGGCCACGGTGGGGTTCAGCGAGGGACTCCGCCCGGCCATGCAGGTGCAGCCTTTGCAACGAGCAGGTCGAGGTCGAGAGATGTACGCCCGTGGTGGTCATTGCGCAGCCACCTGGGCCGCGAGCGCGCCGACGTCCTGCGCACACCCCCAGCCGACTGTGATGCCGGCTCCGCCATGGCCGTAGTCGTGGATGACGGGAACCTGAAGCAGGTCGTGGTCCACCTCGACCCGCACCGTCGGCCGTCCTGGTCGCAGTCCCACGACGCTCTCAAGCACGCGCGCCCCAGCCACCGCTGGGGCAATGTCGGCACACCGCTCCACGATCGCCGAGGTCTCAGCGGGATCGGGTTCGGTGTCCCAGCTGCCCACCTCGAGGGTGCCGCCCAGGATGCAGTCCGCGGACCGCGGGTGCACATATGCCCGGCCGCCGGGGTGCTCCTCATCGCGGACCGAGAGTTCGAGGCCAGGATTCGCTATCCGCACGATCTGGCCGCGCACGGGGTAGGTGGTTTGGTCGCCGACCAGTGCGCCGGCGGCCATACCAGCGGCGTTCACCACGATGTCCGGATCGAGGTCGAGAACCTCGTCGAGGCCGGCTAAACGGCGGATCACAGGCCGCGCGCCGGCTCGCACGACCTCCTCCTGTAGATGAGGCAGGTAGGTCGGCATCTCCACCAAGGGCACGACAAACCGAAGTCCGCGCGGATAGGCCGGTGGGAGCTCGTCGCGGCGGGCGGGCCGCACATGGCCCACGGCGTCTGCCCAGGCGGGCAGCGGCTGGTCTTCCTCGACGACGTTCCGGTAGAGCACCAGCGATTCGCGCATAACCACGCCCGGCGTTCCGGCCGCTGCCTCGGCGGCGAGGATGTCGTAGGTTGCGGCACCCCAGCGCGCCACAGCTTCGGGGGGGCCGGCGGCGGTTGGGAACCAAACCGCCGCGGCCAAGTAGGAAGTTGTCTGGTGCAGCGGGTCGCTACTGACCACGGTGACGTTATGGCCCGCACTGAGCAGCAGTCGGGCACAGCTCAGTCCGCTCACCCCACCACCAACCACAACGACGTGCACAACCCAATCATGACGGCGCAGGCAGCTGGCGGCCGAGACACTTCGGTCCACTGGTCCGACAAGAACAAGGGCCGGCCGTACAGCCATTTAGTCTCATCAACCGGCCGGCTCCGCCCGCCGGCGGGCGGGCGGAGCTCCGTGCGATCAGCCGGTGATGACCACCCAACCGCCCGCCACCGTGACCTCGACCGCCGGCAGTGGCTCGGGCGGGGGTCCGGCTTGGACGCTGCCGTCGAACATCGAGTACCGTCCGCCGTGGCACATGCAGTTGATCATGCCGCCTCCGACGGAGGCGAGCGGGCACTGCCGGTGGGTGCAGAACTTGCTGAACGCGCGGAAGTCGCCCGCTGTCGGCTGGGTGATCACGTAATCTGCTTCGCTCAGCACGACCCCGCCTCCGACCGGCACGTCGGCGGCTGCCACAGCCGACCTGCTCGGTGAGGCGGCCCGCGCGCTGGGCAACGAGGTTTCCAACGGAGGCGTGGCCGGCCTCGAACTGCCCGGCGATACGGAGGCGCCGGGCGTCGAGGGCTCCAGAGAAGTGTCAGATCCTCCATCGGACGAGCAGGCACCGACAACAGAGGCAGTCCCACCGGTCAGCACCGCGAGCCCGACGGCGTGCAACACGCTACGCCGTGTCGTCGCGGGCAGCATGGCAGGGGGGACCGGGCGGTCGGACATCAGGCCTCCCTTGTGCGGCGGATCATCGCGTCGGACGACGGCGGACGCGACCGGTGGCGACCACCCTCCCATGGGAGATCCTCGGGCCCCGGCCGGCGCCAGACCAGTCCTCAGCTCAGTGACTGGAACACCGATCCAGTTGTATCGGATGCGTCAGCGATCCGCGGCTTCCGCGGTCAGGCGGTGACGTCCCTCCGCGGGCTGCGTGACCACGTAGTCCGAGGCCTCCAGGATGACGCCGCCGCCAACCGGCACCTTGGAGGTCACCGCCCCGGAACCGCTGGGCGCAGGCGGCCCACGAGCCGATTCCGGATGTCACCGAGGCCAGGTCGAGCCTGGCGGGTCCTGCCAGACGTCACTGGGAGGGGTCAGGGAATCGAGCTCCTCGAAGAGTGAGTCGGCGATCTCGAGCTGGCTGTCGGCGACGAACTCCTTGACGTGTTCGGCGGTGTGGGCCCCGACCACGGTCGTGGCGATGCGGGGGTCGCGCGTGGAGAACTGCAGCGCCGCGGCGGCAAGGGAAACTCCGTGACGTTCGCACAGGCTTCCCATCGTGGCGATGGCTCGCACGACCTTCGGGTGGGCTGGCTGGTACGCATAGGTGGCGACCGGCTGAGGCCAGCGGGCCAGGGCGCCGCCTCCGTAGACCGCGGCGTTGACCACGGTGACGCCGCGACTGACCGCGGTGTCGATCAGCTCGTCTGCGGACCGGTCGACCAGGGTGTACCGGTTGTGGGTGATCACCGCGTCGAACAGTCCGGTCTCGATGTAGTGCCTCAGCATTGGTGCCGGGCCGCCGGAGATGCCGATCGAGGCGGCGTCGCCGGCCTTCTTCATGGCCACCAGGGCGCGGACGGGACCGTCGGCGGCAAAGGCCTGCTCGTAGCTGATCCGCTCCGGATCATGCAGGTACAGCAGGGGGATGACGTCGAGCCCGAGGCGTTCGCGGCTTTCCTCCAGGCTGCGGCGCATGCGTTTTGCGGAGTAGCTCCCGGTCTGCGGGTCGCGGTCCAGCTTGGTGGCGATGGTGATCCCCTCGGGTACGCCGCCGCGTCGGCGCAGCGCGTTCCCGATGACCTGCTCGCTGAGTCCTTGGGCGTACTCGTTCGACGTGTCGATGACGGTGATCGGTCTCGCGCCGGGATCGAGGTCGAGGACGTACTCGAGAGCACTCACCCGGTCGAGACCACGGATGCGGTCGGCGTCCCAGGACGTGCCGAGGGTCAGTCGGCTGAGGGGAGCTCCTGGCTGTCCGGGGGTTCGGGATTGCGGCTGCTGCATGGTTGTCCTCTTCCGTCAGGTTGAGCTGTCGACACGCCCACGTCTACACCGCTCGGACCCACCATCGGCGAGGGGGTGGGGAGCGTTCCTCATAGGCAGCCGTCACATCGTGTGCGGCGTCTGCAGCAGCAAGTTCCTGCCCGGACGAATGCCGATTCCGGCGGCCGCTGGTGTCGCGAGTGCTCCCGCAGGTGAGACGCCGCTCCAACGGGGGAGAGCCGCTCGGAACGCGGCGTGGGCTGGCGCCGTCGCTGCACCGAAGTGGCGCGAGAGGTCCGCGTTCTCTCGCTGCGCGCGTGCCGCGGCCGCCAGACTTCACGGTGGGACCGCTGGCGACGCTGAGAGCAATTTCTCCCCTGGGAAGATCAGGCATCGGATGGTCACCGCAGGACTGGGCGTGAACGGCGCCATTCCCGCCCGCGGCTCGATTGAGGACTTCATATGCTGACTGCATCGTTCACGTTGGACCCGCACTTCATCGTCGCACCGGTCAGTCGGCGCACCTTCGGCTCCTTCGTGGAGCACATGGGCCGATGCGTCTACGGGGGAATCTATGAGCCCGGCCATGCGAGTGCGGACGATGACGGCTTCCGTCAGGACGTGTTGGACCTGGTCCGCGAGCTGGGCGTTACCGTCGTCCGCTACCCGGGCGGCAACTTCGTCTCCGGATACCGGTGGGAGGACGGTGTAGGACCGGTCGAAGACCGGCCCACCCGGCTCGATCCCGCCTGGAAAAGCGTCGAGACCAACATGTTCGGGCTGCATGAGTTCGTCCGCTGGGCCGACAAGGCCGGCGTCGAGACCATGCTCGCCCTCAACCTCGGATCCCGAGGCCTGCAGGAGGCCATCGACCTCCTGGAGTATGCCAACTATCCAGGCGGTACGCATCTGTCCGATCTTCGTCGTCGCCATGGGGACGAGCGGCCGTACGGCATCCGCATGTGGTGCTTGGGCAACGAGATGGACGGACCCTGGCAGCTGGGCCACAAGTCCGCCGACGAGTACGGCCGACTGGCCGCCTCCACGGCGCGGGCGCTCCGCCAGTTCGACCCCACGCTCGAGCTCGTCGCGTGCGGCAGCTCGAACCGGTCGATGCCGACCTTCGGCGCCTGGGAAGCCAGCGTCTTAGAACATGCCTACGACGAGGTCGACTTCATCTCCGCCCACGCGTACTACGAGAACGACGGGGACACCGCCAGCTTCCTCGCGTCCTCGGTCGACATGGACAACTTCATCAACGATGTCGTGGCGGCCGCCGACTTCGTACGGGCCAAGCAGAAGAAGAACAAGCGCATGCAGATCTCCTTCGACGAGTGGAACGTCTGGTACGTGAGCGGGGTGCCCGACCAGCTGCCTGAGCGGTGGGAGGTTGCCCCACGGGTCAGCGAAGAGGCCTACACGGTGGCCGACGCCGTCGTCGTCGGCTCCCTGCTGATCACGCTTCTTCGCCACAGCGACCGGGTCACGGCGGCGTGCCAGGCCCAGTTGGTCAACACCCTCTCCATGATCAGGGCGGAGCCCACCGGCCCGGCCTGGCGCCAAGCCAGCTTCTACCCGTTCTCGCTGACCGCTCGGCATGCCAGGGGTGCAGTGCTACGCGTGGAACCGACGAGCCCTACCTACGGGACTGAGAAGTTCGGCGACGTTCCCGTCGTCGACGCGACAGCCACCCACGACCCCGACAGCGGCGAGACCGCAATCTTCGTCCTCAACCGGCACCCCGACGAGCGCACCGTTATCGAGGCCAACGTGGGGGCCCTAGGCGACGTCAACATGCAGGAAGCCCTGACCGTCACTGACTCCGACCTTCGAGCGGTCAACACTCAGGAGGACCCGGACCGCGTCATGCCACAGGGAATCCTTGGTTCGATCGAAGGGACGATACTTCGTATCGAACTGCCGCCCGCCTCTTGGACCTGCGTTCGACTGTCGGCGGCGCGCGGAAGGCCGCCGTCGAACGAGCGAGGCCCCCGGTGACCTCCAGGAGGACTGTGTTGCTCACGATTTGCTCACGGCACCACCGTTCCTGGATCGTCGCGATTGCGAGTGTCCGCCAACGAACGACCACGCGGCCGAGGCGCCTTAATCCGAGGGTGGTTCGAGCCAACGGGGCGACAAATCACCTAGTCAAAGGGCCAGAACTTGCCTCTGGCCCTTGCTGCTCGACGTCGACACCAGACTGCTCCGGAGGGCTCTCGCCAGTCAGCACGATCACGGAACGTTCAGAATCCTGGCTATCTTGTCGACTTCTCCGCAGCCATCTGCGGCTGTGAGGCAGGCAGGGCTGGTTGGAACAGCTCCACGAGGTTGCCGGCCGGATCAGCGAGAAGTACCTGCCGTCCGCCAGGCCCGGCAACTACCTCGCTACGAAAAGGCAAGCCTGCGTTGCGCAGCCGGTCGATCTCGGCGTCCAGGTCGTCGACGACCAGGTGGATGCGGTTACGGCCGGCGGCGGTGGAATCGGCCGGTGTGGAGCGGGCGCCGGAACTGGCGGGTCCGGACAGCAGGAGCCGCAGCGGCCCGCGGACGACGTCGGCGAAGGCCGCCGGAGCGGGGTTGCTGTTCAGACGGAAGCCGAGGTGGGTTGTGTAGAAGTCGACGGCGGCTTGGACATCGTCGACGAGGTATCGGACGCTGGCGTAGGCGTCATGCGTGGTCATGGCTGGGCCTCCTTGAGGGCTAGCTTGGTTATCAGGTGGCGTACGCGAGTGTCGATCTCGGCCGCGGTGCGGACGAACTCGGAGTAGTCAGGTTGGTCGTGGACGGTCGCTGCGGCCGGGTCTGGGATGCTCCAATGCACACGGTGGGATGCGTCGCCGAGTTCAGGGCAGACTTCGCGGACCCTGTCGCAGAGGGTGATGACGTAGTCGAACTGGCGGCCGGCAAAAGTGTCCAGGTGCCGGGGCAACTGCTTGGCGAGGTCGATCCCGTATCGCTCATTCAGTACCCGCACCGCGTGAGGGTGCAACCGCGGCTTGGGATCGCTGCCCGCGCTGGCGACATCGACGCGATCGTCGGTGCGGTCGCGCAGCAGGGCCTCGGCGATCGGTGAGCGCGCACTGTTGCCAGTGCAGGCAAACAGCACGCTGACTCTGAACAACTGCCGGACTTCGACCGACGAAGTCGCTCCCGGCGAGGCCGCGAGCAGCGCTGGGTGTAGGGCGTCGCCGCTCGATCTCAGGGCGTGCGCGCACCGGTCCAGATCCAGCCGGTAGTAGCTGTCGCGGGCGTCAGCGCTGCTGCGCCGCGCGGTAACCAGCCCGCCGAGGCGCAGCAGCCGCAGATGGTAGGACACCAGATTCTGCGGCTTGCGGACCAGGGCCACGAGCTCGCGGACCCGCAAGTCGCTGCCTGCGAGCTCGGTGAGCAGCCGCCAGCGCACAGGGTGGGCAGCCAGGCGGACGAACGGGGGTGGCGATACGAGACCCATAGACGCCATGCTTCGACAATACATCAATCTGATTTGATGAGTAACTGGAGGTGTGCGCAAACCGAGACGGCAATAGGACGGCTAGGCATCCTTCCTCTGTTGATCCCGTGACCGCCGCAGACGACCTGTGGCACTCTCCTCGAACCCGCCATCTGTCAGCTCAACCGCACAGGTCGCCCTAGGCTCAGACCCCATGAACCCGGTGGAGGCGCTGAAGCGAATCGCGTTTCTGCTGGAGCGATCACAGGCGCCGACGTATCGGGTGGCTGCGTTCCGTCGCGCCGCAGAGACGATCATCGCGCTTGAACCCGGCGAACTGGAACGCATGGCGACCGACGAGCGGCTGCGCTCCTTGAAGGGAATCGGTGAAGCGACGGAGGCCGTGATCTTGGAGGCATTGGCAGGAAAGGTCCCCGAATATCTCGCAAAGCTGGAGGCGGAGCCACCTCCGTTTGCTGTTGCCGGCGATGCGCTCCGGGGAGCGTTGCGAGGTGACTGTCACACGCACTCGCTCTGGTCCGACGGTGGCAGTCCCATCGTCGATATGGCGCAGGCGGCGCGTTCGTTGGGTCACGAGTACATCGTCATGACCGATCATTCACCCAACCTGACCGTTGCGAATGGACTCTCGACCGAGCGTCTGATGCGACAGCTCGAAGAGATCGAGCGCGTCAACGCTCAACTTGCCGCTGAGGCAGAGTCCGAAGCGCCACCGTTTCGTGTTCTGAGCGGCATCGAGGTTGACATCGCCGAGGATGGAACCCTCGATCAGACCCCGGACGTGCTCGCGGCACTCGACATCGTCGTCGCGAGCGTGCACTCCAGACTGCGTTCACCCGGCGACGTGATGACGAAGCGGATGCTCGCGGCGATCGAAGATCCGAACATGGACATCCTCGGACACTGCACCGGTCGAATTGTTGCTGGCCGGGGACGTCCGCAGTCCGAGTTCGACCATGCCGCCGTCTTTGCCGCGTGCCGAGATAACGACGTCGCCGTCGAAATCAACTGCCGACCGGAGCGCAAAGACCCGCCGCGCGATCTGTTGAAACTGGCGGTCGATATCGGCTGTCGTTTCTCAATCGATACCGATGCCCACGCACCGGGTCAGCTCGAGTGGCAGTACATCGGCTGCGACCGGGCGGTCGAGTGCGGTGTCACCGAAGACCGCGTGATCAATAGCAGCTCGGCAGGGACGTTGTTGAGCTGGAGCGGGTCGCGCCATTAGGTCTGATGTGCTGTCAGTCGCCCGCTGATGGTCATCCTCGCAGAATCTTGTCCATCGGCTTTCCCTTGGCGAGCTCGTCGACCAGCTTGTCCAGGTAGCGAATCTTCTGCATGAGGGGATCGTCGATGGCTTCCACGCGCACCCCACACACGACTCCCGTAATCGATGAGGCATTCGGGTTGAGTCGAGCATCTGCGAAGAAGCCTTCGAAGGTCGTGCCCGCCGCGAGGTGGTTACTCAACTCGAACTCGTCGAAGCCGGTCAGCCAGCCGATGACCTGATCGAGGTCGGCCTTCGTGCGCCCCTTCTTCTCCACCTTGGTCACGTAGTAGGGATAGACCGAGGCGAAGCTGGTGGTGAAGATCCGGCTCACGTCCGCAAGGGTAGTGGGGCGAGGGTGACTACCTCCTCGGCAATCCGGCCGCAACCCGCACGATCCGTCAGCGGGCGGGGTCGACCATGGTCATGCCGGCGACTGTCACCTGGTCGAATCCGGGCAGCATTGCCGCCGCCTCGTCGAGTCCTATGGTGCGTTCGATCAACCGCTGGGGCTGCAGCGATCCCTGCTCGATCAGCGCCATCATGCTCGGATAGTCGACCGCGGCCATCCCGTGACTGCCCAGCACGTCCAGTTCCCAGCCGATGACCCGTGCCATCGGCACCCGCGGCTGTCCGCCGACCGGTGGCAGCAGGCCAACCTGGATGTGGCGACCCCGACGGCGAAGGGTGAGGATCGCATCGGCACAGGTCTGCTCGCTGCCCACCGCATCGACAGCGACGTGGCAGCCGCCGCCGGTGAGGTCGGCAACAGCGGCCGGGATGTCGGTGCCGTCGGCCCGCAGGGTGTGCTCGGCGCCCAGGGCAGAGGCAGCAGCAAGGGCCTCCGGGTTCCGGTCCACCGCAACGACCCGAGCGCCCAGCGCGCGGGCGATCATCACCGTGCTGAGCCCGACGCCGCCGGCACCGACCACCGTCACCCACTCTCCCTCGGTGACCCGGGCGCGGCCGGTCAGGGCGCGGTAGGCGGTGGCGAACCGGCACCCAAGACTGGCTGCGGTGGGGAAGTCGACCTGCTCGGGAATGGCGACCAGGTTGGTGTCGGCAGCGTGCAGGGCGACGTACTCAGCGAACGACCCCCAGTGGGTGAAGCCTGGCTGCTGCTGATCGGGACAGACCTGGGCCTCCCCGAGCCGGCACCAGTCGCACCCGCCACAGCCGCAGACGAACGGGACCGTCACCCGGGCGGCGACCTGCCAATGACGGACCTCGGCGCCAACCTCGACCACCGTCCCGGCGAGCTCATGACCGGGCACATGTGGGAACGCAATCTCTTCATCATGTCCGGCCCACGCGTGCCAATCACTGCGGCACATCCCGGTGGCCATCACTCGGACCACCACCCCGGCGGCCGGGACTGTAGGCCGGTCCACCTCCCGAACCTCCGGCTGGGCTCGGACGGCATCGATGACGACGGCGCGCACCGACACATCCTGTCAACCAGGAGGCCTCCACGTCTGGAGACCACCCTCGAGTAAAGACGTGGACGAAGTGTGTGACGGCCCGAACGTCAACGGGCCAGCGTTGAACCTGCCTCGACTTACAGATCAGAAGCCGGCTACCTCGTGCGGCTCGTAAGGCGCCTCCAGCTCTGCGACCTCGTCATCGGTCAGCTCCAGCTCGATCGCGGCGATGGCATCGTCGAGGTGGTGGTGCTTGGTGGCGCCGACGATGGGAGAGGTCACCTCAGACTTGTGCGTCAGCCACGCCAGCGCGATCTGTGCGCGGGGAACTCCGCGGCGCTCCGCGACTCGGGCGACAGCCTCCACGATCTGGGCGTCGGAGTCGCGGTAGAGCGTCTTGCCGAACTCGTCCGTCTCCGCCCGGCTGGTCGTGGCGTCCCAGTCGCGGGTGAGCTTGCCGCGCGCTAGTGGACTCCACGGGGTGACTGCGATGCCCTCGGCGGCGCAGAGCGGCAGCATCTCCCGCTCCTCCTCCCGGTAGAGCAGGTTGTAGTGGTTCTGCATGCTCACAAACCGGTGCCAACCGTGCCGCTCCTGCAGGTACAGCGCCTTGGCGAACTGCCAGGACCACATCGATGAGGCTCCCAGGTAGCGCACCTTGCCCGCCGCAACTACGTCGTGCAGCGCCTGCAGCGTTTCCTCGATCGGCGTGCTGGAGTCCCAGCGGTGGATGATGTACAGGTCGACGTAGTCGGTGCCCAACCGGCGCAGGCTGCTATCGATCTCGGCGAGGATCGCCTTACGCGATAGCCCTCGGCCGTTGGGCCCTGGCCGCATCTGGCCGAAGACCTTGGTGGCGATGACCACCTCATCTCGGCGGACCTTCTTGAGCAGCACCGAGCCGAGGATCTCCTCGCTGGAGCCGTCGGAGTACACGTTCGCGGTGTCGAAGAAGTTGACCCCGGCGTCCAGCGCCTTGTGCAGGAAGGGGGCACTCTGGTCCTCGGGGAGCGACCAGGGGTGCCCGCCCCGCGCCGGGTCGCCATAGCTCATGCACCCCAGGCAGAGCTTCGATACCTCGAGTCCGGTGTTTCCCAGCCGTTCGTAGTCCATGCCGGGAGTCTTCTACACGCATCCGGCTTCACGACCGCCAGCCCAGGCCCTGTGGACCCGCGGACTTGCGGACTTGCTCAATCTCATTGGCAGGGACCGGAGTGATGAGGTGTCGCTAGCGTCGGCCGCGTCTGTGGATGGATCGACAACACGAGTACTGGAGGATGACCCCATGGCACAGGTACGACGCTTCGACCATGTCGGCATCACCGTCGCGGACCTCGACACCGTGACGGCGTTCTTCGTCGGACTCGGTCTCGAGGTGGAGGGCACGACGTTCGTGGAGGGCGAGTTCTTGGACACGGTCATCGGCATCCCCAACTCACGCACTGAGATCGTCATGCTGCGGCCGCCCGACGGAGGTACCCGGCTGGAGCTGTCGAGCTTCGTCCGGCCCGGCCACGAGCCGGGGTCACCGGCCGCGATGGCCAACGAGCTGGGGCTCCGCAACGTGGCCTTCGAGGTCGAGGACCTTCAGGCGGCCGTCGATCGGCTGGCCACCGACGGCTACGGACTGGTCGGCGGGATCGGCCAGTACGAGCGCATCTGGCGCATGGCCTACGGCGGGGTTGAACCCGTAGCCAGCAGCAGCTTGTCGTAACCCAGCAGGTCACCGGTGGAGATCGTGACGGTCCGGGAGGCCGGGTCAAGTGAGGTCACGGAAGCGCCCAGACACAGCTCGACCGCATGGTCGACGTACCAGGCCTCGGGGTGAACGAAGATGCTGTCGCGGTCAGCGCTGCCCTGGAGATAGTCCTTGGACAGCGGAGGGCGTTCGTAGGGACGGTGGGGTTCGTCCCCGATAAGGGTGATCCTGCCGTCGAAGCCATCGTCGCGCAGAGTCTGGGCCGCGATGGCGCCGGCCAAGCCGCCGCCGACCACGATGAAGCGGGGTTCGGTCGTCATGAGTAAGCCTTGTCATGGAGTAGGGGACGGTTCGTGTTGGGATGGTGGGCCATGGCGCCGGGGCGGTCACTGAGCTCGTCGGTGACCGCGGCCCAGGAGGTTTCCGGGCGTTCCTCGCTGGGCGAGTTCTCGGATCTGGTCGTCGTCATCGGCGCTGCCGCCGATGGCGTCGGCGAAGATCGTCGGGTTGGACGTGATGCCGACGACATGGCTGTCTTCCCCGCAGCGGTCAGGTCTTTGAGCGGGTCAGCCATGACGCACGCCCGTCTGTTGGTTGGCGATCAGGGTGAAGAACTCGGCTCGAGAGGCGGCATCGCGGCGGAGCTGCCCGTGCAGGGCCGAGGTGACCGTTGTGGTGCCGGGCACGCCAACGCCGCGGACGGTCATGCACTGATGCTCCGCCTCGACCACGACGCCGACCCCATCGGGCGCGACGTGCTCCTGGAGCCAGTCGGCGACCTGTTGGGTCAGTCGTTCCTGGACCTGGGGTCGGCGGGCGAACAGCTCGACCACCCGGGCCAGCTTGGACAGGCCGAGGATGCGGTCCCCGGGCAGGTAGCCGACATGTGCGACCCCCACGAACGGCAGTAGGTGATGCTCGCACACGGACTGCACTGGGATAGAGCGCGCGATGATCAGCTCGTCGTATCCGGTGTCGTTGGGAAAGGTGGTCAGGTCGAAGGGGCGTGGGCTGAACATCTCGGCGTATGCCCGGGCCATCCGGGCTGGCGTGGCGGCCAGACTCTCCGAGTCGAGGTGGATACCGAGCGCAACCAGGAACGCGGCTGCGGCCTGCTCTGCGGCGACCAGATCGACACCACTCGCCGGCTCAACGACACGCAGCGCCGCCCGTGGGACCGCCTGAGCTGAACTCCCACCGTCGAAACCGTCGGCGGGTAGCGGTTGGGCTGTCACGACGCCAACACCTTCGAGGCGTCCGTCATACCGGTCCGGACGGCGGGCGCTGGAGGAGTCAGGACGAGTGCGCCGACCAAGTTGCCGAAGGCGCCCAGGGCGACGTCGTTGAAGTATGGGATGAGCAGGGTGGGTGACGTCATCGTTGACTCCTGATCTAACGGACAGTAATCTTCACGTTAGACGGCAAGGTGTTCTTTCGTCAAGCAAACCGTCCTTTAGAAGGCGTAGGTAGATTCATGACCAACAGCGATCTCGCCGATCGGCTCGCTGAGATCGCGGCACTTGCTGATCCGACCCGACGTGAGCTCTACCTCTATGTGAGTGCGCAGCCTGCCCCGGTCAGCCGAGACCAGGCCTCCGACACCCTCGGAATCGCCCGGCACACGGCGAAGTTCCATCTCGACAAGCTGGCCGAGGAGGGTTTGCTCGACACCAGCTTCAGGCGGCTCTCCGAACGACGAGGCCCCGGCGCCGGGCGGCCCACCAAGCTGTACCGGCGATCCGACCGTCAGCTGTCAGTAACCCTGCCCGAACGCCGGTACGACCTCGCCGGTCGACTACTGGCTAGCGCCATCGACAATGCCGCAGCGGACGGCACTTCCGTCGCCGACGCCTTGGCCGCAGCCGCCGCCGACTGGGGCGGCGCTGTCGGAGACCAAGCTCGAGCAACCGCCGGTCCTCGACCAAGCCGCGAACGGCTCATCGCCGCCACCTGTCAAACGCTGACCGGCTACGGCTACGCACCACAACGTGCCGACGGCACAATTCTGCTGTCCAACTGCCCCTTCCACGCGCTGGCCCAGGAACACACCCGGCTCGTCTGCGGCATGAACCTTGTGATCATGGCCGCAGTCACCGATCGAGTCAGCAACAGCGGGCTTGCTGCCCGCCTCGAACCCGCACCTAACCGATGCTGTGTTGTCCTCGATGCCGGCTAGGCAGTTCATCCGTCGGATCGTCATGCCTGGAGCTGCGAAGGGTGTGCCGCCGAGCACCTGGAAGTCCCTCCCGGCCAGGGTGCGGAAGGACTCAGCGAGGAGTTTGGGCGGTCTGGCTCGGTGCCGCGCTGGGCGGTTCTGCCCTGGCGCTCGGTTCCGCCTCTGCGGTTGCCGATGGTTCCGTTGAGGGTTCTCCCGAGGGTTCGTCCGTGGGAACCGATTCGGCCTCTGGAGTATCCAAGGGCGCCGCGGTCGGAGTCTTCACCGACTCGCCAGGCTCCGCCGAGTCGGTCGGCGTGGGGGACTGCTTATCCGTCGGCCGCTCTTCGGATCCATCCTGCTGGACCTGCGAAAACGTCGTGCCGCTGCCGCCCGACAAAGCCTGTCCGGCGATCGCCTCGTACATCGTCAGTGCGCCCCCGGCGAGGGCGAAGATCGCCCCGGCGCCGACCACAGAGCTCACAACGAGGGACCGGCGCCGGCCCGTCCTGGCGGGCCCCGACCGAGGTGCCGCCGTGGAACCACTGGGCACCGGCTTCGGACCCGTCTGACCCTTGGTCCAAGCCGCTTGGGTCCACCGTCCGCTGAGCACTCCGCGTACGGCCGCGCTCGTCCGGCGCAGGGATGCGGTGTAGAGCCCGCCGGCCACGGCGGCGATCACACTGGCCAGGGCGGCACCCACTATGGTCCCCTCCACGCTGAAGCGGGACCCAAGGCCAGCCGCGGTCATCGCGGCCAATGCGCCGCCCATCACCTGGATGGGGGACAGGTCGAGCCAGGACTTCTTCTCCTGCTCCGTCTCGGGCTTCGTGTCGGAATGTTGCTGGGTGGTCTGGTCAGTTGGTGGGGCGGCGGTATGGCGCTCAGGCATGGTGGAAGACAAGTCCTCGTGGTGGGCGTCAGATGGCCGGACTCCGGCGTCCTTATGCTCGAACGCCCGAAGGCCTCGACATGATGCCAACGACCCGATCACCGTGACCAAGACCACAGCAGCCTCAGCCGTCGTCAGCGTCCTTGTGGCTGGATGGTCGCCATATCCACGCACCCAGCCGAGACGCTGAACGGCGTTCCGCAGGCGGAGGCCGCGCGTACCCAGTCCTGCGCTGACCTTGCGTGCGGTGGCTCTGCTTGTGGCCTAGCGCGACACTGCGACGACCGTGACAGGACCCTTGAACTTGCGTTTCACCTTGTTAGGTAGGTCCTGGCTCAACCAGCCGCCCACGCGCTTGGGAAGGGTGGACAAGATGATCTCGTCATACTTGTCGCGGGAGAGGGCGTCCTGGACGGCCCTGACCGGATTCGGGTTGCCAACCTCGCCATCCACATCGGCACCCAGCTTCTGCAGTTGTTCGATACCGAACGCGACTCGCCCTCGAGCGTGCTCATAGTCAGCTTCGTCAGCCCCACGCGCCTCGTCAGTGACCGGGAGATTGGTTATGCGACGGGTCAGCGTCTCCATTGTGCTCTCGCGACGGGCATGTGGAATGGCCGGAACGAGCAGCGTGAACTCGCATGGGCCTTTGGCCATCCGATCTTGGATGGACTGGAGGAGATCGCTGCTACCGAGTGTCCTATTGGCGACTACCAATATCCGAGACATCGCGATTACCTCCAGCTTGGTTTAGCACCCGAACTTAGCGCCCAGGAGTCGCCGTGTCACTACTCCTGAACCTATCCGTGGCTCACACAGAGTTGTCGGCCTGCGTTCTCACGCGGCTGGCCATCTGGCGCGGCGTCAGAGTCGGGCCGAGCTCCATTGAGCTCCGGACGACCCCTGGCTGGACCACTACGCCCGATCGCCCAGTCCGATCAACGCGACTACGCCCACGGCCTGAAGGACGAGCGCGACTGTCGCGGCGGCGAACTCGCTCATCCGTGCTTGTCCTTGATCGTGGCCGCCTGGTCGTCGTGGTCCTCGACGAGTTCGCCTTCCCAGGCTTCCCGACCTTCGTTGATCGCGAAGATTGCGATGATGAAGCCGGCGACCGGGTCGAGCCATGCTGCACCGGTTAGGGCGAAGAGGCCGAGCCCGGCGAGGGTGGAGATGCTGAGCAGGACGCAGATCCGGGTTTCTGCCGCATCGGCCAGGATCAACGGATCCCCGCCCAGGCCCAGAGCGACGTGGCGTTTCGCGCGGGCCAGCAGCGGCATGACCACGATCGACACCGCGAGCACGATGAGGCCAACGGGTGAACCGTCCGGCACTTCGCCGACAACCAGGTCGCGGATGCCTTCGATCGTCACGTAGGCGGCCAGCACGAAGAAGGTCACCGCGACCAACCGCAGTGTCCGCCGTTCCCGTCGTTGGTCGGCCTCACCGTTCCGCAGTCGGGCGCCCAGCCGCAACCCGACCAACACCGCCGCGACCGACTCGATTCCGGAGTCCAAGCCGAAGCCGACCAGCGAGACCAGACCGGCCGTGATGCCGGCGGCGATGGCAACGGCTCCCTCAGCCAGGTTGTAGACGACGGTGAACTGAGCCAGCCGCAGGCCACGACGGGTCAGCCGTCCAACGTCGGCATCGGTCAGAGTCGACCCGGCTGCTGTCACCGGTCGGCGTCCTCGACCACCGGCTGATGACCGTAGCGCGGGCACAGCTGCACCGCATCACCGGTCACGGCCAGCAGCCGCTCCGCCGCGCCCAGCACGGCCATCAGCTCCGGACCGGCCGCCAGCGAGAACATCGACGCCCGACCCTGCGGCCGCGAGGTCACCAATCCGCAGTCGCGAAGGCACGCTAGGTGCGCGCTGACCGTCGATTGCGCCAGCCCAAGATGCTCCTGCAGGTCGACCACCCGATGCTCGCCAAGAGCCAGGTGCTGCAGCAGCGCCAGCCGGGCCGGGTCCGACAGGCTGTGAAACAGCGATGCCGCAACGAGTAGCGAAGGAGAATCGTCCACCACCGACGCTTTATCGACGAAATCTGGTTTTATCGTCACGAGACGATGCTAGCGGAGTAGGACGCTCAGGGACCCGCTTGGCCTTAGAGCAAGGGGGCTCCGCCGACCCGCACCAATGTCTGTTGAGTCGCGATCGCGGCGGTACGGTGCCGCATCCAGGCAGGCCATCCGCGATGTCCTCGTGGCCGTTCGGACCGGGCGGGCACTTCCTCCATCCTGAGAGGGGCACGCCGGATATGACTTTCGACCGGTGCGTGTGATGGCCTACCGGCCGCCGGATGCCTCTGCCGGGTGATGTAGTCACCCGGCGGAGTCCGGGCGATCAGTCAGAGCTTGGCGAGCAGGCTCTCCATCGTCTTGATCTCCGCGGCTTGGCGGTCCTTGATCGCTTGGGCGAGCTTCAGGGCGTCGGGGTTCTCGCCGTCGTCGATCTCCTCCTGGACCATGGTGATGGCCCCCTTGTGGTGCTTGATCATGCCTTCGAGGAACAGCTGCTGGCCGGCTGGGCCGTCGGCCGCCATCAGCTCTTGCATCTCCTCAGGCGTGAGGACGCCTTCGGCGGCCCAGTGGTCCTCGTCGGCTTCGGCCGAGTGGTCGGGTATCAGCGGCTGGTTCCAGGCCGTGAGGAGTTCGGTCATGGTGGTCATCTCGGGGCCTTGGGCGTCTTTGATCCGCTGGGCCAGCTTGGTGACATCGGGGTCTATGCCTGACTTGGCCAGGATGATGTCGCTCATCTCGATGGCTTGTTCGTGGTGCGGGATCATCGTCTGGGCGAACTTGACGTCGGCCTTGTTGAAGGTCTGGGCTCCGGAAGCGGACGGGTCGGCGGAACCGCCGGCGCAGCCGCCGAGGACGGCAAGGACGGCCAGAACTGCAGCCACCACTCCGATGCAGAGCCGGCGGCAGGTGAGGGTACATGTCATCGAACGTCTCCTGGGGAACCAGCCAACTGGGTGACGGCCGGGCCGTGGTCAGCGCGGCGACTGGTCCAGAGGGCAAGCAGGCAGGCCTCGGCCGTGGCGCGTGGCAGTTGCAGTGTGGGCAGGTCACACGTAGCTGCGGCCCGCTCATCAGGACCCCAGCCTAGGATGCGGGTCTCCGCTGGGCTCCGGAAGCATCCTGCTGTGGTTACCCTGTCGGTCCGAACTGGCGGCCTGTGATCTGTCGGGGCGTTACTTCGATAAACAGGTTCCGTACGCCGGCGGCCCAGGGCGTGACCCCGTCCACGGTCCACAGTTCGACCAAGTCCCGCGGTTCGGCGATCGGCTGAGCGCGGCCGGTGACCACGACAGTCCAACCGGCCCGGAGCTCGGGATCGAGGTCGTCCACCTCGAAGATCGCGTCGACGGGCCGGACGAGCTCGGACAGGACCCCGTACGGCGAGGTGCGGAATACGACGGAGCCGCGGTGCAGGGCATAGCTCACCGGCAGCAGTTGCAGGCCATCCGCCCCTACCCAGGCGATCCGACCGACGTGGTGCTCGGCCAGCAGTTGCCGGCAACGCTCGACGGACAGCTCCTGGGACGACGGCGGCGATGCGGTCGACCGAGGAGGCTCAGATTCGGCGGTCATTCCTGGTTCCTCCGTCCGGTTTGGATAGCGGCGCGCCAGCCAATCCGTGCCTCAACCGACTGTAGCGGGAGCACCGGTCGTCGCGCGCCGGCCCAGGACGACGGTGAAGGCCAGTGCGACCAACGCCGTGACGCAGAGCAGCACCAAGCCAACCGTGTAGCTGTGAGCTCCCTCGTTGTAGGTCGCGCCCATTACCAGCGGTGGGAAGTAACCACCCAGTCCGCCCGCGGCCCCGACCAGCCCGGTGACGCTTCCTACCCGCTCCGCCGGGGCTCGCGCCGCCACCCAGGCAAACACACCGCCGGTCCCGAGACCGAGGGCGAACGCCATCGCCACGAACGCGCTGCCGGCGGCCAGCTCCGGCGCCGGCTTGAGCGCGATCACGATCGCCAGCACCGCCGCGCCGACCAGGGAGGCGGCCACCACTCGCTGCGGACCGATCCGGTCGGAGAGCACGCCGCCGATCGGCCGTGCCAGCACCGCGGCAATGGCGAAGCCGGCGGTCCGGGTGCCGGCACCGGTCAGATCGAAGTTGTAGACGTCCTTGAGGTAGGTCGGCAGATAGGTCGAGAACGCCACAAAGCCGCCGAAGGTCACCGCATACAGAAATGACATCTGCCAGGTCACCGGCAGCCTGAGGGCGGCCGCGAGCTTCGGCACCACCGGGTCGGCGTTGGGCCGCCAGCCCGGCGCGTTCCGCATCCCGAACCAGACGATGACCGCAACCACGATGAGCGCGACGGCGATGATCACGTGCGTCGGGACGTAACCGAACCAGCGGACGAAGCGCGGGGTGAAGAACGCTGACAGTGCCGTGCCGCCCATTCCGGCGCCGAAGAGCCCGGTGGCGAAGCCTCGACGGGAGACGTCGTACCACCCATTGACGAACGGAATGCCGATAGCGAAGGTGGTCCCCGCGATCCCCAGCAACAGCGCGAAGAGCAACAGCAGCGAGTAGGAGCCGAGCACTCCGGCCAGGGCCACCAACAGCACCGGAACCGCGGACACCGCGGTCAGGACCGTGAACATCAGCCGGCCGCCGAAGCGGTCGGTCAGGGCGCCAGTGACGATCCGACCGAGCGATCCCACCAGCACCGGCATGGCCACCAGCAGCGACTTCTGGCTGGCCGACAGCGACAGCGCCTCGGCGTAGCGGACGCCGAGCGGGCCGATCATGTTCCAGGCCCAGAAGGTGATGGTGAACGCCAACAGGGCCAAGGCCAGGTTGCGCCCCTGACCGGTGGCCTGGGACTCAGCGGTCGCGGACATTCGAACCTCCCTCGGTTTCTCGTCAGGCTTCAGCGGTCGGAGTCGCGGTCGCGGGTGCCGACCGGCGCCCAGCCGCGGTGGACCGGGGTGGCCCCGGCGCGGGGCCCGGCGTCTCGGCTGCGGTAGACGATGTAGGGCCGGAACAGGTAGTGCAGCGGCGCGGTGAAGGCGTGCACCAGCCGGGTGAAGGGCCAGATCGTGAACAGCAGCATTCCGACCAGGGTGTGCAGCTTGAACGACAGCGGCGCGGCGGCCATCGACGCGATGTCGGGCTGCAGCACGAACAGCGACCGGAACCACGGCGAGACCGTTTCCCGGTAGTTGTGCGCGTCGTGGCCCGCGCCGACACTGTTCAGCGTCGTCCACAGACCGAGCACGATAGCGGCGACCAACACGACGTACATCGCCTTGTCGTTCTTGGTAGTGGCGAGGAACACCGCGCCGGTGGTCCGCCGCCGGTAGATCAGGATCACGATGCCGGCAAGCGTGCAGACGCCGGCGATCGTGCCGAAGAGCAGCGCATTGAAGTGGTACCGCTCCTGAGTCACCCCGACCGCCTCGGTCCACGCCATCGGGACGACCAGACCCCCGAGGTGGCCGATGATCACGACCAGGCTGCCGAAATGGAACAGCGGCGAGCCGATCCGCAGCAGTCGGGACTCGTACAGCTGGGACGAGCGGGTCGTCCAGCCGAACTGGTCGTAGCGGTAGCGCCAGATCAGCCCGCCGACCAGGACCGCCATCATCACGTAGGGCAGGACGCCCCAGAGCAGCACATCCATGTCAACGCCCTCCCAGGACGGGCAGCAGCCGTGGGTCGTACGGGTCGAGGCCTACGGTCTCGGTCGGCGGACCGGCCTGAGCCCGGGCCAGCACCTCCCGCCGGTCCCCCGGCGAGACACCCGGCAGAGTGGAACAGACGGCCTGGACCACCCCGGCGTACGCGGGCGGCTGCTCGAGCAGGGCCAACCGGAGCAGCTCCAGGCTCGGCCGGTACTCCTGCAGCAGGGCGGCACCGTCACGCGGGTCGACCACGGCGGCATACTCCAGCACCAGCGGCAGGTAGTCCGGCAGTTCGCCGCGCAGATTGCCCAGGAACCCACCGCGCCGGAAGCGGGCTTTGAAACCGGCCAGCACCTCCCCGCGTCGGCGGGTGTCGCCGTCCGTCCAGTACGACAGGTACAGCGCGTACTTCCGGGACAGGTCGAACACCTGAACGTACTCGCCCTGGAGCTCGGCGAGCGGGGTCGACCGCCAGGTGTCGAACAGGCCGGCGAAGTCGGCGAGGGCGTCGGGCGCTGCCTCAGCCAGCGCCTGATGCAGCAGCGGTCGCAGGTCGAGCAGCGCCTCGTCGGGATAGCCGAGAGCGAGTGATGCGGCCTGCCAGGTGACTCGGTGCCCTGAGCTCGTCGGAGGGCGGCGGAGGCGAGATTCGCCCTGAGCCTGTCGAACGACCGCCGGCCCGCGACGACGAGGTGCTCTCTGCGGCCGTGATGGCTGGGGCCTCCGGCTACCTGCGACGACGTCAGCGCGCGGTGTAGCCACCGTCGACGAGGTGGTAACTACCCGTGATGAAAGAGGCGGCATCGCTCGCCAGGAAGGCGACCAGGGCAGCGACCTCCTCCGAGGTTCCCATCCGTCCCACCGGGTGTTGTGCGGCGATGAACTCCCGCGCATCGGCATCCAGTGAGCTCTCGACCAACGGGGTCGAGATGAAGCCCGGCCCAACGGTCACCACTCGGATGCCCTGCGCCGCATACTCCAGAGCCGCGTTCTTGCTCAGACCCAGCAGGCCGTGCTTAGTGGTCACGTAGGCCGCCGACGAGGCGAATCCGACGCTTCCCAGGATGGAGGCCATGTTGATGATTGCGCCGCCGCCGGCGGTGATCATGGCCGGGATCTGGGCCCGCATCCCGTAGAAGACGGCATTGAGGTTGACGTCCATGACCTTTCGCCAGGCTTCGGTGGAGAGGTCGGCCACCGGAGCAAGCGGGCCACCGATACCGGCGTTGTTCACCGCGATTCTGAGTGGGCCCAATCCGCTGGCCTGGTCAACCATCGTCTGGGCGAATGTCTCGTCAGACACGTCTCCGACGAGCGCCGTCGCCACCCCTCCCTGCGAAGTGATCCGGTCAGCGACAGCGTGGGCATGTTCGTCAACGAGGTCGACCACAAGGACGGCTGCTCCTGACTCGGCGAGGACGCGCGCGGACGCTGCGCCGATTCCGGAGCCGCCGCCGGTCACGATCGCTGAACGGTTCCCCACGTCGTATGTAGCCATAGCTTCCTCCCCTGATTCGTCAACCTGAACGATCCCCGCCGTCACTGCGCGTGCTTGGTCGGACGACGTACTTGGATGGCAGCCTTCCATCCCGGCGGCACATGCCGTTAGGGACTTAAGACCTCGCTACGTTCCTCGGGCCGCCGGCGAGCGAACCGGCCGCGAGCGACGGCTCGCTGTCCATTCATGTCGGGTTTCACCTCAACCTTGAGGCCCAGTCATGCCTCACGTCGTCGGCTCAGGGCGCGAAGGGGACGAGGTGAAGCGCCAAATGGGCGTTCGAAGGGTATCTGGCAGTGCTTCCCGCGCTCCCTTCGAATAATGGCCAGCTTGAGGAGCCGTGATGGGGCAGGACTACGCCGCGGTGGTCACCGAGAGTCAGCAACTGATCCTGCGGGGCCAGGCCGCCCAGGCAACCGACCTCCTACGCAAGGTGCCCGAGCCTGCGCGCGATCAAACGTTCCGCCTCGTGCTAGGTGATGCCTACCGTACGAAGGGCGACTTCAGCTCGGCTCTTGCGACCTATCGCGAGGTCGGTGACCGCGGAGTCGACGCGCCGATCGAGGCCGCGGTCGCGTGGCGGCTCGGCCAGATCCACCAGCAGCAGGGCGAACCGCGACGCGCTCTCGAGATCTACAGCCGCGCCGATATGACCGAGGCCGACGCTGTGGACCATGCCTGGCTGCTGGCCGGCGTGGCCACGGCGCACTGGCTGCTCGGAGATGCAGACCAGGCGCTGGCGTACGCTCGCGCAGCCAGCGCGCGGGCCACGATCGCCAGCGATCCTCGGGCATCGGCGGCCGCACACATCGCGATGGCCCTGTCGGTGAGCCTGGGCGGCGACCCGGCCACGGTCGACGAGGAGTACGTACGGGCGGCCGCCTATGCCACCGAGGCGGGAGACCAGGTCCAGCTGGCTCGGATCGATGCCAACCGAAGCCACCACCTCCTCGCCGACGCCCGATTCGCCGAGGCGGTCCAGGCCGCCGCGGCCGCTGGCGCCACCGCCGGAAAGATTGGTTCGTCCACCCTGCTCGCTGTAGCGCTCGTCAACGAGGCTGAGGGGTTGCTCCGGCTGGGTCGCAGCGACGAGGCCGTCAACCGCTGCGAACGGGCGTTGGCGCTGGCCGGCCAGATCGGAACCAGACGCACCGCATCGGCCCTGGTCGGCCTGGCGCAGATCCACCTCCGACGCGGGTGGCGCGAGCAGGCGCGGGCGGCTCTGGAACAGGCGCTGCGGCTGCAGGGCGCGGAGCCAGACCGGCAGGTTCGGGTCCCGGCCCTGGCGTGTCTGGCCATCACACTCCTTCCGGAGGATCTGGAGGACGCCGCGGAGCTGGCGGAGCAGGCACTGCGGGAGGCCACGGGTTCGGCCCGGTTGCCCGCGCTGCTGGCCGCGGGTCGAACCGCGTGGGCCCGCGGGGACGTCTGGAGCGCGCGACGTCTCGCTGGACAGGCCGTCGAACACGCCCGCCAACGGCGTGAGCGCGCCTGGCTCGCCGAGGCCCTGGAGCTTCGCGCCACCACCGTGGACAGAACTCCGGCCCGAGCAGCCCTGAAGGAGGCGCACCAGATCTGGCTGGACGCCGGGGCCAGCCATGACGCCGACCGGGTCATCGTGCAGCTGGCGCGGCTGGCGCCGACGTCGGCTTCGGACCGGCTCGCGGCTCGAGTAGCCCTCACCCGTCTCGCCGCCGCCGGAGTGCTCGCCTCCGCGCAGGTCACCGAAGGACCCACGGCCGGCCGCGTGCGGATCGTGACGTTCGGCCGGTTCGAGGTGCTCGTCGACGGCATCGCCGTTCCCGCGGAAACCTGGCAGTCCCGGCGGGCGCGGGAGCTGCTGCGGCTGCTGGTCTGCCGGCGCGGCCGGGCCATCCCGCGGATGGAGATCTGCGAGACGCTCTGGCCCGACGACGACCCCGACCGTACGACCCATCGGTTGTCGGTCCTGCTGTCGATCGTCCGTGGCGTGCTGGGGTCCGATGCGCTCATCGCCGACCAAGCCTGTGTCGCGCTCGACGCGACCCGCGTACAGGTCGATGTCGAACAGTTCCTGGCCGACGTCGGCGACGCGGTCGCCCTGCACGAGCGGGGCGCGGAGCCGGACGCGGCTGTCCTGCTGGCGGACGCCGTGGAGCGCTACTCCGACGAGCCGTTCGCCGACGCACCGTACGACGACGCGACGACGGCATTGCGGGATGAGGCGCGGGCGGCGTTCCTGCAGGCGCTACGACTGTTGGCCGGGTGCTGCCGCCGGGCGGGTGAGCACGACAAGGCGGCCGGGTATCTGCGCCGGCTCCTCGGGGAGGACCGCTACGACGAGGATGCCCACCGCACCTTGATCGCGGTCCTCAACCGGGCCGGGCGGCATGGTCAGGCCCGGGTGGCGGCCGGGCGCTACCGATCGGCGATGGCGGAGATCGGGTTGCGCCCGGCCGTCTGACGGACCGACATCAGTCGGCGAGGATCTCCTGTTCGGTGAGGACGTCGGGCGTGTTCTCGACTTGAGCGTCGTTCGTGTGGATCCGGATCTTCGCCTTGATCTCGTCGTCGTTGTTCGCCGCATCCACCTTCAGCTCATCGCGGTCGAAAACCTTCTCCTGTTCGAGCGGGAGCACCTGGCTGCCCGACCCCACCGTGACGGCGAAGTCCGCGAGGCGCTCGTCCCCGGGACGCAGGAACTCGAAGATCTGCGCTCCGGGATCGGTGGCGGCACCGTCGAAGTCGTGGAGGGTCACATGGGGGTGCCAGTCCATGCCGAGTCCGCTGAGCTGGCGCTCGAACGAGCTGAACGTGACGTTGGCGGTCACCCTGACTGTGACCCGACCATCGGATTCGGTGAGGGTCAGGTTGGGGTTGGTAACGGTTGGCATGATGATCTCCTTGATCTGCCTGGTTCCGGGCCGCCTTTTGACGATCCCGGACCGGCGCGTCTCGCCGGTGCACACCACGATCCGCACACATCTCAGAGCCAGGTCACAGTTGGCTCAGGGTCGGCTCACATGGCCCGGCCGGAGCGCAGCCGGCATCACCTTTTGATGGATCAGTTCCCGGCCAAGAACCTCTTTGCAGTAGCGGCAAAGCACCATCTGGACGGGTGGATCGCAGCCCGGTCTGTCGGAGCAGGTCGTGGTCCACCTCGGAAGCCTGGGCTAAGGGCAACCGGAACCGGCTGACCACCGAAAGCGGGTCAACGGCCCCCTCACCTCCGCCGTGAGGGGCCATACAACATGCTGGTCAAGCGAGAAGTGTGAGCACAGACGCACCAGTCTGGAAGGCCGCTGGCAGGATCGCCTACTGACCGCGACTGGCTCGGTCGTGACCTCGGGCGGCAATGATGATGGCCAGCGCTAGGGACAACGATCCGAGAACGCTCAGCACGGTTGTGACTACGGCCGAGTCGGCGCCCACGTACGCCTGCAAAATCGCCTGACCGACCGCCGAGATCAGGAACAACACCGCGATGATGACGAGCACGGGCGGGTCCAGCAGGCGGGTCCGAATGGTCGTGAGCAACCCTGCGATGGAGGATGTGCCGCTCGCCTGCACGTGTCGACTGTTCATTGGCTACCTCCGTGGCCACCTACGCCATCCCTTATGGTTTCAGCTTTCGTCGTCACTCGGACCGTAGATCTGTGCGCTAACCGCGGCAAGGGCCCAAGGTCCTGTGACGCCTCCCTGGGACAACGCGAATCTTCCGAACCTCCGGCTCCTCCGGG
Source organism: uncultured Actinomycetota bacterium (assembly GCA_963808435.1). Lineage (GTDB taxonomy): Bacteria > Actinomycetota > Actinomycetes > Propionibacteriales > Propionibacteriaceae > Microlunatus. Next base: position 210,145 of record CAWEFW010000012.1, on the reverse strand, counting down.
ACCTTCGGCTCTACAACAGGGCAGCTGATCGGGTGAACGTGGTTGCGACAGATAGCGAATCCGTTGGATGGAGGACGTTCATGAGGGCCCTGGTGGTGTACGAGTCGATGTGGGGGAACACCGAGCGGGTAGCGGAAGCCATCGCAGACGGCTTGCGTGAGTCCATGGAGGTGGAGCTGGTCGAGGTGAACCAGGCGCCGGTCGAACCGGACTCTGAGGTGGGACTGATCGTGGCCGGCGGGCCGACCCACGCCTTCTCCATGAGCCGGACCACCACCCGCGCCGACGCCGTCAACCGTGGTGCCGACCACACCGCATCTGACCTCGGCCTACGGGAGTGGCTGGACCGGCTACCCACCGGCCATCATTCCCAGCGCGTTGCGACGTTCGACACGCGGGTGGACAAGGTGCGTCATCTGCCGGGGTCGGCCGCCAAGGCGGCGGCCAAGGCTGCCCACCGCCACGGTTTTCCGCGCGCCGAGCACGTGGAGAGCTTCTACGTCGACGACATGGAAGGACCGCTGCTCGATGGGGAGCTCGAGCGAGCGGTGGACTGGGGTCGGCAGATCGCTGCGAGTGTGGTCGCGTAGCGACCCCGAGACCCACGATCGCCGCTCGATGGCACCGCGGCGGTCAACCGGGTAGGCGCCGACGCTCCTCGTGGCAGAGGTGGCTGCGGGGTAGACCGCCGGAACGGCAACGACCGGGCATCCCGCGTGGCTCAGGCAGTGGTGGCTGACCGATCCCATCAGTATTCGGCCGAGCCCGACCATCTCCTGGGTGCCCATCACGAGGAGAGCGGCGTTGCTCGACCGCTGCACCAGCACCTTGCCAGGGTGCCCTTCGGCGAACTCGAAAAGCCAGCTCGGTTCAGGGTCGATCTTGTCGAACAGCTGCGAGATGCTGGCCCGGTACTCCCGATCGACATCCGAATGACTGAGGGACCGCTCAGCGGGAGCGGGGTAGTCCTTGGGTACGTATCCCATCGGCCAGCCCAGTACATGGACAGCCCGCAGCCGACCGCCGGACCGCCGGGCCCACGCGGCCGCCCAGCTGAGCGCGGCGATCCCGGACGGTGAGTCGTCCAAACCCACTACGACCTCGTCAAACCCCACCGCGGCTTCCGGTTCGCGAGAAGCCGGGACAGCCGCGACGGGTACGGCCGAGTGGCTCAGACAGTAGTGGCTCACCGAGCCGGCCAGCAGGCGGCCGATTCCGGTGTGCTCTCGGGCACCCAGCGCAAGCAGACGGGCATCGCGCGCGATGTTGACGAGCGTGCGACCCGGCGTGCCACCCAGGAAGTGCAGACCCCACTCCGGATCCGGGTCAATGGAGGCGAACATCGTCCTGGTCCGGCCCGCCATCGAGCCCAGTTCGTAGTCGGACCGACGTTCTGGCGGCGCCTTCTCTGCGCCCCAGCCCGACGGCGGATCGGCCAGGAACGGCGATACGTGGATCGCCGCCAAGCGCAAGCCCGTACGCCGCGCGAACGCGGCCGCCCAGCGCAGCGCCGCCGCCGCCGCCGGTGAGTCATCGAGCCCAAGGACTATCTCTGCTCTGACCATGCCCGCCTCTCCTGTCATCGATGAGGATCCTGCTGACCCGCGACCGGTCAAGGCCAGGGTCATTGGTCCCGCTTGCACTCATCCTGGTCGGCGACGGGTCAGCCGAAGCGGTCCCGGGTCGTGGGTGGCTCGGGACTTTGGCCTCTGCTGGTACAACCCGCTTCGCGCTGAACTGGGGGAACCGAGTACCCCGCAGGTCCGCCCAGGGCCTGCCCGGGTCCCCAGGAGAGGAGTGGATCATCGTGTTGACGGTTCGGCACCGGCCCGGCCTTCCGGTGAGCAGCCGACACCGAGCGAGCACCGAGGACCGGCGCCGGCTGTCCTCACATCGGGAGGGTTACCTGCACTACCAGACGGGCCGAGGTCCGCGCTGCCTGGCCGTGACGTACGCCGTTGCCGGCGACTACGTCCTGCTGCGGCTACCGGAGTACAACGATCTCGGTCACTACGCGCCCGGCCGGCCGGTCGTTCTCGAGGTACCCGACCCCGATCAAGACCTCCAGGTCGACGTAGTCGCACAGGCCGCGGGAAGCCAACACCGAGCGCTGATCGAACAGACCCGGTTCCCGGAGCCGGTTCCGGACGGGGTGGAAACCCGGGTGATCTGTCTACCTCTCGACGGCCTCGGCCCGATGCCTCGACGCAGCTGGAGCAGCTGGACCAGGAGGCCGGCGTGATGACCGCGCCACTTGCACCCTGGCTGCCCCTGCATCGCGGTGGCCGGATGGAGTACCTCGACCTGACGGAGTGCCGGCGACTGCTGGGCAGCGTTCCCGTCGGCCGGCTGGGCTATACGGCCGCCACTGGCCCCCGGATCCTGCCGATGAACTTCGCACTGGTTCGCGACGCGCTGTTTTTCCGCACAGCCGCGGACAGTGAGGTGGCACAGTGGGCGCTCGGTCAGGAGGTCTGCTTCGAGATCGATCACATCGATGACTTCCTGCGGGCCGGATGGAGCGTGCTGGTGACCGGTCTGCTCGATGAACCCTCACCCGCCGTGATAGCAAATCTGGACGTCGGGGACTTGCCCGATCCCTGGCCGGGCGGGTTCAAGTCAGTTCTCCTGGAACTGCCCTTGGCCCGCGTCACCGGTCGCCGGGTGCATCCGGCATGACCGCCGCTGAGTCGTCCTTCCAAGAGCTGCCGGAGGCCCGGTGCCAGGAGCTGCTGGCCAGCCAGAGTGCGGGCAGGGTGGCGTGGAACGCCCCGGACGGTCCCCAGGTTCTGCCCGTCAGCTACGCCATCGATGTCGGAAGTATCGTCTTCCGGACCTCCTCGCATGGAGCGTTGTCGCAGCTTCGGGTCCGAACGAATGTGGCGTTCGAGATCGACGACATCGACGACGAGCGCGGCACGGGGTGGAGCGTCGTGGTCCGCGGAACTGCTCAGGCCGTCGTACCTGGGCGCCATCTGGAACGGCTGTGGTCGAGCGAGACAACCGTGCCGTGGGCGGCCGGGACGAGGAACCTCTTCATCGCCATCACCCCGAGAACCGTGACCGGCCGGATCGTACGCCGAGCCTGGTCCTCACCTGGTCCCGGAGCGTGACCTCCGAGTTACCGCCCACTGGGTCATGAGGCCCCCGATGACTAGTCTGACCGCATGGTCGAGGCAGGCGCTGATCACCAGGGAAGCGGTGAGCTTCCGGATGGTGGGTCTGCGCCGGCGCCCGCTCCCATCGAGCGCTTGCTGGAGCAGCTGGTGGAGCGGGCAACCGAGGTGATCGGGGTACAAGATCGCCTTCGGCGGCTGCTGCGGGCCAACCGAGCAATCATCTCTGAGCTGTCGCTGGACGGCGTCCTGCGCCGCATCGCCGAGGCGGCTCGCGAGCTCGCCCGGGCCGAGTACGCGGCGCTAGGGGTCATCGGAACGGACGGATCGCTGGAGCAGTTCATCCACGTCGGCATGGACGACGCGACCGTATCGGCGATCGGCGAGCTGCCGAAGGGCCGGGGACTGCTGGGTGCCCTGATCGCTGACCCCGTTCCCATCTGTCTGGTTGATATTCGTGACGACGACCGGTCGTCGGGCTTTCCCCCGAACCACCCGCCGATGACGAGTTTTCTCGGGGTACCCATCCGATCGCGCAACCAGGTCTACGGCAACCTGTACCTCAGCAACCAGGTGGACGGCGTCTTCACTGCCGAAGACCAGGAGCTGGTGCTTGCCCTGGCGGCGACCGCTGGCATCGCGATCGAGAACGCCCGGCTGTTCGAGGAATCGCAACGCCGCCAGGCGTGGCTCGAGGCGTCGGCCGATATCAGCGCCGTTCTGCTGGCGCCACATCCAACCCGTGACCCGCTGGAGCTGATCGTCCAGAGCATGAAGCGCTTGGCGGGAGCCGATGTCGTCACGGTGGTCCGCCAAGCGGACGAGCCCGGCATGCTGCAGGTCGAGACGGCCATCGGTACCGACGCGGACCACCTCCGAGGGCTGCGCTTTCCAGCCGACGACAGTCTCGTGGAGGTGGCTTTGCGGACAGGGCGCGGCACCAGCGCCGACTCGGTCGGAGCAGACGAGCCTTACGTCGCCGATTTGCGGCATGCGTTGGATATGGGGGCGGTCATGGCCGTTCCGCTGAGCGGGAACACCGGGCAGCGGGTCGCGCTGGGATTGGCGCGGGTCAAGGGTCGTGCGGCCTTCGAGCCCGCGGACCTCGAGATGGCTGATGCGTTCGCGAAGCATGCCACCGTGGCGATCGAGCTCATGAAGGCCCGCGCCGACCAGGAGCGGCTCGCCGTGCTGGAGGACCGGGACCGGATTGCCCGTGACCTGCACGACCACGTCATCCAGCGGCTGTTCGCGGCCGGGCTGAGCCTGCAGAGCCTCGCCTCGGGCACGGATCGGCCCGAGCAGGTCGAGCGGCTCGGCCGAGTCGTGGCTGACCTGGACGAGACCATCAGGCAGGTCCGGTCGTCGATCTTCGAGCTGCAGAGCGTGCCGGCCACACCAGGGGTACGGTCGGCCGTCCTGACCGTGGCGGAGCAGATTACGCCGGTGCTCGCTTTCGAGCCCACCGTGCGTTTCGAGGGACCCGTCGATACCCTGGCCAGTGGCCCACTGATCGGCGATGTCGAGGCAGTGGTTCGTGAGGCCATGACCAACGTGGCCAAGCACGCCCACGCCACGGCAGTGGAGGTCACGGTGGCTGCCGACGGCAGCTCGCTGTCGGTCAGCGTCCGGGACAACGGAATCGGGATTGGTGATCCCGGGCGTGCCAGCGGGCTACAGAACCTCCGAGCTCGAGCGAGGAAGCACAGAGGGGGGCTCGTCGTCCACTCCGGCGAGTCAGGAGGAACGGAGCTGCGATGGACGGCGAGACTGGGCAGCTGAGCCGAACGATCCGGGTCTTTCTGCTGGACGACCACGAGATCGTGCGGCGTGGACTGGTGGACCTGTTGAGCAGTACCGCCGATATTGTCGTGGTTGGCGAGGCCGCGACGGCCGGGGAGGCTTTGCGTCGTATTCCAGCTGCCCGACCCGACGTCGCTGTCCTGGATGCGCGACTCCCCGACGGCAGCGGGATCGATGTCTGCCGCGACATCCGTTCGGCTCATCCCGAGGTCCGCTGCGTGATCCTGACCTCCTACGACGACGACGAGGCTCTGTTCGCTGCCGTCATGGCGGGCGCGTCCGGCTACCTGCTCAAGCAGATAGCGGGGAACAGGCTGCTCGACGCGGTGCGGGCCGTAGCAGCCGGACGTTCCCTGCTGGACCCTGCCGTGACCGGCAAGCTTCTGGACCGGCTGAGGCACCCGGCCCAAGCTGATCCGCGGCTCAGCCAGTTGACCCCTCGGGAGCGCGAGATTCTCGACCTGGTCGCCGAGGGACTGTCCAACAAGGAGATCGGAGCCAGGATGTTCCTCGCCGAGAAGACGGTGAAGAACTACGTCTCGTCGCTGCTGGCCAAGCTGCACATGCAGCGCCGGACTCAGGCTGCGGTCTTCGGCGCCGAGATCGGACGAGCCGAGTCACCTTCTCCGTCGCCTGAACACTGACGGAGGACGTTCACATCAGCGCCTACGCCGGGATTCGCTCAACGGGTTCCGCTCAACGTGGGTGCAGTCGGCGCTCGAGGTGCACACCGGCATACCCGGCGACCGACAGACCGACGGCTACGGCTAAGTCAGGCAGCGGCACAGGGTGGGTCTCCAGTACGCCGGCCAGGACGGGCACGTAGACCCCAGCCAGCTGCAGCAGCCCGGCGGCCACAACGGCGACGATCAGGAAGGGGTTGGCCCAGGTCCGCGGGCGCGCTCGCAGGGCGACCGCCACCCCGAGCTGACTGAAGCCCAGGGTGAGGAAGACCATGGTCTGCCATGCCGTGTCCCGAGAGATCGCCCATAGCCCCGCAGCCAGGCTGACCCCGGTCAGAAGAACGGCGATGCGCAGAATGCGGCGCCATAAGTTGTTGCCGAGTACGCTCTCCCCGGCCGGCCGAGGGGGGCGATCCATCGTCCCGACCTCCGCCGGCTCGGCGCCGAGCGCGACCCCGGTGAGCCCATGCGTGAGCAGGTTGATCCACAAGATCTGCGCCGGGAGCAATGGGACCGGCATGCCGAGGAACGGCGCGAGCAGCATCACCGCGATCTCCGCTGCACCGCCCGACATCCCGAACATCAAGAATCGGCGGACGTTCGCGTAGATCCGGCGGCCTTCACCGACGGCGGTGACCAGGGTGCGCAGCTCGTCGTCCGCCAGAACCAGATCGGCAGCCTGTCGGGCAACCTCCGTCCCACGCCGCCCCATCGCAACTCCGATGTCGGCGCGGCGCAGGGCAGGTCCGTCGTTGACCCCGTAACCGATCATGGCGATGATCTGGCCGCTGCGCTGCCGAGCCTCGATGAGGTCGACCTTCTGCTCCGGGGTGGCCCGGGCGATCACCGTGGCGCGGCCCAGCACCTCGTCGTCGCTGGGGCCGCGCGCGTCAACCACCTCCGCCCCGTCGTCGGCCAGCCCGACATCGCGTGCGATGGCCCTGGCGGTCGCCGGATGGTCGCCGGTCACCAGGACCAGCCCGATCCCGGCGCCACGTACTGCGGCCAGCGTCGACCGAGCGCTCGTCTTGGGAGGGTCGGCGATCCCGACCAGGCCCAGCAGGTGAAGGTCCCGCTCCGCATCTGGACGTCACGCGGTAGGCGCGCAACAGTCCGGGTAGCCACCGCAAGGACGCGGAGTCCGTCAGTCGCCAAGTCGGTGGCCGCAGCGGTCGCCCGCGCCAGGATGCCGGGATCCTCAGACATCGCCTCCGGATGGAGCAGCAGCTCGGGCGCCCCCTTGACGGTCACTGCAAAGCAGTCGCCGAAGCGGTGCACCGTCGTCATCCGTTTTCGAACGCTGTCGAACGGAAACTCGAGCACGCGGGGTGCGGCGGCGGACAGTTCGGGCAAGCTGATCCCGAGCTTGCCTCCGGCGGCGACCAAGGCCCCCTCGGTTGGGTCGCCCATGACCTGCCAGTCCGGCTCATTCTCACGGGGTGCGATCAAGGTGGCGTCGCTGCACAGCACCGCCGCGCGAAGAAGCGCGGCCAGGTCGGGTACGTCGTCCGTCGCAACTGCTCGTCCGTCGCGGAGGATCGAGCCGCTCGGTGCCTAACCGGTGCCGGTGCAGCGGGCCGACCCGGTTGGTGTCCACAGCTGCGTGGCCACCATCCGGCCCTCGGTGAGGGTTCCGGTCTTGTCGGTGGCGATGACCGACACCGATCCCAGGGTCTCCACGGCCGGCAGGCTACGAACGATGGCATGGTGGGCCGCCATTCGCGACGCCCCCAGCGCCAGGCTCAGCACGATCACGGCGGGCAGCGACTCGGGCACCGCGGCCACCATCAGGCTGATCGCGGTTACGGTCACCAAGTCCCACGGCTGGCCACGGAGCAGGGCAAGAATCGCGACCAGCAGGCACAGAACCAGGGCTGCACCCGCCAGTAACCTGCTCAGCGTCCGAAGTCGGCGCTGTAGAGGCGTTATCGGCGCGGCAACATTCATCAGGGCAGTAAGGTGCCCGGTCGCACTGTCCTGGCCGGTGGCCGTGGCCACCGCTCGGCCCCGTCCCCGCACCACCACCGTGCCCGCCGAGACCCGTCGGCCCTGGTCCTCCTCCGCTCCGGGACTCTTGTCGACCGGAACTGACTCGCCGGTGAGGCTGGACTCGTCGACCAGCAGTGCCGCCGATTCCAGCACCTCGCCGTCTGCCGGAACCAGGTCGCCTTCGGCCAGTACGAGGAGATCCCCGGGCACGACCTCTGCGGCCGGCACCTCGGCCTCGGCGCCGTCGCGAAGGACTCTGGCCCGCGGCGCGCTGAGGGCCGTGAGGGCGGTGATCGCCCGGTCGGCGCGGACCTCCTGGACCACACCCACCGTGGTGTTGGCCACGACAACCGCCACGATCACCACCGCGTCGGAAAGGTCGCCGATCACGATGGTGAGGACAGCGGCGCCGAGCAGCACGATGAGCAACGGATCCCGGAGCTGGTTGACGATCCGCGTGCCTAACCGGACCCGCGGGGCGTTGGCGATGGTGTTGGGGCCGACCCGGCGAAGCCTGGCGCCCGCCTCGGCGGTGGTCAAACCTCCGGTAGCGGCCGTCGGACTCATCGGAGCCGGGATTGTCTTGCGGTCAGGATCGCCCCTAGCCCCAGACACCCCACCACGCCAACCACTCCGACGGTCAGGGCCTTGGCCAGCGCCGGGACGGCCAGCGGACGGAGGACTACGGAGAGGCCGATCAGGACGGGAACCTGCAACATGTACGCGGCGTAGGCACCGCGGGCGCAGCGGGTGAGGACCCGGCCGAGGGAGGAGAACCTGGCCTGCGCGAAGTGCAGCAGGGCGACCGACGCGGTGACCACCAGTACCGCCTCGACGGCAGCCAGGGTCGCCGCCTCCAGCTGCAGTCCGCCGAGGAACGGCGCACTGTCGCGCGCCACGTCGTCGACGCCGAAGGCCACCATCATGACGGGGGCCGCGGCCAACGCCGCCAGCATCACTCGCCGGCACCACCGGGCGACGTCGTGCGGAACCTGCCCGATCCAGCCCTGGGAACTGACGAGCACGCCGAGAGCAAACATCCCGATGCACTGTGGCCACTGCCAAAGATGCAGGTCGAGGACCTGCTGGCTCCGGGCCGGGAACTCCAGCCGAACCAGGAAAGTCGTGACGGCGATCAGAACGATCCCCAAAGTGAGCGTCCATGGACCGACCACGCGCCGCTTGGATCCATCCGTCCGGCGTGTACCGACTGATGGCCACAGCGCATAGCCGATCGAGACGTAGAGCAGAACCTGTACGAACCACAGTGGGCCGGAGTCCAGGAACGGCTGCCGGTCGAGAAACGTCTCCCACGGCTGCACGTCATGCCCGGCGGCGCGGTAGGCCACCCACATACACAGTGGCCACACCAGGAACAGGAACGTCAACCACGCTAGTCCCAACCGGACCACGCGGCGCCGAACGAAGCCGCTCCTACCGTGGCGGACCCTCTCGCCGGGGGCGAACATTCCGGCCAGGAAGAAAAACGTGCCGATCACGAACAGCGATGTCGGCCCGAGGACCACCGAGATCACCAGCTCGACGGGCGGCGGAACGGTGGTCTCGGAGACCTCGTCGTACGGCCAACCCCCGATCCTGAAGTAGCCCATCAAGCCGTGGCAACCGATGACCCAGCTGACCAGGATCACCTTGAGGGCATCGACTGACGCCACTCGACCGGTATCCGTCCTCGGCTCGGGCATCGTCACGGGCGCCGGGTCCAGAACCGCTCGAACGGCCGCTTCCTCGGTGCCCACCTGTCGTCCTTCCACCTCGCGACAGTCGCACGGTGACGCCGTCCGCGACTCCATGCTGCCCGGCAGTGAGCAGTCTGGGCAGGGCCCAAAGGCCCGTCGACAAGAGGTGACTGGTTCGCAACGACATGGCTCCGCGGGGCTTAGGTCCCGTCGGTGAGTGACGAACGGCACTTCTGGCTCGTCTTGCACCGCAGGAGGCTGAGATCAGGAGGTACCAGACACATGACCAGATCAACAATCGTCCGTCTCTTCATCGGAAGCCTCATCGGTGCCGGCGCCGGAATCGCACTCTTCGTCATCGCGGCTGCGCTCGGATTCGGCGACAAGGTGCTGATCATGAACGGACCCGACGTCGTCGGGATCAGGCCTGGCGCGCTGTCCGCGACGATGATCATCACGGCCGGCCTGGCGTGCCTGCTCTGGTTTGCCGCGACCGTGGCGGTCGTCGTGGCCTGGGTCGGGGCCATCATCAACACCGCAAACCTGCCCAGCAAGACATGGCTCGCCATCCAGCTGGTGCTCGGCCTGCTCGGCCTGCCGTTCGTAGCGGTCCTGGCCTATGTGGTCGGGCGGCCCGACGCGACGGCGCCCGGACCGGGGCCGGTGGGACCGGCTCGGTCGTCCACCTCCGAGGGACAGTCAGCCAGTATGAGCGGCATCGGCTAATCGCAATGTCGTCCGCGAGTAGGCGGGGCGACGGTAAGGCCAACGGCAGTGCTGGTCCGATGTCCGCTTCGGACCAGCCAGCTCCATCGCCGACTCGGAATCGGTGGGTGGATCGACACCGGTTCCTGACGTTTGTCGCTCTGGCCTACGCCATCTCGTGGAGTCTGTGGTTGATAGCGACGGTGGGCGGTGGCCGGATCCCCTTCCTGCTGGGCGCCTTGGGACCGATGGCCGCTGCAGCGATCGTCACGGCCTGGACCGGACGCTCCTTGTCGGCCTGGATCCGCCCGGTATGGCGGTGGCGCGTTCCCCTGCGGTGGTGGCTCTACGCACTCGGCCTACCGACACTGTTGTACGCCGTCGTGACGCTCGTTCTGCAACTGCTCGGCTCCCCGGTGGACTGGTCGCTCGCCGCCGACCGTCTGCCGGCCTACTTGAGCACCTTCGTCTTTGTGTTGTTCCTGGGCGGAGCACTGGAGGAACCGGGCTGGCGAGGGTTCGGGCTGCCTGTGCTCCAAGAGCGGTACTCCCCGTTACGGGCAACGCTCATCCTCGGCCTGGTCTGGGGCGTCTGGCACATACCCGTATATGGTCCGGCCGGATTCGTCGTCCCGCTGGTGCTGGCCTCCTTCTACACGCTGCTGTGGAACGCCACCCGCAGCGTCGGGTTGTGCATCCTGTTGCACGCCAGCTTCACTCCGGCGCAGGACCTGTTCATCCTCATGCCCCAAGAACAGGCCTACACGCCAGCGCTCGACGGCCCGGACTGGGTGATTCTCGGGATCTATGTGGCCGCCGCGCTCCTGGTGGTGACTCTTACCCGTGGTCGGTTGGGCCATCAGGACGCTCCACCCTTCGGACCTTTGGTCCCTAGCCACCGGCCGAGCCGAGGAGACGATGACCATAGGGCTCAGCTGAGCGGGGATTCGTGAGTGATGCGTCACGTCCAGACATCGTTGTCGGCGTGAGCGGGCAGCCCGAGAGCCTGCCGGCCGGTCGATGGGCTGTACGTGAGGCGGATGCTCGAGGTCTGGAGCTGGTGATTGCCCTCGGAGCGCCGACCCCCTATGGCAACCCCGTGGAACAGCGAGGTCGTCGATGCGATGGTGGCCAACGCCGAGGCGGTCGTCGATGAGGTTATGAGCCACCTCGCCATTCCGCCGCACCTGCCGGTCCGAAGGGTCGTTGAGCCCGAGTGGGTCCGGTGTGCTCCGTCCTGCTCACCTGGGGGACGGATCGGGTGGTCCGTCGGTACTGGCGGGCATCGGCAGGTCGAAGGTGTAGGAGTGCCCGGTGTGCAGTGTCACCTCGTCCTCGTCCCCGACGTGAACCTGAATGGGTGCCGCGATCCTCGGCTTAAGGTGCAGGGTCAGCCTGCTCGGAGTCAGATCCAGAGCGATCCAATGCCCGCGGTAGCCGATCTCGAACCGCACTCGTCCGAGCTCGACCGGCAGTGCCGGGTTGAGCCACAGCGCTCCGTCACGGGTCTCGAGCCCCGTGTAACACCGCAGCAGCAGGTCCACTGTGCCGGCCATGGCCCCGAGATGGATTCCCTCGCGCGTCGAGCCCCGCTGGATGTCGGCGAGGTCGCTGTCCAGCGCCTCGTTGAACAGCGACCACGACTGCGCTCGGTCGGCTCGGGCCAACAGCCAGGAGCAGACGGGCCGGCTCAGCGTGGAGCCATGGCTCGTTCGGCTGAGGTAGAACGCGACCGTACGGCGGACGGCCTCTCCTTCGAGCCGGTAACCAAGCCGCTCCAGAGTCCCTCGAAGATCCTCGGCGGAGAGTAGGTAGAGCAGCATCAGCACATCGGGCTGCTTCGAGATCCGGTAGCGGTTGGGCGTGTCGCCCTCGGCGGCCAAGATGAGGTCGAGCCGACCGACGTCGGCATAGCGAGAGCGGTACGCGGGCCAGTCGAGCTCGGCGAGCTCCGCGTAACCCTCGAACTGACTGATCACCCCGTCGGTATGGAAAGGGACGCGCAGGCGGCGGCTCAGCCGATCCCATCGCTCCAGCTCCTCGCCGCTGAGCCGAAGGCGACCGCGGGTGCGGCCGTCGTCGCGCCGATCCAGCTGATCGAGCAGAGCCGCTGCACGGCCGGCGATCCAGGCCAGCAGGATGTTGGTGTAGGAGTTGTTCCGTACACCCGATCCAGGCCGCTCGGGGTAGCCGTCGTGGAACTCGTCGGGGCCCATGACGCCGTGAATGTCGTAGCGGTCGGCCTCTGGGTCGTACGTGGCCATGCTGGCGAAACAGCGGATGACCTCCACGACCAGCTCCATGCCGATCGCGGCGAGGTAGCTCCAGTCATCACTGACCTCGATGTACTGGATGACGCTGTAAGCGATCGCGAGCCCCACGTGCCGTTGCCGGCGGGAGTTGTCCGGCATCCAGGTGCCGCTGAGGGGGTTGAAGAGCTGGGTCGGTGTCTCGTCACGTCCATCACTCCCGCTCTGCCATGGGAAGAGAGCTCCGGCCAGCCCGGCGGCCTGCGCACCGGCCTGCGCCTCGCCGAGTCGCCGGAACCGGTACCCCAGGCTGATGCGGGTCAGCTCAGGCTGACGAAGGGTGAGCAGCGGATGGACCAGGAGTTCGTCCCAGAAGACGTGACCGCAGTAGCCTTCGCCGGACAATCCGCGAGCGGGGAGCCCGGCGTCGACATCTGGGCTCGACGCTGCGGTCTGGACTACGTGGAAGGTGTGCAGGTTCAGCGCCGTCCGTGCTCGCTCTCCCGCCTCGACGGTGACGCCGAACCGCCGCCAGAGGTCTGCCCAGGCGCGTTCGTGATCGGCGAGCAGTTCGGGGAAGTCAGCGGCGCGAGCGGCGAAGGCAGCGACGGCGAGCGCCGGGGTGGAGATGGCGCGGTCCCGCGAGGTGGCCACGGCGGCGATCTTCTCGACAGAGACCGGCACACCGGGGTCCATGCTGAGCTCGGACTCCTGGCCGATCTGGTCAGGTAGGTCCAACTCGTGAGCCGCCGGCGTGATCGCAGCACCGTCGATCCAGAACCGAGTTCGCGCCGCCATTGCCACCGTGATCGCCGACTGGGTCGTGACGACCTCGAGCCGGACCGTCTCGAGGTCCACGACGTCGGTGCGGACGGTCCGGAGATGGCGGTCGGCAAGCTGGGCCAGAGCGGGCACGTTGGCGTTGACCACGCTCGCATCCAGGGCGGAGCGGACGCGCAGCGGACCGGACCAGTTCTCGGCCTCGAACGTCGTCCGGATCGCCGCGAGATGGCGGTTGTGCTGGGAGACCAGTCGCTCGGAGCTAACGGCGAGCCTGCGCCCGTTCGAGTCCTGGAACCGCATGCGACGGCTCAGCACGCCGCGTCGCAGATCGAGGTCCTGGCGGTAGTCAACCAGCTCAGGCGAGTCGGGTGAGAGCCACTGGCCGCTGGGCAGTGCGAACCACAGTGGCAGCCAGTTCGGCGCGTTGATCATGTGCTCGTCGGTGCGGCTCCGATCATGGAGTGTCGTCTCGAGTCGGTTGTAGACGCCGGCCAGATACGTGCCGGGGTAATGCACATCGGTAGCGCCGCACTCCGCTGCCGCACCGCGGGTACCCAGGTAGCCGTTGGCCAGCGTGCACAACGCCTCGCGTGTACCTTCCTGTGCTGGATCGAACCCGTTGTAGGTCAGTACCCATGGCGCTCCTTCGGCCGACGCGCCACCTCGCCACGGTTCCTCGCGCAGCGGTTCACGTAATCGCTCGATCAGCGCCGAAGGCTCGACGTTGGCCAGGTCGGCAACGACGATCTGCGCCCCGGCGGCGGCGAGCCTGGACCGGTTTCCCGTCCGGTCGATACCGACCACGAGACCGAAACCGCCGCGCCGAGCCGCCTGCACCCCGGCAACGGCGTCCTCAGCCACCAGACACTCGGCCGGCGGTACACCGAGCCGGTGTGCCGCCTCGATGTACAGCGCCGGATCTGGCTTCCCGGGCAGCCGGAGCCGCTCGACGTCGTTGCCGTCGACCACGGCGTCGAACAGTTCGCGTACGCCGGCGGCTTGCAGGACCGACTCGCTATTGCGGCTGGCCGTTACCACGGCAATGGGAAGCCCGGCACGGCGAAGGCGGCGCAGCAAGGCCACGGTGGACGGAAAGGCCTGCACGCCGCCACGCGTCAGCAGGCGGACGAAGCGATCCTGCTTACGCGCCGCCAGACCATGGACAGTCAGCCGCTCAGGACCATCCTCCGGCGTGCCCTCCGGCACCGAGAGACGGCGCGCGGCCAGCACCGCCCGTACCCCATCCTGTCGGGATCGGCCGTACACGAACCGCCGGTACTCCTCGCTGGCGTCGAAGGGGAGTGGCGAGGCGTGCGTCAGGCGCGGCAGGGATTCGTCGAAGGTGTCCTTCCACGCTTGGGCATGGAGGGTGGCGGTGTCAGTCACCACTCCGTCCATGTCGAAGAGGGCCGCCCGCAGGGCGATCGGCGCAGCCTCGGCGGAGACGGCAGGCGGGGTGGTTGTGGCGCCCGGCTCGTCGCGTGGCACGTTGCTGACTCTGGCCACTCGGCGGGCCCCGAGCCAGAGGCCAAGGTCCTTGTCCCGTGATGCCGCCGACTGGGGTGAGTCGAAGGACCCTGGAGAACGGGACGTTGGACCGTTCCGGCGCCGCCGCGGGTTCGCGAAGATGGTCATGAACCACTCCTGCGCCTGGCGCACCAGACAAGGACCATGATGATCCACGGCAACCTGCACCACACGACGATGGAAGCCCTCGAGGCGGCGGTCCCGGGCGATGCCGCGAGCTCCGACATCGACCTGAAGTTGAGTGTCGGTGAGACTCGGGAGCTGAGTCTGGCCAGTCTCGGCACGGCGGGATTCGTCTGGTCGTACGGGCTGGAGGACAACGACGGAATCCTGCGGCTGACGCGGCGCCGTGGTGATCCCGAGAAGGCCGATCCGGTGGGACGCAGCACCACCGAGCGGCTGCTGATCACGGCGACCGCTCCCGGACGGGCGCGTATCCGGATGCACCAGGCCCGACCCTGGGAGTCCGGAGTAGCACCGCGGGCGTCATTGGCGATCAACGTCGAGGTCTCGAACTGACAAGTGGCCGACCGATGGGGAACGGCCAGGACAGACGACTGAACGGAGAGGGCATGGGCGAGATCGTGGTCGGCCTTGACGTATCGCCGTCATCGCACGCCGCACTGGCCTGGGCCGCCCACCACGCTCGTACGACTGGGGCTCAGCTGCGGGCCGTGCACGCGCTGTTGTTGCCTTCGGCGATGTTCGCCGCCGTCGACACGATCAGCGTGCCGACGTCGACGTTGGGCATGGACAAGGCTGATGAGGCGTATCGGAACGCCGTGACCGCCGTGTGGGAGTTGGTACAGCCGGAGCCCAACTGGCGGTTGGAGTTCTACAACGCTGATCCAAACAGCGTCCTGGTCGCGGAGTCGTCACATGCGGATCTGCTCGTCATCGGGACCCGCGAGCACGTGGGGTGGGGCCGAATCCTCAACGGCTCGATCAGCCACTACTGCCTGAGTCACGCCCACTGCCCAATCGTTGCTGTGCCGCCGCCGCCACGTGCCGGAGCGAACCCGAGTTACGCGCTCGCCGCGGCGTCAGTTGAGCCCAGCGCCTAGCAGCGACCAAGGCGGGTTCATCGTGCACAACACAACCGTCCAACCGGGCGCGGCGTCGATCGAACGTATCGGTCCGATGGACCTCACTGTGCTGGCGACCGACCACGGTTCGGTCCCGATGAACATCGGTGCAGTACTCGAGTTCAACCAACATGACGAACCCTCGCTGGCCGAGGTGCGCACACTTCTCGCCGAGCGGTTGCCGGCAATTCCGAGGCTGCGCCAGAAGCTGTACCGACCGCCGCTCGGGTTCGGCCCGCCGGTGTGGATCGACGACCCAGGCTTCGACCTGGATCGACATCTGACCGCGCGGGAATCGCCGTCACCTGGTGGTCGTCGCGGACTGCTCGACGTCGCCGCCGAGGTCGTCTGCAGTCCTCTCGACCGTGGCTGGCCGCTGTGGCGGGCCTGCCTGGTGTCGGACTCAGCTGGGGGCCGGAGTGGTCTGATCCTGGTGTTCCATCACGTGCTGGCTGACGGCCTGGGTGGTCTGGCGGTCCTGGCCACGCTCGCCGATCCCGGCCCTCGGCACGCGGGTCGGGGCTTTCCCAGATCTGCGCCACGATGGACCGAGTTGGCGGTCGATGCCGTTCGGCGCAGATGGCGTGGCATCCGGAGCCTGCCCATTGGCCTGGCCCGCACGCTGGCGGGGATGCGCGAGCTCGGAATGGGTACGGCCGGACCGCGGCTGGTCGAGAAGACCTTCCTGAACCGGCCGACGTCTGGTCGTCGGCGCCTGGACCGGGTGGCGGTCCCGCTGGCCGACGTCCTGACCGTTGCTCATCGCCTCGGGGGCACGGTCAACGACGTCGTACTGGCGGCTGTGTCGGGATCGCTGATCAAGGTCCTGGCCGCCCACGGCGAGCATCCCGCGCAGCTCGTGGTGTCAGTGCCCGTTTCCGGACGGCGGTCCACCACGACCGCTCGGCTGGGCAATGACGTCGGCGTCCGGCCGATCGCGATTCCGGCTGTTGCCGACGATACCGCCCGACTGGCCTCCATCATCGCCTTGACGAAACGAAACGTCACACTGCAGCGAGCCTCCTCAGCGGGCCCGTTGGGCTTGGCCTTCCGAGCCCTCAGCCGGCTGGGAGCGTTCCGCCTGTTCGTCGAGCACCAGCGGCTGGTGCACACCTTCGAGACGAACCTTCGAGGTCCGGCCGAACCGGTCTCCATCGGCGGCCACCTGATCAGCGCCATCATCCCGGCGGCGGTCAATCCGGGCAACATCGGTGTCAGCTTCGACGTCTTGTCCTATGCGGGTGTTCTCGGCGTGACAGTGGTCAGCGACCCGGTTATCGTCGCTGACCCGGACAGGCTCACCGAGGAGCTGGCTCACGTCTTCGCGAGCCTGATCTCGACCTGATGTGTTGAGGACGCCCTGATCAGGCTGCTTATTCTGCCTGTTCTCGGTCGTGTCGGCCGCCCGGGCGGCTGCGGCGGCCTCTGGACCATCATCAGCCGGGTAGCAGGGGGCAAGCTGCAGACACGGTCCGATCCGACCGATCGCGGTGGAAGCACGGAATGCTGCTACGGCCCGAGCGTGTGCCAGGTTGAGGTGATGGATGACCGCGCCCGCGGCTCTCGGTTCGGTCTTGCCCGGGGCCATCCGGCCGTAGAGGTAGCCCTGCTCAGCGATGACCTTCGCCTCGTTGATGGTCAACCAGTTGTCGACCCGATCCCCCAGTGCGGCGAATGCAACGGTGGCGTAGTCGCCGAACCAGGCGGCACTTTCCCGGTTCTCCCAGCCGCCCATTTCCTGCAGCGACTGCGGTAGGTCCCAGTGGTACAGCGTCGCCACTGGCGATATACCGCGCGCGAGCAGGGCATCAATCAGGCGGTCGTAGAAGTCGAGGCCTCGCTGGTTGACGCGACCGCGGCCTCCCGGAAGCACCCGGGGCCACGCGATGGAGAACCGGTAGGAGCCGAGGCTCAGGCTTTGCATTAGGTCGAGATCCGCCTGCCACCGGTGGTAGTGGTCGCAGGCGACGGCGCCCGAGCTGCCATCGGCGATCCGGCCAGGCGTAGCGCAGAAGGTGTCCCAGATCGACCTGCTGCGACCGTCCGCACTGACCGCACCCTCGATCTGGTAGGCCGATGTGGCTACACCACACCGAAACCCCGGAGGAAACTCAAGATCACGAGTTGGCTCGTCCGTTGACGGCGCCGGTGTCGGGTCACCACCGCCCGAACACGACGCGGTCGCGATCGTCAAGGTGGTGGCCACAGTCAAGGCGCAGAACTGGCGCCGGCTCACTGTGCGCCTCAGTCCAGGAATTGGGACTCCTTGTCGAGCGCTCGGCTCGACCTGGTTCCTCCGGCCGGCTGGTCCTCGCGGCTGCCTGCAGAATGCTGGCGACCCAGTGCCTCGGCCCGCTGCCGTACGCCGTGAAGCATGTCGCGAGACATCACAAAGTCGGCAGGGACGACCACCAACCATCCGCCGAGAGTGAACCACCACGGGCGGGTAGTCCATCGGGAGCGAAAGACGAAGCGGGTACGCGCGCCGTCATCGACTGGGAACAGCACGAAGGCCCACGACCAGTCGAGCGACGCCTTGTCCCGCCACTCAAGGGGCAGGTGGCTGGTCGAGTGAAGTGCCATCGCGCGGCCGGGCTCGAGGTGCTCGACGATGAGTCCGCACTTGGTCTCCGGCGCGCCATCGGGGATGAAGTTCCCGATCTTGATGTTCTGGAGCTCAGGGATGATGCGGTTGGCGCTCGGCCAGTTGAGAGGGAACAGCAGCCTGTCGACCCAGCGGGCGGTGTACCAGCCTGCGCGGTGCCAGCCCATCTGCACGAGCCAGGGCCACACACAGTCAGCCGGTGCGTTGATGGTGATGGCGTGATTGGTCACGACTTGAGGCTTGGATACGATCTGGTCACCCGGTAGGTACATTGCCCGCTCGCGCCTGGTGGAGCCGAAGGTCTGGCCGAGGTAGATCAGGACGGTCTCGGCCAACACGATTCCGGCAAGCACGGCGGCCGGACGCCGGAGAGCTCGAATCATTCTGATCTTCGTCCGCGTCAGTGGGATTCGGATCGGCCGGCCGACTGACTTCCGGATCCGGTCCGGTCAAGCTCGTCAGCGACCTGGTTCACCGAGTCCACCCCGTTCCGACCAGATGCGGCGGCGATCTCTCGACCCACGTCCACCGGGGTGACGAAGAGGGGCCAGTAGAGCCGCAAGGTCAGCAGCGCCAGCACGAACGCGAAGCCGACGAACCCGGCCGTCAGGGGCAGCGAGGCATCGGGGTCGCCGTTCTCGTACATGAGCAGGCCCATGCTGGCCACGGACATGGCCAGGCAGGTGTAGCCGGTCAGCACTACGTGAGCCGTCCGGTCGGCCCAGGCGGCTCCCCGGAGCAGTCCGACGCCCGTGGCCAGCGCGACCGGCACGACGATGCCGAGGTCCATCAGCTTGACCAGCCAGAACGGGGTCGGACTCGACGCGTACTCCACCAACCGACTCGGGTTGGCCCAGGCGAGGACGATCGACCTAAGGTGCAGCCCGAAGACCAGGAAGACCGCAACGGCGATGAGCACCGACCCGGACACCCGGCGCACTCCCTGGCTCAGCATCGGCCGTGTGGGCAGCGCGCGCCAGGCCATGACCATCGCCGCCTCGGCGAGGATGAAGACCCCGAGCAGCAGCGGGAAGAACCGCTCGACGTTGCCGGGCAGCCGGAGGTACTCCTGGCCGATGATCACCTGGGCATAGGTGTAGAGGACATACACGCTGACGCCGACGGTGAGGTACGGGGCTGATGGGTGGCCTCGTCGGACCAGCGTCGCAGCGATCAGGACGATCGGTGCGCCGACGAAGAGCGCGGCGGCGTCGCTGCCTAGCAGCTGGTTCAGGGGTGGTCGGTGAGGTGCGGTAGGTCATCAGTCCGAGACCGAGCGGACCTATGACCGAACTCGTGGCCACACCGATGGCGAGGGCCCAGAGGACGAGCGGCAGCCACCTCGCCGCTCGGGCAGCGGGTTCGCCCGGTCCGGCCGTCGCTTCGAAGTCGGATGACATGTCCTAGCTTTCCGTTGGCATTGGGGTGGAGCGGTCAGGGCCGGCTGCCGGATCCCGCGGATTGTGGTCTTGGCTCTCCATCGACCGGATCAGGTCACTGGCCCAGGCGGCGGCTCGAGCGTCCTCCTCTGGTAGGAGCGTGTCGTTCAGGCCGACCAGGAAGCTCGTCGGGTCGCTGATCAGTCGGAAGCCGTGATGACGCAGCTCGGCGGCCAGCGTTCGGGAGGCCTGTCCGGTGAGCAGGGCTGGCCCGTTGAGCCGGGTGTCGAAGGCTGCGGCTGCCGTACCCTCGCACAGGCCCAGCCCGTCGAGCCACTCGCGCAGGCCGATGCTGACGGTCGGGTCGATGCGGGCCGGTCGGTGACGCACCGCCGCCCGGCTCAGTACGTTGCGGCGAGTGCCGGGCCGGCTCAGACCTCGGCCCTGGGTCGGGCCGCCGACGACGACCAAGTCGTACGTCCCGACCGAATGATGGCGGGCGGTTTCCACCGGGGTGAGTGTGGTGGTGCCGGCTCCGCGGAACTCGCCGGCCAGCGCCTCGGCGATCTCCTGGGTACACCCGAAGTAGGACTCGTAGACGATCAGCGTACGCATGCGAGTGGCGATCAGATGTTCGCTCGCCGACGACTGGCGATGGCTGCCGATCCGGCCACCAGCAGTCCGGCCAGGATCACCAGACCGGGTAGTAGGACACCCCAGCGCACCCCGAGCGAGCCGACGACTTCCTGGACGGTCAGCGCAATCCCGAGCAGGGAGAAGCTGAGTCCGAGAACGGCGAACCAGATCCAGCGATAGTGCTCATGCATGACGAATGGTCACCTCCCCAGCACCCACGTCGACGGTCACGACGACGGGCATTCCCGGCGATCCGTCCGACCACCGCAGATCGACGCCGTCGTCGGTCTTCCTTCCGTCGACCCGGATCGTCCCTGCAGTGACTCGAGTGTCGATCGTCATCGAGGCGTTCCGAGGAACAGTCACATCCACGTTTCCCGCACCGAGCTGGATCTGGAGCGACCCCTGGTCCGGCAGCGGATGCCGGGTCAGGTCGACGACAATGTTGCCGGTGCTGCGGTGCACGGTCACCGGCCAGTCAGAGGCCGTGGGGGCAAGGCCGACGTTGCCCATCGGGGCGGCGTACCGCGGCGCGTCGACGCCAAGCGCCAGTGAGACCATCAACAGCACAGCGCCGAGCCAGGCCAACCCCGACCGCCCGGCGTTCCGCCCCCCGTCCCGGCGGACGACGACTGTCACGACCAGGACCAACCCCACAGCGACGAGGGCGACCGGTGCGGCCAGCTTCCACGGGACGTCGAAGCCCAGGCCGGTCAGCAGCCAGCCAACGCCGACCGCAGACACCAGAAGCCCCAAGACCACCAGGTCGATCCGCGTCGCCCGCGGCGCAGCCTGGCGTGCCCCGACCGTGGTGGGGGGCGGTGCGACAGGCACCTTCGGCGGCCGGGCGACGGTGCTCATCGCCGGGCCGTGAGGACGAGCAGGAGACCGCCGGCGACCACGACCAGCGGCCAGAACAGCGACGAGTCGAACCACGGAACCACGTTCCGGGCGATCAGCAGTCCGCCGAGAACGATCAGACCGATGCCGAGGGTGAGTGCCGCTCGGGCGCGGCTGGTGGGTGGTGCGGGCGGTTCAGGTTCGTCCTCGGCCGCCTCGGGGATGGCGATCCAGGCGATGATGTAGGCCGGGACACCGACTCCGGTGAAGATGAGGGCGAGCGTCAGGATCCGCAGAACCACTGGGTCGAGGTCGAGGTAGCGACCGAGGCCACCGCAGACGCCGGCAAGTACCCGATCCTGCCGGCTTCGACGGAGCCGGCGCGGCTCCGCAGTGGGCGGACCGTATGGCTCAGCCGCGGTGAGCTCGGTGTGCGACGGTCCCGGTTCCATCGACGTTCCTTCCGTTGGTTGGCTGCCTCCAGCCTCCTTGGTGGGCAGCGCCAGTGGCGACGGACGAAGGCCACCCCCACGGGGGACTTTGGTCCTGTGTGCTGTGCCGGCCGCTCGGCACACCGCGTGGCATTTCGGATGCCTGGCTCGCTCCAACGGCAGGTCCCGGGACTCCCGGTGGGACCAAAGTCCTGGACCCAGATGACCTTCGATGGTGTTTGCGATCCAGTCGCACTGCCAGGATCTCTTCGGGAGGGCGTGCCCGGCTCGGCGGTTGCTAGGAGCGAGGGAGAGCGAGATGGACGAGCAGGGACCAGGGTCGGAGGTCGTCGTGGGCTTGGATGACTCGCCGTCCGCGCTGGCAGCGCTGAACTGGGCCGCGGACTACGCCCGGTCGGCCGGACTGCGGCTGCGCGCCGTGCACGTCATCTCCGAGCAGACGTCGGCGATGGGGTGGACGCCCGGGGTTCCCGGTATGGCCTACCTCGTCGAACCTCCGAGCACGGAGGAGGTCACCGCGAGGATGCGGGTGATCTTCCGGCAGGTTCATCCCGATCCGGGGTGGGTGCTGGAGGTCGAGCGGGGTCCCGTCGGCCCACTGCTGGTCGAACGGTCCCGACAAGCCGCCGCGCTCGTTCTGGGCACCCGCGACCACGTCGGCATAGAACGGCTGCTGGTCGGATCGGTCAGTCACCACTGTCTGAGCCACGCCATCTGTCCCGTGGTGGCTGTGCCGGCGGCTCCGTTCGGAGACCGTTCCGCTGCCCTGGCCCACGAAAACGGTGCCGGGGAGATCCCCGCGGCCGCGGCGGATGAGCCCGCTCTCCGCTGAATCGCTTCTCGCTGGCCGACACCTTCGACGACAAAGAGGACCCGACTGTGACGCGACGTAGCTGGAATGATCTGAGTGATCGCGGCAAGACGGCAGTCCTGGTTCTGGCCAGCGTCCAGCTGTCGCTGGCCGTCACCGCCTGGATCGACCTGGTCAGACGTCCAGCCAGCCAGGTGCGGGGGAGCAAGGTCGTCTGGGCGGCCGTCATCGCGGTCAACTTCGTCGGCCCGGGCGCCTACTTCAGGCTGGGCCGACTTCCCGCCCACCGCAAACCGGGATCCTCCAAGCGCACGCACGGCGGAGTTCACCGCGGGGGCCGAGCGGGTCAGGGATCACGACCGTGGTGACCTCGGAACCAGAGGAGCCAGCATGAGCGAGATCGATGAGGCCAACGAGATCGTCGTCGGGTTGGATCTGTCCGCATCATCGGCGCTGGCGCTGCACTGGGCGGCTGCGCAGGCCCATCGGACTGGAGTGCGGCTGCGCGCTGTCCATGCCCTCAACCTGCCGCTCGCCCTCGGGGTTGCCGGCATCGTCACCTATCCCACGGCGGTCTCGGACGATCGGGTGGAGGCAAGCTACCGCGAGGCAGTCTCGGCGGTGTGGGACTCGATCGGGCCGGGACCAGACTGGCGCCTGGACTTCTTCGGCGACGAGGCCGGGCCGGCCCTGGTGCGGGAATCGGCTCGGTCTGCCATGTTGGTGATCGGCACCCGGGAACACGTCGGGTTCGGTCGAATCCTGTCTGGATCGGTCAGCCACTACTGCCTGAGCCATGCCCACTGCCCGATCGTCGCGGTGCCGTCGACGCACGTCAGACCGGGCACCGATACCGACCGGGTGCCTTCGACCGCGACCCGGCGCGCTTGAGCTAACCGGCTGGGCTGCGGTCTGACGTGCGGCTCAGCCGGCCTGGTCGTTCATCGGCGAACGCCGTGAGATGAGGTCGCCATGGCGGAGCCAGCCGACCCAGCACAGGCCGGTCGCCGTCCCGATGGTGAGGGCCATCAGGAGTCCGGCACCGACGTACAGAGCCAGCAGTTGGGCGATCGGTGTGTCGACGTCGACCAGCGGTGAGACGGCGAAGGTCCAGCCGATGCCCACCAGCCAACCGACGATGTTGGCAGGCAGCCAGCGCCAGGGCCGCCGGACCGCTCGCCGGAGGAGAATCAGCTGGGCGGCTGGGATGGTGGCGAGCAGGGCCAGTCCCAGCAGCCCGGCCGCCACCCAGACGACCGGGTTGGACCAGTCCAGATCCGACAGCGTGCTCGGCAGCAGCCCGATCGCCCACGCCACCACTGCGGCAAGGCTGGTCAGGACGGGCCAGCGTCGAAGGAGTGCACGCTCCAGGGGAAGCGTCCGCATGGCGAGGATCTGGCCCACGCCCAGCAGCGCCCCTTCTACGGCTCCCGCGGTGAGCAGTGTCGCCATGGCCAGGACCTGGCTTGGTCCGGTGATGGCAACAGCCACACCCGTCGCCGCGGCGACGGCGAAACCGGCACTCTCCCCGAGAGTCACCAGGCCGAGCCAGCGACGGAAGAACCAGGATGGGTCTACTTCCGGTCGGCGCTCCAGTTCTCGATCGTGGGCGGTCGTCCCAGCGCGCCAGTCGGTCATGCCGCTCCTCTCTTAGCTCTTGCCATCCTCAGACCTCGTCAGGCTCGTCGCGGGGCAGGGACGGACGGCCTGCCCGTCGAGGGCCTAAGGGCGTGTCTCCCTAACCCCGACCGGCTGCGCTACGACCGGAAGCGATGGGCCACGTTGTCATCGTCGTCCGTAGAACACCGATACGGCCTCCTCTTCCGCCTTGCCCATCACGTCCCGGACCGCCGATCGCTCTCGACCGGGGTTCGGGAGACACGCCCTAGGAGCCTGCTGAATAAGTGAAATCGGGGCTGTCCAGAGCACTCTGACAAGGGCATATGCTGAGCGTGCGGAAGCATATCGGCAGTTAATCAGCAGTCTCCTAGAGGCGTGTCGTTGAGACATGGTTACGTTTGCGGTTGATCTTGTCGACGACCTCTTCGGCGGGCTTGGTCCAGATGAACGGGTGGTTGCGGTGGTTCCAGCCGGTCCTGACGTCCGGATCTTGGTCATGAGGTCGTGGACGGAGGTGAAGCGGCCGCGGCCGATGGCTTGGCGCTCGATGATGCCGAACCAGACCTCGACCAGGTTGAGCCATGATCCGGAGGTCGGGGTGATGTGGACGTGGACCCGCGGGTTCCCCGCCAGCCAGTCGCGGACCTCGGCACGTGTGCGGGCGGCGTCGTTGTCCATCACCCGGTGCAGCTCGTGGGCCCGCTGGCCACTGGGTTGAGGTCGAGCTCGGCCACAGTGACTCAGGCAGGGTGTTGGCCAGGGCCGTAGGCCCGCGGCCCGCCTGGCTCGGGCGGGACAAAAGTCCCGGAGTCCTGGTGCCTTGGACCATTGCACGTTCTGTTTCCGGCGCGCAGGCTGAGAAGAGCCGTCTGAGGCGAAGGAGCGATGATGAGTCAGGGCCAGCGCCATGTCGAGCCTGGCCAGCAGGTGGTCGTTGTGGGCGTCGACGGATCTCGATCGGCGCAGCAGGCCGTTCGCTGGGCCGCGATCGAGGCGCGACTGCGCGCGGCGAGGCTGCTCATCGCCCATATCGAGCCGCTGGCTGCCGACGTCGTCGGAGCCGACCGTCCCTGGCGCGCCGGAGAGGCCATCCTGCGGTCAAGTGGGCAAGCCGCGAGGGAGGTCGAGCCAGAGGTCGACGTGGAACTCGTATCGGGAGCCGGCGCGTCGGTCAGCGAAGACTTGCTGCGCATCGGCGACGGGGCACAGGTCATCGCCCTGGGCATCGACCTGACACGTTCCCGGGCGTCGCACGGTGCTCGAGGACCGCTGGAGGACCGCATCGCGGTGCACGCGAACTGTCCGGTAGTGATGGTGGCGCCCTTGTCGTTCATCACGCCGGGCGCTCGCACCCAGGTCACCGTCGGTTGGACCGACAACCACACCGCAAAGCTGGCTCTGGCGGTCGCGGCTGAAGAAGCTCACCTTCGCGGCATCGCGCTCACCGTGGTCACTGTGCCGCCGGAACGGGATCCGCAGCTCGCCGGGATCATCGACCCGCCGGATCATGAGTCTCCCCTCATCGCATCGATAGCCGCGCTGGAGGCGCAGTACCGAGGGCTCCCCATCAACATCACCCACCAGACCGGCGACATTCGACAGGCGCTGAGCGCACTGGCTCCCACCTCAGAGCTTTTGGTCCTCGGCTGCCATCACAGCAGCCAGCCGTGGAGCATCCGAACCGGTCCGGTCGCCGAGGCTGTGATGCGGACCGGTCACTGTCCGGTGATGCTGGTCGGTCGCCGGGCCAGGCAGCCGGGGGTAGGGTCACGGTCGGCGGCCACGTCGCGCCGGCACTTTGGGTCGCCGACGTGACTCGGTCACGCTGACTGCGCGCCAACTGCTCCGATGATCAGCTCGACCCTCCCCGCGGATCCCGGTGGCAGCGCTGCTGACGGCCGCGATTTCAGGCTCTACCGCCATCGGGCCAGTACGGTCGCGTACCCGCTGAGCCTGACCGGCTGGGCATCCCGAACGCCGTAGGGCGCTCCGACACTGGGCGTCACCGACGAGATGCTGGCGAGGTGAGGACCATAGTCTGACGAAGTAGAGGCTTTAGGCCCGTGTATCGCGCGCGGCGATTCCCGATGATGGAGAGTGCCACTTCGAAAAGGGATCCATGGACGGATTGCTTATCCCCATCATCGGGGTCATCGTGTTGGCGCTGGTTTTTGATTTCACCAACGGGTTCCACGACGCCGCGAATTCGGTGGCGACGGTGGTCGCCACCCGGGCTCTGCCGGCACGGTGGGCGCCCTGGTTCTCCGCGGTGTTCAACTTCAGCGCCTTCTTTGTCGTCGGAACCGCGGTCGCGAACACGGTGGCTAAGGTCGTCAAGCACGATGTTGAGGGGGTAGCGGTCGTCTTCGCTGCCCTGATTGCGGCGATCGCCTGGAACTATGCCACGTGGTACGTCGGTATTCCGTCCTCCTCGAGTCACGCGATCATCGGCGGGCTGGTTGGCGCTGGACTGGCCGCGGGGGGCATGTCGGCCATCAACTGGGGGGTCGTCGAGACGGCGGTGATCGCGATCGTCGTGTCTCCTGTGGTCGCGTTCACCGTCGCCTTCTTGGCGATGATCGTGCTGTCGCGGCTCCAGCGCAGGCTGAGGATCCACGACGACGCCAGGGGCTTCAAGGCGCTGCAGTTGGTGTCGGCTGCCGCCGTGTCGTTCGGGCACGGCGCGAACGACGCCCAGAAGACCATGGGGATCATCGCCGCGGCTCTGCTGGCCGGTGGGTACATCACCTTGCGGCCTGACGGCAATCTCCAGATCGACTGGTGGATTCCGTTGCTCGCCTACGGCGCCATTGCGGTCGGCACAGTGTGGGGTGGCTGGAAGATCATCGAGACGATGGGGCTCAGCATCACGAAGTTGCGCGCCAGTTCCGGATTGGCTGCCAACGTCGGCGCAGTGACCGCGATCTTCGGCGCCACCGGCTTGGGCATTCCGATCTCGACAACCCACGCCGCCGCAACGTCGATCACCGGCTCCGGTGTCGCCTCCGGCCAGGGGGTCGACCTGCGGGTCGTGGTGAGGATGGTGGGAGCCTGGGTCATCACCATCCCGTCCACGGTCGGTGTCGGGTGGGTGATGTACCAGTTGACCCAGCTTCCCGGCCCGGCGGCCTGGATTGCGGTGGGTTCGGTCCTGTTCGTGCTCGTCGGGTGGATTGCGTGGGCGATGGCCCGCGCGGTGCACGCCTCCGACATTGCCGCCGAGATCCCCACCGAACAAGAGCTTCGCGTACCGGTCCCAGCGATCCCACACATCCTGGGGTCCAGCGCACTCGATCGGCACTGACGGCGTGGACGGCGGCACTGGCAGCGTGAGACCCGGTGGGCGACGTCGCCGACTGTGCGGCATGTGGCCGCCAATGACAGCACGATGGGAATACGATTCACAGTGAGCGGGTTGGATCGACGGCGAGTGGTTGCGGTGGTCGTCTCGATGAGGAGGCAGATGTGAGTTCTGGGGACTACTGGCCGGCCGGGTCTAGCGGGGGCAAGATCGTCGAGCTGGACCGATCCGAGTCGCTTGAGCTGCTGACTGCCAAGAAGATCGGACGGATAGGCTTCCTCGCCGAGGACGGGCCCGTTGTGCTGCCGATGAACTACGTTGTCAACGGCGACCACATCATCGTCCGCACAGTTGCGTTCGGAGTCGTGGCACGAAGTGCGATCGACCAGAAGGTCGCCTTCGAAGTAGATGATGTCGACGACTTCCTCGAGGCTGGCTGGAGTGTGCTGGTGAGGGGAGCCGGCACGCTGCTCAGCGACGACCAGTTGGAGCAGCTCAAGTCCAGTGCGTCTCCAGATCCATGGGCCGAAGGCCCTCGGACGCTCTTTTTCAGCATCGCGTGTGACCAGGTGAGCGGACGTCGCCTGCTGTCCCGCTAAGCAGCGTGAACATCTGAGCCAAGCCTCGCTCCATGGACGAGTAGCTCGCCGTTGGCGGAAACCAAACTCGAGCGGGCTGGCCGACTGCGACGTTCGCGTTCACCGACTGACCAGCCGCAACGGTCACAGACTGCAGGTGATCCGCCTGGACGGCTACGCCGGCTGTCGCTCAGCGGGAGTCGACCTGTCCGAGGTCCGCGCCTGGCGGAGTAGCGACAGGGTGCACGTCGGGCAGTCCGCTCAGGTCTTGCCGACCCGGGAAGCGACCCGCCTTGGGTGGGCCCTGGGATCACTGCGGCAGTCGACCGATGGTCTCGGCCACGGGTCGGCGAGGGCTTCCGGACAGGGCGACATCCGATCCCGGCCAGCCGAGCCGGACGACGACCTGCGGAGAGAGCGTGCCGCCGAGAACGTCATCACGGAGTACGTCGCGGGTCGAGCGAACCTCCAGCGGCTGGCTGAGCGGGCAGCTGGCCAGTTCCAGACGAGTTGCCTCGAGGAGGACGGCACTCAGCGCCTCTCCCGCCCTCAACTGTGACAAGCGATCATCCGAGCCTGTGCCCAACACCATCAGTGTTGCCTCTTCGGGCGCATCGCCGGGCGGGGCGCTGAGCTGACCCGGGCCGAAATCTCGGGCGGCCTCAACGCTCCGCGCCGATGTGCGGAGCAGGTTCTCCGCCGGCACACCCTCATCGCCTCCGGTGGTGCCGGTCCAAGCCGAAAGCTCGTCGGCGTACCCAGCGACTCTCGACTGGTCCTCACCCGCCTCGGCGAACGCGGCAACCAGCGTCTCCCGTGCCCGCGGATCGCCGACCACGCGCAGCACGGCTCCCTGTTCGGCCGCCCGGTCGACGAGCTTCTGGAGGATCGACTCCGGAACCGGCCATCTCCGGAACGGACGCCGGTCGGTCCTCCGCTTGGAGATCATCGCCACGAGTGAGCGATCAAGATCCGATCCTGACTCGGCGGTCAGCTGCAACGAGGCCAGCAGATCCGGTTCGGAGGCACTCGGCAGCCGATGCGCCGTACACCCGATGTCGGCGGCAGCGAGCGCGAGGCGCAGGTGATGCAGCGCTGCTCCGCAGCTCAGCAGCAGGTCCCGCTGGTCCGCGTCGGTCGCGGGGAGCCACCGGCGGTAGTTCGCGTACAGGTCGATCCGGTCAGCTTGGACGTCGAACTGCCACGGTTGGCTGTTGTGGATGGAGGGGGCTCGCCCCGCCAGTTCGATGGCGTGCTGGACAGGTTCGGGAATGGAGTGGGTGTTGCTCATGATGTCGCCGCCTAGGTTCTTCGTCTCAATCGGATACCAGCGATCGTCGCCCCTGACTGCCCGCCTCGGCGACGGCCAAAGGTCCCGACTTGTACCGACGTGGGATTCAGGCGGCGGTCGTCGAGACCGTGGCCTCGGCGAGCGCAGCGTGGGCCGCGGCCAGACGCGCCACCGGCACGCGGAACGGAGAGCAGCTGACGTAGGTCAGACCGTGCTGGTGGCACCAGCGGATCGACACCGGGTCGCCGCCATGCTCGCCGCAGACGCCGACCTCGAAATGGTCGCCGATCGCTCGAGCTGCGCTGACGGCCGTATCGATCAGCGACCCCACGGCCTCGGTGTCTATCGAGGCGAAGGGATCGTGCTGGTAGACACCTAACCGCAGGTAGTCGATCAGGAAACTGGTCTCGGCGTCGTCCCGGCTGAGCGCGTACGTCGTCTGAGTCAGGTCGTTGGAACCGACCGAGAAGAAGTCCGCGTGTTCGGCCAAGCGGTGTGCCGTCAGGGCCGCCCGCGGCGTCTCGACCATCGTGCCGATCTGGTAGTCGACGGACATCTCACGCTCGGCGAACACGGCCGCCGCCTCGCTTTCGATAACGGCCCGAACTTTGACCAGCTCGCCGGCATCGCTGGTCAGGGGCACCATGATCTCAGGCTGGGGATTGCCACCGTTCGCCTTGGCGTCGCAAGCCGCCTCGATGATCGCCCTCGCCTGCATCTGCAGGATTTCGGGGTAACGGATGGCCAGCCGCACGCCGCGGAGTCCGAGCATGGGATTGGACTCGTGCAGACTGCGGACGCGCCGCAGCAGATCCTCGTCGTTGCGAAGCCGACCGAGCAGGGCGTCGACCTCCTCCAGCGACGCCGCGGCCGACAGCCGGATCTTGGCGTCGGTGATCCGCGTCGACAGGTCTTCGAAGTTGGGAAGGAACTCGTGCAGCGGCGGGTCGACGAGCCGGATGATCACGGGCAGCCCGTCCATCGCCTGGAACAGGCCGAGGAAGTCAGCGCGCTGCAGCGGTCGCAGCTCCTCCAGGGCGTCTCGACGCTCGGTCACCGAGTCACTCATGATCATCCGCTGCATGACCGGCAGCCGCTCGGACTGGAAGAACATATGCTCGGTGCGGCACAGCCCGATGCCCTCGGCACCGTACTCGCGGCCACGCTTCGCGTCCTCGGGATAGTCGGCGTTGGCTCGAATACCCAACCGGCGATGCTTGTCCGCCCAGGACAGCACGGTGGCCAGCCAACCGTCCGTAATGTCGGGAACGAAGGTTTCGAGCTGGCCGAGGAACACCTCGCCCGTGCTGCCGTCCAGTGACAGCCAGTCGCCCTCCTCGATCACCAGGTCGCCCACGAGGGCTCGGTGACCCACCAGGTCGACCTCGAGCGCGTTGACCCCGACGACGGCGGGCTTACCGAACTGGCGGGCCACCAGGGCTGCGTGGCTGGTCCGACCGCCACGGGTCGTCAGGATCCCCTCCGCGGCGAGCATGCCGTGGACGTCGTCGGGCTTGGTCTCCGGCCGGACCAGGATGACCGCGCGACCATCCCCGGCGAGGCGTTGGGCGACATCGGGGTCGAAGGCGGCGATGCCGACTGCGGCACCGGGCGAGACGTTGAGCCCTGAGGCGATCATCCGTCCCTCATCGGCGGCCTGTGTCCGAGCCGCCGGCGACAGCTGGGCATGGAGGAAGAACTCGACCTGCCCAGGCGTGATTCGGCGCACCGCGTCCTGCTGGGTGATCAGCCCGTCGTTCGCCAGGTCGACGGCGATGCGCACGGCGGCCTGGGCGGTCCGCTTGCCGTCGCGCGTCTGGAGCAGCCAGAGCTTGCCGTCCTCGATGGTGAACTCGATGTCCTGCATATCGCGATATCGGCCCTCCAGCGTTGCGGCCATCTGCTGTAGTTCGGCGTAAGCCTTGGGCATCACGCCGGCGAGCGCGTCCAGGGGACGGGTGGTGCGCGTCCCGGACACCACATCCTCACCTTGGGCGTTGATCAGGAAGTCGCCCTCTAGTCCGGGCCGTCCGGTCGCTCCGCTGCGGGTCATGGTCACACCGGTGGCCGACTTCTCGCTCAGGTTTCCGAACACCATCGCCTGCACGTTCACCGCTGTGCCGAGGTCGTGGGCGATACCGGCGGCTTTGCGGTAGTCGATCGCCCGCTTGCCGTTCCAGGAGGCAAAGACCGCCTCGATCGCCATCCTCAGCTGCTCGAGCGGATCGATAGGGAACTGCGGAGTGATATCTCGGAAGCGGGCGACGACGCCACGGAGATCCCCGATGGTCAGATCGGCGTCGCTGGTGACGCCGCGGGTGGTTCGGGCTTCGGACAGCACATGGTCGAACAGCTCGTCACGCAAGCCGAGGACCACGGTTCCGAACATCTGGATCAGACGTCGGTAGGAGTCGAAGACGAAGTGTTCGTCGCCGGTCGAGGCCACCAGGCCACGAGCGGTGTCGTCGTTGAGCCCGATGTTGAGGACCGTATCCATCATGCCCGGCATGGAGAACTTCGCGCCCGACC
Organism: uncultured Actinomycetota bacterium; assembly: GCA_963808435.1. Classification (GTDB taxonomy): domain Bacteria; phylum Actinomycetota; class Actinomycetes; order Propionibacteriales; family Propionibacteriaceae; genus Microlunatus. The sequence goes on along the minus strand of CAWEFW010000012.1, from coordinate 178,466 downwards.
GGCAGGACACCAGCAGCGGTCGCGCCGGGTCGCCGAAGCACTTGCCAACCCGCTTCTCGACGGCGTGCAACGCGCTCGTGACCTGTTCCCACAACCCGGCCGGCATGGTGTTGTCGGCGTCGAGATAGCGCAGGCAGGCCTGCGTCGTGACGGTGAACCCGGGCGGCACCGGAATGCCGAGCCGGGTCATCTCGGCCAGGTTCGCCCCCTTGCCACCGAGTAGACCACGGACCAGGTCCCAGTTCCCGCCGACCTGCTCCTCGACCTGGCCCAGCTGATCGAATCCGTACACCCACCTGGTTGGCATCATCACTCCTAGTCCTGACGTAGCGCAGAAGGTGCCGATGTAGGCAGAACCTAGGGGTGTTGACCCGCTGCGCGCAGGGCCAGAAGTCCTGCATTCGGCCCTGAACCAGACAGGCGCCACCGCGCTGTGGCGCCATTCGCCGCCGACGCCAGGCCTGGTTGCCGCTGGCCGCCAACGGAGGGACTTTCGTCTCTGTCGACTGGCCAAGCTGGGATGCCAGATTCGTGACCATGTCGAAGGAAGCGGCGTTACCGAAGGTGCTCGTGAGCTACGTCAATCCGCTCGACGCCAACGCCCAGATCGCGTTGGGCGTCGCCGAGCAGCTGTGCCGGCACGGTGTCTACGTCGAGCTTCGTCCCGTATCACGCGCTCGGCCGGCCTCCGTCTACCGTGCCGTCGTGCTCGGCGGCGCCATCGACGACCAGCACTGGGACCGCGCGGCCCTGGCCTACCTCGAGCAGTACGGAGGTCGCCCGGGGCGCCTGTGGTTGTACCACACCAGGTTCGACTCCGGTTCCGTCTCGCCCGGCCTACCGCCGCCGGAGGTCCTCAAGGCCGTTGACAGCTTCCGAGTGCACCCGGTTCCGACCTTCGGCTGCCCGTTCAACGCGGCAGCGGGTCAGCTGACGACGACGGTCAAGCATCCCCATGGCCTCGAGGAGATGCACGAGGCCGCTCGGCGTTGGGCTAGCGGGATCGCGCGTGGGCTGACCGAGGGTGACATCGTCGTCGAGCAACCCGGTCTGCCAGACCGCCGGGTCGACGCTCTCGTCCCTTGCTGAAGTGGGCGCTCCGGCCGCCTCTGACCGAAGTGGCGGACCGGCCAAGGTCGATCACGGTTCTGGTGATCATCCTGGCCGCGCTGGCGGTGACGTGTTCACTCGTGGGATTGATCGCGGGCGAGGGTCCCGGTCGATACCAAGCGACAACCGCGCGCGGTGCGACAGTCGTCCTGTACGGGCAGGGCCTCTATGCCGCCGACACCTGGTTGATCGGGGTTGGGAACCGTGGTCAGGACGCGGCCGTCCTGCTAATCGAGGTGCCGCTGTTGTTGCTGGCACTTCGGTGGTATCGGCGGGGAGGGCGCGTTGCACCCGCGGCGCTGACGGGATCACTGGCGTTCTTCAGCTACTACTACGTCTCCATGACCTTTGCGACCGCGCAGAACCGGCTCTTCCCCGTCTACGTCGGGCCGCGAGCCTCGCCTGCTTTACCCTCGTGACGGCCGCGTCGGGCATGGATGTCTCGCGGATCGCGGATGGCATCCCCGAGTCCCCGGGGCGTGCCGCCCTGACCATCTATCTCTTGGCGGTTGCCGCCGCGCTCAGCCTGGCGTGGTTGCCCGAGCTCATCAGCATCACCATGACCGGAGACATAGCTCAAGCCGTCGGGCCCTACACCAGCTTGGCCACGCACGCCCTGGACCTGGGACTGGTGGCCCCGGTCGCGGTGCTCTCGGCGGCGAAGCTACTGCGGCGTCAACCGTCGGGCCGGGTCCTCACCCTGATCATTCTCGTCGTCAATGTCTGCGTCGGCACGCTGTTGATGGGGCAAGGCCTCGCCCAACTGGTCACCGACGTGCCCCTGACGCCTACCGAGATCGTCGCGAAGATGCTCACCTTCGCGGTCCTGACCGTGGTTGCCGGTGGGCTGTTGGCGCGGAGCGCATGGGGCGGAGCTCACCATTCGACGAGCGACCCGTGGCGAGGCGCGTGAGCCATGACCGCGGGTGCTGCATCACGGGGCGGGTCCGCACCATTGGATCGCTGGTTGCGGCCTTCCCTTCTGGCTCGTTGGGCAGTCGCAATCGCGGCGGCCGTCGTCGTCGCGCTGGTGGTGTCGTTCGCGGTCTTGGCTGCGGCATATGCCGTCGGAGGCTGGGCTGCCATCGACGACACCTGGGTTGGCCTCATTGTCGTCGTGTCGCTGCTGGGCGGACTTCTGGCGTCGCTCCTCGCCTGCGTGCTCGCTGTCATCGCCAAGATGAAGCACGAACGTTTGGGGGTTGCTCTGGCTTCCCCAATCGCTCTTTCCGGCAATCGCGGTCTTCCTGGTGCTGGGCGAGCTGTTCTGGTGGGAGTAGCGACGGTTCCTGAGCACTTTCCATGATCTCGGATGTCGGTCGCTCGACCGGGCTCGCTGCTGATGACGAGCGGCGCGGTTCAGAGGAGGACGACGCGGTGGGGGTGAGTGGGGGCCGACGCCAGCCGTGAGCGCGGGCGAGTGCACCTCCTGCCAGGATCAGGCGTAGTGGCCCGGAATGCCCTGCAGGGACTTCGGCATTTGACACCCTCGTCAGCCGGGATGGGGATCTCAGAGTCAGAAGTCCTGTGAAGTCGTGACCAAAGCCGGTGGTGGTGCTGCCGTCAGGTGTTGGAGCCTGATCCCGTTCGTTAGCCCTCAAGGAAGTATCCGCCATGACCAACCGGGCCATCGTCGTGGGCCTCGACGAGTCATCATCGAGTCGGGCCGCGCTGGAGTGGGCTGCCAAGCACGCCAGATTGACAGGCGGAGTATTGAGGGCAGTTCACGTCCTCGACTGGCCGTACGGGTTGGACGAAGCGGATGTCATGCCTGGCCGACCCACGGGCCGGATCCTGACCCATGAGGAGATCGAAGATCTCTACCGTGGCAGGATCACTCGCCTCTTCGATGAGCTGCATCCCAAGCCTGATTGGTTGATGCAGTTCGCACAGGGGGAGGTGGGACCGGCACTGGTTCACCAGGCCGAGCGTGCCGCTCTCTTGGTCGTCGGCACTCGTGAGCACGTTGGGCTCGGAAGGCTCCTGTCCGGGTCGGTGAGCCACTACTGCCTGAGTCACGCACTCTGCCCGATCGTGGCGGTCCCAGCACCGAGTCCGCTGGCCGGGAGCTCCGATCGGCGCAGGACAGCGAGGTCCCCAGCTCGACTGCCAGCCCCTTCGGAGTGATGCCCGAGACGGCGGTCGGCCAGGTATTCATAGACAACACTTTCGCAGTCTGGACGTCATGAGTAGTAACGAGACCCCAAGCTCATCGTCGGGCACGATCGACGAGCCGCTCGACCAGCGGCTAGGCTCCGCGGCAGCCCACGCCGAAACGAACATTCCGATTGCGGACCCTGAGGACACGGTCGATTCGGTGCTTAATCGGATGCGGGGCGTCCGATTCGAAAGTGCTGCCGTAGTGGCGGTTTGTTCGGGAACGCAATTGGCTGGACTGGTGACGATTGAGCGGCTGCTCGCGGCACCGGGCCAGGTGGCACTGGCAGCGGTGATGGATGCTCAGCCGCCGGTGGTGGCCCCAGGGGTTGATCAAGAACACGCGGCATGGCTTGCGATGCGACGCGCCGAGCCCGGCCTGGCGGTTGTCGATGAGAAGGGGCAGTTCCAAGGGGTGATTCCGCCTCAGCGGCTGGCCGCCATCCTGCTGGAAGAACACGATGAGGACCTGGTGCGGCTCGGCGGGTTCCTGAGATCGAGCGCCAGCGCGCGGTCGGCCAGCGAGGAGTCGGTGGGACGGCGGCTCTGGCATCGCTTGCCATGGCTCGCCGTGGGTCTGATCGGCGCCATGGCCTCTGCCGCAATGCTGGGCAGCATCGAGAGCCAGATGAGCGCGAACCTGGCCGTTGCGTACTTCATTCCCGGGATCGTCTACCTCGCCGATGCGGTAGGCACGCAGACTGAGACCTTGGCCGTTCGAGGTCTTTCGGTCGGGGTCGGGATCGGCGGAGTAGCGCGCCGGGAGGCCGCAACGGGTCTTCTCGTCGGCTTGCTGCTCGCGGCTGCCCTGCTGCCGACGATCTCGTTGCTGTGGCATGACGTCGCGTTGGCTGCCGCCGTGTCCCTGGCTGTCCTGGCCGCCAGCACACTGGCCACGATGGTGGCGATGGCCCTCCCTTACCTGCTGCACCGTCTTGGCTTCGACCCGGCCTTCGGGGCGGGCCCGCTGGCGACGGTCGTTCAGGACTTGCTTTCCATCGTGCTTTACCTGGCTGCGGTACGTCTGATCCTTTGATCGGCGAAAATGGCGGCCAGGGTGCCCCGCCGGTCGGGAGAAACCATTCGTTCAACTGTCCACGATCGGCGTGTCACTGCCATGGTGGCCGGCGTACCATTGCTGGTAGGCGTTCACCGCGGTGGGCAGCGTCATGAAGACGCGATCTTCACCGATTTCGTCGATGAATCCGGTTGCGTCGAGGATTGCCCGTACCTCGAACTTCGCCCGGGCCAGTGCGAAGATGATGCCGTGATCAGCCAGCGTCTGGCGCACCTCCTCTAGTGCGTCGATGCCCGTCAGGTCGATTTCGGTGTTGGCCTCGGCGTTGAGCAGGAACCACTCCACTGGCGGATCGGCAGCGTCGACCGAGGCCAGCGCGCGGTGCTTGAAGTCTTCGGCATTGGCGAAGAACAGCGGTGCGTCGTAGCGATAGACCAGCAGCCCGGGAACCTGACTGCTGGTGGCGTAGTCATCGATGTCGTGCATACCGGCCAGCCCCGGAACGTATCCCAAGATGCCATCGTGTGGTCGGGCGATGCGGCGCAGGAGGTCCAGGATCGACAAGGCCACGGCCACCGCAATCCCGTACAGCACATCGAGGATCAGCACTGCGGCGGTGGTAGCCAACGCCAAGAACAGCTCGCTGCGGCGGAACCGGGCGATCCGGCGAAACTCGGCGAAGTCGATCAACCGGAGCGCCGCGAACACCACAAGGGCGCCGAGGGCGGCCAGCGGAAACGCGGAGAGGGCGGGACCCAGGAACAGCACGGTGAGCAGCAGAATGGTGACGGTAACGAGGGAGTACAGCTGGGTGCGACTACCCATCGCGTTCCCGATCGCCGTCCGGCTACCACTACTGCTGACCGGAAATCCAGAGAACAATCCGGCACCCACGTTGGCCGCACCCAAGGCCAGGAACTCCTGTCGGGCATCGACGACCTCGCGCCGCTTGGCCGCGAACGCCCGCGCCGTCACGATGTTGTCGGAGTAGGCGACTATGGTCACACCGAGCGCGGCCGGCAGCAAGGTGCCTAGGTCAATGCCGGAGAAGTCGGGAATAGAGGCTGGGGGCAGCCCGCGCGGGATGCTTCCGACTGTTGCGACCCCCATCCGGTCCAGATCGAGTACGGCCACCGCAGCCGCGGCCATCACCATCGCGATCAGCGGCCCGGGCCATCGGGGCAGTAGTCGTTGGAAGGCAACCAACAGCACGAAAGTGCCGGCGGCCACCAGCAGCGTCGGTCGATGAACCTGATCGAGATGGGCAGCGAGATACCGCAGTTCAGCGAGGACGGAATCCCCTTCCACGTCGATACCGCTCACCTTGCCGAGCTGGCTGACGATCATCAGTACCGCGATGCCGGCCATGTAGCCGATGAGAAGCGGATTGGAGATCAGATTGGCCAGGAAGCCAAGCCTGGCCAGCCAGCAGATCAGGCAGATCGCGCTCACCGCGAGCGCGAGCGCCGCTGCCGCTTCCGCATAACCCTGCTGATCACCGGCGACCAACGCGGTGGCCGCGGCAGCAGTCATCAGTGCGGTGCTGGACTCGGGACCGACGGAGAGCTGGCGCGACGAGCCGAGAATGGCATAGACAAAGAGTGGGCCGACGGCAGCCCACAAGCCTGCTATCGCAGGCAGTCCGGCTACCTCGGCGTACGCCATCACCTGTGGAACCAGATAGGCCGCAACCGTCACTCCAGCCAGCAGATCTCCGCGCAGCCAGCTCCGCTGATACTCGCGTAGGACCCGGATACCGGGCAGATAGCGCCGGGTCAGGGAACCCTGATCGCTTGCGGCTGCCTTCTCCGACACAGGACGACCGTATCGGGCACCGATCGACCCTGACGCGCTCTGAACTGCTGCCACCAGTGCGACGACCCGGCAACCCCCGTGAGTTCGGTATGGAGCGTGGCTTGGCTATGGGAGCGACACGGCTTCATGGCTGCCGGCGCCCATCATCGGAGGTCAGCCAAGGCGTTGGTCCCGGCCAGCACGTCACCCAGCAGATCTGATGCGCCAGGGCCGGCTCCTCGGGCTTCGATGGGATCAGACTGCCCCAGGAGCGCCCGAGCAGGTCTGGTTGACGCGCTACCGCAATCGGTCGGCGGCCACTGTGTCGGAGACGAACTGCTCAAGGCTCATCGTCTCGGCCGGGATACTGGGGTCATGGGACAGTGCCGTCTCGCTCTGATCCCACCACACCACGGTGAAGATGTCTTCCAGGTTCGTTGGGTACTGGTCAGTCAGGAGGTAGTCCGGCATGCCGGGACCTCCGTGCACCCACAGCAGCACCGGATTATGCACATCCCTGCCGCGAATGACCATGCCCTGCTTGACCCCGGTTGATGTCGACCAAGATCTTCTCGGACACGCTGCCGGGCAGCGGGCTGCCAGCGGGGTCCAGGATGGGCTTAGGGAGCCGGGGCTTTCACATCAGCAGCAGACCGCCGAGCCCCACTGCGCAGATCACCACCAAGACCACTCCTGTCAGTGCAACCCTTCCGAGCAGTCACCACAGTCCGTAGATCGGGCCGACCAGAAAGAAGGTGACGAAGCCGATGGTGTCGATGAACCCGTGCGCCAGGATCGAGGCCCACAAGGTCTGATACCGGTAGCGCAGGACGCTGTAGAAGATCGAGTCGACCGTGCTGGCCAGGACGCCGACGATGCCGTACTCGGTGTGCAGCAGGCCCATCAGGATGGAGGTCGCCAGCACGGCGATGACGAGGCGGGCACCAGCGGCGCCGACGAGCTCGGTCATGCGTGTCTGGACGAACCCGCGGAAGGCCAGCTCCTCGCCCAGAGCCGCGACAGCCCATCCCAGGGCGATCCAGGTCAGCAGCATGGGCAGGTTGCCCTGGAGATCCCTGAACTGGCTCATGTCCTGCGTGGTCCCGCTGAGGTGATTCGCAACGGGCTTCAGTAGGCCGACGCTGATCAGTGACCAGCCGGCGGCGAACACGAGCATTTTTCCGACCAGGACCCACGGCCGGGCGACTCGATGGAATCCCATCGTGTCAAGCCCTTCGCGCCGAATCAGCAAGGACAGAACCATGAGGCCGAGAATGACGAACGTGGGGATGGCCAGATCGAGTATGACCGCTGCAGCGGCGAGCGAGACCTCAACGCCGGCGACCACGCGCCACTTACTCCTGCTTGGCGTTTTCGCCTGGGGCTGGTCGCTTCGTCGTCCGCCATGGTCGGTGACCGCCTCGAGACCCATGGCGGCCTCCTTTCCGCTGCGAGACACGGGAGAGCACCGACGTTCTGACACCTGCGCACCGCCCAACCCCACATGAACCCGCAGCGAGCCATCGGCCCAGAGCCGAAAGTCCCAGCCATTCCTGTGCTGGGGGAGTCCGCGAATGGTCATCGAGACAATGACCACAATGCCCTGCTCGATGGCCCGAGGACCTTGACCTCTGGTCAGGAAGAGCGACCGCTTGCGAGCGTGCCGCCTCGGAGGACTTGACCGTGCGGTCGGTGGAGAGGTCCAAAGGCCCTGGCCGAGTGCGTACGGTTTGGGGATGCTCGTCAGGTGTCGTCGATGGAGCGGCTTAGTGGAGAAGATCGGCTGATCCTGTGGCCAGATGCAATCTGGCCGCAGGACATCGGTGCGTTGGGTGTCCTCGCCGGCAACCGTCTGCTCGATTTCCACGGTCGATTCCGGATCGAGGCGGCGAAGCAGGCGATCGAAGGCCGGCTGCACCTGCTTCCGCGGTTTCGTCAGGTGCTCTACCTACCCAGGCGCGGCCTCGGCGGCCCGCTGTGGGTCGATGCCCCCCGGTTCAACCTGGACGACCACATCCACGTCGAACGACTGGACGCTCCGGCGGATGAGGCGGAGCTCCTGCGGGCCGTCGCCCGGCTGCGACGGCGCGCTCTGGACCGGTCGCGGCCGCTGTGGGAGATGTGGTTCTTGACGGGCATGTCGGAGGACCGCATCGGCTGGTTCGTACGACTGCACCATGTCGTTGCCGACGGCATCGCCGGCGTGGCTGAACTGGATGTCTTGATGGACCAGTCACCCGACTCGGCGTGGGCACCAGGACCGCCCTGGGCTCCAGCGCCATGGCCGTCTGAGCGTGCACTGCTCCGGGACAACGTCGAGCGCCGGCTGGCCAACGTGACGAGAGCGCTGAGAGGTCTGACCCGACCCGCGACAACCCTGCGCCGGGCGCGAGCCGCCATACCTGCGTTGCGGGAGCTCCTCGCCGAGGAACCAGGTCCTCGGACGAGCCTGAATCGGGTGATTGGCCGGGACCGTACCCTCGCCGTGCTGCGCAGCAGCCTGGAGTCGGTCGATGAAGCCGCGCACCTGCATGGCGCGAAGGTGAACGATGTGCTCCTGGCCGTTATCGCTGGTGGTCTTCGAGGGCTGTTGCGCAGCCGTGGTGAACCGATCGAAACGGTCACGTTGCCGATCTACGTGCCGGTCTCGCTGCGCCGGGGCCGTTCCGTTCAGGAAGGGGGAAATCTGATCAGCCAGATGCTCGTCCCTCTTCCTCTTGGGATCGCCGATCCTGGTCAGAGGCTGCAGCAGATTGCCCTCGAGACCGCTAGACGTAAGGCGATCGGCCGTCTGTCCCTGGGCACCATGTTCCGCAGCCGGCTCATCCGAGGGGCAATGCTCAAGCTCATTATCCGGCAGCGGGTGAATGTCGTTAGCGCTGACCTGCCGGGTCCCCGCAGCCCACGGTATTTCTCCGGTGCGCGGCTGATCGAGGTGTTTCCGCTGCTGAACCTCGTCGGGAACGAGTCCCTCGGAGTTGGCGCGCTGTCGTATGCGGGGCAGTTCAACATCATGGCGGTCGGCGACGCCGATGCTTATCCCGACCTCGATGCCTTTGCCGCGAGCGCGCGCGAAGACTTACGCATCTTGATGGAGGCCACCAGCAAGGCTCGGGGCGGGCGCTCTCGAACTTAACCGGCCGATCCGGTGGCCACGGAACCGCGATGCTTGAGGGCGCCCCGGATGGCCAGCGCCGCCGTGCCGACGGCCAGTCCGCCGGTCACCCACGGTCGTGGGTTCCGGACGTCAGGCTGTCTGTCCATGGTCATCATGTCCAGTACGAGGCGCGTGGCCATCCCGTCCGTTGGTCCGCCGTCGAACACCACACGGAAGTTCATCCCGAACTCAGGCATGTAGGTGCGGAACACCCAGGGGTCGTCGGGATCGTCCGGGTACAGGCGGAAGCCGCGTCGCATCGCTGGGATCGGGGTGAGCGGCTTCAGCATCAGGCGCCCACCCCGAACGACGACCTCTGCTCCGGCCCCGAAGAGCACCCTCAGGAACAGGTTGGTAACCGGACCAGGGCTGGGTCCGTACCACCCGCAGATCTTGCTCCAGGTTTCCGGGCGCGGCGGGATGTCGATGCGGATCGGGTCAACGGAAAGGCCGAGCAAGCGACGAAGGAGCATCGTTGCAAGTGTCACGGTCGCGCCGCGGCCGTCGAGGCCGCCGGTATTGCTGAAGACGATGACGCCCATGCCTTCTTCGGGAGCCAGAGACACCGCCGAATGGAAGCCCGACAGGATGCCGGTCTTGCCAGCGCTCCGGTGATCCCCCTCCGACCCGAGCTCGAACGCCAAGCCCATGCCGGGCACCCGCGGATCCGGCTGGAAGTGCGGTCGGAACATGGACGCCGCGGTCTCGGGTCTCAGCACCGAGCCGTTCTCGCCAGCGGCCATCCGCAGGAGGGCGCCGACGTAGCGAGCCATGTCGGCCGTGGCCGAATACATCCCGCCTCCGCCCGGGGTCGCGACCTCGCGGTCGGCGACCGGCCTGAGCCCGTGGGGGCGCAGCACATACCCGGTGGCCAGGTGAGACCGGACCCGTTCCGATCGGACAAGGTCGGTGAGATCCATGCCCAATGGGTTCAAGAGGTGGTCGCGCAGGTACCGATCCAACGGATCGCCGCTCACGTCCTCCACGATCTGCCCGAGCGCGGCGAAGCCGTGGTTGCTGTACACCCACTTCGTCCCTGGCTCGACCTCCACGGGCAGACCCCGGCGGTAGTAGTCCGCGAGTCGCTGAGCCCCTGATCGTCCCACGCGGTCTCCCGAGCCCACGCCCGGTTGAAGTAGGTCGGACAGCCGCCGCCAGTAGCCGACTCCGGCGGTGTGGGTCAGGAGGTGCCGCACGGTCGGTTGGCGCAGATTCGACTTCACGGGGACCAGTCGAAAGGTGCGGAGGTACTCGTTCGCCGGCGCGTCGAGGTCCACCAAGCTCTGCTCACACAGCTGCATCACCGCGATGGCGGTGAAGGTCTTGGTGATGGAGCCAATGCGAAAGACGGTGTCATCGGTGATCGGCGTCTTTGCTGCGACATCAGCGAGCCCATGCCCGTGGAACCAGGCGAGGGCACCGTCGGCGATCACCGCGACGGCCAGTCCGGCCGAGGGCCAGCGGTCGAGTACCTGAGCGATCGTCGCCTCGAGGTCCAGGTCATCAACTCGGCTGTACGTCATAGGGGCCCGCTACCTGGGATCGATCGGTGTGACGATGCCGAGTCGGTCCTCGAGGGCCGCCGCGGCATCCAGGCAGAGGTCTTCGCGGTAACGCGGCCCGATCACCTGCACCGCCTGCGGAAGACCGTCCGCGATGCCGACCGGGACCGCCACGGCGGGCAGCCCGAGTGTGTTGACGGCCATGGCCATGCGCATGGTCGTGAGGTCTTCGGCTACCCGCCCTTCGTCGAGATCACTCCCCGCTTGGCTGGGCATCTCGGTGGCGATGGGGGCAACGATCAACGGGTGATGTTCCAGGAACTCGCTCCACGATCGCAGGAGTGACTGCCGCGTGACGAAGCTCTGCTCGGCAGCCACTGGATCCGGATCGCCGGCCGCCTCGAAGAACGCCAACATGAACTGTCGGGTCGCTACCGGCAGGGAGTGCGACATCACCTGCTGCCACACCGCACGGATTCCGGGAGTGGTCAGCATGGCCACCAGCGCCTTCGCCGCCGCGTCGATCGACGGCGGCTCGAGCTCGTCAACCGCGTAGCCAGCCTGCTCCAGAGCGTCGGCGGCCCTGCGGACGCCGTCCTGTACCTGTTTCGCGATGCCCTGGCCAACGGGGTCGAGCACGATGGCCGCCCGGGTGGGTTCGGCCGGTTCGGGCCCGCGGAGCGGCGCGGGCACCGTCCACGGATCCCGCCATGTTGGCCCAGCAACTACCGCGAACGCCTCTCGAAGATCGGCAACCCGCCGCGCAAGCGGACCGTTGACCTGGGTCAGCTGCATGCCGATCGTCGCCATGTCTGTCGGCTCGACAGTGGTTGCCTGCGGGATCCGTCCCAACGTGGGCTTCAGCGCGCATACGCCGCAGCATTGCGCTGGATGGCGGAGCGATCCCAGGCCGTCGTTGCCAAGACCCAACGGACTCATCCCGGTCGCGACGGCGGCAGCCTCGCCGGCGCTCGAGGCGCCCGGAGTTCGAGAACGGTCCCAGGGATTCACCGTCGCTCCCCACAGCTCGCTCTCACAGTGCCAGCGGATGCCGCCGCTGGGAAGGTTCGTGCGGCCGATCGGGATGCCCCCAGCCGCCTTGAGACGCTCGACGACGGGAGCGTCTCGACGCGGATAGGCGTTGACCAGCGCCTTCAACCCCTGCGTGGTCGCCGTTCCGGCGACATCGATGTTCTCCTTCACGGTGAAGGGCACACCATGGAACGGCCCCAGGTCAGCGCCGCCGGCGACCGCGCGGTCAGCCGCCCTGGCCCCCTCCAGCGCCTGCTCGTCCATAACGATGACCACGGCGTTGATCGAACCGTTGACCGCCTCGATCCGCTGCAGGTGCGCCTCGATCACTTCCTGACTGGACACCTGTCGGGATCGGATGGCTTCGGCCATCTCTCTGGCGCTCATGCGCCACAGCTCTGTGGCCACGGTGAGGTTCACGACGGCCTCCTGGCGCGCCGGGAACCGAGCGGTCGTCCACGGCGCTTCTCGGCGGACAGCATCGGCCCGCCGAGGTGGAGCCCAGTCGTCGTTCCTGAAGGCTCGCGACTGAACACCACCCGGACCGTGCCCAGTCCGTACTTGGAGAGGTCGACTCCGAAGACGTAAGGGTCCTCCCTGTCGTCCGGATGCAGCTGCAGACCCCGGTACAGCGCCGGTATCGGACTGACGGATCGAAGGGTCAGCTGGCCGTGCCGGACTGTGACCTGAACGCCTGCGCCGAGCATGGACCACGCCATCATGTCGGTCCGCAGGGCACGGGGTCGGTACCAGCCGCAGAGCTTGCCCCAGATCTCCGGGTGGTGGGGTATGTCGGTCCGGATGCCCAGCTCCGGGGCGCCGATCAGCTCCCGGAGGAGCCGACCCATCTCCCCGGTCAGCCAGCCGGAAGCGTTCCTGGACCCGTTGGTGAAGGCCAAGACACCGACGCCGTCGTCCGGCGCCAGGAAGATCTGGGAATTGAACCCAGGCACGACTCCCTGGTGCTCCACCGCAGGATGCCCGCCGAGGTCGACCCGCCAGAACGCGAGGCCCATCCCCGGTATCCGCGGATCCGGGCGGTAGTGCGGCTCGAACATGAGCGCGACGGTCTCCCGCTTGAGGATCGAACCATGCTCACTTGAACCACCGCCGAGCAGCGTGGCGACGTAACGGGCCATGTCCCTCGGGGTGGAGTAGATCGAGCCGGCCGCTACGGTCACCCCCTGACGGTCGGTCACCGCCGTTGCGCCGTCAGAACCCAGTCGGTAGCCGATGGCCAGCCGGGACGTAAGCCGTTGCGACCGCAACAAGTCCGTGTCTGTCATCCCGAGGGGCTCGAAGATGCACTCGCGGAAGTAGCGGTGCAGCGGCTGCCCGCTGACGTCTTCCACGATCTGACCAAGGGTGGCGAACCCATGATCGGTGTAGGCCCAGATCGTTCCTGGCTCCGCTGCCAGTCGCACGCCGCCCTGGTAGTACTCCACGAGGGTCGGCAGGCTCTCGTCCAGAGCGAAGGATTCCGCGAACCAGCCGCTCTTGATCATGCGCGACGGGTGCAGCCACTCCGGCACGCCCGCGGTGTGTGTCAGTAGCTGTCGGACCGTGGCAGGGCGCCAGCTTGCCTTCGCCGGTACCAGCTGGAAGCCGCGCAGGTAGTCGTTGGCCGAGGCGTCCAGGTCGATCAGTCCCTGCTCCACCAGCTGCATCACCGCAACCGCGGTGAAGGTCTTTGTGATGGAGCCGATCCGGAAGACCGTGTCTTCGGTCACCGGCGTTGCCGACTCGATGTCGGCCACGCCGTGACCCGAGAAGGACTCCAGCGCTCCGTCTCGGACCACGCCCACCGCCAGACCGACCGCAGGCCAGCGGTACAGGATCCGATCGACACGGTCTCGGGTCTCAAGCCCAACGATCTCTGGCATGGCTAGACCTCCCACTCAGATCGGGCCGCTCCGCCCGGCCGGTTGACCGTGCGGCCTGGAGCCCTCGAGGACTGCTCTCCAGAGAACTCGATGACTTCGATCCGCGCCTCCAACTCCTGACCGAGCCGTCAGAGGACACGCGCCATCCCGGGAACTCGACTGATGAGCAGCCAGCCGAGCGCAAACGAGCCTGCGACGCCGCCAACAGCGACGGCAAGCGCTTTGACCTCTGCGACGACTGGAACCGGTCGTAAGGCGACTGCCAGTCCGATGAGCACGACGCCCTGCACCATGAAGGCTGCGTACGAGCTCCGCGCCAGCAGAGGATCCAACGGCAGACGCCGACCGAGATGTCGATGAGCTGCACCCAACAGCCACACCGATCCGAAGACCGTCAGCATGCTCTCCAGAGCAGCGAAGAGGAGCGCCGGCCAGTTCCACCCTCCGAAGAGCCGGTCGAACAATCCGAGGCGGGCCGCAACGAACCCGAAGGCCGTCATCGCGGCTGCGGCGGCAAGGGTGATCAGGCGGCACTGCCGGCCGAGCCGACGCGGAACAGCGACAAGCCACCCCTGTCGCGAGGCGGCGATGCCGAGGGCGAACAGCGCAATACAGGCTGGCCACTCCCACAAGTTCAGATCGCTGAAATCCTCGCCGGCGACTGGGAAGACGAGCCGCACCAGGAATGTCGTCGCTGTGACCGCACCAGCGACCAGCAGGAGCTGGACCGGTGAGATCACATGGCCAGATTCGACGCGCCGGCCCCGTCGACCGACGACGATCCGCCGCCCGAGAGCGACCCAACCTGCATAGACGAGTGAGAAGATCAACAGCACACCGACGAACCACAGGGGACCGGTATCAAGATGGCTGTTCTCGTCCAGGAACTCGTCCCCGTACGACCCGGGCGCCACCCCGAGCGGATGGTAGAGCGCGTACATGAGCAGGGGCCACAGGCCGAAGGTGGACAGAGCGAACGGCACACCAAGCCGAAGTAGCCGGTCGGTGGCGAAACGGCCTGGACCCTTGCGCTCGAGCGACGGTCGCGACAACAGACCGGCGACGAGGAACAGCAGCGCAATCATGAACAGCGCGAAGGGGGCGATCGCGGCGAAGAGGATGATCTCGGTCACGGGAGAAAGGGTGACCTCCTGGACGTCGGCGTAGGACCAGAACTGGTCGTACCCGACATAGCCGAGAACACCGTGAATCGCGATGATCAGCGCAATCAGGACCACCTTGAGGTTGTCCAGGGAGCGTTCTCGGTTCCCGGCCCATTCCTCAAGAGCAACATGACGCGGCCCGAGGGCAACGAGCCGTTCCGCTTCAGCTGCCGTTCCCACGGCCCTACGGTGACAACAAGGGACAGCAGGCGTAAGTGTCGAAGGTCCCTACTTGGCCGGAGCAATCCACCTGACCAGGCCAGCGGATTGAGACCTCCACCTGGTGCCTTCCACATGCTGCTCCGCGAGTCGGGACGTAAGGCACTGGCGAACACTGGACCGATCGAGCAACGTCTCGTGGTGTCGGACATGGATGAGGTCTCGGGAGGTCCGCGATGACGGATCAGGGCGCGAGATGGGGGCACGCGGTTGCCGCGCTGCTGCGCCGCGCTGCACGGCCCACCGACCACCTCACCGGTGCCAGTACTGCTGATCAACGGTGCGGCCGATCCAAAGGACCCACCAGCCAACGTAGCCGGTGCCGGCCGTATCGACCCGCGCAGCCTGGCTCTCGCCGTGCCGAACCAGGCCCACGACTACAACGTCGATCCCACCTGCCGAGCCGGCCTCTTCGCTGCCTTCATCGAGCGGGCTGACACCACGGGCCTGCCCGTCGAGTGCCTGGAGGACCAGCAGGTGCCTCCATTCGACCTCCGATGAACCCTGAAGCGGTGCTGACCAGCCGTTGGTGAGATCTTCGACCCTGGCACCTTCCGCCGTCCTGCCCGACATTGTGGCCATCCGCTGCCGGGCGTGCGACGCTCGCCCAGTTGTTGAGCACCCTGGATGCCGACGACCAAAGTGCGCTGGCCGAAGCCGAGCGAGCCGCACGTCAGGAGATCCGGGCTACACCGATCCCCGACGAGATCGCTGCAGCCATCGCCAACACCTATCGCAAGCTGTGAAGGTTGTGATGGCCCGGGGCTCGGTCGCCTTCGACGAACGCGACGTCGCTCAGACCCGCGCCAGCTCAGATTCCAGCCCGCGATTCACCCATTCGTGGCGCTGTCCCCTGACGGAAACGTCGCAGAGTGACCGAACCGACCGGGTGCAGCCTGAACCGCCGACGACCGCGGCGTCCCGCGTTACCCTCAGCGGATCAACGCAGCGTCGCTGCGACAGTCGCTCTGACGTCGCGACGTCATTCCGAGCAGGCCGATTCAGGAAGGGAATGCTGATGAGCGGCACGGAGGAGGGGAACCCCACGCAGCCGGCTCGGCACCGCGGGGAGCCGCACAGGGTGGGAACGGCACAGCGGCTCAACTGGCTGCGGGCGGGGGTTCTCGGTGCCAACGACGGAATCGTCTCGACCGCGGCTCTCGTTGTGGGAGTGGCGGGCGCGACGGCGGCTCGTGGTCCGATCCTCACCGCGGGAACCGCCGGGATGGTGGCCGGCGCTGTGTCGATGGCCCTCGGGGAGTACGTCTCGGTCAGCAGCCAACGGGACAGCGAACGCGCATTGCTGGCCAAAGAACGCACTGAGCTGGAGGAGTCGCCGATGGACGAGCTCGAGGAGCTGGCCGCCATCTACGTCGCCAAGGGCGCCAGCATCGAGACTGCGAGACAGCTCGCCGAGGAGCTCACCGCGCAGGACGCCTTCGCTGCACACGCTGACGCCGAACTCCACATCGACCCGACCGCTCTCACCAATCCATGGCATGCGGCCGTTTCGTCGGCCGCTGCCTTCACTGCGGGTGCGATTCTGCCCCTGCTGGCGATCGTGTTGCCGCCGGTCGAAGCGCGCGTTGCCGTCACGTTTGTCGCAGTGCTCTTCGCCTTGGCCGTCACGGGGGCGGTGAGTGCTCGCCTCAGTGGGGCTCGCGCCTCCACGGCGATGGTTCGACTCGTTCTGGGCGGGGCCATCGCCATGGCGGTGACCTACGGCATCGGTAGGTTGCTCGGAGCCACTGGAGTCTGAAGATCTGACCGCATGGCTCGAAAGTGTGCGGTGTGACAGTGGTCCATCGCAGCTGTTCCGGATCCGCCGCACGCAGCGCGGGCCCGCCGGGGTGCAGGCATTCGCCGATGGAGAGCAAGTCCCGCTACGCCATCGGTGCTCGCAGTCTCAGCCCAGCGCGGTCGCGCTCACCCCACGAGCTCACTGCGGCCGGCCCGCCACCTGCCGACCGCTCAGCGTCGTTGGCGTGATCCGGATGATGAGATTGCGCATTCCTGGCGCCCAGGGGACTCCGCTCACGTTCCAGAGTCGCACCACTTCATCGGATCTCGCGACCCCTTGGGCCCGTCCGTGCACCACGACGCTCCAACCCTGGTGATGCTGCTGGTCGATCTCGTCGACTTCGAAGGCAACATCGGTCGGCTGGCTCAACTCTGACAACGGCCCATACGGCGAAGTCCTGAAGATCACGCTGTTGTCGTGCCAGACGTAGGTCACTGGCAGGATCTCTGGTCCGGCGGTTGCCTGCCAAGCGACGCGACCGACCGTCTGGGTCTGCAGCAGCTCAGCGCAGCGGGATCGCGAGATTCCGTTGAACGTCGCTACAACCTCGTCGTCGTCCATCCGATTGGTCATGACCCTCTCCTCGGAGTTTGCTCTGCGGTCAGTTCGCTGGCGATGCCCTGGGCCCAGCCGCGGATCAGCTTCCAGTCTCGGAAGTCGCCCGACAGCGGCCCTTCAGCCCCCATCCAGCGGCTCACTCGGCCGGTGGCGTGCTCGGCGTCCAGTCGGCCGCCGAAGGTGCGGGGCCTTGGTAGCCCGTGCTTCCTCATCTGCTTGGCCACGGCCCTGGGCGGATCGAGCTGCTCGGTCTCGGCGCCCTCCCCGCAGGGACCGCTCTGGAAGAGCCAGGTCGACCGCTCCGCCAGGACGGGCGCGTACTGCTTCAGGTACGAGCTTGCCGCTTTGTCCCAATGCCTGATGTAGAGCGCGCTGCCGATGATGACCGCATCGTAGCCCTCTGGCTTTGGGTCCGACGAGCAAGGGAGAACGTCCGCATCGAGTCCACGGGTCCTGAGCTCCGCGCCGACCTCTTCGGCGATCTCCTTGGTCGAGCCCATCCGACTTGCGTACGCGACCAGAACGCGCTTCTCCATGACTACTCCTTCGACGCCCGCGCGCAGGGTAAGTAGACCCGCGTTCTGGGCTCGGCTAGGTCCGGTTCGTCCAAGTAGGACTCCCACGGTTGACCAGTCACCACGTACCCATTGTTCGTGATCCAGTTCTCGACTGCGCCGTAGGTCGCTCCGATGACGGCGTAGTCGCCTCGGTGGATTGCCGTTGCCGCCCATCCGCCTGGCAGCATCTGAGGTCGGACCCGCCCGGCCGGTGAGATTGCGCCGGTGCTCGGAAAACCGGCTTCGGCATCGAACCCGTCGGCTCGCGGTTGCCAGCGGCCGAACGGCGGTCCGGCGGGAGCGAGGCCTTGCCCATCGAGCACCCGCATGACTTCGGCGAAGGCCGACCCGAGGAAGTCCGGAACGCCATCCATCGAGACATGCCCGGACACGACCGCTGCGGGCTGCGGTTGGAGACTGACCAACTCGACGGCATCGGTTGAGGGAGACCGATCCCGATCAGCATCGCCGACGGTCATGACACAACCGCCGGATCCCGCCAACCGAGGTTGGCGGCGATTCGTTGAAGCACGCTCACCACGAGTGCGTACTCGTCCGGAGTGACACCGTCGGCGAGCTCCTGGTTCTTGTGCGAGAACACCTCGTCAAGGCTCCGATGCACGACACGGCCCCGTTCGGTGAGCTCATACCGGCCGTCGATCTGGGTCAGCCATCCGCTGTCGGTGAGTTCAGAGAGGGCCGTGGTGGAAGATCCGGGTTCGCTTTCGGGAAGGAAGGGAGCCAGCGCGACGTCGAGATCGTTTTGGCTGGCCGGCCCTCTACTGAGCAATCTCATCATCTCCCACTGGCGACGGACGATGCCGTGCTCCTCCAGCATGATCCGAAAGTTCACGTTGATCAGGGTGTCGACCAGCTTGAGCCAGAAGTCGAGGGGGCGGTGCGGCAATGGGACGCGGGGCTGTTCATCCGTTGCCGGCTCGCTGTGCATCCGCATCGTCGGCATCAGCTCGATAAAGTCATCGACCGCCCGCCGCGGAGTGATGGGCAGCGGAGTTCCCCAGTGGGGCCACCCGACACGCAGCACCACTTGCGGCGATGCGGTTCCGCCGAGGACCTCCTCACGCAGCCGAAGCCGGGTCGTCGAGACCTCCAGCGGCTGGCTGAGCGGGCAGCTGGCCAGTCCCAGCTCTGTAGCCCGCAGCAGCACCGCGCTCAGCGCCTCTCCTGCGCGGAGATGGGAGAGCAGGTCATCCGACGTGGTGCCGAGAACGAGGAAGTCTGCCTGGTCCGGCGACACGCCGATGGGAATATCGATCTGCCCGATGGGGAAGTTGCGATTCCCATTCCAGGCGCGGCCAGTCTGTCCGAGCAGATTCGCGCTCGGTATGCCGTCATCGTTGAATGTCCGTCCCGACCACAAGGCGAGCTCGGACTGGTAGGCGGGGTCCTCCTCCTGGATCTCAGCGGCGTCTCGGAACAGAGCGCGCAGGACTTCTCCGTGTTGCTCTTGGTCGATCGCTCGCAAGACAGCACCCCTCTCGCTTGCACACCTGACAAGCTGGTCGAGATGCTGCTCGGGCATCGGGAAGTTGCCGAACGGACGGCGATCTGTCCGCCGCCTCAAGATTGCCGCGGCGCCCGCTACGGCCGAATCGCGGAATTGCCCGCGCCGCAGTTCCAGCGCCGCCAGATGGTCGGGGTCGGCGGGATTCGGCAAACGGTGGACGGTCACATCGACTCCGAAGCTGCCCAGAGCCACCTCGAGATGGTGCAGCATCGCACCGCAGCTCACGATCAGGTCCCGTCGGTCCGGATCGGTGGCGGGCAGCCAACGGGTCAGGTCCGCGTAGAGATGAAGGCTGGACGCGCCGAGCCGGCAGATCCACGGCTGCGTGTTGTGGGTCGAGGGTGCCCGGGACGCCAAGGCGATCGCCGCTCGAATGGTCCCGTCGTCAAATCCCGAATCCATCGCGTATCGCTCCCACCCTGAGTTGCCGATCAGCCGGCCCGGCAGTGATCTCGATCTTGCTGCGGCGAAGTCGTGGCGGGTAGGGCCTTTGGTCACCGGGTCATGGTGCCGTCGGCCCGGCGGACGCAGGCCCTCCGAAGGCGTTCGGTTCATCGGGTGCGATCACCACGTGCGCGGCGTCTTGGTGGGTTGCGCCGGGCTCCATGGCGCCCTGGTCGAGGCGGAACGGCGGGTACTCGTCGCGCATCAGGGCGACGTAGGCGATCACCCGGTACACCCAGCGGTTGATGCCCATGATCAGGTCGAACAGGGAGGGTGGGTAGCGTCCGGTGAACACCAGGGCCAGGCCCGCAACGAGCACCAGCAGGCCGAGCAGCGAGATGCCGGCGGAGCGCTGGTAGTCGTCGGTCGGGGCACCGTTGGCCACCCAGTACCAGGGAGCGGTGAGCAGGCCCACGATGATCAGATGGGGGATCGCCAGCAGCCAGGACTTCACCAAGACGAGGCCGCGGGAGAGCCGCTCTGGGTAGTCGACGTCGAAGTCGGCGGGATAGTCGGTACGGGCAAGGCTGAAAGGCGGGTACTGGTCGGTGCCCAACGCGGAGTAGCTGTAGAAGCCGACCCGCCAACTCCAGCGGAGCACACCCGCGTTGAAGGCGAACAGGGAGCGTGGGTAGCGGCCGGTGAACAAGATGGCAAAGCCGACGATGATCGTGGTGACCACGAAAGCGATCCAGAGGAACGCCAGTACGACGTAGTGCGGGATGGCCAGGATCCACTTGACCAGCCATAGCCATCGCGACAGTGGTGGCGTCAGCTCACCCGTAAGCCGGACAGGGTAAGGGTGCTGGCCCGAGGCCAGCGCAGTGTCGTGTGCGGGCACGGCGATGTCGCCGGTCGACGTCACGGCGCGGCCGAGCCCGGATGCTCCTACGATGAGCAACGCCACAGCACCGCCGAGCAGAACGACCGTGGCGACGATGAGCCCGACGGCGATCGGTGCCACCAGGGCCGACCGCACTCCGGCGGTCAGGTCGGCGGCGAACTGGGGACTGGCGTCGGCGTTCATCACGACCACAGCCCACGTCCCGGACCTGAGTGCGGTCTCGACCTGCTGCGTACCTGCGCCTTCTGCGGATGCGACCCAGAAGGTCTGGCGGCCGGGAGGCTCAGGCGTGCGCGAGCCCGCGATGGCACGGTAGGTGGCCCGGAAGGGAGCGAATCTGACGTTGATGAGCTCGCTGTGCTCCACGTCGTCGAGGTAGGCCGCCACATCCGCCTGCGGTGCGATGCCGATGAAGACCGGCTTGGCGGGATCGGCCGGCGTCGCTCGCACCAGGACGCGGGGGACCTCGGGCCGCGCGGCTGAGGGCAGTCCGTCGTCGATGAGCACGTCAAGGTCGGTCGTCGTCAGCGCATAGCCGTTCACCGCGTAACGATGGGTCGGAGCGGTGACGAAGCCGCCGTCCCGCTGCTGGACGGCAGCCCAGCCGGCCGCCGTCGCCAACCCGGCCAGTGTCAGGCCGAGCAGGCCGAGCAACGCGCCGGCCACCATCAGCAGGGCGTGTCCTGTCCTGTTCGGCGACCGGCCCGGCGACGGGGACTGGGGGGCGGGGGACGGTTGGACGGTCGTGGCCATGTCGGGGACCTCCTGTGACGGAACCGGCTGGACCCGACACTTCCCGGGAGATGACGATCCGGTCAGTGGCGAAAGTCGCTTTCACCCGGGACCAAGGTCCCTCCTGCGCAGCCGCAGACCGCCGAGAGGAGGGGAGCGGGTTGGTGGTGCAGGATGTGCGGCGATGAGGAGCCGGTGCGAAATCGGGTCATGGACTTTCCACGCGGTTCCGGTCCCGACGTCGCTTGGAGAAGGACCTCGGGTCCGGTGCGTAAGGACTTTCTGGCCCTGACGCGGGTCCGGGAGAAAGCGGGACGCTCGGACAGACCGGAGGAGGAGAGTCATGACCGCAATCGACACCGCGCCTCGCCAGATCGCAGAGAGAACCCTTCGGCTCGGACTGGCCTATCGCCAGCACCTGGGTCGGCCGGCGGACGTCCAGCCCGTCCCGCGGTGAGGGTCGATCCACATGTCGCTGGGTGTCGCATCCGAGTGGGTGTATCTCAGCTCGGCCACAAGGAGTCATCGGCGGACACCGCTCGTGTCCTGGGCCGGATGTACGACGCGATCGAGTTTCGCGGCTTCGACCAGGACGCGGTGGAGTCCCTCGCTGCCGCCTGCGGCGTACCGGTCTGGAACGGGCTGACCGACCAGTGGCACCCGACCCAGTCGTTGTGTGACGTCTTCACGATGGCCGAGCACACCACCAAGCCGCTTCCGGACATCGTCGTCTCCGGGATCGAGCGGTCAGCACCCTCGCCGCACCGTGAGGGCGGAGCACTGTCGCGGTCCGAGACTCGCTCGGGACCTTCGGCTCTGCTGATCGAGACGGGATCGCGATGGAGTAGGACTGGAGGTGGTTCCATTGACCAAGCAGCGCGTTGCCTACGTCCTGTCGCTCGCTGTGGCCGTGACCGTCCTGACGGCCTGCGCCGCCGGAGTCAACGATGCCGCCGCGTCCGGCACGTCGCAAGCCGGCTTCTGGCTCGGCCTGTGGCACGGGCTGATCAGCCCGATCACGTTCATCGTGTCGCTGTTCACCAGTGAGGTGAGTGTCTACGAGGTGCACAACAACGGCAACTGGTATGACGCCGGGTTCATGCTCGGCGTGGCCTGCGCCTTCTCGGGGGCCGGTCGGGCTCAGGCAGCCGTACCGCGACGTCGTGAGCGGTCACGACGCTGAATCTCGCGTGCGGCTCCGTGCCGCTGGCGTGTGCTCTGGGAGCGCATCAGCTGACGACGCAGTCGATCTCGAACCCTTGGGTGAAGACCAGGCCGAGCACGACCCCACCGGCCACGAGCGTGTGCGGCCCATGGCGGGTTACGACCGAACTGCAGCAGCGGGACGGACGGACCGACGGCGAAGGACCGGCCCGCCCATACTCCGTAACCTGTCGGGCTCCGACCCCATCCTTCGACCTGGACATTCAATGCCGACCCGACCTCACAGGGAGAAATCGATGATCACATCCATCAGTCAGTCGACCGATTCTGAGTCACCTCTCGATGCTCCCGTAGTCGTCGGCGTCGACGACTCACCCGAAGGAGTCGCGGCCGCTCGCTACGGCGTGCAGGCGGCGGCCTTGTCCGGGCGGGAGGTCTGGTTGTTCCACGCGTACGACCAGGCCAGTTCCGGTCTGGCGCCTGCGTCGGCCGCGAAGCGGCTTGGGCGCGAGCGCGCGGAGCAACTGCTGCGGCGGACCGCCGGGGAGGTCGTCGTACCCTCGAACGTACAGCTGAGGCTGCGCACGTCGGAGCGTCCGGCCGACCAGGCACTCCGCGAGGTTGCGCAGCGGGCGGCCCTTGTCGTCCTCGGACAGGATCACCTGGTGCACAGCGGACGTCTCTCTGTCGGCCAACTGGCCCGCCGGTTGACGCACGAGGGCTCATGCCCGGTCGCCGTAGTGCCGGCTCACTGGTCTCCCGCGGCGGCCGCCGCGCCGGTGGTGTTGGCGATCGACGTGGACACGCCCGAACGGCGCCTGATCCAGACGGCCTTCGCGGAGGCCGAGGTGCGGCGTACGGGACTGGTGATCGAATACGCCGAGCCGAGGCCCGAGCGCGTCCAAGCGGCGGAGATCGCTTTGCACGAGATGCTGGCCGGAGATCGCGCCGATCGTCCTGACGTGCATGTCGAGATTCGGGTTACCGCGGGTCGGCCGGCCGACACTTTCGTGAACTGGTCCCGCGGCGCGGCC
This sequence comes from uncultured Actinomycetota bacterium, assembly GCA_963808435.1. Lineage (GTDB taxonomy): Bacteria > Actinomycetota > Actinomycetes > Propionibacteriales > Propionibacteriaceae > Microlunatus. The sequence goes on along the minus strand of CAWEFW010000012.1, from coordinate 154,769 downwards.
GTCCTCGTCCTCGGACGTCCGCACCAGCTGCCCTGGAGTCGCTGGTTGGTCACCCTGGTCGAGCGGGCGATCGCGCACGCCAAGTGCCCCGTCCTGGTCGTCCCACCGGCACTCGCGAGCTAGCGACCGTTCTAGCGCCAGCCGAGACGCCGGGCCCGAAGCGCCAACGCGGCCAGGACGAGGGCGACGGCTCCGAAGACCGCCTGGAACGGGTTGAGCCCGAGGAACGGGATCTGGACGACGAGCTCGACCGCCATCGTGGCGGCCCCGATGAGGACGGCCTGCGGCGTCCAGGGCGAACGGCGCAGCGCCAGGAATGCGGCAACAGCTGCCGGAAGCGGAACAGTCGCCAGAAGCCAGAAGCCCGGAAGCACCCAGCCCGACAGCATCGGCGGCAGGGTGGACGAGGGCGGGGTGGCGATCCCGGCCCACAGCTGAATGACGCCCATCAACCCGGCCAGAACGACGAATACCTCGAGGCCGATGAGGAGCCGCCGGTGGGGCAGCGGCCCGACGGTCGGAGACTGATCGTGGTGAGAGAGGTCAACGGAACTGGTCACGCGCATAGCCCATTGCACGAGGACTCGACCTAGTAGAGCAGAACGTCCCGTCTGCAGAGGCACTTTTCTGGGCCCGTGCGTGGACGGCGGTCCAAGGCTCGGGCGGCCGCCCCGGTGTGGCGGACGTGGGACTGTTCTCAGCGCTGAACCCCCACGACCACCAAGTCGGGACCTTGGCCTCTCACGGGGGTCCTCCGAAAGGGTGTGTGCTGCTGACCATGGATCGACCATCAGTTCTGGCCGGCGTTGCACCTTGCGGCACCGCTGTTCGGTCAACCCGACGTCCCCGCCCGGCAGAGGAGTAGCCGTGTCACGTGCCGATGCCATCGCCGTACGCGGTCTGGTCAAGGACTTCGGTCGGACCCGGGCGCTGACCGGCTTGGACCTGACCGTTCGACCCGGTGAGGTGCACGGCTTCCTCGGTCCCAACGGCTCGGGCAAGTCCACCACCATTCGCATCCTGCTCGGCCTGCTCCGGGCGTCGGCCGGGAGCGCCCTGGTCCTGGGCGGCGACCCCTGGACGGACCCGGAGACGCTGCACCGCCGGATCGCCTACGTTCCCAGCGAGGTCACGCTGTGGCCGCAGCTGACCGGCGGCGAGGTGATCGATCTGCTCGGCCGGCTCCGAGGGGGGACAGACCCGGCCCGCCGGGCTGAGATGCTGCAGCGCTTCGAGCTGGACCCGACTATGCGGAGCACGGCCTACTCCCGAGGAAACCGCCAGAAGGTACCCCTCGTGGCGGCGTTGGCCAGCGACGCCGAGCTGTTGATCCTGGACGAGCCCACCTCGGGGCTCGACCCGCTGATGGAGGAGGTGTTCGCCGAGTGCATCCGTGAGGCCCGGGGCCGCGGCCGGACAGTGCTGCTGAGTAGTCACATCCTGTCCGAGGTGGAGAACCTGTGCGATCGGGTCACGATCATCCGTCGGGGCCGTACCATCGATTCCGGCACCCTGGCTGGCCTCCGGCACCTCAGCGCAAGCTTGGTCGATGTCACCCTGGCGACCCCGCCGCCGGTGCTTGACGGTGTCGCCGGCGTAAGCCGCGTGCAGATCGACGGTGATCGCCTCCGCTGCGAGGTCGAGACCGAACGGGTCGGCGAACTGCTCGGCCTGCTGGCGCCGCACGGCATCACCTCGCTCACCTGCCAGCCTCCGACCCTGGAGTCGCTGTTCCTTCGCCACTACGGCCCGGGCGCCCGACCCGTGGTGCCGCCAGCTTCTTCGCGAGTCCCGGCATGAACGGGTTGACCGGAACTCGCGAGCTGCTCGCGCTCAACCTGCGTCGTGACCGGTTCCTCCTCCCGGTCTGGCTGCTCGGCTGCGCCGGCTCGGCGGCCGGCTCCGCGGCCGCGACCGTCGGCCTCTATCCCGACGAGGCCTCCCGGATCGCCGCCGCCGAGCTCATCAACGCCACACCGGCCCTGGTGGCCTTCTACGGACCGATCTGGGATCCGACGTCGCTCGGTGCGCTCTCGATGTTCAAGCTGACCGGGCTGGGCAGTGTGATCGTGGCGCTCTTCGGCTTGCTGATGGTGATCCGACACACGCGGGCCGACGAGGAGCTCGGCCGCCGTGAGCTGCTCGGGGGAGGCGTACTCGGCCGTCATGCGCCGCTGATGGCGGGTCTACTCACCGCCATGGCCGGTTCGCTGCTGATCGGTCTGGGAACCGCCGTAGCGCTGGCCGCTGTCGGCCTGCCGGTGGCCGGATCTCTCGCCTTCGGAACCAGCTGGTGCATGGCGGGTGTGGTGTTCGCCGGAGTCGGTGCCTGCACGGCCCAGCTCGCGAAGAGCGCCCGGGCCGCCCGGGGCCTGGCGGTCGCGGCCCTGATCGTGGCCTTCCTGTTGCGGGCGCTCGGCGATACAGCCCCGGGCGCGGGGCCTGGGCTGGCGAGCTGGCTGTCTCCCATCGGCTGGTCGCAGCAGATCCGGCCCTACGCCGGCGACCGCTGGCCGGTCGCGCTGCTGTCAGTCCTCGGCACCGTCCTGCTCGTCGCCCTGGCTGCCGTGCTGTCGGGTCGTCGTGACCTCGGTGCCGGCTTACTGCCGCAGCGGGCCGGACCGGCCTGGGCGACCCCGCTGCTGGCCGGGCCGGTTGGCCTGGCCTGGCGGCAGCAGCGGGCGGCACTTCTGATGTGGTTGACCGGCTTCGTCCTGCTCAGCGCCGTCGCCGGTCAGATCCTGTCCAGCGTCGATGCCATGCTCAACACGCCCGTGGCCCGGGAGCTCGTCGTCATCCTCGGCGGGGTGCCGGCGGTGGTCGACGCCTTCGTGGGCGTCGAGCTCAGCTTCGTTGCCGTGTTCGCCTCTGCGTACGGAATCTCCGCGGTACTTCGCCTTCTCGACGAGGAGTCCACCGGGCGGTCCGACCTCGTGCTCGCCGGAGCCGTCAGCCGGCTGAGGTGGGCTGCCGGACACGTCACCGTCGCCCTCGCCGGCAGCGCAGTCCTGCTGGCTATCCCCGGGCTGGTGCTTGGGCTGGTCCACGCCGACCAATCCGGCGACGCAAGCGCCGTGGGTCGTGACCTTGCGGCCGCCGCCGTGCGCATCCCCGCCGTCTGGGTGCTCGTCGGCGCCACGGTGGCGTTGTACGGCCTCTCCCGCCGGCTGGCCCCCGTCGCCTGGGGCGTGCTCGCGGCGTGCTTCGTGGTCAGCGAGATCGGTCCTCTGCTCGATCTGCCGGGCTGGGTGGGGGATCTTTCACCTTATGCTCACGTTCCACACCTGCCGGGGGGAGAGTTCGTTCTCGGGCCGTTGCTCGCGCTGGTCGGCGTGGCCGCTGCCCTCCTGTTGCTTGGCTTCGCCGCCGTGCGACACCGTGACATCGCCACCGCCTGAGAAGATGATCACATGCTGCAGCGCGTAGGTGTGGCGTGATGAGAGCCTGGGCGATCCAGCAACCTGGCCCGATCGATGATCGTCCGCTGCGCTGGGTGGTGAAGCCGGAGCCGCGACCCGGTATTGGCCAGGTCCGTACCCGGGTCCTCGCCTGCGGCGTGTGCCGCACCGACCTGCATCTGGCCGAGGGTGACCTGACCCCCCGTAGGCCCGGAGTCGTCCCTGGCCACGAGGTTGTCGGTGTGGTCGAGGAGCTCGGACCGGGGAGTAGTCGGTTCGGGATCGGGGACCGGGTCGGTATTGCCTGGCTGGGCGGCACCGACGGGTCGTGCCGATTCTGTCGGCGGGGGCAGGAGAACCTTTGCGTCGCGCCGACCTTCACCGGCTGGGACGTCGATGGTGGGTACGCGGAGCACTGCCTAGTCAACGAGGGGTACGCGTACCGGCTTCCGGAGGGTCTGGACGACGTTGCGGCCGCACCGCTGCTCTGCGCCGGGATCATCGGCTATCGGGCCCTGGTGGCCGCGGATGTGCGACCCGGCGGTCGGCTGGGCATCTACGGGTTCGGGGGAAGCGCACACCTCACCGCCCAGGTGGCGCTGGCTCAGGGTCTCCGGGTTCACGTCCTCACCCGCGGTGCCGCGAACCGTGAACTGGCCCGGTCGATGGGTGTGGACTCGGTCGGGCCGGCCGATGCGGCGCCTCCGGAGCCGTTGGACGGCGCCATCCTGTTCGCCCCGGCCGGGCCCCTGGTGCCGACCGCGCTGCGGGCCCTCGACCGGGGCGGGACCTTGGCCGTGGCCGGCATCTGGCTCTCCGACATACCGACCCTGACGTACGAGCGCGAGCTGTTCTACGAACGCCGCTTGCGAAGCGTGACGGCAAACACCCGAGCCGACGGCGAAGCCTTCCTAACCTTGGCGACCCGTCTGGGTCTGCGGTCGACGACGCACACCTACCCGCTGGACGCCGCCGACCAGGCGCTGGCCGACCTAGCTCACGGCGCCTACGACGGTGCAGCCGTCCTACGGGCCTGAGCAGGGGACGATCGAACGTGCGCGTGCAGGCTCCCGACCGAGCAACGTGGCGGGTGTTCGGTGTTCTGATGGGGGCGGCCCTCGTCGGGGTTGTCGGAATCCTTCCCTATGCACTCACCCTGCTCGACCGGATGCCGCGCAGCATCGCGAGCACGCTGCCCCCGCTGTGGTTGCTGCTGCCGGTTCAGGTCGTCCAGAGCATGGTTCTGCTGGCTGCCGCCACAGCGCTTGGGCTCTGGCTCGGTCCCAAGGTCGGTCTTGGTGCTCCGATGCTCTACGGTCTGCTGAGCGCTGACCGGGAAGCCCGATCACGGCTACGCGCGCTGCTCCTTCCCAGCGCGGTCCTGGGGCTGCTCACCGGGGTGGCCATCGCTCTGCTCGACCTTTACGTGTTCGGACCACGGCTGGCTGCGGCAGGCAGCGGTACCGGTGCGCTTCATCCACCGGCATGGCAAGGACTGCTGGCCTCGTTCTACGGTGCCATTCCTGAGGAACTGCTGATGCGACTGGGACTGATGACCCTGTTGGTCTGGATCGGTGTGCGGCTGACGCGGACGTCGGTACCCCGGCCCGCTGTCGTGTGGACGGCGATTGTGCTGGCGGCGCTGCTCTTCGGCGTCGGCCACCTTCCGACGACAGCTGCGGTGTTGCCGCAGACCCCGCTGGTGGTCGCCCGCGCGCTGGTACTCAACGGGCTCGGCGGGATCACCTTCGGCTGGCTCTACTGGAAGCGGGGTCTGCTGGCCGCCATGCTCGCCCACTTCAGCGCCGACCTCGTTCTGCACGTCGCAGTGCCTCTGACAACGTGACCCGTGGTTCCTAGCTCGGGCGTAACCGGGCCGCGGTGCGGGTCGGCGCTGCACGAGGGGGCCGGCGATGAGAATCACGACGCGGCACCTCCCCGAGCGCAGAGAACCGAGAACGCCCGGGCCGTGGCGAGATTCGTGGGTTGCCTCGCCCGGTCCTGGCGCTGCTCGATCAGGTGCTCGTCACCGGCATCAAGAGCCCGATGTCGCCGCGCTCCACACCGGGTCGGTCGGGACCGGTTCAGCCGTGCGAGATGGGGATGGACTGGCTTCGGTTGGTCGCGGCCGGCTTCGGGACGCGAATGTCGAGGACCCCGTCTTTGTAGCTGGCCACGATCTGGTCTGCCTGGGTTCCTGGCGGCATCCGCAGCTGCCGGGCGAAGCTTCCGTACCGGAACTCGGTCCGGTACCCGCCCTCGGTCTTCTCGCTGGTTTCGGAGCGCCGCTCGGCACTGATCGTCAGGATGCCGTCGTCAAGGGTTACGGCGACATCCTTCTCGGGGTCGACACCGGGCAGCTCGGCCCGGACCACCAGCTGGTCACCATCGGTGAACTCCTCAACCTTGATCGGGTTGCTGGCGCCGGTACCGCTGCCCAAGGACCGGACGAGGTCCATGAACGGCGAGCCCGTCCAGAGGTCAGCGAAGCCCTGCGGCCAGCTACCTGTCGGTGACGTGCTCCGCGTGGCCATCTCGGTCCCCGAGGGCGTCTCGTTGGTCATCATTCCTCCTTGATCTGTGTAGCGATTTCGTTCGTCGGCGCTTCCATGCTGGCGCCGAACCGCTCGCCCGGACAGGGCCGAACGTCACATTCCCGAGACGAGACAAGGAGTGGGATCGCTGCCGACCGGCACGAGGTGTACCGGCCAGCTCCCGGGCCGAGGACCTTCGGCCCTGGTCTGGGCAGCGGCCGACGAGATCGACTGGGATCGGCGACAACCCGATAAGGAGATCGGCGGTGCCTCACCCTTCTGCAGAGGCTGACCTGAGTTCGCTCGGCTACCTCGACGACCAAGCCCTGGCGTCACTGGATGCCTGGTGGCGAGCCAGCAACTACCTGACGGTCGGCCAGATCTATCTTCGCGACAACGTGCTGCTCCGGCGGCCGCTCGCGGTCGGCGACATCAAGCCCCGCCTTCTCGGGCACTGGGGGACCAGTCCTGGACTGAGCTTCGTGTACGCGCACACCAGCCGGATGATCAGCGCGACCGGTCAGCGAACGATCTTCCTGGCCGGACCCGGTCATGGCGGTCCCGCCCTGGTCGCCGCTGCTTGGTTGGAGGGAACCTATACCGAGACCTATCCCACCGTAGCCAGCGACGCGGCGGGCCTACAGGTCCTGTGCCGACAGTTCTCCACCCCTGGCGGCATCCCGAGTCACGTCTCGGCTCCGACGCCGGGTTCCATCCATGAGGGTGGCGAGCTGGGCTATGTCCTCATGCACGCCTTTGGCGCGGTGATGGACAACCCGGATCTCCTTGCCGTCGCTGTCGTCGGGGACGGCGAAGCCGAGACCGGACCGCTCGAGGGATCCTGGAAAGGCATCTCCTTTCTCAGTCCGGTTCGCGACGGGGCAGTCCTACCCATCCTGCACCTGAACGGATACAAGATTGCTGGGCCGACGGTCCTCGCGCGCAAGCCGCCCGAGGAGGTGCGGGCGCTCTTCACCGGGCACGGATACGAGGTGCTGGAGGTGACCGGCGAGGACCTGCCGGGTATGCACCACCGCTTCGCCGCTGTACTCGCTGAGGCATGGGAACGGATCCACACCATCCAGCAGGGGGCCCGCGCGGGCGGCTGGGATGGAGTGCGGCCGCGCTGGCCGATGATCGTGCTGCGCTCACCGAAGGGCTGGACCGGCCCACTCGGGGTCGACGGGATCTCGGTCACCGGGAGCTGGCGTTCTCATCAGGTGCCGCTGTCCGGGGTGCGGGAGAACCCGAACCACCTCGCCGTGCTGGAGGAATGGCTGCGCTCCTACCGTCCTGACGAGCTCTTCGACGATGCCGGACACCCGGTGCCGCTGGTCGCCGCATTGACCCCGCCGGGCGACCTGCGAATGAGCGCGTCGCCGCATGCCAATGGTGGACGGTTGACTCAGCCTCTCGATATTCCGGACCTCGCCTCGTAGGCCGTCATGGTCGATCGACCTGGGCGGGCCAGGAAGGAGTCCACGCGTCAGTTCGGTGCGCTGCTGGCCGACATCTACCGCCGGAACCCAGACCGGTTCAGGCTGTTCTGTCCGGACGAGACCAACAGCAATCGGCTGGGGGCCGTCTTCTCGGCCAGCGATCGAGCCTTCATGGAACGTCGGGTGCCCTCGGACGTTGCCGTGAGCGTCGACGGGCGGGTGATGGAGGTGCTTTCGGAGCACAACTGCCACGGCTGGCTCGAGGGATACACCCTCACCGGACGTCACGGGCTCTTCGCCACCTACGAGGCGTTCGCGATGGTCAGCGCCTCCCAGACCGTCCAGCACAGCAAGTGGCTGGAGGAGGCGGCTCGGCTGTCCTGGCGGGCCCGGGTGCCCTCGCTCAACGTCCTGCTGACCTCGACGGCCTGGCGCAACGACCACAACGGGTTCTCCCACCAAGGTCCGGGACTGATCCAGGTCGTCCTCACCCACCGGGGTGAGGTGGCCCGGGTGTACCTGCCGCCCGACGCGAACTGCCTGCTGTCGGTGGCTGACCACTGCCTGCGCTCGACGTCGTACGTCAACCTGATCGTCATCGACAAGCAGCCGCAGCTGCAGTGGCTCGACTTCGAGGCGGCCCGCCGCCATTGTGCCCGAGGGGCCGGTATCTGGCAGTGGGCAGGCAGCGACGACGGTGAACGCGACCCCGATGTCGTTATCGCCTGCGCGGGGGACGTCGTGACCATGGAGTCGGTGGCGGCGGCCGCCATCCTGGCCGAACGGTTGCCCGCGCTCCGAGTGCGCGTGGTGAACGTCGTCGATCTGATGAGCCTGGCACGGCCCGAAGACCATCCACACGGCATGACAGACACGCGGTTCCGCGAGCTGTTCACCGACCGGACCGATGTGGTGTTCGCCTTCCATGGCTTTCCCGGCGCGATACACCAGTTGGTCCACGGTCGCCCGCAGACCGACCGGTTCCACGTCCGCGGCTTCATGGAGCAGGGCACCACCACCACTCCGTTCGACATGACCGTTCTCAACCGCGTGTCCCGCTACCACCTCGTGGCCGACGCGATTCGGCACGCGAGTCGGACACCCCCTGGCTCCAGCGATCTGCTGGCATGGTGCCTCGAGCAGCTGGACCGCCACCACACCTACGTCCGCGAGCACTTGGAGGATCCCCCCGAGCTCAGTGGCTGGACGCTCAACCGGTGACCGGTGCCGATGGAGCAGGGACCGGACCTGCGCTAGGGCTTGACGGAGAGGGATGCCCCGTCAGGTCGCCGAGGTCCTCCTCGGCGACCTGACGAAGCAGCTCCGCCAGGTGGTTCAGAGCGCGGGCGGCCGCTACCTCGTCGCCGATCTCGGGCACGTTCGGTTCGTCCGGGCGCCGCCGGGCCACGCCAACGCTCTTCAGTCCCGAGGGAGCGTCGCTGTGCAACACGGCCTGGGCGCTGGTGGAGTGTGCGCCCTCGTACAGGTAGATGTCCACCCGCCAGCTCTTGGTGTGCGCGGGTCCTGGCTCTCGGGCGAGCTCGGCGGCATCGTCGGCTTCAGCGTGACCACCGGCATCGGCTTCGGTGCGGAAGTGTTGGACATGCGCCTCTGGACCCGGATAGAACAACGTCTCGGTACCATCCGCCGACCACCGGATCCGGAAGGGCGGGCCGCCGCCAGGTCCGACCGAGACGATCTCACCATCGCGCACCGGTCCATCGATTCGACCCGCGGCAACTACCATGCGGTCGCCGATCTGTGCTTTCATCGTCGTCCTTCCGTTGGGTGTGTGAGTCAGTTCTTGCTCATAGCCTTGGCTTGAGGTGAGTCACCGCGAAGAGACTCAGTAGGTAGGTCCAGTCGGCGTGTAGAAAGCCCGCCGGTGCGGATGGCCGTAGTGGACAGAGGGAGGAGTGACCAGGACGGGGCAGTCCGCGCTGCGAATGCACTGCCAGGCGACTCCGCCCAGGGCCAGCGAGCCGGCATGACCGGTCCGTCGCCGGTTCACCACCAGAAGGCGAGCCGTCCTGGAGGCCTCCAGCAGGCCCTCCGTAAGCTCGCCGTCGACCACTTCGGTGCCGATCTCGAGATCGGGGTGATCCGACCGCAGGCCCGCCAGTGACTCGCTCAGATCCAGGCGGGCCCGCTCTTGGCGAGCGCGGAGCTCCTCGGGCTCGTAAGCCACCCAGTCGAACGTCGCCTTCCTCGGGTCGCTCCAGGCCTCCACCACGATCAGCGGTTCCTTAAGCAGTTCGGCCTCGACGACGGCCTGCTGCAGGGCGCCCTCGGCACGTCCCTCCGGGTCGAGTCCGACGACAATCCCAGAACGGTCGGCGCTGTGGGTGTGTCCGGCCCGGACGACCGCCACTGGACAAACGGCGCGCGACGCGGTCCGACCGGTCGTCGAGCCTGTGTGGGCCCGGCCCAAAGCCGAGACGGCTCGGCGTTGCAGGACGAGCATCGTTGCCGTTCTCGACTCCTCGAGCAGGGCCTCGACCCCGGTACCGACCTGGACTGACCAGTCCACGTCGACCGTCGATCCGGCCTTCTGGCGCAGTGCCGGGGCCGCCGCACGGAGCACCTGTTCGGCGGCCCGCTGACGGGTCTCCAGTGATGGACCCGGCCTCAGGCTGGTCAGCGTCATCAGTGGCTCGCAGCCATGGACCAGCCTGACGCCGACCCGGCGTCGCCGTGCCTCCTGTCCCGCGAACTCCATCGCGCTGTCATAGCGGTCTACGGCCGAGTCGCCGATACCAACGACAATTGGCCCCGCGATGGGGATCGTCATGACCGGGTCACGTTCATACCCCGAACGTCCGGCCGTCGTAGGCCGGTGTCGGCTGTGGAAACCCCGAGAACGACGCTGCTCCCGCCCAGCTCTGGTGCGCCCTGCTGGGTCAGGTCGCTGGTCATGCCGCTCATGACTGTGATGGTGACCCGCGCGGGGCGCACTGCGTAGGGTCGTTGGTCCCACTCCGCTCCTGCTCGTCGAGTACGGGACCTTGGGCCCTGCCGCCTTTGGCCAGGCCGTCCGCAGAGTGGTGACATGGCGACCGGGACCAGCAGCGTTGGCGGCCTTCGCGACATCGAGGCGATGGCGGGACCAAGCCAGATCGGTGAGCTGTCCGCGGACAGCTGTCACCATCTGCTCTCCACTACGATCCTCGGTCGCGTCGCCTGGACGTCGCCAGACGGACCTCGAGTCCTCCCCGTCAACTTCCGCTGGGACGACGGGCAGCTGATCTTCCGGACATCGCCCTATGGCGTCCTCGCGCAGCTTGTGCGACGCCAGCCTGTGGCTTTCGAGGTGGACGACGTCGACCCGGTATCGCGCACGGCGTGGAGCGTGGTGGTGCAGGGCGAGGCCGGAGGTCTCAAGCAGTCGCCACGCCTACTTGACCTGTGGCGCAGGGACGTGGTTGAAACGTGGGCCGCCGGCAGCCGGCCGACCTTCATCGCCATCGACCCGGTGACCATCACCGGGCGGTACATCCGGGGCTGGGCGTGAAAGGGACCAAGATGGGCGACATCACTCACATCTTGGTCGGGGTCGACGGTTCCGAGGGCAGCTCGCGGGCCCGCTGCCGGGGAAGCCATGAGGCGGAACTGCACGATGCCCGGTTGACCGCACTCACGGCAGAGCGCTGATATGGCAGGTATGTCCCATACACCGCTCACCGGGACCACCCTCACGAGGCTGTCCGAGGCGGAGTGTTTCGACCTGCTTGAGGCGGCGACGGTTGGACGGGTCGGTTTCGTGTCGCCCGGCGGTCTACAGATCATTCCGGTCAACTATCGACTCGGTGCCGGTCACCGGATATTCGTCAAGACCTCGCCCAACGGAACTATCGCCGGGCTCGCGAAACTCGATAGTCGTGTCGCCTTCGAAGTGGACTATCACGCCGACGACTTCCGGATCGCCTGGAGTGTCCTCATGCAGGGCACAGTCAGTCTGCTGGACGCCGAGGCGCGAGCAGCGTACGCAAATCTTGATCGGCCGCCCGCTCCGTGGCCCGGCCGGGCGAACTCCTTACCCGTGCATTTTGTGCCTGAGACCGTCACCGGCCGAGGCTTGCTACGGGCGTCTCCGGACTGACCGGTGCGGTCGACGAGTTCCAGAGCCTATGCGGCACAACGCACCCGGTGATGGGAGGACGTTCGGTTGGAGGCGCAGGGTCTCATCTGTCCTACCCGGTCCCGGGCGGTTTCGGTGCGTCGAGACGGAAATAGAGACCGACCATCCGGATCAGAAAGCACGCCGCTGCCCCAGCCAGCGCAATCGGGGCGCCCAGCACTTGGTCAACACCGCCACTTCCTGCGACCACAACCACCGCGGCGCCGATCAGAGCTGGGATGGCATACAACCCGCTGCTCAACACACCAGGAATCTGCCGGATCAGCACGTCCCGCATCGTGCCGCCGCCCACTCCCGTCACTGCCCCCAGGATGATCGCCTGCGCTGGCCCAAACCCCAGCTCGAGCGCCTTGCCCGCGCCGGCGACGGCGAACAGGCTCAACCCAGCGGCATCCAGAACGTCGATCGGGCTGGTGAACTGAGTCAGCCAGCGGCCGAACAGGAACGCCATCAACCCTCCACCGGCCGCAACCACGAGGTAGCGCCAGTCGACGAACGTGGCCGGTGGCAGAGCGCCGAGCAGGACGTCGCGAATGATGCCCCCACCGAGTGCAGTGACCATGCCGAGGGTGATGACCCCGACGATGTCCAGGTGTGCGGTGCGGACCGCAGTCAACGCACCGTTCAGAGCGAACGCGAACGTGCCGGCGAGGTCCGTGATGAGGAGCACAGGTGGGTCAGCGGACATGGCAACGGTCTACCGCAACGCTCACCTGGGAAGGGACCGCGGGCCCAGTCAGACCGTCAACGCGCCGCTCATGCCCGCTTCGGATCGCCCGCGGCGACCTCGACGTTCGTGACGTCTCGGTCGTCGGTGATCCCGTGGCGGGCGTGCAGCTCCCGGACGATCTGCCGGAAGCGTTGATCGGTCAGCGGGTAGGCGAGGAAGATGAGGGCACCGAGGAGGCCGAACACCGCAGGCGCGAGGCCGACGATGCCCTTGATTGTGATCAGCGCCGACTCGCTCTGCTCTGGCTGGGCGGCGTTGAATCCGCCCCACGCGAGGGCGTAACCGGCCACCGAGCCCGCGAGAGCCTGCGAAACCTTCCGGAAGAAGGAGTAGACCGCGTAGGTGGCGCCCTCTGTCCGGTTGCCGGTCTGGTACTCGCCGTACTCGACGGCGTCGGCCTCGAAGGCGAACAGCAATGACAGGGAGAGGTTCTGGAAGATGCCGAGGACGAAGAACGTCACGACGACGACCGGGATCGCGGTGGGCATGAAGAAGATCCACACTCCGGTCGCGACAAGTCCGGCGGCGCCCAACAGAAACGTCTGTTTCTTACCGAATCTGGCGACGAGCCGCGGCACGACCGGAACTGCCACGAAGGTCGACAGCGACGTCGCCAGGATCATATAGATCATCAAGGCGGAGTCGCCCAGCACGTAGGCGGCGTAGTAGGCCTGAGCGGCTTGCACCGCGAACACGCCCGTCAGGAAGACCAGGTTGCTTACGCAGAGGATGAGCAGAGGCTTGTTGGTCCTCAGGGTCGCGGCGGTCTCCTTGATCGTGACCGGCTTGCTGGCGTGGACAACCTGCTCTTCGCAGCTGGAGAAGCAGAAGAGGTACAGGGCATAGCCGATGACCGCGGCGCCGATGGTCACCGTGGTCATGAAGGTCTGCAGCTGGTCGGGGGCGGCCTTGAGCCGGCTGATCTGCGGCGCAACGATGATCACCAGGACGAGGATGGAGATCATCGGGCCGACGGAGCGCCACACCCCCAGACGTGACCGCTCGACCGGGTCCTGGGTCATCGCGGTGGCAAGCGAGCCGTACGGGATGTTCACCAGCGAGTAGAGGAAGCCCAGCAGGGCATAGGTGACGTACGCGTAGACGTACTTCGCGGTGTCGGAGCCGAAGTCGGGAACGGTGAACAGGGCGACGCTGGAGAGCAGGAGCGGGAGGGAGGCGAAGAGCAGGTACGGCCGAAACTTCCCCCACCGCGATCTCGTGATGTCGACGAGTCGGCCCGCCACGAGGTCGGCAAAGGCATCCCACACGCGAACGACGAGGAACATCGTCGCTATGGGCGCCGGGTCCAACCCGACCACATTGGTGTAGTAGATCAGCAGGAACATGCTCTGCAGGGCGAACGCCAGGTTGTTGGCCATGTCGCCCGCCGTGTATCCGACATAGTTGCGCAGGGTTAGCTTCTTCAACGAAACCTCTTCTCAGAGCGAGCTATGTCGAGGGTTGACCTTCAGTCAAGCAAGGAACTCTTAGAGTGGGCAACGGCTCGCCAGGCATTGCCGCCGGTCCTACAGGTGTACGGCTGGGTACCCGTCTCCTGGCGTTCACCACGCCTAGGCCGCAGCGACCTCAGGAGACCTCCCCGAGAACTCTTGCCGACTTCGCCCGGTACGCGGCGACGATGACATCGGCAGCGGTGTCGAGGTCCATAGCACCGGTGTTGAGTACGACGTCGTACCGGTCGATGTCCATCGGGTTCCAGTGGTACAGGTGTTCCGACAGCTCGGCGCGGATCCGGTCCTCGTTCTTCTGGCGCTTCGCGGCCAGGGACTGGTCGATGCCGTCGGCCTGTGCGGCACGGGCAATGCGAACGTGCAGTGGCGCATCTAACAAGACGTGCAGTGCCCCTGGAACACCGCCGAGAATCAAGGCGCCGTTGCGCCCGAGGAGGATTCCTCCGGTTTCGGCGACTGTCTTGACCGTTCGGGTGTTCTCTCGGACGAGGTCGGCGTCCTGCGCCTGGGCCAGCGGGATACTCGCGTCGTCGAGCAGTGCGGCGCTCGCAGCGAACTGGCCGAGGAATCGGCTCAGGCCACTTCCCGTCTCACTTGCGCCCGCGGCGCCCGGATAGCGAGCTTCCTCTATCTCGGTCGAGGAGATCGCCTGGTCGAGCCATCGCACCCCGAGCGCATCCGCAACAAGGGGACCGATGGATCGCGCTCCCGCCCCATACTTCTCGAACAGAGTGACCACGGGGGGGTTCATGGGTCCTCCTCGTTGAGGTGAGTGTCCCGCGGACGCACACCGTAAGAGAACGTGGCGTCGATATTCGGATCATACCGACGCCCTGGCGCCGGCCCCAGGGAGCGAGCCCATGCCCGACCCTGCGCTCGTGCTCCTTCGCAGACGGCATGACGGCTCGACTCCACTGTCGGGCCGGCGGCAGACGTGACTAAATGGAGTTGCCCACCTGGTCGCCGTCCGACAGGAGTCTGAAGATGTTGCGTCCCCAAGACACCAGCACCCGCGAACGCAAGAGTTTGAACGGTCTGTGGCACTTCGGATTGGACCAGGCAGGCGAGGGTCGTTCCGGCCGATGGTTTGCTGACCGGCTGCCAGGCGCTCGTGAGATGGCGGTTCCGGCCAGCTTCAACGACATCGCCGCCGATGCATCGGTGCGCGACTACTTCGGGGACGTCTGGTACCAGCGCACGGTTCGGATACCGCACGGCTGGCGTGACCGACGCATCGTGCTGCACTTCGAGTCCGCGACCCACCGGGCCACGGTGTGGGTGAACGACGTGGAGGTGGTCTCCCATGAGGGTGGCTACACCCCGTTCGAAGCCGAAATCTCCGAACACGTCACCCCCGGCGGCGAGGTGCGCATCACCGTCTGCGTCAACAACACCCTTAGCTTCCAGTCCATCCCGCCCGGCGTTGTCGAGGACACCCCCGCTGGGAAGCGGCAGCGCTACTGGCACGACTTCTTCAACTACGCAGGTATCCACCGCACGGTCTGGCTCTACGCGACCGATCCGGTTCACCTCACTGACGTCACAGTGGTCACCGACCTGGACGGAAGGAACGGCCTGGTCGACTACACCACCCGGGCCGCTGACGCCGTGGAGGTGCAGACCCGGGTCGTCCTTCGTGACGGGGACGGGTTTGAGGTGGCCACCAACGATGGAGCCAGCGGCCGTCTCGAAGTTCCGGACGTCCACACGTGGGCGCCGGGCGACGGATACCTGTACGACCTCGAGATTCAGCTGGTCCGCGACGACACCGTGGTCGACAGCTACCACCAAAGCGTCGGAGTGCGCACGGTCGCGGTGGACGGCATCAAGTTCCTGATCAACGGCGAGCCCTTCTCGTTCACCGGCTTCGGCAAGCACGAAGACATCTCGGTGATCGGCAAAGGCCATAGCGACGCGTTCATGCTGCACGACTTCGAGCTCATGAGATGGATCGGCGCCAACTCGTTCCGCACCTCCCATTACCCGTACTCCGAAGACGTTCTCGACTACGCCGATCGGCAAGGCATGGTGCTGATCGACGAGACCGCCGCGGTCGGCTTGAACATGGGCCTCGGTGGCGGAATCTTCGGTGGCCAGGGCTACAAGACCTTCTCTTCGGAGACCGCCAACGACGTCACCCAGGAGGTTCATGCGCAGGCTATCCGCGAGCTCATCGCTCGGGACAAGAACCATCCCAGCGTGGTCCTGTGGAGCATCGCCAACGAACCGGAGTCTGAGACGCCGGAGGCTGAGGACTACTTCCGTCCTCTGTTCGACGTCGCCCGCCAAGCCGATCCAACCCGCCCCGTCGGCTTCGTCAATGTGATGCTCGCACCACACGGACAGTGTCGGGTATCCCAGTTCGGTGACGTTCTGATGCTCAACCGCTACTACGGGTGGTACGTCCAGACCGGCGACCTCGAAGCAGCTGAGCTGGCCTGGGAGGAAGAGCTGACCGCCTGGGCCGGCGACGGCAAGCCCATCATCATCACCGAGTACGGCGCCGACACGTACCCCGGACTTCGCTCCGTCGTGGCCGGAAACCCGTGGTCAGAGGAATACCAGGTCGAGTACCTCGACATGAACCATCGAGTCTTCGACCGGATCGACGCCGTCGTCGGTGAGCAGGTGTGGAACTTCGCCGACTTCGCCACGACCTCCGGCATCATGCGCGTCGGCGGCAACAAGAAGGGTGTCTTCACCCGGGATCGTCAGCCTAAGGCGGCGGCTTACTCCTTGAGGCGACGGTGGCGCAAGGACCTCTGATCCGCCCCACTGGAACCACCTGGCGCTGTTGCCACTGGCATCCAGTGACCGTGCACAGAGGGCAGGTTCCAAGGTCCTGGAGGCGGCGGGCGGATCAGATGTTGGAACCATCCGGTGGTAGGCCGGCCGGCGGTAGCGGGGATCCGCCCTGACCGGCCGTGTCCGAGCAGGAGAGGCCGAGGGTGTAGGCCGTCATCGACAACGACCCGTAGGCGTAGCCGTCGACGAGGACTTCGGTATCCGAGGTCTCCGTCGCACCAGCCAAACCGGCCAGATACAGGGCCGGGATGAAATGATCTGGGGTCGGTACGGCGCGGCTGTAGTCGCGGTGGGCGTCGAGGGTGGCGAGCTCGGTGGGGTCGGTGAGCATGCGGGCCTTCGCGTCTTCGTCGAAGCGCCGGGCCCAGTCGTAGCCGCCGTCGGCCAGCTTCCAGTCCATCCCGCGCAGGTTGTGCACGACGTTGCCACTGGTCACGATGAGCACACCTCGCTCTCGCAGCGGGGCGAGCTTCGCGCCGAGGTCGAGGTGGTAGTCCATGGGCTTGTTGGCGTTGATGCTGAGTTGGACGACCGGTATGGCGGCATCGGGGAATGCATGGACCAACACCGACCACGTGCCGTGATCGATGCCCCAGCTGTCGACATCGGCACCTACCCAGGTGGGGTGGACCACGTCACTGATCTCTGCGGCCAGCTCCGGCAGGCCGGGGGCGGGGTATTGCACATCGAACAGTGGTGCGGGGAAGCCGTAGAAGTCGTGGATGGTTCGCGGCCTTGGCATGGCGGTGACAGCGGTCGCGTTGATGTACCAGTGCGCGCTGACCACCAAGATGGCGCGGGGGCGAGGCACCGCCATCCCGAATGCTCTCCAGGCTGTGGTGTAGCGGTTGACCTCGAGGGCGTTCATGGGATTCCCATGTCCGAAGAACGCTGCAGGCATGCTCTCGCTTGAGACCCCTACAGGTTCCGCACCAAGTGGGACAGTGCTCACGTCGCGCCCTCCTACCGATGCGTATCAGAACGGGCGCTCCGCTTGAGGAGAACATCTCCCGAACAGCTCGTCAGCCAAGCGCTCAAGCAACACCACGCTATCTCCTCGCGAAGGTCGATGGGCACATCAGCACCACCTGTTGCGGGTGTGCGGGCCTGCACGAGCCTCATCCTCCGCCGTCCGTCTGTGCCGCTGCCGTGCCGTATCCAGCGGCGACCCGCTGGTCCTTCACGGTGTGGGCACGGAGGATCAAGTCCATGAGTTCGTGCTCGTCGCGGATGCGGCGGCGGTACTTCTCGGGCAGGCCGTGGATGATCTGCTCCTCCTGCACCAGCGCCGCGAACGTCTTCTCCCGGAGCCGCTGGTCGGCTTCGTAGCTGAGGTCCAGGTACTGGGTAGCGTGCCGTCGGGCGTTCGTGACAGCGTTCTGCGCGCGGCCCTTCGGGCTCACCAGCGAGGCGACCACCGTGAGGGTCAGGACGCCGACGATGACGCTGAGGGAGAGTCCCGTGCTGATCTCGATGACGTTGACTGGTTCGCCGCCGTTGATGAACGGCACGTTGTTCTCGTGCAGGGCGTGCAGGATGAGCTTGATTCCGATGAAGGCCAGAATCGCGGCAAGTCCGTAGCTGAGGTAGATCAGTCGGTCCAGCAGGCCGTCGATGAGGAAGAACAGCTGCCGTAGGCCGAGCAGCGAGAACGCGGTGGCGGTGAATACGATGAAGACGTTCTCGGTCAGGCCGTATATCGCAGGGATCGAGTCGAGCGCGAAGAGGATGTCGGTCCCGCCGATGGCGGCCATGACGAGCACCATCGGAGTCAGGACCTTCCTGCCGTTCTCGACCGTGAAGAGCTTGTCTCCGTCGTAGCGGTCGGTGGTGCGAAAGAGCTTCTGGGCGATCCGCACCATGATGTTGTCCCCGCTGTGGCTGTCCTCGCCCTCAGGTCTGAGCATGTTTCCGGCGGTGAGCAGCAGGACCAGGCCGAACAGGTAGAACACCCAGGCGAACTGGTTGATCAACGCGGCGCCGATGAAGATGAAGCCGGTCCGGGCGATCAGCGAGAACACGATCCCGAACAGCAGAACCTTCTGTTGGTCGGCTCGCGGCACGGCGAAGCTGGTCATGATGATCAGGAAGACAAACAAGTTGTCGACCGACAGAGCTTTCTCGGTCACGTAGCCGGCGAAGTATTCCGTTCCCATCGACTGGCCACCGAGGATCCATACTCCGACTCCGAAGAGGATCGCGATCCCGACGTAGAGCGAGGACCAGGTGGCTGCCTCTCTTAGCGTCGGCGTGTGCGCCTTGCGGACATGGAAGAAGAAGTCGAACGCCAGCAGAGCGACGATGCCGACCACGGTCAGCAGCCATACGTACGCCGGAACGTCCATTGCTCCTCAGCTACTTTGTCGACCAGAGGTCGGTGGACCGATGAAGTGGGCCGTTGGCAGGCGGGCTGTCCGATCCCCGTGACCATGATGGGCAGCCACTGGCGACGGTGTCCACAGGTGCCGTAGAAGGTCGGCTGAGGACCGGTCGAGCAACGGCCAGTGAAGTCAGTCCGAGCGACGGCCGGTCCGAACAGCTGTGAGTCATTGGGCGTTCTCGCTTCGGACGGCTGCGATGAACCCGAGGACCAGGCCGCCCAGGGTGGTGTACATGCCAAGAACCCCGGCGGCCACGGCGGGTCCAGTGAGCGAGGGGTCGTCACCATCGTTCGGCGTGTAGATGCCAAGACCGATCAGCGACGCCAGAAACACGGTGACCACGACCGCCACAGCGAGCCCCAATGGGTAGTTGAGGGCTGGTCGGCGCCGACCTGTCCGGGCGGTCTGTCGCTTGAGACGACGCCGGCTGGGAACACGATCCCGCCGGGCTGGGCGGGCCGAGCACCAGCTCGACACCCATGTGCACGCTGAGCCGGGCCGGCAGGCAGACCAGACCGGCTAGTTGTAGTCGCCCTTCCCTGACCACGCGGCTGACCAAGGCGGTCGACGGATATCGATCCGGCCTGGACGCCGGCCGGTTGCGACTGCGGCCGCCAGCCGAGTTTGGCCAGGTTTCGTACGCCCATCGGGGTGGAGTCCTCATCAACGGCAGTCCAGACACTCAGGTCTGCGACACGTCAAAGAAGGAGGAAGACCATGGCCACTCTCATCATGACGTCGATCGAGTGCATTCGACCGAACGATGTCATCGGCTCCGACGAGCCCTACCTGACCGTCGACGGCCAGCCGGTGTG
The DNA here is from genome assembly GCA_963808435.1 of uncultured Actinomycetota bacterium. Taxonomy (GTDB): domain Bacteria; phylum Actinomycetota; class Actinomycetes; order Propionibacteriales; family Propionibacteriaceae; genus Microlunatus. The sequence goes on along the minus strand of CAWEFW010000012.1, from coordinate 135,057 downwards.
GAGCGGGGCGATGAAGAAGGGCGAGACGGAGGTGCTCTCCGGGGGTCGAGCCGACGAGGTCGAGTTCACCGGGTCGGTGCTCGTGCGGTTGCTCGAGACCAACAACCATTCCAGCAAGCAGATCGACGTGCCCCACCGCGTCGATGACGATCCGACCAACAACGGCAAGGCGGTCTTCAAGACCTCGGGCACCCACTACGAGGTCGAGTACCGCGTGGTTGCCTGACCACTCGGCGGCGCCGGAGGCGAGCCCTAATCGCCTCCGGTCCGGGGCCCTGCGAGTACCTGTGGCTGACGTCGTTTACCGGTAACCCAGATCGCAGCAATCTCGTGTCAAGCGAAAGAGGCACCTTGGCTTTGCCCAGGAGCTAGCTCGCTCTGGCCTCCTCAGCGGCCAACTTGCGCACTGCATTCGGGTCGAACGGCACTGAGCAGTGTTCGGCGACCTTCTTCAGCCGGGACAACTCATTGGGATCGATGCTGCCGTCGACGGCGGCTGCGGCCACTGCGGCCTGATAGAGCGCTTCCTTGTCCTGGCTTACGAAGTCCGGGATCGTCACCGTCGACTTCAGGTCGAAATCTATGCTCCGGTCCAAGCCGGCAAGGGCTGACAGTTCGCTGTTCAGGTCGCCGACGAGCGCTGCGACGTGCTTCAGGAGAAGACGCTCGTTCTCATGGACCACTGCGTCGGCCTTGACGATCAGCCACAGCACCCACAGCAGCTCGGACGGTTCCACCGACCGTCCCGTGATTCGACGGGCGGTTCCCATGATCCGCGCTTCCCGGCGGAAGACGGCCACGGCCTGGTTCCCGGTCGCACTCGCTGACCAGTAGTTCACGGCGATGGACAGTGGCACTCCGACGCCCGGGACGGCGAACTTGACGATATGGCGCTGCAGCAGTAACCGACCCATGGCCGGCAGACTTCGTTCGGCCGCGGCCGGGTCACTGGCGAAGATCTTCAGCAGGCTGGGTCGCACCGCCAAGGGGGCCTTTCTCCCTAATGCCTCCCAACGAGTGGCGCGACCCTGAAGAACGAACGCCAGCCGGATGAGCTTCCACAGATCCTCTGGGTCCTCCAGATCCAGTGGCACGCCGGAGATGATGGCGATGTCGTAGGCGAGTCGAAGCTGCAGGTTGGACAGGAAGAGGAGGTCCAGCACGAAACTGGCGCCGGCGGCAGGCAGCATCACCGGCGACGCGGCACCACGGGACCCGACAGTTGCCGCGAGGGCGCCGGCGTAGGCTCCGGCCGTGAGCGCGCCTCCGATGCTGGCGTAGCGCGCAGCCAGCTCGATCCGCGCTCGCACCATGTCATCGGGCGACAAGCCGGGATACAACCGGCTGAAGTAGGCGGCGTCGACCTCCTCCACATACTGGTCGAGCGAGAACTTGAGCAGTCTGGCGAGCCACTCGCCTTGGCGGACCTCCTCCAGGGAGACCTTCTGGAACAGTTCCCTGAGCTTGTCCAGCTCCAGTCGAACCTTGCCGCGAAGGTCGGACGTCGACCCTTGGTCGCCCTTCGGGATGCCTGAGTCGCTGCCCATCGCAGAGTCCTTCCAGCCGGGTGGTCACGCTGTTGCTGGGGATGAGCGGACCCCCGCAAGGAGACCCATGGTACGAGCGCTGCCTACGCCGACCGCGACTTGCAACCAGCCAACTTGCCCCTCGACCACCGCTCACCACCCGTGCTCTGGATCGATGACCTCTGATCAGCAAGTCGTTGTCGAGTCACCGAAGATCCGGGCCGACCTGTCGGGCCGCTGCCTCTGCCTGCTCCTTGCTGACCTCGCCCACAGCACCAAACAGCAACGCCCAAGAGAGAGTTCACTTCGCACCGCCCTTCGGCGGGGTCCGCGTAGCGGCAGCGGGCTACGCCGCCGTGGTTCGAAGGACCGGGATGCGAGCGTCGGCGCGTCAGCCCGCCAACTTGTCGGGCGGGTCGGCAGACGTAACCGAGATGAGCGTGACGCCGAGGTCCCGCACCTTGACGAGCAGGCCGTGCAGCTCGGCCTGGTCAGCGACCACGCCGTGCAGAGTAGTGGTGCCGTCGTTCTCGCGGACTATGGCCATTCCGCCGAACCAGGCTGACCAGTGCTCGTCGAGGTGCCCCTCGATCCGGAGCTCGTAGTGGGCCGCCGCCTGCGCCACAGGACGCTGGTTCATCGGGACACCGCCAACGCTGCCCGGGCCCGGGCACGACCGGCTCGGCGAGCGGCCGGACGTCGGATGACCAGTTCAGCGACGATCGCGTTGATGACCCAGGCTGACCCCAGAGAAACAGCCTTGCTCAGGTCGGTGGTGCCGAGGAGGGCCTCACCGATGCCTTCGGTGAACGCCTGGGTGCCGGCGCCGAGGCCGAGCGCGTACCCCCGCATCATCCAAGCGCGGTGGGCGGGGATATCGCGGCGGCGGATCGCGGCGAACCCGAGAACGATGGCCCCGGCCATCGCGGAACCGACCAGGAGCCGGATGCCCCACAGCAGGTCACCCCCCGGTGCGCCCGTGTAGAACAGCGTCATCCAGAGCCCAGAGCCGGCGACAGCCAGGCCGGCCACGACCAGGATCCGGCCGGACTTGCGATGCCAGTTCAGGTGTCGGCGACGCAGCCGGGCAGAGAACTGGAACGCGCCGAGGATCGCGTAGAGGGCTGCGCCGAGCACGTGCACCACCACGGGCGCCGGGGACGCGTCGATACGCGGGTTGGTGGGCATCAGCTGCGGGCCGCCGGCGACCTCCAGCAGCCGCAACGACCCCGATACGACCGGGATGAGGCTCAAGACAACCAGCGCGAGCGGGACGGACCAGCTCGACTTGTCCCGCGCACCCGGCCGGCGCTGGGGCGCCGGTCGGGTCTGCGGGGCGGTGGGCGTGGTCATTCGACACCCGCCGCGGTGGTCGCACGCGGAGCATCGACAGAGGCCGGCACGGCCGACGGGTCGTTGCGTACGGAGCGCCACAGCGAGTAGCCGAGGGCCACCATGGCGACAGCGTTCGGGAAGGCCAGGAACCGGTAGAAGGCGTCGGGCATCACCGTGAGCGCGACGCTGACGAGGCCACCGAGGGCGAGGAGTACAGCTGCCCAACGGACGAGGACGCGCGCGCGGAACAGCGCGATGCCGAAGACCAGGCCGCCGGCCAGATAGGCGATGCCCTGCACCTGGAAGACGCTTCCCAGCAGACCGATGTCGCCGCTAGGAGTGCCACCGGTCCCCGCGGCGAGAACGTCGTTGACGTAGTCGGGATTGGTGTTGGCCAACGAGGGGAGTACGTACGCAGAGATCACGGTCGTGCTCAGAATCAGCAGGTAGCCGATGCTGAACACCAGGTAGCCGAGCAGGCCCAGCACACCGGTCTGCTTCACCTGGCGGAGGTACATGCCGGTGATGCCGACCAGGACCAGGGCGGCCATCAGCACCTTCAAGGAGTTGCGGACCGCCCACTCGGTCGTCGTCACGGCGGTGACGTCGGCGTGCGGGTGGTTGATCTGGACGCCGATGAAGATCAGTCCGGCGGCGACGGCGGCGACAGCCGCGCCCCGGGTGAGAGTGGTGGATGTGATGGTCATGTCCGCCTCCGAGTTGCCGGTGGGTCCGTGGCGGGTGCCGCGGGATGCCGGAAACGTATGGCGCGATGTGGTGACCGGTCGTCACCACATGATGTGAATGACGATGTGACACAGTCCCCGCCGGGACAGTCCCTAGAGGAGGCCGAACTGGTGGCCCCGGCGGACGGCGGCGGCTCGAGTGTTGACATCGAGCTTGGTGAAGATCCGCTTGGTGTGGGTGCGCAGGGTGTTGACGGAGACGTAGAGCTGGCGCGCGATCTCGGGTCCGGTGAGCTCGCTGTCCAGGAGTCGCAGCACCTCGAGCTCGCGGTCACTGAGGGGGTCGGCCAGCTCTTCCCGAGCGCCCCGGCGGACGTCCTTGGATGCCCCCGACATCGTTCGCTGCCCTGTACCGGCAGCGCTGAGGAGCCGACGAGCATGCCGGTCCAGCGCGTCGTACTCGATGCTGTCCGGTTCGGTGCTCTCGCGGGAGGCGACGTCGTTCAGCAGGGCGAGGATGGGGGCGCCTTCGTCGAGGAACAGGCGCACGTAGCTCTCGGGTTCGAGTGCGCGGGTCAGCGCTCGTTCCAGGTCGGTCAGGGCCTGCTGCCGGTCCCCCCGCTGCTGGTGAGCGAGGGCTCGCAGCACGCCGATCTCGAGCAGGCTGCCGGCTCGGTTCGGGTCGGCGGCGGCATGGAGTCGGTTGAGCAGCGCGAGCGCGTCGCCGAGAGGTGAAGGGTCCCCGGCTGGGAAGTCTCCTCGTCTGGGAACGCTTCGGTGCTGGGCGAGCAGGAGCCGCACGAGTGTGAGGTGGTCGTACTCGTGCAGGTAGGTGGTCTCATCGGCAGGCGTGACGTCATGGTTCTGTGCCCACTCCTCGGCCGCGGCAAGGTCTCCCCGCCCGATCTGGACCCGGGCCCTCATGGCAGGGATGGGGCGGATGTCGGGGTAGAAGCCGTGCCGGTACAGCGCTTCGGCCTGGTCGAGCAGGTCCGCCGCCGCGTCGAAGTCGCCGAGGCCAGCGCGCACCTGGGCCATGGCGACGTACCACCGATGCCGGTTCTCGGTGATGGAGCTGCGTTGCCCGAGCACCCGGGCCGTCTCGAGGTGTGCCTCGGCGCCGGCGAAGTCGCCGAGCTCGCGGTCCAGCTCGGCCAGGCCGACATGCAGGTCGGCGGTGGCCCGCGGGTACGGCTCGTTCCCTGCGGTGGCCTTCTTCAGGGCCTGCTCATAGACCCGGCGGGCGCGGCTGGGGCGGCCCGAAGCGACCCACATGTCCGCGAGCACAACCGTGCTGTCGAGCTCGTCGACAAGGTTGCCCGCGGCGTGCAGGCTGCGGACCGCCTCGGAGAAGGTCGTCAGCGCCTCCTGGACGTCTCCGGCCGCCCAGGCAGCGAGACCGAGGTATCCCGCTCCAGCCCCGCGGATGAAATGGTCGTCCGGTCCGGCCATGTCCAGGGCCAAGCGGGCGTGACGAACCGTGCCCGCGACGTCGCCCTGCGCTTGGGCCAGCGACGCGCGGTAGACCGATACCGTCGCCGGAGCGGTGCGCAGGTCCTCAGTGTCGGCCCACGTCGCCGCGAGATCCTGGTCGCGCGCGCCCGCGGCCAGCGCCGCGTCGGCATCGTCGAGCCGGGACTCGACCGCGTCGAGGTCACCGGCCATCAGCATCGACCAGCCGGAAACGATGCTGAGGACCGGGCTCCGGCGCACCACGTACTCGGGCAGGGATCGCACCCAGCTCATCAGCAGGCCGTCCTGCCGGGCACGGCGCATCTGCGGAAGTGCTTCCTCCATCAGGTAGGCGGCACGGTCGAAGTCCTCGCCCGCGAGCGCATGCCGTACCGCATCAGCCACGAGATCGTGCGAGGAGTACCAGGCGCTGGCCCGACGGTGCAGGTCCGGCACCTCGTCAGGGTGCTCGGCGAGCAGACGGGCACGGAGGACGTCGGCGAACATGTGGTGGTAGCGGTACCACGAGCGCTGGACATCGAGCGGAACCAGGAAGAGGTTGCCGCGTTCCACGTCCTCCAACGTCCGGGTCCCGCCGACGCGGCCGGTCACTGCGTCGCACAGGGGGCCGGTGAGCTGGTCGAGGACGGCGGTGCGGAGCAGGAAGTGTCGGATCTCGTCTGGTTGCCGGGCAAGCACCTCGTCGGCGAGGTAGTCGATGACGAACCGGCTGCTACCAGTGAACGCCTCGATGAAGCCGACGACCTCGCCACGCTCCGGGATGCCACGCAGGGACAGGGCGGCCAGCTGGAGGCCGGCAACCCAGCCTTCGGTGCGCTCATCGAGTGCGTCCACTTCAGCGGCGGTGAGGTCGAGGCCCATCACCCGGTTCAGGAAGTCCCGTGCCTCGGTTCGGGTGAAGCGGAGGTCAGCGGCGCGAACCTCAGTGAGCTGACCGCGACTGCGGAGCAGCGCCAGCGGAAGAGGCGGGTCGGAGCGGGTCGCCAGGACCAGGTGTACTCGAGTGGGGAGGTGGTTGAGCAGGAAGAGCGACGCTTCGTGCACGTCGCGGACACCGATGGCGTGGTAGTCGTCGAGCACCACGATCCAATGCGTCTCCGGCGCACGCTCGCGTGCCCGAGCGACATCGTTGACCAATGCGGTCAACGTGGCGGACATCGACGCGGCGTCCAGAGAACCAACGACCTGTGCGTCGACGTCGAGGCCCGCGCCCTGAAGGGCGGCCACCAGGTGGGTCAGGAAACGCGTCAGGTCGTTGTCGCCATCGTCGAGCGAGAGCCACGCAAGTCGCGTCAGTCTCTGAGATTGCTCAAGGTGACCTAGCCAGTCGCTGAGCAGCGTGGTCTTGCCGAAGCCGGCCGGGGCGGACAGAACCGTGAGCCGGTGGCCCGCATCGAGCGTGGTGTCCAGCTGCTCGAGCAGTCGCGGGCGCACCACCAACTGCGGGCGCGGCGTCGGCGCGAACAGCTTGGTGGCGAGCACCGGTGTCGACACTCCCGGATCATAAGAGGCGGGTTGCCTGTGAGGTAAGGATGTGGAGAGGGGATGGTCCGGCGGCGATGTGACGCCATGTCTGCCATAGGCATCGTCATAAGGTGGGGCTCTCGCGGACGACGGCAGACGTGATCGAGGCGATGTCGCGGACGCCCGTGAGCGCCATCGTCAGGTCGAGCTCCGCGATCACGTTGGTGATCACCTCTTCGACGCCGCGCTGTCCGGCGATCGCCAGTCCGTACACGTGCGGGCGGCCGAGCAGGACGGCGTTCGCGCCGAGGGCGAGGGCGGTGAAGACGTCCGCGCCGGTTCGGATCCCGCTGTCCAGCAGCAGGGTCGGGTCCGGACCCAGCTCCTCGCGGATGCCGACGAGGGCGTCGAGCGAGGCGATCGCGTTGTCCACCTGGCGCCCGCCGTGGTTGGACACGATGATCGCGTCGACGCCGAGCTCGAGGGCGCGGCGCGCGTCACCCGGGTGCAGGATCCCCTTGAGCACAACCGGCAGCCGGGTGCGATCTCGCACGGTCTCCAGGTGGGCCCAGCTCAGCCCGGGGTTGGAGTAGACGTCGAGGAAGGTCTCGACCGACGCCCGCGGCAGCGGCGAGCGGAGATTGGTCAGGAACCTTCCCGGGTGGTTGCGAGACATGGCCAGCAAGGCGCGGATGGCGCCGAGAGTGACCTGCACGTCCTGCGCCTGGCCGGCCGCAGCCTGCAGTCGCTCGGCGACAATCGTGCGGAAGCGTGGGTCGGAGGTGTACTGGGCAATGCCGATGCCCTGCGCGAACGGGAGCGAGCCGATGTTGAGGTCCTGCGGTCGCCAGCCCAGCACGGTGGTGTCGAGCGTGACGACGAGCGCGCCGGCGCCCACCGCCTCGGCCCGCCGGATCAGGCTGTCGACCAGACCTTCGTCGCGGCTCCAGTAGAGCTGGACCCACCGAGGGGTGTCCGCCATCGCCGCGGCGCACTCCTCCATGGTGTTCGAGCCCTGGTTGGAGAAGACGTAGCCGGTGCCGGTGGCGGCGGCGGCGCGCGCGATGGCCAGGTCGCTGTTGCGGCGGACCAGGCCGCCCGCTCCGATCGGCGCGAGCAGCAGCGGTGTGGCGTGCCGGACACCGAGCAGCTCGACCGACAGCCCCCGCTCGGCGGCACCGACCGCCATCCGCGGCACGATCGCCCAGCGGTCGAACGCGGCCCGGTTACGCCGCATCGTCCGGCCCTCGCCCGCCCCGCCGGCTACGTAGGCCCATGCGGCCCGACTGCACGCCCGCCGCGCGCGGCGCTCGAGCTCGGCGGCGTCGGTCGGGACCACCGGCCGCCGTCCCAGGACCCCGGCGCGGAACACGGCCGCCTGCCGTCTCGGTCCCAACCCCGTACGGGTCGTACCCGCTCCCACCGGCGTCGCGCCCGCACCGGTCGACGTCGTGCCCGCCGCCTCCATGCCCGTGCCTCCGTCCGACCTGCCCGCGGCGACCACATCCTCGATGGTGGGTCCAACGCCCGCGTCGCCTGTTCACCGTAAACGCGGGGGCGCCGGCCTGCTGCCAGCTGGATGAGGTTTGGGGAGACGCGCGGGTGAGCGGCCGATGCCCGTTACTGGGAGAGCTCCAGCTCGAGACGGTCCAGCAAGGTCTCGAGGGAGATCTCGAACTCTTCGGCACTTCGGTCCTGGCTCAGCAGCGGCTGGAACTTGGCCACCGCGGGGCTGCCGCTCAGGTCGACCTTGCCGTCCCAACTCGGGACGGTCGCGTTCCCTTCGTCGAGTGGTACGTGGACCGGCGAGGTCTCGGCGCCGCGAACCGCCGCCTCGAGCAGCAGGTTGCCGAGAAGGAAGCCGCTGAACGCCCGGTAGGTGCCGACAACCTGCTCATCGGTGAACCCGAAGCCGCTCAGTGTGGACAGGAAGTCGTCGACCAGCTCCAGGCTCCGCAGCGGTGGCCGCAACCAGGGAGCCGCAGGGTGCCGCGTGGCGACGAGCGGGAAGGCGGCGGGGTGCTCGACGGCGATTCGGCGCACCGCGTGAGCGAGACCCTGCAGGTATCCCTGCCAGGTCTTGCCCAGCTGGTCGTCCAGGTTTGACAGCCCTTCCAGAAGTCGGGCGACGACGGCCTCCAGCAGGTCTTCCCGGCCGGCGACGTAGCGGTACAGCGACATGGCCTCGACCCCGAGGTCCAGCGCCAGACCACGCATCGTCAAGCCCTGGGAACCCTTGCGGTCGATCGAGTCCAGTGCGGCCCGTACGATCACCTCCCGATCCAGGCCCTTGCTGGCGTACGACTTCTCAGCCGCGTCATGCTCCGCTGTCGGCATCGTGACCACCTCCGTTACCGATCGTCTCGCCCCGCCGCTCCTCACGGTCAAGGTATCGCCGCGGAGACGACGAAGGGACGGTGCCGGTCGGCGGCACCGTCCCTCGTGGGAGCCCCCGTCAAAGGCTCCCCGCTGGCAATCCCAGTGTTCTGTTGTCAGCAGGCAGTCCGCTGATCAGGCTTACAGTGTAAGCCTCGAAGACTTACAGCGTAACCGGGTCGTTCCGGTGGCCAACTGGTCAGGGTGCGCTCACCGACATCCGGTACCACTCCCATGGGTGCCTATACCATTCCTTCTTCGCTGATCCTCGAAACTCCCGGATGAGGGTGTTGAGCGGGCAAAGAGGAAGTGGGGAACGGGTACGCCGTCAGCGCCGACCCGGCGAGTCCTTAGTCTGCGTGGTGTGCAGGGGCGATGCGGCGATGGAATTCAGGAGAGCTTCCCGCCTGGCCTCTTCGACGATGATTTGGGCTGATGCCCCGATATCCTCATTGCGGCGGCTCGCCATTCGCGCGAGCCGATGTCGGGCCTGCTCCTCGGTGCAGTTCCGAGAGATGAGCACACCTACCGCTTGGTTGACGACTCGCGATCGGTCCCAGGCGCCGCGCATCGCCGCGATTGTTCGCCTCGTCCGATCCAGCATCTCGGCGCCGACCAAGGTGTGGCGAGCAACGTCAGCCACGGCGGCGATCAGGTCGACTGTGCGGGCGTCGAAGGCGTTGCGCTCGCGGGAGTAGAGGGTGAGCACACCCGCCGTGACGCTGCTCATCGCCAGCAGCGGCACGGCGACCACGCTCTGCAACTGGAGATCGGCGACGGCTGCGCCGAACCGGCGCCACCGCACATCCGCACTGAGGTCACCCGAGCTGACGAGGTCCTGCCGTTCGTACGCGGTGAGGACCGGACCTTCGTCCAGCTGCCGCTCGATCTGGAGGAGGGCGGTGCCCGCTGGTGCGGCGCCAATCACCTCCGCGCGGCCCAAGACGTGCGGCTGTCCGCGGTGCGGCGAGTCAGGCGAGATGATCACGACGCTCGCCAGCTCCCCTGAGGGCACGGCTTCGGTCAGGCACAAGCAGAGCTCCGCGAGGGTGGCGTGCAGCTCCGGCCAGATAGACGGAGGCAGAAAGTCCAGAGCGACGAGCTCGTCCAGATCTGCGCTACCACTCTCGGTCATCACGGCGCGATCCACGGAGCTCGCCGGCCGGTCAGACGCTCGTCCCGCAGCTCCGAGATGTTCCGCCGAACCGGCAGCATCCGATCGGGTCTCGGGATGTGAGAGATCTACTGAGGTCGTGGGGTGGGACGGTCTTTCGGTCGTGTGCCCGGTCACGTCGGCCCCCGCACAGCGATAACGGTCGTCGGCCAACACGACGAGACGATGGTCACAGGCATTCCTTCTTCAACGTCGCATCGTCGCCAGATGCCTCGATGTGCGAAGGACCTCCGGGCTGGGCGGCTGCCGCACCCTCGGGGGGTGGGGGTTGGCAGCCGCCCGCTCTTGGGGGGTGGGCTCGCGCCCGTCAAGCCCGTGATGACGACGATCTTGGAGGTCGGTGGCCTGACAGATGAAGGGCGGCAGCTCTGCAGCTAGTGAAGAACGGTGGAAAGAATCCGCGGTAACTTCAGGCCCCAAACCGGCTGTCGAATGCAGCAAAATCAGCATCGGATGGCGGTCGTCGCTTGTCAAGAGGCGAAGGGCTTTTGGTTGAGCGCTGTACTGTGTAGGGCGCTTAGTCAACAGCTGGGCCGGACCCGATACCGCTGCGCATATGCCGTGGTGCCGTAGAATAACTCGCCGCCCGACACAAGGGAACACCTCTGAGAGGGCGCTCCACCATCACAACAGACTCAACAACTCAGCCGACTTTGTCCTGGGGGCACCTCGGGCACCACACCTACTCCTGCGCCCTGCCCGCGCGGGGCGGCGTGTGCAACTGCCAGTCGGATCACAACCCGTCGAACGATCCGTGGCCCCACATCTCCACCTCGCGTGGTCGTGCAGGCGGAGCCACTCAGCGTCGATGGAGGATCAGCCGGTAGCACGGACCAGCGGAACCGGAGCCAGGGTGCCGCCACGACCGCGCCGAGTGCGCCGGCCCGATGGTGGACCCGCCGCCAGCCGCAGAAGCTAGCCCGGGTCAGTGCGCCGTCAATCTTGGTCCCGGTGCGCCCGGCGAATGGTCAGAAGCAGGGCGATCAGGCTGACGCCGCCGACCACGACGTGCACCCAGAGATTGTTGAACCCGTCCCACGCGGAGTGGAGCAGTACGGCGGCCACGAACACGCCAGCGGCACGGACCGCCGCCACCCCCTTACGCCGGGCTGCGGGGATCGACCAGAGAGCGGCAGCGGTCAGGCCGGTCCAGGCCACATGCCCGGCGGGGGAGAGCAACGCCCGCAGCAGCAACGTCTGATCGACCTCTGCCAGGTTGCCGCTGGAAAGCAGGGCGCTGAAGCCGTACCCCATCGTCTCAAGCGTCGCAAAGCCCATTCCGCTGGCCACACCGATGATCACGCCATCCCGGCCGCGACGGGAGGAGCTGAAGATCAGCAAGAGCATCGGAACGATGAGCTTGGCCGCTTCCTCGATCAGACCGACCATGATCATCGGCAGGGCTCCAAGACGGTGCAGCGCGTTGTACTCCAGTGTTCCGGCGGCGACCGTGCCGATGATGCCGCCGGCGACGGCGGTGAGGGCCAAGGTGCCGGGGGAGACGAGCATCCGGCCTTCCCAGAACGCCGCGTAGCTCAGGACCGACGCCGGCACCACCGCAGAACCCAGCAGGATCAGGGACGGCATGAAGTTGAGGTTCTGCGTGGCGACCAGCGTCCGCAGCACCAGCAGGTAGCTGGCCACACCGGCAATGAGGATCCACAACCACAGGAGCCGGCGGCCGACACCCAGCCGTTCGGGTGCGCGTGCGGCAACGCTCATGACCACATCCTCGCCTCGGACAACGGGGAGCCAGCCGCATCTCCACGCCACCCCGACTTCTTCGTCAGCATGGTGGCACGTGCTGCACATTTGTGCGTACGGACCGGCGCAGGAACGTCTCTCACCCTTCGACCTGAGTGGCTACAACGGCTGCTCATCCACGACAACACGAAGGATTGATCATGACCGTTCTCACCCAAGAGCCGCTCGCCTTGGCCCGTCGGGGAGTCGCCCTGTACGGCGGCGTGGAGCAGCGCGTCGTCGCCGTACTGCGCCGGGTGGCGCCCACCCTGCTCCGCGTCTCGCTCGGCCTGGTGTTCATCTGGTTCGGTGTCCTCAAGGTCGCCAACCTCACCCCGGTCGGTGACCTGGTCGCCGGCACACTGCCGTTCCTCGACCCGGTCTGGTTCGTCCCCGTGCTCGGCGCCGTCGAGGTGGCCCTGGGTCTCGGCCTGCTGCTGGGCCGGGCGATCACCGTGGTCTGCGCGGTCCTCGTCGCCCACCTGTGCGGCACCTTCCTCGTGCTGGTGATGCAGCCCGAGCTGGCCTTCCAGAACGGCAACCCGCTGCTGCTGACCACGATCGGCGAGTTCGTGGTCAAGAACGTGGTGCTGATCTCCGCGGCCCTGGTGCTCGCGGCACGGCTACGGGACGCGAAGGCCTCCGCCTGACCGACCGAACTTCGAGCTCACGACCAGGGCGTTCCCGACCGGGGCGCCCTGGTCTTTCCTGTGCGTCCTGAGCCTGTCGACGTGTGCCGCGCTTCACAGCCTCAGCGGACAACATCATTCCCTCGGTACCGCCTCAGGTGGTGGTGAACGTGGTCGCGAGCTCGGCGGTCGAGTCGCCGCCGACCCAGACGTCGAAGGTCGAGCGGTCGAGCACGAAGTCCCGCACTGCGGCGTTCCAGTAACGCAGCTCGGCCGACCCGAGCGTGAACGCCACGGTCTGCTCGGCCCCGGCGGCCAGCTGCACCCGCGAGAAGCCCTTGAGTTCTCGGACCGGCCGGGCGGCGGTGCCGTGCCGCTGGTGCAGGTACAGCTGAACCACCTCGTCGGCGTCCCGGTCGCCGGTGTTGCGGACGGTGACCGAGACCGTGAGGCTCTCGCCGGCGGGCAGCTCCGCCCGGTCGACGGACAGGTCGGCGTACGCGAACCGCCCGTAGCTGAGCCCGTAGCCGAACGGGAACAGAGGAGTGCTCTCCTCGTCCCAGTAGCGCTTGGCCTGGTTCTCCGGCTCATGGGACATGGTGTGCGTGTAGACCATCGGGACCTGGCCGACGGTGCGCGGCCAGGTGAAAGGCAGCTTGCCGCCCGGCGAGACATCGCCGAACAGCAGGTTGGCGACGGCGGTGCCGCCCTGGGTGCCGGGATACCAGATGTCCAGGATGGCCGGCACGTGCTCAGCGGCCCAGCGCAGGTCGAGCGGCCGCCCGTTCATCACCAGCAGGACCACGGGGGTGCCGGTCTCGACGACCGCCTGGAGCAGCTCGAGCTGGCGGCCGGGCAGCTCCAGTGACGACCGCGACGCGGCCTCGCCGATCATCTGCTGCCACTCACCGAGGACCACGACGGCCACATCGCTGTCCCGGGCCGCCTCGACGGCGCGCTGTAGCTCCGCCTCGTCGTCGAAGCCCTCGGGGTCCGGCGGCGTGTTGCCCGGGAACATGTCGAACATCGAGGGAAACGTACGCTGGGCCGGCCGGATGCCGGGCGCGTACCGGACCTCGGTGGCGTCGCCGAGCCGGCGGCGGAGCCCCTCCAGCACGGGAACGGTCTCGTCCAGGTCGAAGTCGAAGCACCACGGGCCGAGCGTGTCCCGCTTCGAGTCGGCCAACGGCCCGACCACCGCCACCGATCCCAGCGCGGTGCCGTCCAGGGGCAGCAGGTCGCCCTCGTTGCGCAGCAGCACCGCCGACCGCTCCGCCGCCACCCGGGCCTCGTCCCGGTGGGCCGGGTCGGCCAGCACGGTGCGCGCCCGGTCCTCGTCGACGTACGGGTTCTCGAACAGTCCGAGTCGGACCTTGGCCGCCAGGACGCGGCGGACGCAGGCGTCGATCGCCGCCTCGGTCACCGCGCCGCTCTCCACCGCCTCGGTCAAGTGTCCGTACGCGGGGTCGGTCAGCGCCATCTCCAGGTCGACCCCGGCCGCCACCCCGCGGGCGCCGGCGTCGGCCAGGTCGGCCGCGAAGCGGTGGGTGACGAGGTTCCGAACCGCGTTGGCGTCACTGACCACGAACCCGTCGAACCCCCACTGGCCCCGCAGCACGTCGTTGAACAGCCATTGGTTGGCGGAGGCGGGGATGCCGTTCAGGCTCATGTACGCCGACATCACGTTGCCCGCCCCCGCCGCGATCGCGGCCTCGAACGGGGGGAAGTAGACGTTCCACAGCTCGTAGTCGGACAGGTTGACCTCGTCGTAGTCCCGGCCGCCCACGGCAGCGCCGTAGCCGGCGAAGTGCTTCGGCCCGGCGATCATCCGCTCCGGTGACCCGAAGTCCTCGCCCTGGAACCCGCGCACCTGGGCCACGGCGACGGCGGCGCCGAGGTAGGGGTCCTCGCCGGCCCCCTCGACGATCCGTCCCCAGCGCGGGTCGCGCGCGATGTCCACCATGGGTGCGAAGGTCAGGTGGATCCCGACCGCCCGGGCCTCCCGCGCCGCGACCGCCTGTCCGCGCTCGATCACCTCGAGGTCCCAGGACGCCGCCATCGCGATCGGGACCGGGAGGATCGTCCGCAGCCCGTGGATCACGTCGAACCCGAACAGGGCCGGGATGCCCTGCGGGTGGCCCTCGACAGCCAGCCGCTGCAGCCGGTTGATCTCGGCGGGGTCGGTCTGGAACAGCAACGACCCGGAGCCACCCCGGGCCAGGGCGTCCTCGACCTCGCGCGGCTTCTGGTGCGACGATCCGACGCTGGCATCGGGAGCGTCGAAGTAGAAGTACTGGCTGAGCTGACCGGCCTTCTCGGCCAGGGTCATCCCCGCGAGCAGCTCCTCGACCCGAGCCTCGAGGCCAACGCCCTCGGTATCGTGAAGATCGGTCACGTGGTCCTCCTGACGGTCGACGATGAGCCTGACTGTGATCATGCCGCAGGCCCCCTGACCGGGGAAATGGGCGGGGCGGGCAGGATGCCGACATGGCCAACCTGATTTATGCCGGCATCACCTCGCTCGACGGGTACGTGGTCGACACGGACGGGAACTTCGACTGGGCGGCGCCCGACGCGGAGGTGCACGCCTTCGTCAACGAGCTGGAGCGACCGGTCGGCACCTACCTGTACGGCCGCCGGATGTATGAGGTGATGCGTTACTGGGATACGGCCCTGGAGCAGGCCGACCATCCGGCTGAGCAGGAGTACGCGCGGATCTGGCAGGCCGCGGACAAGATCGTCTACTCCGGGACGCTCACGGCCGCCGACACCGCCCGTACGCGGCTCGAGCGGACCTTCGATCCGGCGCGGGTGCGCGACCTCAAGGCCAGCTCGGACGCCGACCTGAGCGTCGGCGGACCGCACCTGGCCGCCGACGCCCTCCGGGCCGGGCTGGTTGACGACGTGTGGCAGATCCTGGCCCCGACCCTGGTGGGCGGCGGTACGGCGATGTTCCCGGACCGGCTGCGGATGGGCCTCGAGCTGCGGGACGAGCGGAGGTTCGCCAGCGGCTTCGTCTACCTGCGGTATGCGGTTCGCGCCTGATCTGGCGTCAGCCGGTCCGGGCGGTGAGGACGTCGAGGTCGCGCTCGGTGTAGCGGCGGTGCTCCCACTCCTCGCTGAGGACGACGGTCAGGCACTCGCGAACCGGGAAGCTCTGCGACGGCGGCCAGCCGGGCCCCTCCACTGGTTCGGTCATCTCGTCCAGCCGCTCGTCGGTCAGGTCGGCCAGGACCCGCCGGACCGTCGCCTGCCGGTCGGCGCGCAGCGGGAGCACCTCGTCCAGGCTGGGCCGGGCGTCGCGGTCCCACGGCAATCCGGGCCCGGCCGGCATCTCGTCGAACGGTAGGTCCAGTGGGTCCCAGGGTGCGGGGTCACCCAGCAGGGCCCGACCCACCCAGGCATCGGTGGCGAAGGCCAGGTGCCGCAGCGTCTGGATGAAGGACCATTCCTCGTCGACCCCCTCGTGCAGCAGCTCGGGCGGCAGCGACCGCGCCCGCTCGACCGTGGCCGCCCACCTCCGCTCGAGGATGTCCCACGCCTCCCGGAAGCCTTCCGCGTCCTCGGGTCGCATCTTGACCCGGTCGGGGTCCCGGCGGTTGAGCTCGGCCTCGACCAGCGGCATCACGTCGACGCCGTTGACCACCAGCTGCTGGATGGGGCCGTCGATCTCCATCCGGTCCGCGAAGACGGAGCGGAACGTGGTCCCGTTGAGCAGGAGGGAGCGGAAGCGGGCGTCGGAGAGGTTCACGTCAGTGAACCGGGAGCCGGTGAGGTCGGCGCTGGTGAAGTCCGGCATCGGCCCAGAATCCCACGGCGCTCGACCACGGTTACACGGGCTCCGGGGCGCGACCTTCGGGCTGGGTCGGCGGGTCGGTGAGCGGCTTCAGCTCCGGCACTTCGAGCTCGAGCGGCTGGCCCTCGGACAACCTCACCTCGTCGCCGTGATGCACGATCGTCAGCTCGCCGCTCCCTTCCATCCAGTAGCGCGTGTGGTGGTTGCGGACCTCGACATGGACACAGCAGCCGCGCCAGGTCAGCGCGAACGCCAGCCGGTCGATGCCCGGCGGCAGTCGCGGCGCGAAGCGGAGCCGGTCATCGTGGTCGCGCAACCCACCGAAGCCGCAGACCAGCGCGATCCAGGCACCGGCCAGCGAGGCCATGTGCAGGCCGTCCTCGGTGTCACCCTTCCGGTCCTGGAGGTCGACCAGCGCCGCCTCGCGCAGGTACGCGTGGGCCAGATCGAGGTGACCCACCTCGGCCGCCAGCACGGCCTGGCTGGATGCCGACAGGGAGGAGTCGCGAACGGTCAACCCCTCGGCGTACGCGAACGCCGCCGCCTTCTCGGCGAGCGAGAACCGTTCCCCGAACCACTGCAGGGCCAGCACCAGGTCGGCCTGCTTGGCCACCTGCTTGCGGTACAGGTCGAAGTACGTCGCGTGGCTGTGCAGCGGGTACGCGTCCTTCTCGGCGGACGCGGCAAAATCCCAGCGCTGCCGAAGCGTCGAGCCGCGGTCCTGCTCGGGCATCTCGCGCTCGTCGTCGTACGCCACGGCCATGCGATCGGCGCTCTGCCGCCAGCCGGCGATCTCCTCGGTGTCCACGCCGAGGTCCGCGGCCGCGTCGGGCCAGCGCTGCGCGGCGGCAGCCGCCTCCCGCAGGTTCGCCGCGGCGGCCAGGTTGGTGAAGGTGTTGTCCTTGACCAAGGCGCTGTACTCGTCCGGACCGGTGACCCCGTCGACGTGGAAGTGCCCGTCCGCCCCGACGTAGCCCAGGCCCTGCCACAGACGCGCCGTCTCGACCAGCAGCGGCAGCGCGCACTCGCGGTCGAAGTCCGCGTCGTGGGTCCAGCGCACCTGCCGGGCGGCGGCCACGGCGATGTCGGCGTTGACGTGGAACGCCGCGGTCCCCGCCGGCCAGTAGCTGCTGCACTCCTCGCCGCGGATCGTCCGCCAGGCGAAGGCGGCGCCGCGCAGCCGGAGCGTCCGCGCCCACTCCTTGGCCGTCGGCAGCGTGGCGTGCCGCCAGCGCAGCGCGTCGGCGGCCGCGCCGGGGACCGTCGCGGTCAGCACCGGGAGCACGAAGGCCTCGGTCTCCCAGAACGCGTGCCCGGCGTACCCGGTCCCGGTCAGGCCCTTGGCCGGGATCGCCCGCTGCTCGGCGCGGGCACTGGCCTGGAGCAGGTGGAACAGGCCGAACCGCACCGCCTGCTGAACTTTTCCGTCGCCGTCCACCTCGACGTCGGCGCGGGCCCAGAACGCGTCGAGGTACTCCCGCTGCTCGGCCAGCAGCCCGTCCCACCCCGTGTCCACCGCAGCCGTCAGCGCCGCGTCCACCTGGTCTTGGAGGGCGATGTCCGACCGCTCGGCCGACCAGCCGTACGCGGCGAACTTGGTTAGGGCGAGCCCCTGCCCGGGAGCGAGCTCGGTGCTCGCGGTCAGCCGAACCCAGTTTTCGTCGGACGTCATCTCCGGGTCGGGCGCCTGGTCGGCGGTCAGCACGTGGTCGACGGCCGCGGCCAGCCGCAGCCCGCTGTGCCGGGTGCGGTACATCAGGCAGGCGCGGGTCCCCTCGATACTCGCTCCGTCGGGGAGCAGCCGGGTGGGGACGGCATCGTCGGCCCCGGCATCGCCATCGGGTTCGGGCAAGGGCTCGTTGGCCAGCAGCTCCGACTGGACCACCACCCGGACGGACGTGTCGACCGGCTCGACCTCGTAGCGGATGGCCAGAACGGCGCGCTGGCTGAGCGAGACCAGCCGGGTGCTTCGGACCCGCACCCGCCGGCCGGCCGGGGTCTCCCACTCCACCTCGCGGCGCAGGGTGCCGGCCCGGAAGTCGAGCGTGCGCTCGTGGGCGAGTAGCCGCCCGTAACGGACGTCGAACGGCTCGTCGTCGACCAGCAGCCGGATGATCTTTCCGTTGGGCACGTTGACGATGCTCTGACCGGAATGGGGGTAGCCGTAGCCGGACTCGGGATAGGTCAGCCGGTGGGACTCGAAGAACGAGTTGAGGTACGTCCCCGGGAGGTCGTTGGGCTCACCCTCGTCGAGCGTGCCGCGGACCCCGATATGGCCGTTGGACAGAGCGAACAACGACTCCGCCCGCGCCAGGCGGTCCGGATCCAGCCCGACCTCCCGGAGCTGCCAGGGCTCGACCGGGAACCTCGTCTCGACGCCGCTCATGCGCGGTCTCCGGCGAGCGCGTCGGCCAGCTCCTCGACCTCGGCTGGGGTCAGGGTGGGGCGCCCACCGGGGTGTCCGACGGTCAGGCCGGCGGCCGCCGTGGCGAGCTGCCCGGCGCGTACGCGGTCCGCGCCCCGGACCAGCGCCCAGGTCAGTCCCGCGACGAACGCATCGCCGCTGCCGGTGGTGTCGACCACCTCGGCGGCGTCGACCAGCGGGAGCAGGGTGGCCTCGCCGGGCCAGGCGAGCAGGTTGCCGTCGTCGCCGACCGCGATGATCACCAGCTCGGGACCGCGGTCGAGCAGGTCCGCGGCAACTGCCCGGGCGGCGGTCTCGTCGGGGATCGCCCGGCTGGCGAGGATCTCGGCCTCCTGGGCGTCCAGCCGCAGCACGGTGCCGGCGGCCAGGAGCTGCGCGCGGGTCGACTCGTCCTCAGGCACGCCGTCCATGATCACCCGGCAGTCCTGGGGTAACTGGTCGAGCGCGGCCAGGAGTGCGGCGGCGGGCTGCTGGAGCTGGAGGACCACGGTGCTGGCCTTACCCAGGATCTCGGTGGCGGCAGCAATATCGATCGGACTGAGCAGCGCTGGAGCCGGGACCGACTCGAGGTAGCGCCACTGGCCGTCCCCGGTGACCACATCCACCATCAGGGCGGTCGCGGTGTCAGCCCGTCGGGTCACCGCCGAGGTGTCGATGCCATCGGCCGCGCACGAGGCCAGCAGGTTCTGACCGACCTGGTCGTCGCCGACCACCCCGACCAGGGCGACTGGGACGCCGAGCTGGCGGAGCCCGACGGCGATGTTGGCCCCCTTGCCGCCCAGCATCTCCCGGCGCTGCCGGACGTCCGTGCTGCCACTCGGTCCAGGCACCTCGTCGACCACCAGCACCAGGTCGCGGGCGATCTGTCCGATCACGACGACCGGCGGCTGGGGTTCCGACACACCGAGCATTCGACCATGCCCACCGAGGGTTGCGCGCTGACGCACCCCTCGAGGACCGCTGGCGGTGCATCAGCGCGCAACTGCATAGGGGGCGAATAGGTGTATGGCCAGCGGCACCGTAGTATCGGGTCTACGTGATTCGGCTGGTCCTGCCCCGAGTCGCTGGCGGTCCTGAGCCTCGCTCCTGCCCTCCAGAGTTCCCACTCAGTCGTTGGGCAGGGCACGTGGCCACATCCGGGCGCATCCCGGAGCCACACTCACGAGAAGTTGATCTACCTTGTCTGTTCCGATTTCCTTTCTTGATCTTGGCGTGCCCGCGGTTCTGAACCGTGTTCTGGCCGACCACGAGATCACCACCCCTACGCCGATCCAGGCCGCCACGCTGGCGGACTCGCTCGGCGGCCGCGACGTCCTCGGCCGGGGCCGTACCGGCTCGGGCAAGACGTACGCCTTCCTCCTCCCGCTGGTCACTCGGCTCATGAACGCCAAGCGGGCCCGACATGCGCGCCACCCCCGTGCCCTCATCCTGGCGCCGACCCGCGAGCTGGTCGGCCAGATCGATGCGGCCCTGGCGCCGCTGGCCCGCGTAGCCGGGCTGACCACCACCACCGTCTTCGGCGGCGTCAGCCAGTCGCCCCAGGTCCGGGCGCTGCGCTCCGGGGTCGATGTGGTCATCGCCTGCCCTGGCCGGCTCGAGGACCTCATCGCCCAGGGCGCCTGCCGGCTCAGCGACGTCGAGGTCACCGTGCTGGACGAGGCGGACCACATGGCCGACCTCGGCTTCCTGCCGGCGGTGACCCGACTGCTGGGTCAGACGTCGCCGAATGGTCAGCGGCTGCTGTTCTCGGCCACCCTCGACCGGGCCGTCGACGGACTGGTCCGGCGGTTCCTGAAGCGGCCGGCGACCCACGAGGCGGACTCGGCGCAGTCCCCGGTGGCCGCGATGGATCACCACGTGCTGCACATCCCGGTAGCCCAGCGGACTCCGGTGGTGGCTGACCTGGCCAGCGCACCGGGTCGCATCCTGGTCTTCACCCGGACCAAGTCCAGGGCCAAGGCGCTCACCAAGCAGCTCAACGCTCAGGGCATCCCGGCGGTGGAACTGCACGGCAACCTGAACCAGAACGTCCGCACCCGCAACATGAAGCTGTTCCAGTCCGGCGAGGTCGAGACCCTGGTGGCCACTGACATTGCGGCGCGCGGCATCCACGTCGACGACATCGAGCTGGTCGTGCACGCCGACCCACCGGTGGAGCACAAGGCCTACCTGCACCGGTCGGGCCGCACGGCCCGGGCCGGCAAGGCCGGCACCGTCATCACCTTGATGACCGACGACCAGGCCCGCGACGTGCGTTCGCTCACCAAGGCCGCCGGGGTGCGCCCCATCACCACCCGGGTGGATACCGTGGCCAACCCGATCCTGGTGACGCTGGCTCCGGGTCAGCGCGTGCGCAGCGCGCCGACCGCAGGCCCCACCGCCCCGGCGTCAGCGCCGAGAAGCGGCGCGTCCAACGGGTCGCGTCGCCGCGGACCGACCTCCCCGCGTACGTCGGAGCGGCCGAAGCCCGCCGCCGAGCGGAATGGAACGCCCCGCCGGAACCGGGGCGCGACCGCGTCGACCTCGGCCGTCGGCCGGGGGCACAGCGCGGCCCGGTTCAGCTCTCGGTCCCGTCGGGGCTGACCTCTTCGTTGACCCACACGAATCTGCACCGCCTTGTCGGATCTGCACACTCTGCAGGCGGTGCAGATCCGCGGAAGCGGTCCGGATCCTGGGTCAGGCCAGCCGCTGGCCACGGGCAAAGGCCTCCCGTAGCCGGGCGAGTAGCGGGTCGGGATGGGCGAGGTCACTCCACATCCAGCGGATCACCATCCAGCCCATCGCCCGCAGCCGGTCCTCCCGCCGTTTCTCGTCGATGAGCACGTCTTCGGCCGTCTGCTCGGGTTTGCGCAGCAGCCGGCCGTACTTCGTCCGGCCGTCGAACTCCCCAAGTACGCCGAAGTCCGGCCAGCCGAAGTCGCATCGCCCGACGAAGCGGCCGTCCTGAGTGCAGACGGTGTACTGCGGCTCGGGCCTTGGCAGCCCGGCGAGCTGGAACACGACCCGGCTGAACGACTCGCCCGCACTCTCGCTCCGCGGGTCCAGCAGGGCGACGGCCCGACGTGCCCGTCCGATCCCGGTCCGGCCGGACTGACCCTGCAGTACCCGCTCGATGTCGCCGCGGGTGATCCGGGCCAGAGCGACATCGCCGGCGGCGACGGCCTGGACCAGGGGAACCGTGCAGCTGAGGTCCACCACGGTCCGCTCCAGGCTGGTCACCTGCCTGCCGCCGTCGTCCACCACCTCAGACCGATCGAGCGGGATGCCGTGGATGCGAACCCACCGCCGCGTACGACCGCCACCGCGTCGGTCCCGGGTCAGGTGCACCCGGTCCAGGTGCTCGGTCCATACCGGAAGATCATGGATCGCGGCCGCCGACGCGTGGCTCACTACGGCGCCGCGGCCGCATTGGGGCAGTGTCGCCTCGATCAGTCGTAGGTGCGCCAACCTCGGGTCGAGGTCGCCGGCCGGTTCGGCGTACGCGCCGCGGCGCACGTGCACCAGCTCACCAGCCAGCGTCATTCGGGCCAGGTCGTCGGGGCTGAAGCCACCGGCCGCGAGGTCGCGGCTCAAGCTGATTCGGGACATCTGCCCAGCCGACCGCAGCGGAATCATTGGACACCAGGGGTGCAGGACGATCTGTGGATAACCTCCTGGCCTTGACGTGCCGGCCCAGGCCAGATCTGCACCCCTTTGTCGGATCTGGACCGTCTGCCGACGGTCCAGATCCGAGAAGACGGTGCAGATCCCAGAATGGGTGCAGAGTCAGTCGGGCCGGAGCGCGGCTGGCTCGGTCCGGGCCTCGAAGGAGCCCGGCGAGCGCTTGTCGGGCAGGTGGAGCCGGCCGACGATCTGGGCCATCACAGAGTCCGCGCTCTCCGGGACGGAGAGCTCGATCGAGATTGCGCCGAGTACGCCGGGCGGGACCTCGGCGCGCCCGCGTACGCCGCCCAGCCCGTCAGCGTCGGGGGTCATGAACCCCATCGGGAGCGGGGGCAGCGGCACCCAGGACACGGGCGCCCCACCGGCCAGGAACTGCACGGCGCACTGCGCGGGGTCGAGCTCGAACTCGACCGGCTGGGTGCCCCGGCCGACGACCGCGAGGGCCAGCGTCGCACTGCCCGGCGGCGGTTCGCCGAAGGGCCGGACGAAGAACGCCGCCGCGGCCAGCGGCGCCTTTCGGAGCCGATCGGCCACCTGAGCGGCGACGACGCCGAGGGCGGCCGCCTCGGAGTCGGCCACCGTCACGTCCAGCTCCACCTCGGACCCCAGAGCGGTCAGTGCCTCGACCTCGGTCGGCTGCACGGGTCCCTCGAACGCGCCCACGACGTCGGGCAGGACTCGTGGGCGCACGACCTCCAGGCGGGCGCGTCCGTCGTCGAACACCACCAGCCGTTCGTCGATCGCGCTCGGCGGCGGGGTGACCCAGCGGACCGTGACGAGGATGGCCATCTACTTGCCGACCTCCACCTTGAAAGGGTCCTCCCGCGGCACCTTACGGAGCTTGGCGTTGAAGGCGTCGACCATCTTCTGGAACTGGTCGGTGCGCACGCTGTTGTCGCTCATGCCGCCCATCAGGCCCTGCGCCGTATAGGTCACGTTCTGGGCCGGCGCCGATCCGCCCCCGGCCGTCGGGTCGCGCCCGGTGCCCGCGGTCGCTGTCTTGTCGGCGTCCAGCCGCGTCTTCATCGCTCCTACGATCGCCGCCATCTGCGGGTCGGCCGGGCCAGCCACCGCCACCCCGGCCGGCGGCGTGGTCGTGATGCGGGTGACCTCCGCCGAGATCGAGGACTGAAGGGCGGTCACGCTGGCCGTCAGGGTTGGCTTGACCGTGGCCAGCAGCAGGTCGTTGACCAGCTGCTTGGCCGTCGCCTGGGCGGCCTTGTTGACCAAGCTGAAACCCTTGCGGTACAGCGCCGCCGCGGTGCCGGCCTTGGCCGGCGGCACATAGCCCGGTATGGCGGCGGCCGCTGCCGCCGCGGCGGCCGTGCCCTTCAGACCGGCCGTCATCGCCGTGGAGAACGCGGCCGGTGTGACCGATGTCTCCAGCTGTGACCCGGCGGCCGACCAGGTCGCAGGCAGGGCGGACAGCTGCCCGACCAGGCTGGCCGGTGGCACGGCCACCGGCGGCAGGCCAGGTCCGGCTGGGGTTGGACCGACGACCTTGGCGGCCTCCGTGGTCGCCGCCCCGGCGATGGCGGTGCCCGGAGCGGCGGCGTTGGACACCCCGGAGGAGACGTTGATGCTGACCTTGTCGAAGTCGGTGACCGCTACGTTGACGCTGTGCGGCGCGGCCAGCGCGGCGTCGTACGCATCGCCGATCAGCGTCCGCAGGGCGGCAACGGCAAAGGCGCCCTTGACGGCCTGGTCGGCGATCCCGGCGTTGCTGAAGTTCCTGGTGGTCTGGAAGGCGACCACGCGCGGGATGCCGGGCGCGACCCGGGCCTCCGACCCTGCGGTCAGCTGGGTCTCCAGCTCGGTCCGGACGTCGGGGGTGAGCACTCCGGCGCGGGCGGCGGCGGCCAGCTTGCGGGTGACCGGGACACGCTTGGCGTTCAGGGCGCCCGTCATCGCCGGCAGCGCTGAGCTCAGCTGGCTGGACAGCGCCGGGGTGAGGGCGGCGAGGGCCATCCGCTCGATGGTCGTCTTGTCCAGCGCGGCCTTCGACGATGCCGCGGTCTTGGGTGCGGCCTGGTGCATCAGCGCATTCATCTGCGCGTTGGACTGGCTGTACTCGTCCGGGATGCCCAGCATGTGCCCGTACTCGTGGGCGTAGATCACGTCGTCGGTGTGCGGGTAGCTGGCCGAACGCTTGGCCGGGTCGTTGTCCTGCCGGTACCAGTTCCCGGCGTCGATCGGGTGACCGGCCGTGCCCGGCACGCTCGCCGGAGGATGCACGATGACTTGCTGGTGCGCGGCCTCGTTCAGCCCGAAGACCGCCTGCGCCTTGAACGTCACCGGCAACCGGACCGGGGTCGGTGGCAGCGGGGCGGCTCGCGATCCCGCGCCCTCGCCGGGCTGCGGCGTGTCCTGGCTGACGAAGCTGATCTTGCGACTGTTCCACAGCGTGGTGGCCTTGTTGGCCGTGTCGGCCGCCCAGGTCCGGCGGTCCGAAGGGTCACTGGTCGGGATCTCGGTGGGTGATCCCACCAGCGCGCCCAACCGCGGGATGTTGGTCGGGTTCGGCGCCCCCGTTGGCGGCGGTGGCGTCGTGTTGCGGTTCTGCTGCAGAAACCTGACCTTGATCAGGATCGTGACCCCGCTGCCGTCGGCGTTGCGCGCCATGTCGTAGCTGGCGTTCTGGGGGTTGGCGACCGAGGTCGGCGTACCGCCGGTGAACCCTCCTGGGCGGGCAATCGCCTGTCCGGCGGCGTTCTCGTCGTTGTACAGCGTCTCGTGGAACTGCGCGTTGACCGGGACCCGCTGCAGCGTGGCCGGCAGGGACTCGATCAGCGCCGCGACGGCGCGGTTGCCGGCCCTGCGCTGGAGCGCCGTGAGCCCGTCGAGGTCGGGCGCGGACCGGACCGGGGGGTTGCTGCTCGAGGTCGCCGCCTTCGGGGCGGAGCCGCGCTTCGGGCTGGGATTGGCCCCTTTGGCCTTCGTCGCCTTGGCCACCCGCCACTCCTCGCTGCGCCCTGGTGTCCCAGGCTCTCGCAGCAGCGATCCTTTCGCTAGACCCAGATCTCTGGTCAGCGGGGCGGGAAACGCTGCCCGAAGGGGCAAGATCGGTGAGCCGTGATAGGCAAGGACCAAGCAAACCTCACACGATCGGAGAAGCTCGTGACCAACTCGGATTTCGAGACCGACGCGCGCGACCAGGACAACCCGCTCGACCCCGACCCGGCCGTTCCCGGCTCCGACGCCGAGACCGCCGACACTGTCGGCGTCCCCGCCGGCTCAGGGCCGCAGATCGGTGGGTCCGACTTCATCGACGGCGCTGAGGTCAGCACGGACTCCGACGAGGGCGACACCGAAGACTGACCCCCTCTCGTCGGAAGCTCGGGCTTGATCTGGAGCGCGCTCCAGGTTGCACGCTGGTCGTATGGAGACCATCAGCACTGAACGCATCCCGACCCGTCCGCTCGGTCGCAGCGGCCTGACTGTGTCCGCCCTGGGCGTCGGCACCTGGGCCCTCGGCGGTCCGTTCACCTTCGACGGCCGCGATGCCGGCTGGGGCGCGGTCGATGACGACGTCAGCATCCGCGCCCTGCACACGGCGATCGACGCCGGCGTCACCCTGATCGACAGCGCGCCCACGTACGGCATCGGTCACTCCGAGCGCATCGTCGGCCGCGCGCTGGCCGCGCTGCCGGCTTCCACCCGCGACTCGATCGTCGTGGCCACCAAGTTCGGCCTGGTGATCGACGAGACGACGCGCACCGGCGCCGGCACCGACGTGACGCCCGCCGCGATCCGGGCCGAGTGCCGCAGCACCGCCGAGATCCTCCAGCGCTACGGTGGCTTCGTCGAAGGCATCGTCGAGTACTTTCTGCCCGACTGGCGCACCGCGAAGCCGATGTCGCCCTACTACAAGGGTGACGGGCACGTCACCGACGACACCTTGATGACCAACCTGCTGGTCGGCGTGTACGCCGAGCAGCGTCGGCACCTGACGGCGTACGACGTGGCGGCGCACCTGGTGCCGAAGATGATGTACGACCTGACCTGGATCCCCGAGCTGGAGCGGGAGACGGTGCCGCTGCTCCGGGTGTTCCTGGCCGAGAAATGGCTGGTCACCCGGCTGCACTACGGCAACGTCGACCCCCGCGAGGCCGGGGCGGGCAACGTGGTCAACTGCGGCGCGGCGATGTACATGGCCCCCGTCGACATCGTGAACGCCGGCGACCCGGCGGGCGCGTACGCCGAGGCCGCCGACCTGGCCGGAGCGCACCAGTCCAGCTACGGGCGGGAGGCGGCCGCAGTCTTCGCCGCGGCGGTCGCGGCGGCAATGGCCCCGGGCGCCACCGTGGACGATGTTCTGGCCGCCGCCCTCGATCTGGCTCACGACGGCACCGGGGCCGCCATCGCGGGGGTGGTCGGCGCGGTCGACGTCGGCGCGGACTGGCGGACCTCGTTGACGGCCCTGCGGGACGCGGTGCGGCCGTTCGACACCGTGGGCGAGGACTATCGGAACCCGGATCCGGATGCCCGGCGGCCCAGCCGGACCAAGTCGATCGAGGAGCTGCCGGTCGCTCTCGGCCTGCTCGCGATCACCGGCGGCGACGTCGCGGGCACCATCCTGGGGGCGAGCAACTACGGCCGGGACTCCGACTCGATCGCCACCATGGGCGGGGCGATCGCCGGTGCGCTCGGTGGGGCGGACGCGGTGCCCGCGGACTGGCGGGAGACGGTGGGCCGGGAGTCGCGGCTGGACCTCGCCGCCACCGGGCTGGCCATGGCCGAGGTGGCGACGGAGATCTTCGCTGCGGACGAGGCGGCCTTCGCTGCGCGCCGGTCGGCGATGGACGGGCTCCAGACCAGCGCTACGCCGCCATCGGCGGAGGTGGGCCTAGTGCCCCGACCGCAGCTGACTTCGGACGCGGCGTGCTGACGTGCGCGTGACCTGGGCTCAGCCGGAGGACCTGCTCCGCCACGAGCTGAGGCAGTCGGCGGATGAGGGGCGGGATGTCACCGACGTCGAACGTCGGTGGGTCGCCGCCGGGGGAGCGATCGGGCCCCTCGGCGCCGGCGCCTCTCCCGACCCGGCCAGTGCTGAGCAGGTCGCGCTGGCCCGGACGCTGCTCGACGAGCTGGACGCGATGCCGGCGCCGAGCGAGGCGGACGAGCCGAGCGACTGGCCGGCGATCGTGGCCGCGCTCGGTAACCAGGTTGCGCCGCCGGTTCCCGCCGTGGACCGGGATGCTCTGGCGAACCGCGTGTCCGGGGCCTGGCTCGGCCGGGCGGTGGGCTGCGTGCTGGGCAAGCCGGTGGAGATGATCCCGCGGGCCGGGATCGAGGAAATTCTGCGCAGCCAGGGCCGCTGGCCGCTCGACCGCTGGTTCACCGCGGTCGGGCTGGACCCCGAGGTGGCCGCGCGCTGGCCCTGGAACAAGGCAAGCCGCCCGACAAGCCTCGAGGAGAACCTGGACGGCACGCCGGAGGACGACGACCTCAACTACACCCTGCTGGCGCTGAAGATCCTGGAGCAGCACGGCGCCGACTTCACCGCCCACGACGTGGCGCAAGCCTGGCTGCTGGACCTGCCGGCCGGCCGGACGTTCACCGCCGAGCGGGTCGCCTACCGCAACCTGCTGGACGGGTACCTCCCGCCGGAGACGGCGCGGGTACGTAACCCGTTCCGGGAGTGGATCGGCGCGCAGATCCGCACCGACCTGTACGGCTGGGTCAGCCCCGGCGACGTGCTTCGGGCGGCGGAGTGGGCCTGGCGGGATGCGGCGGTCAGCCACACCCGCAACGGCATCTTCGGGGCGATGTACGCCGCGGCGCTCGGCGCGTACGCGGTGGTGGCGAGCAGTATCGAGGAGGTGCTGGACGCGGCAGCCTCGGTGGTGCCACCGGCCAGCCGGCTGGCCCGAGCGGTCGCGCTCGGCCGCGACCTGGCGGCGGACGGGCTCGAGCCGACCGCGGCGTACGCGCGACTCGAGGCGGAGTTCGCCGATCTCCACTGGGTGCACACCCTGAACAACGCAGCCCTGCTGACCTACGGGCTGGCCGCGGGGAGCGGCGACTTCGACCGGACCATCTGCCTGACCGTGATGGGCGGCTGGGACACCGACTCCTGTGGTGCCACCGCGGGGGCGGTGGCCGGGGCGCTCGGCGGGCCCGAGGCGATCGCGGAGCGCTGGTCGGCGCCGCTGCGGAACCGGCTGACCACGTCCATCCCGGACCTCGACGGGTTGTCCTTCTCTCACGTGACCGAGCGCACGCTGGCCGTGTACGACCGGGTGTGGGGCACGTGACTCGGCGACCCACCGTGGTCGAGGTTGCGCGGAGTGCCGGCGTGTCGATCGCCTCGGTGTCCCGGGTGCTGAACGGCATCCCGGCCCGGCCGGAGACCGAGGAGCGGGTGCGCAGCGCGGTCGCCGAGCTCGGCTACGTCCCCGACGCGACCGGGCGCATGCTCAAGCTGGGCCGGACGCTGCACATCGCCTTCGCGGTCGACGCGCTGGACAACCCGGTGTACGCGGAGATGATGCGCGGTGTCGAGGCCGGCCTCGGTGGGTCCGGAGCGCGGCTGCTGGTGTCCTCGACCGGTCACGACCCGGCCGACCTGCTCGCGCTGGTCGACAGCCTGTCCCGCGGCTACGCCGACGGCTTGATCATCTCGCCGCTGCGCCGCACACCGGAGCTGACTGCCGCCCTCGTCGGGGCCCCGGTGCCGGTGGTGGTCATCGGTGACCTGGGCGATGCGCCGTTGGACAACGTACGGACCGACTCCCGGCAGGGCGTACGCCTGGCGTACGAGCATCTGCGGGCCGGCGGGCGGCGACGGATCGCCTTCGTCAACGGGCCTCCGGACACGGCGCCGGGCCGGGCCCGCATCGAGGGGTTCCGGGCCGCGTCGGACGACGGGCACGCCGGCCCGGTGGTGGAGGTGGACGACTTCACGGTGGCCGCCGGGGAGCAGGCCTGGGAGCGGTTGCGGGAGAGGGGAACTGCGTTCGACGCGGTGCTGGCGGCGAACGACCTGCTGGCCCTGGGCGTGATGCGTGGGGCACTGAACGACGGCGTCGCCATCCCCGACCAGATCGCGGTGACCGGTATCGACGACATCGCCTTCGCCCGCATCTTCGCGCCGGCGTTGACCAGCGTGTCGCTCGGGGCGTACGAGCGGGGCCGGCTGGCCGCCCGGCTGCTGCTGGACCGGATGGCCTCGCCGGCGGCGCCGCTGCAGACTTTGACGGTGCCGCCCACCCTGGTGGTGCGCGCTTCCACGGGACCGAGTCGATGATCCCGCAACGGGGGCGTGGCCACTCCGACGATCGGGCGCGTCACGCCCCCCGGGGGTTCGAGGGGGTCGTCCACCTCGCAGGGATTCGAGGCCTTCAACCCGCTCGTTCCCCGGGCTCTGGACCGGCCCACCGCGGTGCCGCTCGACGTCCGGACGCCGACCTCGCTGGCCTGGACGGGGCGAAGATCTTCGCGGCGCCGGACGACCCGGCCGACTGGCCGCGCTGGCGGGAGCAGCTGAGTCGTTGGCGGGACGAGGCCCGGGCGCGGCTGGGCTACGACGACCGGCTCTACCGGCGGACGGATCTGACCTGGACACAGTCGTGCTTCGTGGTGGCCCAGGTCTGGCTCTGGGACGAGCTGCTCTACGACTTCGACCGGGGTTCGTTCACGCCGGAGCGCCTGCTGGCCGATGCGCAGGAGCGGCTCGGCGGGTTCGACGGGATCGTGCTCTGGCATGCGTACCCGGTGATCGGGATCGACGACCGCAACCAGTTGGACTACTACCGGGAGGTGCCCGGGCTGCGGGCGCTGGTGGATGACCTGCACGCGGCCGGCGTACGGGTGTTCCTCGACTACAACCCGTGGGACACCGGCACCCGACGGGCCGGGCCGGACGCCGAGGAGCTGGCCGCGGTGGTGCGCGACCTGGACGCCGACGGGGTGTTCCTGGACACGCTCAAGGAGGGCGGAGCGGAGCTGCTGGCCCGGCTGGACGCGGTCCGGGCGGGGGTCGCGGTCGAGGGGGAGTCGACCCTGCCGCTGGCGCGACTGACCGACCACCCGCTGAGCTGGGCGCAGTGGTTCGCCGACTCCGACGTGCCTGGGGCGAAGTGGTACGAGCGGCGACACCAGATGCACCATGTCCGCCGCTGGCACCGGGACCACCGCGCCGAGCTGCAGTCGGCGTGGTTGAACGGTATCGGGGTGATGGTCTGGGAGGTCGTCTTCTCGTCTTGGGTCGGCTGGAACGCCGCCGATGCCGCATGGCTGCGGCGGATGGCGCCGGTGCAGCGGTCGCATGCCGACCTGCTGAGCACGGGGACCTGGACACCGCTGGTCGACCTGGGGGCTGAGGCGGCCACGGCCGGGGTGTACGGGTCGCTGTTCGCCGACGGTGACCGGGCGCTGCTGGCCCTGGTCAACCGGGGTGACGCGGCGTTGGGGGCCGACTCCCTGGAACCCCCGCCGCGCGCGCAACAACGCACGGGAGCGCGCGAATCCGGAGCACTCGCCGACCTGCGGGTCATCGACGTGTCCACCCTGTTCGCGGGACCGATGGCGGCGATGCACCTCGGGGACCTGGGCGCGGAGGTGGTCAAGGTCGAGCACCCGCGGCGACCTGACCCGTCCCGGGGCCACGGGCCGGAGAAGGACGGCCACAACCTGTGGTGGAAGACCCTGGGCCGCAACAAGCCCGCTGTTCCGGATGTCGGCGACGCCGCCGGAGATCCGGCACACCGGCCGGCCGCCGGCGGCCGACACCGACACCGTCCTGAGCGGGCTGGGCTACGACAACGACGACATCGCCCGGCTGCGGGCGGCGGGTGTGATCAGATGAGCCGGCCGGTGATCACGTTGCTGTACGTCCCGGCGGACCAACCGGCCCGCGTGGCCAAGGCTCTCGCCTCGGACGCCGACGTGGTGATCATCGACCTGGAGGACGCGGTCCGGCCCGAGGCCAAGGAGGCGGCCCGGGACAACCTCGCGTCGCTGCTGGGTGGGGTCGACCCCAGCCACGGGCTCCAGGTGCGGATCAACGCCCTGACCACGAGGTGGGCGGACGACGACCTAGTGGCGGTGTCGTCGCTGCCGCCGGGAGTCGGCGTACGGATCCCCAAGTGCGAGGACCCGCTGGCGTTGGACGACCTCGATCGGCGGCTGGGATCGCGGCCGCTGCATGTGCTGGTCGAGTCGGCGCTGGGGGTCGAGGCGGCGTACGCCCTGACCCAGTGCGTGGGCGTGGCCTCGATCGGGTTGGGGGAGGGCGGACCTGCGCGCCGACCTCGGGGTGACCGACGATGCCGGCCTGCTCTGGGCGCGCAGCCGGATCGTCAACGCTGCCGCAGCCGCAGGGATGCCGCCGCCGAACATGTCGGTGTACGCCAACGTCGCTGATTTGGACGGGCTGCGGCAGAGCTGCGAGCTGGGCCGTCAGCTCGGCTTCCTCGGCCGCGCCGCGATCCATCCCAAGCAGATGCCGGTGATTGTTGATGCCTTCCACCCCAGCGAGGACGACGTCGCCCGCGCCCGCGAGCTGCTGGCCGCGGCCGAGACGTCGGAGTCCGGCGCAGTGCTCACCGCCGACGGCCGCTTCGTGGACGAGGCCGTCCTCCGCCAGGCCCGTCGCACCCTTGCGCTGGCCGCGGGCTAACGCAGTGGGTCTCGGCATACTTCGGGGACGGCGTCACACACGGAAATCACCCACTCGATCGGCCCCGAGCCGCAACACGCCGCAGATTCGGCCGCTCGCGTCGATCGAGTGCGCGGTTTCCGTGTGGCGTCAGTTGGAATCGGTCTTCACCGGCCGCCATTGGAACCTCACCTTGACCACCCCATGGTCGCCGGATCCCGTCGCCTTGTGGTCCTCGTCGTTCAGGTGGTCGTTATTGATCGACAGGCCATCGAACAGCCAGAGCCGGTTGCGGCTGTGGTCGTAGAACTGCTCGCTGACCATGACGTGGTCCAGCGACTCCCGCAGGTCGTTGTGCACGTGGGTGTAGTAGACGTCGCGGGTGTCGCGGAGCTCCTGCAGCGTCTGCGCGGTGTACAGGCCGTTGTCGACCCCGCCGCGGGCGTCGCCGACCAGGTACCTCGGCTGCTCGGTGAGGATGTTCACGGTGTTGCTGTGCTGCCCGTCGTTGACGTCGCCGAGCACGATCACCGGCGTCTTGGTCTTCTTCATCACCCCGGTCAGCAGCACCCGCAGCGCGGTGGCCTCGGCGGTGCGCCGGATCGTGGCCAGGGCCGCGCCCAGCGCCAGCGAGTGCGGCTTGAACGTCTCGTCGAACCACGGCTCGTCGCCGATCGCCGTCGGCAGCTTGGACTTGAAGTGGGTGACGAAGACCTCGGTCTGCGCGTCGTCGCGCAGCGCGACCTGGAAGTTGAGCACTGGGCGGGAGAAGCCGGGAATGATCACGCTGATCGCCGGGGCCTGCGGGTCGGTCGGGTTGCTCTCCTCCAGCCGGGTCCCATCGGGGAACTTGTCGACCCACCGCGGGTCGCCCCGAAGCAGCCCCTTCCGGACCAGTGCGCCGCAGACGATGCGGTTCCCGGTCGCCGGAGTCGCGAGCAGGTCGTACGTCGAGTCCAACCCGTGAGCGGCCAGGACCTGAGCCATCGCGTCGGCGTGCCACAGCTCCTGCAAGCCCAGGATGTCCGCGTCCAGCGCGGCAAGCTGCCCGCCGATCCAACCGATCTTGCGGTCGAACTCGTCCTGGGTCCACACCTTCTGCCCTGGGTTCATCTTGAGCCCCGGCAGCTGGAGGTTGAACAGGTTGAACGTCGCCACGCTGAACCGCTGCAGGCTCATGGCCCGTCTCCCTTTTGCCGCTGTTCTGAGGAGAAATCCTGTTCGCACTGTAGTGAGCCGCCGCGAGCTTTGCTGATACGCGTATCGACTCGGCACCGAGGGTCGCGAGATCGTGGCGGCCGAGATGTGTTCTTCGGGGTGACGGTCGATCTGCCGCCGGCCTGGGTCGAGCGCAGCCGGAATGCGTCGGTCAAACGGGCGGACGACGGGCGAGCAGCCGGCGTATGCCGAGCAGGCTCAGCCAGGCGGTGAGCCCGGCGGCGGCGAACAGGATCCCGTTCGCGGGGGTGAGGTAAGGCCGGACCCGGTCACCGATCAGTGCGCCGACGAGCAGCAGCAAGGTCGCCTTGGGGATGGTGAAGGCCAGGTTCCAGCGCAGGAACTTCAGGTAGCGCACGCCCGAGCCGCCCGCGGTGACGATCACCGGGATCGCCGCGCTGTCGAAGACCTTCGCGCCGAGCATGATCCGGGCCAGGCGATGCTGCACCGACGCCTCCAGTCGCGCCCGCCGCTCGGCGGTCGCGCCGAGCCGGGCGAGCAGCCGGGTGACGCGGCCGTGCGACGTCGGGCGCCGGGCCAGCCGGCCGGCGAGGAAGTAGACGCTGTCGGCGCCGACGTCGGCGACCACGGCCAGCAGGACGGCGGCCACGAAGGTCATCACGCCGCTGGCCACGAGCATCCCCGAGGTGACCATGGCCAGCGGCCCCTCGAGCACCATCAGGCTGAACATCACCAGGTACGGGTAGGCCAGCACGTACGCCCAGAGCTTCAGCACGCCTGCCTCCGTCCTCGCGTGGCGCAACTTCACCGAGTATGCGGGCTTCCGGCAACATCCAATTGAGCAGAACGGGCCAAATGGGTGACATTTCGGGGTTGCGCCCGCGAGCCGCTGCGGTCTGCGAGGAAGGCACGGCCGACGACCTGGCCGGACCCGGCCGCACTCGACCTGTCCGCCGGCCACGAGGTGCGGGAGCGCCTCGAGGGCATGCTCGTCGAGCCGGTGGACGTGCTGACCGTCTACGAGGCCTGGTTTCGCCCGTCGTAGCATCGGTTCAGTCGGCACGACGGTCCGGTGTGGACTGTCGGCCGAGAGCCACCAACCAGAGGGAGGGCCCGATGGGTACCGACGACAAGATTGCGAACAAGACCGAGGAGCTGAGCGGCAAGGCCAAGGAGGCGGTCGGCGACGCGACCGACGACCGCGACCTTCAGGCCGAGGGCCAGGCCGACCAGACGAAGGGCAACCTGAAGCAGGCCGGCGAGAAGGTCAAGGACGCCTTCAAGGGCTGACCGCAGAGTCCGCCTGGATTCGCTACGCCGGTCGCGGCCTCAGATCGCGACACGCCGGATCGCGGTGAAACGCGCGAAGCGAATCCAGGTCAGGAGACCTGAAGACGCTCGCGGAAGAAGGCCAGCACCTCGTCGACGGCCCGCTGCTGCCGCTGGAGGGTCAGCGTGGCGTGGCCCTTGCCCTCCAGCTCGATCCGACGGAAGGCCGGGCCGAGTTCGCGGTCCAGCCGGTCGAACCGGGTCCCGGAACCGGCATCTTCGGCGTACTTGACGCCGAGGACGGGGCAGCCGGCCGCGGCCCGGGCCTTGACCGCAGCCAGGTCGGCGGGGTCGAGGTTCAGGTCGTCGGCGCGGGCCCTGCCGATCGGGAAGGGCAGCGACGGCTGGGCGACGACGGGCGCCGCGACCGCCGGATCGACCATCATGGCCAGCGCGAACCCGCCGGTGAAGCACATCCCCAGCGCGCCGACGCCAACCCCGCCCAGCTCGGCGTGCAGGTCGCGGGCCAGCGCCCGCAGCCAGGTCGCCACCGGTGACGTCTTGCCGACCGCCAGTTTGTTGAACTCCCGGTTGACGCACACCCGGGGCAGGGTGGTCGCGATCGTCCGCACATTCAGCGGTGCCCCGGGCGTCCCGAACAGGTGCGGCAGCACCACGGTGAACCCGGCGTCGACCACCTCGTCGGCGAACGCGACCACCTCCGGCGTGATCCCGGGCAGCTCGTGCACGACGATCACGCCGGGGCCGGTGCCGCGGCGGTAGGTCGGATGGGTGACCCCCTCAGCGGTGAAGGTGCCGCGGATCCATCGGTCGAGGTCAGCCACGGGCTTCAGTATCGGGCACGCCCTCTGGGTAGAGGATGAGGCATGCATCCGCTCGACCCGCTGACTGCCGATGAAGTCCGAGTCGCCGCGGAGATCATCCGCCGGGAACGGGCCACCACGGGCTCGTGGCGCTTCGCCTCCCTCGACCTCGCCGAGCCGGCCAAGGCCCAGACGCTGGCCCGGCGGCCCGAGGACCCGATGTCCCGCCGGGCGTTCGCCGTCCTCTGGGACACCAGCACGAACGAGCCGTACGAGGCGGTCGCGGACCTGACCGCCGGCCGGGTGGAGTCGTGGACGCCGGTGCCCGGAGTGACCCCGAATGTGACCATCGACGAGTTTCATGAGATCGACGTGGCGCTGCACGAGCATCCGGAGGTGCTCGCGGCGGTGGCCCGCCGGGGCATTCCCGATCCGAGCCTGGTGCTGTTCGACGTCTGGACCTACGGCGCCTCGGTGATGCCCGAGCAGTGGCGCGACCGCCGCCTCGGCTGTGCGACGTCTGGCTGCGGGCCACCCCGTCGGCATCCACCACACAACCCGGCCCGAGGACTGGCCGGTGATGCCCGCCGACACCATCTCGTTCTGGATCAAGCCGTTCGGGTTCTTCGACCGCAATCCCACCCTGGACCTGACCCAATGACATCCGTCAGGTGGCCACGAAGTAGGCGTTGAACGGGTCGTCCGGGAACTCGTGCCGGACCACCGAGGTGAAGCCCGCCTCGTGCAGCATTCGCTCGGCGGTCTGGACGCCCCACACCGTGCCGAGCCCCTCACCACCCTGACCCAGCGAGACCGCCATGCAGTGGGTCAGCGAGGCGGCGTAGAGGAAGCTCGCCCACGGCAGGTGGACGTTGTCCTCCAGCCGGCTCGACGCGTTGATGTCGACCATCAGGAAGATCCCGCCCGGCCGCAACGCCCGCCGGATGTTGGCCAGCACGGTCCCCGGGTGGGCCTGGTCGTGAATGGCGTCGAACGCCGTCACCAGGTCGTACGCCGCCGCGTCGGTGATCGTGGTCGCGTCCTGGGTCGTGAACCGAGCGTTGGTCAGCCCCCAGTCGGCCGCCTCCGACCGGGCTACGGCCAGGCTTTCGTCGCTGAAGTCGATCCCGGTGAATCGGCTGGCCGGGAAGGCCTGCGCCATCAGGTTGATGGCATGCCCCTGACCGCAACCGACGTCCACGACGTCCAGGCCGGCGCGCAGTCGCTCGACCAGGCCGGTGAGCGGCAGGATCACCTCGACCAGCGCGGCGTCGTTGGTCGACGCACTGTCCTCGGCCATCACGGCGTGGAAGTCGGGGTAGTCGGCGTACGCCAGACCGCCTCCGGTACGGAACCGCTCGACGATCTTCGGCACGACCTGCCCCATCAGGGTGATGTAGCGGAACTGGCGGGCGACGTTGTCGGCGGTCCGCCCGGTGACGAACGGTCGGTAGTCCTCGCGCAGGCTGTAGGTCCGCGCGGCCGGGTCGTAGTCCACGATGCCGGCGGTGACGATTCCGCCCAGCCACTCGCGGACGTACCGCTCGTTCAGGCCCGCGGCGTCGGCGACCTGCTCGCTGGTGGCCGGCGGCAGGCTCGCCAGGGTCTCGAACAGGCCGGTGGAATGGCCGATGCTGGCCAGGACGGCGATGGCGCCGTCGTCGAACACCTGCATCAGCCGCCCGACGACGGCTTCAGCGGAATCCGATGCGGTGATACTGGGGTCCAGTTCGGTAATGGTCATGGCCGGAACGCTAGGAGCGCGACGACCCTGGCCGCATCGAGCGAACACCCCATCTGGGTACACCCGGCATGGGGCGTCTCGTGCAGGTCGCCCTCAGAGCCCGTGCTCGCGGGCCCACGCCGCTGCGGCGGTCCGGGTGGACACGCCGACCTTGGTGAAGATGTTGGCGAGGTGCCGGCTCACCGTCTTGTCGCTGATGAGCAGGTGTTCGGCGATCTCGCGGTTGCTGGCGCCGGAGGTGACGCAGGCCAGCACCTCGATCTCGCGAGCCGTCAACCCACCCGGCAGGGTACGCGGAGCGAGCCGGTCCAGGTCGGCCTGGGCGCCGAGCTGGGTGTAGATGGCGATCGCCGTCGCCTCGGCTGCGTCCGCTCGGTCGTGGTTCCCGAGGTCGCGGTGGGCCCGGGCCAGCTGCTCGTGGACCACGGCGCCGGCGTACCGATAGCGCTGGTCGCGGTAGATCCCGGCCGCTCGCTCCAGCTCGGGGACGGCGTCACCGGGTTGGCCGTCGGCCAGGGCGAGCGCGGCGCGGGCCTGGGCCGCGCGTGCTTGCAGGCCTGGGGTGCCGTAATAGTCGGCGGTGTCGACCAGCTCGGTGGTCAGCGCACCCGCGGCACCGCGGTCACCGGTCGCCAGGGCGAGCTGGACCATGGCCAGCAGCAGGCGGGAGCGGGTCAGCTGGCCCTGCCCGGCCAGCGAGACCCGGAGCGCGGAGAGGGCGCCGGCCGCGTCTCCCTCGGCCCACTGCAGCAGCGCCGCGCCCGGCTGCGGGTCGATGCCGAACGCACGACCATGCTCGTACGCCGCCCGCGCACCCGCCGCGTCGCCCCGCAGTCGCCGGATCTCGCCGAGCTCGTACGAGGCCACCCCGGACAGCCAGCCGTGGGACCCGACCAGACTGTCCCGGTGGGGTCCCAGCTCCGCCTCGACCTGGTCCCAACGGCCCTCGGCGCTGACCACCTGGAGCTCGTGCACCCGGGTGATGTGGGCGTACATGAACGTCCGCGAGAGCGGAATCGACCACCGGGCGAGCGACTCGGTCCACTGCCGCATCCGCGCCAGATCGGCGAGCTCCTCGCAGAGGTGAATCGTCGTGCAGTAGATGTCGCCCGCCCACAGCGCGTCGACCCGTCCGGCCAGGACCGGCAGCATCGCCTCGTCCAGCGCCGCGAACCCCTCGACGGTCCGGCCGCGCCGGACGGCCGCCATGCCCTCCAGCACCAGGGCGAAGCAGGCCAGGGCCGGGTCGTCGTGCCGGCGGGCCACGTCGCGCAGCTCGGCGGCGGCGGTCTCGGCCTCCGCGGGATCCCCGGTGAGGTCCAAATCGAGGCCGACCATCAGATAGCGCTGGCGGGCGTGCAGGGGTCCCTGGGGCAGGTCACGCAGCAGCCGGTCGGCCCGGTTGAGCCAGGCGGTCGCAACGGGAAGGTCGCCGCGTACCGCCCAGGAGAGCGTGAGCCGCTGGGCTCGGTCCGCGGCCTCGTTGCGGGCCCCGGTGGCCAGCAGCCGCTGGTAGACGTCCTCGGCCACGGCCATCGACGTCGGAGTGTCGCCCAGCCACCAGGCGGCCTCGCCGAGAACCTCCAGGTCGTCGGTACCAAGGTCGGCCTGCAGGGGTTCCAAGGCCGCGTACGCCGTCCGCCAGTCTTGCCGCGCGTAGGCGGCCCGGGCCTCCGCCACCACTGTCGTCGTCACCGCTCCGACCTCCGGTTCTCAGCCTAGAACCGGCCGACCCGGGTGGGGTGAGTTCGGGCATCGAACGCCGACCGTTCCCCTCCCGGAGTGACGCCTGACTTCGCTACGCGCGTTTCACTCGTGAACGGCGTGTCGCGGGCTCCGAGCCCCACTCGCGTAGCGTTTCCAGGCGAATCAGTCCAGCGGGATCGGCGCGTCCAGAGCCGCGAGCTTGGTGGGGTTGGCCATCAGATGCAGCGCGTTGACCTGGCCGTCGCCGATGTCGAAGGCGATCGCGGTGATGGCCTGCCCGCCCAGCCGAGCGACCAGCCCGAGCCGACCGTTGAACACCTCGATCCCGACGACGGTCCCTGGTGTCACCTTCGTGGTGACGCCGATAAGGAAGCGACCCACCTTGTCCTCGCCGGAGATCGGCCGGACCGGCGCTCTGCCCACACCTCCTGCGTCGCTGACCAACACCACCTCCGGCGCCAGCACCTCCAGGAGGCTGTCCAGGTCCGCGTTCTCACAGGCAGCCAGGAAGCGCTCCACCACCTCGTTGTGGGTGGCCCGGTCCGACCGGTAACGGGTCCCCCCGGCGTCGACGTGCTGTCGGGCGCGATGCACGAGCTGGCGTACGGCGGGTTCCTCGCGGCCCAGGATCTCGGCGACCACCGGGTACGGCTCGGAGAACACCTCGCGCAGCACGAAGGCGGCCCGCTCCAGTGGCGACAGGGTCTCCAGCACCACCAGCAGGGCCACCGACAGCGAGTCGGCCAGCTCGGCGGCCGCCTGCGGATCGGGGTCGGCGGCGACCGGTTCGGGTAGCCACGGACCGGAGTAGACCTCGCGTCGGGCCTTCAGAGTCCGCAACCGGTCCAACGACAGCCGAGTGACCACCGTGGTCAGGAAGGCTTCGGGGTTCTCCACCCGAGCCGTATCGATCGCCGACCACCGCAGCCAGGCGTCCTGTAGGACGTCCTCGGCGTCCGCGAACGAGCCGAGGATCCGGTAGCTGATGCCCAGCATGCGCCGCCGCTGCTGCTCGAACGTCGCGACGGACTCGGCCGGGGCCGTCATGTCGTCCCCTGTGGATCGAGTCCGAGGACGCCGGCCGCCACCTGGGCGGCGTAGCGCTGGTCGTACGCGCGCTGACCGGCCAGGGCGATGGTGATGCCCTCCAAGGCACCGACGAAGGCCGCCGCGGCCACCGAAGCGGGCGGGCCGTCCGGGATCGTGCCCGCCTGCCGGCCGGCGCTGATCAAGCGTTCGCACCGGTCCATCAGCTCGTCGTACGCCGCCTCGACGACCTGGCCGACCGGATGGTCCTGCCCGCTGAACTCCACCCGCAATGCGATCGCCACCCGGGCCAGATCCCGGCGGCAGAAGACGGCGTGCCCCCGCGCCAGGGTGAGGAGCGCCGCGACGGGCTCGGACTGGGCGTCGACCGGGCGGCCGACCTCCTCCTCCCACGTCCGCAGCACCCACTTCATGACGGCGAGGGTCAGCTCCTGCTTGTCGGCGAACAGGTAGTACAGCGCCCCGCGCGTGTAGCCCGCGTCCCGGGCGATGTGCTCCAGCACGACATTGCCGTAGCCGTAGCGGGACAGGTGCCGGGCCGCCGACTCCAGCAGCGCCGCCCGGGTCTGGTCGCGCCGGTCGGCCTGGGTCCGCCGGGTCGGAACAGGCGTGGGCGTCGCGGTCATGCCCGGATATCCTCCATCGCGATCCGGCGATCTGCTGGGACGTCCAGTGCGCTCACGATGCTCGGTAACATACGTTCATGTATGTAGGTTAATGCGGATCCGGCAGGCTGTTCAAGA
Source organism: uncultured Actinomycetota bacterium (assembly GCA_963808435.1). Classification (GTDB taxonomy): domain Bacteria; phylum Actinomycetota; class Actinomycetes; order Propionibacteriales; family Propionibacteriaceae; genus Microlunatus. Next base: position 94,653 of record CAWEFW010000012.1, on the reverse strand, counting down.
ACTGCTCCGCTCAGCCCGGCCGGTGAGGAATGACGCCGGGGCCAGCCTGGGCCCTGAGTCCGAGCACGATCATGGTTACGCCGAAGACACCGACCGCCGCCCGGACAAAGCCTGACGCGGCGAGATCCCTGGCCTCCCCCATGAGAGTGACGACGTTGCGCGTGGACGGGTTGTGACATGGTCGCCTGGTTTCGCTACCCCAGCGGGCGCTACAAGCCCCGACACGCCGGTCGGTGGTGAAACGCACGTAGCAGATTCAGGCGCAAGGGGGTTTCCCACGCAGCGTGGGAATCTCACGCTGAGCACAGGTTGCAACCTGAGGACAGCGCTGGTTTCCCACGCTGCGTGGGAATCCCGTGACGGGTGAGATCGCGGTGAGACGGCCGCAACCGCGTACGCGATCGGCGCCGTGGAGGCCCGCGCCGCTAGGGGTGGGACCGGGTCAGTCGTCATCCTCCTCCAGCCGGAGCGCCACGCCCAGGGCGAAGAAGGTCGGCGCCCAGTGGCCGATGAAGATCCCCCAGCGGTCCGACTGGGCCTTGTCGTCGCCCTTCTTGGCCCGGCTCGCGAAGTAGCTCAGGTACGAGAGCGCGATGGAGGCGAACCCGCCGATATAGGCGTAATCGCTCTTGACTCCCAGCTCGTGCAGCTGCTTGATCATCTGTGGTCCCTCCGGGTGGATGGTGCGTGAGTAGGTCACGCTACTCACCCTTCTACCGTGCCTGGACGTTCGGATGTCCTTCCCCGGGTTCTCCGCACCGATGTCACAGCCGGGCCCCCCTCCCCGTCGGACCCGGTGACACGCAAAACGGAGTCATCGAGCGCGAGGGAGCGGGTACCGATGTTGGTCCTGGTGGTCGGAGCGAGCGGGGTGGTTGGACGGCAGCTGGTGCCGCAGCTGCTGGACGCTGGTCACGCGGTGGTGGCGACGACCCGATCGTCGCCTCCGCCCGAGGCCGCCGGACGACTGGAGCATCGTCGCCTGGACCTGCTCGACGCGGCGGCGGTGACCGCGCTGGTGCACGAGGTCCGGCCTGACGCGATCGTGCACCAGGCCACCGCGCTGCGCCGACTGACCAACAACATGCGGCGGTTCGACCGGCTGTTCACCCTGACCAACCAGCTCCGTACGACTGGCACGGCGAACCTGATCGACGCGTCCCGCGACGTCGGCTGGCCGCGGCTGGTGGTGCAGAGCTTCTGCGGCTGGCCATGGGCCACGGTCGGCGGGCCGGTGAAGAGCGAGGACGCACCGCTCGAGTCGGACCCGCCCAAGGCGTTCCGGTCGACGATGCGAGCCATCGTCGACCTGGAGCAGCAGGTGCTGAACGACCACCCGAGCGGGGTGGTGCTGCGTTATGGCGGGCTCTACGGTCCGGACAGCTCGCTGACCCGGGGGCCGCAGATCGACGCAGTGCGCAAGGGCTGGTTCCCGCTGATCGGCTCCGGCGCGGGTATCTGGTCCTTCGTGCACAGCGCGGATGCGGCGTCGGCCACCGTTGCTGCGCTGATCCGCGGCTCCGGCGCCTACAACATCGTCGACGACGATCCCGCCCCGGTGTCCGAGTGGCTGCCCGAGATGGCGCGGCTGGCGGGCGGACCGCCGCCGCGGCGGGTCCCGGCCTGGGTGGGCTGGCTGGTTGGCGGGGACGGTCTGGTCCGGATGATGACCCAGGTGCGGGGCTCGTCCAACGCCAAGGCCAAGGCCGAGCTCGACTGGGTGCCGCGCTACCCCTCCTGGCGCCAGGGCTTCGCCGCCGAGTTCAGCCAGGCCGCAGTGCCGGCCTGATGCCGGTCGGACCGGACCGCGTCCGCCGGTCGGACGCCGGGCTGGCCATGATCGGGTACGGCGTCGCCATCATCGCCGAGCGGGGCGGGGCAGGACGCGCCACTCCGGCCGGCCTGCCGGTGACGATGGCCGCACTTGGCACCTGGGGCGTGGTGCTGATGCCGAAGTCGCCGTTCGGGGTGTTCGGACCGCTCGCGGCGCTGGCCGGCGTACGCCGTCGGTCAGCGATGCGGGCCGTGACTGCACGTTAGGTCCGGGACCGGCTAGCGTCGCGCGACAGCGACCGATCGGGACAGGATCGCGTCGACGACGTCGAAGCGGCCGTCGTCCTCGAGCGCCCACAGATCCCGCGGGGGAGCCGCGAGCACCTCACGGAGCCGGGGTCCGAGCTCGGCGGGGGTGCGGATCCAGGGCACGATGCCGGCCTTGTCCAGCGCTGTGGCGTTGGTCTCGCCATGCCCGGAGATGCACCGGTACGTCACCGTCGGCTTGCCTGCGGCCAGCGCCTCCAGACAGGCGAAGCCGCCGGCGTTCTGCACCACCCCGTCGACCGCGGTCAGCAGCATCGGGATGTCGCTGATCCAGTCGCGCGCGATCACCGAGCTGTTGTTGCGCAGCCGCTTGTACAGCCGCTTGTTGTGCCCACAGAGCACGACGGGCACTGCGATCCCGGTCGCCGCGATCTCCGCGGCGGCGCGGTCCAGTGACCCCATCCCCATCGACCCGCCGGTCATCGCGACCAGCGGCTGGTCGGGCGGCAGGTCGAGCACCTGCCGGCAGTGCGTACGCGAGCGGTGGACCAAGGGCTTGGCGAAGAACCGGTCCGGAACGGCCGGCCGAACCACCCGGGTCAGCGGCGCGCCCAGGTCGATGGCCTGCTGGGCCGGCAGGTCGTGCATGGCCAGGTGGACGTCCACCGCCGGGTGCACCCAGGCGCGGTGCACCGACATGTCGGTCAGATAGGTCACCACGGGGACCCGGAGGTCGCCCTGGGCCCGCAGCTCGCCGAGCGCCTGGCTGGCGAACGGGTGGGTGGAGACGATGGCCGCGGGGTCGTGGTCGGCGATGCCGGCGAGCGCGTCACCGGTGTGCCGCATCGTCTTGATGATGACCTTGTTCATGCCCTCGCTACGGTTGCCGTACCGCAGCAGGTAGCGGTACACCGACGGGGCCAGCTGGACCTGCTTCAGGTACGCCGCCTGGAGCGAGCGACCCAGCGGCCGGCTCATCAGCTTCACGATGTCGGTGATCTCGGCGGTGTAGCCCCCTTCGGTCAGCCGGGCGGCGATGGCCTTGGCCGCCGCATCGTGGCCGGCCCCGAAACTGCCCGAGATGATGACGACTCGACCGCGAGCTCGACCCGAACCGGATCGAGCCCGGGACCGACAGCTTGTGCCGCAAAGCGAATGACCACCCTTTGCCAGACTTCCAGCCCACTCGGGCCGGGACCACGCTAGACGATGGGGGCCGTTTCCGGCGAACGGCGAGCCGGGGTGGGAAAAAGCATCCTGGCCAGGTGGAAAAGCGCAACCAGGTTGTTCATCGAAGATCGACTTCGGCCGAACATCCGGTGAACTTCCGGGTCGTTTCCGGGGTGTTTCGGGGGTCGGCGACGTCCCCGTGGGTGCATCGGCCATCTGGGTATTGACTGAGGTATGCACCAGAAGTCGCTGGCCATCTATCTGCGCAACCACGACGCCGCCGCCCGGGCCGGGGTGGAGCTGTTCCGCCGGTCGGAGGGCAGCCAGCGCGACCGGCCCTACGGCGCCGAGCTCACCGAACTGCGGGCCGAGGTCGAACAGGACGCCCGGGCGCTCCGCCAGGTGCTGCGGGCGGAGGGCATCCAGCCGGACCGGGCGCAGAGTGCCCTGCTCCAGCTGGCGGAGCGGATCGGCCGGCTGAAGCCGAACGGCTCCCTGCTCCGCCGGGCGCCGCTGAGCGACCTGATCGAGGTCGAGGGCATGCTCGACGCCGTACGCGCCAAGGCGGCCGGGTGGCAGGCGCTGACCGCCGTCCCGGCGCCGCGGTGGCGCGACGACATCGATCCGGCGGCGTTCTACGACCGGGCGATGAGCCAGGCCGAGCGGCTGAACACCATTCACCAGACGGTGGCAGCCCGGCTGTTTACGCCGTAAAACGCAGCGGTACCGTGAGAAGAAGCATGATCATCACTCGAGGAGACATGTTGTGAGTACCGCCGTCCCACCCCCTGACCGCACCGAAACGTCCCGCACCGACCGGAATGATGTCGACCGGACCGCCACCGACCGACCGGACACCGACCGCACCACCGCCGACCCGCAAGCCCCCGGGGTATCTGCCGATGACACCTCGCTCAGCCGCAAGGAGGTGGTGGCCCGGCAGAAGGAGCGCTTCGGTGGCATGAAGTTCGGGGCCTGCTTCTTCGGCTGGCTGACCGCGACCGGAATGGCGGTGCTGTTGACCGGGCTGCTTGCCGCCGCGGGCGCCGGCCTCGGACTGGCCACCAACGTCGACCCCACCGACCCGGCCGCCGCCCCGATCCAGACCGTCGGCCTGGTCGGTGGTCTGGTGCTGCTGGTGATCATCCTGATCAGCTACTTCGCCGGCGGCTACGTGGCCGGCCGGATGGCCCGCTTCGCCGGCGCCAAGCAGGGCCTCGGGGTCTGGCTGTGGGCACTGATCATGGCCGTCGTGGTGGCGATCCTCGGCGCCCTGGCCGGCTCGCAGTTCAACCTGCTGGCGAACCTGAACGGGTTTCCGCGGATCCCCATCAACGAGGGCGACCTGACCACGGCCGGCATCATCACGGCAGTCGCCGTGGCCTTGGTGGCGCTGATCGGCGCCATCCTCGGCGGTACGGCGGGCATGGCCTACCACCGCCGGGTCGACATGGAGGGTCTCGGTCGCTAAGCGATGAGCGCTTCGACGGGCTCAGCGAGCATGTGCCCTGAACCTGTCGAAGGGCGCATGAGCTACACCGGCGCCAGCAGCTCCTGCTCGACGACGGTGGGCAGCGACAGCGTCTTGTAGCCCACGTCGTCGAACAGCACGGTGAGCTCATCGCCCTCGACGCCCATCACCACCCCGGCGCCGAAGGCCGGGTGGAGCACGGGCTGCTCAACCCGGAACGGTCCGGCATCGGGCGAGTCCGTCGCGATCCCGGCCCGGCAGTTGTCGCAGTCCCCGCAGAGCTCGGCCGTCTGCTCGCCGAAGTACTCGAGCAGAAACTGCCGGCGGCACCGCCGCGTCTCCGCATACGCCCGCATCCGTTCGATCCGCGACTCCTGCAGCTTCCGGTATGCCTCGGCCCGCTCGACCACGGAGACCACGTTCGGCCGGTGCCCGTTGACGCCCGCCTCATCGACCAGGTTGAGGATGCGCCCGAGCTTGCGCGCGCTCAGACCGGTCTGCTCGACCAGCTGCTCCCGGTCCGGCTCACTGCCCTCCGGCCACGCGTCCAGCACGGCGGCCACGTCGGCCGGTTCGGGCCGGGCGGCGGTGAAGAACCGGGCCAGGCTGAGGTCCTCGGGCCGGAAGTAGAGCACGCCCACCGCTGGGGCCCGGTCTCGCCCCGCCCGGCCTACCTCCTGGTAGTAGGAGTCGGGCGACTCCGGCGCCTGGGCATGCACGACGAACCGGATGTCCGGCTTGTCGACCCCCATGCCGAACGCGGAGGTGGCCACCATGACCTCCAGGCGCCCGGCCATGAAGTCCTCCTGTACCTGATCGCGGACCCGCTTGCCCAGCCCGGCGTGGTAGGCCGCCGCCGTGCACCCGGCCTCGGCCAAGTCGGCCGCGTACGCCTCGGTCGCCTTGCGGGTCCGGACGTAGACGATGCCCGGAGCGGCCGTGCTGAGCACGGCCTGGAGCACCCGCGAGCGCTGGTCGGCCTCGTCCAGGCAGCGCTCCACGCCGAGGTAGATGTTCGTCCGGGCGGAGCCGCCGACCACCACGGTCGGGTCGTGCAGCCGGAGCCGCTCGACGATGTCGGCCCGCACCGGCGGGGCGGCCGTGGCGGTCATGGCGATGATCCGGGGGTCGTCGAGGTCGGCCAGCAGCTCGCCCAGCCGAAGGTAGTCGGGCCGGAAGTCGTGCCCCCAGGACGAGACACAGTGCGCCTCGTCGACCGCGACCAGGCTGGGCCCCAGCGCAGCGACCGCCTCGCGTACGTCGTCGTTGGCCAGCTGCTCGGGCGCCAGGAACAGGAACTCCAGGTCCCCGGCGGCAGCCGCCTCCAGCGCCTCCCGTCGCTGCTTCGGCGTCTCCGCCGAGCTGATCCGCCGGGCTGTGGTCTGCTCGCTCTGCTCGTCCAGCCGGGTGGCCTGGTCGGCCTGCAGGGCCAGCAACGGCGACACCACCAGGGTCGGCCCGTGCAGCAGCACCGCCGGCAGCTGGTAGGCCAGCGACTTGCCACTGCCCGTTGAACCGACGAGCAACACGTCGTGCCCATCCAGCAGCGTCCGGACCGCGTCGTACTGGCCGGGCCACAGCTGCTCGTGGCCGAACACCCGGCGGGCGGTCTCGGTGATTTCGTCGTCCGTCACATCGGAGTTCTACCCTGTCGCGGCAACCTCCGATGTGGCGTGTGGCACAGTCGTCGGCGAGCCGACTGTGCTGTCCGACTGGCTCGCTCGGCAGGTCGAGGCCGGCGAGCTCGACCTGGACCAGAGTGGAGGAAGCACCATGAAGAAGCTGATCAACGATCCCGCCGACGTCGTCGCCGACGCCCTGCGCGGCATCGCAGCCGCGCACGGTGACCGGGTCCGGGTCGACCACGAGCATCGGATCGTCTACCGCCGCGACGCGCCCCGGTCCGGCAAGGTCGGTCTGGTCTCCGGCGGCGGCTCCGGACACGAGCCGATGCACGGCGGATTCATCGGCCTGGGCATGCTGGACGCCGCCTGCGCCGGCGAGGTGTTCACCTCACCGGTGCCGGACCAGCTGGTCGAGGCCACCCGTACGGTCGACGGCGGAGCCGGCGTGCTCCATATCGTGAAGAACTACACCGGCGACGTGATGAACTTCGAGATGGCCGCGGAGCTGGTGGAGCTGGAGGCCGGCACCGAGGTGCGGGCGGTCGTCACCACCGACGACGTCGCGGTCACCGACAGCCTATACACCGCCGGTCGGCGCGGTGTCGGGGTGACGGTGCTGCTGGAGAAGATCGTCGGAGCCGCGGCCGAGCAGGGCCGGTCGCTGGCCGAGCTCGCCGACCTGGCCACCCAGGTCAACGACTCCGGGCGCAGCATGGGCATGGCCCTGACCTCCTGCACCGTCCCAGCCGCCGGCAAACCGACGTTCGCCCTCGGTGAGGACGAGATGGAGATCGGCATTGGGATCCATGGTGAGCCGGGGCGGTCCCGGGTGCCGCTCGCGCCCGCCCGGGACGTCGCCGCATTGTTGGTCGACCCGGTCCTCGGCGACCTGCCGTACGCCTCGGGCGATGCGGTGATCGCGTTCGTGAACGGCCTCGGCGGTACGCCGCTGCTCGAGCTCTACGTCATGTACGCCGAGGTCGCCGCGATCCTGGACCGCGCCGGCATCACGGTGGCCCGCTCGCTGGTCGGCAACTACATGACGTCGCTGGACATGGCCGGCTGCTCGGTCACCCTGCTCCGGGTCGACGATACGTTGGTCGGCCTGTGGGACGCGCCGGTCAACACGCCCGGTCTGCGTTGGGGAGTGTGAGCGGTGGCGGACCTCAGCGCGGACGAGATCGCGGGCTGGATCCGCGCCGGCGCGGAGCGGATCCACGCCGAGGCGGCCCGGCTCACCGAGCTGGACGCGGCGATCGGCGACGCCGACCACGGCAGCAACCTGGACCGCGGCTTCGCGGCGGCGGTGGCCAAGATCGACACCGAGGCGTACGCCGGTCCCGGGGCGCTCCTCAAGGCCGTCGGGATGACTCTGGTCAGCACCGTGGGTGGGGCGTCCGGGCCCTTGTACGGAACGTTCTTCCTGCGCTGCGGCACCGCCCTCGGTGAGGCGGCGACGGTGGACGCGGCCGGCCTCGGCGCCGCACTGCGGGCTGGGGTAGCCGGCGTCCAGGCGCGGGGGAAGGCCGAGCCCGGGGACAAGACGATGCTCGACGCCTGGCTGCCGGCGGTCGACGCGTACGATGCTGCGCTGACTGGGGACGGTGACCTCGCGGCGGCGCTGCGGGCGGCAGCGGAGGCGGCGGCCGCAGGCCGAGACGCCACGGTCGACCTGGTGGCCCGGAAGGGCCGGGCGAGCTACCTGGGCGAGCGCAGCCGGGGACACATAGATCCCGGCGCGGCCAGCACCACCCTGATCCTCGAGGCTGCGGCCGCCACGCTGCCGTGATCGGCGTCGTCGTCGTCTCGCACAGCCGGGACCTGGCCGAGGCGGCCACGGCCCTGGCCCGGCAGATGGTGCCGGCCAACAGCCCGCTGCGGGTGGCGGTCGCCGCGGGCGTTCCCAACGGCGGGTTCGGCACCGACGCGACCGCGGTGGCGGCCGCCATCGAGGCGGTCGGCGGTCCGGACGGCGTCCTGGTGCTGCTCGATCTGGGCAGTGCGGTGCTCAGTGCCGAGCTCGCGGTCGAGCTGCTGCCGCCGGACCCCGGTCGGCGGGTCCGGCTCTCGGGCGCGCCGCTGGTCGAGGGGCTGGTGGCCGCTCTGGTGCTGGCCGCCACCGGCGCCGATCTGGATCGGGTGGCCGCCGAGGCCGAACAGGGGCTGGCGGCCAAACAGGCGCATCTGGGCGAGCCGGACCCTTCGCTTCGCGTGCCGGACGCGGAGGCTTCCGATGCCATCTCGGTCGAGGTGACGGTGACCGACCCGCACGGTCTCCACGCCCGCCCGGCGGCCGCGCTGGTGGCGCTGGCGCATCGCTTCGACGTGGCTATGTGGATCGAGAACCTGGATGCCGGCACTGGGCCGGCCGACGCCCGCAGTCTGAGTGCGGTGGTCACCCTGGACGCCCGCTCCGGCCACCGGCTGCGGGTCTCGGCCGCGGGGCCTCAGGCGGCGCAGGCGCTACGAGCGGTCGAGCGGCTACCCGGCAACCGGTTCACCGACGAGGTCCTACCCGGTCGCGACCCGGCTGGCCCAATCCCCGTCCGCGGCCTCGACCTGGCCCTCGGTCCGGCTCTGGTCCGCCGGGCGCCGGACCTGACCGGCTACATGCCGGGCGACGTGGCCGAGGAGATCCGGCGCTCCCAGGCCGCGGTGGCGGCGGTCGAAGCCCGGCTGGCCGACCTTCAGCAGCGCCGACGCGGCGACGCGGCGGCCATCATCGCCGCCCAGCGGGCGCTGCTCGATGATCCCGAGATCACCGAAGCCGTCGCGGCTGACCTGGCCGCCGGCGTCTCCGCGGTTGAGGCGTGGCAGCGCCGGCTGGCTGCGGTGGCCGACCGGTTCGCGCAGCTGGCCGACTCGTACCAGCGGGAACGGGCCGCCGACGTCCGGAGTGTGCAGGGCGCGGTGCTGCGGGCGCTCACCGGCGCATCCGAGGACGAACCAGAGTCGGATGGGCCCGTGATCCTGGTCGTCGACGAGCTGGATGTGGCGACAGCCGCTTCCGTCGACCCACAGCAGGTGGCCGGAATCGTCGTCGCCGCCCGCGGCCGGACCGGGCACGGCGCCATCGTGGCCGGCTCCCGCGGAATCCCGCTGTTCACCGGGGCCGGGGAGTCCGTCGCCTCGATCACCAACGGCCAGCCGGTGGCCTTCGACGCCCGCCGCGGCCAGCTGTGGACCTCGGTCAGCGACGAGCACGTACAGGCCTGGCCGGCCTACGTGGCCGAACGCCAGACCGAGCAGGCGACCCTTGTCACGGCGGCCCGGGAGCCCGCGGTCACCCCCGACGGCGTCGAGGTTCCGGTGCTGGCCAACCTCGGCTCGCTGGCCGACGCGGAGATGGCGGCGGCGTACGGGGCCGACGGTTCGGGCCTGGTCCGGACGGAGATGCTCTTCGCCGACCACCGCGATGCGCCGACCGTGACCGAGCAGGCCGAGCGGCTGCGTGCCCTGGCCGACGCATTCGGCGACCGGCCGCTGACCGTCCGCACCTGGGACGTCGGCGGGGACAAGCCACTGCCCTTCCTGCCGCTACCCCGCGAGGCCAACCCGTTCCTCGGCGTCCGCGGCCTGCGGGCGTTCCTCGGTCCCGACGCACCGCTGCCGCCCCAGCTGCTGGCCGACCAGCTGGCGGCGATCGCCCGCACCGCGCCCGTCGGGGTGCTCTTCCCGATGGTCACCCACCGTGGCGAGGTCGACGCTGCTCTAGCCCTGCTACGGGACGCGGTGGGCGACCTGCCATCGGACCTCCGCGTCGGCATCATGATCGAGACGCCGGCCGCCGCGCTGAACGTCGGCGCCCTGGCCGCCGGACTGGACCTCGTCAGTATCGGCACGAACGACCTGACTGCGTACACGGTGGCCGCCGACCGGGGCAGCGACGCGGTCGCCGACCTCGCCGACCCGCTGACGCCGGCGGTGCTGCGGCTGATCGACCTGGTGGTTCGGGAGCGCCCGGACGGCGTCACGGTGGCGGTCTGCGGCGACCTGGCCAGCCAGCCCGAGGCGGTGCCGCTGCTGCTGGGTCTCGGGGTGCAGGAGCTCTCCTGCGCCCCGCCGATGGTGCCGGAGGTCAAGGCCGCGGTGCGGCGTACGGAGGTGGCCTCGGCCCGGGCACTCGCGGTCGAGGCCATCCAGGCCCCCGATGCGGACGCCGTCCGCGCTCTGCTGTTCGGCTAGCGCTCCGGGCTCGGCAGCCGCCGGGTGGCTTCGTGCTGGCGGCGGGCCGCCTCAGTGGTGAACCGCACGATGCTGCGTAGCTCGTCGTCGCTGAAGTCCTCGTAGAGGTCGTGCAGCGAGCGAAGGAAGTCGTCGAACACCGATGCTCCGTCCCCCAGCCGTTCGGGGACGATCTCGACCAGGACACTGCGGCGGTCGGCCGGGTTGGGCAGCCGCCGGGCGAAGCCCTTCCGTTCCAGCCGGGTGATCAGCCCGGTCACCGAGGCCGGCGCCAAGCCGGACTCCCGGGCCAGTACGCCAGCAGTCATCGGGCCGAGCCGCTGGATCAGGTCGAGGGCCTTCCATTCGGTGGGGCTGAGGCCGGACAGCTCGGCCAGCGTGCCGTGGTACAGCACGGCCGCCGTGCTCAACGCCCGGCCGGCCGCGTCGGCCGCGCGGACCAGCTGCTCACGCTCGGCACCGACGCGGGCGCCGCCTCTTGCTCTGACCACAGCCTCAGTCTACGATTTACTTAGTTCGTACGAACGAAACAAATCGAGAGGTGCTGGACATGCATGTGGTGATCATCGGCGGCGGCATCGCCGGACCGGCCGTCGGCATCGCGCTCCGCAAGGCCGGTCACGAGACGACGGTCTTCGAGGCGTACTCCACTCTGGCCGCCGAGGTCGGCTACTTCCTCACCATGGCCGGCAACGGTCTGGATGCGCTGTCGGTCCTCGGCGCCGACGCGGAGGTGCGGGCGGCTGCCTTTCCGACCCCGCAGATGGTCTTCCGCAACGGCGCCGGCAAGGTGCTCGGCCGGCTGGCCAACGGGGGAGCGGCGGCCGACGGTACGCCCAGCCAGACGATCAAGCGGGCCGACCTGTACCGGGCGCTGCACGTCGAGGCCGAGCGGGCCGGCGTGCGGTTCGCCTACGGACACCGGCTCGCATCCATCGAGACCGGCGCCGGTGGGGCCCCGGTGACCGCCCGGTTCACCGATGGCAACGAGGCCACCGGCGACCTGCTGGTCGGCGCCGACGGCCTGCATTCGGTTACGAGGACCTGGCTCGACCCGGCCGCGCCGCGTCCCCGCTACGTGCCCATCCTGAACACCGGCGGCTACGCCCGTGGCGTGCCGGTCGACGCCGAGCCGGGGGTGTTCACCATGGTCTTCGGCCGCCGGGCATTCTTCGGCTACACCGTGCACCCGAGCGGTGAGGTGTGGTGGTTCGCCAACCCGCCGCACCTGGAGGAGCCGACCGCGGCGCAGCTCGCCGCCCTCAACGACGGCGACCGCTGGCGCCACCTGCTGCTCGACCTGTTCGCCGCCGACGCCACGCCCGCGGCCGAGCTGATCAAGCACACCGGGCACGAGCTCACCGGCTGGGCGACGTACGACCTGCCCCGGGTGGAGACGTGGCACCGCGGCCGGGTCGTCCTCACCGGCGACGCCGCCCATGCGACCTCACCGTCGTCCGGCCAGGGTGCGTCCATGGCCATCGAGGACGCGGTGGTGCTCGGCAAGTGTCTGCGCGACATCCCCGACGTGGACCGCGCCCTGGCGGCGTACGTCGGGCTCCGGCGGGCACGGGTCGAGCGGGTGGTCGCCGCCGGAGCGCGCGGCAGCTCGATGAAGGTGGCGGGCCCGGTCGGTCGGGTGGTCCGCGACCTGACCATGCCGATCGTGCTCAAGCAGGTCGCCCGGCACGTCCGGCAGGAGTGGATGTACGGCTACCACATCGACTGGGACGAGCCGATCCCGACGCTGCCTGAGCCTCAGCCGATCAGGGCGCGTGCCGCCCCGGCGATGCCTTCAGGCGACATGCCGTACCGGTCGAGGAGGTAGCCCGCCGACCCGGTAGGCGCGAACTCGGGTACGCCGAGGATCTTCATCTTCGTTGGATGGTTCTGGACCACCGTCTCGGCCACGGCGCCGCCGAGGCCGCCGGCGGTGGTCGCCTCCTCGGCGGTGACGATGCCACCCGTCTCGCGCGCGGCGGCGACGACGGCGTCGGTATCGAGTGGCTTGACGGTCGGCATGGACAGCACGCGGGTGGAGATCCCGTCGGCCTCGAGCAGCTCGGCGGCGACCAGCGCGCGCCAGAGCACGGTTCCGTTGCTGATCAGTGTCACGTCGGAGCCGTCGCGGAGGGTGACGGCTTTGCCGGCCACGAAGGTGTAGCCCTCAGCGTTGACCTCGGGCACGGCCATCCGGCTCACCCGGACGAACACCGGGCCCTCGACCTCTGCGGCCCAGCGCAGCGCCGCTGCTGTCTCGGTCGGGTCGGCCGGGACCACGATGGTCAGGTTGTCGATGGCGCGGAGCCAGGCGATGTCCTCGATCGAGTGATGGGTCGGACCGAGCTCGCCGTAGGCCATGCCGGGGCTCATCCCGCACAGCTTGACGTTGTGGTTGGAGTACGCGAGGTCGGCCTTGATCTGCTCCAGCGCTCGCGCGGTCAAGAAGCACGAGGCGGCGGAGACGAACGGGATCCGGCCGCCGTTGGCCAGACCGGCCGCTACGCCGACCATGTCCTGTTCGGCGATGCCCACGTTGATCAGACGGTCCGGGAACGCCTTCTTGAAAGCGTCGAGCTTGCTCGACCCGATCGAGTCGTTGACCACGCCAACGATCCGGTGGTCGGCGTCGGCCAGCTCCGACAAGGTCTTGACATACGCGTCACGACAGTCGTAGCGAGGCTGGTCGCGGAGCGACGCCGACTGGGAGAGGGTGTCAGTCATCGCTTCTCCTGGATGAGTCGTGGGTTGGCGGCGTGATCCAGCTCGTCGAGGGCGAGCCGGAGCTGGTCAGCGGAGGGCACCTTGTGGTGCCAGGCCACGTTGTTGCTCATGAACGAGATCGGGTGGCCCTTGTGGGTATGGGCGATCACGAAGGTGGGTTTACCGGGGCGGAACGGCACCGCCGAGAGCACGTCCAGCAGCTCACCGTGGTCATGGCCGTTCACCTCCACCACACCGAAGCCGAACGCCACCGCCTTGTCGGGCAGCGGGTCCAGGTCGTTGGTCTCCTTGACCGTCGCCCCCTGCTGCAGCCGGTTGCGGTCCACGATCACGGTGAGCCGGTCCAGCTGGTACTGCGAGGCGGCCATCATCGCCTCCCAGTTGCTGCCCTCCTGCAGCTCGCCGTCCCCGGTCAGCACGAACGTCCGCCGCAGCGACACATCCAGCTTGGCCGAGAGGGCATGTCCGACGGCAATCGGGAGGCCGTGACCCAGCGGGCCGGTGTTGGCCTCGACGCCCGCCACCTTGCGCCGGTTCGGGTGCCCGTTCAACGCCGACAGCGGCTTGAGGAACGTCGCCAGCTCGTCGACCTCGAGGAACCCGAACGCGGCCAGCGTGGTGTAGAGCGCTCCGGCCACATGGCCCTTGCTCAGGATGAACCGGTCACGCTCCGGGTCGTCGACGGTCTCCGGAGTGACGTTCAGCACCCCGCCGTACAGCGTGGCCAGGACGTCGATGGCGGAGAAGTCCCCGCCGATGTGGCCGGCGCCGGCGTAGTGGACCAGCTTGGCGTCCTGGATTCGGATCTGCCGGGCCGCCTCGGCGATGTGCGCGACCAGCTCGCTCCGGGTTGCGGTCTCCGGGAGCCGGCCACGAACCGGCATGGAGGTGTGGTCGACAGACAGTGCGGTCATTCCTCGTCCAGTCCGTTCATCGAGGTCAGCAGCGCTCGCTGGATCAGCCGCTGAGCGCCGAGCGCATCGTGCGCCGCCTGGGCCGCGGCCAGCGCGTCCTCGTCCAGCGAGTCCAACGCCCCGTGCAGGGCCTTGAGGAACCGGATGGCCGCTTTGGCCGCGGCCACGCTGTCCTCGCGGAACGGGAACTGGTCGAGCTGCCAGACCCCGTCCCAGTTGTTCCGGCGCAGGGTGTGGAAGAACTCGAACGTCTCCACCAGGTGCACCGAGCCGACCACCATGTCGTCGTCCCAGCCGCGGAAGTTGTCGTTGACGTCGATGGCGAACAGCTTGCCGTGGTCGATGCACAGCTGCGCCGCGTCGGCCGGGGTCTCCAGCCCGTACAGCGAGTGGCCGAAGTCCAGCAGGATGCCCAGGTTGTCCAGGCCGACCTGCTGGATGCCGAGCAGCGTCCGCGCCGCGTTCGGAAAGATGATCTTGTTCCGCGGCTCGCGCGGCTTGTACTCGATCACGAACCTGATCTCGGGGTGGGCGCCCACCAGCTCCCGCAGCCCGTCGACGGCGAGGTTCCAGACGTCGTGGTAGTTCACCTGGAACGGGTAGTCCCAGCCGTCCTGGCCGAACCAGAGCTTCACGTAGTCGCAGCGCAGCTCCTTGGCCAGCTCGGTGGCCTCGTTCAGCACCGACAGGGCCTTGCCGCGTACGCCGGGGTCAGGATTGGTGATCGAGCCCTTGACGTAGTCCCGGTTGTAGATCTCAGGGGTGATCGCGACGGCCCGCAGGTTGTTCCGCGCCAGGGCGGCCTTGACGTCGTCCAGGGTGCCGTCGAAGCCGGCGAAGGGCCAGTTGAGGTCGACCACTGAGAGGTCGCCGACGGCCCCGGCCTTGTCGATCTGCTCCAGCAGCCCGACCGGCGGTCCGTAGCCCTCGGTGGCGTACCGGTCCTTGTAGGTGGCGAAGTGCCAGATCCCGGCACCAAAGGTGGGTAGGTCGGTCATCTCGTCAGCCCTTCGTAGCGAGAAATTGGCGGTCAGGTCTCACGGGCGAACTTGCGAATCTTGGCGAACATGTCCTCGAGCAGGAACCGGACGTCGACCGACTCGCAGACCCGAATCGGGTGTCCCGATCCCGGCAGATAGTGGCCCTCGGCGCCGAATCGGGGCGCCGGGACGATCCGGAACGTCCCGCCCTGCGGGTAGAGCATCAGCGAGACGGCGGGCGAGTCACCCAGCGACCGGGACTCGATCGGTTCGCGGTGGTAGGTGGCATTCCACTCGCGCGTCTGCCGGATCAGGTACTCACCGAGCGGGCCGGCATGGCCGATCTTCTCGTCGAGCTCGGCGTAACCGACTGAGACCATCGCGTAGACGCTGCTCGGCACCTGCCAGATCGTCATGCCGGAGTCGAACACCACGTTGGCACCCGCGATGTCGTTCGACAGGTTGAACTCGATCCCCGGGCCGGCGGCCAGCCCGCCGTAGCCCACACCGCCGATCCAGATCACGACGACGTTCCGGCGGACGATCTCGGGGTCGAGCAGGATGGCCGAGGCCATGTCAGTCAGCGGCCCCAGGAACGCGACGAACAGCGGATCATCGGCCGAGGCCAGGAGGCTCTCGGAGATGATCAGCCGGGCGCCGGGGGAGTCCTGCGGAGTGTGCTCGTCGACCAGGCCGGTGGTTGCGCCGTCTGCCACGGTCACCTTGCCGGACCGGTCCAGCAGGCGCAGCAGCAGCTCGATCTCCTCCCGGGAGTCGGCCATGCTGTGCTGGCTGCGTCGGCTGCCGAAATGGGCGGCGATCAGTCCCCGGATATCCAGAGTGGGGGAGAGCAAGGCGTGCACGATGGCGAACTGGTCGTCGGCCTCGTTCTTGGCGTCGGTGTTGAGAATCACGCGGCGCTGTGCGGCTCGGGTCACCAGCGGACGTCCTTCCCTACGAGCCGTTGCATATTAATTCAACATCGCATAATGTATCACTCCGAGAGTGATGGACGTCAAGTCCGGTGCTGGGATGAACGTCGACGTCGAGGAGGGCCATGATCTTGTCGATCGACCAGGGAACGACCAACTCCAAAGCCGTCCTGGTGGACGAAGCCGGCCAGGTGGCGGGGTACGGGGCCGCCCCCGTCGGACTCGCGTCACCCCGGCCCGGGTGGGTCGAGCAGGATGCCGACGAGATCTGGTCGAGCGTGCTGGCCGCCGTGGCGGCCGTTCGAGCATCGGCCCCGTACGCCTCCCTGGCCGGCGTCACCCTCTCCAACCAGCGCGAGTCGGTGGTGGCGTGGCGGCGGAGCACGGGCGAGCCGTTGGGTCCGGTCATCGGCTGGCAGGACCGCCGTACGGCCTCGTGGTCTGCGCGTCTGGCCACCCGGGAGGCGGACGACCAGGTCCGGGCCCGGACCGGGCTGCGGATCGACGCCATGTTCTCCGGCCCCAAGATGCGCTGGCTGCTCGACCACCTGCGGGACGTCCCGAGGTCCGATGTGTGCCTGGGCACCGTCGACGCCTGGCTGATCTGGCGACTGACCGCCGGTCGCGCGTACGCCGGCGAGGCCGGCAACGCTTCGCGCACCCTGCTTTACGACGTCGTGGACCTGGACTGGTCGCCGGAGCTGTGCGACCTCTTCGGCGTACCGCTCGAGACGCTCCCGCCGGTGCAGCCGTCGAACGGGCAGTTCGGGCAGACCAGCGAGGTGCCCGGACTACCCGACGGTGTGCCGATCCTCGCGGTGCTGGCCGACTCGCATGCCGCTCTCTACGGCCAGGGCGGCACCACGCTCGGCGTGGCGAAGGCGACGTACGGTACGGGCTCGTCGGTCATGACCCCGACGCCTGAGTTCCAATCCGACCGTACGGCGGTGCCGTCGACCCTGGCCTGGTTGACCGACGCGCCCACCTATGCGCGGGAGGGCAACATCCTCTCCTCCGGCGCCACGCTCTCCTGGATGGCCGCGACCCTCGGACTATCCGGGGTCGCTGACCTCACAGCCCTGGCCGCCGAGGTCGGCGAC
Organism: uncultured Actinomycetota bacterium; assembly: GCA_963808435.1. Lineage (GTDB taxonomy): Bacteria > Actinomycetota > Actinomycetes > Propionibacteriales > Propionibacteriaceae > Microlunatus. Next base: position 77,512 of record CAWEFW010000012.1, on the reverse strand, counting down.
AGCGGCGGGGTCGTGCTGGTTCCCGCCTTCTCCGGCCTCGGTGCTCCCTACTGGGACCGCGATGTACGTGCGGCGCTGGCCGGGATGACGACCACGACCACCCGGGCCCATCTGGCTCGGGCCGCCCTGGACTCGGTGGCTCAGCAGATCTGTGACGTCGTCGAGGAGATCGACCAGGACCAGCCGATCAAGATCCTCCGGGCCGACGGCGGAGCGACGGCGTCGTCGCTGTTGATGCAGGCCCAGGCCGACCTGCTCGGCCGAACGGTCGAGGTGGCGGACGTCGCCGAAGTCTCGGCCTTGGGTGCGGCCCGGCTGGGCTGGTCCCAGGTGGGCGTCGAGGTCGCGCCCGTGACGGCGACGAGCTCATTCATCGCCACCATGGCTGAGCCGGAACGACGAACCCGGCGCGAGCTGTGGCGCCAGGAGGTCGCGCGCGCCCGGCAGCCGCGAGCTGCGGGAAGATGAGCCCCCATGACGGACAGGTGCGGTTGATGACCAAGGTCGCCCACATGTACCACGAGCAGGGAATCCGGCAGGCCGACATCGCCGCCACCCTGCACATCTCCCAGGCCAAGGTCTCGCGGCTGCTCAAGCGAGCGGTGGAGACCGGCATCGTCCGGACCATCGTGTCCGTCTCCCAGGGTTTGCACACCGACCTCGAGCACGCTCTCGAGCAGCGCTTCGGCCTCCTCGAGGCGGTGGTCGTGGACGTCGAGGGCAGCGAGCCGGAGATCCTGGCCGGTCTGGGCTCGGCCGGCGCAACGTATCTGGAGAACACCCTCACCGGCGGCGAACGGCTCGGCATCTCCTCCTGGAGCCAGACCCTGCTGGCCGTGGTCGACCGGCTGCACCCGCTCCGCGTGCCGGGGGCGGAGACCGTGGTCCAGCTGGTGGGCGGCATGGGGGTGCCCGCGGTGCAGACCCAGGCCAACCGGCTGCTCGTCCAGCTCGCCGAGCTGGTCGGGGCGAGCCCGCGGTTCGCGCCGGCGCCCTTGCTCGTGGGACGTCGGGAGATCGCCGAGAACCTGCTGGCCGATCCCGTGATGGCCGACGCCGCCCAGCAGTGGCGTGAGCTGACGATGGCCCTGGTCGGTATCGGCAGCCTGGAGCCATCCGAGCTGCTACAGCTGAGCGGCAATGCGGTGGACCCGGTCGACCAACAGGCTCTGCTGGCCCAGGGTGCCGTGGGGGACGTGTGCCACCGGTTCTTCTCGGCCGACGGCCGGCTGGTGGCCAGCGATATCGACGCTCGCGTCGTCGGCATCGCCCCCGACGAGTACCGCGCGATCCCACGCCGGGTCGGCCTGGCCGGTGGGCTGCGCAAGCGCAGAGCGATCCACGCGGCCATTCTGGGCGGCTGGGTCAATGTGGTGGTGACCGACCTGGCCACTGCGCGCGACCTGCTGGCCGCATGAGCATGGAGATCGTCGCGCGGCAGTGGCGCGAGGTGGAGATCCCGCTCACCGGGCCCGAGGTCAGCGACCCTTACCTCGGTCTCGATCTCGTCGTTGACTTTGTCCACGAGTCCGGCGAGACGATTCCCCGCCCGGCCTTCTGGGACGGCGGCCGGACGTGGTGCGTCCGGTTCGCCTCCCCGCACGCGGCAGGCTCATGGTCTTGGTTCGTCCGGGGGATGCTGCGGTGAGCCCCACCCGCGGCCAGCTCACCTCCGCTCCGGCCCGGCTACCGCCCGGTGGCGGGGTGATCGAGGACGACAGCACCGAGCCCCGGGTGCTGCTGTGGGCCACCACCACGCCGTCCATTGCCGGAGCGGACCATCGCGCTTGAGGCCTAACTCCCGATCTGCACCCTTTTCTTCGATCTGCACCACCTGCAGCCGGTGCAGATCGACGGAAAGGGTGCAGATCTGGTCATCAGTCCAGAGCCTCGGCCATCCGGCGCTCCAGCGCGTACGCGGGCCGCACACCGGACTCCTCGTCGAACACCATCGCCTGCCCTTCGCCGGACCACGCCGGCCACGGGGCCCGGTGGTCGCGGACGAACTCGACCCAGGCGCCGTGCATGGCGTCGGCCAGCCGCTGGGGCGCATCGGGGTGGCAGGAGCTCGCGACCTGGGGCGCCTCGAGGCAGTCCCAGGCGAACGGGATCTCGGCGCAGTGGCTGCTCAGCCCGGTATCGGGATGCACCAGCCGGAAGTCGTACAGCCAGGTCGGGGCCGTCCCCCGCCGGTCGGCCCGTCGAGCGGTCGGGACCCGGAACATCAAGTCGGTGACCAGCTGGCCGAGCACGGCTGGCTCACCGCCCGGCAGACCCCCGTACGCGGCGACGTACTCAGCGGCCACCGGGGCGAGCGACGTCCGGCCCAGGGTCGCGGTCAGGTCCTCCCCAGCCAGCAGCGGGGCGAACGCCGAGCCGGCGGCGGTGAACTCATGCGCCGTGGCGCCCATGATCACCGGCAGCTCGGCGGCGACCCCGGCCGCCAGCGACTCGTCGACGCTCGCCGATAGCAGGTCGCCGTCCAGGTAAGGCATGAAGGCGAGATCGACTCCGCCGGTGGCCAGGATGTGCGCCAGGGCCGCGTCGAGGCCGCCCGGCGGGGGCGCACTGCTCACCCGTTCCTGCAGATCGAGCACATCATCCTCGCTCAGGCGGGAGAGGCCGGTGCGGGTCCACTCGACGCCGCCCAGCTCGGCCAGGGCCGCGCCGTGGCGGCGGGCCTCCTCGGTGGTCTGGAGCGGTAGCGCACCCGAGTGGCCGATGGCCGCGGAGAACAACCCCTGGGCCGACGGCGCAACCAACAGGGCCCAGACCGAGCCACCGCCGGCGGACTGCCCGGCGATGGTGACCCGGTCCGGGTCGCCACCGAACGCCGCGATGTTGTCCTGGACCCAGCGCAGGGCCGCGATCTGGTCGAGGAGACCTCGGTTGTGCGGAGCGTCGGGGATCCAGCCGAACCCGTCGAAGCCGAGCCGGTAGGAGATCGACACCGTGACCACGCCGTCGCGGTTGAAGGCGAGCCCGTCGTACCAGGGGCTGGAGGGCGACCCGGCCTTGAACCCGCCGCCGTGGATCCAGACCAGGACCGGCAGCCGGGCGTCCGGCTCCCCGGGCACCGGGGTGAACACGTTGACGTTCAGGGTGGCCTCGCCCGGGAAGGAGGGCTCCGGGATCGCGGTCACCTCGGCGAAGGGTCGCCGCTGCGGCGTCGGACCGAACTGGGTCGCGTCGCGTACGCCGTCCCAGCCGGCGCCGGGAACCGGGGCCCCGAACCGGCGCCCGCCAACCGGCGCCTCGGCGAAAGGGATGCCCAAGAAGGCCGCGGAGCGCGGATGGTCGTCGCCGTCCGGACGCGGAACGGTGTCGCGCCAGACGCCGCGGACCGAGCCTTGGCGCACTGCGACGACGGGAGCGTCGCTCACGGCTCGATCGCCAGGGTCAGCGCGACTGGTTCCAGATCGGGCGCGGTCACGGTCACCGTGACCGGCCCCGACCCCGTCGGCCGGACGACGGCGAGGGCCCGGCCGTCGAAGGTCGTCCAGGTGTCCGCGTCGAAACGCTCGGCGGTCTTGGGGCTGGCGCTGCATATCCCGGCCAGCCGGCGCGGACGACGGCTGGGTCGGGCGGCGTACGCCGGCCGTAGGCGTGGCCTCAGCGCCCTGCGCCGCGGCGAACGGGCTCAGCGGTTGCCGGTAGCTCCAACCGGTGTTGAACGGCGTGGCGGTCATGGCAGGAACCTCCGAGTGGGGACGGGGCCAGTATGGAGGTGACCAAGGACAGCAAGGGTTTCCGGGGGTGTGTCTCCGGCGCTGTCCCGAGGTCGGCCACGTTCGCTGACAGCGAACGTCGCTTCTTCCAGCCACCACACGGCGCGGTGGGATTCGGTAGGGGATCGTAGGCGGAACGCGGCTCGTGGACCTCACATTTCGACCTCTGTCATCGTCTACTCGACGATGAGCACCAAACGACCGTTCGAGCAGATCGTGGATCAGCACGGGTCTACCGTCCTGCGGGTCTGCCGGGCCCTGCTGGCCCGGTCGGACGCCGACGACGCCTGGTCCGAGACGTTCCTCGCCGCCCTGCGGGCCTATCCTGACCTCCCGCCCGACGCCAACGTGCAGGCCTGGCTGGTCACGATCGCCCACCGTAAGGCGATCGACGCGCTGCGCGCCGAGGCGCGCCGACCACGCCCGGTTGCCGAGCTGCCCGAACGGCGCAGTACGCCATCGGACGAGGACACCGACGGCCGGCTGTGGGCCGGCTGGCGGGCTCTGCCCGACAAGCAACGCCAGGCCGTCGCCCTGCACCACATCGCCGGACTGCCGTACGCGGAGGTCGCCGAGCGCCTCGGCGGCACCGCCGCGGCCGCCCGCCGGGCCGCGGCCGACGGCATCGCGGCCCTGCGCCGCTCCTACCCAGCCCCGACCACGACCATCCCGGAGTCACTCTCATGATCGACACACCCGAACCCGACCTTCTCCCCACCACCGATCCCGACACCCTCGACCGGCTGCACCATCGGCTGGTCGATGCCGCCACCGCTGACGGGTCTCTCGACATCGCCTACCGGACGTTCGACTCACCGTTGGGCCTGCTGCTGCTGGCGGCGACCGAGCTGGGTCTGGTGCGGGTCGCGTACGAGCTGGAGGACCACGACCAGGTGCTGAAGACGCTGGCCACCGTGGTCAGCCCGCGGATCCTGCACGCGCCCGGCCGGCTCGACGAAGCCACCCGTCAGCTGGAGGCCTACTTCGCCGGCTCCCGGCGATCGTTCGACCTGCCGGTGGACCTTCGGCTGTCGACCGGCTTCCGTCGCCAGGTGCTGGACCACCTGCGGACCATCGGCTACGGCCACACCGAGTCCTACACCGCTGTGGCCGCGGCGGCCGGCCGGCCTCGCGCGGTCCGGGCGGTGGGCTCGGCCTGCGCCACCAACCCGGTGCCGGTCGTCGTGCCCTGCCATCGGGTGCTGCGCTCCGACGGGACACTGGGTGGCTATATCGGCGGCTTGGGGGCCAAGCGCACGCTGCTCGAGCTGGAACGCTAGGTTTCGCTATGAGCCTTGCCACAGCATCGTGTTTACAATGTAAACTCGAAACGTCCGAGAGGCTCACCGAACCCGCGCTCGCGGGCTCGGGTCGGGAGCGAGAGAGGAGGACGGTATGAACAGGGGACTGATCGGCACCATCATCGGTGTGCTGGTGGTCATCATCTTGGTGATCGTGATCCTGCAGTTGACCTGACCGTCGCCGCACCCACCGGGGCGGCAGGCGGTCTGCTGCCCTAGACCGCCCCGGTACCGGGCGCCGCCGGGGTCTCGCTCTGAGATCCCGGCCGCGCCTGTGCCGCGGTCAGCGCGCGGTAGCCAGTGCTGAGGTCCTGGTTCGCCAGGCTGGACTCCTCCAGCCGGTCACCGATCTCGCGCAGCCGGGCCAGCATCTGGGCGGGGACGCCGATGCGCTCCGCCTCTCCGGCGCCCACTTCGAGTGGTCCGGCCACCAACGAGGCCGGCTGCTCCCACTCGGCATCGCGGGATCCCCGTTGCTCCCGGGCGGCGTCGAGCAGTCGCCCGGCCACGTCCGTCCGCCGCCAGTTGGCCAGCAACGCGTCGACATCCAGCCCTGACCGTTCCGCCACCAGGATCGCCTCGCCCAGGCCGACCGCCGCCGAGGCCACCATCAGCTGTTCGCAGGCGTGCGCCACTTGGCCGCTGCCGATGCCACCGACCCGCAGGCACGGGCCCAGCAGCGACAGCACCGGCTCGATGGCGGGGTAGGCGCTCGACGCCGCCCCGACGGCGATCGAGAGCTCGCCTCGGAGCACGGCCGACCGGGGTCCGGACAGCGGGGCGTCGACCAGGCGGAGCCGGCCCGCGGTACGCTCCGCCACCCGGTGGGCCAGGGTGCGGAGTCCCTCTGGCGCCAGGGCGGTCGCGATCACCGCGATGGTCGGGCTGTGCACCCCGGCCTCGAAGCCGCTCGGACCCGTCAGCTGGGCCTCGATCTGCTCGAGATCGCCCAGCAGGAAGAACACCACCTCGCTGCGGGCCGCCAGGTCCGCCGCACTGGCCGCTCGGGCCGCCCCCACGGACTGCTGCCGGATCAGCACGTCCGGCTTGCGACCGAACACCGACAGATGGGTCCCCGCGGGCAGCGTGTCGATCAGCCGACGGGTCAGCGGGACGGCCAGGAAGCCCGACCCCAGCACGCCGACCGACCGCGGGTAGGGCAACTCCCGCGCTGGCCCCGGCGTCACGCCCGGCACTAGTGGTCACGCCCGGAAGTTCGTCGGGGCCTGCCCCGTCCGGACGGCGCCTCGCGGTGTCCTCCTCGGTCGAGATGGAACCCCGCTGTCCCTCCCTCGTCAGCCGGGCGAGCCATCCACCCAGACGAGGCAGGGACCCTCGACGGACTTCCGGGCGCAACCACTAGGACTCCAGCCCGCGCGCCCGGTCCCGGGAGAGGACGATCGAGACGACCCGGCGGAGCTCTGGGGTGAGGTCGGGTTCGGGCACGCTCAGCTGCCACTCGCCGTACCGCAGCGTGTAGGTGAAGCGGTCGGGGGTCGGCGGACTCACGGCGATCGGTTCTCCCTGCAGTCGGGACAGCAGCAGTCGTACCTCCGGGCCCTCGGGGTCCGCGTCGAGGTCGAGCTCACCGCTGCGCACCAGGCCGGCGAAGCCCCCGCTCCGCCGGACGGCCACGGTGGCGGGCGGCGGCTCGTCCGGCACCGCACCCACGTCGGCCGGGGGCCGGACCGGGAAATCGGGCTCGAGCACGCCGACCGTACGCCAGGCCGCGGCGATCCGGTCAACGAGTTCCGGGTCGTCGGGAAACAATCGGCCGGCCGAGCTCAGCGTGGCCTGGGCGAAGGTTCGGAAGTCCGACCGGGCCGGGACCTCACCGGCGGTCAGCGCGTCGTACCAGACCCGCCCGATCCGCTCCCAGGTGAAGCCGCCGAGGTCCAACGCGGCGAGCGCGAACGCCCGGTTGGGAATGCCGGAGTTGATGTGGACGCCGCCGTTGTCCTCTGCGGTCGTGACGTAGTCGGCCATCCGGCCGACCTGGGGGTCACGGCCGACCTGCGGGTCGTCGTACGCGGTGCCGGGCTCGAGCATCGACCGCAGCGCAGCTGCGTTGACCGTCGGCCGGAACAGGTCTTCGCCGATCAGCCAGTCGGCCTGGTCGGCGGTCTGCAATCGGGAGAGCTGCTTGGTCATCGCCGCGAATACGTCGCTGATGCTCTCGTTCAGCGCTCCGGACTGGTCGACGTACGCCAGACCGGTGGTGAACTGGGTGACCCCGTGGGTGAACTCGTGGGCCATCACGTCCATCGGCGTGGTGAAGCGGTCGAAGATCACGCCGTCGCCGTCGCCGAAGACCAGCTGCGCGCCATCCCAGAACGCGTTGTCGTAGTTCCGGCCGAAGTGCACCGTGATCGACAGCGGGCTGCCCTGGCCGTCCACCGATCGGCGTCCGAACTGGGCGGCGAACAGGTCGAGCACCTGACCGGAGGAGTCGAACGACTCGTCGACCGCCAAGTCTCCGGTGGCCGGGTCACCGTCCCGACGGGCGACGACGCCCGGCAGGTTCTCGGTGTTGTTCGCCGTGAGCACGACCCTGCGGCCGGCCGCCGCGTCCGACCCCTCGGATGCCGCTGCCGGCCGGGCCGGGGCGGGCGGCGGATCCTCCCGCCGCGATCGCAGCACTCGGTCGAGCTCGAGGGTGTGCTGTCCCACGGTGCTGGCCTGGCCCACAGCGGTGGTTCCGACCAGCCGACGCAGCAGGTAGGGCGGGACGAACGAGCACGGCACAGGCAAGTTCTTCCTGTAGGGCACGGATTCGGACCTTGACTTGGGCCTTCGACGGAGTCAGTCTGAGTCAGAGACAGGTTAGCGAGCCTCCGGCGGGCTAGCCTGGCAGATGGGTCGGTTGACGGCGTCTGCGCAATCGGTGACGGCCACCATTTGGGGGCGATTCTGTGGCCACGGGGGCCACGGACCGAGATTTGCGGGGGCAGTCGGCCACCGAGGGTACGCGTTGGGCAACGCCGAAGAGCACCTGACGCGGTTTTTGCCTGTCCGCTTTAGGACATGTCCGCTTCCTGCACCGGCCAACGTGCTGACTGTGCAGGTCATCGTGCGTAGCGTCGTGAGCGAAACGTCAGGCACCCGACAACCAGCCGAATCACCTCGGTTGCGGGACATCTTGAAGGGAATCCTCATGCGCAGCACCTCCATTCCGGCGCACGGCCATAGTCTCCGCGGCCACAGTCTCCGCGGTCATTCGCTGAAGGGCCACTCACTGAAGGGGCACTCGCTGAAGGGCCACTCGCTGTGATGCGGCGTCGCAGCCGGCGGGGCCACAGTCTCCGCGGTCACTCCTTGAAGGGCCATTCGTTGAAGGGCCACTCGTTGAAGGGCCATTCGCTGTGATGCCGCGTCCCAGCCGGCGCGGTCACAGCCTGCGTGGTCACAGCCTGCGTGGTCATAGCCTCCGTGGCCACTCGTTGCGCGGCCACAGCCTCCGCGGCCACTCGCTCTAGCGCAGGAGACCCCAGCGTCAGCTCTGGTTCCTCAATGACCTAAGTGCCCCGCCCGTCCTCGACGGGCGGTGCTCGTTCATACCCGTGCTGGTCTAGTGGTGCAAGGAAAGTTCCGCTAGGCTATGAAACAGGCAAGCCAGCACTGATCTTCCGAAAGGAAGCCGGGATACCTGACGTTCCCGGTGGCCCGGAAGCGCGATGTCGCAACCGGGCCAGGTAAGAGCGAGCGGGACTTTCCCCGAGGTTCTGCTCGAATCTCCTCCCCCTGGGCGACGCCCGCGGTTCATTGTGGACCGCGGGCGTGGCTTTTTTCTGGGCGGCGTTGCGTCAGTAGTCGCCGCGCAGGCCCTCCGATCGCACGAGTGCTGCACCCAGCTGCAGCCGCGTCGTCACGCCTAACTCGTCCATCAGCTCGGAGATCCAGCGACGGACGGAGCGAACGTTGATGCCCAGCGTGTTGGCAATCGCCGAGTCGGTCGAGCCGGTCATCAACAGCGACACCAGCATCTGCCTACGCGGGTCGTTGTCCGCCGCGAAGGAGGTCAGGATGGGCACCGAGGTGTCCCAGACCGCTTCGAACAGGAACTGGAGCGCCTCGACCAGCAGCGAGTGGCGGACGATCGAGGCCCGGAGCTCGTGGCCGGGGTTGTAGGAGCGCATCGACGGGATCAGGGCAGTGTGTGAGTCCACCAGGATCAGCTTCATCGGGACTGGTGCCGTCCGTGACTGCTCTCCCTTGCGAGCGAACAGTCCCAGCTCGGTAAGCCGCTCTGGGTCGAAGCCCGGGTGGTAGACCACGCGGAGGCTGATGCCGCGATCGAGGGCCTGCCACTCCGGCTCGTCCTGCAGACCCTCCTCGGTTACGTCCGGCCGAGCCTCGACGTATGGCGGCTTGTCGAAGAAGCAGATCTCGCGCACCGCCGACTCCATCAGGTGCCGGTGGGCGGCGACGATCGACTCCCGCCCGACCAGGATCTTCACCTCGTCGTCCTGGGTCTCCCCGGCGGCGAGCAGCTGGCTGTGCAACGCCTCGGCGGCGACGCTGGCCATCTCGATCTCGCTCAGCCGCTGGGCCTTGAGGTGCTTGGTGACCTCGAGCAGTGGCACGGCTCGCCAGTTGGTGGAGGCCTCGGTGGCCAGGCCGAGCCGGCGCAGCTCCTCCAGGGTGTCGCGAACCTCGTCAGGGGTCGTCCCGGTCACCTTCGACAGTTCGTCAACCGACGCCGAGGGCAGCGGAGCGAGCGCGACATAGGCCGCCTCGGCATCGGCGCTCACGCCGAGCGGCTGCAGCATGACGGTCCTCCGGCCTTCGATGTACCGCGTCTTCAGGTCAATAGTGACTGACTGGACCCGGAACCTGAAGGATACGCTGACGCAGCGGGCGGCGACGGGCTCGCTCGGCGAGCACTCGTGGGTGTGGAGGGAGAGCGGAGCATGGCAGAACTGGCGCAGATCGGGGTCACCGGGCTGGCTGTGATGGGTCGGAACCTGGCTCGCAACTTCGCCCGGCACGGGCACCGGGTGGCGATCCACAACCGGACCTACGCGCGGACCGAGGCGCTGATCGCCGAGGCCTCCGCCGATGGCGAGTTTGTCGCCTCGGAGTCGATGGCGGAGTTCGTGGCGTCGCTGGAGCGGCCGCGCCGGGTGCTGATCATGGTCAAGGCCGGGCCGGGCACCGATGCGGTGATCGACGAGCTGATCCCGCTGCTCGAAGAGGGCGACATCATCATCGACGCCGGGAACGCACACTTCCCGGACACCATCCGGCGCGAGGCCCGGCTGAAGGAGCTCGGCCTGCACTTCGTCGGCACCGGCGTCTCCGGCGGTGAGGAGGGGGCGCTGAACGGTCCCTCGATCATGCCCGGTGGCTCGCCCCAGTCGTACGCGTCGCTTGGTCCGCTGCTGGAGAGCATCTCGGCCAAGGTCGACGACGAGCCCTGCTGCACCTACGTCGGCCCGGACGGAGCGGGCCACTTCGTCAAGATGGTGCACAACGGCATCGAGTACGCCGACATGCAGCTGATCGCCGAGGCGTACGACCTGATCAAGCAGGCGACGGGTGCCAGTGCGGCCGAGATCGGCACGATCTTCTCGACCTGGAACTCCGGCGACCTGGAGTCCTTCCTGATCGAGATCACCGCGGACGTGCTTAGTCACGTCGACGCGGAGACCGGCGGCGCGTTCGTCGACATCATCCTGGACCAGGCTGAGCAGAAGGGCACCGGGCGCTGGACGGTGCAGAACGCGCTCGACCTCGGAGTGCCGATCACCGGGATCGCCGAGGCCACCTTCGCCCGGGCGCTGTCCGGGTCGGTGCCGCAGCGCGAGGCCGCCCGCTCGGTGCTGCCCGCGCACGCCGCCGGCTGGGACGTGAGGGATCCCGACGCGTTCGTGGAGGACGTCCGTCAGGCGCTCTACGCCTCCAAGGTCGTCGCCTACTCCCAGGGCTTCGACCAGATCGCGGCGGCCAGCGCCGAGTTCGGCTGGAACATCGACCGCGGAGCGATGGCCCGGATCTGGCGCGGCGGCTGCATCATCCGGGCCCGGTTCCTGAACCGGATCACCGAGGCGTACGAGCGTGATCCCGACCTGCCCCTCCTGCTGGCCGACCAGTACTTCGCCGACGCGGTGGGGGAGTGCCTGCCCGCATGGCGGCGGGTCGTCTCCGGGGCCGCCCAGAACGGCATCCCCACCCCAGCCTTCTCCTCATCCCTGGCCTACTACGACGGCATCCGGGCCGAGCGGCTGCCTGCGGCGCTGATCCAGGCCCAGCGCGACTTCTTCGGCGCCCACACCTACCGGCGAGTGGACCGGGACGGCTCGTTCCACACCGAGTGGAGCGCCGACCGGACCGAGACCGAGGTGGGCGCGGCGTTCAAGGCCCAGATGGCCGAGCCCAAGGAGGCCGAGAAGGTCGACACGCCCCCGCAGTGAGGGCGCTGTCAGCGGCTGGGCTGTCGGGACGCTGCGCGGAGCAGCGAGCGGTCACCCTGGCTGGTCGCGGCATAGGCGACCAGCAGGGCCAGGGTCATCCCCGCCGCGATGGCGGCCGGCGCCCGCAAGCCGGCGATATCAGCGGCGATACCTCCGGCCAGTGCGCCCGCCGGCAGGGCCGTGATCGACAGGGTGCGGGCGGCGCTGTTGACCCGGCCCAGGATCTCGACGGGCACCACCCGCTGCCGCGTCGATACCGAGACGACGTGCCAGACCGCAAAGCCGAAGCCGGTTCCGCCCCAGGCCAGCGCCACGGTGATCGGGTTCGGGGCGACGGCGAGCAGCAGGTCCACGAGACCGCAGAGTCCGAGGCTGCCTAGCTGCAGCCACCACCGGTCCATTCGCGCAACCAGGAACGGCGTGGCCACGGCGCCGCCAACCCCGCCCAGCGCCCCGACACCCAGCACCAGGCCGTAGCCGGCGGCGGACAGGCCGACCGGGCCCGTGGCCAGCAGGACAAGGGTCGACTCCCAGACCCAGGTCGTGAACACCAGGCACGCGCCGGTGAGGATCAGCCGCCGGACGAACCGGTCCCGCCACAGCCAGCGCATCCCGGCTACCGTCTCGGTGAGGACGCCTCCTCGTTCCTGAGGCTGAGGCACGTCCGTGGTGATCCTGATCAGCAGCATGGCGGCCACGGCCAGCAGCACGGCATTCAGCCCGAACGGCAGCACGACCGTCGCGGTGAACAGCACTCCGGCGACCGCCGGACCGACCAGGTCCTGACCGACCCGCTCGGCGGTGACCAGGGCGGCGTTGGCGTTTTCCAGCTGCCGGTCCGGGACGAGCCGTGGCACCAGTGACTGGCTGGCGTTGTCATACACCGCCTCGCCGATGCCGAGCAGGAAGGCAACGACGTAGAGCAGCCAGATCGAGGTGAACCCACTGGCCAGGCCGATCGTCAGGCATCCCAACAGAACCGCGCGGCCCAGGTTGGCCACCAGCATGAAGACCTCGGGCCGGCCTCGATCGACCAGGGAACCGATGGGTAGCCCGAACAGCACCCACGGCAGGTATCCCGCCACGACGAGACCACTGACCAGGATCGGATCTGGGGTCAGGGACGCGGCCAGCAACGGCAACGCGACCACTCGAAGACCGTCCCCGAGGTTGGACAGGGCGGCCGCGGTGACCACCCGGTTGATCATGCGGGGACCCGGCCGTCAGCCAAGTCAGGTGGACCGGATGGGAGGAGAGATCGCCGGGCGAGGGGCTGACAGAGGCAATGTCACTCACGTGAGGATACTGACTCCGTTCGAGGGGGCGTGATCCAGGCTTGGTCAATGTGTCCGAAAGGGACTTAATTCCTCATAGTGGGAGTTGGATCGTCTCCCCGCCCACCGGCCCGGTTCCGCGGATGACCACCCAAGAGGCGGAGAAGGCGAGGCGCTAGCCAAGACCCCGGAGGAAGTCCGGGTCGTCATCGGGCGCCGTCGGGCGCCGCTCGGGTTTGCTCTTCTTGCCCAGCGACTCCGCGTTCGGTCGGCCCAGGAACAACCAGCCGACCGCGCCCGCCAGCGGCAGGCAGATCACGACGGTCGCCCAGGCCCAGCGGGGCATCCGGCGGACGGCGAACCGGGGTGCCTGCGCCACCTCGACCACGCAGTAGATCATCAGCAAGGCAATGATGATGATCGGCAGGTACCGCCCCATAACCCAAAGTATGCGCGTGCCGAGGAGGCTAGACAATCCTCGCCAGCACCAGGCCCGCAGTCAGAGCCGCGGCGCAGACCAGCTCGGCCAGACCGGTGGTCTTCAGCACCCCGACCAGCGCCGCACCCTGCCCGCCGGACAGCACCGTGCGCAGGGCCGGGACCAGCAGGAGGAGACCGCTGAGCCCCAGGAGTGCCCAGAGTGAGGTGAGCGCGGCGACCCCGATGATGGCCGCTGCGGCGAGTCCGGCCAGCCCGGCGTAGAGGAGCCGGGTGACGTGCGGGCCGAGCCGGGTCGCCAGCGTGCGCTTGCCGGCGCGGTTGTCCCCGGCGATGTCGCGCAGGTTGTTGGCCACCAGGATGGCGCAGGCCAGCGCCCCGATCGCCACTCCGGTCAGCAGCGTGTCCCAGCCGACCCGGCCGACCTGCACGTACGCCGTGCCGCCGACCGCGACCAGGCCGAAGAAGACGAAGACGAACACCTCGCCCAGCCCGCGGTAGCCGTACGGGTGCCGGCCGCCGGTGTAGAACCAGGCAGCGAGCACGCAGGCCACTCCGACAGCCAGCAGCCACCAGTGGCCGGTCAAGATCACCAGGCCGAGGCCGGCCAGACCGGCGACGGCGAAGCTGGTGAACGCGGCCTGTTTGACCGCGGTCGGAGCGGCCAGACCGGAGCCGACCAGTCGGAGCGGCCCGACGCGCCCCGCGTCTGTCCCGCGGATGCCGTCGGAGTAGTCGTTGGCGTAGTTGACCCCGACCTGTAGGGCGAGGCTGACCACCAGGGCCAGCATCGCGGCCAGCGGACGGAACGCACCCTCGAAGACGGCGAGGCCGGTGCCGGCGACCACAGGGGAGACCGCGGCCGGCAGGGTCCGCGGGCGGGCTCCGGCCACCCACTGTCCGGGCGACGCTCGGGGTGCCAAGTCCGTCACCGGGCGGGCTCCGCTGCACCGTCGCCACGGGCGACCAGCGCCCGGATTGCCCGTCGGTCCGGTTTGCCGCTGGCCAGCCGGGGCAACCGCTTCAGCGAGACCAGGACCCGGGGAGCGGCGTAGGCGGGGAGCGAGCGGCGTACGGCGTGCTGCAGGTCGGCCAGGTCGCCGCCGCGGTCGGTCACCGCCACGATCTTGGTGCCCCACTCGGCGTCCGGGATGCCGATGACGACCGCGTCGGCGCCGAACCGTTCGGCCCACCTCCGCACCAGCGCCTCGACCTCCGCCAGATCGACGTTGAGCCCGCCCGTGATGACCACCTCGTCCATCCGGCCCAGCACCTCGAGCCGCCCGTCGGTCCATCGGCCACGATCGGCGGTGACCAACCGGCCGTCGACCAGGCTCGCCTGGGTCAGCTCCGGCCGCAGCCGGTACCCCGAGAACAGCACGTTCCCGCCGATCAGGATCTGGCCACCGTCGGCGATCACCACATCCACTCCGTCCAGCGGGCGGCCCTCGTAGACGCATCCCCCGCACGTTTCGCTCATCCCGTACGTCGGGACGACCGCGATGCCCGACGCCCGGGCCTCGGCCAGCAGTCCGGCCTCGGTCCGGCCGCCGCCGATCAGCACGGCATCGAACGTGCCCAGGGCCTCCCACACCCGGTCCTCGCGGCGGGCTCGGGACAGCTGCGTGGGCACCAGGGAGAGGTACCGGCGGCCGCTCAGGTCGGTCACCGTCGCAGGCAGGTCGCGCAGGTCCGAGCGGACCGGCCAGGCGCGGGTCCCGCCGAGCACGGTGCGGGCCAACACCATCAGCCCGGCCACGTAATGGCCGGGCAAGGCCAGCACCCAGTCGCCGGGGCCGCCGAGACGGGCGTGGGTCGCCTCGACCGAGGCGCGGATCGCGGCGCTGGAGAGCACGGCCGCCTTGGGCCGGCCGGTGGATCCGGAGGTGGCCACGATGACCGCGGCGTCGGGCTCGGTCACCGGCTGGTCGGGGCGGAGCACCGCGAGGGCCCGTCGCCGCTCCACCAGCCCGGGCGGCAGCGGCGCGACCACCGGCCCACCGTCCAGGGCGGACGCCAGGGCGCCGGCGATCTCGGTGGAACCGACGGTCCGCAACCTCGAGCCGGGCCCCGTCACGGGCCCAAGGCTATTCCGCAGCCGAGTCAGATTCCCTGCGTACAGTGTCCAGGTGCCCGGCGAGCCGCAGACGTACGCCATCGCGGTGCCGACACCATTCCGGGGGCTGACGCAGCGACAGGGCATGATCTGGCGCGGTGCCGTCGGCTGGGCCGAGTGGAGTCCCTTCCTCGACTACGCCGGTCCGGAGCTGGTGAGCTGGCTGCGGGCGGCCGACGAGGCCGCAGACCAGGGTTGGCCCGCGCCGCTGCGGGACGAGGTCGCGGTGAACAGCACCATCCCCGCGGTCGGGCCGGAGCAGGCGTACGCGATGGCCCGGTCGGCCGGCTGTCGGACCGCCAAGGTCAAGGTTGCCCAGGCCGGACAGTCGCTGACCGACGACCTCGCCCGGGTCGCCGCCGTGCGGGACGCGCTCGGGGCGGACGGCCGGGTCCGGGTGGACGCCAACGGCGCATGGTCGGTGGCCGAGGCGCAGTCCGCGGTCACGGCGTTGGCGCGGTTCGGCCTGGAGTACGTCGAGCAGCCCTGTCGCTCGGTCACCGACCTGGCCACGCTGCGGGTCCGGCTGGCCCGAGCGGGGGTGGACGTGCCGGTGGCGGCCGACGAGTCGATCCGCCGGGCCGAGGACCCGTTCGAGGTCGCCCGGTGCGCCGCGGCGGATGTGGCGGTGCTCAAGGTGCAGCCGCTCGGTGGTGTCCGGCCCGCCTTGAGGATCGCCGAGCAGATCGGGCTGCCGGTGGTGGTGTCCAGCGCCCTGGAGACCTCGATCGGGTTGCGGGCCGGGCTGGCCCTGGCCGCGGCCCTGCCCGAGCTGCCGTACGCCTGCGGCCTGAACACGACCGCCCTGCTGGCCGGTGACCTGGTGCGCGATCCGCTGGCGGCCGTGGACGGGGTGATCCGGCTGCGCGACGTGGTGCCGGATGCGAGCGCTCTGTACCGGCACCGGGTCGGCCCGGCGACTGACGCGGCCTGGCGGACCCGCTTGGCCCAGACCCGGGACCTGATGAGGGAGCGCGTCGGTGCCTGAGGGGAATGCGACCGCGCTGGCCGGGGTGGTGATCGCAGAACTGGTCAGCCAGGGCGTGACCGACCTGGTGCTGGCGCCGGGTGCCCGGAGTGCGCCGCTCGCCTACGAGGTCCTGGCCGCGGACCGGATCGGCCTGCTCCGGTTGCACGTCCGGCTCGATGAGCGCGTCGCCGGCTTCCTGGCCCTTGGTCTGGCCAAGGGGTCCAGCCGCCCGGTGGCGGTGCTGACCACCTCCGGCACGGCCGTGGCCAACCTGCACCCCGCGGTGCTGGAGGCATCCGCGGCGTACCAGCCGCTGGTCCTGCTCACGGCCAGCCGGCCGCGCGCGCTGGTGCACACCGGGGCCAACCAGACCGCCGACCAGGACCGGCTGTTCGGGGTTCACGCGCGGGCGTACGCGGCGCTGACCGATGCGACCGCGGACCCGCGGACCTGGCGGTTCGAGACCGCCCGCCTGGTCGCGGCCGCCAGTGGGGCGCGGACCCGCTGGCCCGGCCCGGTGCAGCTCAACATCGAGCTCAGTGAGCCGCTGACTCCGACCGGCTTCGCCGCCGCGCCGATGACCACGGACCTGACGGTGACCGCTGCCGGCTCCACCGACCCGCCGACCGAGCTGGTTGCCGGACCGCAGACAGTGATCGTCGCCGGGGACGCGACGCCGGCGGTGGGCCGCGCTGTCGCCGAGCTGGGTGCGGCGGCCGGGGTCCCGGTGCTGGCCGAGCCGTCCAGCAACGCGCGGTCCGGCCCGGCGGCGTTGGGCACTGCGCGGCTGCTGGCCGGCTCGACCCTCGCCGAGGACGT
Organism: uncultured Actinomycetota bacterium; assembly: GCA_963808435.1. Classification (GTDB taxonomy): domain Bacteria; phylum Actinomycetota; class Actinomycetes; order Propionibacteriales; family Propionibacteriaceae; genus Microlunatus. Next base: position 60,453 of record CAWEFW010000012.1, on the reverse strand, counting down.
CGAGCGGGTGGTCGTGTTCGGGCACCCGACGCTGTCCCGGCCGGTCGGCCGGCTGCTGGCCCGGGACGACGTGGAGTTGGTCATGGTCACGCCGTACCCGGACTGGGTCGACCCGGGCCGGGCGGCCGCTCTGGTCACCTACGGCGTGCGGTTCGCGGGACCGGCCTCATCGGACTGGTTGGGCCGCTGGCAGCTGGCCGACGCCGAACTCCGGGCCGAGCTCGATCGGCTGCTGGCCGGGCTCGGCTATCTGAGCGGACCGGCCCTGGCCGCCACCCTCTGGGCCGGACTGTCCAGCGACGAGATGCTGTTCGTCGGATCGTCCTCGCCGGTCCGGGACCTCGACCTGGCTCCGGTACGGGACGCCCCGCCGACCGTGTACGCCAACCGCGGCCTGGCCGGCATCGACGGGAACCTGTCGACCGCTGCCGGGATAGCCCTGGCAACCGGGTCGCCGACCACCGCGCTGGTCGGCGACCTCACCGCGCTGCACGACCTCACCGGCCTGCTGCGACCGGCGACCGAGCCGAACGCGGACCTGCGGGTCGTGGTGGCCAACGACGGCGGCGGAAGCATCTTCGCCACCCTCGAGCCGGGTGAGCCGGCGCACTCCGCGGCGTACGAACGGCTCTTCGGCACGCCACACGCGGTTGACTTCGCCGCGCTCGCTGCCGGGACGGGTGTCGACTACGTCCGGGTGACCGACGTCGACGGGTTGACGGCCGTCCTGGCTGCGCCGTCGCGTGGGGTCGCGCTGGTGGAGGCGGTGGTCGACCGGTCGCAGCGGCGCACCCTGAACGCGGCGATCACTGGGCTCGCAGCCACGCTCTGAGCTGGGAGGTCGCGATCACGTCGTCCTCGTTGTACTCCAGGACGCGTTGCCGGGCGGCCGCACGGGCCGGGGGAGACTCGGCGTGCACCGCTTCGGCGAACCAGACCTGGGAGTTCAGTCCGCCCGGGTCGTCGTCCCGCCAGGAGAACCCGGCGTGAGCGGCCATCAGCTTGAGTCCGAGCCCGGCCACCCCGAAGTAGTGGGTCTTGACGATCTCCAGCAGGTCGACAAAGTGCTCCTCGGCGTACGCGGCGGCCCAGTCCAGCAGCGGGTCGCCCGCCCGGTCGGCCAGGCCGCGGATCTTGGCCACCTCGTACCCGCTGTAGTGGTAGACGACCACCGACTCGCCCGCCTCGACGACGCTGCGCAGCCACTCGAACGCCTCCCGGGCCAGGTCGAGCTCAGCCGGTTCGTCCAGGTCGGCGAACCGGCTGAACTCGTGGTAGACCGAGCGGCCGTCGGCCGGCTGCACCAGGAACCCCCACAGGTACACCCGGCCGTTCGCGGCACTCTCGATGTCGAAGTCGATCTCCACCTCGGCGGCCGGGACCTCGATCGGTCCACTGGTCTCGCGGTCGAACCAGCGGCCGTCGAGCAGCATCCGGGCCCGGCGGGCGGCGGTGCGGATCCGGGTTTCGGCGCCACTGCGGTGGGTGACCTCGGGTAGGTACCAGGTGAGCAGGTGATCCAGGTCGACCCCGGCGAGGTCAGTGACCGTGTCGACACCGTGCCGGCGCAGGGTGACGATCTCCCGGGAGTCCAGGGCCCCCTTGTCGATCCGCAGGCTGACGTCGTCGGGGTCGAGCTGGGGCCGGCAGTGCTCCCACCAGTGGCAGCGGCCGCACTCGGCGTTGACGATCGGGCGAACCAACGGCGGCGGGTCGGTCTCCGGGTGCCCGGTCTGGCGGGCGGCGACGTCGGCGATCGCAACCCGGAAGGCCAGCTCGAAGTCGTAGCGCTCCAGCAGGCTGCGCAGTCGCCAGCCCTCGGGGTGGCTGCGAGAGAAGGTCCGGACGGACGGTCGGTCGAGGTCGGCCCAGGCCAGGACCGGCCCCGGGCCGAGTCCCTCGACCAGGCCGGGAGCGACCCCGTCGGTGCCGATCACCGCGCCCTGCGCCGGAGCGGCGGCGAACCCGCAGGCCTGCAGCATCCGGTGGTAGTGGGCGAGCTGGAGGAAGTCCGCGGCCCGGCTGCCCAGCCGCAGGGCGTGACCCGGCAACGGCCGGGCGGCCGCCGGCGTCGGGTCGGCCAGGGTGGAGAAGCAGACGACGGAAGGTGGCTCGTGCTGCCCCGCCGAAGGAGGATGATCCCCTTGGCCCCCCGAAGAAGACGGTTGTTCGGTGAGCGGTGGCCGGGCGCGCTCGATGATCTTGTGCCACTTGACCGCCGCCGGGTGGTAGGCCGGGGTGCCGGCGGAGGAGTCGGCGCCCCGGACCAGCAGATCCGGCCGGCCGACCCGGTGACCGGGTCCGTCGACCGGGAGCAGGCCGGCGATGATCACCTCCGCCCCCGAGGCCATCGCGGCGAGACAGGCAGCGGTCCGCTCCTCCGATGGATGCTCGGCCAGCAGCCGCAGGTCGACCACCCGCCCGTGGCAGGCGGTGATCAGCTGCTCCAGTACCACGGCCTCGAACCCACTCGCCCCGTCGAACAGCTCGACCAGCCGGCCCCCCGACTCAACCGGCGGGATGGGCACGGTGGGGTCGAAGGCGTTGTGGGTCTTGACCGGGCAGCTGCGGGCCGCGTACGCGTCGAGAAGGACCGACCGCCCGTGCGGGGGGTCGCCGCCTGAGCTCGGTTCGGACGGACCCATCTACGCCCGGGCCCGATGCAGGGCGACGACGCCGCCGGACAGGTTCCGCCACTCCACGTCCCGCCAGCCGGCCTGGCCGATCACCGCCGCCAGCCCAGGCTGGTCGGGCCACGCCTGGATGGACTCGGCGAGGTACTCGTACGCCACTGGGTTGGAGGAGATCAGGCGGGCGATCCGGGGCAGCGCGGCGACCAGGTAGTTGAGGTAGACGACCCGGAACGGCGTCCAGGTCGGGGTGGAGAACTCGCAGATGACCAGGGTGCCGCCCGGCCGGGTGACCCGGCGCAGCTCGCGCAGGGCCGCGGCCGGGTCCTCCACGTTACGCAGTCCGAACGAGATGGTCACCGCGTCGAAGGCCGCATCGGCGTAGGGCAGATCGAGGGCGTCGGCGGCGACGAAGCTCAGCGTGGGCCGCCGGTGCTTGCCGACCTCGAGCATGCCGAGCGAGAGATCAGTGGGCACCACCGTCGCCCCGGCGGATGCGAACGGCTCGCTGGAGGTGCCGGTGCCGGCCGCGAGGTCGAGGATGCGCTGGCCGGGCCGGGGGTCGACCGCCTCGACCGTCCGCCGGCGCCAGGCACGGTCCTGGCCCATCGACAGCACGTCGTTGACCAGGTCGTAGCGCGCGGCCACGCGGTCGAACATCGCCGCGACCTCGCCGCGCCGCTTGTCCAGCGTGGCGCGGGTCGCCGATCTGCTCTGCTCGGACCTGGGCACGTCCCTAACCCTGCCACCCGCCACTGACAGCCGGCGGGATCTCTCGGACCGGCGTCAGACCTCGGCGGACCCGGCCGGTGGGACGGTCGGCTTGTCCGTGAGGTTGTCCTTGGGCTCGAGGCTTACGCACAACCAGTCCGCCGCGGCGATGTCGCCGCGGAAGAACACCTTGACCGCGGATGCCCGGTCGGTGATCTGGGTGTCGCGGGTGATGCTGGTGGCTTCGACCCACTTCGGTTCCGGCCCGTTCATGGTCCACAGCTGGTACCGCTTGTCCCGGCCGGGGTCGGGGAGGTCGGTGCCGATGAACAGGGCGCGGTTGAGCTGCTCGGAGAAGACGAAGGTGGCCTTGCCGCCGCCCTTCAGGTCGGTCTCGGTGAACGTGACATCGGGTGCGGCGTAGAGCTCTTGCTCCAGGCTGATCGAGGCGACCTGAGCCTGACGTTCCTGAACCAGACTGAACACCACCCCACCGAGTCCGACCGCGAGGGCGAGCATGGCGGCGACGAGGCCGGTGAGGAGGCGGGACCGTCGCCGTTGCCGGCGCTGAGCAAGCTCGTCGACCGGCTGCGGCTGCAGTTGCCGTTGCTCGTCCGGATCGTCCGGCACTTCGGTTCCCGGCAGCGCCCGGCGAGGGCCGTTGGAGCGTACGGCGCGCAGCGACTCCGTGGCGGGGCGGCTCCCGTTGGCGACCGGGTGGGTCGGAGCCTCGGTGGAGTCCTCGGCCGGCAGCTGCGGGGTGTTCTGGATCGTAGCCATGACGTTGTCGCGCAGGCCGGGAGGCGGGGTGGCCAGAGCAAGGAGCGACAGCTCGACCGCGGTCTCGCAGAGCTCGGCGACCTCGTCCTGGCAGGTCTCGCAGGTGGCCAGGTGGGCCTCGAACTCGGTCAGCTCGCCCTGGTCGAGGGCGTGCAGCGCGTAGGAACCGGCGGACTCATGGATGTCGGTCACGACTCCGCACCTCCCAACGCTTCGCCGAGCCGTCTCAGGCCGTCGCGGATCCGGGTCTTGACCGTGCCCAAGGGGAGGTTGAGGGCGGTGGCGATCTGGCTCTGGGTCAGACCTTCGTAATAAGCCAGCTGCACCGCTTGGCGCTGGATCGGGGTCAGGGTGGCGATCGCGCCGCGCACACGTTCCACGTCGTGCTTCTGGGCGACGCTGTCCCAGACGTCGTCGCTCTCGGGTTCGAGGTCGATGAAGGCGTAGCGCTCGTCGCGGGCGACCTCGCTGGAGACCGACCGGACCCGGTCGACCGCCCGGCGGTGCGCCATGGTCAGGATCCAGGCCAGCACGCTGCCCTTGTCCGGGGCGTACTTCGAGGCCAGCCGCCAGACCTCGACGTAGATCTCCTGGGTCACCTCCTGGGCGTGGTCCGGGGAGCGCAGCACCTTCAGCACGGTGCCGTAGACCCGACGCATCGTGAGGTCGTACAACTCGCCGAACGCCGCGTGGTCCGCGGTCGCGCACCTCGTCATCAGGTCGGTCAGGTAGGCGGCGGCGAGGTCGCGCGCCGATGTCTCTTCCCCCCGGCCAGGCCGGGGTTGTTCCCCTCGGCCGGGCAGCGGTAAAGGATCCACGAGAACGACGTTCTCATGTCGGACGCCCTGTGCCTAGAATCTGGACAGGAGAACGTTCCGGCCGTGCAAAATTGTTTGGAATCTGGTGTCTCCCAACCCCGATCGGCTCGCGACGACCGGAAAGCGATGGGCCACGTTGTCATCGTCGTCCGTAGAACACCGCTACGACCTCCTCTTCCGCCTTGCCCATCACTTCCCGGACCGCCGCTCGCTCTCGACCGGGTTCGGGAGACACGCCCTACGCCGGGGTATCGTCCCATCCCCTGCTCGACACCGTTGCCAACGAGGACGGGCCCGTCGACCGGTCCCTGGCGACGCGAACGGCCAGCGCTGTCCCGACTCCGGCCGGCGGTCACCGGTTCGCGAACTCCGAGCGCGGCGGGGTCAGATCGGCGCGGCGACCAGCACGTCGTTGGTCGGCTCTGCCGGTGTGCTGCCGGCCGGCTCCAGGTTGACCGCCAGGAAGTCGGAGTTGGCGACGTTACCGCTGAAGAACACTTTGACGCCCGACCCGGTCTCGGCGATCTGGTTGTCGCGGGTCAGCCCGGTGATCTGTTCCGGCACGGTCGGATCGCCAGTCCCGGTCCAGAGCTGGTAGCGGTCCTGGCCCGGGTCGGGCAGATCGGTGCCGATGAACACCGCCCGGTTGAGCTGCTTGGAGGCCACGAAGGTGACCTGTCCGCCGCCCGGCAGCTCGTCGCTGACCTGGACGGCGTCGGCTGCCGCGTACAGCTGCTGCTCGAGCGTGGTCTGGGCGATCTGGGCCTGGCGCTGCTGCACCAGGGTGTAGACCACCCCGCCGAGTCCGACGGCGAGGGCCAGCATGGCGGCGACGAGCCCGCTGAGGACGCGGGTCCGTCGCCGTTGCCGGTGTTCCGCGAGCTCGTCCACCGGCTCTGGGTCATCGGTCGGGTCCGAGCCCGGAAACGCCCGGCGCGGTCCCTGTCCGTTCTGCTCGGCCGGTCGGGACGCGAGCGGGACCATCGACATCGCGGCTCTCGCACCGTTCTCGGCCGCCAGCTGTGGGATGGTGTGGATCGCGGCCATGATGCTGTCGCGCAGGCTGGGGGGCGGGTTGGCCTGGCTGAGCAGGGCCAGTTCGCCGACGGTCTCGCGGAAGTCGGCGACTTCTCGCTGGCAGGTCCCGCAGAAGGCGAGGTGATCCTCGAACTCCGTCCGCTCGGCAGTGTCGAGGGCGTCCAGGGCGAATGAGCCGGTGGACTCGTGCAGCTCGGTCACGACTCCGCACCACCCAACGCCTCGCCGAGCCGTTTCAGGCCGTCGCGGATCCGGGTCTTCACCGTGCCCAGCGGGAGGTTCAGTGACGTGGAGATCTGGCTCTGGGTCAGGCCGTCGTAGTAGGCCAGCCGCAGCGCCTGGCGCTGGATCGGCGTCAGAGTGCCGATCGCGCCGCGGACGCGTTCCACGTCGTACTGTCGGGCGCCACTCTCCCAGACGTCGTCGCTCTCGCGTCCGAGATCGGTGACGGCGTAGCGCCCATCGCGGGCCACCTCGCTGGATACCGCCCGGACCCGGTCGACCGCCCGGCGGTGGGCCATGGTGGCCATCGAGCCCAGCACGCTGCCCTTGTCGGCGGAGTAACGCGGGGCCTGCTTCCACACCTCGACGTAGACCTCGTGGGTCACCTCTTGGGCGTGCTCGGGAGAGTGCAGCACCTTCAGCGCGGTCCCGTAGACCCGGCGCATGGTGAGGTCGTAGAGCTCGGCGAAGGCCTCCTGGTCACGCGAGGGAGGCGAGCTCACGCAGCCGCGGGTCGGACAGAGACTTACCCTGCCTGCCGGACTGCGGTGAGTTTTTCCACGAGGGGGACGCTCTCATGTCAGGCGCGCTCTACCTAGAACCTGGCGTTGAAGTGTTGATCACGCAGAACCTTCCCGGGTGTCCCGGGCAGGGCGGATCCGGGCGCTTACTTTTGACCCCTATTCGGTGCGAAAGCAGTTGTGGGATTGCTGATCCGCACTTCTTCTCCAAACTGAGACCCAGGTATTTGACGCGAAAGCGTTCCCGGGGGAAACGCGCGTGACCGGGGCCCGAGGGTTGACCGTGAAGTCCTCTTCAGCACCTTCAACGGATACACCCTGCTTCGGGTTCAACGCGCCGAACTCTCCGGCGACCATGTCGGGGCTGAGCCGCTGGCCGACGACGTGCTCGGTGAGGATCGCGGTCAGCGTCGCCTTGTCGTCCAGCACGTCGTCGTCCGGCGTCGCCTTGTCGATCTTGGCGAAGGCGTCGTTGGTCGGCGCGAACCTGCCCGTTCCCTGGCGGCGGATCTGGCCCGCGGGGACAAGAGGCACAATCGACGCCGTGGCCAAACGCACGACCGTCCTCAAGGTGTCCGGGCTGCGCCGTGCGTACGGACCGAACACCATCCTGAAGAACTTCAGCCTGGAGGTACGGGCCGGCGAGGCTGTCGCCCTGACCGGCCGCAACGGGTCGGGCAAGTCGACGCTGCTGCGCTGTCTGGTCGGCGCCGACCGGCCCGATGAGGGCACGGTGGAGGTCTGCGGCAACCCGATGTCGGAGTCCTCGCCCGACATCCGGCGGGACATGGCCACGGTGATCGACGACCTCGACTTCTTCCCCGACCTCAGCGTGGTCGAGCACCTGGACCTGCTGGCCCGGGCCCACGGACACCAAGACCCGGACGCGCTGGTCGACGAGGTCCTGGAGGAGGTCCAGCTGGTGCCCCAGTCCGGTCAGCTGCCGGGCACGCTGTCCTCCGGCCAGCGCCGCCGGTTGGCCCTGGCCACCGCGTTCGTCCGGCCACGCAAGCTGCTGGTGATGGACGAGCCGGAACAACGGCTGGACACCGAAGGCGTGGCCTGGCTGGCCGAGCGGCTCAAGTCGGAGCGGCAGTCGGGGCTCGCCATCGTGTTCGCCAGCCACGAGCCGGCGCTGGTCGCGCAGGTCGCCACCCGGGTGGTCGAGATGGACACCGCGAAGCCATGAGCACCGACATGGAACCGCCGGTGCTGACCCCGGCGTCCCCACGCGAGCTGAAGGGGATGATCAAGGACTGGCGACAGGGTCGGGCCACACGCAACCTGATGGAGGCGTTCACCGACGCGTACGTCGCGGTCATCGGGGCTCTCATGGTCGGGGCGATGGTGGTCAACGTCGTGCTCCGCACGCAGCGCAACGTGGCGGCCTGCGATGCCGTGTCCTGTCTGTCCGCCCGCGCCGTGCTGCCCTGGGCCGCCTTCGCGGCCGCGGTGGCCGTCGCCCTGACGGCCAGCCGGCTGTTCGGACCGGTGCTGGCGTCGGCCGCGGAAGGTTTCTGGCTGCTGGATGCGCCGATCTCGCGGGCCAAGCTGCTCAGCTCGCGCCTTGTGGGTGCCCTGGCCATCGCCCTGGTCGGCGGTGCCGTGATGGGTGCGCTGGTCTCCGCCCTGACCGGGTCGGCGCCACCGGAGGTCGCGGTCTGGGCCGGGGCCACCGGCCTGTCGGCCGCGGGCGCGGTGGCGTTCGCCGCCGCTCAGCAGGGGGTGGAGCGACATCGGCTTACCCACGCGACGACCTACGTCTTCGGTCTGCTCGCGCTGGCCGCCCTGGTGGCCGTGGTCGGAGTGTCGGCGGGCTGGTTCACGCTCGGGCTGTCCGACAGTCTCGGGCTCGAGCTCGGCGTGATCGTCAGCGCCTTCGCGCTCGCCGTGCTGGCCGTCAGCGCAGTGCTGGCCCAGCGGCGGTTGGGCCGCATCCGCCGGGCCCGGCTGACCAGCGGTGGCGCCCTGGTCAGCGGCATCTCCGGTGCGTTCTTCGCCCTCGACATCGGGCTGGCCCGCGACATCGTGGTCGAGCGGCGAGCGATAGAGCGTGGTCACGTCAAGCCGCGACGCGGTCGCGGGGTGGGTCTGGAGGCGCTGGTCTGGCGGGAGCTGCAGCGACTGGGGCGGTTCCCGCAGCCGCTGTTGGTGCTGATCGGCACGATCGTGGTGCCCTATGCGGCCGTGGCGTTGGGCATGGGGGTGCTGACCTCGGTGTTCGCGGCGCTGGCCCTGTTCGGGGCCACCATCCCGCTGCTCGGGGGGTTGCGAGTGCTCACCCGGACCGGTGGGCTGGCCCGCTGCCTGCCCTTCTCGCTGGCCCGGATCAAGCTGGCCTCGATCGTCGTGCCCGCATCCCTGGCTCTGGCCTGGGCCGTCGCGGTGGTTCCCGCCTTCCTGGAGGTGATGGCGGAACAGCCGAGCCGGGTGGCCGCCGACGGGGTGACCGCGGGGATCGCGACCGCCGCTGCCGGCCTGCTCGCCGCGGTGCGCTGGACCCAGGCCAAGGGAGTGGACTTCGGGGCGCCGATGATCTCCAGCCAGGCCGGCGCCTTCCCGCCCGGGCTGGTCACCAACCTGTTCCGTGGCTTCGACGTGTGCCTGCTCACCACTGCCCCGATGGTGTTCGGCTTCTCCCCGGTCTGGTCGCTCGCCATCGCGGCCATCGCCGCGGCGCTGCTGCTCAACTCCCTCGACGCGGAGGCGCTGCGAGCCAAGCAGGCTGAGCAGCAGCGACAGCTGGAGGCGGAGAAGAAGAAGCGAGAGGCCGCGCTGGTCGCCGGCAAACAGAAGAAGCGTTGAGGCTGCGGTCTACTCGACGGTGAACTGGATCTGGTGCCAGCCGGTCGCGCCGCGCCGGGAACACCCAGGTCCGCTGCTCGGGCTGGGTGGCGCCGGTCAGGTCGGTCGCCCGGACCTGAGTGCTGTGCGGACCAGTTCGCGCCCGCCGACCGGCCCAGATTGGTCGGCGACGACGGGCGTGGTCAATCGTTATCCCTGGTGGGCGCGAGGTCGACCGCGGGGCTTGGCCCAGGGCCTGCCGGCCACCGTTGCCCCGGAGTCTCTCAGGAACCCACCGCTACGCTGGCGCCGTGACCAGGTCGGACCTGACTCCGCCGCGGCTCCGGGTCCAGACCGTCCCCATCGAGGACCCCGGTCCGTTGCTGTCCCGCCTGCCGGCCGGGGATGCGTGCGCGTGGGTGCGGCACGGCGACGGGTTGATCGGGTACGGCGAGGTGGCCCGGCACAAGCCGGAGAGCATCGCCGAGGCCGACGGCTGGTTCAGCGATCTGGCGGCCGGCACGGAGACCGTGTCCCGGCTGGAGAACGCTCCGGCGGGCGCCGGGCTGGTGGCGTTCGGCAGCTTCGTGTTCGACCCGGAGAACACGGCGGGGCAGTCGGTGCTGGTGGTTCCCGAGGTGGTGATCGGTCGGCGTTCCGGGCAGTCCTGGCTCACCTGGATCGGCGGCGACGCCCCTGAGCTGCCCGTCGTCCCCGCGCCGGTCCCGCCCGAGGGAGTGCGCTTCTCACCCGGCGGCCTGGACGAGGAGACCTGGCCCGCGGCCGTCGCCGAGACCGTCGGACGGATCGGTCGGGGCGAGGTCGGCAAGGTGGTGCTGGCCCGCGAGGTGATCGCCGAGGCGGCGAACGACCTCGACCCCCGCTGGCTGGTCGGCCGGCTGGCCGCCGCGTACCCGCAGTGCTGGACCTTCCTGGTCGACGGGCTGGTCGGGGCGAGCCCGGAGATGCTGGTCAAGCGGGAGGCCGGGCTGGCGCTGTCCCGGGTGCTGGCCGGGACCATCCGGCGCACCGGTGACGACGACCGCGACCTCAACCTGGCTGCTGCGCTGGCCAAGTCCAGCAAGGACCTGCAGGAGCACGAGTACGCCGTAGCCTCGGTCGCCCGGGCCCTGGCCCCTTACTGCTCCGGGATGAACGTGCCCGAGGCGCCCTACATCCTGGGCTTGCCCAACGTGCTGCACCTGGCCACGGACGTGACCGGGGTGGCCGAGCCGGGCACCAGCGCGCTGGCTCTGGCCGCGGCCTTGCACCCCTCGGCCGCGGTCTGCGGTACGCCGACCGCGGCGGCCCGGGCGGTGATCGCCGAGCTCGAGCACCTGGACCGGGAGCGGTACGCCGGGCCGGTGGGCTGGCTGGACGCGGCGGGCAACGGCGAGTGGGCCATCGCCCTGCGCTGCGGGCTGATCAGCGAGACCGACGCCGCGGCGGATCCGGCTGTTCGCCGGCTGTGGCATCGTCGCCGGGTCCGACCCGGAGGCGGAGCTCGCGGAGTCGGTGGCCAAGCTGGTGCCGATGCGCGACGCCCTCGTCGGTTGACCGTCGTCGCCGTGGTGCTCGCCGGGGGCGCATCCCGGCGCTTCGGCTCGGACAAGCTGGCCGCGGAGGCGGGCGGCGAGTCGCTGCTCGACCTGGCCGTCGGCGCCCTCTCCGCCGAGATGCCCGTGATCGTCGTCGGTCCCGAGCGACCCATGACGCGACCGGCCACCTTCACCCGCGAGCAGCCGCCGGGTGGCGGCCCGGCCGCTGCGCTCATTGCCGGCGTCCGCGCGGCCCTGGAGCGCGGCCCGGAGGCCATCGTCGTGCTGCCGGGTGACGCGCCGGCCGCCGGTCGCGGCGTGCCGACCCTGCTCGCGGGCCTGGCCAGTCACCCGGCGACCGTGGGTGTCGACGCGGCCGGCCAGTGGCAACCCCTCCAGCTCGCCCTTCGCCCGGCCGCCGCTCGGCAGCTGGTCGACCTGGCCGGACCGGACGGCGCTGCCGGCCAGTCCGCTCGCCGGTTGCTCACCCGTCTCGACCCGCCGCCCCAGCCGGTCACCCTAGAACCGGCGGCGCTGTTCGACATCGACACCCCCGACGCCCTGCAGACCTGGCGGCGCCGCAGCGGCGCCGACTGGACGAGGGACTAGGCGAACGGCGGCCGGGCGTCACGCGCGTAGCTGACCCGGCCGGCGAGCCGCCAGGCCCGGGCCACGAAGTCGCGGTCCGCCTCGGTGACCAGGTTGCCCATCACCCGAAGGGCGATGGTCATCAGCAGCCGGGACCGCATCCCGATCGGTCCGAGCCGGGCCAGCAGGCCGGGCACGGTGATCAACCCGGCCAGCCGGCGAGCGATGGAGAACGACGGCCCGTAATGACTGCGGAGCAGGGCGGGCCAGCCGCGCTGCAGGTCCTCGCCGGCCGCGACCAGGTCGGCGACCAGCCGTCCGGTCTCCAGTCCGTAGTCGATCCCCTCGCCGTTCAGCGGGTTGACGCAGGCCGCGGCGTCGCCGATCAGCGCCCAGTTGGGTCCGGCCACTCCGCTGACCGCACCGCCCATGGGCAGCAGGGCCGAGGTCGGCAGCCGTACGGCCGACCCGAGCTGCCACTCCTCGCGGCGCTGACCCGCGTAGTACTCCAGCAGCGGCCGCAGCGAGACTCCTGCCGGACGTTTCGCCGTGGCCAGGGTGCCGACGCCCAGGTTCACCCGGCCACCGCCCAACGGGAAGATCCAGCCGTACCCCGACAGCAGCTCCCCGGCGGGCCCGCGCAGCTCGAGGTGGGAGGAGATCCAGCGGTCCTCCCGCCCGGAGTCGAGGTACGCCCGGGCGGCGACCCCGTACACCGTGTCACGGTGCCACTGCCGGCCGAGCACCCGACCGAGCGGGGAGCGCACCCCGTCGGCGACCACCAGCCGCTCACAACGGACCTCTCGGGGGCCGCCGTCGGCAGCGAACACCACCCCGCGTACGCGCTCGCCGTCCCGAACCACGTCGACCGCCTTCGCGGGCGGCAGTGCGTGGGCGCCCGCCGTCAGGGCGGTCCGACGCAGGTGGTCGTCCAGCTCGGTCCGGGCCACGGCCGACCCGTACGCGGGCAGCGACCCGCCCGGCCAGGGCAGCTCGAGTACCTGACCGAAGCCGTGGGCCCGAAGTCCCTCGTTGACCGCGTGCTGCCGGGTCCACCCGCCGAGCCCCAGCCGGTCCAGCTCGCCCATCGCTCGGGGGGTCAGCCCGTCGCCGCAGGACTTGTCCCGCGGGAACGCCACCGCGTCGGCCAGCGTCACCTCCAACCCGGAGTGGGCCGCCCAGGTCGCCGCCGCCGACCCGGCCGGTCCGGCCCCGACGACGAGCACGTCGGTCTCCTCAACCCAGGTCGTCACGCCGCGGCACCCACGCGCCCAGTGTTCCTCACCGATTCCCCTGGTCTTATTTCGCACCGCAAACGTTGCGTAAATCCAGGTGTCAGCCCTAGTCCGCCTCGGTATTGAGGTCGCGCCGACACGTCGTAGAGTGGGGTCGCAGACTTAGTGAACGAATTCACGAGCGAGGATCGGAGCCCCGGACCATGAGTCCCTACATCGGGATTGTGATCCTGCTGGCCATTGCTGCCGGCTTCGTGGCGCTGACCATTCTCACCAGCGTTCTGGTGGGTCCGGGGCGGTACAACCGGGCCAAGTACGACTCCTACGAGTGCGGCATCGAGCCGACTCCGCAGCCGGTGGGCGGCGGCCGGTTCCCGGTGAAGTACTACATCACGGCGATGCTGTTCATCGTCTTCGACATCGAGATCGTCTTCCTCTACCCGTGGGCGGTCTCCTTCGGCCAGATGGGGATGTTCGCCCTGGTCGAGATGGTGCTCTTCATCGCCACGGTCTTCATCGCGTACTTCTACGTGCTGCGCCGCGGCGGACTGGAATGGGACTGATAACCGATGGGTGTTGAGGAGAAGCTGCCGACGGGGGTGCTGCTGACCACCCTCGAGGACATCTTCGGCTACATGCGAAGTGCGGCGTTCTGGCCGGCCACCTTCGGACTGGCCTGCTGTGCGATCGAGATGATGACCTACGGCGCGCCGCGCTACGACTCGGGGCGCTGGGGCCAGGAGGTCTTCCGGGCCTCCCCGCGGCAGGCCGACCTGATGATCGTCGCCGGCCGGGTGAGCCAGAAGATGGCGCCGGTGCTGCGGCAGATCTACGACCAGATGCCGAACCCGAAGTGGGTGCTGGCGATGGGCGTGTGCGCGAGCACGGGCGGGATGTTCAACAACTACGCGATCGTGCAGGGCGTCGACCACGTGGTCCCGGTGGACATGTACCTGCCCGGCTGCCCGCCGCGGCCGGAGATGCTGATCGATGCGATGTTCAAGCTGCGGGAGAAGGTGCGGAACACCCCGATCGGGCTGAACGCGATCGCCGCCGACGTCGCGGCCGAGCAGCGGCAGCTGGAGGCGCCGGCGCTGGTCGAGCGGAAAGGTCTGTTGCGGTGAACTCCGAGTCTGTGCGGGGGGTCGAAGGGGGGTCGGCCCCCCTTACCGAGGGGGACGGTCCGCGCCCGACGCAGGCGGAGCCTCCCAAGGGGCAGGACGAGAGCGCGTCGTCGCACCCCACCGACGTCCATCACGAGTCGGATGCTGAGGCCCGGGTCAAGGGCGCCGACCCGCAGGGGGAGTCCGAGCCGGACGCCGGCACCAGGCCCGAGAAGCTGACCGGACCGGAGCCGGCGGTCTCCTCGGCCGACGACGAGGCGGGCGAGCAGCAAACCGAGACCGGCCAGGCTGAGGTAGCGGTGGCCGAGCCGACCGCCGAGGTGCTGGAGACCCGCAAGGGCATGTTCGGCGTACGCGGCACCGGGGACACCTCCGGCTACGGCGGGCTGACCCGGACGGTGGCGTTCCCGTCCGGGGCCACGCCGCCGTTCGGCGGCTGGTGGGACGACGTGTACGACCGGATCGGCGAACTGGTCCCGAACTACTCCGACGTGATCACCAACGTGGTCATCCATCGCGGCGAGATCACCTTCCACGTCGCCCGCGAGCACCTCCTCGAGCTGGTCCGGCACCTGCGGGACGACGCGCACCTGCGGTACGAGTTCTGCAGCAGCGTGTCCGGAGTGCACTACCCGGCGGACTCGGGCCGTGAGCTGCATGCGGTCTACCACCTGCAGTCGATGACCCACAACCGGCGGATCCGGCTCGAGGTGTCGGCGCCGGACTCCGATCCGCACATCCCGTCGGTGGTGCGCACCTACCCGACCGCGGACTGGCACGAGCGCGAGACGTACGACATGTTCGGCATCGTCTTCGACGGCCATCCGGCGCTGACCCGGATCCTGATGCCGGACGACTGGCCCGGCCACCCGCAGCGCAAGGACTACCCGCTCGGCGGCATCCCGGTGGAGTACAAGGGCGCCACCATCGCCCCGCCCGACCAGCGAAGGAGCTACTCGTGACCGCTACCTTCACGCCGGGGGGGACGACCCCCCCGGGCCCCCCCGCACAAGACCGGGCGACCGCGGATCCCTTTGCCGCCTCCGTCGACGACGCGGCCGAGGGTCAGGTCTACACCGTCACCGGCCAGGACTGGGACTCGATCGTCTCCGAGCAGGCCGAGCGTGGCGACGAGCGGATCGTGGTGAACATGGGGCCGCAGCACCCGTCCACGCACGGCGTGCTCCGGCTGATCCTGGAGATGGAGGGCGAGTCGGTGCACGAGGCCCGGTGTGGCATCGGGTACCTGCACACCGGCATCGAGAAGAACATGGAGTTCCGCACCTGGACGCAGGGCACGACGTTCTGCACCCGGATGGACTACCTGTCCCCGCTGTACAACGAAGCGACGTACTGCCTCGGCGTCGAGCGGCTGCTGGGCATCGAGGAGGAGATCCCCGAGAAGGCCAGCGTCATCCGGGTGATGATGATGGAGCTCAACCGGATCTCCTCGCACCTGGTCTGCATCGCCACCGGCGGCATGGAGATCGGTGCGCTGACCGTGATGACCATCGGGTTCCGGGAGCGGGAGAAGGTGCTGGATGCCTTCGAGCTGATCACGGGCCTGCGGATGAACCACGCCTACATCCGGCCCGGCGGCGTGGCCCAGGACCTGCCGGACACGGCGCTGGACCACGTCCGCGACCTGGTCGCCTGGATGAAGCGGCACCTGCCGGAGTACGCGGCGTTCTGCAACGAGAACCCCATCTTCAAGGGCCGGCTTGGTGGAGTCGGCTACCTCGACCTGGCCGGCTGCCTGGCCCTCGGCATCACCGGCCCGACGCTGCGCTCCACCGGCTACGACTGGGACCTGCGCAAGAAGCAGCCGTACTGCGGGTACGAGACCTACGACTTCGAGGTGCAGACCTGGGACACCCCGGACGCGTACGGGCGGTTCCGGATCCGGCTGAACGAGATGTGGGAGAGCCTGAAGATCATCGAGCAGTGCGTGGAGCGGCTGGAGGGGATGCGCGGCGCCCCGATCATGGTCGCCGACAAGAAGATCGCCTGGCCGGCGCAGCTGTCGATCGGCAGTGACGGGATGGGCAACTCCAACGAGTACATCAAGCACATCATGGGCCAGTCGATGGAGGCGCTGATCCACCACTTCAAGCTGGTCACCGAGGGCTTCGCGGTCCCGCCGGGGCAGGCGTACGTCCCGGTCGAGTCGCCCCGTGGCGAGCTGGGTGCGCACGTGGTCTCCGACGGCGGCACCAAGCCGTTCCGGGCCCACTTCCGCGACCCGAGCTTCGTCAACCTGCAGGCGATGCCCGTGATGTGCGAGGGCAGCATGGTCTCCGACGTGGTGGTCGCCGTCGCCTCGCTGGACCCCGTGATGGGGGGCGTCGACCGCTGATGCGCTCGGTACTTACGGTCGTGGAGCGGCGTCTCGGCGGGCTGAGCGAACCTGCCCCGCACGCTGGGCAGTTCGGTGCGGTCGCACCGCGCCACCCCGCCGCGAGTCACCGACGCGAGGTGACCGCCCGATGAGTGAGCTGATCGAGCCGCAGGGCCCCAGCACGAACGGGCACGCGGGCGGCGACGTGGCGAGCGAGGACCTCGTGGGTCGGCTGGCCGGGGGCGAGCACCCGCAGCACGGGCATTTCATGACCCACTTCGACGAGCCCAGTCTGGACTACTCGGCGACGACGACCGCGATCACCGACGAGACCATTGCGGAGCTGCGGGCCATCGCCGCCCGCTACCCGCAGGCCCGGTCCGCGTTGCTGCCGATGCTGCACCTGGTGCAGAGCGTCGAGGGCCGGGTCACGCCGGCCGGCATCGAGGTCTGCGCGGACATCCTCGGGCTGAGCACCGCGGACGTGAGCGGGGTGGCGACCTTCTACACCATGTACAAGCGGCACCCGGTGGGGAAGTACCACGTCGGCGTCTGCACCACCGCCCTGTGCGCGATCCTGGGCGGCGACGAGGTGTACGCGCGGCTGCAGAACCACCTGGGGATCGGCAACGACGAGACCACCGAGGACGGTCAGATCACCCTGGAGCACCTGGAGTGCAACGCGGCCTGCGACTTCGCGCCGGTGATGATGGTCAACTGGGAGTTCTTCGACAACATGACCCCGGAGTCGGCCTGCGCGGTGGTTGACCGGCTACGCGCCGACGAACCGGTGCAGGCCACCCGGGGCGCACAGATCGGGACCTGGCGGGAGGCCGAGCGGGTGCTCGCCGGGTTCCCGGACGGCAAGGCCGACGAGGGCGTGACTGCGGCGGGGCCGTCGCTGCTGGGGCTGAACATCGCCCGGGAGCGAGGCTGGTCGGCGCCGTCCAAGCCGGAGCCAGCCGACGAAGGCGACGAGGAGTCGGAGGAGCAGCATGGTTGACCCTTCGACCGGCTCAGGAGTGCCCCTCCTGACGCCCGTGCTGACCAAGAACTGGGGCGACGAGCGGGCCTGGAAGCTGAGCAGCTACGAGGACCAGGGCGGGTACGCCGCGCTGCGCACCGCGTTGGAGATGACCCCGGGCGATGTCGTGACCGCGGTCAAGGACTCCGGCCTGCGTGGCCGCGGCGGCGCCGGCTTCCCGACCGGAATGAAGTGGGGCTTCATCCCGCAGGACAACCCCAAGCCGAAGTACCTGGTGGTCAACGCCGACGAGTCCGAGCCGGGGACCTGCAAGGACATCCCGCTGATGATGGCCTCACCGCACACGCTGGTCGAGGGTGTGGTCATCGCCGCGTACGCCATCCGGGCCAACCACGCATTCATCTACGTCCGGGGCGAGGTGCTGCACGTGGTCCGGCGGCTGCAGCAGGCGGTGCGCGAGGCGTACTCGGCCGGGTACGCCGGGACCGACATCCTCGGCACCGGCTACGACCTGGAGATCATCGTGCACGCCGGCGCGGGCGCGTACATCTGCGGGGAGGAGACGGCGTTGCTGGACTCCCTGGAGGGGCGGCGCGGGCAGCCGCGGCTGCGGCCGCCGTTCCCGGCCATCGCCGGTCTCTACGCCAGCCCGACGGTGATCAACAACGTCGAGTCGATCGCCTCGGTGCCGAGTGTGATCAACGGCGGCCCGGACTGGTTCGGCTCCATGGGCACCGAGAAGTCCAAGGGCATGACCATCTACTCGCTGTCCGGTCACGTAACCAACCCCGGCCAGTTCGAGGCGCCGCTGGGGATCACGCTGCGCCAGCTGCTGGAGCTGGCCGGGGGAATCCGGACCGGGCACGAGCTGAAGTTCTGGACCCCGGGCGGCTCTTCGACGCCGATGCTGACCGCGGAGCACCAGGACGTGCCGCTGGACTACGAGGGCATGACCAGCGTCAAGTCGATGCTCGGCACCAAGGCGCTGCAGTGCTTCGACGAGACGACGTCGGTGGTGCGGACGGTGCTGCGCTGGACCGAGTTCTACAAGCACGAGTCCTGTGGCAAGTGCACCCCGTGCCGCGAGGGCACCTGGTGGCTGGTCCAGATCCTCAAGCGGATGGAGGCCGGCCAGGGGCAGGAGGGCGACATCGAGAAGCTGCTCGACCTGTGCGAGAACATCCTGGGTCGCTCGTTCTGCGCGCTCGGGGACGGGGCCACGTCGCCGATCTCCTCGGCGATCGAGTTCTTCCGCGACGAGTTCGAGGCGGCCATGCACACCCCGGCCTGGGAGCTGTTCCCGTACGAGCGGAGCACGATCTTCGTACGCGAGCCGGTGGGGGCTGCCTGATGGTCGCGTTCGCACCCTTTGCTCGTCCTTGCGGCACCTATGGCTGGCGCAAGGACGAGGAAGTGACGCAGATGCTGGAAGGGGGTCGGCGATGACGGTCACCTCAGCCAAGCCGACTGACGTCGAGAAGCGCGAGGACCTGGTCACCCTGACCATCGACGAGGTCGAGGTGTCGGTGCCCAAGGGGACCCTGGTGATCCGGGCGGCGGAGCTGATCGGGGTCGACATCCCGCGGTTCTGCGACCACCCGCTGCTCGATCCCGTCGGCGCCTGCCGGCAGTGCCTGGTCGAGGTGCCCGACGGCGGCAACGGTCGGCCGATCCCCAAGCCGCAGGCCTCCTGCACGCTGGAGGTTGCGCCGGGGATGAAGGTCAAGACCCAGCTGACCTCGCCGGTGGCCGACAAGGCCCAGCACGGGAACATGGAGTTCCTGCTGATCAACCACCCGCTGGACTGCCCGATCTGCGACAAGGGCGGCGAGTGCCCGCTGCAGAACCAGGCACTGTCCCACGGGTACGCCGAGACCCGGTTCACCGACGTCAAGCGCACCTATCCCAAGCCGATCAACATCTCGGCCAACGTGCTGCTGGACCGCGAGCGCTGCGTGCTCTGCGCCCGGTGCACCCGGTTCTCCGAGCAGATCGCCGGCGACCCGTTCATCGCGCTGGTCGAGCGGGGCGCGCTGCAGCAGGTCGGTATCTACGAGAAGGAGCCGTTCTCCTCCTACTTCTCCGGCAACACCATCCAGATCTGCCCGGTGGGTGCGCTGACCAGCGCGGCGTACCGGTTCCGCTCCCGGCCCTTCGACCTGGTCTCCACCCCGTCGGTCGCGGAGCACGACGCCTGCGGGTCGGCGATCCGGGTCGACCACCGTCGCGGCACCGTGATGCGCCGGCTGGCCGGCGACGACCCCGAGGTCAACGAGGAGTGGATCACCGACAAGGACCGGTTCGCCTTCGCCTACGGGCGCGGTGACGACCGGCTGCAGCGTCCACTCGTCCGCGACGGCAACGTGCTCCGCCCGGCGTCCTGGCCCGAGGCCATCGATGTCGCTGTGCAGGGGCTGCGCGCGGCCGGGTCCACCACCGGTGTGCTCACCGGCGGCCGGCTGACGCTGGAGGACGCGTACGCGTACGCCAAGTTCGCCCGCGCCGTGCTCGGCACCAACAACGTCGACTTCCGGGCCCGGCCGCACTCCGACGAGGAGGCCGACTTCCTGGTCCACTCCGTGGCCGGTACCGGACTCGGGGTCACCTTCGCCGATCTGGAGAACGCCAGCGCGGTGCTGCTGGTGGCCTTCGAGCCGGAGGAGGAGGCCGGGGCGGTCTTCCTGCGGCTGCGCAAGGCGCATCTGAAGAGGGGCCTGGCCTGCTGGACGGTGGCGCCCTTCCTGAGCAACGGTGCCCGAAAGATCGGTGCCCGGCTCGTCGGCTGCGTCCCCGGCATGGAGGCCCAGACCCTTGACCGGCAGAACCAGCTGACTCGGTCCGGGCGCAAGCTGGCCGTGCCGACCAACGCTCCCCGTCTCGACGAGAACTCCATCATCCTGGTCGGCGAGCGGGCCGCGGCTCTGTCCGGCACCCTGAGCGCGGTGCTCCGGCTCCAACAGCGGACCGGGGCCCGGGTCGCCTGGGTGCCGCGCCGGGCCGGCGACCGCGGTGCGGTCGAAGCCGGCTGCCTGCCCAACCTGCTGCCCGGCGGGCGTCCGCTGGCCGACCCGGCCGCCCGCGTCGACCTCGCCGCGGCCTGGGGCATCGACTCGCTGCCCAGCCTGGAGGGCCGGGACGCCGACGAGATGCTGATCTCCGCGAGCGACGACCAGCTCGCGGCCTTGGTGGTCGCGGGCATCGACCCGACCGACTTCGCCGACCCGCAGGGCGTGCTGGACGGCCTGGAGGAGGTCGACTTCGTGGTCAGCCTGGAGACCCGGGCGTCGCTCGTCACCGAGCGGGCGGACGTCGTCCTCCCGGTCTCGCTGATGCACGAGCGAGCCGGCACCTTCGTCAACTGGGAGGGCCGGTCGCGCCCGTTCGACGTGGTGATCGACCAGCCGAACGGCCTGTCGGACCTGCGGGTGCTGGCCGCCCTGGCCGACGGTCTGGGCACCGACCTGGGCTTCCGTACGCCGGCGCAGGCCCGGGCCGAGCTGGCCGAGATCGGCCTCTGGGAGGGCGAGCGGGGCGAGGCTCCCGACTACGCGGCCGGCCTGGCCCTGGAGCCCGGCAAGCCCGCCGATGGCGCGACCCCCGCGGTGCTGGCCAGCTGGCGGATGCACCTGGACGCCAGCCGGGCACTGGACAACGACCCGACGCTGCAGGCGACCGCGCCGGTTCCGGTGGCTCGGCTCAGCCCAGCCACGGCGGCCGGGGCCGGCATCGGGACGCACGTGGAGGTCGCCAACGACCGCGGTGCCCTCACCCTGCCGGTGGTGGTCGACGAGACGATGGTCGACGGCGTGGTCTGGCTGCCCGGCCGGGCCGCCGGGGTCGAAGTGCCCGAGCACCTGGCGGCCGGGGCCGGTGACCTGGTGACCATCCGGCCGGCGGCCAACCTGGTACCGGCGGCCGAGGGGGCCGGGGAGGAGGTGGTGGTCCCGTGAGCGATCTCTTCTTCAGCGACCCCTGGTGGGTGGTGACGCTCAAGGCGTTGTTCGCCCTGGTCCTCCTGCTGGTGCTGACCCTGTTCACCATCTGGTTCGAGCGTCGGGTGGTGGCCTTCATGCAGCAGCGCCAGGGCCCGAACATGAACGGCCCCTTCGGCCTGCTGCAGTCCCTGGCCGATGGCATGAAGCTGATGTTCAAGGAGGACTTCACCCCGACCGCGGCGGACCGGGTGGTGTTCATGCTCGCCCCGTTCGTGGTGGCCATCCCGGCGATCACGGCGTTCGCGGTGATCCCGATCGCCGGCGAGGTACAGGTCCCGTTCACCGACCTGACCACGCCACTTCAGGTCACCGACCTGCCGGTGTCGGTGCTGTTCATCGTGGCCATCGCCTCGATCGGCGTGTACGGGATCGTGCTGGCCGGCTGGTCGTCCGGTTCGACGTACGCGCTGCTCGGCGCCCTGCGCTCCAGCGCCCAGGTGATCAGCTACGAGGTCGCCATGGGCCTGGCCCTGGTCGCGGTCTTCCTCTATGCGGAGTCGCTGTCCACCTCCGAGATCGTGGCGGCGCAGACCGAGCCGACCCAGCTCGGCATCCCGCTGTGGTACGCGGTCCAGCTGATCCCGTCCTTCCTCATCTACCTGATCTCGATGGTGGGAGAGACCAACCGGGCTCCGTTCGACCTGCCCGAGGCCGAGGGCGAGCTGGTCGGCGGCTTCCACACCGAGTACTCCTCGATGCGCTTCGCCATGTTCTTCATGGCCGAGTACATGAACATGATCACGGTCTCGGCGCTGGCCGTGACCCTGTTCCTCGGCGGCTGGCACGCCCCGTTCCCGTTCAACCTGATCCCCGGCGCGGACTCCGGCTACTGGGGGGTGCTCTGGTTCGTGGTCAAGGTGCTGGTCATGCTGTTCATCTTCGTCTGGCTGCGCGGGACACTGCCCCGGATGCGCTACGACCAGTTCATGCGGTTCGGCTGGAAGTGGCTGATCCCGATCTCGCTGGTCTGGACGCTGATGATCGCCGCCGTGCGGGTCTCGGGCGACCTCTTCAGCAACCCGACGGTGCGGATCGTGCTCGTGGTGGTGTTCCTCGGGCTGCTGGCCCTGGCCTTGTTCGGTGGTGGCAAGGACGAGCCCGCCGAGGTGGAGACCGGGCCGCCGGAGGAGTTCGACGCCTTCGCCGGCGGGTACCCGGTGCCGCCGCAGGGTGACCAGGTGCTGCCGGAGTTCGCCACCGTGCTGCCGGGGTCGAGTGGCGGGCCACCCGAGAGTGACGAGGACGAGATGCCGGGCGTACGCGAACCGGCGACGAGCGGAGAAGAGCGCTGATGGGTTTCTTCGATCCGGTCGCGGGCTTCGGCGTGACCTTCAAGACGATGTTCCGCAAGACCTTCACCATCGACTACCCGAACGGCGAGCGGCGTACGGCGCCGCGGTTCCATGGTCGGCACCAGCTGAACAGATGGCCCGACGGGTTGGAGAAGTGCGTGGGCTGCGAACTGTGCGCCTGGGCCTGCCCGGCCGACGCGATCTACGTCGAGGGGGCGCAGAACACCGAGGAGGAGCGGTTCTCTCCCGGTGAGCGGTACGGCCGGGTGTACCAGATCAACTACCTACGCTGCATCCTGTGCGGGCTCTGCATCGAGGCCTGCCCGACCCGGGCGCTGACCATGACCAACGAGTTCGAGCTGGCCGACGACAGCCGGGACAGTCTGATCTACGAGAAGGACCGGCTGCTCGCGCCTCTGCTGCCCGGGATGACCGCGCCGCCGCACGACCGCGAGCTCGGTGAGGACGAGCAGGCCTACTTCCTGGGGCTGCCGGAGACCGGCCAGGCCGACGACCGCGCCGGGGACATCAGCGGGGCGACGGCGAAGAAGATCAACCAGGGCTACAAGCACCAGCGCAAGCTGCGGAAGCAGGCCGCTGAGAGCGGAGGCCGGTAGTGGTTGCGCCCGGAAGTCCTTCGAGGGTCCTGCGTCGTCTGCGTGGATGGCTCGCAAGGCCGACGAGGGAGGGATAGCGGTGTTCTATCTTGACCGAGGAGAACGCGGCGAGGCGCCGCGCAGGCGGGGCAGGCCCCGATGGACGTCCGGGGGTGACCGCTAAATGGAGACCCAGCTGACCCTGTTGCCCCTGGTCACCGGGGCCGAGGTCGCCTTCTGGCTGCTCGCCCCGGTGATGGTGCTCGGCGCACTGGGCATGATTCTCGCCCGCAAGCCCGTGCACTCCGCCCTCTGCCTGGCCGCGGTGATGATCTCGCTGGCCGTGCAGTACGCGGCCCAGGACGCCCCGTTCCTGTTCGCGGTGCAGATCATCGTCTACACCGGCGCGATCCTGATGCTGTTCCTGTTCGTGCTGATGCTGGTCGGGGTCGACGTCGCCGACTCACTCGTGGAGACGATCAAGGGGCAGCGGGTGCTCGCCGTGCTGGCCGGGCTGGGCTTCGGGTTGCTGCTGTTCTTCGCGGTCGGCAACGCCATCGTCAGCAACCCGGTCGGGCTGGACCGGGCGAACGCCGAGTACGGCGGCAACACCCAGGGCATCGCTGCGCTGGTGTTCAACCGCTACGTCTTCGCGTTCGAGGCGACCTCTGCGCTGCTGATCACCGCTGCGGTGGGCGCCATGGTGCTGGCCCACCGGGAACGGTTGGTGCCCAAGAAGAGCCAGGCCGACCTGGCCACGCAGCGGATGCGCCGCTACGCCGAGACCGGCCAGCACCCGGGACCGCTGCCGACCCCGGGGGTGTTCGCCCGGCACAACGCCGTGGACACCCCGGCGCTGCTGCCCGACGGGTCGGTGTCCGACCTCTCGGTCTCGGCCACGCTGCGGGCCCGCGGCGACATCCTGGGCTCCAAGGACCTGGTCGCCCCGATCGACAAGACGGTCGAGGCCGTCATGCCCGGCTCGGAGGACGAGAAATGAGCGGGACCGCATCTCGCGAGCGTCGGGAAGGCCGTGCGTTGGCGAGCGAGGGGACCCGATAGACGTGGATCCCAATAACTACATCGTGCTGTCGGCGATCCTGTTCACCATCGGCGCGGTCGGTTTCATGCTGCGGCGGAACGCCATCGTCGCCTTCATGTGCGTCGAGCTGATGCTGAACGCTGCCAACCTGGCCCTGGTCACCTTCTCCCGGGTGTATGGCGAGCTCGACGGGCAGGTCGCGGCCTTCTTCGTCATGGTGGTGGCCGCCGCCGAGGTGGTCGTCGGGTTGGCCATCATCGTGACCATCTTCCGGACCCGACGCTCGGCCTCGGTCGACGACGCCAACCTGCTGAAGTTCTGACGAGGACGCCAGATGTCGCTGCTCGAAGTCGTGACGCCCGTGCCCGCCGCCGGGCTCTTCTCCTTGTCCTGGCTGCTGATCGCCATCCCGGCGCTGAGCGCCGCGGTGCTGCTGCTGGTCGGCAGGGCCGGTGACCGCTGGGGCCATCTCCTCGGCACCCTGGCCCCGCTGGTCTCGTTCGCTCTCGGCCTGAGCCTCTTCGCCGACCTGCTCGCGGCGGAGGAGGCGGAGCGGGCGGTGACTGTGCCGCTCTACGACTGGATCTCCATCGGACAGTGGACCATCGACGCCGGGCTGCTGGTCGACCAGCTGTCCATCGTCTTCGTGCTGCTGATCACCGGTGTGGGTGGCCTGATCCACATCTACTCGATCGGCTACATGGCGCACGACGAGCGGCGGCGCCGGTTCTTCGCCTTCCTCAACCTGTTCGTCGCCGCGATGCTGCTGTTGGTCTTGGCCGACGACTACCTGGTGCTGTTCGTCGGCTGGGAGGGCGTCGGCCTGGCCTCGTACCTGCTGATCGGCTTCTGGCAGCACAAGCCCACCGCGGCGACCGCGGCCAAGAAGGCCTTCGTGGTCAACCGGGTCGGTGACCTGGGCATGTCGATCGCGATCATGCTGATGCTGGCCACCTTCGGCTCGTCGGCCTTCGTCACGGTCAACGAGGGCATGCCGGCGGTCAGCCCCGCGCTGGCCACCATCATGGGTCTGCTGCTGCTGCTCGGCGCCTGCGGCAAGTCCGCCCAGGTACCGCTGCAGTCCTGGCTGCTGGACGCGATGGAGGGCCCGACGCCGGTCTCGGCGCTGATCCACGCCGCGACCATGGTCACGGCCGGGGTCTACCTGGTCACCCGCAGCCACGCCGTGTTCGCCGAGTCGACGGCCGCCAGCACCGCCGTCGTCGTCGTCGGCACGGTCACCCTCCTGGTCGGCGCCTGGATCGGCTGCGCCAAGGACGACATCAAGAAGGCCCTGGCCGGGTCGACGATGTCCCAGATCGGCTACATGATGCTGGCCGCGGGGATCGGGCCGGCGGGCTACGCCTTCGCGATCTTCCATCTGCTCACCCACGGCTTCTTCAAGGCCAACCTGTTCTTGGGAGCCGGTTCGGTGATGCACGGGATGGACGACGACGTGAACATGCGGCACTACGGCGGGCTGGCCCGGGCGATGCCGATCACCTTCGTCACCTTCGCCGCCGGCTACCTGGCGATCATCGGGTTCCCGTTCTTCTCCGGCTACTTCTCCAAGGACCACATCATCGAGGCGGCGTTCGAGCGCAGTGCGGTGATCGGTCTGCTGGCCTTGCTCGGCGCCGGCGTGACCGCGTTCTACATGACCCGGGTGATGCTGCTGACCTTCTTCGGCAAGCGCCGCTGGCAGCCGGGCGTGCACCCGCACGAGTCGCCATTGGTGATGACCGTGCCGCTGTTGCTTCTCGGGGCGGCGTCGGTGGTCGGCGGACTGCTGCTCAACAACTGGATCGTCGGCTGGCTCAACCCGGCCGTGGGTGGTGAGGCGCACGGTGAGGAGACCGGGCTGCTGCACTTCTCGCTCATCGGCGGGCTGACCCTGGCCGTCGTCGCCATCGGCGTGGGGATCAGCCTGGTGCAGTTCGGCCCGCGGAGCGACATCCCGCGGACCGCGCCGGACAGCCGCTCGCCCTGGGTCCTGGCCGGCCGCAACGACCTGTACGGCGACGCGTTCAACGAGGCGGTGTTCATGCGGCCCGGGCAGCGGCTGACCGACGGGCTGGTGCGGCTGGAGGACTCCGGCATCGACGGCACGGTGAACGGCACGGCCACCGCGATCGGCAACCTGTCCGGCCGGCTGCGCCGGTTCCAGAACGGGTTCGTCCGCTCGTACGCGCTGACCATGACCGCGGGCGCCGCGGTCGTCGGCGCCGTCCTGGTGCTCGGACGGCTGGGCTGAGGGGCGACGAGATGAACTTCCCGGTACTCACCCTGCTCGCCCTGCTGCCGGCCGTCGGCGCTGTTGCCGTGGTGCTGGCCGGCGCGAAGCTGGCCAAGCAGGTCGCCCTGGTCGTCGCCGTGGCCACCGCCGTGGTGGCCGCGGTGGTCGCGCTGCGGTTCAGCCCCGGCGGTGGGCAGCAGTTCGCCGAGCAGGTGAGCTGGATCCGACCGCTCGGGGCCTACTACGCCCTCGGCCTGGACGGGATCGGGCTCACCCTGGTACTGCTCGTGGTCATCGTCACCCCGGTGGTGATCGTGGCCAGCTGGCGCGACTTCGACAAG
The DNA here is from genome assembly GCA_963808435.1 of uncultured Actinomycetota bacterium. Lineage (GTDB taxonomy): Bacteria > Actinomycetota > Actinomycetes > Propionibacteriales > Propionibacteriaceae > Microlunatus. Next base: position 33,639 of record CAWEFW010000012.1, on the reverse strand, counting down.
GTCGACATGCGCGCTGAGCCTGTCGAAGCGGCCCCTTCGGCAGGCTCAGGACAGCGCCTTCGACAAGCTCAGGGCACCCTTCGACAAGCCCAGGACGGCGCATTGCCGCCCAAGTACGACTCGAGGGTGTTCTTCGCCCTGGTGCTGGCGGTGGAGACGTGTGCTCTCTACCTGTTCCTGGCCACCGACGTCTTCCTGTTCTACGTGTTCTTCGAGGTCATCCTGATCCCGATGTACTTCCTGATCGGCGGCTTCGGGCCCGGGCCGCGCCGGACGTACGCGGCGGCCAAGTTCTTGATCTTCGGGCTGCTCGGCGGTTTCGTGATGCTGGCCTCGGTGATCGGGCTGTACGTGCAGTCGGCCGGGGCGGGGGAGCCCAGCTACCTGCTGAGCACTCTGAGCGGGCTGGAGTTCGGCACCGGTACCGAGCGCTGGCTGTTCCTCGGCTTCATGTTCGCCTTCGCCATCAAGGCGCCGCTGGTGCCGCTGCACACCTGGCTGCCCGATGCCGCCGAGGAGTCCAGCCCCGGCGGCGCCACCATGATGGTCGGCGTTATGGACAAGATCGGCACCTTCGGGATGATCCGGTTCTGCCTCGGACTGTTCCCCGAGGCGAGCCTGTGGGCCACCCCGGTGGTGATCGTGCTGGCCGTGATCTCCATCCTGTACGGCGCGATCCTGGCCATCGGAAGCCGGGACATCATGCGCTTCGTCGCCTACACGTCGATCAGCCACTTCGGCTTCATCGTTCTCGGCATCTTCGCCTTCACCACCCAGAGCCTGGTCGGGTCGACGCTCTACATGCTGAACCACGGGCTGTCCACCGCCGCCCTGTTCCTCGCCGCCGGCTACCTGATCAAGCGGGGCCGGTCGCGGAGCATCACCGACTACTCCGGGGTGCAGAAGGCGGCGCCGGTGCTGGCCGGGCTGATGCTGTTCGCCGGGCTGTCCACACTGTCCCTGCCCGGGCTGTCCAGCTTCGTCTCGGAGTTCATGGTGCTGGCCGGCACGTTCAGCCGGTTCCCGGTGTACGCGGTGGTCTCGACGCTGGCCATCGTGCTGGCCGCGCTCTACATCCTGATCATGTACCAGCGCACCATGACCGGACCGCTGGCGCCGTCAATGCAGCAGATCCGCGACGTCACCCCGCGGGAGCGGGTCGCGATGGCCCCGCTGGTGTTGCTGATCCTGGTGCTCGGAGTGTTCCCGAAGCCGATGCTGGACGTGATCGAGCCGACCATCGTGGCCAGCATGGCCGACATCGGGGTGACTGACCCGCCGCCCCGGGTGACCGCGGAGGGAGGGCGGTAGTGGGGACACTGATGACGCCGCTGGAGATCGCCGCGCCGGTGATCGAGTACGGGCTGCTGGCCCCGGTCCTCGTGATTTTCGGTGCCGCCTGTGTCGGGGTCCTGGTCGAGGCCCTGGTGCCGCGGGCCTCGCGGCGTACGGTGCAGCTGTTCGTCACGGTCGCGTCCATCCTGGTCGCGCTCGCCGCGACGGTCCTCAACTGGTCCACCGGCGCCGAGGGGACGGCCGCCGTCGACTCGCTCGCCCTGGATGGACCGACGTACTTCATGTGGACCATCCTGCTGGTGTTCGGTGGGGTGACCTTCCTGCTCTTCGCGGAGCGCAAGCTGGACATCAGCCCGTTCGCGCCCTCCGCGGCGGCGGTGCCGGGAACGCCGGCCGAGCAGGAGGCGATCGAGCTCAAGACCGAGCACACCGAGGTCTTCCCGCTGGCGCTGTTCGCGCTGTCGGGGATGATGCTGTTCCCGGCGTCCAACGACCTGATCACCATGTTCGTGGCCCTGGAGATCCTGTCGCTGCCGCTCTACCTGCTCTGCGGGCTGGCCCGGCGGCGTCGGCTGCTGTCGCAGGAGGCGTCGCTGAAGTACTTCCTGCTCGGCGCCCTGTCCTCGGCGTTCTTCCTCTACGGAGCGGCGCTGATCTACGGCTACACCGGCTCGTTCACCCTCAGTGAGATCGACATCGCGCTGCGCAACAGCCAGGAGAGCCTGGGACTTCTGCTGGCCGGGATGGCGTTGCTGGGGATCGGGCTGCTGTTCAAGTTCGGCGCGGTGCCGTTCCACTCGTGGACCCCGGACGTCTACACCGGAGCGCCCACCCCGGTGACCGCCTTCATGGCCGCCTGCACCAAGATCGCCGCGATCGGCGCGCTGATGCGGGTGTTCTACGTCGGCCTCGGCGCCGACCGCTGGGACTGGCAGCCGGTGATGGCCGTCGTCGCGGTGGCCACCATGGTCGTCGGGTCGGTGCTGGCGATCACCCAGACCGACGTGAAGCGGATGCTGGCGTACTCCTCGATCGCCCACGCCGGGTTCATCCTGACTGCGTTCGTCGGGGCGTCGCAGGCGATCAGCGGCAGCCGGGCCGGGGGACTGACCAGCGTGTCGTCAGTGATGTTTTACCTGGTGGCGTACGGCGCGGCCACGGTCGGCGCCTTCGCCCTGGTGACCATGGTCCGCGACACCACCGGCGAGGCGACCCTGCTGAGCAGCTGGGTCGGACTGGGTCGGCGTTCCCCGCTGGCCGCGTCGGTGTTCGCGCTGTTCATGCTCAGCTTCGCCGGTATCCCGCTGACCAGCGGGTTCATCGGGAAGTGGGCGGTGTTCGCGGCGGCATGGAGCGGCGGCGAGCAGTGGCTGGTCGTGGTCGCGGTGGTGATCAGCGTGGTCGCCGCGTTCTTCTACATCCGGGTGATCGTGCTGATGTTCTTCTCCGAGCCGACTGAGTCGCCCGCGCAGGTGGTCCGGCCAGGCTGGACCACGCTGGCCGTGGTGGGCGTCGGGGCGCTGGCCACCGTGGCGTTCGGGATCCTCCCGGGCCCGCTGCTCGACCTGGCCCAGCAGGCCAGCGAGTTCATCCGGTAGCGGTGCGCGGGCAGGTCTGGCCATGACGGAAGCGCATACGGTGGAGGGCATGGCAGCCGACCACGCCCTGGCCGGCGTACGCGAACAGCTGGAACAGATCGAGGCGGCGCTGCTGCGGGCAGCGGAGGCCGACTCCCCGATGGTCACCGAGGCGGCCCAGCACATCATCGCCGCCGGCGGCAAGCGGTTCCGGCCGCTGCTGGTGGTGCTCGGCTCGCACATCGGCCCGTACGCACGCCCGGACGACGTGGTGAAGGCCGCGGTGGTCGTCGAGCTGACCCACGTCGGCAGCCTGTACCACGACGACGTGATGGACGAGGCCGAGCTGCGTCGGGGCTCGGACAGCGCGAACGCCCGGTGGGGCAACACGGTGGCCATCCTGGTGGGGGACCTGCTGTTCGCCCGGGCCTCCGACACTGTGGCTGAGCTAGGTCCGGAGTTCGTCCACCTGCAGGCGCGGACGTTCTCCCGGCTGGTCCACGGCCAGATCGCCGAGACGGTGGGGCCGACCGACGGCCAGGATCCGTTGGACCACTATCTGCAGGTGGTCGCCGACAAGACCGGCTCCCTGATCGCCACCTCGGCGCTGTTCGGGGCCAAGCTATCCGGAGCGACGCCCGACGAGCAGGAGCTGATGGCGGAGTTCGGCGAGCAGATCGGAGTGGTCTTCCAGCTCAGCGACGACATCATCGACATCACCAGCGACGTCACGGGCAAGACCCCCGGGACCGACCTTCGCGAGGGCATCCCCACGCTCCCGACGCTGCTGGCCCGCAAGTCCACCGACCCGAACGACGCCCGCCTGCTGGAGCTGCTCGACTCCGACCTGCACGACGACGGCGCCCTGGCCGAGGTGCTGGAGCTGCTCCGCCGCCACTGCAGCATCGACCAGGCCCGCGCCGAGGTCGGTCGTCGTGCCGAGCAGGCCCGCACTCTCCTCGAGCCCCTTCCCGAGGGACCGGCGCGCGACGCCCTCGAGGCCCTTTGCAGCACCGTGGTCACCCGCTCCGCCTGACCGCCCCGGGCCTCCCTCCTTCCCCCTCCCTTCCCCTCCCTCCCTCCGCCCCGTCGTCGGTTCCCCACGCTGCGTGGGATGTTCACCCCGAACCCATGTTGCAACCTGCGTGGAGGGTGAGGAACCTGGGTTGGGTGGCTCCCTGAGGTTAGGCAGGAAGCTGTACGTAGAGTCGTCGGGACTGATCAAGGCCGGCCCGCAGCTCACTCATGGTTCGCCGCACGGCGGGATGCATGATCGAGGCCCAGTCGAAGCGGCTCATCCCTTGCGACCCTGCCCGCATCCTGTCCTCCCGGCGCTTCTCCCGAAACACGCAGTCCGTGGGCGACTCGCCGGGTCGGAGATACTTCAGGTACTTGACCTTGCCATCGAACTCGCCGAGATGTCGGTAGAGCTCCCAGTAGAAGTCCGCGATGCCGACCAGGTTCCCGGCGCTGTCGAAGACCTTGTGCTGCAGCTCGGGAATCGGAATGCCGAAGCGGAAGAACTTCACCCGGGTCACCGACTCACCCACCGACTCGGAACGCGGATCCGCCAGACGCAGAGCCGTTCTGCCGTGACCAGAGCCAGGAAAGCGGGCGAACCGGTCGGCCAAGGCGTCCAGTCCTCTGGCGAGCGCCGGCTGCTCGCGAAGCGCCGAGTCTGCGGTGACCACGCCGCTCTCCAGGCTGTGGCGACACGCCACCTCCCATACCGACCGCGCCGGACTGACCGCCAGGATCCCTCCGTAGTCCGCCACGTCTTCCTCGAGATCACTGCCGGATACGTGGTGCTGGACATTGGCAGCCGACCGGGACGAGCCGCCATCCAGGCGTATCAGGTGCACAGTCGTCAGGCAGGATCCGTACGCGGCGAAGCCGTGAAGTGCTGCCGCGGAGGCACCGGTGAGGGCCACGCGGCCCTGCTGCGACGCTACGGCGGCCCGCGCCAACAGCAGGTGTCTGCCCACGTCATCGCAGGCCGCGTAGACGTCGGCTGGTACGTACATGCCTCTGCGTAGGCGTACGAGCATTCCGCTGCGTACAGCACTCAGCAGGGTCCGGTCTGTCTCACCGCGAGCGAGTGCATCCGCGCGGCTGAAGACACCACCGTTGATGTGGCTGAGATCCCCGAAGTCGTTCATGGGGTCACGATCAGGCGTAACCGGCCAGGTGTCGGAAGTCGTCTCCGAGATTGTGGATAACTTCTCTGACGATGCCCAGGTTTCTCACCCTGTGCCCACGTTGCAACCTAGGGATCGGGTGAACGTCCCACGCAGCGTGGGAATCCGCCAGGGGGCACGTGACTCAGGGGCGAGACTTCAAGGGGGCCGTGACTCAGGGGTCGGGTCCGCCATGTGGGCATTCCCTGTACATCAACTAGGGAATGCAGAGAATGGATGTACGGGCCCCGGTTGCGGGGCCCGGCTACTTGAGGGGACACCCGATGAGCGTGACGACGCCCGGCTGGACCCGGCCAAGGTGACGTGCACCGGGTAGGTCAGCGAGGTCCTCTGACCGGCGACCCGAGCACGACCTCGCGATCTCGGTCCCAAGGGAGCCATTCGCCACCGTAGACCAGCAGGTCGGCATGCTCCCACGGGCGTTCCCGCGTGGTGTACGCGTTCTCCTCAGCCATCCAGCTCGTGAAGTCGTCTGGGGTCATCTCGCCGGCCGCCAGCCGGACCAGGTCCCGCGCCGATCGGGTCGGCTCCTCGGTCTCCACCCAGAACACCAGGTCGTAGCCGTCGCGAAGCGAGGCCTGGCTGGCCCCGACGCCCTCCACGAACAGGAAGGCAAGCCCGCCCGGCAGGGTGATCGAGTCCGTACGTCCCCGGGCCCGCCACTGCGGCGGCTGGTAGTGCAGCGCCTCCCCGGCCCGAACCGCCGGCAGCACGTCGTCTCGCAGCAGCTCGTCCCAGCTGAACACGCCGTGGTTCCAGGCCAGGTCGTCGGTGTGCAGCACAGCCGCATCCGGCAGGGTGGCCGCCAACCGCCCGGCCAGCGTGGTCTTGCCACTGGAGCCGTGGCCGTTCACGGCCACCACCGCGGGCCGTCCGGTGGGGGAGGCGGCAGCCACGTGGTCGACCAGCTCACCGAACGGCGCCACCCGCCAACCGAGGTTCACCAAATTCCGACCCGCTGGTCCTCGTCCAGCCAGAGCGCGTCGGACTCGGTCACCCCGAACGCGGCGTAGAACTCGTCCAGGTTGCGCACGATCTGGTTGCACCGGAACTCGGCGGGCGAGTGCGGGTCGGTGGCCATCCGCTGCAGCATCATCTCCGTCCGGACCTTGCTCTGCCAGACCGCGGCCCAGCTGAGGAAGAGCCGCTGCTCCGGTGTGTAACCGTCGAGCAACCGGGTCTCGGCGCCGTCCTGCTTGGCGATCTGGAACGCCTTGTACGCGATGGCCAGGCCGCCGAGGTCACCGATGTTCTCCCCGATGGTGAGCGACCCGTTGACGTGATGGCCGGGCGTCTGCTTCGGCTCCAGCGCGTCGTACTGCCCGATCAGCGCCGCGGTTCGCTGCTCGAACGCGGTGCGGTCCGCCGCGGTCCACCAGTCCCGCAGCGCACCGTCGCCGTCGCAGGTGGAGCCCTGGTCGTCGAAGCCGTGGCCGATCTCGTGGCCGATCACCGCGCCGATGCCGCCGTAGTTGACCGCGTCGTCGGCGTCGGCGTTGAAGAACGGCGGCTGCAGGATCGCGGCCGGGAAGACGATCTCGTTCTTCAGCGGATGGTAGTAGGCGTTGACCGTCTGCGGAGTCATCAGCCACTCCTCGCGGTCGATCGGCTGCCCGATCTTGGACAGCGACCGGTCGAGCTCGAAGCTGGCCACCCGCATCACGTTGCCGATCAGGTCGCCGCGGTCGATCGTCAGCTTGCCGTAGTCGCGCCACTTGGTCGGGTACCCGATGTGCGGCCGGAACTTCGACAACTTGTCCAGCGCCTGGGCTTTGGTCGGCTCGGTCATCCAGTCCAGGTTCGTGATCGACCGCCGGTACGCCTCGATCAGGTTGGCCACCAGGGCGTCCATCCGCTCCTTGGCCGCCGGCGAGAAGTGCCGGTCGACGTAGACCCGGCCGACCGCCTCGCCGAGCGAGCCCTCGACCAGCGCAACTCCGCGCTTCCAGCGCTCACGCAGCTGCGGCGTACCGGACAGCACGGTGCCGTAGAACCGGAAGTTCTCGTCCACGAACGCACTGGACAGGTAAGGGGCCAGTGAGTTGATCACCCGCCAGCGGGCCCAGGCTCGCCAGGCGGGCAGCCGCTCGGCGGTGAGCAGGGTGGACACACGTGAGAAGAACGAGGGCTGCATGGAGACCAGCTCGCTCATCGCCGACTCGTCGATGTCTGCGCCGGCCATGAAGGTCCGCCAGTGGAGCTGCGGGGCGGCCGTGGTGAAGTCCTCCAGGCGGGTGAGGTTGTACATCAGCCGCAGGTCGCGTGTCTTGACCTTGTCCCAGTGGGTTGCCGCGATGTCGGTCTCCAGGGCGAAGACCAGCTCGGCCTGCTCGGCCGCGTCGCTCAGCCCGGCGAACTCGAAGCATCGGACCAGGTGGTCGCGGTACTGGGCCCGGATCTCGGCGTGCTCCTCCTGCCGGTAGTACGCCTCGTCCGGCAGCCCGATACCACCCTGGCCGGCGAACATCACGTACCGGTTGGGATCACCGGGGTCGGACTCGGTCTCCACGCCGGCCAGGCCACTGATCGCCCGCCGGGTGAACCGGCCGAGCAGCCCGGCCAGCTGCTCGGTGTCGGCGACCTCGTCGATCTCGGCGAAGTAGGGCAGCAGCGGCGCGGCCCCGGCCGCCTCGGCCGCGTCCTCGTCCATGAAGCTGGCGTACAGGTCGGCGATCTTGGCCTCGTCGGAGCCCGGCTCCCCGCCCTCCAGTGTGGTGATGATGTCGCGTACGGCGATCTCGGCCTGGTCCCGCAGGTCCATGAACGCCCCGGTCAGCGGCTTGTCGGCGGGGATCTCGGTCACGGCCAACCAGTGCCCGTTGACGTGTCGGTAAAGGTCGTCCTGGACCCGCACCTCGGGGTCGAAGTCGGAGAAGTCGAAGGCCGGCACGGCCGTCGTGGGTGGCTCGTTCACCCGGCCATGCTAGCGAGGTCGCAACTGCGCCCAGAGCCTGTCGAAGAGCGTACGAGGGGCTGCTTGGTGAACGGGCTTGGCTGGCTGGTGCCGTACGGGTTGTCGGAGCTCATCGGCGTCTTCTCTTCAATGGCGTCCCCCGACGACCTGGATGGATAGCCGCATCCTAGATGGCCGTGTCGGCGGTCAGACGGGTTCGGTGACCGGCTCTGCGGCGGGGCGGCGGCTCCGCCGGGCCTGGCTGATGCCGTGCGCGGTCAGGATGACCAATGCCAGCCAGACCAGGGCGAAGCCGACCCAGCGGCCGACCGACATGTCCTCGCCGAAGTAGAGCACGCCGAGCAGGAACTGCAGCGTCGGCGCGATGTACTGCAGCAGCCCGAGGGTGCTCAGCGGCAGCCGGGTGGCCGCGGCGGCGAAGAAGAGCAGCGGGACCACGGTGACCAGGCCGGACGCGATCAGCAGCAACGAGTGGGCCCAACCGAGGTGGCCGAAGGTGAGGGCGCCCGTGATCTGCAGGTACGCCAGGTAGCCCAGAGCAATTGGGGTCAGCAGGGCCGACTCGACGGTCAGAGTCTCCACCGCACCGCCGTTGACCTGCTTCTTGATCACCCCGTACGTCGCGAAGCTCGTCGCCAGTACCAGTGCGATCCACGGCAGCCGGCCGTAGTCGAAGGTCAGCACCAGTACGGCCAACGCGGCCAGGCCGACGCTGGCCCACTGCAGCGGCGCCAGCCGCTCGTGCAGGAAGATCACGCCGACCAGGATCGACAGAATCGGGTTGATGTAGTAGCCGAGCGAGGTCTCGACCACGTGGCCGTGGTTGACCGCCCAGATGTAGGTGCCCCAGTTGACCGAGACGACGGCGGCCGCCCCGGCGAGCAGCAGCAGGGCGCGCGGCCGGCCGATCCGGCCCCACCAACCCCGCGGGACGACGGTCAGCAGCAGAACGGCGCAGATCACCAGGGACCAGATGATCCGGTGGGCGAGCAGCTCGAGCGCACTCGCGCGGGCGACCAGGGGCCAGAAGAGCGGTACCGCGCCCCAGAGTACGTACGCGCCGACGCCGTAGAGAATTCCGCGTTGGGTTCGGTCGCTCGACACTGCTCCGAGGTTACCGGTCGAGGTTGCCGGGTGCCTTCGCGTTTCGCGCCAGCCGGGCGGCCCGGCCGTGCAGGTAGCGCTGCTGCGGGATGCTGGGACTGCGGCGAGCGGCCTCCGCGTACGCCTCCCGGGCGGCCTCCTCGTCGCCGGCCATCTCCATCAGATGGGCCGACACGGCATGGAACCGCGGGTTCTCGGCGATTCGCGGGTCGGCGGCGACCTCCTTCAGCCGGGCCTGGCCGGCCGCCACGCTCTCGGCCATGGCCACCGCGACGACGTGGTTGAGCGCGACCACCGGGTTGTCCGACACCCGGAGCAGCGCTTCGTAGAGGGCGCGGATCTGCACCCAGTCGGTGGCCTCCGCCGTCGGTGCCTCGTCGTGCAGCGCGGCAATCGCCGCCTGGATCTGGTACGGCCCCGGGTTATGGTGCGCCACCGCCGCGGTGAGCAGGTCGACGCCCTCGCGGATGGCGGCGGCATCCCAACGGCTGCGGTCCTGCTCCGCCATGGGGACAAGATCGCCGTGCTCGTCGGTCCGCGCCGGCCGCCGTGCATCGGTCAGCAGCATCAGCGCCAGTAGGCCGGTCACCTCGTCGTCGTCCGGCCGCATGCGGTGCACCATCCGGGTCAGCCGGATCGCCTCCGCGGTCAGGTCGCTGCGGTGCAGGTTCTCGCCGGCGGTGGTCGCGTAGCCCTCGTTGAAGATCAGGTAGAGCACGTGCAGGACCACGCCGAGCCGTTCTCGGTAGACGTTACCGGTGGGCAGTCGGAACCGGGCGCCGCTGTCCCGGACGGTCTGCTTCGCCCGGGTGATCCGCCGGGTCATGGTCGCCTCGGACACCAGGAAGGCGCGGGCGATCTCGGCGGTGGTCAGCCCGCCCACCGCCCGGAGGGTGAGGGCGATCTGGGCCACCGGGGCGAGCGAGGGGTGGCAGCACAGGAAGAGAAGGACAAGGCTGTCGTCCTCGTCGGCCGACCGGACATCGGCACCGGGAGCGGACTCCTCCATCGGAGAGGTCCACGCCGCGGTCTCCTCGCGCCGCCGCCGGGCCAGCTCGTTCCGAACCAGGTCGGTCATCCGGCGCGAGGCGACGGTGATCAGCCAGGCCCGCGGGTTCTCCGGTACGCCGTGGCGGCGCCAGTCCTCGGCCGCCTGCAGCAGCGCCTCCTGGGTGGCGTCCTCCGCGACCACGAACTGCCCGTAACGCCGGACGAGCGTGCCGAGGACCTGCGGCGCCAGGCGGCGCCACAGGTCCTCGGACGCGATGGTCTCGCTCATCGCCTCAGGCGTCGTCCGCGACGTACTCGTCGATCGGGCGTACGTCGGCGACCGCGGTGGCCCGAACGTGCTCGGGCGCCGGGCAGTTGGCGAACTCGGCCGCGATCTCCGTCGCCCGGTCGAAGCTGTCGCACTCGACGATCCAGTAGCCGGCCAGGACCTCCTGGGTCTCGGCGTAGGGGCCGTCGGTCACGATCGGCGTACCGGCCGGGCCGTTCTGCACCCGACGGGTGTGTACGGGGGCCGCCAAGGCACGACCCTCCACCAGCTCGCCGGAGTCGGTGAGTCGCTGGTTGAGACCGGTCATGAAGGCCCCCATCGCCGCGAAGTCCTCCGGCGTCCAGGCGGGCAGGTCCGTGGCCTTGCCGGCCATGCCGTCGTAGTCCTGCTGCGACCCGTAGGTCAAGATCATGTACTTCATCGCTCGTCGTCCTCTCGTCTCGTCGCGCCGGTCAGCGACCGAGCCGCCGGGCCGCCAGCCCGACGAAGCCGAGCTGCACCACCGACGCTACGACGATGCGGACGGGGAAGGACTCCAGATGCGGGAAGGCCACCAGGGCGATGACGATCGGCACGACCGCGACACAGGCCCGGGCCCAGGCCCGGTCGCCCTGCCGCGCGAACCGGGCTCGCAGGACGAAGCACAGCGCGATCCAGGAGGCGACCACCACGAGATGGCTGACCTCGTGCACGATGCCGTGCGCGCTCAGCACCGGCGCCCCCTCGGGCGCCCCCGCCGGGAAGCCGGCCCCGGGGTCGGAGGTGAACACCCCCGCGGCGATCAGACCGGCGCCGATGGCGGCCACCAGACGCGGGGCCCAGCGGGCGCCCGGACCGCTCGCCAGTACGCGGCGTAGCCCGGCCGAACAGGCCAGCATCAGCCCGCCGGCGACGCAGAAGTTGGCGATCTGCACCCAGCCACCGTCGCCCAGGGCGAGCAGGCTCATCGGGTGGCGGGTGAAGTCGTAGCCGTCGCGGACCAGGCCCTGGGCGAGCCAGGTGAGCCCGAGCACGGGTCCAGCGGCGAGGCCGGCGGCGAGCAGCTGGTCGGTGGCGACCGTGCGACCGAGGTGAACGGTTGGTGCGGGGTGGTGGGTGGTGGTCATGTCTCGACTCCATTGGTCTGAGGACGCTGGATGCGTCCTGTCAGGAGTAGTCGAGACCGGTTACCGGAATCGGACAGGGCTCAGCGGACGAGCCAGGTGTCGCCGCCGTTGATCATCGCCTGCAGGTCCTCCTCGGCATCGCCGTGTCCGCGGGCCAGGTCGACCTGCTCGCGAGCCAGATCGTCGTACGCCGGCGCCTCGACCTGGCGGAAGATGCCGATCGGCGCCCGGTGCAGCACGCCGGCGTCGGTCAGCCGGGACAGCCCGAAGGCGTACGACGGGTCGGCCAGGTGCGCGTCGTGCACGGCCAGCGCCGCCTCGCCGACCTCGGCCACCTCGACCACCGAGAACTCGCCGGTCCGCGGGTCGCGGACCACGCCGAGGTGCCCGTCGGTACCGAACCGGATCGGCTGCCCGTGGGTCAGCGGGATGATCGCGTCCGCCGAGGTCGCGGGGTCCTTGACGGCGGCGAAGGCGTCGTCGTTGAAGATCGGGCAGTTCTGGTAGATCTCCACGAACGAGGTGCCCCGGTGGTCGGCGGCGGCCTTGAGCACGCTGGTCAGGTGCTTGCGGTCGGAGTCGATGGTCCGGGCCACGAAGGTCGCCTCGGCGCCCAGGGCCAGCGACACCGGGTTGAACGGGTTGTCCAGCGAGCCCATCGGGGTGGACTTGGTGACCTTGCCGATCTCGGAGGTGGGGGAGTACTGGCCCTTGGTCAGTCCGTAGATCCGGTTGTTGAACAGCAGGATGGTCAGGTTGACGTTGCGCCGCAGCACGTGGATCAGGTGGTTGCCGCCGATCGACAGTGCGTCCCCGTCGCCGGTGATCACGAACACCGCGGTGTCCGGCCGGGCCGTGGCCACGCCGGTCGCGATGGCCGGGGCGCGGCCGTGGATCGAGTGCATCCCGTACGAGTCGACGTAGTAAGGGAAGCGCGAGGAGCACCCGATGCCGGAGATGATGACGGTGTTCTCCTTGCGGATGCCCAGCTCGGGCATGAACCCCTGGAACGCCGCCAGCACCGCATAGTCACCGCAGCCCGGGCACCAACGCACCTCCTGATCGGAGGTGAAGTCCTTGCGGTTCAGCGGCTCGAGGGACAACGGCACTCCGGCCAGTCCGCGGAACGAACTGTGCGCTGAGCTTGTCGAAGCGCCGTTCGCGCGCCCTTCGACAGGCTCAGGGCGCATCTCAGCACGCATTCGATCGACGGCGGTCACGCGTCCTCCTCGCTGGCGCTCGTCGACCGCGTTCCCAGCGGTGCTGTGTTGGATGGTGAGCTCGCAAGCTCGCTCACGTCGGCACTCCTTCCGTTGCGTCGACTTCGGCTTCCAGGTCGCGGGCCAGCTCGCTGAGGGAGATCGGCAACCCGCGGACGCGCGAGTAGCTCTGCACGTCCACCAGGTACTCCGCCCGCAGCAGCAGCGCCAGCTGGCCGAGGTTCATCTCGGGCACGATCACCCGGTCGTAGCTCTTCAGGATCTCGCCCAGGTTGGCCGGGAACGGGTTGAGGTGCCGCAGGTGGGTGTACGCCACCTGCCGGCCGGTCTTGCGGACCCGGCGTACGGCGGCGACGATCGGCCCGTACGTCGAGCCCCAGCCGAGCACCAGCACCCGGGCGGTGCGCCCCTCGTCGTCGGCCGGGTCATTGACCACCAGGTCGGGGATGTCACGGACGATGCCGGCGATCTTGGCCGCCCGGGTCCGCACCATCTCGTCGTGGTTGGCCGGGTCGTAGGAGACCGCGCCGGTGTCCTTCGCCTTCTCGATGCCGCCGATCCGGTGCTGCAGCCCGGCGGTGCCGGGGATCGCCCACGGCCGGGCTAGTGTCTCCGGGTCGCGCAGGTAGGGCAGGAACGCGGGGTTGCCGGCCTTGTCGACCGCGTTTGCCGAGCCGGCGAACTGCGGGTCGATCGACGGGATCGTCGTCACGTCGGGCACCGGCCACGGCTCGGCGCCGTTGGCGATGTAGCCGTCGGACAGCACGATCACCGGGGTGCGGTACTTCACCGCGATCCGCACCGCCTCGATCGCGATGGGGAAGCAGTCGGCGGGCGACTGGGCGGCCAACACGGGCACCGGGGCCTCGCCGTTGCGGCCGAACATCACCTGTAGGAGGTCGGCCTGCTCGGTCTTGGTCGGCATCCCGGTGCTCGGTCCGGCGCGCTGGATGTCGCAGACGACCAGCGGCAGCTCGGTCATCACGCCGAGGGCGATGGTCTCGGACTTGAGCGAGATGCCGGGCCCGGAGGTGGTCGTCACGCCGAGGTGACCGGCAAAGCTGGCGCCCAGCGCCGCGCCCACGCCGGCGATCTCGTCCTCGGCCTGGAAGGTGGTCACCCCGAAGCGCTTGTGCTTGCTCAGCTCGTGCAGCACGTCGGACGCCGGCGTGATCGGGTAGGCGCCGAGGAACAGCGGCAGCCCGGCCTTCTTGGCCGCCGTGACCAGCCCGTACGCCAGCGCGAGGTTGCCGGAGATCTGGCGGTAGCGGCCGGCCGGCATGGGGGCCGGGGCCACCTCGTAGGTGACGGCAAAGGTCTCGGTGGTCTCGCCGAACGCATACCCCGTCTTGAACGCGGTCAGGTTGGCGTCGCGGATGTCCGGCTTGCTCGCGAACTTGGCGGACAGGAAGTTCAGCGTGCCCTCGGGGGGGCGGTGGTAGAGCCACGACAGCAGCCCCAGCGCGAACATGTTCTTGGCCCGGGCGGCGTCCTTGCGGGACAGGCCGAAGGGCTTGACGGCCTCGACCGTCATCCCGGTCAGGTCGAGCGCGTGCACCTGGTAGTCGGCGAGCGACTCGTCCTCGAGCGGATTGGCGTCGTAACCGACCTTGGCCAGGTTGCGCTTGGTGAAGTCGGCGCTGTCGGCGATGATCACGCCGCCGCGGGGCAGATCGGCGATGTTGGCCTTGAGGGCGGCGGGGTTCATCGCCACCAGGACGTCCGGACGGTCGCCGGGGGTCATGATGTCGTAGTTGGCGAAGTGCAGCTGGAAGCTGGAGACCCCGGGCAGGGTGCCGGCCGGTGCCCGGATCTCGGCCGGGAAGTTCGGCAGGGTGGAGATGTCGTTGCCGAACACCGCCGAGTCGGCGGTGAACCGGTCCCCGGTCAGCTGCATCCCGTCGCCCGAGTCGCCGGCAAATCGGATGACCACCCGGTCAAGGGTGTGGACCTTGGTCACTGCTGGCCTCTCCTCGGCGTTATTATCCCCCTCGTCGCGTCAGGCGGGGCAGGGCTCGGTCGGCGCGTCGGTCGCGGGACGTAGGTTGAGCCTCATTCATCATAGGACGGGCTTGCGGCGCAACTGGTGTCATCTCGGTGACGGGTGCCCGGGGGCTAGCGTTGCTCCATGCGATGGCTGGACTGGTACGGCGACGGTTCAGTTTACGTCGTCAACATCGCTCTGGCCTGCTGCGCCTTGGAGTTCGAGGCCGCGGCGGCGGGGGTCGGCGCGGTGGCCATGCCGGCCTCGGTCGGGCCGAGGACGCGCGTGGTTGTGGTGGTGTCCGGGACGGTGACCGACCGGCTGGCCCCGGCGGTGGCGGCGATCGTCGATGCCTGTGCCGAGCGGGGCGTGACAGTGCCGTCGGTGGTGTCGTTCGGCGCATGCGCATCGTCCGGCGGGCCGTACTGGGACTCGTACGCGGTGACCAAGGGCGTCGACCAGCTGGTGCCGGTCGAGGTCTTCGTGCCCGGCTGCCCACCGCCGCCGGCGGCTCTGACCGAGGCCCTGGACACGCTGGTCGCCCGGGGGACGACGTGAGGCCGGTCGCGCCGAAGGGCTGGCGGGCGGCCGTCGAGGCGGCCCGGGCCGACGGTTACCGGTTCTTCGACTGGCTCGGGGTGGAGGATCTGGTGGGCCGGCAGGACGCGCTGCTGGTCGTGCTCGCGCTGCGGCGGCTCGACCGGCCCGGCGATGTGCTGCTGCTCGGCACTGAGCTCGACCGGGCGACGCCGCGGCTGGACAGCATCCGGGACGTGTTCGCCGGGGCAGCCTGGCACGAGCGGGAGGCCGCGGAGCTGTTCGGGGTGGAGTTCGCCGGCGGCGACCCGGCACGGCTGCTGTTGGCCACCGGGTTCACCGGCACGCCGCTGCGTAAGGACGAGGTGCTGGCGGCGCGCACGGGGATGAGCTGGCCGGGCGCGAAGGAGCCGGGGGAGAGCGACCTGCACCCCGAGCCCGTCGAAGGCAGCGCCTCGACCGGCTCAGTGCGCACCTCGCGGCGGCGGCTGGTCCCGTCCGGCGTCCCCGACCCCGAGATCTGGGGCGACCGGGATCCCAC
This sequence comes from uncultured Actinomycetota bacterium, assembly GCA_963808435.1. GTDB lineage: Bacteria > Actinomycetota > Actinomycetes > Propionibacteriales > Propionibacteriaceae > Microlunatus. The sequence continues at coordinate 17,883 of CAWEFW010000012.1, read as the reverse complement.
CGCCTCCGAGCCGCAGCCGGCCGAGGTGGCGGAGTCGGCCGCCGGCGGGCGTACGCGGCGGCGGCGGACGTGAGCCGACACGGAGCGATCGGGCTGATCCAGCCGGCCTGTACGTCCTGCATGGTCTGCGCCCGCGAGTGCCCGACCTGGTGCATCACCATCGACTCGCACTCCGAGGTGGTGCCGGCCGACCAGCCCGGCGCGCGGCCGCGTACGGCCCACGTGCTCGACCGCTTCGCCATCGACTGGTCACTCTGCATGTACTGCGGCATCTGCATCGACGAGTGCCCGTTCGACGCCCTGGAGTGGCTGGAGGGCTCTGTGCCAGCCGGTCCCGATCTGCTGCAGGAGCTGGCGACCCCGCGCCCGCCCGTTCCGGGGTAGAGGGGTCACCGGCTTCGCGGCGGTCCCTCCAGCACGTGGCGGCGGAACAGCTCGGCCGAGGGCAGCAGCCGCCGGTTCCGCGACCAGGCCAGGCCGATGTCACGGAAGGCGCCCGGGTCGGTCAGCCGCACCAACCGCTCGGCGCCGCTGCCGGCCTGCCGGGCCTCGACCGGCAGCGCCGGGACGATGGCCACGCCGAGACCGGCCGCGACGAAGCCCCGGACGACCGGGATGTCGTCCTCCTCGAACGCCACCCGCGGCACGAACCCCGCCCGGGCGCACAGCTCGTCGGCCAGCGCCCGCAGCTCCCATTCCGGTCCGAGCAGGACGAAGTCCTCCCTCGCCGCCTCGGCCAGCGCGACCTCGTCGCGGTCGGCCAGTGCGTGACCCGGCGGTACCGCAAGACACAGCGGCTGCTGGAGCAGCCGCTCCCACTCGACGTCCGGGTTGCGCGGCCGCCGGGCGGTGATCTCCAGATCCGTCCGTCCACCTGCGACGAGCGAGGAACCGAGAGCGTCGAGGGAGTGCTCGAACGTGAACCGGACGCGCGGATGCTCCTGGCGGAACCCGGCGAGCAGGTCGGGCACGAGCCAGGTCCCCAACGAGCGCTGGAAGGCCAGGCGCACCGTGCCGCTCTCCGGGTCGATCAGCTCCTCGGCGGCGGCCAGGCCGTCATCGAGCGCATGCAGCACCGCGTCGACGTGCCGCTTGAAGACGCTGCCGGCGTGGGTGGGCCGTAACAGCCGGCCGGACCGCATCAGGAGCGGGGTGCCGACCTCCTCCTCGAGCCGTTGCAGGCCGCGGGACACCCCCGGCTGGCTCACCTGGTACAGCTCGGCGACCTCGGTGACCGTGGCCCCGTCGGCGACCTGCTGGAAGAACCGGAGAACGTCGGTGTCCACGATTCATGACGATAGCGCATTGATCACCGCACAAAGATTCATTGGACGTATAGGTCCCGGGTCCTCACACTGGAGATATGAGTATTGCGACCCCGATCCGCGAACGCATCACCACGCTCCGCGGCGAGCTGCGCGAGCGTCGTGAGGCGCGCGCTTCCCTCGAGACCCTCAAGCGAGAGCTCGCCAGCTACCAGACCACGCGCGAGGTCGACGACCTCCTTGGCGTTCTCGCCGGACAGGACGGCCCGGAGGCCCAACAGATCCGCGACATCCTCCTCGACAACCTTCGTCCGACGACCCCGTTCTACCGCGCCGCCTGACCGGCGCTAGAGGACCAGCTCGTCGATCCTCCGGTGGGTATCGAGGCTGTTGGCCTGGAGCGCCTGGTCCGACAGCGTGTAGACCGTGTCGCCGATGACCACAGAACGGTGAGCCGTGCCGTGTTTCTCGGAGACCGCGACGCGGCCGAGCTCGGTGAGCCCATCGCCGTCGGCGCGTAGCAGCACAGTGCCGCTGAACGTTCCCTGCCCGCGGTCGTTCCCGTGCAGGTTGGTGGGCGCGATGACCAGGTTGCGCGGCTCCCAGTAGAGGAACGCCTTCGGGTCGAACTCGGCCGACGCGGTACCGCCGCCGTAGGTCTGCGTGTCGATCCGCCGCGGCGATGCCGGGTCGGTGATGTCGAACAGCGAGAACTGCACGCCGGTCCCGCCACCGCGCGCGGGCTCATCGCCATCGCCCGCCCCGCTCTGCCCGACCCCGAGCAGCAGCTCCTCGCCGATCGGGTGTAGATAACCCGAGTAGCCGGGGATCTTCAGCTCGCCCACGACCTTCGGCGCAGCCGGATCCCGGAGGTCGAGAACGTAGAGCGGATCCGTCTGCCGGAACGTCACGACGTAGCCGCGCTCCTCGATGAACCGCACCGCGTGGATCGACTCGTTGTCCTCCCGACCGAGCCCGCCGACCCGACCCAGCTGGCGGAGGGTGCCGTCCTGCTCCTGCAAGGTCGTGACCATGCCCTCGGTCACCTGCCGGGGGTGTGCCCAACCGCGGTGTTCGGAGACCGTGCTCGCGACGCGCAGGACCCCCTGGTACTCCGACATCGCGTACTGGTTGAGCAGCGTCCCGGGAACCTCGCCCGACCCTTGGTAGCTGCTCACGCCGGCCGGGGCCGTGACGAACTTGTGCAGGGTCGTTCTGGCGGTGAACCCCTTGGCGTTCCAGTCGGTCGTCGAGATGTACGTCGACGCGTCGGTGGCGTAGATCTGCTGTCCGCCGGCGACCACGCCGACCGTCTGGCGGGACTGCAGGGCCGAACCCATGTCCAACGACGACACCGCGACGGTGTCCAGCCCGGAGAACGTCTCCGGACGTGCGAGGTCATCGCACGCCACCAGCCGTCCCCGGCTCACCGGCGCGTCCGCTCCGTCCCGGAGGGTGTACGTGGGGACCCAGTCGTCGACCGTCGTCCGCGCGATGGCGGCCCGTAGCTCGGCCTTCGACGTGGCCGAGATGCGGCCGGTGCTGGTGTAGGTCGGCGACGGCGCATCCACGTCGGGCGAGGAGGAGGTCACCACGCGCACCTGCGTGCCTACCAGGCGGGCGTCGAGCACGTCACCATCGATGGTCAGCGTGGCCAGGGGCTGGGGATCGCTCAGGTTCGCGATGTCGTACATGGCCAGCACGGCCTGCTGACCGGTCCAGCGCATGCCGGGCTCGAAGGTGTCGGCGGCCTGACCGCTGAACACCAGCAGCCGGTCGCCGGACAGGAACACGTTGCGCACGGCCGTGTTTGGAAGTGTCTTGCGCAGGGTCATGGTGCCGCCGGAGAGGCCGATGAGGTGCACCCGGGCCTGGGCCACGGCCACGATGCGGTTCCCGTCCGTCTTCACGATGTCCGGCTCGTCCACGCCGGCCTCCTGGACGTTCGTCGTCGAGTGCACCGGCGGTGTGCCGCCCGACTCCGCGCCGGTGTCGCGTTGGGGCGCCGCCCCCGAGCTCACCGGTACGGCACCCCCGCCGGCCACGTCGGTCATGGCGTAGCCGCCCGCCGAGTTGATCAGGTACTCGGGGGCCTGGTCCTTGAAGTACTGGAGCACGGTGTCGCAGGATCCGAACGGCTTCAGCGTCCCGGCGTACGCCGTCCCGTTCCGACCAGACGGCGGCCGGTCCACGCTGGCCAGGAGGGGCAGTCCCACCAGGACACCACCGAGGAGCACAGCGGCGCCGAGCGCCCTCGGAACGGACAGGCGGGCGGAGGATCGGTCCATGACAGGTACTCGCCGCAGAGAGTCCGTTCGTTGCAGGCGACCCTGACCTATCTCGAGCCGGCCCGGTTCGCCTGTGCGGACAGGGTCCGTCCGACCAGCAGGTACCAGAGCGGCCAGCTCACCCATGCGGCGCCGCTCAGGGTGCCGCCCACCGCGAACAGCGCCTTTCGCAGCGCCGACCCGCTGGGTGCGAGGGGGCCGAGGGAGAGGATCGGCAGGCCGGCCAGCATGGCCACGCCGGCGCCGCGACCCAGCCGGGCCAGGCGCTTCGGCCAGCCACCTCGATTCCACCGAGGCCGGCGGAGGCGTACGCGCACCGCTTGGCCAGGGCATCACCCGGAAGCGGCCGCGGAGACCGAGGGGATCGTCGCATTCTGGTCACCGCGATCGGCTCACGATCTCAGTGACCTCGGCATCGGTCAGTGCGATCGGGTTCGCGCGCATGCTGCTGGCCTGTTGGGCGGCGGCGACCACCGCGGCGGCCTCGCTGTCGTCCAGCCCGTAGCTCGCCAGTCCGGGAATCGAGAGTGCGGCCGTGAGGTGCTGCAGCCAGGCGATCCCGTCCTCGGGCCGGGCGTCGGGTCGGCCGGTGAGCAGCGTGGCCACCTCGGTCAGCCGGGGAAGCGCTGGATGGTCCGAAGCCCGGTCGCGGAGGGCCCGCAGGTTCACCTCCATCGTGGCGGCGAGTACGGCGGCGCAGACCGCGCCGTGCGGTGCGGACAGCCGGGCGCCCGCCGCGGCGGCGAGCCCGTGCACGGCGCCGAGCCCGGAGTTGGCCAAGCAGATTCCGCCGAAGAGGCTGGCCAGGGCGAGGTCCTCGCGTACGTCGGGATCCGCCATCCCTTCCGCGTACGCCTGGCTCAAAGAGCGGGCCGACCGGCGGATCCCGTCCCGGGCCAGCGCGTCGCTGAACGGGTTCGCGCGGACGGACAGCAGCGGCTCGACGAGCTGGGACAGCGCGTCCATCCCGCTCGCCGCAATCGTCGGCCTCGGTACGCCGACCAGCAGGTCGGGATCCACTACCGCGACCCGGGGCAGCATCAGCGGGCTGCGCAGACTGGCCTTGACCCCGTCGCCGGCCAGCACCGCGTTGCGGGTCACCTCCGAACCCGTCCCCGCCGTGGTGGGCACGGCGATGCAGGGCAGTCCCGGCTCGGTGATCGGCCGCCCCCGGCCGATGACCTCCAGGTGGTCGAGCGGGTCGGCCCCGGTGGCGGCCAGCACCGCAGCGGCCTTGGCGACGTCGAGAGCGCTGCCACCGCCGAACCCGAGCACGGCGTCGCAGTGCGCCTCCGTGGCCAGCCCAACGGCCTCGCGGACGACCTCGATCGACGGCTCGGTGGCGACCGCGAACGTCACGGTAGCGACCCCGGCCTCCGCCAATTCCGACTCGATGTTCGCCGCCCGGGCGGTGCTTCGGCCGGTGACGACCAGTACCCGGGTGGCGCCGAGGGCGACCAGGGTCGGCGACACCTCACTGACCCGACCGGCCCCGAACCGGATGTCGGCCGGGACCGCAAGGTCGAACCGGTCCACCAGCTACCAGTCCTCGTCGCCCGGCGAGGTGTTGACGTACCGAGCGGCCTGCCGTGGTCGGGCCATCATCGGGGCCACGGTGTCCCGCCAGCGTGCGTAGTGCGCGGTCTCCTTGTGCGCCGCGGAGGCCGCCTCGTCGCGGTAGATCTCGACCAGGACGACGTGGTTGGGGTCGGCGCGGTCGCTCAGCACGTCGAAGCGCACCACGCCCGGCTCGTCACGGCTCGCCGCCGCGTTCTCTTCCGTCGCCACCAGGAAGGCCTCGAGCTCCTCGGGGACCACCGCGACGTCCACGTGCACGATCAGCAGGCTGTTGGGCACGAGCCGACGCTATCGCGGCCGCTTCGGACGCCTGAATCTGCTACGCGCGTTTCACCGCTACGCGGCGTGTCGCGCTTGCGGCGCTCCACGCGCGTAGCGTTTCCAGGCTCGCACGTCAGGCCTCGGCGGGGACCTCCTCGGGTTCGGCGGCCGGCTCGGTGACGGGCCGCCGTCGTTGCAGGGCGCCGAGGCCGGCGAGCACGGCAGCCAACATCAGGTAACCCAGGGCCACCGACGGTGCGGCGGCCCAGCCGACCTGCTCCGCGTGCAGCAGCCCGATCCAGCAGAGGGCGGCGCCGACGGCTGCGGCGATGGCCGCCCGGAACAGCTGCTTCTCCAAAATGAAGGTGACGGTCGCACCCAGCACGATGCCAGCCAGCGTCGCACCCTGGCCGAGCACGTGCAGCCCGTGGTAGACCAGCCCGGCTCCCTCCAGCGCCTCCTCACCCAGCTCGGCGGCGCTGGTCCCGGCCGCGGCCAGGGCGTTGTCGATCAGACCCGCCCCCCAGGCGGCCAGGTTGGGGATGATCGCCGCAACCACGGCGGCCGCGTGCAGCCGCGGCGTCGACTGGAACGCCTGAGCCCCGATCAGCAGGCCGATGTAGAGCAGGATCGGCACGATCGCCGGCATCGGCAGCACCGCGGAGAGCACCCCGAACAGCCCGGCGAAGCACAGCACCGCCACGAAGAGCCCACTGGCCATCGAGTAGCTGGCCCGACCGCCGGCCTCCTTCCACCCGGGATGCCCGATGTAGACCGCCGGCGGGAACGGCGAGCCCAGCACCGACCCGACGATCGCGCCGGTCCCGTCGGCCAGCAGCACGCTGCGCAGGTTGTAGCTGTCGCCGGCCGCCGACGCGCTCTCCACGTTGCTCATCGCCTCGAGGAAGTTGTAGACGCCCAGCGGCACGGCCGTAGCCAGCAGCGGGGCCATGCCGCCCAGCCCCTGGACCAGCAGCCCGATGTTCAACGACGGCACCGCGATGGCGATATCGCTGGCAGCCGCCGCCACGTCGGGCACCGACATGTACCCGCCGATCCAGGCGATCGCCGTGCCGACCAGCAGCGCGGCCAGGCCGACCGGCATCCCGCCGGGCAGCTTCAGGTCGGTGAAGAACCCGACCAGGATGATGCCGAGTACGGGTAGACCGATCCAGGCCGCATCCCAGATCTGGCCGGCGGGGCGCATCGAGATGAAGCTGATCGAGATGCCGGCCAGGGTGCCGAGCAGCGCCGCGCGCGGCGTGATCCTGCGGATGAACGGCCCGATGAAGGCGCCGATCAGCACGATCACGCCGATGATGAAGGCCCAGGCCAGCCCGGCCTGCCAGGCCTGCACCGGGTCGCCGGTCCGCAGGAAGATCGGCAGCATGATCACGAAGACCACGATGAACATGTGCGGCACGCTGGGCCCGTACGGCATCGCGGTCACGTCGGTGCGGTTCTCCCGGCGGGCCAGCCGCCGGGCCAGGATCGTGTAGTAGACGTTGCCGACGATCAGGGCGATGCCGAGCGCGGGCAGCACGGTGCCAAGCACGGTCTGCGGGGGCATCTGGACGACGAAGATCAGCAGTCCGGTCAGGGTCAGGACGTTCACCAGGATGTTGAAGGCGAGGCCGAAGAAGGCGTTCAGGTCGCCCTTGGTCCACCAGGGGACCCGCATCTTGTCTTCAGTGCGCTTGGGCAGGACGGTGGTGAGGTTCATGGTCATTCCTCTTCTGAGACGTGGTGTACGCCGTCAGGCGGCGGTGGTCGCGGGCTGGGGGAGAGTGGCGAGGAGGGCGGCCGAGTCGGCCACCCAGCCGAAGATGCCGCCCTGGGCGGCGACCATCTCCAGGCCGACGCGCTGGAACTCGGGGAAGTAGGAGCCGACGCAGTCCGACAGGACCAGCACCTCGTAGCCGCGGTCGTTGGCCTCGCGGACCGTCGTGTGCACGCAGACCTCGGTGGTCACTCCCGTGACCAGCAGAGTGGTGATGCCGGCCTCGGTCAGGACCTCCTGCAGGTTCGTGCCGTAGAACGAGCCCTTGCCCGGCTTGTCGATCACCAGCTCATCGGGCAGTGGGGCGAGCTCGTCGACGATGTCGTGGCCGTACTCGCCGCGGATCAGGATCCGCCCGTACGGTCCGGGGTCGCCGATCCGGAGCGAGGGAAGGCCGCGGCGGTGCTTGGCCGGCGGCAGGTCGGACAGGTCGGCCCGGTGGCCCTCCCGGGTGTGGATCACCACCAGCCCGGCGGCCCGGGCGGCGGTCAGGACCCGTTGCAGTGGAGGCACGACCGCAGCCAGCTGTCCGACGTCGTTGCCGAGGGTCTCCCCGAAGCCGCCGGGCAGCAGGAAGTCCCGCTGCATGTCGATCACCACCAGCGCGGTGTGCTCAAGAGGGAGTGGGAATGGGCTGGGCACGGCATCGACCAGCCGGGATGGTTCGGGTGGGGCGGACTCTTCGGGCATGAAGCGGCTCCAGGCGGACAGGCCGGCGCGGACCGGCGACGAGGGTCGGAGGGTCGGCAGCGCTGCCGCGGAAGGGATCTAGAACGTCAGGGCGGTGATGCGCTCGGCCACGGAGAGCACGGTGTCGTCCGCCAGGGCCGGGCCGAGCACCATCAGGCTGGCCGGCCGCCCGTCGGCGGTCAGGCCGGTCGGGACGGCGACCGCGCAGAGGTCGAGCAGGTTGCCGAAGTGGGTGTAGTGACCGAGCGTCGTATTGGTCGCGATGGGGTCGGCCAGCACCTGGTCGACGGTGAACGTGGTGCCGATGGTCGGCAGCACCAGCACGTCCATGGTGGTGAAGGCCCGGGCCACGACCGCCTTGAGCTCGGCCAGCCGGTACTGGGCGCGGAACGTGTCGACGGCGCTGAACCGGGCGCCGCCACCGACGATGTCGGCGATCACCGGCAAGACCCCCTCCGGGTGCGCCGCGAGGAAGTTCCCGAACTCCAGCAGGCGCTCGGCCACCCAGGGCCCGGCGTACAGCAGCTCGCCGGCCTGCAGGAAGGGCGCCAACGGGGCGGGCACGGTGGTCAGGACGTCAGTCACCTGGTCGCGGGCCGTGAGGTGGGCGAGCTCCATCGCGGCGTCGCCGAAGAAGTCCAGCTCGTCGGCGGCGGGCAGGCCGACCCGCACCGTGGCCAGGTCGACGTCCGTACGCCGCGGTGCCCGGCTCCACGGGTCACGCTCGTCCACCCCGACGACCACGTCGAACACCCAGCGCAGATCGGCGACCGAGGTCGCCATCAGGCTGACGCAGTCCAGGGAGCGGCAGGCGGGCACCAGGCCCACGGTGCTGATCAGCCCGCGGGACGGCTTGTAGCCGAGGATGCCGTTGAGGGCGGCCGGGACCCGGCCCGAGCCGGCGGTGTCGGTGGCCACCGCGAACGGCACCTCGCCGGTCGCGACCGCAAGGGCGGAACCCGAGCTCGACCCGCCCGAGATCAGGTCGCCTCCGTACACACTCCGCGGGACGGTGTACGGCGTACGGGTCCCGTTCAGGCCGGTGGCGAACTGGTCCAGGTTCGTCTTGCCGACCAGGATCCCGCCCGCGGCGAGCAACCGCTCGACCACCGGCGCGGTCTGCTCGGCTTGGTACGCGTACGCCGGGCAGGCCAGCGTGGTTGGCCAGCCGGCGATGTCGAAACTGTCCTTGACCCCGAACGGCACTCCGTAGAGCGGCAGATCCCGGGCGACCGGATCGGACTCCAGCCCCGCCGCCTGCGTGCGCAGGGCCTCCTCGCCGGCCACGCTGATCCAGGTGCCGTCGTCGCCGCGCTCGGCCAGGCGCTCCAGGACATCGGTGACCGCCCCGGTTGGCGTCGTCTCGTCGTTGCGGAGCGCAGCCAGCAGCGAGCCGGTCCCCGCACCGGCCCTCAACATGGCTGCGTTCCGCATGATGTCGATTGTCGACAATCAGTGCAGCGGTGGGGAAGGGGTCGGACGTTACGAGTGTGTTAGACCTGCGCTACGTCCCGGGACAGGAAGCGGCGCGTACCGTGTGCGTGCAGCTCGGCCAGGATGGCGTCCCGGTCGTTGGTGGCTAGCGTGGCGACCAGGCGCTCGTGGCGCTCGATGCCCGCTTGGGGGCCGTGCTGCTGGGCCTCCTGGCGAAGGTTGACCGCCATCGGCCGCTGCAGCTTGAGCAGGATCGGCTCGAGCGCGAGGTCCAGCTGCCGGTTCCGGGCCAGTCCGACGATGGCGGCGTGCAGGGCCCGGTGGGCGTCGTCCTTGCGCAGCTCGTCGCCGAGCCGGTCGGCCTGGCGCATCAGGTCGAGCCAGTGGTTGACCTCGGCCAGCTGCCGGTCGCCCGGCGGCTCCGCCATCGGGAAGGTCGAGGTGATCGCGTGCTCCTCCAGCACCAGCCGGATGCCGAACAGCTGGTCGATCTCCGCCGGGCTGAGCTCGGTCACCCGGGTGCCGCGGCGCGGGACGTGCTCAACCAGACCCTGCTGGGCCAGCGACCGAAGCGCCTCGCGCAGGGGAGCGCGGCTGATCGCGAACCGCTGCCCGATCTGCTCCTCGATCAACCGCTCACCAGGCGCGAGCTGGCCCGCCAAGATCTCTTCCCGGAGCTGCCGGGTGGTGGCCTCCACCAGGCTCGGCGCGTGCAGCCCGGGACTGGCTCCGTCCACCCGACCCCTTTCGGCGACCCGTTCGGCAGGTCAGGCCAGTGTAGGGGCGGGTTCGCGGCGAGCTGCCTCGCTGCCGCTAGGCGGGGCCGGGAGTGACGAGGTGCGCGTACGGGTCGGTGATCTCGGAGTCGCCTTTGAGGATGCAGAACTCGTTGCCCTCCGGCACTGTCGGCCTAGTCAGGTCAGCTTTGATCTTGGAATGTTTCTGAGTCGTGCAATATACGTGCGATAGCGCCCGCCACCTACAGCTCGTCCAGCAGGGCGCGCTCGGTGCTTCACAAACTCTCCTCGGTGATCCCGCCCCACTCCCGGAGGCGGTCGAGTTCCGGCCCTGCTAGCCCCCCGGTGCGCCCCTGGGGGAGGGTGGATCTGCCGCCGGGCCACCAGCGTCAGCAGGGGCTCACAGGGTTACAAACCGGACGGCCGGTGGATCGCCGAACACGACGAGAACAACGGCGGTGAGACCATGCGCCGGTTCAAGATTTGCGGTGCCGCCGCCCCCGCAGCCTCCGAAGCCACCGACCACCTGACACCAGACGAGCAATTTGAGGGGAGGCGATCGCAAGATCAACTAGCCAGAACTCAGCCCGCGTCAGATACGCGTACTGAGCGGGCCCGAGAAGGTGCGGGAACACCGACCCGGGCCCTGAGGAAACCCACTCCCTAGAAGTGGAGAATCCCTGTGCCAAAACCTATTGCCCTGGCCACTGGCCAGCTCAACCTGTCGGACCGGCTGGAGGTCCAACTGCACACCCCAGCGACCGAGCCGGCCTTCGTCTTGATCGTTTGGCCCACCGCGGCGAGCGTGGCCGCCGCGGACGACGACAGTTTCGACCGCCTGGTGGCGGCGACCTTCAAGGTCATGGCGGACGCCCGGACCGCCTTGTCCCGTAGGCGAGGTGAGCGCCGGACCCGGTAGGCGATAACCGAATGTGCGAGGGGCCGGGCGCTATGCCCGGCCCCCTTCCCCGTGTTGACACAACTACCGACCAGGTGATCGCAGGACCCGCTAGTTCCGTACCGGGCTAGCCAAATCGGCTCCGGTGTGTATACCCTCCCCTGGGCCGGATAACGTTTTGGTATCTTTTTTTCCTCGGGGAGAAGAAATGTCTGTGATTGAACCGCGTCCACGCCGGGCGATGGGGCCGCCGGAAGCGGCGCGGGCTGAGCAGGTTGAAGCAGACAGGTTCGCTACTCACCGTCTCCGGCGGGTGCTGATCGCATTCGGCACCAGCCTTGCCCTAGTAGTCGGGGTCCTCGGCGTCTTCGGCATGGGGTCAGCCTCGGCTGCGCCGGAGTCGAGCCTCGCTGTGAGTCTGAACCCGGACCGGTCGAGTGCGGTGCTGCTCGACAGCCGGACGGTGCGAGGCCAGATTTATGTCTTCGTGCGCAGTCAGCGGGGGCTCGAGAAGGTCACCTTCTATCTGGACGATTCGTCACAATCCAGAACACCCGTCCGGACCGAGTTCGGGGCGCCCTTCGACTTTGCAGGCACCGCCAGCGATGGGTCCGCTATTCCCTTTGACACTGCGAATCTCGCTGAGGGACGGCACACGATCACCGCGGTTCTGACGTGGTCGCACCGCAGAACCTCCGTCCGCCGCGCCACCTTCACCGTCGACAACGAGGTCGCAACAACACCGCCGCCGAGCACCGTCAGCCCGTCAACTTCCACCACGACGTCGCCGACAACGTCACCCACCGCGTCGCCGTCCGGATCTGCTTCCACCCCGACAGTGACCCCGACCGCCACAACGGCAAGCCCGATACCGACGGTCACTACTCCGCCGCCGAGCACCGTCAGCCCGTCAGCTTCCGCCACAAAGACGCCGACTGCCTCGGCCACCGCGTCCCCGTCAGGATCCGCCTCCAGTCCGACGGTGACCCCCACCGCTACGACGACAAGTCCGACTCCGAGGACGACTCCGACGACGACTCCGCCGGCAGGCGCGGTTTGCACCAACCCGGTCTGGTCGTCGTCAACCTCCAACGACGGATGGTCCACTGAGGGTTACTACGTCCACAACAACATGTGGAACGCGTCCGGCTACCGGGTCGCCCAGACCGTCGAGGCCTGCTCCTATCGCTCCTGGAACGCCATCGCCACCGCTGACAACAGCTCCGGCGACGGCGCGGTCAAGACCTACCCGAACGTCCACAAGGACTACGACTCCCGGCCTGCACTGTCGACCTTTCCCGTGTTGACCGCCACCCACGCCGCCGACGCACCCGATAGCGGCATCTACAACATCGGCTACGACCTTTGGCTCAACGGGGTCGCCGACGCCGGCTCCACCGAGGTCATGATCTGGACCGACAACCAGAACCAGGTTCCGTCGGGCTCGCGGGTCGCAGCCAGCGTGGTGCTGGGTGGCCACACCTGGGATCTGTACGCCACCAGCGGCAACTATCGGGCATTCGTCGCGACACCGGAGATTCCGTCCGGCACCGTCGATCTGCGGGCCATGCTCAACTATCTGGTTGCCCGCGGGCTCCTCGCCCCCAACCCCACGATCGGCCAGGTCTGTTTCGGGGTTGAGGTGGTGTCCACCAACGGCACCCCGGCCACGTTCAACTTCACCGGCTTCTCACTGACAGACCGCTGATGCCGAGATGGACAAAGCCCGATCAGTATCGGGCTTTGTCCACGGATGTGATTTCTGCGCATCCCCCCACTACCACGAGGACGGCAGCAGTGACGGTGACTGGCAGCTAGACCTGACGATCAAGTAGGGGTCCCGGTTGCGGTAGGCCGGCGCCGTCCAGGTCCCGGAGTCGATCCGGCGCCGTTCGTCGGTGAGCCAGCCGCGAGCGTCCAGCAGAGTTGAGAAGGTGGAGCTGCCTTTGTGCAGCACCAAGTCGGGGCCGACGTAGGCGGCCTGGTAGCGACCGGACGGCAACTGTCGGATGCGGCCGAACGGTTCCCGCTGCTTTCGCCGACCAGTTTTTGCCACTCTGCCGCCTTCCCCGTGCAATAACGTGCAACAGCAAAGTACCAGAATGTCCACTCGTGTCCGGTCGTGACAACAGCGGCGTGAACGTGTCGGCCCTAGTCAACAAGCATTTGTCCTAGTCGGAAGCCGACTCCGGCGCCGCAGTCGGCTGGAGGATGCAGAACTCGTTGCCCTCCGGGTCGGCCAGCGTGAACCAGCCGGATCCATCGGGGCGGCGGCGGTCGGCGACCACCGTCGCCCCGAGGTCGACCAGCCGCTCGACCTCTTGCTCCCGGGTCCCGTCGGTCGGGCGAAGGTCGAAGTGGATGCGGTTCTTGATGGTCTTCGGCTCGGGCACCTCGATGAACAGCACCCGCGTACGCCCGTCCGGGCTGAAGATCATGCACTCCTCGTGCCCGGGCTCGTTGGGGTCCTCCGGGTCCTCGGTCATGCCGAGGACCCGGCCCCACCAGACGGACTGGGCGTGGGCGTCGCGCGCGTCGATGGTCGTATGGCTGATGCGGGAGGTCACCTGCCAAGCCTGGCAAGCCGCGCGGTCGGTGTCAGGTGGATTTGCCGTGGGGTCAGGCGGTGCGGTCCGGCGCGGACTCCAGCGGGTCGTCGGTGGCGGTGGTCGTCCCGGTCGGCCCGGCCATCGGATCAACGGCCTGGATCGGCTCGACGGGCTCGACGGGCGCGTCCAGCGGGTCGGTGGCCGGCGCAACGCCGACGTCGCCCACCCCGTCCGCCGGGGTTTCGGTCGCCGAAGCCTCGGCAGCGGCGGTGGACTCGGCGACGGCGTCGTCGATGCCCTTCGACGCCTCCTCGACCGCCTCCGGCGAGTAGTCAACCGCGTCCTCGACCTTCTCGGCGGAGGTCTCGTTGTCGCCGTCAAGGCGGTCCTTGCCGTCCCCTACCAGATCCGAGGCCTTGTCCTTCGCGGCCCCGAGACCCTCCTTCGCCTTATCCCCGAACTCCCCGGCCTTGTCCTTCAGGCCGTCCAGAAAGCCCATCTCTGTGGTCCTCACTGTTGGTTGCCGGGGCTCCGGTACCGGCGTTGCCGTGCTGATCGTAGAGCGACGCAGGTGCGTATGGACAAGTTTCGCCGGGGGCGCTCAGCGGTAGTTGGTGAACTGCACCGCGAAGTCGTAGTCGGCGTCCTTGATCAACGCCTGGACCGCCTGCAGGTCGTCGCGGCTCTTGCTGCTGACCCGCAGCTCGTCGCCCTGGATCTGGGTCTTGACGTTCTTCGGACCCTCGTCGCGGATCAGCTTGGCGACCTTCTTGGCGTCCTCGGTCGTGATCCCCTCCTTGGTGCTGGCGGTGATCTTGTAGAGCTTGCCCGACGAGCGCGGCTCGCCGGCGTCCAGCGCCTTCAGGCTCACCCCGCGGCGGATCAGCTTGGACTGGAAGACGTCCAGAACGGCCTTGACCCGCTCCTCGGAGTTGGCCTCCATCTCGATCGCCTCACCGGACCACCGGATCGACGCGTCGGTGTTCTTGAAGTCGAAGCGCTGCCGCACCTCCTTGGCCGCCTGGTTCAGCGCGTTGTCGACCTCCTGCCGGTCGACCTTGCTGACCACGTCGAACGAGCTCTCCGATGCCATGAGTCTCTCCTTGTGCTGTCGTACGTCCCAATCGGCCATTCTGCCCAAAGTCCGGGCGGCCGCGTACGCCGATGGGTTGGTCGAGCGGTGAGGTGTTGCTATCGTTGCTCCGCGCTGCCGGACTCCGGTCCGAACAGCACGGCAGGTTGCCCGAGTGGCCAAAGGGAGCAGACTGTAAATCTGCCGGTGTACGCCTACGTTGGTTCGAACCCAACACCTGCCACCACTGAGAGAATGTCCGTCTGGTCAGGACATTCGCGTTCCCGGAACGTTGGGTGGGTGGCGCTCAAGCATAGATTTCGCTGACTGCTCACAGTTTGCTCACCGCGCTGCGCGGCTGACGTAGACCTGCGCGTCGGGCGCGGTCTGCGGTGTTGGTGATGGTGCCGTTGACTGCTACGTCACTGTCGCGGCATGCGTGTGCTACGCCTCTCGCGGTCAGTAGCGACTCGGGAGCTGAGCGTTGGGCTGTCGATCTGGCGGGCCAGGAGTGTCGCATTGGCCAGACCGCTGGGTCGCCAAGTGCTGAAGCATGCAGCATGGAGCGCGCCATCAGCTCTCGCATGCCGGTCCGAGAGGAGAGAATTCGCATCGCCTCTACCCACCGCTTCGTATCGGGGTGCCCGTAGCGCAACCCGAGCTCGCATTCAACGTCGAGAATGTAGCCGTCGAGCCAGGTGTACGGATCGGCCAGCCGGTTGGCTCGGACCCGCGCATCGGTGGCGATCTCGAACGCTTCGTTGCGGTCTCACCTTGAGCTTCTGCGACCAGAGCCAGCCCTCTCGCGGAGATCCCCTCCCAGCAGGGATCGCCGAGTTGACAGGCCCGGGCAAAGGCCTGGCGGAGCACCCGGGACGCACCGGTGACATCGCCCGCAAGCAGTTGCGCTTCCCCGGCCAACGCCTGAGGCCATGGCAGGAAGGAGAGCCAATGATCCCGCTCCGCCAGGGTGATGGAGGTCTCGAGGTCGGCCGCCGCCTGATCGATTGCCGCGCAGCAGACTGATCCGGCCCAGCATCGACCACGCGAATGCCTCGCGACGGGATTCACCCGCCGTTCGGGCCAGTTCGACCGCTTCGGTGAGGAGCGCCGTCGCCAACGGGTAGTCGGCACGATCGCTGGCTACACAGCCAAGGTAGGTGGTGGCTTTCGCTAGGACGGGCAGGTTGCCGCTGGCCAGACGGATCGCGTCGTTGAGCCACCGTTCGGCCCGGTCGTAGCGCCCACGCAGGAAGTCGACGTATTCCCAGCTCGGCACGCGCGTACGCCACGGCTTCGGCCAGTCCGTGTTCCCGGGCGATCCGGTCCGCGTCGTACAGCTCGGCGAGGCCTTCCTGGTCGAGACCGCCGAAGGTGTGGATGTATGCCTCAGCGAGTGCGAGTCTCGCGCGAACCTGGAGGGAGACCGCTCCAGCACCGTCGGCCACGGCGGTTGCCCTGCGCAGCGACGAGACGCCAGCATCCAGGGCGCCGGCAGCGACGGCGGCCGAGCCCGCTTCGAGAACGGCTTCGATGGTGGCGTCGTCCGCCGGCTCAGGCAGATCGGGTGTTGTCGTCCGGAGCGCGGCCTCGATCGCCGGCCCCAGGACCTAGCCCGAGCTCGCGATTGAACAACTTCTGGCACCCCTGGAACTGCCGTACCGCCGACTCGTCATCGCCGAGGAGGCGGTAGACTTCGGATCAGCAAAGCCTGATGATTCTCATCGAGGGGGGCTCATGGCGGCGGCTCGGATCGCGTACCCGACGGCCCCTTCCAGCTCGCCGGACCGACATCGAGCTGAGCGCCGCCTCGTGCAGAACTGCCTCGGACGCAGCCGCCAGATGCCGCTGCTGTCCGAGCAGCCAGGTGTCGAAGACCGCCGCTCGACGTACGCCGAGTCCCTCGAGCAACTCCGCACCCAGCCCCGGCAATGTGACGGCTTCGGTCCAGGAGCCGCGCGGCGTCGCCCGGCTCGACGTCGACAATCGTTTCGGCGGGGAGGCTCAGCGTCACCGGGTCTCCATCGACCACTCCTTCCGGGCCGATCGCTCGTCGGATCTCCGCCAGACTCCAGCGCAGCGCCCGGCCGGGATCATCAGCGTCGGCGAACAACAGCGAGGCCAGCTGACCTCGAGCTCGGCGGCCGCTCGCTCAAGATCAGGTACGCAAGAACCGCCCAGCTCTTCTGGCTACGGAAGCGATAGGTCTCACCGACCCGGCGGCTGATGCGTGGCCGACCGAGAAACTGAATGGTCAGGCCCGAAGATCTGGATCTGACGGGCACGTTCTATCGTCTCGTGACCTCGGGGCTACGCCAAGCGGGCTGGCTGAGCTGGGCCGCAGCGGTGAGCACGGCAGGATCTGGGAAGTCCGCGCAGTACTGATAGAGGTAGGCAAGGCGGACCACGCCGCCCGCCTGGACGACAAACTCGCCGGTCGCGCGCCACGGGTCATCCACTTGGAGCCCGGCCGAGCTGCCGGCGAGCAGCCTGAAACCGCTCGCCGACGCCTCGGGGATGGCTCCACATCTCGCTTGGCGCGTCGTACAGCACCTGCTCGACCGCCCACTGTCCGATGCCGTAGGCGCGGTAGGCCTTGTAGTCCGGGTCGCACAGCACCGGGCACGGCAGATCGTGCTGCTCGCGATAGGCAGCTGCCCGCAACGGCTCACCAGGGGCGACGACTACCGGCCGCACGCCGGCGGCCAGGTATCCCGCCCATTCCTCGCGGAGCCGCTGCGCCCGCTGAACGCCGCAGCTGCAGCCGAAGTGCCGCCAGAACATGATCAAGGCGGGCTGATCCGGCCCAGAAGTCCGATAACTGCCTGATGTGTCCGGTCTCCGTCCATCAGCGAAAGGTCCGGGGCACCGGACCCGATCGGAAGGCCTGCGCTGGTGCCCTCGGAGGGACCCTGGGGTCCAGCGCTCCAGCCACTCGGACTCGAGGCCCGGTACAGCTGGGCAAGGGTGGTCATCTCAACCACCCGTCGCGTGTTCGCTGACCGAGTAGATCTCGTCGGCGACCAGGCCGTGCGCTTCCCGGTGGACCGTGTTGGCTGCGTCGGCGTCCGGTGCCTCGACAAGGCAGAAGATCCTTCCCCGCCTCCGCGTCCAGCCAGTAGCGAAGGTAGTTCCAAACGCCGTAGGCCCTCTGGGTCGCCAGATCTGCTTCGTGGGCATGGGCGACATCGGTCTCGGAGACTCCACCGGCAATGGTGTGGACATCCATGAACAGGGACATCGGGCCGTCCCTCTCGGTCAATGAGCCCGGCCCCATCAGTCGAGCTCATCACCCATCAGCGAACCACCCGCCGTTTGACGTGGCTTTGAT
>CAWEFW010000011.1:0-235905 GCA_963808435.1 uncultured Actinomycetota bacterium | reverse complement strand
GGCAGACCATCGTCAAGACCGGCCATGGGGACGACACCACTCTCGCCGACGAGAAGGACAATCTCGTATGAACCCCGAACGCCGACCGGCCGAACCCTGGTCGAGCCAGGGCTCAACCTGGTTCTGCCCCGGCCACGGAAGGAGCATGATCAAGGCATGAGGTTCGTTCTCCGGCTGCTGGCGAACATGGGCGCGCTCGCCGCCGCCACCTGGCTGCTCAGCGGGATCACCCTGACCGCGCCGACCACCCAGGGCAAGGTGCTCACCCTGCTCGTCGTGGCCCTGATCTTCGGCATCGTGAATGCGATCGTGAAGCCGATCTTCACCCTGGTCACCGCGATCGCCGTGGTGCTCACCCTCGGCTTGTTCCTGATCGTGATCAACGCGCTGATGCTCTGGCTGACGTCGTGGGTGTCCGGGTTGTTCGACCTGGGCTGGAGCGTGGACGGGTTCTGGTCGGCGCTGTTGGGTTCGATCATCGTCTCGATCGTCAGCTTCGTGCTGAACGCCTTCATTCCGGATCGGGACGACGATCGACGGCGGGTCCGTGCCTGAAGCCCCCGTTCAGGTCGTCTTCGTCTGCTGGGGCAACATCTGCCGGTCCCCGATGGCCGAGCGGGTGGCCGAGCGAATGGCGGCGGACCAGGGCCTGACCGGGGTCGAGTTCACCAGCGCGGCGACCAGCGGCGAGGAGCTGGGCGCGCCGATCGACCGGCGGGCCGAGACAGTGCTGCGCGAGCACGGGTACCGCGTCGACGGCCACGTCGCCCACCAAATCACCCGCCAGGAGATCGACAACGCCGACCTGGTGATCGCCATGGAGGACATCCACGTCACCCGCATGATGGGGCTGGCGCCGGAGGCCATGAACGTCAGCCTGCTCACCGACTACGACCCGGATGCCGAGCCCGGCTCCGGCGTACCCGACCCGTGGTACGGCACCGCCGACGGCTTCTACGACACGTTGTCGGCCGTTGAGGCGGCCATGCCCGGTGTGCTCGACCGCGTCCGCCAGCTCCAGAAAAATCCCGAAACTTCTCGCTCGTAGCTGTCGATTCGCGGTCGGCTCAATCGAGCAGGGGGTGAAGGCCACCCACGAAGAGGGGGCCCAACCTCGAGAAGGAGTTTCCGATGTCCGCCACCCTCACTGCCACGGCCGGCCCCACCACGCACAGCGACTGCTCGCCGGCGCAGCGGGTCACCCGATCCCTCCTCGGCTACGGCGTCCTGGCCGGCCCGGTCTACGTGGTCACCTCCCTCGCCCAGGCCCTGGTCCACGACGGCTTCGACCTGACCCGGCACGCCTGGAGCCAGCTGGCCGCCGGTCCGCAGGGCTGGATCCAGATGGCCAACCTCATCCTGTCCGGAGCCCTGGTCATCGCGTTCTCCGTCGGTCTGCGCCGCTCGAGCTCCAGCCGCTGGGCGCCGCGGCTGATCGCGACGTACGGCGCCGGACTGATCGCGGCCGGCCTGCTGGTCGCCGACCCGGCCGCGGGCTACCCGGTGGGCATGCCGGCCCCGACCGTTCCGACCTGGCACGGGATCGGTCACTTCGTGGCCGGCGGGCTCGGATTCACCGCTTTCATCGCCGCCTGCTTCGTCCTGGCCCGTACGTTCGCGCGCTCGGGGTCCCGGGGCCTGGCCTGGTGGTCGCGGCTCACCGGCGTCGGTTTCGCCGCGGCATTTGTCGGGATCAGCAGCGGCTCGTCCCACCCAGCCGTCATCCTGGCCTTCGTGGCTGCGGTGCTCGCCGCCTGGGCGTGGCTCGCCGGGGTAGCGGTGCACCAGTTCCGGTCCGTCGCCCAGTCTCCTGACCCTCTCCGCTGACTCTGGAAGGAGCATCGAAGATGCGTTACCTCTCCGTACTGTTCGCCGACCAGCCCGACTCCCCGCCTCCGCCCGAGCTGTTCGAGGCGATCATGACCCTCGGTCAGGAGGCCAACGCCGCCGGCGTGATGCTCGACATGGGTGGCCTGCTGCCCGACACCCGCACCGACGTGACGGTCGAGACCGGTGATCTGAGCATCGTCGACGGCCCGTTCACCGAGACCAAGGAACTCATCAGCTACGTCGTCTACGAGGTCCGGTCCAAGCAGGACGCGGTCGAGTGGACCCGCCGGTTCATGGACCTGCACCGCGACCTGTGGCCGGGCTGGACCGGTACCTCGCAGGTTCTCCAGGTGATGACCGGCGGTGAGCCGCCGGCGTGACCGCCAACATCGCCGACATCGTGGCCGCGGTCTGGCGGATCGAGTCCGCCAGGCTGACGGCCGCGTTGACCCGACGGACGGGAGGCGACCTGGGACTGGCCGAGGACCTGGCCCAGGACACCTTCGCCGCCGCCCTTCGCCAGTGGCCGGTCGACGGGGTCCCCCGGCACCCCGGCTCGTGGCTGATGGC
The DNA here is from genome assembly GCA_963808435.1 of uncultured Actinomycetota bacterium. Taxonomy (GTDB): domain Bacteria; phylum Actinomycetota; class Actinomycetes; order Propionibacteriales; family Propionibacteriaceae; genus Microlunatus. The sequence continues at coordinate 233,505 of CAWEFW010000011.1, read as the reverse complement.
CAGCGCCCACCACCGCCTGGTCGACCACGCCCGGCGCCGCACGCTGGGCGACCGCAAGCACACGCTCTACCGCGCCGACCTGCCCGACACACACGACGACCCCGCAGAGGAGGTGACCGCCATGATCGACGATCCGGTCCGCGACGACGAGCTCACGTTGATCCTGATGTCGTGCCACCCCGACCTGACCCGGGAGAACCAGATCGCGCTCACCCTGAAGGTGGTCGCCGGGCTGCAGACCGCGGAGATCGCCCGAGCCTTTCTGGTCAGCGAAGCCACCGCCGCGCAGCGCATCGTGCGGGCCAAGCGGCGACTGGCCGCGACAGGCGCCCGCTTCGACCTACCGACGGTCGCCGACCTGCCGGCCCGGCTGGCCGTGGTCCTCGCCGTGATCTACGCGATCTTCAACGAGGGGTACGCCTCGGCCGCCGGGGAGGACTGGACCCGGCCGGAGCTCTGCCACGACGCCCTGCGTCTTGGTCGGCGGGTGGTTGCGCTGCAGCCAACGCATGCCGAGGCGCAGGGGCTGGTGGCGCTGATGGAGCTGCAGGCCTCTCGGCTTCCGGCGCGGCACTCCCCCGACGGCGCTCCGGTGTTGCTCGAGGACCAGGACCGCCGGCGCTGGGACCGGCTGCTGATCCGCCGTGGTCTGGCCGACCTGGCCCGGGCCGACGAGCTCGGCGGCGGCCCGTACACCGTGCAGGCCGAGATCGCCGCCTGTCACGCCCGGGCGACCGAGGTCGCCTCGACCGACTGGCGCCGCATCGCCGCGCTCTACGTCGTTCTGCGCCACCTCACGCCGTCGCCGGTGCTCGACCTGAACCACGCCGTCGCCGTCTCCCGGGCCGACGGACCGGCCGCCGGGCTGGAGCGCCTGGACGGGCTCGCCGGGGTCGACGTCCTGGAGCGCTACCCGCTGTTCCACGCTGCCCGCGGCGACTTGCTGGCGGAGCTCGGCCGGTCCGCCGAGGCGGCCGCTGCCTTCGATCGCGCTGCCGAGCTGGAGACCAACGAGCCGCTGCGCGCCGTCTTCCAACGCCGCGCCGCCCGCTCAGCATCAATCGCTGGGTGAGGTGGACTCGCGGGCGACCAGGCGGCACGGCAACGTCTCGACGCCGGACCCGGGCGGCCCGGCGATGGCCGAGAACAGCCGCCGGGCCGCGATGCGGCCGAGCTGCTGCAGGTTCATGTCGATGGTGGTGAGCGCCGGGCGGGAGTTCGTGGCCAGAGCCTCCCAGTTGTCGAATCCGACGACCGAGACCTGGGCGGGCACGTCCACGCCGGCCCGGTCGAGCGTGTCGAGGACGCCGCGGGCGATCTGGTCGGAGCCCGCGAAGATGGCGTCGATGTCGGGGGCCCGCCGCAGCAGCTCTCGAGTGGCGTTACGTCCCCAGGCCTCCGACCACGCGCCGAAGAAGACCTGTCCCCCAGCCAGCTCCAGCCCGTCCCGCTCCAGCCGGTCGATGGCCCCGCGGGCCCGCGCCTGCGCGGCCCCGTAGGAGGCGTCGCCGGAGATGTGGCCGATCCTCGTCCGTCCGTAGGTCAGCAGATGGTCAACGGCCAGCTCGCCGCCGCCGTAGTGGTCGGTGACCAACGACAGGTCGGTCGGGTCGTCGGAGGGGGCGTACGCGTACACCACCGGAACGCCGAGATCATGGCCCAGCGAGGAGCGGACGTCGGGTCGAGCGCCGACAACGATGAGGCCGTCGACCCGGCGGGAGAGCAGAGCCCGCAGATGGTGCTGCTCCCGGATCGCGTCACCGCGCGCGTCACACAGGAACACCGAGGTCATATCAGACCCGAATGCGTCCTCGGCCCCCATCAGGATCGGGATGGAGAACCGGCCCTCGAGGTCGGAGGTGAGCAGGCCGACCGTGCCGCTGCGTTGGGCGATCAGGCCCTTGGCCAGCGCGTTGGGCGAGAAGGCCAGCTGCTCGGCAGCGCGCACCACGCGGATGCGGGTGGCCTCACCGACGTCCTTGCGTCCGTTCAGGGCTTTGGAGGCGGTGGACACCGAAACCCCAGCGAGCCGGGCGACGTCCTTGAGGGTCGCGTTGCGCGACGCCTCGCTGATCACCCGCGTTGTCATCCCAGCCCACCATCGCCGACCTCGTCTGCGAGCCAACTGTAACGCCCGACCCCTTGACGGCCGTAGCCAAGGACCATACGTTTGCGAAAACGATTTCGGGCCCGTTTCGTGGCTGCGACTCGACTAGTTACTCGACGTACGAAAGTGCGCCACAACCCAGGAGAGCTCAATGAAGAGAGAGATCGTGGCTCGCGGTCTGCGCCGGGCGGTGGTGGCCGTGGCCGCCGCCTCGCTGCTGACCGGCCTCGCCGCCTGCGGAGGAGGCACCGACCAACCGGCCGAGGGTGAAGCCAGCGCGGCCGCCAACCCGGAGGGGATCGACGACGGCACCCAGCTGACGCTGTGGACGCGGGCGCCGCTGGAGGCCCAGGCCAAGGCGCTGGTGGAGGCCTACAACTCCAGCCACCAGAACCAGGTCGAGCTGACCATCACGCCCAACGACGACTACGTCACCCGGGTCGGGGCCGCCGCGGGCAGCGGCAACCTGCCGGACCTGTTCGCCGCCGACATCGTCTACGTGCCCAACTGGACCGAGGCGGGGCTGTTCGCCGACATCTCCAGCCGGATCGACGCGTTGCCCTACGCCGGCGAGATCAACCAGGGGCACCTGGCGGCCGGCACGTACGAGGACAAGAAGTACGTGCTGCCGTTCGTGCTCGACCTCTCGGTGATCTTCTACAACAAGGAGCTCTACGAGGAGGCCGGGCTGGACCCGGACAAGGGCCCGACCACCCTGGCCGAGTTCTCCGAGCACGCCCTCGCCATCCAGAAGCTGAACAAGCCGGGCGTGTACGGCACCTACTTCGGCGGCAACTGCGGCGGCTGCGGCGTCTTCACCTGGTTCCCGATGATCTGGGCCAGCGGCGAGGAGCCGATGAACGAAGACGGCACCGCCTCGAACCTCAACGGCGCTGCCGCCAAGGAGGTCTACACGATGTGGCGCGAGCTCAACGAGGCCGGAGCAGTCTCGCCCGCCTCCAAGGAGGAGACCGGCGCCACCTGGGTCGGTGACTTCCAGCAGGGCAAGATCGGCGTGATGCCGTACCCGGCGACGCTGCTCGCCACCGCGGACAAGTCCGTCGAGGTCGGCCTCACGCCGATCCCGGGGGTCGACGGCGGCCAGTCGACCTTCATCGGCGGCGACGGCATCGGCATCTCGAAGGACTCCAAGGTCAGCGACCAGGCCTGGAACTTCCTGTCCTGGCTGATGTCGGACGCCGCCCAGGTCGAGGTGCTGGCCAAGACCGACAGCACGGTGGCCCGCAACGACCTGGTGGAGAACAAGTACGCCACCGACCCGCGGGTCAAGATCGTCAACCAGGTCGCCGCCGCTCCGGACAGCCACACCCCGGTGGCGCGGAACTTCCAGCAGGCGTTCAACGCGGCCGGCAGCCCCTGGGTGACCCTGTTCCGCAACGCCATCTTCGGCGACGGGTCGTCGGTGGACGCCGACAACGAGGCCATCACCGAGGTCCTGGGCCAGCAGTAGGAGGACACGACTGATGGCCACCCCCGTGGAGCGGCGGACCCCCGTCCCGTCCGCCGCGCCCACGACCCCCACCCCGGGACCCGCCGCCCGACGGCGGCGGGCCACCGGGCTCCGGCGGTCCCAGCAGCGCCAGGGCTGGCTCTACGCCGCGCCCACCGCCCTGTTCGTGACCGTGTTCTTCGTGGTCCCGGTACTGCTGGTCGTCCAGATGTCGCTGTCGGACTGGAGCCTGTTCGCCGGTAACCGCGGCTTCAACGCCCCCGACAACTACACCGACGCCGTCGGGCAGCGGCTGTTCTGGCCGGCCGTCTGGTTCACGGTGAAGTACACGATCATCACCACGGTCATCCTGATCGGCGTCGCGCTCGGCCTGGCCCTGCTGGTTCAGGAGGCGGCCCGCTGGAACTCCTTCCTGCGCACCGCCTTCCTGGTCCCCAGCGCCCTCGGTCTGGCCTCGGCGTCGCTGCTGTTCTACGCCCTGTACGCGCCGCAGAGCGGACCCTTCGCCCAGCTGCTCACCGCGCTCGGCATCGGAGACGGCACGGTGTCCTTCCTCGGCAGCCCGAACGCCGCCCTGTGGTCCACCGTGGCCGTGATCGTCTGGCGCTTTGCCGGGTTCTACATGCTGCTGCTTCTGGTCGGGCTGCAGGGCATCTCCGGCGACGTCTACGAGGCGGCGGTCGTCGACGGGGCCAACCGCTGGCAGACGTTCGTCAACATCACCCTTCCGCTGCTCAAGTCGTCGCTCGCGCTGTGCACGATCTTGTGCATCACCGGCTCGCTGCTGGCCTTCGACCAGTTCTACATCCTGACTCGCGGCGGCCCGGACAACAGCACGATCACCATCGTCCAGCTGGTCTACAACGTCGCCTTCGGCGGCCGTAACGACCTCGGGGTGGCGGCCGCGCTGTCGCTGGTCGTCCTCCTGGCGCTGATCGTGGTCAACGCCGTCCAGTTCCGCGCGCTGCGCGGCAAGGAGGACTGAACCGTGGCCACTGTGCGGGATCTGGTCGCCGTCCCGACCTCGCGCGTCCTCACCGGCGGGCTCGCCGTGATCTTCGTGTTCCCACTGGTCTGGGCCGCTTTGGCCTCGGTCGCCCCGCAGCCCGGCACCGCCCAGGTCGACGGCTGGGGTCTGGGCAACTACGCCCGGCTGGCGGGCTACCAGGCCGGTCTGGTCCAGTACCTGATCAACTCCGTCCTGATCTCGGGCATGACGGTGATCTTTACCCTGGTCGTCTCCCTGCTCGGTGGGTACGCCTTCGCCATGTTCAGCTTCCCGGGCAAGAACCTGTTGTTCCTGGCCACGCTGGCGATCCTGATGGTCCCGTACGCCACCCTGCTGATCCCGCTGTACGTGCTGCTCAACGCCCTCGGACTGCAGAACTCGCTGGTGGGCCTGTCCCTGGTGCTCACCATGTTCCAGCTGCCCTTCGCCACCTTCATGATGCGCATCTCCTTCGAGTCGGTGCCCCGTGAGCTCGCCGAGTCGGCCTACATCGACGGCTGCGGCACGTTCACGGCCCTGCTGCGGGTCCTCGTGCCCGCAGTGAAGCCGGGCCTGATCACCGTGGGGCTGTTCGCATTCCTCGCCGCCTGGAACGACTTCATCGCGCCGCTGATCCTGATCAACGACTCCGACAAGGTGCCGCTGCCGCTGGCCGTGGCCAACATCCGCGGTCAGGTGATGGGCGTGGTGGACTACGGGGCGACCGAAGCGGGCGTCGTGATGCTCGCCCTGCCGTGCGTCGTGCTGTTCCTGCTGCTGCAGCGGCACTACGTCCGCGGCTTCATGTCCGGCGCACTGAAGGGCTGACGACCATGACCTCCCTCGACCTCGCCGGTTCCGTCCGTACCGGCCGGCCGGCCGACCCGTCCCGCGGCGCCCTGCGTCCGCTCGGCCTGACGAAGTGCGGATCACCGGCGGCTTCCTCGGCCGGCTGCAGTCGCGCAACCACGACGTCTCGCTGGCCCACGTCGAGTACTGGCTGGAGCGTGAGGGCTGGCTGGGCAACTTCGACGCCGCCGTGGCCGGGCGCCTGCCCGACGCCCGCCGCGGCCGGGAGTTCTCCGACACCGAGATCTACAAACTGCTCGAGGCCCTCGCCTGGGAGTACGGGCGCACGTCGGATCCCGAGATCAACGACCGGTTCACGCGCATCGCGGCCCGGGTGGTCGCCGCGCAGGAGCCCGACGGCTACCTCAACACCAACTTCGGCCGGCCCGGCCAGGCGGGACGCTACAGCGACCTGGAGTGGGGTCATGAGCTCTACTCCTTCGGGCACCTCATCCAGGCCGGGGTCGCCCGAGCCCGGACGTCTGGTCCGGACGACTTCGTCCGCGCCGTCTGCCGGGCCGCCGACCACGTCTGCGCCGCGTTCGGGCCGGACGGGATCCAGTCGGTCTGCGGCCACCCGGAGATCGAGCCGGCCCTGGTCGAGCTCTACCGGGTGACCGGGGAGCGCCGCTACCTGGAGCAGGCCCGGCTGTTCGTCGAGCGGCGCGGACACCAGACGCTCGACGACATCGCGTACGGGCGCATCTATTTCCAGGACGACCTGCCGGTCCGGGACGCCGAGGTGCTCCGCGGGCACGCGGTCCGGGCCCTCTACCTGTCGGCCGGGGCGACCGACGTGGCGGTGGAGACCGACGACCTGGACCTGCTGCAGGCGCTCCGCCGGCAGTGGGACGCCACGATCGCCCGCCGCACGTACCTGACCGGGGGCATGGGCTCCCGGCACCAGGACGAGGCCTTCGGCGAGGACTTCGTGCTGCCCGCCGACCGCGCGTACTCCGAGACCTGTGCCGGGGTCGGATCGATCATGTTCAGCTGGCGGCTGCTGCTGGCCACCGGCGACGCCCGCTACGCCGACCTCATCGAGCGGACGCTCTACAACGTGATCGCGACCTCGCCATCGCGCGACGGCCAGCGGTTCTTCTACGCCAACACCCTGCACCTGCGCGAGCTCGGCGCCGAGCCCGACGCCGACCAAGCAGTCGGCCGGGCGGAGTCGACCCTGCGTGCTCCCTGGTTCGGCGTCTCCTGCTGCCCGACCAACCTGGCCCGCACCTTCGCCAGCCTCGACGCGTACGTCGCCTCGGTCGACGACGGCGGTGTCCAGCTGCACCAGTTCGTGCCCGCCATGATCCGCACCGAGCTGCCGGACGGCCGGAAGGTGGCCTTCGCCGTGGAGACCGACTATCCGCAGGACGGTCGGATCGTGGTGCGGATCGGCGACCAGAGCGTCGGCGCGTGGACCCTGTCGGTGCGCGTCCCGCACTGGGCGGACGGAGCGGCCGCCGTCAGGCTGAACAGCGCACCGTACGCCGTCGAGCCGGGCGGATACATCCGGCTCACCCAGGACTTCCAGGCCGGTGACGTCGTCGAGATCACGCTCCCGATGGAGCCGCGGTTCACCGTCGCCGACCCGCGGGTCGACGCGGTCCGGGGCTGCGTGGCCGTGGAGCGCGGCCCCGAGGTGCTGTGCCTGGAGTCGGTCGACACGCCAGGCAACACGCACGTCGACCTGGTCCGGGTCGACGACTCGGTCGCCCCCTGCGAGGAGGACGGCGCCGTCGTGGTGAGCGTCAGTACCCTGACGCCGCCGAGCTCGGAGTCGGCCTGGCCGTACACCGGGCGCCGGCCAGGAGCAGCCGGCGACGACCGAGACGACGGCGAGGCCCAGGAAGTCGCCCTTCGGCCGTACCACTCCTGGGGCAACCGCGGCCCGACCACGATGCGGGTATGGCTGCCCACCACGAATGCGCCCTGAGCCCGTCGAAGGGCGCATGGCCTCCGAATGCACCCTGAGCCCGTCGAAGGGAGTGGGTAGTTCCGTCTCCGGCTATCCACAGATTCGAAGATCACAGTTCACGAGGGCCGGACTCGTCGCGACGATTGAGGTATGCCGTGGGTCTACATCCTGAAGTGCGCTGACGACTCCTACTACGTGGGAAGCGCCCGCGACCTGGACACCTGGACACCCGGACACAGCAGCATGCACTCGGCCAGGTCGACAGTTACACCAGGTCCAGGCGTCCCGTCGTGGTGGCTTGGGCCCAGGAGTGCGAGCACATCGAGGACGCGTTCGTACTCGAGCACAAGATCAAGGGTTGGCGTCGCGACAAGAAGCTGGCTCTGATCGAGGGACGCCTTCAGGACCTTCCGGCCCTGTCGCGAGGCCGCGTCCGCAGGGGTAGCGACTGAACTCGCACCCTTCGACAGGCTCAGGGCGCATATAGCGACCGGGCTCAGGGCGGATTCCTGGCCTCGCACGCTTCGACAGCCTCAGCCATTCCCTGGCCCCGCACCCTTCGACAGGCTCAGGGCGCATTCTGGCTCAGGGGCACATACCGAAGTCAGGGAGCGAGAGCCGGTTGGCGAGTCGCTACCGCAGCCGGCAGCATTCGGCGGCGGGCCACCGACAGCACACTGACGCTGATCCCCAGCAGCAGCCAGCCGACCAGTACGCCGGTTGCCGGTCCGACCCCACCGCCGTCGCTGACCAGAGCGCGTACGCCCTGCAGGGCCGGCGTCAGCGGTAGGTAGGGCGCGATCGTGCCGAACAGGGCCGGCGCCGCGGCGGTAAGGGCGCCGGCGGTCACGACCACCGCAGCGAGCACCGACAGGAACCGGCCCAGCCCGCCCATAGCGGCGACCAGCGCCTGGTTGACCGCGGCGAAGGTCACCGCGGTCAGCACCGCGAACGGCAGCAGCGCCACGGTCTGCCCGGCCGACAGGTCCAGCAGCCGTTGCAGCACCACGCTCAAGACGACCGCCTGAACGCCGCCGATCACCGCCGCCGGGCCGAGAGCCTCGAAGGCCAGCCGCCATGACGGCTTCATCGAGGCCAGCACCCGCGGTGTCACCGGCCGTAGCACCACGAAGGCGGCCAACCCGCCCAGCCAGAGGGCCAGAACCACGAGCAGCGTCGTAGTGGCGATGTCGGAGTACGACGCCCCGTCGCTCGCCGGTACGGTCACCGGCGCGCTCACCACCCCGGAGAGCCGGTCGCGCTCGCTCTCGGTATAGGTCGGCACCTCCTTGCGGCCGTCGGCGATCCCGTCGGCGAACTCCCGGGTCCCGTCGGCCAGGCCCTTGCTGCCGGTGGAGAGCTTGGTCAGCCCGTCGGCGAGCTGCCCGGCCCCGTCGGCCGACTGTCCGGTGCCCACCGCGAGCTGGGCGGCGCCGGTGCTCAGCCGCCTGGTCCCGGTGGCCAGCGCGCGGGCACCGGTCGCGGACTGGCGCGCCCCGGTGGCGAGCCGATCGAGTCCACTGGCCAGCTGGCCGGTTCCGGTCGCTAGCTGGCCCGCGCCGGCGGCCAGGGCGTCCACGCCGGTCGCGAACGTGTCCACGCCCTTCGCGTACGTCGCCGCCCCGGTCTGCAGCTTTCCGACGCCGGAGTCGATCCCCGCCGCGCCGTCGGCGAGCTGGTCCGCGCTGGTGAGCAAGCCGGGCTGACCGCCGCGGTCGGCCAGGCCCTGCGCGCCGACGGAGGTGCCGGCCCGCAGCCCGGCGTAGAACACCGGGCACGAGGCTTCCGGCAGCTCGGCCGGGCAGGGCACGATCTGGGCCAGCTGCGCGTCAGTCTGGTTGGCGTACGCGGCGAGCTGGTCGGAGTACTGCTCCAGGCCGCCGGCGAACTGCCGCACCCCGGCCGCGTAGGCCTTGGTCCCACCCGGCTGCTCCTTGGTCCCGTTCCGCAGCGCACCCATGCCGCCGGCTAGGTCGTCGGCGCCGTCCGCGAGCTGATCGGCCCCCCGGCCGAGCCGCCTAGCGCCGGCCGCCAGATCGTCGGTCCCGTCGGCCAGGTCGTCCGCTCCGTTCGCGGTTCGGGTCACCCCCGTGGACAGCTGACCGAGACCGGTGCTGAACTGCCCCACTCCAGCGTTGAGCTCGCTGGCGCCCGTGGCCAGCTGGTCGGCGCCGGTATCCAGCTGATCCAGTCCGCTGGCCAGCTCCCGGCCGCCGGTTGCCGTCTGGCTCAGCCCCTCGGACACGTCGCCGGCCCCGTCGGCCAGCTTCTCCGCCCCGTCGGCCAACGTGCCGAACTGCTTGTTGAGGGTGTTGAACCCCAGGTAGATGCCGTTGAGATACCGCTCGGTGAGCTCGGTGTTCAGCACCCGGGTCGCCGCCGCGGTGACCGCGCGGCCGACCACGGGGTCGGCGATCCCGCTCACCTCCGAGGTCTGCACCTCGATGGTCGCCCGCTCGGCCGTATCGGCGTCGTTCTCGCTGAACGAGGTCGCCCGGACCGAGAAATCGGCGGGAATGGTGACCACCGCGGCGTAGCGCCCGGCGGCCAGCCCGTCCGCGGCGTCCTCGTCGTCGGTCAGCGTCCAACGGAAGTTCTCCTCCTCGGGACCCTCGACCAGTCCACCGGCCAGCTGGCGGCCCAGCGGCACCAGCTGGCCATCCAGCCGGACAGGCTCGTCGTTGTTCACCACCGCGGCCTCGACTCGCTCCAGATGGGAGTCGAAGTCCCAGGTCGCCCAGAGGAAACCACCGGCGACCACCAGGGGGACCAGCAGCAGGCCGAGCAGGGTCAAGAGCCGACGGGAGATGTTCATGAAACGCAGGTTCCTTCGAAAGATTCAAGCGGGGGTGGTGGCAGCGAGCAGTTCCGGGCGGAGCTCGTCGACCAGCGCCCGGTCGCGTACGCCGAGGACGACCGTCGGTACGAGACCGTCGAAGGTCGCCAGCGGGACCAAGTCCGCATGGTCGACGAAGAGGATCTCCGGTGCGGCCCGGAGGATGCCGGCCAGCTCGCGGTCGACGTCGGGGGTCGCCGCGCAGTCCAGGTACGCCGTCCGCCGCCGGACGGCGGCCGCCTGCTCCGGCAGCACCCGGCCGCCGACCTTGACCCGGCCGCCGGCGATGGCCATCCGACCGGACAGGGTGAGCAGCAACGCGCTGGCGTCCGGCCCGTCGACCACCGCGACCTCACCGGGGCGTACGGCCAGGGAGACCGGCTGGCCTCCGACCGGGACATCTTCGGCGTACACCGCGTGCGTATCGCCGGGTGCCGGCCAGTCGGCCAGCGCGAGCTGGTGGGTCAACGCCTCACCCTCTACGTCGAACGACGGCAGTCGCTTGTCGATCCACCGGGGCAGCCACCAGGCCGCCCGGCCGAGCAGCGCCAGCACGGCCGGCACCAGCGTCATCCGCACCACAAAGGCATCGATGAACACCCCGACGGCCAGGCCGAACGCGATGGTCTTGATCGGCCCCTCACCGTCCGGCACGAACGCGGCGAAGACCGCGAACATGATCACGGCTGCCGCGGTCACCACCCGGGAGGAGGCGGCGAAGCCGTCCTCGATGGCCCGGTGCGCGTCGCCGCCGTGCACGTACTCCTCGCGGATCCGAGAGACCAGGAACACCTCGTAGTCCATGGCCAGGCCGAACAGGATGCCCATCAGCAGGATCGGAAGGAAACTGATCACCGGCGCGGTCTGGGCGACGTTGAAGAAATCGGAGAACCAGCCGTACTCGAAGACCATGGCGGTTATCCCGAACGCCGCCCCCACGCTGAGCAGGTACCCGGTCGTGGCCTTGAGCGGCACGGCGACCGAGCGGAAGACCATGGTCAGCAGCGCCAGGGACAGGCCGACCACCAGCACGCCGAAGGGCAGCAGGGCACCGCCGAGCCGGTCCGAGACGTCGATGGCCACGGCGGTGAAGCCGGTCACGGCGATCGGCACGTCGTAGCGCTCGAGGATGACCGGTTTCAGGGCGCGGAGATCGCGGACCAGCGCCTTGGTCTCCGGAGTGTCCGGGCCGTTCTCCGGGATGACCTGGACGATGCCGGTGCTGGCGTCCTCGTTGGGGGTGGACAGCGGCACGCTCGCCACGCCCGGTAGCGCGCGGATCTCGTCGGCGATGCCGTCCATCACCTCGAGCGGGTCGTCGGTGCTGACAATCGTGGCGGTGACGATCAGCGGACCGTTGTAGCCGTCACCGAAGTGCTCGCTGATCAGGTCGTACGTCACCCGGGCGGGGGTGCCCGGGTTGGCCACGCCGTTGCTGGGCAGGGCGATCTGCAGGTCCTTGGCCGGGTACGCCATGACCCCCAGACCGGCGACCACCAGGATGATCGTCAGCGACGGGACCTTGGTCACCAGCCGGACCCACGCCCGCGGAACGCGGCCGGTCGTCGGGCGCTGAGCTTGTCGAACGGCACGCCTACGCGTACGAGGCGTACGCACCCGGGGCCGCAGCCGCTCGCCGCCGAAGCCCAGCAGCGCGGGCAGCAGGGTCAGCGCGATCAGCACCGCGATGGCCACGCCGACAGCCGCGGCGACGCCCATCGTGGTCAGGAACGGGATCCGGGCCACCGCCAGCCCGCACAGCGCGATGATCACCGTCAGCCCGGCGAAGACCACCGCGGAGCCCGCGGTGGCCACGGCCCGCGCCACCGACTCCTCCGGGGCCATGCCGTCGCGGAGCTGGTCGCGGTGCCGGGAGGTGATGAACAGGGCGTAGTCGATGCCCACGGCCAGGCCGAGCATCAGCGCGAGCAGCGGGGTGGTCGAGGAGATGGTGGTGATGGCTGTCGCGCCGAAGATCAGCGCCATGGTGATGCCGACGCCGAGGACTGCGGTGAACAGCGGCATCCCGGCCGCGCGCAACGAGCCGAGCGTGATCACCAACACCACCAAGGCGATCAGCACGCCGATGCCCTCGGCGAGGCTGAGACCGGGCCGGTTGTCGCTGTACGCCTCGCCGCCCACCGAGGCCTGCCCACCGGGGATCCCACCCTGGAGCTCAGCGGTCTGCTCGGCCAACGCGTCGAACGTGGCCTCGGTGATGTTGCCGGACTCGGCCTCGAACCGGAGCGAGATGATCGCGGCCCGGTTGTCGTCGGAGATCACGCCCTTGGCGAACTCGTCGAAGGGCGACACCGCGGCGTCGATCTGGTCGATCCGCGCGTATGCCCCGGCAGCCTCCTCGATCGTGGCCCGGGCCTCGGCCCCGCGTACGCTCTCGCCCTCCGGAACGACGACCACCACCTGCGCGGTGGTGCCGCCGGCCTGGGGGAAGGTCCGGCCGAGGGAGTCCAGGGCGACCTGCGACTCGGTGCCGGGTAGGTCGAACGACTCGTCGAAGTCGCCCCCCGCGACCGCGGCCACGCCACCCAGCACCACGAGTACCGTGAGCCAGGTCACCAGTAGAGCGACCCGGCGGCGGAAGGCCCAACGGCCCAAGCCGTAGAGGTAGGACGACACGATACGTTACTGTATTGGATACATGACTGTATTGAAAACGGAGGCGACGAAATGACCCCGGTCGTCGACAAACCGCTGACCGCCCGGCGAGCCCAGACCCAGGAGCGGCTGATGGCCGCAGCCGTGCGGATGGTCGCCGAGCGCGGCATCATCGGCGCCAGCGTGGAGGAGATCTGCGAGGCGGCCGGCTTCACCCGCGGCGCGTTCTACTCCAACTTCGCCGACAAGGACGAGCTCGTGCTCGCCCTGATCCGCAAGACGCTGCGGACCCAGGTCGCGGCGGCGGAACAGGCCATCGCCCGGACCCTGGCCGCGCCGGCCAAGCTGGACACGACTGACCTGGTGAGCTTCGTCCTGGCCGCATTCGTCGAATTCGGGGACGAGGACCGCGAGACAATCCTGGTCGAGCGGGAGCTGCTGCTGTACGCGGCTCGCCAGCCCGCCCTGCGCGCCCCCTACCTGGCCTTCGTCGACGAGTGCGATCGACACCTCTCGACGCTGATCTCCGACGCCCTGGCCCACGTCGGCCTGGAGTTCACCGTGCCGTTCGACGAAGGGCTGACGCTGCTGAAGGCCACCTGGAACCTGGAGCAGATGAACACCCTGTTCGGCGCCGAGACGAAATGGGCGCTGATGCACACCCTGCTGATGGCCATCACTCGGCCGACCTCCACCGCCGGCTGACCCAGCAAACCGAGCAGCTCGTCGTGGTCGCCCAGCTGGGAACTTCAGGTGGGGACAGACCGCCGCCTTCCACCACCCCTCAGGGGTCGCCTCGTAGCGCCAGCCGCAGAAGACGGGCGAGCGAAGCACGTTCGGATGGGGGAAGCCGTGCCAGTCGATCGGGTGGCGCGAGAAGCTCGTTCTGAACGGTCTGCAATGCGAGCAGGCCCTTGCGGGTCAGGGCGACCGTCTTGACTCGACGGTCGGCCGGCGCCGGGCGGCGCTCGGCGTATCCGGCGCGCTCGAGGTCGTCGACCATCGCGGTGACGTACGAGGCATCGCAGTTCATGGCCTGCGCCAGTTGGCGCATGGGTCGGGGCTCGTCGGGGTCGATTGCGAGGAGGGCGCGCAGACCGGCCTGGGAGATGTCGAGCTTTGCTGCGACCTCGGCCCAGCGCCACCGCTGGTCCAGGACCTGCTCCATCAACAGCCGCCACGCCAGCCGTAGCTCGTCGTCGGCGGGCAGATCTTGCGCCTCAGGTCCCACGAAGATGGATCCTACCCAAAACTTCAGCGAACCCGGTAGTTGACAAATTTCAACTATTGGCGGAACGTAACTTCTATGGGCAGTGCTGGCGAATCGGTCGAGGTTCTCCGAAGGTCCCGAGTTGGTCTGCTGACGACGTATCGGCGGAACGGGGAGCCGGTGGCCACGCCCGTGAGCATCGCCGTACGGGCCCCTGGCGTCTACTTTGTGACCCCGTCGACGAGCGGTAAGGCGCGGCGTCTGGCGACGGGTGCGGACGTGACCCTGGCTCCCGCCACGATCAGCGGCAGAGTGACTGGGCCGGCGACCAGGGGCCGGGCGCACCTGCTGAGCAAAGTTGAGCGCCGGCACGTCCGCCGACTGCTACAACCAGGTGGACCTCTGTTCTGGAGCTACCTGCTGTACCGGGTCCGGGGCAGAAGGATGCACGTCTACGAAGTCCGCTTCCCCGAACCGGCGAGCATCGCGCCTCGCGACACACTCCCCACGATGGGCGTCGCGCATGTCTATCGGGCTGTCCAACTGACCGCCCGGGGATCGGCACTGCTCTTCGCTGCGGCGCAGGCAACCTCAGCCCTGGGACCGCGCACCGGGCGAGCGTCGCGACGTCTCTACCTCGCCTTCATGGCGGCGCATGCCGTGCACTTCACCGTTGTCGCGACCTACGCCAAGGTCAACGGCGGACGCGACCTGTTCCCGGGAGGGCGGAGCATGAACGAGGTCGGCGGCTGGGCCACGGTGGTCGGCATCTTCGCCTCCTTCTCCGGCCTTGCCGTCACCGGGTGGGCCACGGGGGCACCGCGGGCGACCGGCCAGCCCCTGATGCGCGCGATCGGACAAGCCACCACGGCGGTGATGGCCGCGATGTTTGTCGGGGTCTATCTGGGGCAGGTTCCGCGTTCGCCGTGGTACGCAGTGCCCGCGACGGCGGTGGCTGGTGCGGCGAGCGCCAACATCATGGCGGGGCGACTCAGGCGCCAATCGGCGGAGCGCTCGGCCAAGTAGCGTGGAATGGTCCCCGACACGCGGCGGTCACCGACGCTGGCCTTCGCGGCGGCAGCACGCCGGATACAGCGGCGGGTCGTCCGGCTCGACGGGCGCGATCTTCTGCCCTCGCCGGAGGCTCGGACTGCTCTGGCCGGTTCGCGACACGCCGCCGCGTCCTGCGCCAGGGCGAACCGGAGCTGCGGTAGAGGTGGATCGATGCCGAAGATGTCCCGGATCCACTCCAGCAGTGTCGCCGCCGTCGGCTACGACGAGGACCGGCACGAGCTGTCGGTGAGGTTCGTCGGGGGCGACACCTACGTGTACGCGATGGTGCCGCCGTCGGTCTACCGTACGCTGCTCGGGGCCGACTCGGTGGGCCGGTTCGTCAACCAGACGATCAAGCCGACCTACCCGGTCCGGACCGGATAGTCGCAGCCGACAACTACCCTTTCGCGCATGCGGGTAGTGGTCATCGGGGCCAGTTTGGCCGGCCTGTTGGCCGCTGCGGCGACCGCATCACGCGGCGCCGAGACCTTCATCCTCGAGCGGGACCACCTGCCGGACGGCGCTGAGCCACGTAGGGGCGTCCCGCAGGGTCGACAGGCGCACGTCCTGCTGCACCGCGGCATGCTCAGCGTCTCCGCCCTGCTGCCGGGACTACGCGACGACCTGATCGCGCACGGCGCCTCGGTCTTCGACGGCGGCGCGATGCCGTGGCTCGGAGAATACGGCTGGGCGCCCACCTGGCTCTCCTCCTTCGAGATGGTCTCGGTCACCCGGCCGTTGCTGGAGCATGTCGTCCGGTCCCGAGTCGCGGCCCTGCCCGGCGTTCGGATCGTCGAAGACGTACGCGCCACGGCGCTGCGCCGCTCCGGCGCCGGCTGGC
The DNA here is from genome assembly GCA_963808435.1 of uncultured Actinomycetota bacterium. Classification (GTDB taxonomy): domain Bacteria; phylum Actinomycetota; class Actinomycetes; order Propionibacteriales; family Propionibacteriaceae; genus Microlunatus. Next base: position 217,616 of record CAWEFW010000011.1, on the reverse strand, counting down.
AGGTGGTTGCCGACGATTCGGACTCGCTTGACGCCGACGTGGTGATCGACGCCTCGGGGCGCGGCTCGCGGATGCCGCACTGGCTGGCCGATCTCGGCGTACCGATGCCCGAGCCGGAGGTGGTCGACGCCCACCTCGGCTACGCCTGCCGCCTCTATCGGACCTCCGGGCCGGCACCACTGACGACCGGGGTGGTGATCGGGGCGACGCCGGCGAACGGCCGTGGTGGTATTGCGCTACCGGTCGAGAACAACGACTGGTTGATCATCGGCGGCGGGTACGGACAGCACCGACCGAGCCGGGACCCGTTGGAGTTCGCGGAGTACCTCGCGAAGCTGGCCGATCCGGCGATCGCCGACCTGGCCGCCCGGCTGGAGCCGATCAGCGACATCGCCGTCTACCGGCAGACGTCGAATCGTCGGCATCGCTACGGCCTCGTCCGGTCCTGGCCCGCCGGCCTGCTGGTGGTCGGCGACGCCGCGTGCGCATTCAACCCGGTCTACGGGCAGGGCATGAGCGTGGCCGCCCAACAGGCCGTGCGGCTGCGCGAACACTGGGGGCGGCCGGACCTGCAGCGGCGGCTCGACCGGGTGGCGGACTTCCCCTGGTCGGTGGCGACCAGTGAGGACCTACGGCAGCCCACCTGCGAGGGCGAGCAGAACCTGGCCCAGCGGCTGGCCACCGCCTGGAGCGCAGAGCTGGCCCGGCTGGCAGTAGCGGGCGACGAGCGCGCGTTCCGGACCTTCGCCCGGGTCTACCACCTGATGATCGAGCCGCAGGCCCTGTTCGCTCCGGCCCTGGTGGCGGAGGTTGCCCGGGCGCGGGTACGCGGGTACGGGCCGTCAGCGCCGCGGCCGGAGGTGCTGGATCGGCTCCGCTCGCGGCAACCCGCCCAGTCGCCCGGCTCGACCTAGAGTTGCGCCATGCACATCCTCGTCGTGGATGACGACCAGGCGGTCCGCGACTCCCTGAAACGGTCCCTGGAGTACAACTCCTATGAGGTCAGCACGGCCGAGGACGGAGTCCAGGCGCTGGCCCGGCTCGCGGCCGTGCGCCCCGACGCGGTGATCATGGACGTGATGATGCCCCGGCTGGACGGGCTGGAGACCACGCGCATGCTCCGCGCGGCCGGCAACGACGTACCCATCCTGGTTCTCACCGCGCGGGATGCCGTCGGCGACCGGGTGGACGGGCTCGACGCGGGCGGCGACGACTACATGGCCAAACCGTTCGCCCTGGACGAGCTGCTGGCCCGGCTGCGGGCCCTGGTCCGACGCGCCGGGACGGTCGCCGACTCGGCCGACCCGTCGGCGCACAGCCTCACGTTCTCCAACCTGGTGCTCAACCCGACCACGCGCGAGGTGGTCCGCGGCACTCGGGGGATCAACCTGACCCGGACCGAGTTCGCCTTGCTGGAGGCGTTCATGGCTCATCCGCGCCGGGTGCTGGAGCGGTCCTGGCTGCTGAACGAGGTCTGGGGCTTCGACTTCCCGACCACGGCGAACTCGCTCGAGGTCTACATCGGCTACCTCCGCCGCAAGACCGAGGCCGAGTACGAGTCGCGGCTGATCCACACCGTACGCGGGGTGGGGTACGTGCTGCGCGAGACGCCGCCATGATCGACTCAGGCCCGACGGGCGGGACACTGCGGTGCGGCGCGGACTGAGGTCCTGGCTGCGGCGGATGCCGCTGCAGCGCCGGGTGGCGTACCTGACCACCGTGGCCGTGGCCCTGGCGGTGGCGGCGACCAGCGTCGCCGGATACGTCACGCTCCGGGTCTCGCTCTACCGCGCGCTGGACGCCGAACTGGTGACCACTGCGGCAGCGCTGGCCCGTGGGCCGGTGGTCGAGGACCTGCGGACCATCGGCAACCTGACCGGCCGCTCGGTGCGGTCCGACGAGCTCGCGGTGGCGGCCTACCGCGCCGACGGCAGCACGTTCTTCGTGCCCGACGAGAGTGACCGGCTGGTGCTCGGTCCGCACGAGCTGGCCGTCGCCCGGCTCGGGCGGGGCTTCTCGGCCCGGTCCGGGGTGTCGGAGGCCGGCGTGGAGTACCGCATCGTCGCCGTGCCGCTGAGCGAGGTCCCGGGCAACTTCGCCCTGGTGATCGCCCGGCCGCTGGACTCGACCAACGACATCCTCAGCTCGCTCTGGGCGGTGCTGATGATCTTCGGGGTGGCAGGAGTGGTGGTCGCGGGCATCGTCGGCATCACCGTGGCCCAGTCCAGCCTTCGACCGGTGCGACAGCTGTCGGCGGCGGTGGAAGAGATCACCGCGACCACCGAGCTGATGCCGATCGAGATCAACGCGACCGGCGACCTGGCCCGGCTGGCCGAGTCGTTCAACCAGATGCTGCGCTCGCTCAACTCCTCCCGGGAGCGGCAGGCCCAGCTGATCGCCGACGCCGGACACGAGCTGCGGACACCGCTGACCAGCCTGCGGACCAACATCGAGCTGCTGAGCGCGGACGCCCGTAGCGGGATGCTGTCGGAGTCGGACCGGATCGCCATCCTGAACGACGTGAACGCGCAGCTGGTCGAGTTCACCTCGCTGATCGGGGACCTGGTGGCGCTGGCCCGGGACGAGACGTTGGCGACGCCCGAGCCCCTGGACTTCCGCGACGTGGTGAACGCCGCAGTCAACCGGGTCCGCCGGCGCGCGTTCGGGCTGGGCTTCGACGTCGAGCTGAACCCGTTCTATGTGGTGGGCGACTCCGACATGCTGGAACGCGCGGTCACCAACCTGCTGGACAACGCGGTGAAGTGGAGCCCGCCGGGCGGGACGGTCCGGGTGCAGCTGGAAGGTGACCGGCTTCGGGTGGCCGACGAAGGCCCGGGCATCGCCGATGCCGACCTGCCGTTCGTCTTCGACCGCTTCTACCGCGCCGACACGGCGCGGAACACCCCGGGCACCGGACTCGGGCTGTCCATCGTGGCCCAGACCGTGTCCCAGCACGGCGGCTGGGTCAAGGCCGGCGCCTCCGCCCAGGGTGGGGCCGAGTTCACCGTCCAGCTGCCCGGGGCCAGCAGCCTCGAGGAGCTGACCGAGCCGGCCGAGCGCCAGGTCTCGGCTACGCGTACGTCCTGACCCGGTCGACCCGGATCCCGCTAGCGGACACCACCCAGGGCCCGAGGCCCGGAGTGCGCCGCGACGATCGGTGGGACGGCCACGGCCGGGTGGACGGTACGACGCAGCAGCGGCGTCCACGCGGGCACCTCGGTGAGGTCCGGATCGAAGGCCGCGTTGTAGGCGGCCAGGATGTCCACCTGTCGGCCGTTGACCAGGTTCCCGTTCTCGGTCAGCGAGGTGCCGTTGTACTCCCCGATGATCCGCTCGGGTCCGATCGAGGGCGGCAGGGTGAACGCGTTCCGCTCGGCCACGATGTGAGACTCGACGCCGACTCCCCAGGAGTACACGTACTCGATCGGTGAGTTCTCCCGCTGGATGTAGTGGTTGTTGTAGACGTCCACCTGGCCGAAGCGAACCCGGGGGACGCGTTGGCCGAGGTTGCGGAACTGGTTGTGGTGGATCGTCACCCGCAGTTTGCCCCGGTCGGTGACCCGCGAGTCGCTCGAACCGATCAGCATGGTCTTGTCGTGGTCGTGGAGCCGGTTGTAGGACACGGTGACCAGGTCCGAGGCGTTGGTGATGTCGATCAGCCCGTCATGCACCTGGTAGGGCCGGCCGAAGTAGCTCGGCTGGGCCGAGTCGGGGTTGTTCCCGTCGCTGAACTCGTTGTGGTCGATCCAGACGTGGCTCGCGCCGGTGAGGGAGAGCGTGTCGTACTCGGAGTTCCAGTTACCGGTGTCGCCGTCCGTCGGATCCCAGGCCGGGAAGCAGTCATACGCGTCCGTGACGGTCAGCCCCCGCAGGATCACGTTCGAGGTCTGGTCGACCCGCAGGTTGGCACCGGTGATCTCCGCTCCGGGCAGTCCGATCAGCGTGGTGTTGGAACCGATCCGGATGGTGATGCGCTCCGCCTGGGCCTGCTGGGAAGCGCGACGAGCATCCTCGACCGGCCCGCTGGGCTCGTCCTCCCGACCCCAGACCTCGGGATCGTAGGTCTGCAGGTAGTTCTCCAGGGTGTAGCCGTTGCGCGCGTAGTCCGCACACGTCAGCCGGCGGCCGGCGGCATCGGTGTTGGCGTCGATGCGGCCGGCTACGAAGACGATCTTGGCCGCATCGCCCGCCACTGCCTGCTCGAGCTGGTCCCGCGTGCGGACCGTGAGGACGCTCGATCTGGGGGCCGCCGCACCGCCGGTCGTCCCGGTGCCCAACGAGGCCCAGCCGTCACGCTCGGGCAGCGTCTGACGGGCGATCGAGCTCCGGCTCACACGGTCGTGCTTCCCGGGAGTGTGGTCGTCGGCCTGGGCGGCAACCGGAGCTCCGGTCAGTGTCCCGATGGCGGTAACGGCGGAGATGGCGACAACTGCGGCGTGGCGTTTCATTTCCACGGTCCCCTTCATCCTTGAAGTGAGAAAGCGCTTTCCGATCGGCACGATAAGACGGGCCACAGCGGAAATCAAGGGGTGTCCATCATGCGACCGCACGCGCCGGTCCCCCGGCGACGGCTCAGCGGCAGTCGACGCAGACGCCGAGCAGCGCGGTGTGCCGCGGCTCCAGGGCGAACCCCAGCTCCTGCTCCATCGTCTCGGCCAGCGGCTGCAGCGTCGCCACCGGGATGTCGATCACCCGCGAGCACACGGTGCACTGCAGGTGCGCGTGCGGGGCCGCATCGGCGCTCGCGTCGGGCAGGTCGACCTGTAGGTGGTAGACCGCCGCAGCGCCACCCAGGTGCGTGTGGGTGACCAGGCCCAGCTCGCCGAGCGTGGCCAGGGCGCGGTAGACGCTCGCCCGGTGCAGGCCCGGGGCGGAGGTCTCGGCCAGGCTGGCGATCTCGTCCGCAGCCAGGTGCTCATCGGTGCCGTCGAGCACCTCGATCACTGCCTGGCGGACTCGGGTGATCCGCTCGTTTCGAGCCCGCAGCTCAGCCAGGGCCGCCTGGACGCGCGGACGGGCCGGCGCACTCTCGGTGGTCCGAGCCATTTCGTCATTGTCACCCCGGACAGGCCACCGGCGAAGGCCCCGTCGTGGCCGATCAGATGCGATAGAGTCGCATCTGATCAGGTGGGAGGGGAGGCCGTGTCCTCAGTAACGACGACCGCAGCTCCGAGCACCGGGCCTACGCGGCGACGGCTCACCGGGGGCGAGAAGCGTTCCCTGATCGGGATGTTCGCGTTCGTCGCGCTCCTGCACGTGCTGGGCTGGGGCACGTTGGTCGGAATCGTGGCGCCGCAGCAGTACGCCATCGGCGAGGCCGGAGTCCTCGGGGTCGCGGTGGGCCTGGTCGCGTACACCCTCGGGATGCGGCACGCGTTCGACGCCGATCACATCGCGGCGATCGACAACACGACCCGCAAGCTGATGGCCGAGCCGCAGCGCCCGATGTCGGTCGGCTTCTGGTTCTCCCTCGGCCACTCCACGATCGTGTTCGCGCTGGTCGTGCTGATCGCGCTCGGCGTACGGGCCCTGGCCGGGCAGGTCGCGGACGAGGGCTCGCTCCTGCAGCGGATCACCGGGGTGGCGGGGGTGGCGGTGTCGGGCACCTTCCTGCTCGTCATCGGCATCCTCAACCTGGTGGTGCTGGTCGGCATCATCGCGGTGTTCCGGCGGATGCGAAGCGGCGAGTTCGACGAGCAGGCGCTGGAGCAGCACCTCGACAACCGCGGGTTCCTGAACCGGATCCTGTCCGGGGTGACCAAGGCGGTGCGCCGACCGCGGCACATGTACCCGGTCGGGCTGCTCTTCGGGCTCGGCTTCGACACGGCGACCGAGATCGGGCTGCTGGTGCTGGCCGGCGGCGCTGCGGCGTTCAGCCTGCCGTGGTACGCGATCCTGACCCTGCCGATCCTGTTCGCCGCCGGGATGAGCCTGCTGGACACCCTGGACGGCGTCTTCATGAACCTGGCTTACGGATGGGCCTTTGCCAAGCCGGTGCGCAAGGTCTACTACAACATCACCGTGACCTCGCTGTCGGTGGCGGTGGCCCTGGTCATCGGCAGCATCGAGCTGATCTCGATCCTGGTCGACGAGGCGGGGATCGAGTCCGGCCCCCTGGCCGCGGTCGCGGCCGTCGACCTGACCTACGTCGGGTACGGCATCGTGGCCTTCTTCGTCCTCGCCTGGATGGTCTCCCTGGGCTTCTGGAAGTTCGGCCGGGTGGAGGAGAAGTGGTCGGCCCGGCTGCAACCCTCGGACCCCGCCGCCTGAGAACGTCGGTGCGAGGATGGCCGGGTGATGAGGACTTCCGGACTTGCAGTGGTCACGGGAGCCTCGACCGGGATTGGCCGGGCCACCGCCGAGCACCTCGCCCAGGCCGGCTTCCAGGTGCTCGCCGGCGTTCGCACCGACGCGGCAGCTGAAGCGGTGGCCGCGGAGCGGGTCGAGCCGGTCCGCATCGACATCGGCGATCCCGACCAGATCGCCGGTCTGGTCCAGCGAGTGGTCGACGATCCAGCAGGCCGGCCGCTGCAGGCTCTGGTCAACAACGCCGGTATCGCCGTCGCCGCGCCGGTCGAGGTGATCCCGCTGGACGAGTGGCGGCGGCAGTTCGAGGTCAACCTGTTCGGCCACATCGCGGTGATCCAGGCCCTGCTGCCCGCGCTGGTCGCCAGCCGCGGCCGCATCGTCAACGTGAGCTCGATCGGCGGACTGTTCGCCGGACCCACCTACGGCGCGTACTCGGGCTCCAAGTTCGCCCTCGAGGCGGTCAGCGACGCGCTGCGCCGGGAGGTCCGGCATCTCGGGGTCGAAGTCGTGCTGGTCGAGCCGGGCGCCATCGCCACGCCGATCTGGGAGAAGGGTCTGGCCACCGCCCGAGGCCTCACGGAGACGATGACCGCTGATCAGCGCCAGCGCTACCGGCAGATCACCGCGGCCGCCAGCCGTCGGGCTCAGCAGGCCGCGCGCGACGGGGTGCCGCCGGAGCAGGTCGCTCGGGTGATCACCGAGGCGGTCACGGCCCGCCGTCCCCGGACCCGCTACCTGGTCGGCCGCGACGCCCGGATCACCGCCCGGGTTGCCGCGCTGCTGCCCGACCGGGTGATGGACCGGATCGTCAGTGGTCGCGCGCCTCGACGCTAGTGTCGTTTTCGTCGCGGTTCCTTTGGCGACACGGCCCTAGGACCTGCCGCGGGTCGCGAAAGGCGTGTGGGTCGGCAGGCTCATCCGCGGTCCCCGTCGCGGGGTGCGGAGGCCGGTCATGGCCAGCAGGGCCTGCACCCGGAACCGGTGCCCGCGGTACCGCTCCAGGATCTCGGCGCAGGCGTCGTCGTCCAGCGGCCGGCCGGTCAGGGCGTAGGTGATGTCCCGGCCCACGTGGTAGTCACCGATGCTCCAGGCGTCCGGGTCGCCGTGCGCCCGCTGCCGCACCTCGGCCGACGTCCACGCGCCGACGCCGGGGAAGCTCTGCAGCGCCCGGTCCGCCGCCGGGAACGGCCCGGCCAGCGTCCGCTCCAGCGCGGACGCTCGCACCGCGGTCCGCACCAGGGTCCGGCTGCGCCGCTGCTCCACCCCGGCGGCCAGGAACCGCCAGCTCGGAACGCGGGCCCAGGCCTGAGGCGTCGGCGGCAGGTACATCCCGTACGCCGCCGAGTCTGGGTCGGTGGCCGGTCCGGGCGCGGGCTCGCCGAACTCCCGGACCAGCAGCCGCCAGGCCCGGAACGCCTCCTGGCCGGTGACCACCTGTTCGATGCAGGCCGGCGCCAGCGCCTCGAACACCGCCTCGGTGCGTCCGACCCGATAGTGCCCCCAGCGACGGTGAGCCAGCACCAACGGACCGTGATCGGGGTGCGGCGCGAACCCGTCGGGATCGTCCGCCTCGCCCAGCAGCCGGGGCAGCTGGTCCAGCGCCCACTCGGCACCGACGCCCCAGGCCCGGGCGGCTACCTCGGTTCCCTGCGGCAGGATCTTGAGCAGGGCCGGACCGGTCGGCGTACGCGTCGCCCGCAGGTAGGCCTCGCCCACCCGTCGGTGGGTCGGGTCCCCGGCTCCGCGCCGGAGCAGGGCGAAGATCGGCCGGACCAGCACGGGCCGGTCGAGGCGCAGCCGGCGGGTGAGCTCGGTCACGGTCGGTCGAGGCAGAAGGACCGGCCGTCCTCGCTGACGAACCCGTTGTGCCGCAGCACCGACTGGGAGGCCCGGTTGTCGAGGTCGGTGAAGGCGAGCAGCCGGCTTGCCCCGGCAGACCAGGCCATCGCCACGAGTTCGGTACAGCCCGCCGTGGCGATCCCCCGGCCCCGAACGTCCGGCACGACCTGGTAGCCGATGGTCAGCTGCTGCTGGTGGTCGGGCGGCCCGTGGAAGCCGATGTCACCGACCACATGGCCGTCGACCACCAGCTGGTAGGTCCACCAGGGCGACCCTGCATCGAGGCCGCCCATCTCCTGCCAGGCGGCGAACAGCCAGGTCAGGCCCTCGAGGGTATCGGCGAGGGGATACTCCGGGTGCCAGGTCGCGCGCATGGCGGCCGTCGGCCGCCCGTCGAGCATGAGCTTCGCTTCGTCGAGCGGCAGGTGCCTTAGTCGGACTCCACCCACGGGTTCTTCCTACACCCGTCGAGGCCCTTGGTCTGCTGCAGCATGATGGGCGCCAGCTTGCCCCGACCGGGGCACTCGACGTGGCCGTAACCGATGTAGTGACCGAACTCGTGGTTGACCAGGTAGCGCCGGTAGTTGGTCAGGTCCCGGCCGTACGACTCCGCGCCGAGCTGCCAGCGTTTGGCGTTGAGCACCACCCGGTTGCCGTTCTGGCAGGACACCTCGCCCCGGGTCGCCAGCGGCGCACACAGTCGGTCGGTGGTGCCGGGCGTGACGATATAGGCGTGCAGCTCGGCGCGCTCGCTGTCCCCGCTGACCAGCTCGAAGCGCACCCGGCCGCTGCCGCGCCAGCTGCGTTTGTCATTCAGCACGCCGGCGATGATCCTGGCTGCCTCGTCCGGGTCGATGTCGAGGTTGTCCTCGACCTTGACGTCGTAGCGGATCAGCCGGCCGCTGCTGGACGGGGGCCGGATGTCCATCTGGGCGGGTCGGTAGGCGCCCGGCCCGGTCGCCGGCACGGTGATCCGGCGCGGCGTCGTCTTGGGTTTCGCACCCGTCGTGGTGGTCGGCCGCGGACTCGACGTCTCCGCCGCGCTCGGTTCCGGCGTACGCGGGACGGGGCTGGCCGAACCGGCGGTGCCGGGCATCCGGTCCCGGGGTGAGGCGGCCAGGGCGAGCATGTCGCCGGTGACCACCATAGGCACCGCCCGCAGGGCCAGGCCGAGCAGACCGAACGCGAGAATGGCGGCGATCGTCCCCAGAGTCCCGCCGGAGCCGCGGGAGGGTCGGCGGGCCGGCCGCAACTCGTCCAGATGGTCTACCGCCGCCGGTGGGTTAGATTGTGAGCCGCTGAGCCTGCCTCGGTCCGCGACGATGCGGGGACTTCCGGGACTCGACAGGGCACGACTGCGCCCCGCCCCCGAAAGTTGGCTCACGAGGACTAACACTAGGCGGAGAAGGTGACCCACTCACATCACGGTTCCGGATCGACCGGCCCGGTGGGCGCGCCACCGATGGTCGACCCGGATGAGCTGCGCCGACATCGGCGGGCCCTACGCATCCTGGTCGTCGTTCTCATCCCGCTGGCCATCTGGACGGTCGTCGGCCTGATCGTCTTCTGGCCGGGCGACGTCTCGGACCGGGTCAACCCCGACCTGGCCGGCGGCTACAACATCCCCGGCGTCACCTACCCGTCGGCGCGGATCACCGAGGTCAAGGAGATCTCCTGTGACGGGCTGCCCGGATCGACGCCCGACGTGAGCGAGCTGAACTGCGCCGAGGTCGTGGCGGAGCTGCTCGAGGGCGACGACAAGGGGCTGGCCGTCTCCGTGCCGCTGACCGAGGCGGTCTACTCCTCCGGCGTCGAGGCCGGCCAGGTGATCAAGCTCACCCGGGTGCCGGAGATCGAGGACCAACCGGCCCAGTACCAGTTCGCGGACTTCGAGCGGCGGACGCCGTTGATCGTGCTCACCGTGATCTTCGCGATCGCGGTCGTAGCGGTGGCGCGCTGGCGAGGGTTCGCCTCGCTGATCGGCCTCGTGTTCGCGGGGTTCATCCTGGTCAAGTTCATGTTCCCGGCGCTGGTGGCCGGGTCGAACCCCGTCATGGTCGCGCTGATCGGATCCTCGGCGATCATGTTCGTCGTTCTGTACGCGGCGCACGGCTTCAGCGCCCGGACCAGTACGGCCCTGGTCGGAACGCTGTTCGGACTGATCATGATCGCCCTGCTGGGATTGGGGGCATCGCGCTGGGCCCACCTCACCGGCGTCGCATCCGAGGAGGACTTCGTCCTCAGCGCCGCCGCCCCGGACCTCACGCTGACCTCGGTGGTCCTCTGCGGCATCATCGTGGCCGGTCTGGGCGTGCTCAACGACGTCACCATCACCCAGGCGTCGGCGGTCTGGGAGCTGGCCGACGAGGGCCTGGGGCAGCGCCACCTGTTCGCCAAGGCGATGCGGATCGGTCGGGACCACATCGCCTCCACCGTCTACACCATCGCCTTCGCCACCGCGGGCGCCGCGTTGTCGGTGCTGCTGCTGATCTCGATCTACGACCGGCCGCTGCTCCAGATCGTTCAGACCGAACAGTTCGCCGGCGAGATCATCCGGACGCTGGTCGGGGCCATCGGGCTGGTGCTCGCCGTGCCCCTGACCACAGCGGTTGGGGTGGCGGTGGTCCGCGCCAGCCACAGTGCCGTCGCTCCCCCCCGGCGTCTGCCGCCCGCGGCGCCGGCGACCAAGCCCGTATCGGAGCAGGAGCCGTTGGCGGAGGGCGTGCCGGACGGATCGCAGTCGGACCACCTCGACTCGGACGCCACGGGGATCCCCATTGCGGACGAGGACACCGGCGAGCGGCCCGTGGTCAGCCACGCCGCCGACGAGACCGGGGTGCTGCCCGCAACCAAGTGGCGGACCTTCGGCCAGGGGCCGGCGGAGGGACCAGCACCGTCCGCTTCCCCGGCGCCGGCGCGTACGGGCTCGACGGCGTCGGGCTCGACCACGACGACCTCGGGGGAAGGACGCCGGTCGCGGCGGTCCCGGCGGCGTGACGAGGACGACGACTTCGGGGACTTCACCTACCTCCGCGAGCCGGACGACACCGACCCGGGACCGTCTACGGATCCGGGACCGCGTACGGACCCCGGCTCCTCCCGCGGACGCCGCGCCCGCTAGCTAGCCGGCCCAGGAACTCCCGCACGAGCCCCCACCCCACCGACCGCGGGATTCCCACGCAGCGTGGGGAACTCGCGCCTTACCCAGGTTGCAACCTGTGTTTAGCGTGAACATCCCACGCTGCGTGGGAATCCGACGGAGTGCAGCCGACGGAGTGCCGCCGACGGAATTCAGCCGGTGAAGTCGAGGATCGCCTGCAGCCAGGCGTCGGGTTGGTCGCGGTGCAGGCAGTGGCCGCCGTCCAGCTCGACGAAGGCGTCCGCGATCTGCCGCGCGACCGCCCGGTCGGCGGCCCGTAGCACGGTGGCGTCGCCGATCCCGGTCCCGACACCGATGGTGGCGTCAACCTCCCGGGCCGCGATCACCAGGGTCGGGACGGTCAGCGCACACGCCTCCAGCCCGGGCCACTCCGGACCCCGGCGCAGCCCGGCGGCGATGTCGTCCGCCCCGCTGCTGGCCAGGTCGTGGACGGCCTGCCGACGGTCGCGGTCGGACCAACGCGGCTGCGCCTCCCAGGTCTCCTGGTCAGCGGCCACCGGGTCCCGCCGGGCAGCGGCCACACTGGTCAGCACCGCCTCCGCCTCGGCATCCCAGTCCAGGCTGCGCGGGCCCGGAAGCTCGTCCAGCACCAGCGAGCGGATCTCGGGCCCCTGCGCCAGCAGGCTGAGGGCCACCGCGGCGCCGAACGAGTGCCCGACCACCAGGTCGAGCGGCCGGTCGGCCAGTTCGCGCGCCACCCAACCGGCGGCGACCTGCGGAGTGAGCGGGCGGCCGGCCCGGGGACTGGCGCCGTGGCCCGGCAGGTCGGGCGCCTTGACCCGCCAGCCCGCTTCGGCCAACGCCGGCCCGACCTTCCACCACGTCCCGGAGGAGGAGGTCGACCCGTGCAGCAGCAACGCGCGTCGGCCGGCGCCACCCCAGGAGCGCCAACGGAGGAATCCCCGCGATGGGACCATAGGAGCAGTATGCCTTTGACCCAATTCCGGACCCGACCGTGAGTGCGGCCGAAACCGGTCACAGACGGCAGAGATCCGGCTTCGGAGGTTGCCACCTGTGACCGGTTTGGGGAAGAACCCGGCGCGAGCGCTTGAACTAAACCTCACTTTAAGTTGAACACTGGGCGCATGACTTCCGCACTGATCACCGGCGCCTCGGCCGGGCTGGGGCGCGCGCTCGCCTTCGCCCTGGCCCGCAACGGCTGGACGCTGACCATCGACGCCCGCCACCCCGAACCGCTGGAGCGCACCGCCGCCGAGCTGGCCGCCCTGACCGAGGTCCACGCTCTCCCCGGCGACGTCGCGGACCCGGCCCACCGGGCGGCCCTGGTGGCCGCGGCCGCCGAGCACGGTCCCTTGGACCTGCTGGTCAACAACGCCAGCGATCTGGGCGGCTCGCCGCTACCGGCGCTGCGCGACCTGGAGTCGTCGGCGTACGAGCGGCTCTGGCGGGTCAACGTGCTGGCCCCGCAGCAGCTGGTGCGGGCGGCCCTGGCCTCTCTCCGCCCCGGCGCCGTGGTGATCAACGTGTCCTCGGACGCGGGTGCGGAGAACTACGAGACCTGGGGCGGCTACGGGTCGAGCAAGGCCGCGCTGGACCACCAGACCCTGACCTGGGCGGCCGAGGAGCCGGGCTTCACCTGGTACGCCGTCGACCCGGGCGACATGCGCACCGCCATGCACCAGGCCGCGTTCCGGGGCGAGGACATCACCGACCGGCCCGAACCCGAGGCCGTCGCCCCGCGGATCGTCGCCCTGGTCACCTCCGGCCAGCCGAGCGGACGCTACGTCGCCGCCGACCTGCCCACGCCGGCCACGGTGAGTGCCGCGTGACCAGCACGATGATCACCCGCGAGCCGTCGACCCGGTTCGACCCGCCCGAGGACACCACCGCCGCCGAGCCACCCGAACAGCGCGGGCTGCGCCGCGACGGGGTCCGACTGCTGGTCGCCGATCGGTCCGGCGTCACGCACACCCGGTTCGCCCGGATCGGTGACCACCTCAGCCCTGGCGACGTCCTGGTGGTCAACACCTCGGCCACCCTGCCCGGACAGCTCGATGGCGTACGCGCCGGTCGCCCGGTCGTGGTGCACGTGGCCAACCGGCTGGCCGACCGCACCCGGGTGGTCGAGCTGCGCACCCCGCCGTACGCCGCCGCCCCGGTTCTCGACGGCCGGGCCGGCGAACAGATCGCCCTGCCGGCAGGCGCCTCGGTCGACCTGCTCGAGCCCTACCCTGAGCCCGGGTCCTCGCCGACCGGCCAAGGCAACCGGCTGTGGCGCGGCGTGCTCCACACCCCGACCCGGCTGGGCGACTACCTCGCCGCGTACGCCCGCCCGATCAGCTATGGCTACCTGCGCGAGTCGTTCCCAATCGCGGCGTACCAGACGATCTTCGCCCTCTGCCCGGGCAGTGCGGAGATGCCCAGCGCGGCCCGGCCGTTCAGCGCCGAGCTCGTCGCCTCGCTGGTCGCTCGCGGTATGGTCTTCGCGCCGATCACCCTGCACACGGGTGTGTCGTCGCAAGAGGCGCACGAGGGACCGCAGGCGGAGTGGTTCGAGGTCCCGGAAACCGCGGCCGCGCTGGTCAACGCGGCCCGGGCCCGCAACCGCAGGGTGGTCGCAGTCGGCACCACGGCGACCCGGGCGATCGAGTCGGCCACCGCCGAGGACGGCCTGGTGCGGCCCCGCTCCGGCTGGACCGAGCTGGTGATCAGCCCCGACCGACCGGTCCGGGTGGTCGACGGTCTGGTGACCGGCTGGCACAACCCGGACGCATCCCACCTGCTGCTGGTCGAGTCGGTCGCCGGGCCCGAGCTGACCCAGCGGGCCTACGACGCCGCCGTGGCTGAGCGTTACCTGTGGCACGAGTTCGGGGACTCGGGTCTGCTGCTCCCCTGACCGCAACTTTGCGCCCTTTCCTCGTCCTTGCGGCCGATATAGCGGGCCAACGACGAGGAACGGGCGCGAACAGGAGGTCAGCCCTGCCTCAGCGGCTCCCCCACGACCAGGGTGGGCCGTCCAACGGCCCCTCCTGACCCGCCACCTGGGTCTCGCCGAAGTCCTTGACCAGCTCCACCGTGCTCGACTGCGGCTCGCGCTGCAGGGCCGCGATCAGCGGCGCCGCGTGCGAGACCACCACGATCTGGGTCGACCGGCTGGCCTGGCCGATCAGCCGGGCCAGTGGGGCGAGCAGGTCGGGATGCAGGCTGGTCTCGGGCTCGTTCAGGACCATCAGGCCGGGTGAGCGGGGGCTGAGCAGAGCCGCCACCAGGAGCAGGTAGCGCAGCGTGCCGTCGGAGAGCTCAGCCGCGCCGAGCGGCCGCAGCAGACCGTGAGCGCTGAACTGCAGCTCGAACCGGCCGGCCTCGGTGCGTACGGTCAGCTCGGCGCCGGCAAAGCCGTCGGCGATCGTCCGGCGCAGCGCCCTGGCGTTGCCGATCTCCATGATCGTCTGCAGCGCCGCGGCGAGATCGCGGCCGTCGTGGTGCAGCACCGGCGTGCGGGTGCCGACGTGGCTCGCCCGGGCGGGGGCGGCGGCGTCGGTGCGGAAGTGGTCGTAGAACCGCCAGGATCGGACCTGCTCGCGGACCCAGAACAGCTCCGGGGCCCGGGCCAGGTCGACCACCTCGGTGATCATCGACTCGTACGTCCGCGGCCGGGTGTCGGACGTGACCCAGCCGGCCCCGTCGCGGAGCTCGACCAGCGGTCCGCGGCGCCGGGCCAGCAGGGTCGCCGGGCGGACGATCTCCCCCATCCAGACCAGCTCGCGCTTGATCTCCGGGTCGAGGTTGAACGCAGACTCCCCCGGGATGGGCAGGCCGAGGTCGATCAGGTACGAGAAGTCGTCGGCGGCGAAGCCCAGCAGCAGGCTGACCCGGTCGTTCCGGACGGTGCCCTGCACGGGATGATCGCCGCGGCGGACGGCCGCACCGACAACCTCGGGTCCGGCCCACAGCGTCGAAGGCAGCCCCCCCTCCCGGGCCAGGGACGCGACGACCTGGCCCTCGGCACAGTCGGCCAGCAGCCGCAGCGCCCTGTACAGGCTGGACTTGCCCACCCCGTTGGCGCCGGTGATCACAGTGATCCGGGAGAGGGGCACACGCAGGTCCCGCAGGGAGCGGTAGCCGTGGACCGCAATGGTGTTGATCATGACTGCAGCTCCAGCTCCGCCCGGCTCGAGGGCGTGCCGTCGGGTTCCACACCTGCGGCCACCAGCAGCTGGACGACGTCGGCGTACCCCTTGGCCGTCGCGCCGGCCAGCGCGGACTCTCCCTGGTCGTTGACCGCGTCGACCGTGGCACCGCGGTCGAGGAGGGCCTGGACGGCCGGGGCGTGGCCGTGGTGCGCGGCGAGGATGAGCAAGGTGTTGCCGAAGGCGTCGATGAGGTCGACCGGAGCCCCGGCGTCGACGTACGCACCGAGTCGTTGAGCCTCCCCCGCACGTGCGCGGTCAAACAGCCAGTGAGCAAGCGCCACCGGATCCTCCTCCCCCGAGGCGCTGCCCATTATTCGGGTTTCAACAGCGGGAAGAGGATCGTTTCGCGAATTCCCACTCCGGTGAACAGCATCACGAGTCGGTCGAGGCCCAGGCCGAGGCCGCCCATCGGCGGCGCACCGAACTCCAGCGCAGCAAGGAAGTCCTCGTCCAGCTGCATCGCCTCGGGGTCCCCGGCGGCCGCCGCGAGCGACTGGGCGGTCAGCCGCTCGCGCTGGATCACCGGGTCGACCAGCTCGGAGAAGCCGGTGCCGCGCTCCATGCCGCCGATGATCAGGTCCCAGGCCTCGATGAGGTTGGGGTCGCTGCGGTGCGGCCGGGCCAGCGGCTGAGCCAGCGGCGGATAGTCGCAGACGAAGGTCGGCTGGATCAGGGTCGGCTCGACCAGGTCGCCGAAGAGCCGCAGCACCAACTTCTGAGCGTCCCAGCCCGGCTCGTACGCGACGTCGTTGGCCTCGGCGATCTTGCGCAGGTGCTCGGCGGTGGTCTCGGGCGTGACCTCCTCGCCGAGGGTTTCCGACAGGCCCGGGTAGACGCTCAGCCAGGCCCACTCGCCATCAAGGTCGATCGGGCCGACGGGCGTCTCGACAGTGCGGGAGCCGATGCGGTCGGCAGCGTCGACGATCAGCTGCTGGGTCAGGGCGGCGATGCTGCGCTGGTCGCCCCAGGCCTGGTACACCTCCAGCATGGTGAACTCGGCGCTGTGGGTGGAGTCGATGCCCTCGTTGCGGAAGATCCGGCCCAGCTCGTAGACCCGTTCGACGCCGCCGACCACGGCCCGCTTCAGGAACAGCTCCAAGGCGATCCGCAGGGTCATGTCGATGTCGAACGCGTTGAGATGGGTGCCGAACGGCCGGGCGTTGGCGCCGCCGTGCACCAGCTGCAGCACCGGCGTCTCGATCTCGACGTAGCCGTCGTCGTGCAGCGTCTCCCGCAGGCTGCGGGTGATCGCCGCCCGGGTCCGGACCATGTCGCGGGCCGCCTCGCGGACGGTCAGGTCGGCGTAGCGCTGGCGAACCCGGGTCTCCTCGGACAGCTCGGTGTAGAGGTTGGGCATCGGGCGGAGCGCCTTGGACGCCAGCTGCCACTCGCCGGCCAGGACCGACAGCTCGCCGCGCTTGGAGGAGATCACCCGGCCGCGGACGAAGACGAAGTCGCCCAGGTCGACGTCGGCCTTCCAACTCGCCAGCTGCTCCTCGCCGACCTCGGCCAGGGAGAGCATCACCTGCAGCCGGGTGCCGGAGTGCTGGAGGGTCAGGCCCTCCTGCAGTGTGGCGAAGCAGAGCTTGCCGGTGTTGCGGACGAACACCACCCGGCCGGTGACCCCGACGACGTCGGTGGTCTCCTCGCCGGTCTGCAGGTCCCCCCATTGCTCGCGGACCTGCTGCAGCGAATGGGTGCGTGGCACGCTGACCGGGTAGGCCTCCCGGCCCGCCGCCAGCAGCCGGGCCCGCTTCTCCTGGCGAACCCGCAGCTGCTCGGGCAGGTCAGACGGGTCGTCGGGCACCGGGTCAGCCTAACGACCCCAGGCTGGGCCCTGTTCGCGTACTTGGCGAGGTGGGCCGGGTGGATCATGGCGGCATGAAGGCGATGGTCACGGTCGTGCCCCTGGCCGGACACGTGGGACCCGTCTCCGGTCTGGTGGCCGAGCTGGTCAGCCGGGGACACGAGGTACGCGTCTACACCGGCTCGCGCTACCGGCAGCGCTTCACCGACCTGGGGGCCACCGTGGTGACCTGGTCGGCCGCGCGGGACTTCGACGAGGGCGACCTGGGAGCTTCCTTTCCCTTCGCGAAACGTCCCGGACCGCTTCGGGGAATCTCGTTGGTGTGGCATGGCTTCATCGGCACCGCTCCCGGCCAGGTACGCGACCTCAGCCACGAGCTGGAGCGGGAGCCGGCGGACGTCCTGGTCGCCGACCCGATGAGCTTCGGCGGAGTGCTGACAGGCGAGCTGCGCGGCCTCCCCTGGGCCACGCTGAACGTCCTCCCGTTCAACCAGGGAGTCGACTCGGCGCCCCCCACTTTCCACGTCAAGCCCGCGCGCGGCGCTCTCGGGCGCCAGCGGGACCGGCTCCTGTGGTCGGCGTACCGCGCGATGACCGCTCCGTTCCAACACGCCTACAACCGAGCCCGGTCCGCGGTCGGACTGCCCCGGGACCCGCGGCCGTACGGGAGCGCGCTGCTGTCGGACTGGCTGGTCCTGGCGACCGGATGTCCCAGCCTGGACGCGCCGTGGCTGCGACTGCCGGACCAGACTCACTTCGTCGGGCGGCTGGACCTCGCGGGGGCGGACCTCCCTGCCGTGGACCTCGTGGACGCGGTGGGCGTCAATCCCGCGCCCCGACCTCTGGTTGTGGTGACGCAGGGGACGATCGACGTAGACCCCGCCGACCTGATCCAGCCTGCGCTGCTGGGTTTGGCCGACCTCGACATCGACGTGCTTGTCACCAGCGGGCGCCGCGGCGTGGTGGACGTGGGCGTTCCGCCACCGGCCAACACCCGCGTGGTCGACCTCGTCGACTTCACGACCACTCTCCCGCGAGCCGCGGTCGTCGTCACCAACGGCGGCTGGGGAGGTGTGCTGGCGGGCCTCGGCGCGGGCGTTCCCCTGGTGCTGGCCGCTCGCGGCGCCGCCGACAAGGAGTACATCGCCGCTCGGGTGGCGCGTGCGGGTGCCGGTATCGACCTGCGGGCGGGCCGTCCGAAACCCGGAGCGGTCGCGGAGGCCGTGCGGGAGGTGCTGACGAACCCGGCCTACGCCGAGCGGGCCCGGCAGATCGCGTCTGAGCTCGGTCAGCTGGGCGGAGCGCCCGCCGCCGCCGACCTGGTGGAGCGGCTGGCCGAGACCAGGGCGCCCGTGAAGTCGAGAGGAGATGCGCCCTGAGCCTGTCGAAGGGCTTGGGCTTCGACAGGCTCAGCCCGCATACGCCGGATCCGCCAGGGCGAAGTCGACGGCGGCCAGCGCGTGGGCCTGCATCGAGTCGATCAGCGGCAGCGGGCTGTCGGTCTGCGTGAGCAACAGGCCGATCTCCGTACAGCCGAGGATCACGGCCTCCGCGCCCTGCGCGGCCAGATCGGCGACCACGGCCGCGTACGCGTCGCGCGACGTCGGCTCCACCCGACCCTGGGTCAGCTCCTCGAAGATCACCCGGTCGACCAGGTCGCGCCCGGCCACGTCGGGCGTCACCACCGAGATGCCGTGCGCCGCGAGCCGGTCGGCGTAGAAGGTCTCCTCCATCACCCAGCGGGCCCCGAGCAGACCCAGCCGGGTCCACCCCTGCCGCACTGCCTGTGCGGCCACGGCGTCGGCGATGTGCAGCAGGGGCACGCTGATCGACCCATCGACCGCATCAGCCACCTTGTGCATCAGGTTGGTGCAGATCAGCACCACGTCCGCGCCGGCGACCTCGCAGCGCCGGCCCGCGTCACCCAAAAGGCGTCCGGCCGCGGCCCAGTCCTCGGTCTGCTGACAGCGGCGTACGGCGGCGAAGTCCAGCGACTGCAGAGCGACCGAGGCGGAGGCGTGCCCGCCACGTCGCCGCTGCACCTCGGTGTTGATCACCCGGTAGTACTCCAGCGTGGAGTACCAGCTCATCCCGCCGATCAGGCCAATCGTCCGCATCCAACCATCCTGGTCGGATCGCGACTCCCTGGGAAGACTTGGCTTGTTTGGCATTGCCATAAGCAGGACTTTGGACCGATGCTGGTCATCGTGGACCCGCGCCGGCTGATGATCTTTCGAGCCGTGGTGCGCGCCGGGGCCCTCGGCGCGGCCGCCCGCGAGCTCGGCTGGACCCAGCCGGCGGTCAGCCAGCATCTGCGGCAGCTGGAGCGGGAGGCGGGTTGCACCCTGCTGCTGCGCGGACCCCGGGGCGTCACCCCCACCGAGGCGGGCTCGCTGCTGGTGGCCCGAGCGGACGCCATCGCGGCCCAGCTGGCCATGGCCGAGGAGGAGCTGGCGGCCGTCACGGCGCTACGCCGGGGCCGGGTGCGGCTGGCCGCGTTTCCCTCCGCATCGGCGACGCTGGTGCCGCAGGCGCTGGCCCGGCTCAGCCAGGGCAGCCCGGGGATCGACGTCGCGCTGACCGAGGCCGAGCCGCCGGAGGCGTTGGCCCTGCTCGCGGACGGCCAGGTCGACCTCGCTCTGGTGTTCGGCTACCGGGAGGCGCCGGTTCCGACCACGAACGACCTGTCCTGGGTGCCACTCGGCCGCGAGCCGGTCCGCCTGGTGCTGCCGGCCGGCCGGATCGACGGCCGCGCGTCGGTGGATCTCGACCGGCTGGCCGACGAGCCGTGGATCGCCGGCTGTGACCGCTGCCGGGCGCACCTGGTTCACCTGTGTGAGCAGACCGGCTTCGTCCCCACCATCCGGCACGTGACCGACGACTACGTCGTGGTGCAGAACCTGGTCGCGGCCGGACTCGGGGTTGCCCTGCTCCCCCGCTCCGCCCTCGAGGCGTACCACCACCCCGAGGTCGACATCCGGCCGCTGCGGCCCGCCTCGCACCGTCACCTCGGCGCCATCCACCGGGCCGGCGCCGAGACGGTGCCCGCGGTCCGCGCCCTGCTGGAGGCGTTGGTGGGTGAGCGGTCCACCTCCACCGCCGTTGGCAGGAAACGGGGCTCTCTGCCCCGCCAAACGCCCCCGCAACCTGCCAACGCTGACATCACCGGCTGAGCGTTACTCGTGCGTTACCGGGCTGAGTAGGCTCCGCTCTATGGCGGACGTCCTCTCCAACTACCGCGCGGGGGCGGCGTATGACGAGATGATCGACGCCGAAGGGGCCGTTCGGCCGTCGTACCAGGCCATCCACACGTCGCTGAGCCGGTCCAGCCCGACCGAGCTGCGCCACATCGCCGACTCGCTGGCCAACAACTACACCCAGGCCGGGGTGACGTTCGATGTCGGTGGGGTGGAGCGGCCGTTCCCGCTCGACCTGGTGCCGCGGGTGATCGCCTCGGACGAGTGGGCCACCATCGAGGCGGGAGTCGCCCAGCGGGTGAAGGCCCTGGAGGCCTTCCTGGCCGACGTGTACGCCAGCGCCCGGGTGATCGCCGACGGCGTCGTCCCCAGCCAGCTGATCACGTCTTCCACCCACTTCCACCGCGCCGTCTGGGGCATCGAGCCGGCCAACGGCGTACGCGTCCATGTGGCCGGTGTGGACCTGATCCGCAACCCCGACGGCGACGTACGGGTGCTCGAGGACAACGTCCGGGTCCCCAGCGGAGTCTCCTACGTGATGACCAACCGCAGCGCCATGATCACCGCGTTGCCCGGCGCGTTCGCCAACCAGCGGATCCGGCCCGTGGGGGGCTACCCGACCCGGCTGCTCGCGGCGCTGCGCAAGTGCGCCCCCTCCGGCGTCGACGACCCGACGGTGGTCGTGCTCACCCCCGGCGTCTACAACTCCGCCTACTTCGAGCACACCCTGCTGGCCCGCACCATGGGCGTCGAGCTGGTCGAGGGCCGGGACCTGGAGTGCCGCCGCGGCAAGGTCTACATGCGGACCACCGCCGGACCGCAGCGGGTGGACGTGATCTACCGGCGGGTCGACGACGACTTCCTCGACCCGGTGCACTTCCGCAGCGACTCGATGCTCGGCGTCCCCGGTCTGATCAACGCGGTGCGGACCGGCGGAGTCACGCTGGCCAATGCCGTGGGCAACGGGGTGGCCGACGACAAGCTGATCTACACCTACGTGCCGGACCTGATCCGTTACTACCTGCACGCCGAGCCGATCATCCGCAACGTCGACACCTGGCGGCTGGAGGAGGACGCGGCCCGCGAGGAGGTGCTCGACCGGCTGGACGAGCTGGTGGTCAAGCCGGTCGACGGCTCGGGCGGCAAGGGCATCGTCATCGGTCCCCGGGCCAGCAAGGAGGAGCTGGACGCGCTGCGCCGCCGGGTCACCACCGACCCGCGTGGATGGATCGCGCAGCCGGTGGTCCAGCTGTCCACGGTGCCGACGCTGATCGAGGACAGGCTGGCGCCCCGTCACGTCGACCTCCGCCCGTTCGCGGTGAACAGCGGCGACGACGTCTGGGTGCTGCCGGGCGGGCTCACCCGGGTCGCCCTGCCGGAGGGCGAGCTGGTGGTCAACTCGAGCCAGGGCGGCGGCAGCAAGGACACCTGGGTGCTTCGTCCCTCTCCGCATCGGGCCACCGGTGACGCAGGGCCGGACGGGGCGGATGGGGACGACGACGAGGACGGCGAGGACGAGCGGCCGTCGGTGGCGATGCCGCCCGGGTCGCGGCGGTCCCCAGAGTCCCCGCATACGCCCGATTCGCCACCCACCCCGGACGAACCGCCGCCCCCGCGTGTTGCCCGTCCTGAGCCTGTCGAAGGGTCGGAGCGGTCCTCCGTCCCGCTCACCGTCTCCACGCTGCCGATGGCCGCGATGCCGCACCGGGGCCAGGCCCAGCGGCAGCAGGAGGAGCAGCAACAGCAGAGCGGCGCACCCTTCGAGCGAGGGGGGACGACCCCCCTTCGAACCCCCCGCGGCGCGCCGATAGCACACGGGCGCGCACCCAGCGACCAGCTCAGGTCGCAGGCTCCATGCTGAGCCGGATCGCGGAGTCGATGTTCTGGATCGGCCGCTACGTGGAGCGGGCGGAGGACACCGCGCGCCTGCTGCAGACCCACCTCCGGCTGCTGGTCGAGGACACCTCGTCGGAGGAGGACGCCTGCCGCAACCTGCTCGCCCTGATGAACGCTGACCACGTCGAGAACCCGACGCTGACCGACCTGCTGAAGGTTCTCGGGTACGACTCCAGCGAGCCCACCTCCATCTACTCCTCCTGGGCCGCGGCCCGCGACAACGCCCGCCGCGCCCGTGAGGTGATCCCGCTCGACCTGTGGGAGAGCATCAACTCCACCTGGCACCAGCTGCCACGGGAGCCATTCGGCGTGGCCGGCGCGCATACCTTCCTCAACTGGGCCCGGGAACGCAGCGCGCTGTTCACCGGCATCGCCCGCGGGATCATGTACCGCGACGACGGCTGGCAGTTCATGTCGATGGGCCGCTCGCTGGAGCAGGTGGACATGACGTCCCGGATGGTCGCCTCGGCCTCGCTGACCGCCGGCAGCACCCAGTGGCCGGCCGTGCTGCGCGGCTGCGGCGGGCACGACGCCTTCCTGCGCACCTACCGGGGTCTGCACAGCGACCGGGGGGCGGCCGAGTTCCTGATCTCCGACGCCCGGTTCCCCCGGTCGATCATGCACGGCCTGGTGGCGGCGGCCGACAGCCTGCGCCGCGTCGCCAGCCACAACATGCTGGCCGCCCGCCAGTCGGAGCTCGCGGCGCGGGCGCTCGGACAGCTCCGGGCCCGGTTGGAGTACGCCGAGGTCGACGACCTGCTACAGAACCTCAACGCCGAGATGGCCGAGGTGCAGGAGGTGGCGGCGCGGGTGACCGAAGCGGTGACGACCAACTACTTCGCCGCCGCCGAGCCGGCCGCCTGGATCTCGGAGAGGACGCGGTAGTGCCCCGAATTCGAGGTTCATTGGCGTTCGGCGTCGTCCGAGTGCGTGCATCGCAAGGCCGACGAGGGAGGGATAGCGGGGTCCTATCTCGACCGAGGAGAACGCAGTTAGGTGCGTGCTCGGGCGGCGTCCGACAGCAAGAGACCTCGGATTCGGGGCACTCACCATGCGGCTGAGCATCGACCACCAGACCGGGTTCCGCTACGCCAGCCGGGTCAAGTCGTCCTACAACGAGGCCCGGATGACCCCCGCGGCCACCGAGCACCAGACCGTCTGGACCAGCCGGGTATCGATCGAGCCGGCGGCCTGGAGCTTCACCTACTCCGACTACTGGGGCACGGTGGTCACCACCTTCGAGCTGCACGACCCGCACGAGGAGCTGACCGTGCACGCCCAGGCCGTGGTGGAGACGCGGGGCGACGAGCTCACCTGGGACACGGACCGCCGGATCGCGCCGAACGACCTGGGCTGGCCGGCCCTCCGTGATCGCGGGGTAATCGACACGATGACCGAGTTCCTGGTGGTCAACGACCGCACCCGCGCTCCCGACGAGCTGCTCGCCCGGGCCGCCGAGTACGCCGACGCGCCGCCCCGGCTGGCGGGGCTGGACATCTGCGGGCTGATCCACGAGCGGCTGAAGTACGAGCGCGGCTCCACCGGGGTGAACAGCACCGCCCGCGAAGTGTGGGAGCTCGGCCGCGGCGTCTGCCAGGACTTCTCGCACGTCGCGCTCGGCGCGCTCCGCTCGATCGGGGTGCCAGCCCGCTACGTCTCCGGCTACCTGCATCCCGGGCCGGGCGAGGCCAACAAGACCGTCACCGGGGAGAGCCACTCCTGGGTCGAGTGGTGGTGTGGCAGCTGGGTGGCGTACGACCCGACCCTGTGCCGGCGGCTGACCGATGGGTACGTCCGGATCGGTCAGGGCCGGGACTACGGCGACGTGGCTCCGCTGCGGGGAACGTACGCCGGGGGCAGCTCGGAGATGTTCGTCACCGTGGAGATGACCGAGCTGGGCTAGCAGTCGGCGAGGGCGGCTCGCGCAGGCCGGCTGAACGCGGCGCTTCATGTGGGTCGGGGGCGGAACTGCTGCCCGTTATGTTGGTTCCATGAGCAACTACGGGCAGCAGCCGCCCTACGGTCAGAACCCCTACGGCCAGCCCCCGCAGCCGAACCCGTACGGTCAGCAGCCGCCGTACGGTCAGCCGTCGGCGCCGCCGCGGCCGGGGCAGCAGCCGCCTTACGGCCAGCCGCCCCAGCAGCCCTATGGTCAGCCCCAACAGCCGTACGGACAGCCGCAGCCGTACGGTCAGCCGCAGCCCGGCCAATGGACGCCGCAGCCGCCGATCGCCAAGAAGCCGACCCTGGTCACCCGGCCCCTCCCGGTGGTGACCATGGAGTACCTGCCCGGCCGAGAGATCTCCGAGGTCATCGGCGAGGTGGTCGGGGTCGTCGCCCGGACCCGCGAGCTGCGGCCCGACCTGCGGACCGGCAACCCGGTCGACGGTTACGTCACCATGCTCACCGAGTCCCGGCAGGACGCGGTGGGCGCGCTGGTGGCGATGGCCGAGGCGGCAGGGGCCGACGCGGTCGTCGGTCTGCGCTTCGACTGCAGCGAGATCACCCAGTCGCTGAGCGAGGTCGCGGCGTACGGCACGGCGGTCCGGCTGGTCGGCGCCGAGGCCGCCGCACCCGAGGAGACTCCTCCCAGCACCACCGCCCAACGGGCGGACGACGAGCCGCCGAGCGACCAGCCCGCCGGGCAGTGGCCGCCGAGCTCGTGGCCGTCCAGCAGCTGAAACCCACAAGGAGACACATCATGGCCGCGAAGAAGAAGGCCGCGCCGAGTACCGCCCCGATGGACGAGACCAAGCGGAAGTTCCGCGAGGCACTGGCCGCCAAGCAGGGCCGCGAGGGCGAGGACCACACCAACCTCGCGCCGGGCGACAGCCACGCCCACGGGCCCGTCGACACCAAGCGGACCTTCCGCCGTAAGACCGGCTGAGGCGCGCCGCGGCTAGCGGAGTCGGACCCGGATCCCGTCGGAACCGGGAACGAACTCCACCGCCGACAGGTCGTCGACGACCGCGTCGGCGTCCAAGGCCTCGCGCGGCGTGGTGGTGACCACGGCGAGGGTGAAGGAGCCGGCGGCGTGGGCCGCCTGCAGCCCCATCGGCGCATCCTCGACGACCAGGCAGCGCTTCGGGTCGGCGCCGAGCTTCTCGGCGGCGACCAGGAACGGCTCGGGGTCGGGCTTGCCGTGGCTCACGTCGTCCACGGTGACCAGCGTCGACGGCGGCACCAGCCCGGCCGCCTGGATCCGGGCCTGGGCCAGCGGGAGCGTGCACGAGGTCGCGATGGCGTTCTTCACCTCGGTCAGGGCCTTGAGGGCCTCCGCTGCTCCTGGCAGCACCACGATGTCGGACACGTCAGCCAGCTCGAGCTCGCTGATCCGGGTGATGGCCGCCTCCTGCTGGTCGGCGGGCAGCACCGCGCGGACCACGCTCGCGGCCGGCACGCCGTGGTCGCGCATCAGCTCCGCCTCGGTCAGCCCCATCTCCCCGGCCCAGGTGACCCAGGCGCGATCGACCGCGGGAGTCGAGTCGATGAGCGTGCCGTCCATGTCGAAGATGACAGCCTCGAACACCTCGTCAGCCAGTCGACCCAAGCCCACCGCGTACGCCTCCCTCGTCTCGCCCAATCCCACCGGCAGCCACCCTACAATCCCGCTTGCGTGAGTGAGTGCTCACTCATTACACTCCTCCTCATGTCTCGTGCCACCCCGATGCCGCCCGGCGCGCGGCGTGCGGCCTTGATCGCCGCGACCGAGCCGCTGCTCGAACAGTTCGGGCGCGACGTCAGCACCCGGCAGATCGCCCAGGCCGCCGCCGTGGCCGAGGGCACGATCTTCCGGGCGTTCGCCACCAAAGACGCCCTGATCGACGCGGTGCTGGAAGACGTCTTCGACGTGCAGCGGACCTGCGACGAGCTGGCGGCCATCGACCCGAGCCTGGACCTGGACGGCCGAATGGTCGCCGCCGTAGGCGTGCTGCAGGCCCGACTGCGCAGGGTGTTCGCGCTGTTCCACTCGATGCGCATCGGCCCGCAGCACGACCGGCCGGACTTCCGCGACCGGCAGCGGGGCGACAACGACAGGCTCAACGCCGCGCTCACCACGCTGCTGGAGCCCGACGTGGACCGGTTGCGGCTGCCGGCGGCCGACGCGGCCAACGCGCTGCGGACAGTCACCTTCGCGCTGACCCACCCCATCCTGGGCAACGAGCGCTTCACCGAGCCCGAACAGATCGTCGACCTGCTCCGGCACGGGATCGAGGAGCCGGCCGCATGCTGATCCCGCTGCTCCGCCGTTTCCTGGCCCCCTACCGCCGTCTGCTGGTTGCGGTGATCATGCTGTCCCTGGTCGGCAGCATGGCCTCGCTGTTCCTGCCCAGTCTGAACGCTGCGATCATCGACAACGGCGTGGCCCAGGGTGACACTGACTACATCTGGCGCACCGGCGGCGTGATGCTGGTGGTCAGCCTGCTCCAGGTGGTCTGCACGATCGCCGGCACCTACTTCGGAGCTCGCGTGGCGATGAGCTTCGGCCGCGACGTACGCGGGGCGATCTTCGGCCGGGTCCTCGCGTTCTCCGCCCGCGAGGTGAACCGCTTCGGCGCCCCGTCGCTGATCACCCGGACCACCAACGACGTCCAGCAGGTGCAGATGCTGGTGCTGCTGTCGGCCACCATGCTGCTGTCCGCCCCGATCACCATGGTCGGCGGCATCATCATGGCGCTACGCGAGGACATCGGGCTGTCCTGGCTGGTCGCCGTGGCCATGCCGGTGCTGGCCGGGGCCATCTTCCTTGTGGTGCGGCAGATGCGGCCGCTGTTCCGGGTGATGCAGGACCGGATCGACACCGTGAACCGGGTGCTGCGCGAGCAGATCACCGGCATCCGCGTGGTCCGCGCCTTCGTCCGCGAGCCGTACGAGACCAAGCGCTTCGCCCAGGCGAACGGCGAGCTGACCGACGTCGCGACGAGGGTCGGCCGGCTGCAGGCCTCGCTGTTCCCGATCGTGATGCTGATCCTGAACATCTCGAGCGTGGCCGTCCTGTGGTTCGGCGCTCAGCGGATCGCGGCCGGACAGATGCAGATCGGCTCGCTGACCGCCTTCCTCACCTACCTGATCCAGATCCTGTTCGCGGTGATGATGGCCACCTTCCTGCTGATGATCGCGCCCCGTGCGGCGGTGTCGGCCGACCGGATCGGCGAGGTGCTCCAGACCGACTCGTCGGTGGTGCTGCCGATCGAACCGGTCACCGACCTGCCGCTGGCCTCGACGGTCGAGTTCGCCGATACCGAGTTCACCTACCCGGGCGCCGAGACGCCGGTGCTGCGCAACATCAACCTGGTCGCGCCGGCCCGGGCAGACCACCGCGATCATCGGCTCGACCGGCGCCGGCAAGTCGACGCTGATCTCGCTGATCCCCCGGCTGTTCGACGCGACCGGCGGCGGCGTACGGGTCGACGGGGTCGACGTACGCGACACCGACGCCGACCTGCTGTGGAGCCGGATCGGCCTGGTGCCGCAGAAGCCGTTCCTGTTCTCCGGCACGGTGGCCAGCAACCTCCGCTACGGCAACCCCGACGCCACCGACGAGGAGCTCTGGCACGCCCTGCGGGTCGCCCAGGCCGAGGACTTCGTCCGCGCCATGCCGCACCAGCTGGAGGCGCCGATCAGCCAGGGCGGCACCAACGTCTCCGGCGGCCAGCGGCAGCGCCTCTCCATCGCCCGGGCCCTGGTCAAACAGCCCGAGATCTACGTGTTCGACGACTCGTTCTCTGCCCTCGACGTGAGCACCGACGCCCGGCTGCGGGCGGCGCTCAAGGCCGAGACCCGGGACCGCTGCGTGATCATCGTCGGGCAGCGGGTGGCGACCATCGCCGACGCTGACCAGATCGTGGTGCTGGAGCACGGTGAGGTCGTCGGCACCGGGACCCACGACGAGCTGCTGAAGACGTGTCCGACGTACGCGGAGATCGTGGACTCCCAGCTGAGCGCGGCGGAGGCGGCGGCATGAGCACCAACGGACAGGTAGCGCGCACCGAGGCCAAAGCACCGGAGCGCCCCAAGTACGGCCCTCAAGGCGGTGGCCCGATGGGCGGGCGAATGATGGCCGGTCAGGGCACGGGCGAGAAGTCGCTGAACTTCCTGCCCTCGTTCAAGCGGCTGCTCGGGCACCTGGCACCGGAACGGCTGGTGCTGCTCGGCGTGGTCGTGATGGCCGTGATCGGCATCGCGTTCAACGTCGTCGGGCCCCTGCTGCTGGGCCGGGCCACCGACATCATCTTCACCGGCGCGATCGGGGCGAGCCTGCCGGCCGGGGTCACCAAGGAGCAGGCGGTGGCCGACCTCCGGGCGGAGGGCAACGACACGCTGGCCGACCTGATCTCGCGGCTCGACGTGGTGCCCGGTCAGGGCATCGACTTCGGCGCCCTCGGGCGGGTGCTGCTGCTCGCGCTGGCCCTCTACCTCGTGGCCTCGCTGTTCATGTGGCTGCAGGGCTACCTGCTCAACGGCGCCGTGCAGCGCTCGATCTACACCCTGCGGAACCAGGTGGAGGCCAAGATCAACCGGATGCCGCTGTCGTACTTCGACCGGCAGACCCGCGGTGAGCTGCTGAGCCGGGTGACCAACGACATCGACAACGTGGCCCAGGCGCTGCAGCAGACGCTGAGCCAGCTGCTCACCTCGCTGCTCACCGTCGTCGGGGTGATGGCGATGATGCTCGTGGTATCTCCGCTCCTCGCCGCGATCGCCCTGGTCACCATCCCGGTGTCGATCGTCGTGACCACGGTGATCGGCAGGCGGTCGCAGCGGCTTTTCATGGCCCAGTGGAAGGCGACCGGCGAGCTCAACGGACACATCGAGGAGGCGTTCACCGGCCACTCGCTGGTCAAGGTGTTCGGTCGGCAGCGCGAGGTCGAGGCCGAGTTCGCGAACCGCAACGAGAGCCTGTTCCGGGCCGGCTTCGGCGCCCAGTTCGTCTCCGGGATCATCATGCCGACGATGTTCTTCATCGGGAACCTCAACTACGTGGTGATCGCCGTGGTCGGCGGCCTGCGGGTGGCCAGCGGCACGATCAGCCTCGGCGACGTGCAGGCCTTCATCCAGTACTCGCGGATGTTCACCCAGCCGTTGACCCAGCTGGCGTCCATGGCCAACCTGCTGCAGTCCGGGGTGGCCTCGGCCGAGCGGGTCTTCGAGGTGCTGGACGAGGAGGAGGAGTCCGCCGAGGCGGCCGGCGTCCTGCCGCCGACCCGAGGCCGGGTGGCGTTCGAGCACGTGACCTTCTCCTACGACAAGGACCGGCCGTTGATCACCGACCTGTCCCTGGTTGCCGAGCCTGGCAGCACGGTGGCCATCGTCGGTCCGACGGGGGCCGGCAAGACCACCCTGGTCAACCTGGTGATGCGGTTCTACGAGCTGGACGGCGGCCGGATCACCCTCGACGGGATGGATATCTCTCAGGTGCCCCGCGCCGACTTGCGCAGCGAGATCGGGATGGTGCTGCAGGACACCTGGCTGTTCCACGGCACCATCTGGGAGAACATCGCCTACGGCCGGCCGGACGCCACCGAGGCCGAGATCCAGGCCGCGGCGGAGGCGACCTACGTGGACCGCTTCGTGCACACCCTGCCGGACGGTTACGAGACGGTGATCGACGAGGAGGGCAGCAACGTCAGTGCGGGCGAGAAGCAGCTCATCACCATCGCCCGCGCCTTCCTGGCCGACCCGGCGTTGCTGATCCTGGACGAGGCGACCAGCTCCGTGGACACGAGGACCGAGGTGTTGGTGCAGCGGGCGATGGCCCGGCTGCGCTCGGACCGAACCAGCTTCGTCATCGCGCACCGGCTGTCCACCATCCGCGACGCGGACGTGATCCTGGTGATGGAGGACGGTCAGATCGTCGAGCAGGGCAGCCACCACGACCTGCTGGAGGCCCGCGGCGCCTACTTCGGGCTCTACTGCTCCCAGTTCGCCGCGGCTATCGAGGCCTGATCGCCAGAATCTGACGCCAGCCGCGCCCCAGTTGCCTGCCTCCAGGCGCGCGGCTCGGTCTGACCGGCGGGCTAGCGTCAGATTCAGGCCTCGAGCATGACCAAAGCGTGCCGGATCAACTCGAGTACCTCCGCCGGACGCTCGCTCAGCATCGCGTAGGTGAAGCGGAGGACGCACCATCCGTCCAGAACCAGCAGGTTCTGGCGCCAGCGGTCGGCCTCGAAGACCTCCGGCTCGGAGTGAAACTGTCGGCCGTCGACCTCGAGGATCAGGCGAAATCTGCGGAACAAGGCATCGGGGCAGTACATCGAGCCGGCAACAGCGACCGTCTGGTTGGCCTTCCACCCAGTGATGCCCGCCGAGCGCAGCAGCCGGTGCAGCAGCCGCTCGGCCGCCGACCACGGTTCGTCCCGGGAGTCCAGCAAGAGCCGGCGGCGCGCAGGGTTGCCCACCCGCGCCGCAAGGGCGGCCGATGTTAACGCCGGCGGCGAACGCGCGAAGATCTACCGCCAGGCAGGCGCACCGCCGTGGATTCACGCGTGAAGGCCAGCCGGTTGGGGCGGCTGGCGGTAGATTTCGTCTACCGGAACACCCGGCGCCGGAGGGCAGCCAGTGAGGACGGTAGGTCACACAGCCCGGCGGGTCCGACATGGCGGTCAGTAGGCGAACCCGGAGGCCACCAGGCGGTTGAGCCGGCGCTGCCGATGGGTGTAGTAGGCGTACGCGAAGAGCCACGCCGGCACCGTGAGCAGGCCGGCGTGCACCTCGACCACGTCGGTGTAGCGGGTCATGCCGTAGTAGTCCTCGAGCCGGATCTGGTGGTCCCAGACCTTGATCAGGTCGCTGTAGCCGGCGTCATGCCACACCAGGCCCGGGCCGTTCCCGGGCGCCATCTGCAGGTCCAGGGTGTGCTCCCCGATCGAGACAACGACCCCGAGCATCAGTCGGGTCCGGTATCGCCCGGTGGCAAAGCGCCCCGGAAGCGCCGGCGGGTCAACGGCTACGAAATGGAGCATCGGCCAGGAGATCCAGTTGAGCAGCATCGGCTTGGCGAGCTCGGGGGCGAGCCGGTCGATCGAGCACGGCAGCAAGGAGGTGCACTCGAGCCGCATGCGGCCACCGTAGTGCAGACCAGCGGTGACTACGGCTGTCCAACAGGCCCGTCGTTCGACTGTCGGACTAGGAGTGCCGACGCAGGATGGGGCCGTGCACATGCGCGACCGGACGACAGCCGATGCGGTGACGGTGCGCTGGGCCGGGCTGGCCGGGATGGTGGCCGGGCTGGCCGGGTTGGGCATCGCCGGGGTGACCGGCTGGCTCACCGGACCGGGCGGCTTCCCGGTCACCGCGGTCGGCGAGCTGGTCATCGAGCTGCTGCCCGCACCGCTGGTCAACTTCGGCAAGGAGACCCTGGGCTTCGCCGACAAGCCGATCCTGCTGGCCATGATCGTGGGGGCCGTGCTGCTGCTCTGCGGGCTCGCCGGCCGGCTGGAGTACCGGCGCCGGTTTGCCGGGGCGGTCGTGTTCGCAGGGGTGGCGGTGCTCGGCCTCCTCGGGGTGAGCGCGCAGCCCGGCATCACCCTGCCCGGGTACCTGCCCACGGTGATCGGCCTGCTGTTCGGCTACCTGATCCTGGGCGCCCTGCTCGAGCGGCTGCGGCGGTGGCGAGCGGCACCGACCGGCGATCCGCTGGACCGGCGCCGCTTCCTGACCTGGATCCTGGCCACCGGCGCGGCCGCCACCGTCGCCGCCGTCGGCGGTCAGCTGCTGCTCCGAGCCACATCCGCCGTACAGACGGCCCGGGACCGCCTCGGGCTGCCCCCACCGGCCGAACCCGCGCCACCCATACCTGCCGGGGCGGACCTCGGCCTGCCGGACCTGACGCCGTACGTCACCAGCAACGACAACTTCTACCGGATCGACACCGCCCTGCAGGTCCCGGTGATCGACCCCGCCGACTGGTCGCTGTCCATCACCGGGATGGTGGACAACCCGTTCACACTCGACTACGCGACCCTGGCCGCCAAGCCGCTGGTCGAGCACCTGGCCACGCTGACCTGTGTGTCCAACGAGGTCGGCGGCGACCTCGCGGGCAACGCGCTCTGGCTGGGCTTCCCGATCCGCGACCTGCTGGCCGAGGCCCGGCCGACCGACGGCGCCGACATGGTGCTGTCCACCAGCGACGACGGATGGACCGCCGGTACGCCGCTGGACGTGCTGACCGACCCCGACCGCGAGGCGCTGCTGGCCATCGGCATGAACGGTGCCCCGCTGCCGATCGTGCACGGCTTCCCCGTACGCATGGTGGTTCCCGGGCTGTACGGCTACGTCTCCGCGACCAAGTGGGTGACCGAGCTCAAGGTGACCACCTTCGCGGCCGACCAGGGCTACTGGACCCCGCTGGGCTGGTCGGCCCGCGGCCCGATCAAGATCGCCTCACGGATCGACGTGCCGACGCGGCGCACGCTCGACGCGGGTCGCACCACCATTGCCGGGGTGGCCTGGGCTCAGCACACCGGCATTGCCAAGGTCGAGGTGCAGGTCGACGGTGACCCGTGGCGGCCGGCCCGGCTGGCCGAGACCACCGGCTCTGACACCTGGCGGCAGTGGGTGTTCGACTGGGACGCCATCCCCGGCGACCATTCGATCGCCGTCCGGGCCACCGACGCCAACGACGACCTCCAGGTCGCCGAGTTCGCGCCACCGGCGCCGGACGGGGCCACCGGTTACCACTCGATCTCGGTCCGCGTCGACTGAACCCCTGGCTCCCCCAGGGCGGTAAAGCCGTACGCCCGGAGGGCTGACCACATGTGCGTTAAGTTCGGGGCGTGCGGATCGGAGTAGCCCGGGAGAGAGTCCCCGGCGAGGCCCGGGTCGCGCTGGTTCCCGAGGTGGTCGGCAAGCTGAAGGCCGCCGGCTACGAGATCGCCGTCGAGCCGGACGCCGGTCGGCTGGCCCTGGTCCCGGACGAGGCGTACGTCGCCGCGGGGGTCGAGGTCAGTGACAGTGCGCTGCTCGAGGCCGATCTCGTGGTCAGCGTGCAGCCCCTGGCCGAGCCCGCCCTTCGCTCTCTCCGCCGGGACACGGCGACCATCTCGTTCTACCCGCCCACCGCCCGCGCCGCCGACCTCGCCCTGCGCCAGCAGCGCGGGCTGGTCACCTTCGGCATGGAGTACGTGCCGCGCATCTCCCGGGCCCAGTCGATGGATGCGCTGAGCAGCCAGTCCCTGGTGGCGGGTTATCGCGGCGCCATCGTCGCCGCCGACCGGCTGCGGCAGTTCTTTCCACTGAGCATGACCGCCGCCGGCACCGTGCCGCCGGCCCAGGTCGTCGTGCTCGGTGCCGGCGTGGCCGGGTTGCAGGCGATCGCCACCTGCCGCCGGCTGGGTGCAGTGGTCAAGGGCTATGACGTACGCGCCGCGGCGGCCGAGGAGATCCGTTCCATGGGCGCCCAGGCGATCGAGCTCGACCTACCCACGCTGGAGGGGGCGGGCGGGTACGCCCGGGAGATGACGGAGGAGCGGGCCGAGCGGCAGCGGGAGCTGCTCACCCCGTACATCGCGGCGGCCGACGCGTTGATCACCACCGCCGCGGTGCCGGGACGGCAGGCGCCCCTGCTGGTCACCGCGGACATGGTGAAGCAGATGAAGGCGGGCTCGGTGGTGGTCGACCTGGCGGCCGAGTCGGGCGGCAACGTCGAAGGAGTGCTGCCCGGGGATGTCCGCAACCTCGGCGGCGTCCAGCTCTGGGGCGGGGCGAACGTGCCCAGCCAGATGCCCGGCCCGGCGAGCCGGCTGTACGCCCAGAACGTCACCAGCGTGATCCTGCTGATGACCCGGGAGCAGAAGTTCGTCCCCGACTACGCCGACGAGATCGTGGCGGCCATGTGCATCGGCCGGGCCCCTGGGGGAGAAAACTCCACCAATGGCGAGTTATCGCCCCCACTGCGGCCTTCCGAGGTCGAAAACTCCACCGGTGGCGAGTTCTCGCCGAAAGAGGGCCGGCCATGAGCGAGGCCATCATCTGGCTGACCATCTTCGTGCTGGCCGTCTTCGTCGGGATCGAGGTGATCTCCAAGGTCTCCTCCACCCTGCACACGCCGCTGATGTCGGGCGCCAACGCCATTCACGGGGTGATCCTGATCGGCGCGATCCTGGTCGCCGGGACCGCCGGGTCGACCGCCGTGCTGGCCCTGGCGCTGGTGGCCGTAGTGCTCGCGGCGATCAACATGGTCGGCGGGTTCGTGGTCACCGACCGGATGCTGGTGATGTTCCGGCCCAAGCGGATCGAGCGGCGGCGGACCGAGGAGCTGGAACAGTGACCCCGGTCTGGGCCCAGCTCGGGTACCTCGCGGCGGCGGTCTGCTTCATCCTTGCCCTGAAGGCCCTGTCCTCCCCGCGTACGGCCCGCCGCGGCAACCTGATCGGCGCGGCCGGCGCCGTGCTGGCCACGGTGGTCGTCTTCGCCGCCACCCCGCTGGACAACGTGGTGCCGATCCTGGTCGCCCTGGCCTTCGGCACCGCGGTCGGTGCGGTCGGCGCGTACCGGGTGCAGATGACCCAGATGCCGCAGCTGGTGGCCCTGTTCAACGGAGTGGGCGGTGGCGCTGCGGCCATCGTCGCCCTGATCGAGCTCGACCAGATCCTGTTACGGCTGACCGCCGCCGACATCCCCGACGCCGGACCGGCCAACACCGCCGCCCTGCTGATCACCGCGTTCACGCTGGTCGTGGGCGCCGCCAGCTTCGCCGGGTCCGTCGTGACCTTCCTCAAGCTCCAGGAGCTGATGACCACCCGGCCGGTCACCTTCCCCGGCTATCCGATCGTGTACGCACTCGCCCTGGTCGCTGCCGTCGGCCTCGCCGTCGCCTTGGTGCTCCTGCCGGGCATGGTCGTCGGGGTGCTGCTGATCCTGGTCGGGGCCGGACTCGGCGTTCTCCTCGTCCTGCCGGTCGGCGGCGCCGACGTGCCGATCGTGATCTCGCTGCTGAACGCGTTCACCGGCCTGACCGTGGCGGCCAGCGGCTACCTGCTGGAGAACACCCTGCTGCTGGTCGCCGGCACGCTGGTCGGCTCGGCCGGCACCCTGCTCACCCGGATGATGGCCAACGCCATGGGGCGGTCTCTGTTCAGCACCCTGTTCGGCGCGCTCAAGGGCGGCTCGACGCAGGGGTCCACCCAGCTCAGCGACCGGCCGGTCAAGGCGGGCGGGCCGGAGGACGTGGCGATCCTGCTCGCGTACGCGGAGCGCGTGATCATCGTCCCGGGGTACGGCCTGGCCGTGGCCCAGGCCCAGCACGCGCTGAAGCAGCTGGTCGACGTGCTGACCGAGCGGGGGGCGAAGGTCGACTACGCCATCCATCCCGTGGCCGGCCGGATGCCCGGGCACATGAACGTGCTGCTGGCCGAGGCCCAGGTGCCGTACGAGCAGCTCAAGGAGATGGACGACATCAACCCAGAGTTCAAGCAGGCCGACGTGGTGCTGGTGGTCGGAGCGAACGACGTGGTCAACCCGGCGGCCGAGACGACGCCGGACGCGCCCATCTACGGGATGCCGATCCTGCACGCCAACCAGGCCCGGCAGGTGGTCTTCATGAAGCGGTCGATGCGGCCCGGGTTCGCGGGGATCGAGAACGAGCTGCTGTACGAGCCGACGACCACGCTGCTGTTCGGCGACGCCAAGGACACTATGGGCAAGCTGTTGGCCGAGGTGAAGGCGCTGCGCGTCTGAGAACGCCGCAGATGGTGGCCACTGACTGGCGAGTACCAACGAGTGGCGACCGTGAGCGTCATCCGCCCGGCTCGCGCAACCAGTCTCGGTAGCCGACTCCGCCGATCTTGGCGTCCGGCCCCGGCAGGTTCGACCCGGCCGCGAAGGACTTCAGGATCCCGCCGACCGCCGGCAGTGTGACCAGCCGAGAGTGGCCCTTGCCCGCCGCCTCCCGGGCCAGCTGGATCACCTCGCCGATCGTGGTCCGGTCCGGACCGGCCAGATCACTGGTCCGGCGGTAGCCCAGCGGTCGATCGGCCGGAACCAGCGCCGCCAACTCATCGGCGACCCAGCGGTGATCGCAGGACTGGAAGGCCAGGCCACTGGGCACGACGGCGATCGGTCCGCGGGCCCCGAGCTGGCCGAGCCCACGTACCAGGGTGTGGAACTGGGTCGCTCGGACCACCGTGACCGGCAACCCGCTGCGCTCCAGCACCAGCTCGCAGGCGTACTTGGCCCGGTAGTACGGGAACGGGCTGTGGTCCACGCCGACGATCGACACGTAGATCACGTGCGGCGGCTGCGACCGTTCCAGCAGGATCCGGACGATTCGGCGGGTGCCGTCCAGGTCGACCTTGCGGAACCGCGGGTGGGTGGCCGCGTGCACGACCACATCGGCGTCCGCCAGCACCGTGCGTACGCCCTCGCCGGTGGTCAGGTCGAAGCCGGTGCGACGGCTCGCGGCGACCACCCGAACTTGGTGGGCCCGGAGCCGGGACACGACCTCGCGGCCCAGGCCGCCGCTGCCTCCGGTGACGACGACGTTCATGGGACCAGCCTGTCACGGCGCTGCCGGGGCGGTTCAGCCGCGGGATGCTTGGGTCATGTACATCCCGGCGCACTTCGCCGCCACGGCGGACGACGTCCACGAGCTGCTGACCGGCCACACCGCGGCCGACCTGGTCACCTCGACCGAGGCCGGCCTGCTGGCCAGCACGCTGCCGCTGATCTTCGAGCCGGCCGTGGGCGAGCAGGGAACGCTGCTCGGCCACCTCGCCCGCAACAACCCGCAGTGGTCCACGCCGGTCCTGGGCGAGGCGCTGGTGATCCTGCGGGGCCCCGAGGCGTACATCACACCGTCCTGGTACGCGGCCAAGGCCCGGCACGGCCGGGTGGTCCCGACCTGGAACTACACCGTCGCCCACATCTACGGCGACCTGGTCATCCATGACGACCCGGCCTGGGTCGAGTCCCACGTCCGCGGCCTCACCGACCGGCACGAGGCGGCCGAGCCGCACCCCTGGTCGGTCGACGACGCCCCCGATCGCTTCGTCCGCGGCCAGCTCCGCGCCATCGTCGGGCTGGAGCTCCGGATCAGCCGGGTCGAAGCCAAGCTCAAGCTGAGCCAGAACCGGGCGGATGACGACATCGAGGGGGTCGTAGCCGGTCTGCGCGACCGGGGCAACCACTCCATCGCGGACGCCGTCCTCGGCGCCCGCCGCGACCGGAAAGGTTAGCGGAGGGCGGTCAGGGTCAGTCGCGCAGGAACTCGACCACGACCGGGGTCAGCACCTCTGGGTCGGCGACGTGCTCCTGGCCGGCCAGGACCTGAAGCGATCCGGCGGGCGCCAGATCGACCAGTCGGTGCGCGACCTCGTGCAGGAACGGCGGGCTCTCGCCCCCGAGGAGTGCCCGTAGAGGTGGACGGGTCCGCCGCCGACCTCGGCGATGATCGCCGCGAGGTCCTCGATCTCCCGCTCGACCGTGTACTCAGTCATCACGATCATCTTGACCCCTCGGATCGCACCGGCGTGACCATGATCGGCGTTGCGGCGCTGGCCGTTCCCCCCATGGCGGCCGGTCAGGAAGCGCTCGGGGGCGGAACACTGCCCGGGCTGGGCGCACCCACCACCCGATGCACCACGAGCGTCGGCTCGTCGGGCTCGACGCCGTCGGGGTCCGGCTGCTCCGGGAAGTCGAAGAGCCCGATGATCAACTGCATCGGGTAGTCCGGTGCCTGCTCCGTGGTCCGGATGTGCTCGCCATCCAGGAAGAACTCCACCCGGCCGGGCTGCCAGTCGACCGCATACACGTGCGGCTCGCGGACATCCAGCGGTCGGGGGTCGGCGGAGAACTCCTGCGTCAGCCGCGGATCGCGGATCTGCTTGATCCCGCAGCCCAGGCCGACCTGGCCGTCCCGGACCGTGTCGCCGAACACCTCGACCACGCAGATCTCGCCGCAGTCGTCCGGTTCGAGCTCGAGCCCGACCATCCAGGCCGAGAACATCGACCGCGGTCCGATGGTCGCGCTCAGCTCGACCTCGAGCCGTCCGACGTGCGGGGTGAAGCCCCAGAGGGGAGGCTGCTGCTCGCGTACGGTCAGGCCGTCGAGGAAGGGCTGCTGCCCCGAAGTGCTGCCGACGGGGCCGGACCAGTTGCCGGTCTGCACCGCGGAGACCCGCAGTGGCGGGCGATGCCGGTCCGGGCACCACAGCTGCTGGTCGGGCGGAAGGCTCAACCTCAGGCCCGCCGCGGTGAGGGCGTACGTCGCTGCCGCGTCGGCCCGGGAGCTCCAGGCCGGGAGGTAGGCCGGGACCCACACCGCGGGGTCGAGGTCGGAGCCGGCGAAATGCTCGTCGATCGTGTCGGGACCGAAGGTGGTCATGGTGCGATTCACCTTAGGGGCATAGGTGACAATGGCTCGCGTGATCGAGTATCGCTCCCCCGCCGAGATCGAGCAGATGCGACCCGCCGGCCGCTTCGTGGCCGAGGTGCTGACCGCGCTCAAGGCGTACGCCGATGTCGGCGTCAACCTGCTGGAGCTGGACGAGCTGGCGCACCGGATGATCAAGGACCGGGGCGCGGAGTCGTGCTACATCGACTACCACCCGTCGTTCGGGGCGAGCCCGTTCGGCAAGGTGCTGTGCACCTCGGTGAACGATGCGGTGCTGCACGGACTGCCGTACGACTACGAGCTGCGCGACGGGGACCTGCTCAGCGTGGACTTCGCGGCCGCAGTCGACGGCTGGGTGTCGGACTCGGCGGTATCGGTCATCGTCGGCGATCCCCGCGAGGAGGACCAGCTCCTGATCGCCACGGCCGAGGCCGCGCTGGCGGCCGGAATCGAGGCGGCCCAGGCGGGCAACAAGATCGGTGACATCTCCTACGCCATCGCCCGCGAGGCCCTCCACGCCGGCTACAAGATCAACACCGAGTTCGGCGGGCACGGGGTGGGCCGGACCATGCACGGCGACCCGCATGTGCCCAACAACGGGCGCCGGGGCCGCGGGCTGCCGTTGCGGCCGGGCCTGGTGATCGCGATCGAGCCGTGGTTCCTGGCCAGCACCGACAAGATCTACACCGACGCCGACGGCTGGACCCTGCGCAGCCGCGACGGCTCTCGCGGCGCCCACGCCGAGCACACCGTCGCCATCACTTCCGATGGCCCCTTGGTGCTGACGGCCCGCTCCTGAGGGAGCTGCCCTCAGCGATAGACGATGACCTTGTCGCCGACCCGGGCCGAGGCGAAGAGGGCCTGGATGCCGCCGAGGTTGCGGACGTTGACGCAGCCGTGCGAGGCGCCGTTGTAGCCGCGGGCCGCGAAGTCGGGTGAGTAGTGCACCGCCTGGCCGCCGCTGAAGAACATCGCGTACGGCATCGAGGTGTCATAGAGCGAGGAGAAGTGGTCGCGGGACTTCCAGCCGATCCGGAACGAGCCCTCGCGGGTCGGCGTGCGGTCCGAGCCGAAGCGCACGTCCATCCGCAGCTGCGCCTGCCCGTCGACCACCCAGACCAGGGAGTTGGTCCGCTTGCTGACGCAGATCGCCCGGCCGGTGAGGCAGCGGTTGTCGAGCCCCGCCGCCGAGGGCTTGGGCACCTTGTTGTAGAGCTCGGCGTTGGTCGGCGTACGCGTCATGTTGCGCAGCCGGTCCAGGGTCCTCTGGTCGACGGCGCCGGTCACCGGGATGCCGCGCCTGGCCTGGAACCCGCGTACGGCACTGGTCGTGATCGAGCCGTAGGTGCCGGTGACGGACGCGGAGTACCAGCCGATCTGCTTCAGCCGAGCCTGCAGACCGCGGACCGCCAGCCCGCTCGAGCCGGGCTTCATCAGCGCCGGTCCGGCGACCAGGATGTTGTGCCGCTCGGCTCGGGACGGGGTGCGGGTCATCGCCGCGAGCTTGGTCCACGTGCGCTGGTCGACCTCGCCGGTCACCGCCAACGTCCGCTTGCCCTGGAAGCCCTTGACGCCCTTGGTCGTCGCGCTGGCGTACGTCCCGGTGATCGACCCGGCGTACCACTCGAGCTGGCGCAGCCGGTGCTGCAGCTCGCGGACCTTCTCTCCCTTGTCGCCCGGGGCCAGCAGGGCGGCCGGCTTGGTCTTGGTCGGCGTCGGCTCCGGCTTCGGCTTCCGCGTAGCGGACGGGGTCACGCTCGGCTTCGGTGTGGCCGCGGTCGTGGTAGGCGTGGCGGCGGGCGCTGTGGTGGGCGTCCCGGCTCCTGACGGCCCCGCGCCCTGGCCAGCCGAGGCCGACAGCTCGCAGCCGGACAACAGCGTGACCGTGACGGCGACCGCGGTGATGACGACCGCGGACCCCCGAATCCCGACCATTGGACTCCTTCGTATGACCAACGCGCGAGGATGCGTCCGCGCTCGGCCCCGGGTTGCCGACCCCCGAGATTTCTGCCGAACGCGTGACCATCCAAGACAAGCGGCTCCACGCTAAGCCCATCCGGCTCGGGCGTCGACAACCGCACCGCATGGTGGCCCGACCGTTACGCCGGTCCGCGGCCGCTCGCGCCCGCGGTGACCCGACCGTTACCTGCGGTCATGCCGCCGGCTTGCGGAGCAGAAATCCGAACACCGTCACGGCCGCGAACGCGTGACCCGCCTCGGCGGCCGCCCGCACCGCGCGTACGGCCTCGTCGGCCTTCTCCTGGCCGAGCGAGCCGGCGGCCACCGCGCTCTCCGCGGCGTCGGCGATCAAAGGGCTGTCCAACAGCACCCGCGGCGGGAAGATCAGGGCCGACGACCCGATGTCGGGATCGACGGTGAACCCGGCGCGCATGGCCTGCTCTGGGATGTGTCGCGCGGCGCGCGGGTTGGGCAGGTTGGACATGAATGCGGCTAGCAGCTTGGCCTCGACGTCCGCCTCCATGGCTGAGGTCACCCGCGTGGCATGGTCGGTGTCGAGGAGCACAGCGCGTCCGCCGGTGCGCAGCACGCGGGCGAACTCCTCGATCGCCGCCTGTGGATCGGCGAGGTGCTGCAACACCCGCTCGCACCAGAGCACGTCCACGCTGCCATCGGGGAATGGCAGGTCGGCAGCCAGGCCCTCGACGAAGCGGACCCCTGATGACGCGGCCGCCCGGGTCTCGGCGACGTCCCGCAACCGGGCGTTGGGCTCCACCCCGACGGCCTGCCCGGCCGGCGAGGCCAGCGCACCCAGGGTTCGGGTCATCGTCCCGGTCCCACTGCCGACGTCGACCACGACCTCGCCCGGCTGCACCTGGACGAGATCCAGCGCCCAGCCCTGCAGCCGACGGATGGGACGGTGCCGCGTCCTGGAGGTCCAGCACCATC
The DNA here is from genome assembly GCA_963808435.1 of uncultured Actinomycetota bacterium. Taxonomy (GTDB): domain Bacteria; phylum Actinomycetota; class Actinomycetes; order Propionibacteriales; family Propionibacteriaceae; genus Microlunatus. Next base: position 176,017 of record CAWEFW010000011.1, on the reverse strand, counting down.
ACCATGAATGCGACCTCGTCGTCGGTCTCCGCGTCCGACTGGAACATCCGCGCCTGTGCCATCGATCCCTCTTCCCTTGTCCGCGAGTTTGTCAGAGGAGGGACCCTCGCCGGCTGATACGGATGAAAGGAGGTTCGACCCTCTCGGCACCAGGAGCCTGCTGATTAACTGCAGGCTCCTAGGACTCGACGGGCAGGCCCGCGTCGGCCCAGGCGTAGATGCCACCCTCGAGGTTGACCGCCTGGTAGCCCTGGGCATTCAGGTACTCCGCCACCCGGCCGGAACGGGCACCCACGGCGCAGACGCAGACCACCCGGTCGCCGACCTCGTCCAGCCGACCCATCAGCTGGTCCATCGGGATGTGCACGGCGCCGGAGATGCGGCCGTGGGCCCACTCGGGGTCGGTTCGCACGTCCAGCAGCATCCAGCCGTCCGCGATCTTGCCGACCACCTCGGTCGGCGCCACCGACGGCACATTCGTTCCAAACACGGCCCTACCCTACGGACGCACTCACTCCGCGCTCCTACTTCAGCAGCTTGGACAGCCGTCGGTCGGCGAGCTTCTTGCCGCCGGTCTGGCAGGTCGGGCAGTACTGCAGCGAGGAGTCGGCGAAGGAGACCTCGGCGATGGTGTCGCCGCACACCTCGCAGGTCTCGCCCTTGCGGCCGTGCACCCGGAGGCCGGACTTCTTCTCGCCCTTGAGGTCCTTGGCCGCCAGGCCCTCGGCCCGGACGATCGCACCGGTGAGCTCGTGCTGGATCGCCGCCCACAGACCGCTCAGCTCGCCCTCGGTGAGCGAGTTCGCCGGCTTGAACGGGCTGAGCTTGGCCGCGTGCAGGATCTCGTCGGAGTACGCGTTGCCGATGCCGGCGATCGTCCGCTGGTCCTTGAGCACGCCCTTGAGCTGGGACCGGCCGGCCTTGACCAGGATGGCGCCCAGCGCCGCCTCGTCGAAATCCTCGGTCAGCGGGTCGGGGCCCAGGGTGGCCACCATGGGGATGGACTGCGGGTCGTCGACCACGTAGATCGCCAGCTTGCGCTGGGTGCCGGCCTCGGTGAGGTCGAAGCCCGAGCCGTCGTCCAGGTGGACGCGGAGGGCAAGCGGTCCCTTACCCGGCTTCGCCGGCGTCGTCGGCTGTGCCTCCTTCCAGCGCAGCCAGCCGGCGCGGGCCAGGTGGAACACCAGGTGCAGCCCACCGGCCTCGAGGTCGATGAACTTGCCCCGCCGGGTCACCGACTCGACCTCCAGCCCGTGCAGCGCGGACAGCGGCGGGCTGTAGGTCTTGAGCGCACTGAACGCGGTCAGCTCGATCCGGGCGATCACGTGCCCGACGCACTGTTGGGTGAGGAACCGCGCGAGGGACTCCACCTCGGGCATCTCGGGCACGAATGTGAGTCTAGGACGTGCCTCCTGAGTCGTCGTCGAGAGCGGGCCAGCGAGGGGTCGGCCGTAGCAGGGCCGCCGCCAGCAGTCCCAGGTACTCCTCCCGTTGGACCTCGACCACGCCCAGGGACGCCAGGTGCGGGGTGACCCACTGCACGTCGAGCAGCCGTTCGGTCGGGTCGGCGGCGCACAGGAAGTCCACCAGCGCCACCAGCGCGACCTTGGACGCGTCGCGTCCGATGTCCGGCCGGTGGAACATCGACTCTCCGGCGAACAGGCCACCCAGGCTCACCCCGTAAAGGCCGCCGGCAAGCTCGCCCTCTGGCGTCCAAGCCTCAACCGTGTGGACTACTCCGCGCTGGTACAGCTCGGTGTAGACCCGGCGGATCCGCCGGTCGATCCAGCCGTGCGGGCGGCGGCGATCGGCACAGCCGTCGAGCACCGCCGTGAACGCGGTGTCGAAGCGAATCTCGTAGCGGGGCAGCATCCTGCGTAGCGACCGGCTGACCTTCAGCCCGTCCAGCGGCAGCACCCCGCGGTGCAGCGGGGAGTACCACCCCATCAGCCGGGCCGGCGCGGGCATCGGGAAGACCCCGGTGGCGTACGCGGCCTGGGTGAGGTCGGCGTCGAACTCCCGGGACACTCCGATCAGATCGTCGTGCCGCCACGAGGCGGGCGATCCGAACGGCGAGGCCATACCGGCCATTGTCGGATCAGGGACTGGATCGGGGTCGGGCCGGGGTCACGCCTGGCCTCCGGCTGACACCGGCCACGTACCCTGGGGACAGCGCGGTCGTCGGGACCGCGTCGACTGGTTTGCGGAGGCCGACAGATGCCGTCAGCAGCAGACGTGGGCAAGATCATCGCTCGCGGAATCGGGCCGGTGGCCAGCAGCCTCGTTACGCCGCAGCTCGCCGGCGGCGCCTTGCGCCGGGTGCTCGAGCTGGCCATCGACGGCTACGGCCGGCTGCCTGGGGCCAAGACGGCAGCGGCCAAGCACCTGCAACGGCACGGCGGTTCGGTGGACGCGGCCATCGACAGCATCATCGACGTCCATGTCCGGCTGGCCTCCGCCCAGGGCTTCGCCACCAACCTCGGCGGTATCGCCGCGGTTGCCGTCGCGGTGCCGGCCAACCTGGTCGGGGTCGCGGTGCTGCAGGTTCGGATGGTTGCGGCCATCGCCCACCTGCGCGGCTACGACGTGAACGATAACCGGGTTCGCACCGCCCTGGTGATGTGTCTGCTCGGCGGCGAGCAGATCGCCACGCGGATCGTGGAGGGCAAGCTCCCCACCTCACCAATGACCGTGGCCACCGCGCCGATGTTCGACCCGGAGCTGGATCGACGGGTTGCGGAAGAGGTCACCAGCGGCCTAGCGTCCCGCGTCGGCGGCCGCGGCATGGCCCTGATGGTGACCAAGCGGGTGCCGCTGCTTGGCGGCGGCATCGGCGCCGTCATGGACGGGTACGCCACCCACCAGGTCGGCACGTACGCCAAGAGCGAGCTGCTGCGTCGCCGCGCCCTGTCGCACTGACCCACCCTCCGGAGCATCTACTGGTCTGCGTTTCTCGTCTCGTGACGGCAAACGGGGGTCCGAAACGCGATTGCGGCACGGGTTAGCCGTCATGTGACGGCAAACGCGGCCTCGAGGGTGGCGGAGCCCAGGTGCCGAACAGAGGTCGACACGGAGAACATCCCGTTCGCACCCGCCGGGTCGGCCACCTCGTAGGGGCCGCCGGACGTATCGCCGGTCACCGCAAGGCGCTCTTGAGCAGTGACTTGCCAGACAGCCGAGGCTGCCTTAACTTAGGGAAGGCTCACCTGTGAGCCGACGGTTCGGCGATTCGCCAGGGGAAGAGGAGAGATGCTCGCCAACTTCCTCATTGGCCTGCGTGAGGGCCTCGAGGCCGCACTGGTCGTCAGCATCCTGGTCGCGTACCTGGTCAAGTCCAACCGCCGGCACCTGCTGCCGCGGATCTGGCTCGGAGTGGCGATCGCGGTTGGCGTCTCGCTGGCCTTCGGTGCCGCGCTGACCTTCGGGCCCAAGGGTCTGACCTTCGAGGCGCAGGAGCTGATCGGTGGCGCGCTGTCCATCGTCGCGGTCGCCTTCGTCACCTGGATGATCTTCTGGATGGCGTCGGCCGCCCGCTCGCTCTCCGGCCATCTCCGGGCGCAGATCGACGATGCGGCGGAGGCCAAGCCCTGGTCGCTGGTGATCGTGGCCATGCTCGCCGTCGGCCGCGAGGGGCTGGAGACCGCGCTGTTCCTGTGGGCGGCAACGCAGGCCGCCGGGACGACCACCACTCCGCTGATCGGCGCGGCGTTGGGCCTGGCGGTCGCGATCACCCTCGGCTACCTGATCTACCGCGGCGCCCTGAAGATCAACCTGACCCGGTTCTTCACCTGGACCGGCGCGTTCTTGATCATCGTCGCCGGCGGCGTGCTCGCGTACGGGGTGCACGACCTACAAGAGGCCCGCTTCCTGCCCGGCCTCTACAACCTGGCCTTCGACGTGTCCAACGCCATCCCGCCGGGCTCGTGGTACGGCACCCTGCTCAAGGGCATCTTCAACTTCTCCCCCGCCACCACCAAGCTCGAAGCCATCGCTTGGCTGGCGTACGTCATTCCGACGATGACGCTGTTCCTCTACAAGATCCGACAGCGCTCGGCCACCTCGTCCCCCCGTCCGGCGACCGCCGCGACGGTTTCCGCCGGAAGGAACTGACACTTCATGCATCGCCTCGCGCGGCCCAGCCTCGCTGTGGCCGGTCTGGCCCTCACGCTGCCTTTCCTGGCGGCCTGCACCGACAACGCCCCGACTCCGAGCGACCCCGAGGCCGCCGCCAACCCGCGCGCGCTGACCGTTCAGGCCACGGACACCGAGTGCCAGCTCTCCGCGGTCACGGCACCGTCGGGCAACCTCACCTTCTCGGTGACCAACGGCGGCAGCAAGGTGACCGAGTTCTACCTGCTGGCCGAGGACGGGCTGCGGATCATCGGCGAGATCGAGAACATCGGGCCGGGCCTGTCACGGGACCTGGTGCTGCGGGCCGGGCCGGGTGAGTACTTCACCGCCTGCAAGCCGGGCATGGTCGGCGACGGCATCCGGGCGGGCTTCTCGGTGACGAGCTCGGAGGAGGACAGCGCGCCGAGCGGCAACGACGCAGAGCTGGTCGAGCAGGCCAACCGCTCGTACCAGGCCTACGTCAAGGACCAGACCGAGCAGCTGGTGGCCAAGACCACCACCTTCGTCGAGCTCTACACGTCGGGCAAGGACGACGAGGCCCGAGCCCTGTACGCCCCGGCCCGGGTGCACTGGGAGCGGATCGAGACCGTGGCCGAGTCCTTCGGCGACCTGGACCCGAAGATGGACATCCGCGAGGCCGACCTGGAGGCGGGCCAGGAGTTCACCGGCTGGCACCGGATCGAGAAGGACCTGTGGCCGGCCCGGGCCAAGGGCTACCAGCCGATGTCCACCGCGGACCGAGCGAAGTACGCGGAGGACCTGCTCGCCAACACCAACGTGCTTTACGACAAGACCCGCGAGCTGACCTTCACCACCGACCAGATCGCCAACGGCTCGCGCGGCCTGTTGGACGAGGTGGCGACCGGCAAGGTGACCGGTGAGGAGGAGTACTGGTCGCGCACCGACCTGTGGGACTTCCAGGCCAATGTCGACGGGGCTCGGGTGGCTTTCGACGGGCTGCGGCCGATCCTGAAGACCAAGGACGCCGAGCTGGACACCCAGATCGACGAGAAGTTCGTCGCCCTTCAGGGCCTGCTGGACGCTCAGCGTTCCGGCGACGGCTTCAAGTACTACAACGAGCTGAGCGCGGCGGAGGTCAAGCAGCTCTCGGACGCGGTCAACGCGCTGTCCGAGCCGCTGTCCCAGCTGGCCGCTGCGGTGATCTGAGAGCATCGGTAGCCATGGCCATCACCCACCCGGTCGAGACCCCGGCCGCCGGTCCCGCGGCGGCGCCTGAGCCGCCGCGGGACCGCGCATCCGTCTCCCGACGAGGGCTGCTCGGCGCCGCCGGGGCCGGGCTGGCGGGGGTCGCGGCCGGGGCGGCCGGAGGGTTTGCGCTCGGCAGCCAGGAGGCCGCGCCGGCCGCCGCGCCCAACCCGGGTGCGCGTACCTACCCCTTCTACGGCGTACGTCAGGCCGGCATCATCACCCCGATGCAGGACCGACTGCACTTCGCCGCGTTCGACGTGATCACCGACTCCCGCGACGAGCTGGCCGAGTTGTTGCAGGACTGGACCCTCGCGGCGGAGCGGATGAGCCGGGGCCTCGGAGCCGGTGAGATAGGGCCGACGTCGGGGCCGTACGGCGCCCCACCGGACGACACCGGCGAGGCGATCGGGCTGCCGCCGTCGGGGCTGACCATCACCTTCGGCTTCGGGCCGTCGCTGTTCCGCTCGGGCGGTAAGGACCGCTTCGGCCTGGCGGCCAAGCAGCCGGCGGCGCTGCAGCGGCTGCCGCACTTCCCGGCCGACAAGCTGGACCCCCACCGCTCCGACGGCGACCTCTTCGTCCAGGCCTGCGCCGACGACCCGCAGGTCGCAGTGCACGCCGTGCGCAACCTGGCCCGGATCGCGTTCGGCCGGGCCTCGGTGCGCTGGTCCCAGCTCGGCTTCGGGCGTACGTCCTCCACCTCGACCAGCCAGAACACGCCGCGGAACCTGATGGGGTTCAAGGACGGCACGATGAACCTCAAGGCCGAGGAGCCGGAGCGGCTCGACGAGCACGTGTGGGTGGCGCCGGGCGCGGACCCCAAGGGCGAGTGGCTGGCCGGCGGCACGTATCTGGTGGCTCGACGGATCAACATGACCATCGAGACCTGGGACCGGCAACCGCTGCGCGAGCAGGAGCGGGTGATTGGGCGGACCAAGGCCGAGGGCGCGCCGCTGTCCGGGGGGAGCGAGTTCAGCCAGCCCGACTTCCGGCTCAAGGGACGGGGTGACGAGCCGCTCCTGGCGACCGACGCCCACGTGCGGATGGTGCACCCGGACAACAACGGCGGCGTACGGATGCTGCGTCGCGGCTACAACTTCGTGGACGGCAGCAACGGGCTCGGCCGGATGGACGCCGGCCTGTTCTTCCTGGCCTTCGTGGTCGACCCGCGGACCCACTTCATCCCGATGCAGACCCGGCTGGGGCTGAACGACGGGCTGAGCGAGTACATCCAGCACACCGGCTCAGCCCTGTTCGCCGTCCCGCCGGGGATCGCCGCGGGTGAGTTCGTCGGTCAGTCCCTGTTCACCTAGGGCACAAGCCGTCAGTCGACGCGTTCGCGGGCCTTAGGAACGATCGTCGGGATCGGCCGCTTGGGCTCGCGGCCGAGCCGAGCGGGCAGGCCGCGGATGCCTTTGCCCATCCAGGGCGCCAGGTAGTGCAGGGCCCAGTCCACGTCCCTGGTGAGCCGCTCCCGTCGGGTGCGCGCCGCCACGACCTCGGGCAGCGGTTCGGACCAGCTCTCGTCGAAGCCGGCAATGCCGAGGCGCCAGGCCAGCGCCGCCGCCACCTTGGTGTGGCCGAGGGTGCTGCCGTGGAGACGGTCGTCGAACCACAGCCGCGGGTCCTCCGCGACCGGGTAGGCCTCGAAGTCGACCACCAGCACCCCCCTTGCCGCGGCCTCGCTGCGGATGATCGCGTTCAGCTTGTCCACCCGCTCGCGCAGGTTGGCGGCAAGCGGGTTGACCGCGGCCGGGTCGGGCATGGTGAAGGTCGCCACGGTGCAGCCCGCCCGTCGTGCCTCGCCGAAGATGATGACGTGCTCCGCCCGCACCGAGTGGAAGTCGCAGCGGGGCCCGATCACGTCGTTCATCCCGGCGAAGACGGTGAGCAGGTCGGGGCGCATGGCCAGGGCGTCATTCAGCTGGCCGACCCGGATGTCATGTGTCCGCAGACCCCGAATGGCCAGGTTGGCATACTCCAGCGGTTCGTCCTGCCCGTCGGCGATGTGCTGCGCCAGCCGGTCCGCCCACCCGATGTACCCGCCCGCGCCGTCGGGGTCCTCCAGGCCCTCGGTGCTCGAGTCGCCGATGGCCACGTAGCGCCGAAACGTCGTCACCGCTTCATTGTTACTGCATCGCGGGGCAGGTTCGGCCCCGAACTAGTGCCATGGAGACGACGTTCCTTGCGTGCCTGGGCGTCGCGAAGGGGCAGGAGACGTCTTCACCGTGGCACTAAAGTGCAGGAAGAGGTGAGCCATGGCGGTGGGCCGCGACGAGGAGTACGCGGTGGTCGTCGAGCGTGAGCGGCCGCTGCTGCAAGCCTGCGCCTACCTGCTCACCGCTGATCTGGAGCGCGCCGACCGGCTGGTCCAGCTGGTGCTGGCCCGGATGTACGAGCGTTGGGACGACGTGCAGCGGCCGCGGGTCGAGGCCCTGCGATCGCTGGTCCAGACATCGCCGCATGACCCGCTGCTGCCCTGGGACACCGGACCGCGGATCCAGCTGATCGACGGCGGACCGTCCACTGTGCGCGGGCCGGAGATCATTTCCGACCTGCAACGACTGCCGCCGGACCAGCGGGCGGTGATCGTGCTGGAGCGCTATGCCGAGCTGCCCAGCGTGCAGATTGCTGAGGTGTGCGGGCGCACGGTCGACGAGGTCCTGGTGCTGGCCCGGCAGGCCCGTGCCGCGCTGGGCGTGAACCGTCCCGACCGTGCCGACGACGCGGCGCTGGCCGAGGAGCTGCGCGAAGCGATCCCGCTCGACCGGCGGACCGCCTACGGCGCGGCAGACGACCTCGACCACGGCCGCCACCTGGTCCATCGGCGCTGGCTGCGCCGCAGCCTGGCGGCCGCGGTGGCCGTGGTGTTGCTCGTGGTCGGTGCCGTGTTCCTAGTTCCCGGCCGAGCGCCGGCTCCGGTGGCGGCGCCACCGGTCCCGACCGGAACGCCCACCGCCACCCCGACACCGATCTCGGCCAGCTGCGACATCAGCGACCCGATCTGCCGTGGCGAGATCCTGCGCCTGTGGCGGGCCGAGATGGCCGTGGTCGTGGGCTCGTACCTGGACCCGGAGGGCAGGTACTTCTCCGGCTACGGCTACCGCTACGACGCGCGCTACGACGACCCGGGCTTCTGGACCGGTCAGGGCGGCGCGCTGGCCTTCGAGATGTTCCGGATGGACAAGGGGGCGACCACGGTCTACGTGCAGATCGCCACCAGCCGCCGGACCGCGGTGCGCTGCGGGGCGACCGTCAAGCACAGCTGCCTCCGGCAGAAGTTCCTGGACGGCAACTTCTTCAACCTGACCGAGACGGTGAACGTCGGCCAGGGCATGGAGGTCCAGCACCGGCCGACCGGACGGCAGGTCATCACGGTGATCGCCCGGAACACCACGAAGGGCCGGGAGTTCGAGATCGAGCGCGGAGACCTCGTCCGGCTGGTGCAGGACCCGCGGTTACGGCTGCCCGAGATCTAGCCGAAAGTGCCGCTCAGGCGGCCAGATCGACCCCGTTCTGTCCGGGGCGGTCCTTCGGTGGCGTACGGCTCGGCTCGTCGGGGTCGGCGCGGTCCGGTCCACCGGGTCGGTCGAGCAGCGAGGGGATGACCGCCAGCAACCCGATCAGGACCACGCCGACAATGGCCCCGATGGTGATGAGGAGCTGCGGTATGTCCATAACCCAGTGTGCACCACCGGATCTGTGCTGCACATAGGAGGTCGCCATGCCATTCGCGTGAGCGATCTGCCGCGACGACGCGGCCAGATCGCTCACGCTTCGGCGAAGAAGTCGGCCAGGGCGGCAGCCAGAGCCTCCGGCGCAACCTCGGCCATGTGATGCGTCGCGTCGATGCCGTGCCCGCGTACGTCGTCCGCCCAGTCCACCCAGATGCGCAGCGGGTCCCCGTAGAGGTCCATGAGGTCGTCGCCGAGCGACCAGAGCACCAGCAGCGGGGCCGTGATCCGTCGGCCCGCCGCCCGGTCCGCCTCCTCATCAGCGCGGTCGACGGTGAGGCCGGCCCGGTAGTCCTCGAGCATCGCCCGAACCACCGTCGGGTTGCGGGTGGCTCGCCGGAACTCGTCGTGGTTCTCCCACCCCATCGCCTCGGGGTCACCGCGGTACCAGGCGTCGGGATCGGCGTTGATCACCCGCTCCGGGATGTCGGGCTGGGCGAAGAAGAACCAGTGCCACCAGGATGTGGCGAACCGCGCGTCCATCCGGGCCAGGTGCTCGCTGATCGGGATGCAATCCAGCAGGGCCAGCCGAGACAACCGGGCGGGATGGTCCAGGGCCAGCCGGAGCGCGACGTAGCTGCCCCGGTCGTGGCCGGCCAACGCGAACTGCGGGTGGCCGAGGTGGTCCATCAGTCGGACGAGGTCGCCCGCCACGACCCGCTTGCTGTGGACAGAGTGGTCAGCGGTTGGTGGCGGACCGACGGACTGCCCGTAACCACGCAGGTCGGGGCAGACGACGCGGAAACCCTGCTCCACCAGGCGGGGCGCGACCCGGTGCCAGGTGGCAGAGGTCCTCGGGTGGCCGTGCAGCAGCAGTACCGGCGGCCCGTCACCGCCGGCCCGCACGTGCAACGTCGCCTCGCCGACGTCGACGAGCTCGGTGCAGAATCCCTCAAACATCACCTAGTGCCCTCCGTCAGGAATGCGGTGCATAGATCCGTCGTCCCGGTGGATGGCTCGCCAGGCCGACGAGGGAGGGATACCGGGTTGTATCTCGACCGATGAGAACGCCGCGAGGCGCCGCCGGGGCGGCGGAGATATGTGACGGATTCCTGGCGGAGGGCACTAGTGCAGGGCACTACGTCAGCGGCGGCTGGTCCGGAGAAGTGGTCGCGGCGAGCAGCCGGCGGGCCCGACGGCCGAGATCGCTGAGGTCGACCCGGCCGACATCGGCGGCCTTGGCCAGCCGCGAGGCCAGGTCCAGGGCCTCGTCGACCAGGGTCGCGTCGACCGTCTGCTCCTGACCCATGTCGCGCAGGATCGTGCCCTCGGTCCGGGAGGCGATGATCGGATCCGCGACGCCCTCGACCCACACGCGGGTCCGCCGCCCGTCGCCCCGCTCGTCGCCCAGCAGCGGCTCCAGCGCGAAGATCCGGTCCGCCCGGGCGAACTTGCCGAAGCCCAGCGCGATCATGCGGGGTTCGACGGCCACGGGACGATCATCGCACCTGGTCACCCCGAACGGCAGAGCATCAGGCCCATGACTGGGCCGCGTTGTGAGTCAGCACGAGACCAGTGACCGGGCCGAGCTGAGGCTCCGGTCAGTACGGGCGGACCGCTCTCCGGCAGACCGCCCTGGACTACGCCTCTCCCACGACTACCCCCTGAGGTCGGTGATCGGCACGGCAAGTCCCGCCAGGGACGGGGAGCGGAGCGGGACCGAACGCCACTGCGCCGCGGACTGGCCGGTTTCCGGGTGAAAGGTGACGGTCATCCGATGCGGATTCTGGACCAGCACGAGCTCGGCGACGAAGGTGTCGGGGTCAGGCCACTGCCCCTGGGCCTCGACCACAAGCGCGCGGTCGGTGCCAACCGGCACCGCCGTCCGCTGCCACTGCCCGTCCCCGCAGCCGACCACCAGGGCCTGGCTCGCATCACTGAGGGTCAGCGACCAGCCACTCGCCTCCGCGGCCGGTTCGACCGCGGAGGCGACCACCCAGTCGTCCGCGGCGTACGTCCCGGCTCCGTCCATCGGCAGCACAAGGTCGGCGAGCCGCTCGGCCAGCCGGTCGTCGTTCCCGCCGAGTCCAGAGAAGGCCGGCAGCAGGTGTGCCCAGACCGCGTCGAGCAGCGGCTGCATGATCTCGGTCTCGCTGGTGATCACGACCACAGCGTCCTGCTCGGGCAGGATCAGGCAGAACTGACCGTACGCGCCGTCGGCCCGGTAGCCGTGGCGGGACCGCCAGAACTGGTAGCCGTAACCCTGCTGCCAGTCCGGCTCGGGTTCGGCGGGGTTGGGCGTCAGCGCACTGCTCGCCTCGGTCACCCAGCCTGGTGGGAGGAGCCGCCGCCCGCCCCATCGTCCCTCCTGGGCGTACAGCAGCCCGAACCGGGCAACATCCTCGGTCGTCAGGTGCAGGCCGGCCAACCCGATCTGGCGCGGTCCGCCGCCGGAGTCCCAGAACGGCGGCGCGATTCCCAGCGGGTCGAACAGCCGCGGCTGCAGGTAGTCGGTCAGGCTCTGCTTGGTACACGTCTGGAGGACGGCCGCGAGGGTGTACGTCGCGCCGTTGTTGTAGGCGAACACGGAGCCCGGCGGCGACTCCGGCTCGAGACCGAGGAAGGCGCGCACCGGCTCGGCGGGGTCCTGCTGCTGGATTGCGGCGAACGTGTCGGCGTGGTGGCCAGTGGCCATCCGGGCCAGGTGCTCGACCGTGATCGTTCGGGCGCTGGGACCGGCCGCCGCGGCAAGATCTGGGAAGTGGTCGACGACGGTGTCGGTCAGGGCGAGCCGACCCTCCGCCACCGCGAGCCCGAGGGCCGTCCCGGTGAAGCTCTTGCTCAGCGAGTAGAGCTGGCGGGCATCGGTCGGACGGTGCGGTGCCGCCCAGCCTTCCGCGACCACGCGGCCGTGGCGCAGCACCATCAGGCTGTGCAGCGCGATCCCGGGAGCCGCGTCGGCCGCGTCGAGGAACGCGTCGATACCCGCGGCCGACACTCCTTCCACGGCCGGCGAGCTGCGCGGCAACGACTGCGACGTCATCCGCCGAGCCTATGGCGCGCGCCCGCCATGTGAGCACCCGTTGGCGCCAGACGCGGCTGGGCGGGATGAAAGATCCTGAAGGGTGCCGACGCGGCACCGCACCGAAGGCGGACTGCACCATCGGTCCCGCACATGCTGCGGCTGGCGCCACACAGTGCTCGAGGAGGAGTGTCATCACGGACTGACAGGATGAGGGCCATGACTGAATCGGCGAACAGTAGGCCGCCGGCGCTGGTGGCGACCGTGGTGGACACGGAGGATGCGCGCGGGCTGGCGGAGTTCTATCGGGAGCTGTTCGGACTCGTCTATCGGGACGGCGACGAGCCGCCGGCCGCCGGTGAGCCGGACCCGAAAGGCCAGGAGTGGCTGGTCCTCCGCGACGCGAGCGGGCAGAACCAGCTGTCGTTCCAGCAGATCAAGCACTCGCCCCCGGCGACCTGGCCGGAGGGCCCGCGGCCGCAGATGCTGCACCTGGACACCAGAGTGCCTACGGTCGAGGACCTGTTCATCCAGCGGCAGCGGGCGCTCGACCTCGGGGCCAGTGAGCTGTACGACCGCTCCGAGGATCCCGAAGAGCCGCTGTTCGTGCTGGCCGACCCCTCAGGCCACCCGTTCTGCATCTTCGTCGGCGAGTGACGGCAAGGCCTTCGGTCGCCGGTCTCGAGGTCCGGCGGCCGGACGGACGAGTCCTGCGCGCGTACGACACCGGTGCGGAGACCGGCACCTCCGGGCTGACCGTGGTGTGGCATCACGGCTCGCCGCAGACCGGCCGGCTGCCCCACCCGCTGCGTGAGGCGGCCGCGGCTCGCGGCATCCGGCTGCTGTCCTACGGCCGGCCGAGCTACGGCGGTTCCAGCCCGCAGCCGGGCCGGACGGTCGGCAACGCAGCCACCGATGTGGTCGCGGTCCTCGATGCGGCCGGGGTGGGGCAAGCCGTCGCGATGGGTGCCTCGGGCGGCGGAGCCCACGGTCTGGCCGGGGCGGCGCTTCGGCCGGATCGGGTGGTCGCCGCGGTGTCACTGGCCGGTCCGGCCCCGTACACCGAGGACTTCGACTGGTACGCCGGGATGATCGCCCCGGACGGCCTGCGGACCGGGCGCCACGGTCGGGAGGCCCGGGCTGCGTACGCCGAGGTCGCGGAGTTCGACGAGAACAGTTTCACGACCGCCGACTTCGCCGTCCTGGACGGCAGCTGGGCGTCCATGGGCCAGGACGCCGGGCGCGCCGGGAAGGAGAGCCCGGACGGGCTGATCGACGACGACGTCGCCCTTGGTCACCCCTGGGGGTTCGACGTCGGTCAGGTCGCCGCTCCGGTGCTCCTGGTCCACGGCCGCGAGGACCGGGTGATCCCGTTCGCCCACTCCGAGTGGCTGCTCGACCAGCTGCTGCAGGCCGAGCTCTGGGTCCGCCCCCGAGACGGCCACATCTCGGTACTGGAGGCGGTGCCCGTCGCGCTCGACTGGCTACTGACCTCCCGCTAGACCGGCCGAGCGGCGTACGCGTGCGGGCTCACACCGACCGCCGCCGTGAAGTCCCGGGTGAAGTGCGACTGGTCCGACCAGCCCAGTGAGGCGGCCAGCCCGGCGAGGTCGGCCATCACGCCCGGGGCGGTGTCGATCGCGGTGACCGCGTCGTGCAGCCGGTAGCGCTGCAGCACCCACTTAGGGCCCACCCCGACGAACCGGCGGAACAACCGCTGCAGGGCGCGCACCGAGAGACCGTGCCGCGCGGCGACGTCCTCGACCCGGCTGAGCGAATGGTCGGCCAGCATGTCCGCGACCACCGCCAACAGGAGCGGGTATGCCGCGGGTCGCCGGCGCGGCAGTACGAACCGTTCTCGTCATCCCCGGTGGTCACGGTGAGGTGGAGGGCCGGGTGCGTGATCACCTCCCGGCGCGTCGGCGCGTCGGTCGACCAGGACACGCTCCAGTACCGCTCCACGAAGTCCGCCACCGTACGGCCGGCCGGCGGCCGGTAGACGGGGTCGATGCCGGATCCGTCCGCCGGGCGGAGCACGCCGGCGTCGGTCGAGGTGGGCGCTGGGCGGGGCAGTTCCGGCGGCAGCGACCGATGCGCCCCTCTGCTTTTCGGGGGTTCAAGGGGGTCGTCCCCGTTGGCACGGGACCGTGTCGCGTTTCTCCAAGCACCCACACGCCGACTCTAGGCAGGATCGCTGACATGACCGATTCCGTACGACCGACCAACCCACCCGCCGGCTACACCTCCGTCACCCCTTACCTGGTGGTGGACGGGGCGGCCCGAGCCATCGACTTCTACACCGCGACCTTCGGGGCCACGCTGGTCTCCCGCAACGACGGGCCGAACGGCACAGTGGCCCACGCCGAGCTGCAGTTCCCGAGCGGCCGGCTGCAGCTGAGCGACCCGCTGCCCGACATGAACCTGGTCCCACCGGACGGCACGAACACGGTCAACCACTCCTACGTTCTCTACTGCGACGACGTCGACCAGCTGTGGCGGGCGGCTGTCGACGCAGGAGCCACTCCCTTCGAGGAGCCGTCGACCTTCGTCACCGGCGACCGGTTCGGCTCCCTGCTCGACCCGTTCGGCCACCGCTGGGCGATCCTCACCAAGGTCGAGGACGTCGACCCCGAGGAGGCCGAGCGTCGGGTCAATGCCTGGCTCGCCGAGCAGGAGACCGCCTCGTCGGCGTGACCCGACGCCCCGCATGATCCGGACTGCGCTCCAGGTTCTAGCGTCCACAACATGGAGCTACGTGACTTCGGACGGCTGGGCACGGTCAGCGCCCTCACCCTCGGCGGCGGGGGCATCGGCGGGGTCTTGGGCCCGACCGACCGGGCCGAGGCGGTCGCTACCGTGCACGCCGCGATCGAGACCGGCATCACCCACCTGGACGTGGCGCCGACGTACGGAGCGGACGGCGAGGCCGAGCAGGTGGTCGGGTTGGCGCTCCGGCAGCGCCCGGCGCCGGAGGTGATGATCACCACCAAGGTCGAGGTGCCCGATGACGAGTTCGACGACCTACCCGGCCGGATGCGGTCCAGCCTGGACTGACCGACGGTCTGGACCGGGAGCTCGACCCGGACCACCCGGCGTACGCGGACTTCGCGCGGGCGGCCAGCTTCCGGTCGCTGGCCGCGGATCTGGGCCAGACCCCGGCGACCCTTGCTCACCGTTACGCGCTCAGCGCGCCCGGGGTGGCCACCGTGGTGCTCGGGGTGAAGAACCGGGCCGAGCTGGCCGAGGCGATCGCCGCCGAGGCGCAGGGTCCGCTCACCGACGGGGAGCAGCACGCCATCGCCGAACGGTCAGCCTGACGCGAGGGCGGTGCGCATCGCCGCGATGTCGGCCGGGGTGACCCGGCAGCAACCGCCGACCAGGCGGGCGCCGGCCGCCACCCAGCCGGAAACGGCGGCCGGGTCGAAAGCCCCGGGTCCGGTCCAGGTCTTGGTCTCGGCGTCCCAGCCCTCGCCGCGGTTCGGATAGGCGACGCCCGGCTTGCCGCTCGCCTCGGCCGCGAGCGCCAACAGTCCGGGCACGTGGTTGGGGTCCAGGCAGTTGACCCCCACCGCGATCACCTCCGGCACGTCCCGGGCCAGGGCGAACGCCGCGTACGCCGGCTCGCCCGCGCGGGTCCGCTCGCCGGTGGCGGTGACCGACAACCAGCACGGCAGGCCCGTACCGGCCACCTCGAGCAGCAGCGCCTCGACCTCGACCAGGGTGGGAATGGTCTCAAGCGCCAGCACGTCCACCTCGGCCTGGACCAGCGCGGCGATGCGCGGCCGGTGCCAGGCCCGGAGCTGGGCCACGGTCAGGCCGTAGTCCCCGCGGTACTCCGAGCCGTCGGCCAGCGACGCCCCGTAGGGCCCGACCGAGCCGGCCACCCAACGCCGATGACCGTCGCCCGCGAAGCGGTTCCGGGCCTGCTGAGCCAGTCGCACGCTGAGCCGGACCAGCTCGACCGGGGCCTGGTACGACGCGGTGGTCGCGACCTGGGCACCGGCGGCGAAGAACGCCGTGTGGGCCGCCACCACCGCGGCCGGGTCGTCGACCAGGACCTGCGCCGACCACAGCCGCGTGCGCAGGTCGGCGCCCTGGTCCTCGAGCTGGGTGGCCAGGCCGCCGTCCAGCAGCACCGGGGTGTGCAGAGGCAGCCATGGCCCTTCGACAAGCTCAGGGCGCATGGTCGACAAGCTCAGGACGCATGATCGACAAGCTCAGGGGCGCATCGCGCATCAGGAGGAGTGTTCGACCTCGGCCACGTCGGCGTCCGCCTTGGTCTGGTGCACCGCACCGGGCGGATGCTCGGCCGGCGCGTACACGGAGTAGAGCCTCAGCTCCTCGATCCCGGTGTTGATCACGTTGTGCCACGTGCCCGCCGGGATGATGATCGCCCAGTCGTCGGCGATGTCGTGGGCGATCTCCACCTGGTCCGCACTCGGACCGAGTGTGACCCGCGCCGACCCCGACTCCACCCGGATGAACTGGTCGAGATGGTCATGCATCTCCAGGCCGACATCCTCGTTCGTGTCCAGGCGCATCACGGTGAGCTGCAGATGGTCTCCCGTCCACAGCACGGTGCGGAAAGTGTCGTTGTCGCTGGTGATCGCCTCGATGTCGCCGACCCATGCGTCCTTTGCTGTCACCCGGACATTGTCGACCAGGCGGCCGCGCGAAAACAGCGGCTGCGTGTATCAGCGGACATGACCGGTCGTCCTGGCCGACAATGCTGAAGTCGGAGGAGTCCGGGCACGAAGGAGGTGTGGTGACCCATCGCAGTCCGCTGGTCACGCTGATAGGCCTGGTCGCCGCGTTCGCGATCATGTTCGGCGTCAACCTGGCGGTCAGCTCGGCAGTTCCGGGCAGCGAGGCCAGTGCCGGACCGAGTGCGGCCGCCACCACTGCGGCGTCCTCCCCCACGTCCGTCTCGGCCGCACCCAGCGCCGGCGCGTCGACTCCGCCGTCGCCGGCAGCTACGGTGCCCGAGGACGACGACGAGCAGTTCCCCGATCAGGTCGTGTACGCGGGTCGTACGGAGGACGGCGCGGTCGCCGTCGCGGTCGCCGTACTGGGGAACAGGGCGGCGGCGTACCTGTGCGACGGCGAGAGCGTGGAGTCCTGGCTGCGCGGCACCGTGGACGGCGACCAGCTCTCGCTGCGGAACAAGAACGGCACCACCGAGCTCGAGGCCAAGCTGGAGCAGGGTCAGCTCGAAGGCAAGGTCGACCTGGACGGCGATGAGCTGGAGTTCACCATCGGGGAGGCCAAGAGACCGGCCGGCCTCTATCGGGCGCGCGGGGCCAAGACCACCATCGGCTGGATCGTGCTGCCCGACGGCTCGCAGGTCGGCGTGCAGACCACCGGCGAGGAGTCCACGCCCGCTCCCGAGCTCGATCCCGACAACCCCGAGGTGACCGTCGACGGCGAGGTGCTGCAGGGCGAGCCGGTCAGCGGCGACCAGGACGTGTGAGGAGCACCCGACCGTGACCGACCTGCCTGCCACCGTCCCGCCGACACCCGAAGCCGATCCCGAAACGAGCTCGACCCGGATCGGCCCGCTCCTGGTGGCCTTCGCCATCGGCACCCTGGCGGCCGTCGCCCTGGGTGTTTACGGCCGGCTGCACGAGCCGACCGGACAGGCCGTCAACCTCGCCGGGTTCTCCAGCGGCTTCGCGGTCAAGGCGTTCCTGGCCACGGTGGCCATGGTCCTGGCGGTCGTCCAGACGATCACCGCCATGGCGCTGTTCGGCCGGATCCCGCTGTCCGGCGCGTGGGTCGGTGCGGTGCACCGCTGGTCCGGCCGCCTCGCCGTGGCGGTCACCGTTCCGGTGGCCGTGCACTGCCTGTACGCGCTGGGCTTCCAGGCATACGACACGCGGACCCTGCTGCACTCGCTGTTTGGGTGCTTCTTCTACGGTGCGTTCGTGGTCAAGATGCTGGTCCTGACGCGGGACGACTCGCCGAAGTGGGCACTGCCGCTGATGGGCGGCCTGGTCCTCAGCGGCCTGACCGCGCTGTGGATGACTGCCGGGTTGTGGTTCTACCTCAACTCCTGACCTCCTCCCCTTCTGCCGTCCGCCGACCGACCGGAGCTCTCGTGACCCTGTCCTCCTCGTCCGACGCTGCCGCGCTTTCCCGGCGTACGGTGATCAAGCACGCCGGTCTGGCGGCGGCCGCACTGGCCGGCCTCAGCGCGTGCACCAACTACGGGTCAGGCGGTGGCACGCCGTCCAGCGCCCCGGCCACGAGTGCCGGCGGCGGCGCGACGAGCGCCGCCGGAGGTGGTGGGGCCGCGACCGCCACGACCGCGGACATCCCGGTGGGCGGGGGCAAGATCTTCGCCGACATCCAGGCCGTGATCACCCAGCCCACCGAGGGCGAGTTCAAGGCGTTCAGCTCGATCTGCACCCACCAGAACTGCCCGGTCACCGAAGTGACCGACACGATCAACTGCAGCTGTCACGGCAGCAAGTTCTCGATCGCCGACGGCTCGGTGCTGAACCCGCCCGCCACCAACCCGCTGGGTGAGCGGACGGTCACGGTGGACGGCGACGACCTGACAGTGACCTGACGGAACGACGTGGACGCAGCGATACCAGGACCAGGCACACGATCGCGACCTGTACGACCACCCTAGGGCCGCCCGGTCCGCGGCGTCGATGCCTCTCAGGCCCGGTTTCCGGTCACATCAACGCCGACGTCATCCGCATCAGGTTGTCGAAGGCTTTCTCGGTGCGGGGTCGTCTGAGCCACTCGTCGAGCGTGACCTGGCGGCTCTTGGCGCGGTAGTCGTCCTCGACCTTACGAAGATCCCGGACGAACTCGACGCCATGCACCATGACCATGAGCTCCATGTGCAGGCTGAGTGAGCGGATGTCCATGTTGCTGGACCCGATGATCGCCACATCGTCATCGACGCTGAGGTGCTTGGCGTGTAGGACGGTCGGCGCTCGATAGAGGTAGATCTTGACCCCGGCGCGGAGCAGCTGCTCGTAGTAGGAGCGCTGAGCGTGAAAGACCATGAACTGGTCGCTGATCTCGGAGACGAACAGCTCGACGTCCAACCCTCGTGAGCCGGCCGTCACCATGGCCATCTGGATCGTCTCGTCGGGCACGTAGTACGGGCTCGTGACGCTGATCCGGTGTTGGGCGTTGTGGAGAACCGCGGCAAACAGCTTCAGGTTGTTGTCGTTCTCGAAGCTGGGTCCGCTGGGGACGACCTGGCTGTCGAATGTCGTGCGCTGCTCGTCGAGCCGCACCGGGCTGTAGTCCAGCGGCAGGAGGTCCTTCGTCTCGCTGTACCAGTCGGTGACGAAGACCGCGTCCAGCTCGCGGACCACGGGCCCTTCGAACCGGGCCATCAGCTCGTGCCAGTGCAGCCCACGCCGGATGGTGGCCTTCTTGTGGTAGTGGTCCATGATCATGTTCAGCGACCCGGTGTGGCCTACGCGTCCGTCGATGACAACCAGCTTGCGGTGGTTGCGCAGATCGGGCCTACGCCAGTGACCGCGGAAGGGCTGGAGCGGCAGCATGGGTTGGTAGTAGGCACCCATCTCGCGGAGCACATCGAGGGTCTTCCGGCGGTTCGGGTAGCCGAACTGGGCAAAGTGGTCGGAGAGCACACGCACCGTCACACCTCGCTGGCACGCCCGGGCCAGGGCGTCGAAGAACGGTGCGGTGGTCTCGTCGTGGACGAGGATGAAGAACTCGACGTGGACGTACCTCGTGGCGGCGTCGATGTCCTCGACCATGGACCGGATCGAGTCGAGGTAGCCGTCGCAGAGCTCGGCGGTGTTCCCGCCGATCATCGGGAGTGCGCCCAGGTTCCGGTTCAGCCGGGTCACGGAAGGGAGCCACTCCGGCCACTCGTCTCGATGGCTGACCTTGTCGAGTCCTCCTTCCGTTCTGCCCTCGATGGCCTCGGAGACGAAGCGCTGTTTCTCTCGTCGATGCTTGGGCAACCGTCCCGCCCCGACCAGCAGGAAGAACAGGACACCGATCACGGGGATGAAGACCACCGCCATGACCCAGGCGATCGCCGACGACGGCTTGCGGTTGGCCGAGACGAAGATCGCGGCCGCCAACGCGATCAGGATGTGCCCGAGAACAAGCAGCGCGGCGACAAGGTCGAAATCGCTCATGCCCGTACGGGTCGGCTGTCGGCCTTGGTCGTCGAGTCCAGTGCGCCGGGGCTGTGGAGACGGCGTCTGCCGAGCGTTGTCCGCGGCCCGCGATCACTGGGATGAGGATCCCGATCCCGATGACGATGAGGATCACACCGCTGGTGCGGACGAGGATGATCAGGCTGTCGCCCCCGCGGCGAATCCGGCATGGCCTGACCTCTCGAGAGTCGGGGCAGCCGTCATGGTTGACCTTCGCCAACACTAGGAGTCGCCGCACTGCCGGTCAACGACCCCGGCCGCCAGCGGCAGCAAGGTCATGGCACACCCGTGAGGGCATGCCCGCCTCCCTTGTGCGCATTGGACCCGGCCGACTCCGGGTCGCGAGTGCAGACTAACGCCCGAAGACCACCTTGATCGGGTCGTTGGTCAGCCGGGCCCGCACCGAGGTGAAGTCGGTCGCACTCGGGATCTGGAAGCGGGCGCTCTGCCCGTTCTGCGTACCGGACGCCGTCGCCGTCCAGCGCACGGTGATGCTGAACTCGGCGATCGACGGGTCCTGGTAGTCGGTCCGGGGCTCGACGTTGGAGAACGGGTTGCCCACGATCCGACGCCGCAGGCTGGACTCGGTGATGTTCTGGCCCGCGTTCTCCCGGATGTTCAGGAACGGGCAGCCGGAGGGCTTGAACTTGGCCTGCTTCGCGCAGCCCGCCAGCTTGGCCTTGGCCGCCGCGACAACCGCCTTGGTGCCGGTCGACGTGATCGCCGGACGGTGGTCGTACGCGTTGGCGTAGTCGTTCGGGCTGTTGATCACCATTGGCCCGCCGCCGTAGGCGATGTAGTTGCTGCCGCTGGTGAACACGTACGAGCCCGGGAACAGGTTGACCTTGTCTGAGGTGACCCCGACTCCGTTGATCTGCAGCGGCAGGGTGCGGCTGCGGATCGTCTCCAGGTTGACGTCCTGGCTGACCTCGTAGAGCAGGTAGTTCTCGCCCTGCTTCTGCACGGTGAAGGTCTCGTTGACCTGCTGGTCGCCCATCTTGTAGGACGCCTCGATGCTGCTGTCGTACTCGCTGTCCGGCGGGGAGACCGAGATCTCGGTGATCGGCGCACGCTTGTTGGACTCGGCCAGCACGGCATCGGTGAGGAAGGACCTGTCGGTGGGCTGGTCCTTGGCCAGCGACAGAGCGGCGGTCGCATTCCCCGCGGCCAGGGCCTCCAGATACGCCTTGACGGACTCGTCGGCCTTGGTGCTGGCCGGCGGCGGCGCGGTCGTGCTCGTCGACGCCGAACCACCGGGGCCGCCGGTGGCGGTCGGGTCGATCGTGTCGACGGGAGGGGTGGTGGTCTCGGTGGCGCGGTTGACCAGGATCGCCGCGCCGACGCCGATGATGATCAGCGCCAGGACGATCGCGCCGACCACCAGGAGGAGCCGGGCCGAACCTTTCTTCGCCGGCGGCACTGACCCGCTCGGACCACCGCCGCCCGGCTGGCCAGGTTGTGGCGGATATCCGCCCGGTCCGCCCGGCTGGGTCGGGTAGCCGGTAGGCGGCGTCGGGTAGCTGCCCGGAGGCTGCTGCCCGCCGTAGTTCGGCGGGGTGAAGCCGGGCTGCGGCTGCCCGTAGGGGGGCTGACCTTGGGGCTGTTCGTACGGAGGCTGGGCCGGGCGCGGCGTCCACGGCTGGCCCTGCGGCTGACCGCCCGTGCCCGGCTGGGCGGGCTGCTGCGGCCACGGCGGCTGGTTCGGTGTGCTCACGTGAGGTGGTCTCCTGCCCCGTCGGATCTGTCCGGAACCTGCGTCAGGCTATCCCGGCAGCGGTTCAGCAGGCACCCTCAGATCCGTCTGGCCCACCTCGGTATCGGCCGAGTTGTCTTCAAGCTCAGCACCATATTTCGGTGCTGAGCTTCTGACAGGTCGGGAAGGGTCAGGCCGGGGGTCATCGAGAAGTCATCAGGGTCGCGGCCATGTGGCTGTTCACCGACATCGCGTCCCTCTCGGTCGGCGTGTTCGCCGACGGGGCGAACCGCCGGCGCCACCACGACGGGCGACCGGCCAGCGCCTCTCGGGCCAGTGCATTGGCCCGTGCTTCGGCCAGCAGCTCCTGGCGGTGGTCCTCGGCCAGGAAGGTGGTCAGGTACTCGTTCACGGCTCCTCCAGGTGCTCTCGGTTACACCAACCACACTCGTGCTAAGCCGCGCCGGACACATGGTGCAGATGACCGATCTTCTGGGCTCAGGCAGCGGCTGAGCTACCTCAGAGGGGACTTAGGTCGCGACGGTCGGTGGAGAGCTACTGGAGCAGGCCGCGTCGGCGGGCCAGGGCGACCGCCTCGGTACGGCTGACGGCCCCCAGCTTGGCCAAGATGTTCGAGACGTGGACGCTGGCGGTCTTGCGGCTGATGAAGAGCTGCTGACCGATCTCGGAGTTCGAGCGACCCGAGGCCATCAGGGCGAGCACCTCCAGCTCGCGCGGGGTCAGCCCGCCGGGTTCGATGTCCCGGCGCCGCTCCGGCGGCGGTGCGGGATCGGTGCCGCCCAGCCGGCCGAGCAACGGGGCGGCCTGCAGCGCGGTGGCGCTCGCCACGGCGAGCTCGCACTCCCGATCGGCCTCCGAGGAGTCCCCCGAGGCCCGCAGGACCTCCACCAGGACGGCACGGGACCGCGTCGTCTCGTACGCGTACCCGATGGCCTCGAAGGCGCGTACGGTCTGCCGCCAGGCCGAGACCAGCTCGGCTGCGGCGGGCGGGTCGACCCCGGCGAGCCAGTGGACCCGCAGCCGCTCGGCGTCCAGCCGGGTGACCCAGGCCTGACCCTCTGGACCCCAGTAGCCGGTCGGGTCCTGGTAGTTGTCCCGCACCCCGTGGCCTTCGGCGGCGAGCCGATCGACCGTCTCGACCAGCGCCGGGCGCTGCTTGTGCGAGGCGTCGGACAGGTTGTCGGCGACAGCTCCGGCCGCGGTGGCCGCCAACCGGATCCGGGCCCCGAAGCCCGGGTGCCAGATGGCGCTCAGCACCGCGACCCCCTCGTCGTACAGGTCGACGGCGGCACTCGGATCCCCGTCGCGACCCGCCACCTCGATGCTGAGGCCGCAGGCGTAGATACCGATCAGGCCGTCGAGCGTCCAGGCCTCGCGCATCGCGGGCAGCTCCGCCGGCCGCTGCCCCCGGGCGAACTCCACCTGCAGCCGCAGCAGGTCCAGCAGCAGCCGGGACACCCGCGGCGGCGCCTGGCCGCGGAGGTCGGTGAGCTGCAGCACCTCGTCCCAGCGGCCCCGCAGCCAGCACAGCCAGGTCAGCTGCCAGCGAGCGTCGAAGACGTACGGCGCCCACGAGAGGCCGGCCGCCCCGCCCTTGCTGATCACACTGCGGTACCAGCCCTCGGCCTCGTCCCACTCCGCGCGGTCCTCGTACGACCGGCCCAAGAGGAACCGCCCCCGCAGCTCGGCCTGCACCGCTCCGGCCGATGCGGCGCGCTCGACGGCCTCGTTCATCGCGCTCCGCAGCGCCTCGGCGGGGCCGGACCGCTTCAGCCCGCTCAGGGTCATGAGGGCATCGCTGGCGACGACGCTCAGGTCGAACTGCTCGGCGAGGGCAAGCGCCTCCAGGGCGGCCGGCTGCGCCTCCTCGAACCGACCGTACGCCGACAGGATCCGGGCCTGCGCGGCGAGCACGCGGGCCCGCACGCTCGACGCCCCCGGTGGCAGCAGCCGCACCGCCTCGGCGGCGACGGCGCGCGGATCCTCGTCGGGTTCGGTGGAGATCATCGCCTCCGCGCGGGCCGCGAGCAGGCGCGGCCGCCAGTCCGCGGGAGCGTCGGCCGGCAGCCGGCCCAGCTGCTCCGCCAGCAGGGCGTCCGCCCGCATCGGATGTCCGCTGGCCAGTAGCGCCTCGGCGGTGTCGGCCAGCAGTTGCGCCAGGTCGAGGTCGGCCGGTCCCCGCCGGGGATCGGCGAGCAGCTGCAAGGCCTGCTCGAAGTGTCGCGCCGCCTCGTCCGGACCACCGACGGACATGGCCTCCCGGCCGGCGCGAATGCTGGCATCGATCGCGGTCTCGACGTCCATCGCCAGTCGGGCATGCCGGGCCAGCTCGGCGGCGGTTCCACTGGCCCGACCGAGGCGCAGGGCATCGGCGTACGCGGAGTGCAGCCGGACCCGTTCACCGGGCAGCAGGTCGTCGTAGGTCGCCTCGGCGAGCAGGGCGTGCCGGAACGCGTACGACGCCTGCTGGGTGACCAGGACGTTCGTCTCCACCGCCTGGCGCAACGCTTCCTCCAGCGCCGGCTCGGCCACACCCGATACTGCCGCCAGCTGGGCGTGGCTCACTCGGCGACCGGCCGCGCTGGCGGCCCGGACCACCTGCCGCGTGGACTCGTCGAGCCGGTCGATCCGGGAGAGCAGCACCCCGACCAGGTCGTCCGGCAACCGACGGTCGGTGCCGGTCGTGACGCCCACCAGCTCCTCGACGAAGAACGGGTTGCCCTCGGACCGCGCGATGATCTCGGCCAGCTGGTCCTCGGCCATCGGGTCGGGGTGGAGCTGGGCGATCAGCTCGCGCACCGTGCCGTCCGGGAGCGGCTCGAGGTGCAGCCGCTCGACGCCGCGGAGCCGCAGCCACTCCCCGACCTGCGCGCGGAGCGGATGCCGGCGGTGTAGGTCGTCCGCCCGGTAGGAGACCACGACCACGACCGGCGCGGCGAACGCGCGGACGAACAAGAAGCTGAGCATCTCCCGGGTGGACTGGTCGGCCCAATGGGCATCCTCGATCACGAGCAGCAGGGGCGCCCGGTCCGCAGCGGCCTCCAACAGCGCGTGCACGGCCTCGAAGAGCTCTTGCCGGTCCAGGCTGACCGGCGATCCGTCCCGCTGCTCGCCATTGGTCGGCGGCAGCATCCGCCGTCCGGGCTGGAGCCGCTCCACCGCGGGATAGGCCTGCAGGACTGTCGCGACGATCTCGGTCGGCAGCTCGTCGACCAGGCGGCCGACCACCTCGGAGAACGGCAGGTAGGGCAGGGCGCTGTCCCCGAAGTCGAGACAGTGCCCCACAGCCACGGTCCAGCCCCGGGCCCGCGCCGTGTTCGCCAGCTCAGCGAGCAGCCGGGTCTTGCCGACGCCCGCGTCGCCGTCCAGGAGGAGGGCATGCGTGGTGTCGTTCGGCTGACTCCGCGAGTCGAGCAGCGCAGCGAGCCTGGCTGACTCCGCGCGCCGACCGACGAACTGGGTGTTCACCGAGCCGGGTCGCGCCACGCCCCTCATGATCTCAGCCCTGAGCCGAGCGGGTGGTCTGCTTTTCCCGGCTCCGCTGGTTCAAAGTGTCGATCGGCGCCGGGCGAGGTCGTCATCGCGGTGTACGGCACAGTGAACCCACGAGAAGGAGCCCACTATGGCCACCATCAGCATCTTCGAGAGCATCACCCTGGACGGCGTTCTGCAGGGACCCGGTCGCGCCGACGAGGACACCCGCGGCGGCTTCGCCCACGGCGGTTGGGGCGACGGATATGCAGACGAGGTGTCGATGCAGTTCGTCGGCGAGAGCATGTCCGACACCGGCGCCCTGCTCTTCGGGCGGCGGACGTACGAGGACCTGCTCGGATTCTGGACCACTACGTCGGACCCGAACCCGTACACCGATGTCCTGGTCAACAGCCCGAAGTACGTGGTCTCCCGGTCCGCCGAGGTGAACCTGGTTCATCCCAACTCGACGCTGCTGGCCGGCGAGGCGGTGGGGACGGTAGCGGCGCTCAAGGATCAGGTCGACGAGGACCTGACCATCCTGGGCAGTGGTGAGCTGGTTCGCGCGCTCCACGCCGCCGGGCTGATCGACACCTATGTCCTGCAGATCCATCCGATCGTGCTCGGTTCGGGCACTCGGCTGTTCGGCGAGGCGGATCGGCAGGACCTGACCCTGGAGCGCTCGGTCCCGACCACCACTGGGGTCCTGATCGCGCAGTACCGCGCTCATTGCGCTGCCCGATGACGAGGACGGAGGATCTCCCGATGCGCTACACCCTGCTGCTGCACTTTCCCGAGATGACCGAGGAGTCCCTCAGCGAGGAGGTGATGGCCGAAGGGCAACGAGCGTTCGCCAGCTATGCGGCGACACTGCAGCAGGCCGGCGTCCTGGTCGCCGCCGAAGTGCTGCAACCCTCGAGCCGCACCACCACCATGCGCCTGGTCGATGGCGACCTCCAGGTGCAGGACGGGCCGTTCGCCGACACCAAGGAGCAGCTCGCCGGCACGTTCGTCCTCGACCTGCCCGACCTCGACGCCGCTCTGGAGTGGGCGCGCCAGGCGCCGTCGATCGAGTGGGGCGCGGTCGAGATCCGACCCGGAGCAACCTTCACCGTGGACGGCGTCTGGACCGCCAACGAATGACGGATTTGGAGGCGCGCGCGGTCGCCGACCGGACCGCTCGAGCCTCGTACGGGCGGCTGGTTGCGCTGCTCGCCGCCTCCACCGGCGACCTCGCGCTCGCCGAGGATGCCCTCGCGATCGCGTTCGAACGGGCGCTCACGACCTGGCCCGACACCGGCGTACCCGACAATCCGGAAGGGTGGCTGCTCACCGTGGCCCGCAATCGCCAACGCGACGTCTGGAAGTCCGCGGCATTCCGCACCGCGGTGCCGCTCGATGACCGGGACGCGCTGGTCGACCCGTTCGCCGACCTCGACCCGCAGGCCATCCCGGACAAGCGGCTGGAGCTGCTCTTCGTCTGTGCCCACCCGGCGATCAACGCAGGAGTCCGTACACCGCTGATGCTGCAGACCGTGCTCGGCTTCGAGGCGGCGCAGATCGCGACCGCGTTCGCCATACCACCGGCGGCCATGGCCCAGCGGCTGGTCCGGGCCAAGCGCCGGATCCGGGACGCGCGGATCCCGTTCGTGGTGCCCGACCAACGAACCATGCCGGAGCGGCTGCCGGCGGTGCTCGAGGCGGTGTACGGGTGCTCGGCGATCGCCTGGCGCGGCCCGGCCGACTCGCTCGCCGGAGAGGCGGCGTACCTGGCCGTAACCCTCGCCGCCCTGCTCCCTTCCGAGCCGGAGGCCTGGGGGCTGGCGGCGCTGACGACGTTGCTGCTGGCCCGGGCGGACGCCCGCACCAGGGCGTACGTGCCGCTGGAGGAGCAGGATCCGGCGACCTGGGACGACCGGCTCATCGACGAAGGCGAGTCGTACCTGCGCCGGGCAACGTCACCCGGACCGCCGGGTCGTTTCCAGCTGGAGGCGGCGATCCAGGCGGTGCACTTCGACCGGCGGCGTACTGGGCGGACCGACTGGGCCGCGCTGCGCACCCTCTATACGGCACTGCTCGCCGTGGCCCCGAGCCTCGGTGCGCAGGTGGCGCTGGCCGCGGTGGTCGGGCGTACCGACGGCCCGGAGGGCGGACTGGCTGCGTTGCCCTCCGACGCCGAATCGTTCCAGCCGTACTGGGCGACTCGAGCCGACCTCCTCGCGCGCGCCGGCCGGGCCGTCGAGGCGTCGGAGGCCGCCGCGACCGCGGCCGGACTCAGCGACGACCCCGTCATCGTGGACTACCTGACGACCCGGTATGGAGGTGTGGCATGAGCGAGACGTCGAGGTCGATCCCGCGGCCGCGGACCCTAGGACCGACTGACCAGCAGCCGGCCGAACGCGGCAGCGGCCGCATCGACCGGCGCGGGGTCGCTCGCCGTGAGCCGGTGCAGCGCCAGCCCGTCGAACGTGTCGAGAATGAGGTCGGCGGCGATCGCTACATCGAGGCGTGGAGGATATGAGGTTGGGTGTGCTGGCTGCTGGTCGACACACCCTCGGGACCCGCGGTCGCCGGTGGCTTGTGGTGGTCACCCTGCTGCTGGGAGCTGCGGCCGCCGTCGCGGTGGCTGCAGCCACCCCACCGAGTGAGCGGACGTTCGCGTCGATCTCCGGCCCAGCGCAGCTGCTGATGTCAGCGACGGTGCCCTTCCTCGGCGTGCTGCTCGTCAACGAGCTGCGGGACCCGGTTTCTCGGCGAGAGGTCCTGTCCACGGTAGCCGCGGCCGTGGGGCTGGCCCTGCTGATCGCCGCGTTCGGGGTACTGGTGTGCGCCATCGTGACGGCGCTGGTGCCGTCCACGGGGAGCGCCGGCCGATGGGAGAACGCCGGTGTGGTCGCGCTGGGCAGCCTGCTGGTCCAGGGCACGGCCCAGCTGGTGGGCACTGGGCTGGGCCTACTGCTGCGGCGGCGGCCGGCGCTGGCCTGTCTGGCCACCATCGTGCTGCCCCTTGGACTGTGGAGACTGTTCGGGGCCGTGGACGTCCTCCGGCCACTCCAGGCCTGGTCCACCCCGTATCCGTCGGCCCAGCACCTGCTTTCCGGCGAGCTGAGCGCGGCCAACTGGGCCCAGTGGCTCGTCGTGCTGGCGGTCTGGGGCGTCGGGCTCAACGCGCTCGGAGTCGCCCGGGCGACGCGTCCGTCCCACAACTGGAGCCACGAGACACACTGAGGCCACGGCGCGGCCCAGCGTGCTGGGGTGGAGACGTTGATCGGCGAACTGGAAGCCCCACCGGCCGGGGTTGACCACGGATGACTACTTGCGTGTCGATGACCCGCGGGCATATTTTCCGGAGGAAAATAATGGCGGGATCGGATCCTTGAGCGATCCGATCCCGCCTTCAGCGGCGTCAATCCCCCGATGTATCCGCCA
Organism: uncultured Actinomycetota bacterium; assembly: GCA_963808435.1. Classification (GTDB taxonomy): domain Bacteria; phylum Actinomycetota; class Actinomycetes; order Propionibacteriales; family Propionibacteriaceae; genus Microlunatus. The sequence continues at coordinate 147,205 of CAWEFW010000011.1, read as the reverse complement.
CTGCTCTCGCCAACGCTAGGCCGCAACGGCACCGCACGTCTGCGGGTTGTCCGCTATCGGTCATGTCCTGAAGCGGACGTAGCTTTTTCCGCGTCCAACACGCCTGGCTCGGGCCGTCGAAACCGCCCGGCCGAGAACCGGAAGTCGACACTGGTGGAGTTCCGGCCCTGAGTACGCGACCGGCTCGCCCTCCGCCGGGAATACCGGGATCTCGGGTGCGCGAGGGGGGATTTGAACCCCCACGTCCTTGCGGACACTGGCACCTGAAGCCAGCGCGTCTGCCGTTCCGCCACTCGCGCGCGATCCACGTACGCCGAGGGCGGAGCGCGAACCAGCCGGGCAAGGCTAGCACGATTGGTCGAAGCCCCTGGAGCGGATTCCCGGGCACCTCCCCGCCGTACGGATACGATCGAAGTCGCTATTTGAGGGAGAGGAGGGACATGGGCATTCTCGAGCGATTCGAGAAGAGGGTCGAGGGGGCGGTCAGCGCCGTCTTCGCCCGGACGTTCAAGGGCGATGTGCAGCCGGTGGAGATCACCGCACGGCTGGTGCGCGAGCTGGACGCCGAGGCCAAGCTGATGTCCCGGGACAAGCGGCTGGTGCCCAACCAGTTCGCCGTGCACCTCTCCCAGACCGATCACGACAAGCTGGCGCCGTACGCCAAGACGCTCAACACCGAGGTCGGCGCCGAGCTGCGCAAGCACGCGCGGGAGATGGGCTACGTCTTCAACGGCCCGATCAAGATCGACTTCGAGCTGGACAGCGGCCTCCCGACCGGCCGCTTCACGGTGACCTCGGAGGCGGTGGCCGGCATCACCGAGCGCAACGGCCCGGCCGGGGAGACCACGATCCGGCGGGCCCGGCTGGTGCTGGAGGTCAACGGCACCCGGCACCCGTTGCGGCCGCCCGGCCTGGTCATCGGCCGCGGCAGCGACGCCGATCTGAGGATCAACGACCCAGGTATCTCCCGCAGTCATGCCCAGATTCGGGTCTCCGGCAGCGACTCCGGCCTCCAGGTCGATATCGTCGACCTCGGCTCGACCAACGGCATCATGGTCAACGGCCAGAAGGTTCGGCAAGCCGTCCTGGGGGAGGGATCACGGATCGAGATCGGGTCAACCCGGATGCTCGTTCACGCCCCCTCTGGGCGTTAGCACGCGATGTCCGAGATCGCCCTCACCGTTATCAAGGTGCTCTTCCTGGCCTTGCTGTGGGTCTTCATTGCCTCGGCGGTCTCGGTAATCCGCAGCGACCTGTTCGGCCGCACGGTGCCGATACCGGACCAGCCGGGTGGGCAGGAGCTGGAACGGCCGCTCCCGCCACAGAAGAAGACGAAGCGTACGCGGGGCGAGCCCCGGGTCCTGGTGATCACCCAGGGCAGTCAGGCGGGCCAGTCGGCCGCGCTGGCCGACGGGGTGATCCTGATCGGCCGCGGCGCCGACGCCCAGCTCAGCTTGGACGACGACTACGTCTCGACCCGGCACGCTCGGGTGGTCAGCGGCGAGAACGGGGTCTATCTGGAGGACCTGGGCTCGACCAACGGCAGTTACGTCAACAACCAGCGGATCACCGCCCCGACCACGATCACGCTCTCCGACACCGTACGCATCGGCCGAACCATCATGAGGCTGGAGCCGTGAGCCGGTGACGTTGCTGCTGCGCTACGTAGCCCATTCCGAGATCGGCCTGATCCGTAAGAACAACCAGGACTCCGGCTTCGCGAGCCCGCACCTGCTGGTGGTGGCCGACGGGATGGGCGGTGCGGCGGCCGGCGACCTGGCCTCGGCGGTCGCCATCGACACGGTGCGGCACGTCGACCAGGACACGGCCGGCAAGCAGATGCTCGAGGTGCTCGGCCGGGCGGTCAACGCGGCGAACGACCGGATCGCGGACCTGGTCGACTCCGACCCGGCCTTGGACGGCATGGGCACCACGCTGACCGGCGCGCTGTTCGACGGCAGTGAGCTGGGCCTCGCCCACATCGGCGACAGCCGCGCTTACCGGATGCGCGACGAGACCCTGGAGCGGCTGACCCACGACCACAGCTGGGTGCAGTCCCTGGTCGACGACGGCAAGATCAGCGAGGCCGAGGCGGCCAACCACCCGCACCGGTCGCTGCTGCTCAAGGTGCTGAACGGCCAGCCGGCCAACGACCCCGATCTCTCGCTGGTGCCCGTCGCCGCGGGCGACCGGCTGATGTTCTGCAGCGACGGGGTCTGCGGGCTGGTCGACGACGACGAGATCGAGTCCGCAATGCGGCTGCCCACCCTGGAGGCCGCGCTGGAGCGGCTGGTCTCCGAGGCGCTCGCCGAGGGCGGCATCGACAACATCACGGTGATCGTGGCGGATGTGGTCGCCGACGACGGCAGCGATTCGCCGGTCGTCCTGGGCGCGGCCGGCGAGCGCGACATCCCGGCCGGCAACGGCACCGGTCGGCTGGCGACAGCCGATGACAACGATCTCGACGAAGACGAGGACCCGCCCGGCCCCGGCCCGGCCGCGGTGGACGACGAGTCCCGCTACACCCCACGCGCTCCGGGGCGGCGCCGTCTGGTCCGGCCCCTGATCGGGCTGCTGGTGCTGCTGCTGGTCGCCGGGGCGGCGCTCGGGGCGGCGTACGCGTGGACCCGGACCCAGTTCTACGTCGGCGTGGCCGGGGACCAGGTGGCGATCTACCAGGGCCTGGCCGATACGGTCCCGATCGTCCAGCTGTCCCGGGTGTACGAGATTCAGCCGTTGGCCGTGACGGCACTGCCGCCGTACTACGCCGAACGGGTCCGCGGAAACATCGAGGTGCCCGACCTGGACTCCGCCCGGGCGGCGGTGGCCGAGCTCACCGCGGCTGTCGAACGGTGCGCCGCGGAAGCCACGCCGTCGCGCACCCCGACCACCCCGGCTCCGACTCCCCGACCCACGCCCGCCCCGAGCGGGCCCTCGGCAACGGCGTCCGCGGTGGTGACTGCCCCGCCCAGCCCAACCGCCGCGCCGACCGAGCCGGAGTGCTGAGGTGAGCTCTCCCGGCGTCACGGTGATCCCGCGCAAGCGCCGGGGAGTCGAGCTGTTCCTGATCTTGTTCGCGCTGGCCCTGACCCTCGGTGCGTACGCGCAGGTCGATCTCAATGTCGACGGCCAGCTCTCCGAGGCGTTCCCGACCGTAGCCGGGATCTGCGTGCTGCTCGCCGCGCTGGCGCACATCGCCGTCCGCTGGCGCCTTCCCTACGCCGACCCGGTGATCCTGCCCTGCGTCATCCTGCTCAACGGGCTGGGCCTGGCCATGATCCACCGGATCGACCTGATCAACGAGCCGCCCACCAGCGGCGCGCGGCAGCAGCTGATCTGGACCGGGCTCGGCGTGCTGCTGTTCATCCTCGTCGTGGTGCTGCTGCGCGACCACCGGCCGCTGCGGCGCTTCACCTACACCATCGGCCTGGTCGGCGTGGCGCTGCTGCTGCTCCCGCTGGTGCCGGGGCTGGGGATCGAGAAGTTCGGCGCCCGGATCTGGATTGCGGTCGGCCCGTACAGCTTCCAACCGGCGGAGGCGGCCAAGGTGCTGCTCTCGATCGCCTTCGCCGGCTACCTGGTGGAGAAGCGCGACGTGCTCGCGCTGGCCGGCTACCGCGTCCTCGGGATCGACCTGCCGCGGGCGCGTGACCTCGGCCCCATCGCGGTGATCTGGGCGCTCAGCCTGGCCATCCTGGTCTTCCAGCGCGACCTGGGCACCTCGCTGCTGTTCTTCGGGCTGTTCGTGATGATGCTTTACGTGTCGACCGAGCGAGCGGGATGGGTGGTGCTGGGCACGCTGCTGTTCGCCGGGGGCGCGTACGCGGGGTGGCTGCTGTTCTCCCACGTCAAGATCCGGGTGGCCGCGTGGCTGGACCCGTTCTCCGACTACGACGCCCACTTCCAGGTGATCAACGCCCAGTTCGGCATGGCCTGGGGCGGCCTGCTGGGCACCGGGCTCGGGCTGGGCCGCCCGGGGCTGACGCCACTGGCCCGGAGCGACTTCATCGCCGCCGCGATCGGCGAGGAGCTCGGCATGACCGGGCTGATGGCGCTGATCATGATCTACGGGCTGATCGTGGCCCGCGGGCTGCGGACCGCCCTGCAGTGCCGGGAGCCGTTCGGCAAGCTGCTGGCCGCCGGCCTGTCCTTCGCGCTCGCGCTGCAGGTGTTCACCATCCTGGGCGGAGTGACCCGGCTGCTCCCGCTGACCGGGCTGACCACGCCGTTCATGTCCCAGGGCGGGTCCTCGCTGGTCTGCAACTGGCTGGTGGCCGCGCTGTTGCTGGTGATCAGCCACCAGGTGCGCAAGCCCGTGGTGACGGTCACCGCGCCGGACCCGGACGCCGAGATGACCCAGGTCGTCAAGGTGGCGGCCGCGTGACACCGCCGACACCGCCGACACCGACCCCCCGCTCACTTCTCGTTGGATTCCCACGCAGCGTGGGGATCTCACCCATTACCCAGGTTGCAACCTGGGTGGAGCGCGGGTTTCCCACGCTGCGTGGGGATCTTGTGACGGGTGGGGCGTGGGTGCGGGAACCTGGGCGGCGTCTCGATCGTGAGGCGTACGCGTGAACAAGCCGATCCGTCGCGTCGCCTTCGTCGCGATGATCATGTTCGGGCTGCTACTGGCGAACGGCACCTACATGATGATCGTCCGGCAGAGCGCGCTGGCCGCCGAGCCGCAGAACCGCCGGGTCCGCGACGCCGAGTTCGCCCAGGACCGCGGCGCCATCCTGGCCGCCGGCCAGACCGAGATCGCATCGACCGAGCCGTCGGACGACAACTTCAAGTTCCAACGGGTCTACAAAGCTGGCGAGCTGTACGCCCCGATCACCGGCTTCTACTCCTACGACCACGCGCGTACGGCATTGGAGGCGACGTACAACAGCCAGCTGGCCGGCACCGACGACGCCCTGTTCGTCCGCCGGCTGATCGACATGGTGACCGGCCGGTCTCCGGAAGGGGCTAGCGTGCAGACCACCATCGTGCCCAAGGTGCAGCGGGCGGCGGCCGAGGCGCTCGGCGACCAGCGGGGCGCGGTGGTTGCCCTTGACCCGCAGACCGGCGCCGTGCTGGCCATGGTGACCAGCCCGAGCTACGACCCCAACGACATCGCCAGCCACGACATCGACGAGGCGCACAAGGCGTACACCCGGCTGGCCAACGACCCCGAGCGGCCACTGGCCAACCGGGCGGCCCGAGAGGTCTACCCGCCGGGGTCGACATTCAAGCTGGTCACCGCATCGGCCGCGCTGGCCGCCGGCAAGACCCCCGAGAGCAAGGTCGAATCGCCGGTCCGGCTCAAGCTGCCCGGCACCAACACCTACCTCGGCAACTCCGGCCCGTGCGGCGGACGCGAGGTCACCATTACCCAGGCACTGCGGGTGTCCTGCAACACCGCCTTCGCCAACCTCGGACTGGAGGTCGGTGAGGACAAGCTCCGGGAGCAGTCAACGCAGTTCGGCTTCAACCAGCGGCACCTGCCCGACCTGGGTGGCGCGGCCAGCCGGTTCCCGGACGAGGTCGACGACGCCCAGCTGGCTCTGAGCGCGATCGGGCAGTTCGACGTGGCGGCCACCCCGCTGCAGATGGCCATGGTGTCAGCGGCGATCGCCAATGACGGGGTGCTGATGAACCCGTACCTGGTCAGCATGGTGCAGGCGCCCGACCTCAAGCCGCTGGAGACGCACAAGCCCGAGGTACTGTCCAAGCCGCTCACCCCGGAGCACGCGGCAGAGATGCAGGAGATGATGGCCGTCGTGGTCGAGAGTGGCACCGGCCGCAACGCCCAGATCAGCGGTGTCGAGGTCGGCGGTAAGACGGGAACGGCGCAGTCCGACCCCAGGCGGAAGCCGTTTGCCTGGTTCACCTCGTTCGCTCCGCTGGAGGACCCGAAGGTGGCGGTTGCGGTGATCGTCGAGGACGCCGACATCCGGCGTGATGACATCGCCGGCGGTCGAGTGGCCGCCCCTATCGCCAAAGACGTGATGGAAGCGGCGCTGTGACGAGGGTTCGCTCCGGTGGCTGCGGCACTGTGAGACCTCGCCTCCCTTCCTGGGAAGACTGCCGACAGATCGCGGCCTTCGAGCGCGACCTTCCGCAGTCTGTCGGCAGGTTGCGCGGCGGCCGCGCCTCGCGTACGCGCGCGGTTAGGGCGCAGCCCGTGCATGGCCCAGAATGGCTCGGGGTTGGAGGAGGAGAATGATGGCGGGCGACCAGATGGTCATCGGCGGCCGGTACGAGCTGGAGGACCTGCTGGGCCGTGGCGGCATGGCGGAGGTACGCCGGGCCGTCGACACCCGACTCGGTCGTCCGGTCGCGATCAAGGAGCTGCGAGCCGACCTCGCGACCGACCCCACCTTTCAGGCCCGGTTCCGCCGTGAGGCCCAGTCCGCGGCCGGCCTGAACCACCCCAACATCGTCGCCGTCTACGACACCGGCGAGGAGACCGACCCGCGCACCGGCACCTCCATCCCCTACATCGTGATGGAGCTGGTCGAAGGGCCGACCCTGCGCGACGTGCTCCGCGACGGCCGCAAGATCCTGCCGGAGCGCGCGCTCGAGCTCACCCAGGGCGTGCTCGACGCCCTCAGCTACAGCCACCGGGCCGGCATCATCCACCGCGACATCAAGCCGGCCAACGTGATGCTCACCCAGTCGGGCACGGTCAAGGTGATGGACTTCGGCATCGCCCGGGCGGTCGCCGACACCAGCGCCACCATGACCCAGACCGCCGCGGTGATCGGCACCGCACAGTACCTGTCGCCGGAGCAGGCCCGCGGCGAGACCGTCGACGCTCGCAGCGACATCTACTCCGCCGGCTGCCTGATGTACGAGCTGCTGGTCGGTCGGCCGCCGTTCATCGGCGACTCCCCGGTCAGCGTGGCCTACCAGCACGTACGCGAGGCACCGGTCCCGCCGAGCCAGCTCGACCCGGTGATCACCCCCGACATCGATGCGGTGACGCTGAAGGCCCTGGCCAAGGACGCGGCCGACCGCTACCAGTCGGCGCGGGAGATGAAGGCCGACATCACCCGCGTGTTGTCCGGCCAGCAGGCCACTGCGGTCGTGCCGCGGGTCAGCGAGGACGCCACGGCCGCCGTGCCGATGATGGCGGGCAGCCCGACCCAGGTCGCGCCGCCGTTGCCGCCCGAACCGGCCGGGGCGTTCCCGCCGGATCTCGAGGAGGACGAGGAGCGCAAGCCGCGCGTCGGACTGGCCATTGCCATCACCGCGGCGATCATCCTGGTGCTGGGCCTCGGCGCATTTGCGCTCTACCAGATCCTGACGCCCGAGGAGCAGACCGTACAGACGGTGGCGGTGCCCAACGTGTTGAGCTTCCCCCAGAAGCTGGCCGTCGAGCAGCTAGAGGCGCAACAGCTCAAGGTCACGGTCAAGAAGGAGAACGGCAAGGACGACGAGACCAAGGGCACCGTTACAGCCCAGGCTCCAGTGGCCGACACGGTGGTCGAGCTGGGCAGCACGGTGACCATCACCGTCAACGTCGGACCAGAAACCGGCAAGATCCCCAGCGACCTGATCGGCAAGAGCAAGGACGACGTCCAGCAGGAGCTTGAGGACGCCGGCTTCACCAACGTCAACCTCAGGGAGGCCGAGGAGGAGGAGCCCGACACCGACGCTGACGAAGTGATCAGCGTCTCGCCCAAGGAGGGAGCCACCGCGGCCAAGGAGGCCAAGGTCACCGTCACGTACGCGACCGGCAAGTCGCCGGTGCCGGACTTCACCGGCCTCTCGGAAGAGCGGGCGCGCGCGGACGCGAAGGCGGCCGGGTTCGAGTCGGTGCAGGTTGTCGAGGAGCCCAGCAACGAGCGGCCGGTCGGCACCGTGATGCGGCAGAACCCGGATCCTGGCAAGGTCGTCGACCGGACCGCCGACATCCGGTTGGTCATCGCCCAGGCGGTTCCGGAGCCGACTCCCACACCGCCACCCGCTTCGACGCCACCCGCCTCCCCGTCGCCAACCCCCAGCGTTACGCCGAGCTGAACCGAGTCAGCACCTCAGAACGCGTTCGCGGCCGTTTCCGCCTATCGAGGCGCTGGCCATGAGCCTGGCCCGCTCGTACGGATGCTCACTGCCGAGCACCTGGAGGTCTGAGGGGCCGCAATCCACGCGCGGGCGTGGCGCGATGCATGCCACCCTGGTGGCATGGACGAATCCGACCGGGCATTGCCCGAGGCTGATACCGGCGACGTCGAGCCGGCCCCGCCGACCAGCCTCGTTGTGGGCCACGACCGCTCTGCGGGCGCCGATGCCGCCTTGGAGCTGGCGCTGCAGCTGGCCTCGGATCTGCAGGCACCGGTGGTGATCCTCCGCGCCTGGTCGATGGTGTCCGCGCCCCGGCCCGCGAACTGGACGTTCGGCTACGTGCCGTCGGAAGACGAACTCGCCGAGGCGGTGCACGACGAGCTGGTCGCCGACACCCGCGCCCGGGTGGCCCGCTTTCCGGGTGTGGACGTGACCTGCCGGGCGGACCACCGGGGCCCGGCCCGGGCCCTGATCGGGGCGTCGCGCGAGGCCCGGATGCTGGTGGTCGGCTCACGGGGACTGGGAGGGTTCGGCGAGCTGGTGCTCGGCTCGGTCAGCGACCAGTGCGTCCGGTACGCCGACTGCCCGGTGCTCGTGGCCCGACACGCCACTCATGATGAGTGAACAGTAACGCCTGATTCGAACGTAGAGACGAATTGCGCTAGACTTGCGGCATGAGCACCGCCGTACAGACGTCGCTGTTCGATCTCGCCGACCAGCCGGCAGAGGGCGACTTCGCCCTCGGGCCGCTGGGCGGGATGGTCACCCGCCAGGTGCTCGGTCGGGGCGCCTGGGTCGACCTGCTTCCCGGATGGCTGAGCGGCGCCGGCTCACTGTTCGACGACCTCCACGCTCAGGTGCCGTGGCGGGCGGAGCGGCGCCAGATGTACGAGCGGGTGGTCGACGTGCCGCGCCTGGTCTGCTTCTACGGCGACGGCGAACCGCTGCCCCACCCCGACCTGGTCACCGCGCGGGAGTACCTCAACGCCCACTACCGGGCCGAGCTGGGCGAGCCGTTCACGACCGCCGGGCTGTGCCTCTACCGGGACGGCCGAGACTCGGTGGCTTGGCACGGTGACACCATCGGCCGCAGCAAGACCGAGGACACCATGGTCGCCATCGTGTCGCTCGGCTCGCCGCGGTCCTTCCTGCTGCGACCTCGAGGCGGCGGGGCGACGATCCGGCACCAGCTCGGCCACGGCGACCTGCTGGTGATGGGTGGCTCTTGCCAGCGCACCTGGGAGCACGCCATCCCCAAGACCAGCCGGTCGGTCGGTCCACGGATCAGCGTCCAGTTCCGTCCGCGCGGCGTGCGCTGAGGTCCCGGCGGACCGATCTTTACCGACCGCCGAGATCGATGACCGCGAACCACACCTCGCGGAGCTCGGGTGAGGTGCCCGCCTCGTAGAGCAGGCCGACCCGGTGGTCGTCGATCGGCACCAGGTCGGAGTAGCCGGCGTACCCCTCGGGCCGCTCGTAGGCCGTGCGCCAGCGCCGGCCACCGTCCTCGCTGACCAGCACCGCCAACCGACGACGTTCGGTCGGATCGGTCGGCGTACTCAGCAGCAGCTGCCCGTCCGGCAGGGCCAGGACGCTGCCCTGGACCCCGGGGGCCGACACATCGGGCAGGTCTCCGTAGGCCTCGACCAGCGACTCGCCGCCGTCGGTCGACCAGGCGACCAGCCGGGGCGCGCCGGTGCCGCGGTGGTTGCGCGCATTGAAGTGCAGCGTTCCATCGGAGAGCTCGGCGACGGCCGACTCGTTGGCGTTGGCGACGTCGCCGTCGTTGCGGTCGACGAACCCGATCCGCCAGTGCTGCCCGCCGTCGTCGGTGAGCAGGGCGTGAGCCCCGTGGTAGCGCGGTAGCTCCTCGTCGGCCGTTCCCGGGGGCGCAGCCAGCGAGTGGTTGGCGGGCACCACGAGCCGCCCGGCGTACGGTCCGTGCCGCAGCGCGATGCCGTGACCCGGGCCGACGGCGTACCAGGCCCAGTCGTCGGCCTTGACCTCCGCCGTGATCTCCGTCGGCTCCGACCAGGTCGCGCCGGCATCGCGGCTGCGCTGCTGCCAGACGCTACGGTCGGGCGCGCCGTCGGTGGCGATGCTGATCATCTCCTCGGTCGCCTCGGCCGGGTTGCGCACCGACAGTAGGACCACGTCGCCGCTCACCGGGTCGACGACAGGGGCCGGGTTGCCCCAGGTGTATCCGGGCGCGCTGCCGATCACCGACATCGGCCCCCAGGTCCTGCCGTCGTCGGCGGATCGGCGCAGCACCAGGTCGATCTCCCCGGTGTCGTCGGCCGAGTGCCGCCGGCCCTCGGCGAAGGCCAGCAGCCAAGGGCCGGACCGGACGGCCGCGGGAATCCGGAACGCCGCGTACGTCGACCCTGCGGGTGGGAACAGGCGGATCGAGTCCTCCAGGTGTTCGGGCACGTGACAACGGTTCCAGAAGAGGGATGCGGCGGACGCATCGGCACCGCTGGTGTCGTCGGGGAGAATGGCCCGGTGAGCACGGCCAAGATCCTGGTGATCGACAACTACGACTCGTTCGTCTACAACCTGGTGCAGTACCTGGCCCAGATCGGGGCACAGGTCGAGGTGTGGCGCAACGACGACCCCCGATTTGCCGACCCGGACTTCGCCGCGGGGTTCTCTGGCATCCTGCTGTCGCCCGGCCCGGGCACCCCGGAGGAGGCCGGTGTCTGCGTCGACGTCGTCCGCACCCACGCCGGCCGGCTACCGATCTTCGGGGTCTGCCTCGGCCTGCAGAGCATCGGTGTGGCGTACGGCGGCGTGGTCGACCGCGCGCCTGAGCTGCTGCACGGGAAGACCTCGCTGATCCTCCACGAGGGGGCGGGCGTGCTGGCCGGACTGCCCTCCCCGTTCACGGCGACCCGCTACCACTCGCTGGCCATCGAGCCGGAAACGATGCCTGACGAGCTCGAGGTGACCGGGACGACGCCGAGCGGAGTGATCATGGCGATCCGGCATCGCACGTTGCCGGTCGAGGCGGTGCAGTTCCACCCGGAGTCGGTGCTGACCGAGTGGGGCTACCAGATACTCGCCAACTGGCTGGTGGTCTGCGGCGACGACGAGGCGCCCACCCGGGCGGTCGGCATGGCGCCGTTGATGTCGGCCCAGCGCAGCGACGGTTACGGCTCAGCCGGGGCCATTGACTACGCTACGTCCTGATCTAACAAGGAGAGCGTGTGCCCGAGTCCAAAGTGCGGAAGTCCGCCGCCGACAAGCAGAAGGCCAAGGCGCAGCGGTCGGGGAAGCCGAAGAAGGTCAAGGCTCCGGCCAACCGCCGCTGGGTGCCACCGACCTTCATCACCGTCGGTCTGCTCGGCGTGGCCTGGCTCATCATCTACTACGTCGCCGGCCCGAGCATCCCGTACATGAGCGACCTCGGGAACTGGAACATCCTGATCGGCATGGGCGGCATGGCCGCGGCGTTCATCATCGCCACCCTGTGGAAGTGACCCGGTGGCGCGCGACGGCCAAGATCTGACGCCAGCCGCGGGGGCTCGCCCGAAACCACGCCTGAGGGCGTCCGTGACCGGCCGCATGGCGTCAGATTCCGGCCGGACACAGCCCAAATTCCATTGATGTAACTCGTCCACATTTGGGGAAACCTCTGTGGACAGGATCGGGCTCGCGTCGCTAGGTTAGGCACGCCTAACCTGAACGTCGGTGACTGACCAGGCGCTGCTCACCGGAGTGCGCCGGGGTTGGTCCCGGCGCACTCCGGTGCTGTCCAGCGGGCTGGTCGGCCTGGGGGTCTCCCTCGTCCTGGTCGCCTTCCTCAGCATCACCCTGGGCTCGCGGTCGATCGGCCTGACCGAGGTCCTGCGCGCGTTGACCAGCTTGGGCGCTGCGGAGACGATCAATGACACAGTCACCCTCGAGCTGCGGGTGCCACGCACGCTGCTGGGCATCCTCGCCGGTGCGGCGCTCGGCGTGGCCGGCGCGATGCTGCAGGGCGTCACCCGCAACCCGCTGGCCGACGCCGGGATCATGGGCATCGACTCGGGGGCGGCGGCGTTCGTCGTCTTCGCCATCACCGTCCTCGGCGTACGAGGGATCGGCTACTACGTCTGGTTCGCCTTCGCCGGGGCGATCGCCGCGATCGTGCTGGTGTACGCCGTCGCATCGATGGGCCGGGAGGGCGCCACCCCGGTCAAGCTGGCCCTGGCCGGCGCGGCGGTCACCGCCGGGCTGGCCTCCGCGACCACGGGGATCGTGCTGACCAACGTCGACACCCTCAACGAGCTGCGGTTCTGGCAGGTGGGGTCGCTGGCCAGCCGGTACGCGCCGATCTTGGTCGGCGTCGCCCCGTTCCTGGCTGTCGGCCTGGTCGCCTCGCTCGCCTTCGGGCGCGTCCTCAACGGTCTCGCCCTTGGTGAGGACACCGCCCGCGGTCTGGGCCAACGGGTTGGTCTCACCCGGGCGGCGGCCTTCGCCGTGGTCGCGGTCCTCGCCGGCGGGGCCACCGCCGCCTGTGGGCCGATCGTCTTCGTCGGGCTGGTCGTGCCGCGCCTCGCCCGGCTCGTCTGCGGTGCGGACTACCGCTGGATCATGCCGTACAGCATGCTGCTCGCGCCGCTGCTGCTGCTGCTCGCCGATGTCCTCGGCCGGGTGCTGGGCGCGCCGGGCGAGCTGCAGGTCGGCGTGGTGCTCGCTGTCCTCGGCGCACCGATGTTCGTCGCGATCGTCCGCTACGCGCGACTGTCGGAGGTCTGACCCTTGGCGACCACCACGCTGGCCCAGCCCGTCGAGACCGCCCACGCCACCGCGACGGCCAACGCCCTCCGGACCGTACGCGCTCGCCGGGCCAACCGAGCCGTCGCGGTGACCGTCGGCCTGCTGGCCGGCGTGGCGGCGCTCTTCGTGCTGACCATGATGCTGGGCAGCTTCCGGCTGACCGCTGGTGAGGTGATCGGCTCGGTGCTGCAGCTCCGGCCTGACCCCAGCGTCGACTTCGTGGTCCGCGGGTTGCGGCTGCCCACCGCTCTGTCCGCCCTCGTGGTCGGCCTCGCGCTCGGCGCGTCCGGCACCATCTTCCAGCAGCTGCTCCGCAACCCACTGGCCTCGCCGGACTTCGTCGGGGTGTCGTCCGGGGCCGCGCTGGCGGCGGTCACCGGCATCGTCCTGCTCGAGGTCGGCGGCCCACTGCTCGGCGCCCTCGCCCTCGGCGGCGCGGCCGCGGGCACCTGTGCGATGTACGTCCTGGCCTGGCGGGGCGGGGTGTCCGGCTACCGCTTCATCCTGATCGGCATCGGCGTCGCCGCCTTCTTCGAAGGTCTCGTCGGCTATGTGCTGAGCCGGGCCCAGCTCTTCGAGGCTCGGCAGGCGATGCACTGGTTGACCGGCTCGGTAGGCCAGGCGAACGCCGGCGAGCTACGCATCCTGTTCGCCACGGTGCCGGTCCTGTTGGTCGTCGCGGTGCTGCTCAAGCGGCAGCTGCGCATACTCGAGCTGGGTGACGACGCAGCGCGCGGACTGGGCGCGCGTACGGAGCTGAACCGGGCCGGGCTGCTCGCGACCGCAGTGGCGCTGATCGCGATGGCGGTGTCGGTGGCCGGGCCGATCGCCTTCGTGGCGCTGGTGGCCGGACCGATCGCCAACCGGCTGCTGGGTCCGGCCAAGGGCGGCATCCTGGCCGCGGCGCTGGTCGGAGCCGCCTTGCTGCTCGCCTCCGACCTGGTCGCCGCCCAACTGCTGCCCACGCCGCTGCCGACCGGCGTGGTGACCGGTGCGGTCGGAGCGCCGTACCTGCTCTGGCTGCTGATCACCACCAACCGACAAGGAGGCGGCGGATGAGCCGACTACGCGCAGATGGGCTGACCCTCGGCTACGCCGGCCCGGCCATCGTCCAGGACCTCGACGTGGCACTGCTCGACGGCAAGGTCACCGCGATCGTCGGCGCCAACGCCTGCGGGAAGTCGACTCTGCTCCGCGGTCTGGCCCGGCTGCTCAAGCCGCGGGCCGGTGTGGTCACGCTCGACGGCCGCGTGCTCGCCGAGCTGAGCACGCTGACGGTGGCCAAGGAGCTCGGCCTGCTGCCGCAGACTCCCCTCGCCCCCGACGGCATCACCGTCGCGGATCTGGTCTCCCGAGGCCGCACCAAGTCGGCCGTCCCGGTGGCATCCATGGCGCTGGCCCAGGAGACCGGCCTGCTGCTGCTTGACGAGCCGACGACACACCTGGACATCAACCACCAGGTCGAGCTGCTGCGCCTGCTGCGCACGCTCAACGCCGACTCCGGCAAAACCATCGTCGTCGTGCTCCACGACCTCAACCTGGCGTGCCGCTTCTGCGACCACGTGATCGCCATGGCCGACGGCCGGATCGTCGCCGAGGGTGCCCCGACCGACGTCATCACCGCCGAGCTCGTCCGCAAGGTGTTCGGCCTGGAGTGCGTCATCGTGCCGGACCCGGTCGCGGGAACGCCGATGATCGTGCCTACCTGACCGTCTCTCCCTTGACCGAAGGAGTCAGCCGTTCCACTCCGGGCGGGCCCAGTACCAGGTGCTGTCCAGCCGGGCCTTGGCCACCCGGGCGCCGATGATCATGATCAACCCGGTGACCAGGTTGACCGCCCAGGCCCAGCCGAGGTACGCCGGGATGCCGCCGCTCTCGAGCAGCCGGTAGGCGGTCATCAGCACTGGCGCGCTCACCGCGAACAGCCAGCCGGCGAGCAGCAGCCCGCGCCGAGTCCAGCGCCCGACCGACTCCGTGGCCAGCGCCCAGACGCTGAAGAAGCCGAGGACCAACCCGACGTGCTGCAGCGAGAGCCCGTAGTAGGCCAGGTTGACCCCGGCCGCCGCTGTGGGGACGTCGATGGCGGTGCCGAACCCACCGGAGGTGACGTCGGCGAACAGGAAGAACTTGCTGGCCCCGAACATCCCCCGCCCGACCACGCCGTCTGCGGCCTGCACCCCGATGGTGGGCACCAGCACGCTGAGGATCATCAGCACGATGACGAGGGCGCAGACCGCGACCCGGCGCTGGTACCCGCGCCGACGCCGCTGCCGGGCCTCCTCGGTCAACAAGACCATGTTGTGACCCTACGATCCTGGGCAAGTGTGGAGGTATGCGCGCTGAGCCTGTCGAAGCGCAGAACTGCCGGCCCTTCGACAGGCTCAGGGCACATACGCGTCAGGACGCAGCGACCACCGTGACCGGCACGTGCGCGGTGACGGCCTCGTGCAGCTTGACGCCGACGGTGTGACTACCCACGGTCTTGATCGGCTTGGCGATCTGTACCGCGCGCTTGTCGATCGACGGGCCGCCGGCCTTCTTGATGGCGCTGGCCACCTCGGCCGGGGTCACCGCCCCGAACAGCCGACCGGCCTCGCCCGCGCGTACGCCGAGCTCGATGGTCAGGTTCTCGAGCTCGGACCGCACCTGCTGGGCGTGGTCCACACCGCGGATCTCCTTGGCGTCGCGGGCCCGCTTGATCCCCTCGATCTGTTTCTCCGCGCCGCGGGTCCAGGCCATGGCCAGGCCGCGCGGGACGAGGTAGTTACGGCCGTAGCCGTCCTTCACCTCGACCACGTCGCCGGCCAGGCCGAGCTTGTCCACAGCAGCGGTCAGGATGAGCTTCATGTGTCGCTCCCCTGCTCAGCGGGCCGTCGAGGCGTACGGCAGCAGGGCCACCTCGCGGGCGTTCTTGATGGCGATGGCGACCTTGCGCTGCTCCTGGACGGAGAGCCCGGTCACCCGGCGAGCGCGGATCTTGCCGCGCTCGGAGATGAACTTCCGCAGCGTGGCGGTGTCCTTGTAGTCGATGATCTGACCGGCGCGGAGCGGGTTGGCCTTCTTCTTGGGAACCCGCTTGGCCGGAGGTGTGCTGGCCATGAGTGGTTGTGCTCCTGAATGTGTTCGGGTTGGGCGCACGCCCGTGTAGTTATCGGCGCGCCGCGGGGGGCAAGGGGGGTTGTCCCCCCTTCGGTTCGATCAGAACGGGGGTTCTTCGCTCTGGGGGGTCGCCCAGGGATCGTTGCTCTGCTGCGGACGGTTGCCGGCGGCGCCGCCACCGGTGGCCCATGGGTCGTCGCCGTAGCCACCACCACCGCCGCCTTGGCCGCCGCCCTGGCTGCCGCCGCCGGACGGACGACCGCCACCACCACCGCCACTACCGCTGGCATTGCGGTTGACCTTCGCCGTGGCGTACTTCAGCGCCGGACCGATCTCGTCGACGTCGATCTCGAAGACCGTGCGCCGCTCACCCTCGCGGGTCTCGTAGCTCCGTGACTTCAACCGGCCCTGGACGATGACCCGCATGCCCTTCTGCAGCGACTCGGCCACGTTCTCCGCGGCCTGCCGCCAGACGGCGCAGTTGAGGAACATCGCGTCGCCGTCGCGCCACTCGTTGGTGTTGCGGTCGAAGGTCCGCGGGGTCGACGCGACAGTGAAGTTCGCCACGGCCGCCCCGGACGGGGTGAAGCGCAGCTCCGGGTCGGCGGTCAGGTTGCCGACCAGGGTGATGGTGGTTTCGCCTGCCATCTGGTGACTCTCCTCAGTGGGCGTCGGTGCGGATGACCTTGGTCCGCATGATCGACTCGTTGATCGTGAACTGGCGGTCCAGCTCCTTGACGTCAGCCGGCTCCGCGGTCAGGTTGATCACGGCGTAGATACCCTCCGACTTCTTGCGGATCTCGTACGCCAGTCGCCGCTTCCCCCAGATGTCCAGGTTGTCGACGGTGCCACCACCCTTGGTGATGACGGTCAGGAATTGTTCGAGCGTCGGCTGGACCGACCGCTCCTCGGTGTCGGGGTCGAAGATGACCATGACTTCGTATGGGCGCATGCGCGAACTCCACCTCCTCTGGACTCGGCGGCTACGGGACGCTCCCGTAGCAGGAGGGCGAATGCTTGGTGCCGCAGAGGGCACCAACGGGCCAGAATAGTCGGCGTACGCGGTCGGCGCGAATCGAGCGCCCTCGTCACCCGCCAATCGCCAGCTCGTAGTTCTTCAGGGTGAACAGCACCCGCATGCCCAGCCGGAGATAGAGGTCGAGCGCGCCGGTTCGGGTGTCGGTGCTCAGACCTGCGTGCGGGATGCCGCGGGCCCGCGCGGCCGCATAGGTCTCGGCCAGCAACTGCTGCGCCACTCCCCGGCCCCGATGCGGCTTGGCCACGGCGAGCTGAGCGACCCAGGCCTCGTCCGCCGAGTCGAACACGGTGGCGGCGCCGATCACCGCGCCGTCGAAGGTGGCCACCCGGAAGGCCGAGGGGTCGGCGTGCGGCCGCTCGAGCGTGCGCGCGCACCAGGTGTCGAAGCTCTGTTCGGGGGTGGAGTCCCACTCGCCGAAGGCGTCCCGGATCACGGCGAAGGTGGTCTCGGCGTCGGCCACCGTGAACGGGCGGACGGCGTACCCCGGCGGCAGGTCCCGACCTTGGATCGGGGTGTCCGGGTCGAGTCGGAGGATCCAGGCGGTGTAGGCCTGCCGGTACCCGCGCTTGACCAGCCAGGCGGCGCCGTCGTCGTCGGCGTCGGCGAGGAACTGGAACACAACGTCGAGCCCGCGCTGCCGACCCCGGTTCTCGCCGAAGTCGACCAGCCGGCTCAGCAGCTCTGGCGTGTCCCAGCCCTCGGCGAACTGGGCCTCCAGGTGCCCGCGCGGGCTGACGAACCCCGCCGCGACCAGGGTGCCGTCGCTGGTGCGCAGCGCGAGGCTGTCGGCGGCCAGGTCGACATCCGGGGCCGCCAGGTCGGCGCCCAGGTCGTCGACGTCCATCAGCGGCTCGCCGAAGAAGATCCGGTCGTAGCGGTGGAACAGAGCCAGCAGGTCGGGTATGTCGTCGAGGCTGAGCGGCCCAGCCGTCAGGTCATCGGTCACGAGACCCCATCCTCCAACTGCCGCCGACTTGTCAGAACCCGAGCACCATGTTTCGTGCTGAGGTTCTGGCAGTCGGTCAAGGGTCAGCGGCTGGCCGCCTGCACCGCCGCTCGGATTCGATCTGCCATCCTCGAGGCGCCCCAACACCGGACCTTGACCACCTTGTCGCCCACCCGGACAGCGATGATCTTGGTCAGGACCCCGGGCAACAGGTCCACCGCCTCGATGCGACGCACGTCGACTTCGATGTCCAGCGTGCCCGCATGGGCCACCCGATTGACCGCGTTGGAATGGAACTCCAAGGTTGCGGACGTCAGCGTCAGCCGGCCGCCGACCCACAGCCCGCCGTAGTGTCGTCGGAACTGGTCGAGGACCGCCTCCAGACCGGCCGCGTCGGCGCCGGCCGTGTCCACCAGGCCTCCTAGGGTCTGGCTGCGCTGCGCGTCCTCCACCAGCGCGTTGGCCACCTTGGACGCGATCACCGGGCCGGTCATGGGCGACAGGTTAGGAGTCCGAGGGCTAACCACACTCCTGCTCCACTTAGTTGCCTACTTCGGGCCGCGGTGACGGGCCTCCCGGCGCTACGCTCGCGACGGCCCACCCTTCGCCATCCCAAGGAGCGCACACCCATGGCCAACAACCAGGCCGTCCCACCCACCAACGATCCCGGCAAGACCCTCGGTCTCGTCGGGATGATCCTGGCCATCATCCCCTGCACCTACCTCATCGGGCTGATCCTGAGCGTGGTGGCCTGGGTGCAGTCCAACAAGGTCGGCATCCGCAATCAACAGGCCCTCATCGGCATCATCGTCGGTGCGGTGTGGCTGGTGCTCTCGATCATCGGCCAGGTGACCGGTTTCTGGACGGGACTTTTCACCCGCTAACTATTTCCCTTACCTCTTGCGTCGATGGCCCACGAGCGACCCGCACAGGCGATACGCTCTCGGCCGGCAAGTCGTCCATCAACAAGGAGTTCAACCATGGCCGAGTACCAGGCCACCACCCCAACCGCCACCCCGGCGGACTTCCCCGGAAAGACTCTGGGCATTGTCGGCCTCGTGCTGGCAATCGTCGCCCCGGTCGTCGGGATCATCGTCAGCGCGATCGCGCTGAGCCAGTCGAAGAAGGCGGGCTTCGAGAACAAGCTCGCCAAGATCGGCCTCATCGTCGGCATCGTGCTGACCGTGCTGATCGTCATCCTCTACATCGTCGTGTTCGCGGCGGCGTTCAGCAGCGGAGTGACCACACCTTGATCTGCTGAGTCGCTCTGAGAGACCGGAAACCGGTCACAGGTGGCAGGAATCTCGCTCGATTCTCTGCCATCTGTGACCGGTTTCCGGTTGTCTGGGTCTGGGTGGCTGATGCGTCAGAGGTGTTCGCGCAGCCAGGCGATATCGGCGCCCTGGCCCTCGCGGCCGCCCGGCGTCTCCACGACCACGGGCACTCCCGCCTGGCGGACCACCTCAGCCAGGGCCTGGGTACCCACCTCGCCGTCGCCGAGGTTGGCGTGCCGGTCCGCACCGGAGTCGAACCCGTCGCGGGAGTCGTTGGCGTGCACCAGATCGATCCGGCCGGTGATCGCCTTGACCCGGTCGACCAGACCGACCAGATCCTCGCCGCCGGCGTGAGCGTGACAGGTGTCGAGGCAGAAGCCGACCGTGTCGCCACCCTTGGCCGCGCCGATCGCGTCCCAGAGCTGGGCGATGCGCTCCAGCCGCCGGGCCATGGCGTTGTCGCCGCCGGCGGTGTTCTCGATGAACAGCGGGACGGTCATCTCCAGCCCGTCGATGCACTTGCGCCAGTTGTCGAAGCCGACGGCCGGGTCGTCGTTCTTCAGCACGTGGCCGCCGTGCACGATCAGGCCGGCCGCCCCGACCTCGGCCGCGGCGTGCAGGTACTGCTGCAGGAACTTGCGGCTGGGTATCCGGATCCGGTTGTTGGTCGTGGCCACGTTGAGCACGTACGGGGCGTGCACGTAGAGCGTGATGCCGGCTTCCGCCGCGGCGGCCTTGAGTCCGGCTGCGCCCCCCGCGTACGCGAACTCAGGTCCCTTCCACGCCTGCGGGTCCCCCAGGAAGAACTGCGCAAGTGTCGCGTGGCGGGCCTTCGCCTCCGCGATCGGGTCGACCTGATCCCCATGTCCGCCAATGGCCAGTGCGCTCACGGATCCCGACCTTATGCGCCCTGAGCCTGTCGAAGGGCCAGGGTCTGCGCATCGACAGACTCAGCGAGCAGGTCTACGTGGTGCTGCGTTGGACCTGGCGGACGCCGACCCACAGGCCGACCACGCAGGTGAGGACCGCAGCCAGGACCGCCCAGCCGATCGCGGGGTCACTCCATGAGCCCGCGAACAGCGCACGTTCCGCGTTCACGATCCAGGTCAGCGGGTTGAACCGGCCGAGGATCTGGATCCACTGCGGACCTGCCTCGAGCGGCAGCAGCATGCCGGAGAGGATCAGGAGCGGGAACAGCAGCGACTGCTGCACCGCCCAGAACATCCACTCCCGCTTGCGCACGGCCACGGCCAGTGCGTTGGAGAACGCGCCCATGCCGACCCCGAAGACGCCGAGGATAAGCAGGCCGACAAGCACGTGCAGCGGGTAGAGCACGAACCCGAACGGGATCGCCACCAGCGTGACCAGCGCGGCCTGGACCACCAGCGGCACCAGCTCCTTGAGCGACTTGCCGACCAGGATCGACGACCGCCGCAGCGGGCTGGCCAGCACCCGCTCGTAACTGCCGAGGGTGATCTCGAACAGCAGGTTGGACCCCGCGACCCCGGTCCCGAACAGGCAGATCATCACGATCACCCCGGGCAGGAACCATTGCAGCGGCGACGCGCCGCCGAGCACGGCCGGATCGATGGAGCCGGCCAACAAGGTGCCGAACAGGCCGAGGAAGACCAGCGGCTGGACCAGGGAGAAGATCACCGAGAACGGGTCGCGCAGGACGAGGTACATCTCGCGCTGGAAGACCGCCAGCGTGTCGGACAGCAGGCTGCCGCGACTGCTCGCGGGGTTGCCCGTCGTGGGCCCTATCTGGGTCATCACCTCGCTCACGCCGCCACCGCCTCGGACTCTTCGCGCAGACTGCGCCCGGTCAGGGAAAGGAACACGTCGTCCAGGGTGGGTACGCGGACGTCGGCGGCCCGCACCTCGACCCCGGCGCTCTGCAACGACGAGAGGAGCCCGGGGAGCGTACGCGTCCCCTGCTCGAAGCGGGCGACCACCAAGGCCCCCAAGGGATCCTCGCTACGGGTCAGCTCCCGCCCCCGCTCGGATACGATCGCCGCCGCGCTGTCCGCATCGACCGGCGCGACGGTCACCGCGATCCGGTCGCCGGCCAGCGTGGCCTTGAGACTGGCGGCGGTGTCGTCGGCGATGATCTGTCCGTGGTCGATCACCAGCACCCGCTCCGCCTGGGTGTCGGCCTCCTCGAGGTAGTGCGTAGTCAGCACGATCGTGGTCTGCTGCCGCTCCCGCAGCCGTTCGATGTGCTCCCACAGGTTGGCCCGGTTCTGCGGGTCCATCCCGGTCGACGGTTCGTCGAGGAACAGCAGCGCCGGGCTGTGCATCAGCCCGAGCGCGACGTCGAGCCGCCGCCGCTGCCCACCGGACAGCGTGCTCACCGCCCGCTTGCCCAGCGCCGACAGGTCCAGGGTCTGCATCAGCTCCGCGGCCCGGGCCATCGCGTCGGCCGAGCTCATCCCGTAGAACCTGCCCTGCATCACCAGCTCGTCGCGGACGCGGAAGCTGTGGCCGCCACCGCTGCCCTGCCCGATGTAGCCGATCCGCGACCGCACCAGCGCCGGCTCGTCGACGATGCTGGCGCCGGCCACCCAGGCCCGGCCCGACGTCGGCGGCAGCAGGGTGGTCAGCATCCGCAGCGTGGTCGACTTGCCCGCGCCGTTGGGACCGAGAAAGGCCACCAGCTCCCCTGGGGCGACGTCGATGTCGACGCCCTTGACCGCCTCGACGGTCTCCTTCTTACTGACGAAGTGCCTGGTCAGCTGCTCCGTATGGATCATTACCCATCCTTCCGCGTCGGTGTCCCCTCAAACCCGTACGCTGTACTGAATAGAATCAGCATACACTGTACGGAAATCAACATGCCAGGGACCACTGACAGTTCTTCGGCCCAGCGAGGACGAGCCCGATGACCGCGAACGAGCCGGAGCGCGAGGGCGCCGAGAAGGTGCCCGCAGAGGCCGGTACGCCCGAGGGTCGTCGGGCCATCGAGCTCCTGTGGAACCCCCAGCCGGTACCGGCCGCCCGCGGCCCGCGACCGCGTACGAGCCTGGCCGAGGTGGTGGAGGCGGGTGTGGCCATCGCCGATGCCGACGGCCTGGAGGCGCTGTCGATCCGTAAGGTCGCCGGGCGGCTGGGCATCGGCGCGATGTCGGTCTACACCTACGTGCCCGGGCGGTCGGAGCTGATCGAGCTGATGATCGACCGGGTGTACGGCGAGCACGGCATCCCCGATCCAACGCTCGGCTGGCGGAAGCGGACCGAGGAGTGGATGCGGGCGACCTGGCGGGTCTACAACGACCATCCCTGGCTGCTGGACTACAACATGGCCCGACTGCCGATCGGACCGAACGTGCTGGACGTTGACGAGGCCCTCTACGCCACGCTCTACGCCGCCGGCTTCGGCGGCGCGGAGAACGTCGCCATCACCAACCTGATCCGCTGGCAGCTGATCGGCGCGGCTCGGTCGATGATCAGCGACACGGCCGAGGAGCGACATACCGGGGTCTCGGCCGAGGCGTACTGGGAGTCGCGGTCGAGCTTCTGGAGCACCTACTTCGACTGGGATCGTTTCCCCACGATGTCGAGCATCTGGGCCAGCGGCGGCTTCGACGACCCAGCCGTCTACGACATCGAGCGCATGATCACCTGGCTGCTGGACGGCATCGAGCGACTGGCCGACTCCGGCTAGGAATCAGGGCTTCTTCAGCGCGACCGGCACGGTGCGTTCGCCGCGGCCGAAGATGCAGCGGAAGAAATAGTCGTCCTCGTCCTGGGGCGGCAGCGACATGACCTCCCAGTCGGTGCGTTCGGCCTGGTTGACCAGCATCGAGTTGACTATCCCTTTCTTACAGACCCTCTTCACCAGGGGCACCGCATCGAGGGACGACTGCCGGCGCGGGACGAAGCCCAATGGCGCAACGGCAAAGGTCTGGTAAATGTGCACGTCGTAGCAGCTGACGGGGTTGGCGAGTCGCGGCGCATCGGCGTAGGACCGCACGCTGCCCCAGCACTCGGGTTCGAGGGTGCAGCGCACTTCCGCCCCGAGATCGGAGCAGTCGACGGAGTCGGGCAAAGCAGCGGACGGCTCCGCCGCGCTCGCCGACTCGCTGGGGGTCGGCGCCGCCGACGGCTCGGTGCTCGGGCTAGCCGCGGGCGGAGGGGGAGCGGTGGTCGTGAGGGCGCCGGCCGGGCTTTTCGAGGACTGGCGGGGCAGCACGTTGCTCAGGGCCACGATCAGCGAGACGGCCAGGACCAGTGCGACCGCGGCGGCCAGGATCCAGCCGACCCGGTGCGACCGGCGCCGGTCCTCGGTGGGGTCCTCGACCAGCTGCTCCGGCGGCGGCTTGTCACCGCCCGCGGCCCCGGCGGCTGGTCCGGGCGCGAACTCGGTGTCCAGGGTCGGATCCTCCACCGCCGCACCGGTCGCCGACGTGGTGGGCTCGTCGGTCTGCTTGTCGTCGGCCGACGTGGCCGCCGCGACCTTGCCGTTGACCGCTGATCCGTTGGCCGCCGGAGCAGCTGACCCATTGGTGGAGGGGGCCGCCAGGGTGAGCGCGCTCAACCGGTCACGGAACTCGGCCGCCGTCGGTCGGTCACCCGGATCATGGGCCATGGCCGCCAGCAGAGCGTCCATGAACTCGTCGTCGACGCCCGGGATCCGTTCGATCGGCTCTTCCAGTCGCTCGACCATGTCGATGATGTTCGGGGGGCCACTCTCCGACCAGCGCGGCGGCCGCCCGCACAGCACCGCGTACAGAGT
This sequence comes from uncultured Actinomycetota bacterium, assembly GCA_963808435.1. Lineage (GTDB taxonomy): Bacteria > Actinomycetota > Actinomycetes > Propionibacteriales > Propionibacteriaceae > Microlunatus. The sequence continues at coordinate 123,299 of CAWEFW010000011.1, read as the reverse complement.
GGCCCCCAGCGAGTACACGTCGCCGGCCTCGGTCGGCGGCCGGCGGTGGAACACCTCGGGCGGCGCGTACGCGGGGGTGATCGCCTCCAGCGTCTCGCTCAGCTCCATCCCCGGGTCGGGCAGCGCGGCCAACCCGAAGTCCGCGAGCCCCGAGTGCCCGTACGCGTCGATCAGGATGTTGGCCGGCTTCACGTCTCGGTGCAGCACCCCGCGGGCGTGGGTCGCGGCCAAGGCGTCCGCGATGCGTACGCCGACCTCGCGGACCTCCTCCTGGCTCGGCCGCGGCTCGCCCTTGACCCACTTGGTCAGCGAGCCGCCCTCACACAGCGCCATCACCAGGTAAGGCCGGTCGTCGGTCAGGATGCCCGCGTCGTGGACGGTGACGATGCCGGGATGGCCGGACATCCGGCCCGCCGCCCCCGCTTCGCGCAGGAACCGGCGCTGTTCGGTGTCGGACTCGAGTGTGCGCCGGTCGACCTTGACGGCGACCAGCCGGTTGAGCGATAGCTGCTTCGCTTCCCAGACGGTCGCGAACCCGCCCCGGGCCAGTGGACGCCAGCCCACCAGGCCAGGGATCTGCGGAGGTACAGCGGCCACCACCCCACGATAGTTCGGGATTTATGGCTCTGACCGGCACTAATGCGCACGTGGACGTCTTGGTGACCAGATCGAGTCTCTGTTCGCCGGGCGGTTCTCCCCGATAGCGTGAGCCGCGTGAGTGCCTTGGTCGCAGAAGTCCGAGCATGAGCCGGAGCGTGTACGTCGCCTCCCCAGAGGGCCAGACCGGAAAGTCTGCGGTCGCGCTCGGGCTGGTCGACGCATTGACCCGCGAGGTCGGCTCAGTGGGCATCTTTCGCCCGCTGACCACGGTCGGGACCTCCTCCGGCGAGACGGACCTCGTGGTGGACCTCCTGGTCCACCAGCCGGGGATCGACCAGACCTACGAGGAGGCGCTCGGGGTCACGTACGAGGCCGCCCGCGAAGACGCCGACGAGGCGCTGCACCAGATCGTGGAACGGTTCGGGCAGCTGACCGACCGCTTCGAGGTGATCGTGGTGGTGGGCTCGGACTACGCTGACGTGGCCAGCGGCACCGAGCTCTCGTTCAACGCCAAGATCGCCGCGAACCTGGGCTCGCCCGTGGTGCTCGTCCTGCACGGCCGGGGGCGTACGCCGGACCAGATCCGGGCGGCCGCGGACAGTGCGGTCGCGGAGCTGCAGGCCAACCACGCCCGGACCGTCGCAGTGATCGCCAACCGGGTCGAGGCCGCGGACGCCGAGGCGATCCGGGCCGAGCTGGGCGGGCTGAGCGGGGTGGTGGGCGCGGCGATCGCGGAGAACCCGCTGCTGTCGGCACCTACCTTCCGGGCTCTGGTCGAGGCGGCCGACGCGGAGCTGGTGCTCGGTTCGGACGCCTGGATGGACCGGGAGTCGCTCGGGCTGATCGTGGCCGCGATGAGCCTGCCCAACGTGCTCGCCCGGCTCGCTCCGGACATCACCGTGATCGCGCCCAGTGACCGGACCGATCTGATCCCCGGGCTGATGCTGGCGCACCAGTCCGGTACGTTCCCCACCCTCGCCGGGATCCTGCTGACCGGCGGGTACGAGCTGCCGGAGACGGTGCGACGGCTGTCCGAGGGTGTCCAGCAGGATCTGCCGATCGCGCTCACCGACCTGGGCACCTTCGCCACCGCCGAGCGGCTGATGCGGGTCCGTGGGCCGATGTCGGCGACCTCCAAGAACAAGATCGAGAGCGCCCGGCGGATCTTCGCCGAGCAGGTCGACCAGGCCGCGCTGCTGGCCGCCATCGACGTGTCGGCGTCGGAGGTGCGGACGCCGCTGATGTTCGAGTACCAGCTGATGGAGCGGGCCCGGGCCGACCGGAAGCACGTCGTGCTGCCGGAGAGCACCGACGACCGGATCCTCGAGGCAGCGTCGATCCTGCTCCGCCGCGGCGTGGCCGACCTGACCCTGCTGGGTGAGGAGACCAAGGTCCGGGCGCGGGCGTCCAGCCTCGGTCTCGACCTGGACCAGGTGAAGGTCCTGTCACCGCTCGACCCCGAGTTGCGGGAGCGGTTCGCCGCGACGTACGCGGAGGCGCGGGCGCACAAGGGGATGACTCTGGAGAAGGCGCGGGACGTCATCACCGACATCTCCTACTTCGGCACCATGATGGTGCATCTGGGGCTGGCCGACGGCATGGTGTCCGGGGCGGTGAACACCACGGCACACACGATCCGGCCGGCGTTGGAGTTCGTGAAGACCAAGCCCGGGGTGGACACCGTGTCCAGCGTGTTCCTGATGTGCCTGGCCGACCGGGTGCTGGTCTACGGCGACTGCGCGGTGATCCCGGAGCCGACCACCGACCAGCTGGCCGACATCGCCATCTCCTCGGCCGAGACGGCCCGGCAGTTCGGGATCGAGCCGCGGGTGGCGATGCTGTCCTACTCGACCGGGTCATCGGGTTCGGGGGCCGAGGTGGAGAAAGTGCGCGCGGCGACGGCCCTGGTGGCGGAGCGAGCGCCGGACCTGGCGCTGGAGGGCCCGATCCAGTACGACGCGGCGATCGACCCCGGCGTGGCCCGCACCAAGCTGCCGGACTCAGTGGTGGCCGGTCGGGCGACGGTGTTCATCTTCCCGGACCTGAACACCGGCAACAACACCTACAAGGCCGTACAGCGCAGCGCCCATGCCGTCGCCATCGGGCCGGTGCTCCAGGGACTGAAGAAGCCGGTGAACGACCTGTCGCGCGGGGCGCTGGTCGACGACATCGTGAACACCGTCGCCATCACGGCGGTACAGGCGCAGGGGGTGACCACTTCGTGACACCTCCCTCGGCGGTCACGGCCCCTCCCCTCCTGTGGCACAAAACTCCACCAATGGCGAGTTTTGGCCCTCGCGCCCGCAACCTGAGGGCGAAATGTCGCCACTGGTGGAGTTTTCGCCACAGCAGGAGGGCGTCATGAGCGGCGAAGGACCCGTCCTGGTGCTCAACGCCGGATCCTCCTCGTTGAAGTACCAGCTGTTGGTGCCGGAGAGCGGCGAGGTGCTGGCCAGAGGGCTGGTGGAGCGGATCGGCGAGTCGGGGGGCGCGGCCGACCACACGGCCGCGATGACCGAGATGTCCACCGCCTTGGTCGACGCCGGCATCGGCCTGGCCTCGGCCGGGCTGCGCGCGGTCGGTCACCGGGTGGTGCACGGCGGTCCGGACTTCTCCGACCCGGTGATCATCACCGATGCGGTGGTGGCCGAGATCTCCGACCTGATCCCGCTGGCCCCGCTCCACAACCCGGGAGCGGTGGCGGGCATCCAGGCGGCGCGGGCGGAGTTCGATGTGCCGCACGTGGCGGTGTTCGACACCGCCTTCTTCGCCACCCTGCCGCCCGCGGCGGCGACGTACGCGATCCCCGCCGACCTGGCGCGTACGCACCGGATCCGCCGTTACGGCTTCCACGGCACCTCGCACCGCTTCGTCTCCGCGGCGGCCGCGGACCTGGTCGGCCGACCGCTGGACGAGCTGAACCAGATCGTGCTGCATCTCGGCAACGGCTGCTCCGCCTCTGCCGTACGCGGTGGGGTGGCCATCGAGACGTCGATGGGCCTGACCCCGCTGCAGGGGCTGGTGATGGGCACCCGGTCGGGCGACGTCGACCCCGGGCTGCACACCTTCCTGCACAACGAGCTCGGGCTGTCGGTCGGCGACATCGACAACCTGCTGAACAAGCAATCCGGGCTCAAGGGTCTGGCCGGGGTCAACGACTTCCGCGAGCTGCAGCAGCGGCGCGAGAGCAGCGACCCGGCGGCCCAGCTGGCGTTCGAGGTCTACGTGCACCGGCTCCAGCACTACATCGGCGCCTACCTCGCCCACCTCGGCCGTCTCGACGTGCTGACCTTCACCGCCGGGGTGGGCGAGAACAACCCGGGCCTGCGGGCGGCGGTGGTCGACGGGCTGGACGGCCTCGGGCTGACGGTCGACCCGGCCCGCAACGAGGCCGCGTCCCGCGAGGCCCGGGCGATCTCGCCCGACAGCGCCGCGGTCACCGTCGCCGTCGTCCCCACCAACGAGGAACTGGCCATCGCGCGGGAGGCCGCGTCGCTGTTGGCTGCCCAGACCGACTGACCCGACCTACGACGTTCGCGCCCCTTCCTCGCGCTCGCGGCGGATATTTGTGCCGCAGGGCGGACGAAGGGTGCGAACGCTGTAACGCGGCCAACCGCCCGAGGCGTAAGGGAGGGCGAGGGCCGGTCGAGCGAAGGGCATGAGGATGCGGGGAAGGGACGCCGAGTTCACCGGCTGGGCCAGGTCGGAGACGCCAGGTCTGCTGCGCCGGGCGTACCTGCTCACCGCGGACTGGCAGCAAGCCGAGGATCTGGTGCAGGAGACGCTGGTCCGGCTCTACGTGAGCTGGCCCCGGGTGGACCGTCAGGACAACACAGTCGGATACGCCCACACCACGTTGTTCCACGTCTTCGTCTCCGTCCGTCGGCGAAGGAGCAGCGGGGAACGGCCGACCGCCGAGCTTCCCGAGCGGCCGGCCGCGGATCCGTCGGCCGATCTGGCCCTGGACCTGGCCAGGGCGCTCGAGGTGCTCAGCCCGCACGAGCGCTGCGTGATCATCGCCCGCTACCTCGACGACCGCAGCGTCGCCGACGTCGCCCACCTGGTCAGCCGCAGCCAGGGCTGGGTCCGCACCACGGCTCATCGGGCCCTTCAGCGGCTGCGCCAGTCCCCCGCCCTGCTCAACGATCTCGAAGTCCTGCCGTCCGAGCCACGAGGATCATGATGAACACCACCGAGCTGACCGAGCGGCTGCGTGCGGCGGACGACCTCGAGGTCGAGCACGTCGACGCGCTCATCGCCGGGGCCATCGCGCAGGGCCGGCGGCGCCGCGTACGCCGGCGGGCCCTTCCGGCGCTGGTCGGGGTGATCGCCCTCGTGACGGCGGTGGGCCTGGCCGGCATCCTGGCCGTCCGGGATGGCCGATCGTCCTCCCCGGCCGCGACGGCGGCACAGGTAGCGACGGCGTCGACGACGCCGGCGACGACGACGGCGACCGACACTGCGAGGCCGTCGACCGATCCCAACGAGCTGAGGTCGTCCGACGTGGTGGCCGTGCTCGAGAACTACCTTCCCGCGGGCACCACGGCAGACGAGATCGACCAATCGGACGACCCAGAGACCGCCGAGTTCTCTAAGCGGGAGGCCAGCGCGGTCGTGGTGTTGAAGGATCCGGGTGGGCAGGCACGGGCAGAAGCCGGCCTCTCCAGCCCCGAGGGACCCCCGGGCAACGGCTGCACCAGGCAGGGTCACTGCCGCCGGATTCGGGTCGACGGCAAGACGCTCTACGAGTACCGGGACTGGAAGAAGGACGGAAGGCTCGTGTACTACGACATCCACACGCACTACTACCGCCCGGATGGCCTGGTCGCGTCATTCTCGCAGCACAACTACGTCGATCACGGCGGGTACATCACCCGGTCGACGACCATGGTGGACGGAGAGCCCCAGGTCGATCTTCCGTTCAGCGAGGGCGACGTGCAGGCGCTACTGATGGCATCAGAGTGGGACGCCCTGGCTCCACGGTGCCGACCCGAGTTCGACGATCACGGCCCGTGCTGAGCGACGGACCGGCCCGGGTGACCGAGCTCGTGGCGCCCGGCGCCAGCATCGAACGCATCGACCGGGACGATGATCCGGACCACCCCATCCACCAGGCGGCCATGCCACGGGTCCGGAGGGCATCGCGTTCTGTGCGTCCTGAGGGGCCCCACTAACCTGGGGCCATGGCAACCGCGCTGGTCACCGGTGGCACCTCGGGGATCGGCGCCGAGTTCGCCCGGCAGCTCGCCGCTCGGGGAGACGACCTCGTCCTGGTCGCGCGCAACCCGGACCGGCTGGCCGAGGTCGCCACCGAGCTCAAGGACCGGTACGGCGTGGCCGTCGAGACCCTCTCAGCCGACCTTGGCGTACGCGACGAGGTGCTCCAGGTCGCCGTCCGGCTCGGCAGCACCGAGCAGCCGATCGACCTGCTGGTGAACAACGCAGGCTTTAGAGTTCCCAAGCAGCTGGCCGTTGCGGACACCTCCGCGCAGGAGTATGGCATCGACGTGATGATTCGAGCTGTGCTGATCTTGTGCGCGGCGGCCGGGCGGACGATGAGTGCGCGGGGCGGCGGATCGATCATCAACGTGTCCAGCACGTCCGGATTCATCACTATGGACAACTACTCGGCCATCAAGGCCTGGGTGACTACCTACTCCGAAGGCTTGGCCACCGAGCTCCGGGCGAACGGGGTCAGAGTCACCGCACTGTGTCCGGGCTACGTGCGCACCGAGTTCCACCAGCGGGCATCGATTCGTACCGGCTCCATCCCGAGGCCGATGTGGGTCAACGTCGACGAACTGGTGTCCGAAGCCCTGGCCGATGTGGCGAAGGGGAAGATCATCTCGATCCCCACCCGCCGGTTCAAGGTGATGACCTTCGTGGCCCGGCACGCCCCCCGCGCGGCGGTCCGCGCGCTGTCAAAGCGGATGAACTCAAACCGGCACTGAGTCCCCGCCGGCTAGCCCGCAGCAGCGCCTGGCGGCGCGCGAAACGTGTCGCGATAGGCCCGCGGGCTGGTTCCGACCCGGGCCTGGAAGTGCCGGCGCAGCGCCTCGACCGAGCCGAACCCGGCATCGTGGGCCACCTGGGCCACCGGTCGGTCGGTTTCCTCGAGCAGGGCCCGGGCGCGCTCCACGCGGCGCCGGGCCACCCACTCGGCCAAACCCTCGCCGGTCTCCGCCCGGAAGCGACGAACCAACGTACGCGAGCTCATGTGGGCCCGCGCGGCGACGTCATCCACGCTGAACGGCTCGGCGATGTTCTCCTCCAGCCAGGCCAGTACCGGCGCCAGTGGGCCAGTCGCCGACGGCCGGAACGCCTTGGCGTACTGGCCCTGCCCGCCCACCCGGTGCGGCGGACTGACCAGCAACCGGGAGACGTCGTTGGCGTACGCCTGACCCTGGTCGGCGGCCAGCAGGTACAGGCACAGGTCGGTCGCCGCGAGCATGCCGCCGGAGGTGAGCACCCGCCCGTCGTCGACGTACAGGGCGTGCTCGACCAGCTGCGCGCGCGGGAACGCGGCCCGGAACTCGCTGGCCATCGCCCAGTGGGTGGTCACCCGATGACCGTCCAGCACGCCCGCCTGGCCGAGCACGAACGCGCCCGCGCAGAGCGACACCATGCGGGCGCCCGCTTGGTGCGCCGTCACCAACGCCGTATGCAGCTCGTCGGGCAGCGGGTCGAGGGCGTACTCGGTGCCCGGGACGAGAACGGTGTCGGCACCGGCGACCATCTCGTACGACTCCAGCTCGCCGATGCTGAATCCCAGCGAGGTGGGTGTCGACGGGTGGCCACAGATGACGACCTCGTACGGTGGCTCGGCCTCCTCCCGGATCTTCGCGAAGATCGATGGTCGGCGGCCGAAGGCCTGCACGGCCACGGCCAGGTCGAGGACGAACGTTCCTCTGAGCACGACGATTGCCACCCGATGGCGCCCCACGAGAACCTCCTTGGCGCGTACTGAACGAAGTATGGCGGCAAGCGAGGTGCCGGCCACCGGCCGTCTCGGCAGAGTTCTGTCATGGCAGCGAAACCGGACACCATCGTCCTCGTCCACGGCTTCTGGGTGACCCCACGCAGCTGGGAGAACTGGATCACGCACTACGAGGCGAAGGGCTACCGGGTCATCGCGCCCGGCTACCCGGGCTTCGAGGTCGAGGTCGAGGCGTTGCGGGAGAACCCGCAGCTCATCCTCGACGTGACCGTCCCCGCGATCATCGAGAAGATCGAGAAGGTGATCGCCGGCCTGGACAGCCAGCCGATCATCATGGGCCACTCAGCCGGTGGCGCCTTCACCCAGATCCTGCTCGACCACGGCCACGGGGCAGCGGGCGTTGCGCTCAACTCGGCGCCCACCGAGGGGGTGCGCGTGGTGCCGCTGTCGCAGGTGAAGTCGACGTTCCCGGTGCTGAAGAGCCCGGCCAACCGACACAAGGCGGTCGGACTGACCTTCGAGCAGTGGCGGTACGCGTTCACCAACACCTTTCCCGAGGACGAGGCCCGGGCGACGTACGAGCGCTATCACATCCCGGCCCACGGCGGGATCCTTTGGGGCAGCGTGCTGGCCAACTTCCAGCCCGGGCCACAGGAGACCTGGGTCGACTACGCCAACGACAACCGCGCTCCGCTGCTGTTCGTCTCCGGCTCGGAGGACCACATCATGCCGCCGGCGATCCAGCAGTCCAACCACAAGCACTACAAGTCCGACACCCTGACGGAGATCCGCGAGTACGAGGGGTACGCCCACCTGCTGCCCGCCCAGGAGGGCTGGGAGCGGATTGCCGACGAGGTCCTCGACTGGGCCGCGGAACACGCCCGTTGATCCTGACCCACATCGGTGGGCCGACGGTCCTGGTCGAGGTGGACGGCTGCCGCGGGTGGCGGTACCCGTCCACTACGAGGGTTGGGCACACTTCACCGACGGCCGGTCCGGATTCGAGAACGCCCTCGCCAAGGCGCCGACCGACGTCCGCGACCGGGTCCGCTGGCTGCCGGTGGGGACGCCGGTCGACGTCGTAGCGGCCGCGGAAGCGCTGGTCGCGCGCCGGGGGCGCGGACATCCAGCGCTGTGCGATCTTTGGCAGAAACGGACAAAGGGTGTCCGTTAGGTGAACCGATAGGCTGAGGACGTGTCCAGCCGAAGCCGCTACACCTCGCCGGTGCACGCCAGCGCGCGGTTCGTGGCACAGCGCGGGCTGCTGAAGCCGCTGGTCTGGCGGCTGGTCGACGTCACCGTGCTCGGTCGGGAGCATCTCCAGGGACTGTCCCGGCCCTTCATCCTGGTGTCCAACCACGCCAGCCATCTGGACGCTCCACTGATCTTCGGTGCGCTGCCCCGCAAGCTGGCCCGGTACGTCGCCGCGAACGCCGCCGCCGACTACTTCTTCGACGTCTGGTGGCGCAAGCCCCTGGCCTCGCTGTTCTTCAACGCGTTCCCGGTCGACCGAACCGGGCTGCGCGGGCGACGCAGTGTGGCGACCGACCTGCTCGACGCCGGCGTTCCGCTGCTGCTGTTCCCCGAGGGCGGACGCTCCAAGACCGGCGAGATGGGGAACTTCAAGCCCGGCGCCGCAGCGCTCTGCATCAGCCGGGACGTGCCGGCCGTGCCCACCGCGATCGTTGGTGCGTCCGAGGCGATGCCGTACGGGCAGAGCTGGCCGGCTCGCGGCCGGAAGCCGGTCTACGTCGCCTTCGGCGAGCCGATATGGGCCGAGGACGGGGAGCCGGCGGTCCAGTTCTCCGAGCGGATGTCCAAAGAAGTTCGCGGGCTGGTGGACTACACGACGACCTACCACGCCGAGCACGGCTGAGCCCCGGCACCGGCGTACGCACGATCGAGAGGGAGAAGCAGGCAGATGCCCGACGTGAAGCACATGAAGTGGTGGGGCTGGGGTGTCGAGGGCGTCGCCTTCCATCATGAGGACAAACCGGGCTTCCGGCCCTTCGTGATCGAGGCCGTCGACCTGGACGTGAATGTCGAGCCCACCGCCGGCTCGCTGGACCCGCTGGAGGTCCCGCGGCCGATGATCCCGGCCGAGCTGGTCGCGGAGCTGCGCGACGCGGTCGGCCCGGACAACCTGGTCAGCACCGACGACCACCGGATCATCCACACCTACGGCAAGAGCGTGCGCGACCTGCTACGGCTCCGGTCCGGCGACATCCCGCGGGTGCCGGACGTGGTGGTCTACCCCGGTAGCGAGGAGGAGGTGCAGCTGGTCGTCGACCGCGCGGTGGCGGCCAACGCGGTGCTGATCCCCTTCGGCGGGGGCAGCAACATCTCGGGCAGCCTGCAGGCGCCCCCGGACGAGACCCGGCCGGTGATCTCGGTGGACATGGGCCGGATGAACCGGGTGCTGTCGGTCGACGAGGAGTCCGGGCTGGCCCGGATCCAGGCCGGCGTGCTCGGCCCGGACCTCGAGGCGCAGCTCGGCGCCCAGGGCTGGACCCTCGGCCACTTCCCGGACAGCTTCACCCACAGCACACTGGGCGGTTGGGTCGCGACCCGCTCCTCGGGCATGCAGTCGGACAAGTACGGCGACATCAGTGAGATCACCCGCGGCGTACGCGTCGTGCAGCCGGGCAAGGTCCTGGTGCTGCGACCGCTCCCCAGCACCTCGACCGGACCCAGCGTCCGCGAGATGATCCTGGGCTCGGAGGGCCGGCTCGGCATCATCACGGAGGTCACCGTGCAGGTGCACCGGATCCCTGAGGAGCGGCTGATCCTCGGTTACCTGTTCCCGTCCTGGGACTCCGGGCTGGCCGCGATGCAGGAGATCTCGACCAGTGACGCCGCTCCGAGCATCACCCGGGTGTCCGACGGCCGAGAGACCCGGTTCTCCTTCGCCACCCGCAAGAAGTCGAGCGGCATATCGATCACCTCACTGGTCAGCAAGGGCCTGATGAAGGTGCTGGAGCGGCGCGGCTGGCAGCTCGACCAGTCCTGCCTCAGCTTCATCGGCTACGAGGGCGGTAAGGCGCACGTCTCCCGGCAGAAGGCGATCGTCAAGGACATCGTCAACAAGCACGGCGGCATCGTGCTGGGCAAAGGGCCGGGCGTGCTCTACGACCAGAAGAAGTTCGATACGCCCTACATCCGGGACTTCCTGCTGGACCGGGGTGCGATCGGCGACGTGTCCGAGACCGCCGCGCCGTGGTCGAAGCTGAAGCCGCTCTACGACAACGTGATGGCCGCGGCCAACCGGGCGTACGCCGAGCTGGGCGTACAGGGCTGGATCATGTGCCACCTGTCGCACTCCTACCACTCCGGCGCCTGCCTGTACTTCACCTTCGCCTTCCGGCACGACGGCGTGGACCCGCTGGCCCAGTACGACAAGGTCAAGTCCGCGGTGCAGCAGGCGTTCGTGGACTCCGACGGAACGCTGTCGCACCACCACGCAGTGGGCACCGAGCATGCGCCCTGGCTGGAGCAGGACATCTCCGCGCCCGGCGTACACATGATCGACGGGCTGTTCTCGGCGATGGATCCCGGCGGCAACTTCAACCCCGGCAAGATCGTCGTCAAGTAGCCGGAGCCGCTCGGCAATGCCGGTGCGGGGCAGTGCAAACGGGTAGATTTGTATACGGGGCAGGGTTCGTAGACGCCCGGGATAGGACATTAAACGCATCCGGCTTCCCGTGTTCCCCGCGCGGGTAGTCCATCCCCTGTGCGGTTGCCTATCCCGGGTTCCCTCTTGCTCAGGCGGCGTGGCCGCCACCATCCTTCAGCTGCCGCGGTAGGTCGAGTACGCATACGGGCTGAGCAGCAGCGGTACGTGGTAGTGCGCGTCCGGGTCGTCGAGGGTGAACAGGATCACGACCGTTGGATAGAACGCCCGCTGGCCGCGGCCGGCGAAGTAGGGCCCGACCGCGAAGGTCACCCGGTAGACACCGGGCGGCAGCGCGGCCGGCCCGAACTCCCCGATCCGGCCGTCCGCGTCGGTCGAGCCGTTGGTCACCTCCTGCCAGCGAGTCCCGGCCTGACGCTCCAGAGTGACCTCGACCCCGGTGGCCGGCCGACCGGATGTGGCGTCCAGCACGTGGGTGGTGACCCGGCTCCGGTGGTCGCTCAACGGTCTGCCCGTTTCATCACTGCGGGGGGATGGCCCCCCCGAACCCCCCCGGACAGGACCGAGGGACCGAACATCTGCCGAATCCGGCGTAGGGCGATGTCCCGCAGCTCGCTGGCCGCCACCTTGACCTCGTCCTCGGGCGGCAGCAGCAGCCGACGCTGCAGCTCGGCCAGGATCTCGGGTCGACTACGGCCGGCAGCGCGAATCAGGAAGATCCGTCCGAACTTCTCCTCGTAGGCCCGGTTGCCCTCCGCGAGCTGGGCGGCCAGGTCGGCGTCGTCGGAGGCGCTCGACTCCTGCTCGGCGGCAGAGAAACCCGCACCCGCCCCGGAACCGGTGGGCCGCTCGCCGATCCGCGGGTGGTCGGCCAGGGCCTGGTCGACCTCCTCAGCGCTCAGCGGAGTGGCGGCCAGCCCGCCCGCGTCCAGCAGGTCGTCGAGGCTGGCGTACGGTCCGCCAGCGGCTACTTCGTCCACCCAGCGGGGTACGGCGAGGCAGTCGGGCAGCCCCTCCCGGAGCTCGCGTTCGGAGACCTCGAAGGCACCACGGGTCACGGGCTCAGCGTAGCGGCGACCAACGGCCCGGGACGCGGGCTAAGATTCCTCCCCGTGGCAGTCACGGTGCGGACCATCAGCACGGCCGAGCACCTGGCGTACATCGAGAGCCAACCCAGCGTCAGCTTTCTGCAGACCCCGGCGTGGGGTCAGGTCAAGCGCGAGTGGCACAGCGAGTCGATCGGCTGGTTCGACCCCGACGACAAGATCGTCGGGGCCGGGCTGGTGCTCTACCGGCAGCTGCCGAAGATCAAGAAGTACCTGGCCTACCTGCCCGAGGGTCCGTCGATCGACTGGCACGCCGACGACCTCGGCGCCCTGCTCCGGCCCCTGGCCGACCACGCCCGCAAGTCCGGCGCGTTCGGCGTACGCATCGGGGCGCCGGTCGTGGTCCGGCGCTGGGGCGCCGACACGATCAAGGCCGCGATCGCCGACGAGCAGATCCCCCGGCTCAGCGAGGCGATGCCCGACCACGTCGACCACCGCGCGGCGCGGGCCCGCGACCACCTGATCGATCTGGGCTGGCAGCCGCCGGACAGCGACGAGGGGTTCGCCGCCGGGCAGCCGCGGTTCGTGTTCCAGCTGCCGATCGCCGGCAAGAGCGAGGACGAGCTGCTGGCGGGGATGAACCAGCTCTGGCGGCGCAACATCAAGAAGGCGGCCAAGGTGGGGGTCGTCGTCACCCAGGGCACGCCCGAGGACCTCGAGCAGTTCCACCAGGTGTACGTCGAGACGGCCGAGCGGGACAACTTCACTCCGCGCCCGCTGTCGTACTTCACCACCATGTTCGAGCACCTGCTGGCCGAGGACCCGGACCGGATCCGGCTCTACCTGGCCCACCACGAGGGTGACCTCGTCGCGGCGACCACCTGGGTCCGGGTCGGCACCCACGCCTGGTACTCCTACGGGGCGAGCTCGACGGCCAAGCGCGAGGTGCGCGGGTCGAACGCCATCCAGTGGCGGATGATCACCGACGCGCTGACGGCGGGGGCGACGGTGTACGACCTGCGCGGCATCACCGAGGGGCTGGAGTCCGACGACCCGCACCTCGGGCTGATCCAGTTCAAGGTGGGCACCGGGGGCGATGCCGTGGAGTATCTCGGCGAGTGGGACCTGCCGCTCAACCCTCTGCTGTACAAGGCGTTCGACCTCTACATGAAGCATCGGTGACCTGATGGGCGAAGTGCGACTCCGGCTGGACGCGGAGCGCTGGCGGGAGCATCTCGGAGTGGTGTCCCGGGCGACCCCCGGACTGGTGCCGGTGATCAAGGGCAACGGCTACGGCTTCGGCCGGACCCGGCTGGCCCAGGAGGCTGCCACGCTCGGCGCGGACACCATCGCGGTCGGCGTGGCCCGGGAGGTGGCGCGGGTCCGGCGGCACTTCGACGGTGACGTGGTGATCATGCAACCCTGGGATGCCAGTGACGATGCGGCCCAGGCCTGCCTGGCCGACCCGAAGGTGATCACCACCGTGTCCCGGCTGGCCGACCTGGACGCGATCTCCGACAGCGACCTGGAGCCGCGGGTGCTGGTCGAGGTGCAGACCTCGATGCGGCGGCACGGCATCCGGCTCGACCATCTGGGCGCGGTCACCCCGCTGTTGCAGCGGGTGCGCTTCGAGGGGTGGAGCATCCATCTGCCGCTGCGGGTGGAGGGCCGCTACGCCGAGGCCGAGGCCCTCACCCGCGCGGCGGTCGCGGTGATTCCGGGGACGCTCTGGCTGTCGCATCTGCCGCCGGACGAGGCCAGCCGGCTGGCCGCGGGCGCGGGGGCCGAGCCGGTGGCCGTGCGCCTGCGGGTTGGCACCCGGCTCTGGCTGGGTGACGAGACGCACCGGCAGACCGTGGCCACGGTGCTCGACGTGCACCCCGTACGCCGGGGCGAGCGCGCCGGATACCGCGGGCGGCTGGTGCCCGCCGACGGCTGGATCGTGGTGGTGGCCGGCGGCACCGCCCACGGCATCGGGATGGAGGCGCCGACGTCCGCGGTCACCATGCGGCAGCGGGCGGTCTCGGTGGCGACCGGGTCGCTGGAGGCGGCCGGCCTGGCCCTGAGCCCGTACACGATCAACGGGAAGAAGCGCTGGTTCCTGGAACCGCCGCACATGCAGTCGAGCCAGCTGTTTCTGCCCCGCAAGGAGACGCCGCCGGCCATCGGGGACGAGGTGCCGGTCGAGCTGCGGCTGACCACCGCCACCGTGGACCGGGTGGACTGGGACCTCTGACAGCCCTCGCTGCTAAAGCTCTTCCTCCCTCGGGGACAAACCCGAGATGGAGCTCAGTCGCGCAGCTTGGCCCGGAGCTGGGCGGTGTCCTCGTCCGTCCAGCCCATCCGGGCGAGCAGCGCCTCCACTCCGTCGTAGTTCTGCTCGATATGGTCGAGGAAGGTGGTCATCGCCTCGGGGCGGCTGAGGTGGGACGAGATCGGTCGGCCGCGGAGGTTGTGGGCGTAGGTTTGCGAGGACAACAGCCGGGCCACCACCCCCTCCACCCGCTCGGAGCTGGCGACGTAGTCGGCCACCACTGCCTCCCGGTCGACCCCGGCCAGCGTCAGCGCCAGAGCGACCACCGTTCCTGTCCGGTCCTTGCCGGCGGCGCAGTGCACCAGAGCGGCACCCGGGGCGTACGCGACGGCGCGCAGGGCGGCGAGCACCGAGTCCGGCCGGTCCACGAGGTAGGAGAAGTAGACCGACGCCACGTCATTGCCGAGGTCCGCGGAGGGCTCGAGGTCGATCCAGGGCAGCGCCTCCTCGGGAAGTACCTCGGGACGTACGTCGGGCTTGTCCTCCCCCACCCCGGGCTCCCACTCGCGGAACAGCGACAGCTCGTGCCGGCGTACGTCGGTGCGGGTCAGGGGTCCCGGTCCCTCCGAGGCGCGCTCGTAGTCGCTGCGCAGGTCGATGACATCGGTCAGCCCGAGCCCGAGCAGCGCCTCGACGTCGGCCGGGGTCAGCGTCTGCAGGTTGTCCGAGCGCAGCAGCCGGCCCGGCTCGATCTTGCCTCCGTCGGCCGTCGGCAGGCCGCCGACGTCCCGGAGGTTGGCCAGGCCTTCGAGGTCGATCCACATCCGCGGCACCCGGCCATGGTAGGTGGATGGGATGGGACCCCTTCCGACCTGTCGGCCGCTAGTCGATGGTGAAGGGCAGGCACGCGATCCGCGCGCCCGCGGTGCCCACCCCGGCGCCGCTATCCATGGTCGGCAAGGCGTGGATGACGATCGAGCGTGTCCCCGCCGTCGGCACAAACGGCACCGTGGTGGTCGAGCGCCCTTGACCCTCGGCGTTCACCTCGAAGTCGAGCCAGATTTCGGTGTCGGGACTGATCTCGTACGGCGACAGGCCGGCGAGCTTCTCCACGTTGTAGTGGCCCTGGGCGGCGACGCCGTCACCGGCAACACAGGGTCCCTCGTGCAGGTGGACGCCGAGCCGCTGGCCTGCGGCGGCGGTGTTGATGTCGTGGACCTTGAGGTAGACCAAGGTCGATCCCAGGCTGACCATGGTGGCCGAGGCTGCTGCGCCGTCCAGGGCCGACGTCACGTCCACCTGAAGATCGCGCAACGGGCCGGAGTACTTCTCGTAGGCCGCGAGCCGGGTGCGGCTGGTGGTGCGCTCACCGGTCGTGCCGTCCTGATCGCCCGGGTGGGCGTATGCGGTGGTGGGGGCGAGAAGGAGCGAGGTGGCCATGGTGGCCACGGCGGCAGTACGGAATCGGGGCACGAGTTCCTCTTTCGGGCGAATGGGCAGGCCCGGCAGAGGTAAAGATCCCGTGACGCGCCCCCGCCGGTCACCCCGGGTCACACTAGGGGAACGGGCTCGGAGCGGGACAAAAACCCGCCACTGTTACCAAACTGTTACTTTCGACCCGTTCCGCAGGGGATCAGCTGGCCCAGTGACCGGTGAAGTACAGCCAGCACCACCAGAGCATGACGATGATCTCGGCAGTGAAGGCGACGGCGAGGAACACCCGGTGGGCGACCCGGGTGTGGGAAGCGGCCGGGCGCCAGGCCACGAAGCGGCCGATCATCATCCACAGCGGGAACCAGAGCAGCAGGGCCCGGTTGACCGAGAAGAACCAGTAGGACATCGAGAACGCCAGCACCTGGACGCCGACCCAGCTGGCCTCACCCCACAGGGGCCGCTCACCCCGCCGCCGGCTGCGAACACTCACCACCAGGCACCAGACCACCACGGCGACGCCGACGAACATCGACACCATCTCGCCGCGGAACACCGCGGCCCACCAGGGGTGGTCGGCGTACGCGCCCGGCACGATGGCCGGAATGGTGTTCCTGAACGACTCCCACGGCCAGGTGAACTCGCGGACCCAGCCGGTCGCTTGGGCGGCATACCAGGCGGTCCAGCTACCGGTGAGCTGATGGAGGTAAGTGGCAAACGCCGCCATTACCGCCAGCGGCACGGCCAGCCAACTGGCCAGGCTGATCTTGGTGTGCCAGTTGGTGCCCCGGGTCGTGATGAGCATGATGAACAGCGCGCCGACCAGGAAGAGGCCGGAGACCCGTAGCGTGCAGGCGGCGGCGGCAAGCATCGCCGCGGCGGCCCAGCGGTCGGCTCGGGCCCGTTCCCAGGCCCAGAAGGCGGCGGCGCAGAACAGTGACTCGGTGTAGGGCACGACGGTGAACACCGCGGTCGGCGCGAACAGCCAGGCCACCGCCGCCCAGGGTCCGCCGAGCCGCAGCAGCGCCGCGGCCGCGACCGCCGAGCCGGCCAGGGAGAGCACAACCCCGGTGACCTGGATCGGGATGCCAACGGACAGGCCGAGGGCCAGCAGGCCAGACAGGCCGGGGAAGAAGGCCATCAGCGTGCCGTCGGGCTCGCCCAGGTAGCCGTTCGTGGCCAGGTTCTCGAAGTGCCGGACGTCCCAGTTGCTGACCATGTCGGCGACCGAGCGTCCCTCGGCAACGGCGAGCAGCAGAGCGACCGCCGCGATCAGCCCGCGGCTGGCCAGCCAGGCCTGGATGACGATGCGTCCGTCCGACCGCTGGGCCCGGGCCTGGTCAGCCGCCGAAGGCTCCGGCGGCGCCTCGACCAGGTCGCGGGTGAGCATCAGAAGGCTCGCTGGGGTCGGTGATCCCCGGGATGATTCACTCCCACCGGGTCATCCGAGCCCTCAGCGGGCTCATCTGCATTGTCCGGGTGAGGTTTCCGGGGATCCTCCTCAAGCCGCGTCCGTCGCCGCAACCTCGGCCACCACTGGACGTCCGGCGCGCCGTCGATCACTCCACCGGTGGGATCGTCGAGCCCGCTCCGGCGTACGGGGTCGTGTGCGGGGCGCAGGATGTCCCGGACCACCAGCGCGGTCACCCAGAGCTGGGTGCCGAGCCGGATGATCACCGAAAGCCAGTAGATCCGGTCGGCCGAGCTGTCGCCGGGCGACAGCACGCCGGCCAGATGCCACCAGATGGCCACGAAGTAGATGAGCTCGCCGGCCGTGAAGACCAACCAGTCGCGCCAGCGCGGCCGGGCCAGCACCACGAACGGCAACAACCAGAGGACGTACTGCGGCGAGTAGACCTTGTTGGTCAGCAGGAACGCCACGATGACCAGGAACGCCACTGCCCCGAACCGGGGCCGCCGTGGCGCAAAGACGATCAGCGCCGCGATCCCCAGGCAGCCGAGCGCGAACAGCCCCGCACTGACCAGGTTCAGGTTGGGCACCGGGTTCCCGGCCAAGGAGAACACGTACCAAACGGACCCGAAGTCCCCGGAACGGTCGGCGTTGAAGCTCCAGAAGCTGCGCCACGCTTCGGGCGCCAGCCACAGCGCGGGCAGGTTGACCAGCCCCCAGCTGACCACGAAAGTCGACAGCAGCGTGAAGTAGTCGGCCATCCGCCGCGAGCGCAGGCAGAGCAGGAGCAGCGGCCCGAGGAGGAACAGCGGATAGAGCTTGGCCGCCATGCCCAGCCCGAAGAAGATCCCGGCCAGCCCGGGCCGCCGCCCGGACCAGGCCAGCATGCCCAGCGCGGTCAGCGCGACCGGCAGCATGTCCCAGTTGATCAGCGCCGCGGCAGCCACGCAGGGCGAGGCGGCCAGCATCATCCCGTCCCACGGCCGCGGCGCAACGGTATGGACCTGGGCCCAGACCGCAAGCAGGAACAGCCCGCCGAGCAGAACCGCGTTGACGTCCAGGAAGCGGAGCGTGGACTCGGCCTGCTGTTCGGCCGTCAGGTTCGTGCCCTGGGCGCCGCCGAGCAGCCGGGTGAAGATCCGCTCCAGCTCGAGGAACCAGCCGGTCAGCACCGGGTACTCCAGCACCGGATAGGCCCCGGAGTCGAGGTAGGGCGTGTTGCCCTGCATCAGCCCGCGTCCGGGGTAGAGCAGCGGGATGTCGGAGTAGCACAGGTAGCGGAAGTGGTCGGCCCCGTTGCGGCACGGCAGTCGGAACACCAACCCGGCCAGGTAGACCAGGGTTCCGGTGAGCAGGGCGACTCGGACCGGGTTCCACCAGCTGCCGCTCTCGCCGGCGTGCCGGCCCAGCGGCCCACCGAACCGCTGGCTCACCGTGGCGACGAACCCGTCGGTCAGCGACGGCGGGTCAGTGCTGCGTACGCGCTGTGGCCTGTCGGTCTCTGCGGGCGCCGCCATCACTCCTCGCCTGGACCTTGGCCGCCGTCGGCGGTGTCCGACGGCTTGGGGTTGGTACTGGCTCGGCGGGTGTTCGAGGGGCGTGGCGAGGGCCGGGTGGTCGGCGGGCCCTTGGCGGCCGTCGGCTCGGGACTCGGCTCTTCCGTCTCCGTCGGCTCCGGCTCGGCTTCCGGCGTCTGAGTCGTCGGCTCCGGTTCCTCGCTCGGCTCCTCGGAAGGCTCCCGGGTCTCGGTCGGCTCGGGGCGCAGCGTCGGCTCGGAGTACTTGTCCCGGTTCACGTACGCCGGTCCGCCGAAGTCCTCCACCGGTTGACCCTCGGTGGCCACAGCCATGTAGTCGGCCCAGGTGAGGGCGGGGTAGGTGCCACCGAAGAAGGTCGAGTCGCCGGGACGCGCGTAAGGGTCGAGGTCGTCGTTGCCACCCTTGCCCGCGACGTACATCACCGCGGTGGAGATCTGCTTGGTGTAGCCGACGAACCACGCCGAGACGATGTCGTCCTCGCGATCCTTGGTGCCGGTCTTGCCGGCCACCGGGCGGTCGATGCTCTGCGCGGCCCGGCCGGTGCCGCCGTCGACCACGCTGGACAGGGCGAAGTTCACGTCGGCGGCGATCTCCTCGCTGACCGCGCGATTCTCCACCGGCGCGGCCTTGTAGAGCACCTTGCCGTCCCGGCTGCGGACCTCGCGGACCACGTGCTCGGGAACGCGTACGCCGTCGTTGGCGAAGGTGGCGTAGGCGCTGGCCTGGGCCAGCGGGCTGACCTCGGCGGTGCCCAGCGGGAGGCGGGAGTTGTCGTCCCAGCCGGGACCCTTGGGCGCCCCGGCCGCCTCGGCCATCTTCATGGTCTTCTTCGCGCCGTTGTCCATCGAGGTGACCAGGTCGACGAAGACCGTGTTGATGGACTCCGCGGTGCCGCGGAGCAGCGAGACCGCCGACCCGTACTGGTTGCTGAACTCGTTACGCACCGGGGAGCTGTCGCCCGGCGGGGTGAAGGTGTTGCCGTTGAACCGCGAGTACAGGCTGTAGCCGTCCTCCAGGCCGGCCGCCAGCGCGTACGTCTTGAACGTCGAGGCGGTTGGGCGCGGCGTGGTGGCCCAGTTGCGGGAGTTCTTGACGTAGTCCGGACCGCCGTAGAGGGCGAGCACCTCACCGCTGTCGACGTCGACCGACGCCACCGCGGCGTGCAGGTTGGACGCTTTCTCGTCGGCGGCCTTGGCGGACTCCCTGGTGTACTTCTGGGCGGCCGCGACGGCCGCGTCCTGGGCCTTCTTGTCGAAGGTCGTGATGACCTTCAGGCCGCCGCCGGAGATCTGGGATGACTCGAAGCCGGCCTTGGTCAGCTCGCGCTCGACCATCTTGAGCAGAAAGCCCTTGGGACCACCGAAGCGGTCACTGGAGGCGCGGTCGGGGAACTTGGGCAGGTTCTGCCGGTACTTCGCGGCCTCGGCGTCGGTGATGTAGCCCATCTCGAGCATGGACTGGACCACGTAGCGGTAGCGCTCCAGGATCCGCTCGTGGTTGTCCTCGTCCTCGGGGTCGAACGCGGTCGGGTTGTTGACCACGGTGGACAGGAACGCGGCCTGAGGCACGGTCAGCTCGTCGGCGGTGGTGCTGAAGTAGGCGCGGCTGGCGGCCTGCAACCCGTACGCGCCATGCCCGAAGTAGATGGTGTTGAGGTAGTTCTCGAGAATCTCCTCCTTGGTCAGTTCCTTGCTGAGCTTGTACGCCAGGAAGATCTCGCGGAACTTGCGGGTCAGGGTGCGCTCGGAGTTGAGGTAGAGGATCTTGATGTACTGCTGGGTGATCGTCGAGCCGCCCTGCAGTTCCTCGCCGCGGACGATCGCCCAGCCGGCGCGGATCATGCCGCGGATGGAGATCCCACGGTCGGTCCAGAACGTGCGGTTTTCCGCGGCCACGATGGCCTGCTTCATCGTGTCCGGCATCTGCTCGAACGTGAGCGGGGTTCGGTTCTGCACCTCGAACCGGCCCAGCCGGGTCGTGCCGTCGTTGAAGTAGACTCCGGTGGTCGCAGTCTGGAAGTCGGCATTGGGGTCGGGACGATCGGTGGTGGTGTAGCCGATGAAGACGACGGCGAAGCCGGCGACCAGGATCAGGGCGAGGGAGATGCCGAGGCCCTTCAGGACGAAGATGGCCCGGCGCTGCCCCGGCGTACGCGGTGGCTTGTTCGGGCGCGCGCCAGCGCCTGGGGGGTTCTTCTCGACCGGTCCCCATTGGGGATCACCCATAGATGTCCTCAACCGTCTGCTGGCGACGAGGCGGCTTGCGCTTCACCCCGTCACCCAGAAGATAGGACAAAATCATGTGGTTCCAGCCGCACGACTGGCACACCTCGACCACGACGACCTTGAACTCGCCGAACTGGTGGGCCATCTCCTCCAGCTCTTTGGTCTGCTTGATTCGGCCGGAGTACTGGCCGAGCTGGTCGCCGAAGACGTAGGTGAGGTTGACCAGGTCGGACTTCGAGTGGCAGACCGGGCAGGGGACCTTGGAGGCTTCGCCGTGGTGCTTGGCCGCGCGCAGCAGCATCGGGTCGGCGTCGCACGCCTCGCGGCGGGCAAGCCGGTGCCCAGGACGCCGCAGCGCCTCCAGGCTGGAGCGTCGCTGCAGCGCATAGTCGACCACCATGCGCTGGGACCACATGGCAAACAGGGTACGTGGCGCTGCTGATGAGGGCGAGAGCACGAATTCCAGCTTTAGGAAGTTCCCAGCCGGATATCGAGGCTCAGGTCACCCACGCCGGGCGTCAGCTGATCCGCCGCCGTAGACATAGTCCGCCGGTGCTCAGCTGTCCTCGAGGACCGACATGATGTTGCCCGCCGGGTCGGTGAACCACGCGATCAGCGGACCCTCGCCGCGGAAGATGCCCTTGTCGTCCACGTTCGGGTACATCTCGAACCGCACACCGGCGGCGCGCAGCTCGTCGACGGTCGCCTCGATGTCGCCGACGGGGAAGTTCAGCACGGTGAACGTCGCCGGCTCGTGATTGCTTTTGGGGTAAACCAGCACGTGCTTGTCGGCGCCGATCTCGAGGTTCAGCATGCCGTTCGCCTCGGTCACGGCCAGGCCCAGCACCTGGGAGTAGAAGGCCTTGGCGGCTGAGATGTCGTCCACCGAGAACCCGCTGAACGCCCGGGTGCCGTCGATCATGCCCACTCCTCACGTTGCCCTCACCCTGCCGAAGGGCGTCGGTCGGTCCCATCATGCCGGACGGGTCGCGAGCGGGTTTGTCGGCTTCCGTCAACGTCCGCCGAACTCCCGGACCTGCTTGTAGACCAGGTGCCCGTTCGCCAGAATCTTGGCCTCCAGGTCCAGGGCGGCCTCCTTGTCGTTGGCCGAGGTGACGATCCGGCAGTCCGGGTAGTAACCCGGCTTGGCCCGGCAGTAGGCCTGCTCCACCGCCTGGGCGACCTCGACCAGCTCCAGCATCCGCTCCCCGGCCAGCACCGGCTCGGTCCGCTCCGGCTCGTCCGGGGTCGGCTTCGCGAACCGGGTGACGGTCAGGCTGGTCGGCTCGTCGTCACCCAGGAACGCAGCGATCGTGACCTCCGAGTAGGTGCCGGCGTCCGGATTGGTGACCAGGTTGTTGCCCTGCTGCACCGACAGCGAGTAGCCGAAGACGTCGTCGGTGTTCAGCACCCGGGTGACCACTACTGTGTTGGCGGCGATCTCCGACTCCAGGTCGTACGCCGGGACGACGGCCAGGCCCATGGCGATGTCGCTCTGGTCGATCCGGGCGAAGAAGCGCTCCTCGATGGCCCGCTTGTTCCACAGGCTGGCGTACACGCCCTTGACCGCGCAGCCCACCGACTTCGGCTTCACCTTGCGCTTGACCTCCCCACCCTCGTCGTCCTCCTCGATCAGGCAGGACCCGATCGGCCGGTCGGGCTTGTCGGTGTCGGCGGCGAAGCTGTCGTGCAGCCCGGCCCCGTCGAAGTTCGGGATGTCCTCGGCGTTGGCGCTGGAGCGCACCTTGATCTTCTCCACCCCGGGCAGCACCTCGTTGAGCTTGGCCCGGATCGCCTCCAGCGCCCCCGGCGGGAACGAGCCGGCCATGAACGCGTGCTGCACCTCCTCCGAACGCTTCGCCAGCTCCTTCGGTGACAGCTGACCGCCCTGCACGTCGGCGACCAGGTGCTCGATCAGCGCCCGGATGTCGGCATTAGGCGGGTGCGCGACGAAGTCCGCGTACGCCTGGAGCGGCACGCCGAACCCGGCGGGTACCAGGTCGTAGCCACGGTCCGCGCTCGGGCTGCCCGGGTCATCGACGGTGCCGAGCACGTTGCGGTGGGTCAGGAACCCGAGGTTGGCGGCCTTGCCGCCGTAACGGGTCGAGAACGCCAGCGCCTGCTGCGCCGTGCCGGCGGCCATCTCGGCGTAGGAGCAGAGCGCCGACTCGGCATCCCACTCCAAGCGTACGAGCGGTCTGTCCAGCTTCTCGGCCAGCTTCGCAGCCACCTCCTCCTCGGTGCTGGGCTCGATCGAGAAGTCGTCCCGGCCGACGACGAGGTGCACCGGCTGATCCGCGAACGGGGCGAGTCGCGGATGATCGGGGCCGGCGTCTCGCAGCACGGCGTTCGGCGTACCTCGCTCTTTGGACTTCAGGTTGACGTGGGAGTTGGTGTCCTGGACCGCCTTGGTCATCGTGCCGGCGACCACCGACAGGTCCAGCGGCAGCTCGTCGAAGATCGGGATGTCGGTGGGCCGGAGCTCGTCAAGGTCCGGCGGGAAGATCCGCAGATGCCCCCAGGCCTCGCCGACGTTGAGCGGCAGGTAGACGATCGAGCCGAGGATCCGGTCCAGCGGGATCACCTCGACACCAAGGGCGTCCAGCTCGTCGGTCACCGTGTCGACGGTCTGCTGACGGCCGCTCGGCACGAACGCGACCCGCGCCCCGGGGATGGCGATCGCCGCGGCCACGATCCGGACCGCCTCCAGCACCGTCTCCTCCCGGGCCACGTCCTGCGGATAGAACTGAACGCCGTAGACCGGGTCGGTCCCGCCATCCAGGAAGTAGGTGTGCACCGATCCCGCGACGTAGCGCTTGTCCTGGACGAAGTAGGTCAGCTGGTTGAACACGCTCAGCGGCTCCGGCACGTTGAAGACGGCCCGACCGAAGAAGAAATGGAACCGGGCCTCGTCCGGCACCTCGCCGGAGCCGTCGGTGAAGTTGCCGTTCACGAAGCGGAGAACCGGAGCCGTCGGCTGCCGCCGGTCGATCAGGAACTTGGCGATCCGGCCGTTGGCGACCAGGTCGCTGGCCGGGGTCGAGATGGCGGCGAAGGTCTCGGCCGTGCCCAGGGCGGGGACGGCGAGTGGCAGGGTGCTCTCGGCCGTCGCTGCGCTCGAGCGCTCGAGGAACCTTGTGTGGCTGGGGGTGGGGCGGGTCTTGGGCATCCGGGGGAGGAATCCGAGCATGATGTGCGCCTTTCTGGGGTGGCCCCGGCGCGGCTCTCGAGGGGCGCGCAGCGGGTTTGACTAAGGTGAGACGGAATGGGCCGGGCGTGATACCTGGTGCGGATCCGCTGGTCAGTGGGTCGGGCAACCCGGTTCTGCCACCGGCATCGGCGCGGCCACGCTCCCCCTGGGCCCGCCGACACAACGCGCTGGCGGGATCACCGACGACCGATATCGGCGCAACGGTGGCCGCGCGCCGTGCGCGGGCCTTGCACACTGGTTCCGGAG
This sequence comes from uncultured Actinomycetota bacterium, assembly GCA_963808435.1. Classification (GTDB taxonomy): domain Bacteria; phylum Actinomycetota; class Actinomycetes; order Propionibacteriales; family Propionibacteriaceae; genus Microlunatus. The sequence goes on along the minus strand of CAWEFW010000011.1, from coordinate 98,769 downwards.
AAGATCATTGGTAACCCTGCCTTTCGCGAGGCGCGGGGTTGGTAAGCAGCGGCAGGGGCGCCTCAGGTTGGTGCTGTGCAGTTGGGGCGAATGCGGCTGAGGGCGTACCGTCTACGTCGTCCACCCAACGGGGCCATGGCGCAATTGGTAGCGCACCTGCTTTGCAAGCAGGGGGTTAGGGGTTCGAGTCCCCTTGGCTCCACTATTCTCCCTTGTCAGAGGCCTTTTAAGCCCCCGTGAGAGACCCGGTCTGGACCAGTTGCAGCAGCAAACTGCAGCAGCACCGTCTCGCTTCTCCCCAGCATCAGGGTTCAAGGCGCTATCCACGCTGGGCAGTCGGCGTACCGTTCGAGTACTGGTCGATGATGATCTGCCAATTTCAGGTCCGTCACTTCGCGAAGCCATCCTGGCCGGTGGTCGGAGGCGGCATGACCGATGGTTCGATCCGTCAGTGTGGCACCGTCCTCGCCGGGCCCTACCAGCTATGGACGGTGCTCGCTCACCTTCAGCCCCGAAAGGTTGCCCGCCTCTATACAGCTGAGACACCCACGCAAGGGAGGATGCGGCGTATGCCGCAGCAGCAGCAAGTGACCCGAAGGATTGTGCTTCGACTCATCGCCGTCGTGACAGGCGTTTCCGGTTTGGTCGTTGTAGCCGGTGGCAGCGCCCTGTGGCTGGTAGAGGGTCAGCGCCCCGACGCTACTGTCAGCTCGTGGGGCGACGCCGTGTGGTGGTCGCTCACGACCATGACGACGGTCGGCTACGGCGACCACATTCCCGTAACAACGACCGGCCGTCTGATCGCCGCCGCTGTCATGGTGGTGGGAGTGGCAATCATCGGTGCCGTTGCCGCGGTAGTCGCCCTTGCTGTCGCCCGCAGGGTAGCTCTCGAGGAGGAAGCGGCGCTGGAAGCGGAAGCAGAAAGCTTGGAGCAGCGGCTAGAGGTGCGACTCGTGCGGATCGAGGCTCAGCTAGACGCTCTCGCTCGCCGCTTACAGGACTGGCCGCGGCCCCGCGGCAATGAGGCCACCGGTGGCCGATGAGCAACCTGGCGTGAGCCCGGATGTGGGCTTGCCCTCGCAGCGTGGAGGTATCGCCTATGAGGAGGCGGCGATGGAGACGCGACGGAAGTTCTTCAGGCACGCGCACGCCACCTGCTGTCGGGCGCTGGGGGTGAGTCAGGCCTGGTTCTACGAGTGGCTACATGGTGACCCGTCGGTGCGGGATGCCCGTCGGGAGCAGCTGCGGATCGAGATCGGTCGGCTGTTCGCCGCCCACAAGGGCCGGTACGGCTCGCCGCGGACCGCCGCGGATCTGCGCGAAGAAGGCTGGTCGGTGAGTGTGAGCACGTCGCAGCGATCATGGCCGAGCTCGGGTTACGGGCTCGGCCGTCCCGGCGGCGGAGGCAGACCACCCGGCCGGGTCGGGGTCGGTGGCGGCTCCGGACCTGGTCGGACGCGACTTCACCGCTGAGGCGCTCAACCACACGTGGTTCGGCGACGGCATCGAGATCGACACCGATGAGGGCAAGCTGTACCTGACAGCGTTTCGACTCGGTCCGGCGGTTGCTCAGTGGGCGCACTAGCCCTCACACTTAGGCCGACCACCGCTGGAGGGACCAGATGAGCACACCGACCCAGGACACCGACGACGTACGCGTGATCTCGGCCCGGCTGTACGCGGACAGCCCGGACGCGCTCTTCGCTCTGGTGGCCGAGCATTCGCTGGACTTCGGCTGCCGCCCGTCGGCCCACCGCGACGAGGACGAGCGGCTCTACACGCCCGCGTTGCTGTCTCCTCGCGAGCTGCAGGAGCTGACCGACGAAGGCGTCCGGGTCGAGGTCCAGGCCGACCGGCTGATGGACCAGACCACCGCGGCCGCGACGATCGGCCAGGGCGACCGGTTCGAGGATGGCGCGCGGCCGCCGCAGGGAGCGGGCTCCCGGGAGGAGGGCAGCACCCGGGAGATCGGGCCGATCATGAACGTCGACGAGATCGGCTCGGCGATCGACGGCCTGGTCAACGAGTTCGGCCTGCCCACCATCGCCCTGCCCAACGGGACCGCCGAGGGTACGCCATCGACGGGCGGCCAGGTCGGTCCCGGGATCGACCCGGGGCTGTACCACGTCTACGTCACCGCGGGCGTCCACCCTCGCGAGCGGGGCGGCCCGGACGGCCTGATCTACTTCATCGCCGACCTGCTGCACGCCCAACGCGCCGGCACCGGGCTGACCTACGGCTCCCGGTCATACAGCAACGCGGACGTGATCACCGCACTGAACACCGGAATCGTCTTCTTCCCCCTGGTCAACCCCGACGGCCTACGCCACGACCAGGCCACCGACAGCCTCTGGCGGAAGAACCGCAACCCCGCCAGCAGCGACGGCACGCCCCAGTCGGTGGGCGTCGATATCAACCGAAACTACGACTTCCTCTGGGACTTCCGCACCAAGTTCGACCCGGCCGTGACCGGCTCCAGCACCCTGGCATCGGACAATCCACGCCTGGAAACCTTCCACGGCACCGGCCCGTTCTCCGAGCCGGAGACGCGCAACGTGGCCTGGATCCTCGACCAGTTCCCGAGGCTGCGCTGGTACATGGACATCCACTCCGCGGCCGGCCAGATCCTCTACAACTGGGGCGACGACGACAACCAGAGCCACGACCCGGGCATGTCCTTCCTCGACCCCCGCTGGGACGGTCGACGCGGAGTCGTCAATATCGACGACTACCGAGAGTGGATCACCGAGGAGGACGGTGCGGCCGCCCGAGGAGTCGCCCGCCGGGTCGCGGCCGCGATGCGGACGGTCGGCGGGCGATCGTTCCTGCCGGTTCAGGCCGTCGGTCTCTTCCCGACCTCGGGCGCCAGCGACGACTACGCGTTCAGCCGGTTCCAGGCCAAGCCGGAGCTCAACAAGACCTACGGCTACACCATGGAGTTCGGCTACCCGACAAACTTCTACCCGACCATCACCGAGTTCCACCAGAACCTGCTCGACGTCGGCGCTGGCCTGATGGAGTTCTGCCTGGCCGCTGCGGCGGTCGGACTGGATTAGACGGACGCGCCGTCGACGCTCCTCGGAGTTGGCGCAATCGGAGCAATCGGCGCACTTCGTGGACCGCAGTGCGCAAGCCGCGGCTCCCGTTACCGGCACCGACCGACCCGCCAACCCCAGGTTTATGGATCGAACTGCAGCAGCAGACTGCAGCAACAAACATGTGAGCCGGCGTGTCACTCACCGACGCTCAGCGTGCGCTCGCAGATGCCAACGGCGCCCAGCGAGGGTATGTCCGAGGCTTTGCAAGCAGACGGTTACGGGTTCGAGTCCCGTTGGCTCCACTATTCTCCCTTGTCAGATGGCTTTTTAGTCCTCTGCGAGAGACCCGGTCTGAATCAGTTGCAGCAGCAAACTGCAGCAGCACCGTCTCGCTTCTCCCCAGCATCAGGGTTCAAGGCGCTATCCACGCTGGGCAGTCGGCGTACGGTTTCGAGTACTGGTCGATGATGATTGCCAATTCCAGGTCCGTCACTTCGAAGCGGGCTGCCGAAGGAGGCACGGGTGCGCACTGCGTTGGTCGGTCGGGACCGTGAGCTGGGCGTGCTGCTCGGCTGTCTGGACGAGTCACAGCGAGGTCGCGCGAACCTGGTTGTCTGCGTGGGCGAGCCGGGGATCGGCAAGACCCGGCTGGTCGAGGAGCTCACTGGTCAGGCTCGGGACCAGGGAGTTTGACCGCGTGGGGGCGGACCGCTTCGACGGACGGCGCACCGCCGTACTGGCCGTGGCGGGAGGTGCATTTGGCTACTTCTGGGGACGTTGCCAGGTTCGCGCAGAAGCGTTGCCTCAGTCGTCACCAGGCTGGATCAGGCCGGATTCGTAGGCGAGGACGACGGCTTGGGCTCGGTCGCGGAGGCCGAGTTTGGCGAACAGGTGGGTGAGGTGCGTCTTTACGGTCGATTCACCGAGGAACAGCGTGCTGGCGATCTGCTGGTTGGATCTGCCCCGGGCGACGAGGCGGAGCACGTCGAGTTCGCGGTCGGTCAGTTCGCCGAGACCGGGCGGTGTCCGCGAGCCGGGCGGCGGGCGACGCAGGTACTGCTCGACCAGGCGCCGGGTGATTGCCGGTGCGAGCAGGGTGTCGCCGGTGGCGACCGTGCGAACCGCGTCGGCGAGCTGTTCGGGTCGGACGTCCTTGAGCAGGAATCCGCTGGCGCCGGCGCGCAGCGCGTCGTAGACGTACTCGTCGAGGTCGAACGTGGTGAGCATGAGCACCCGTGGCGGATTCTGGGTGGTCATCAGCCGACGGGTCGCCTCGAGCCCGTCCATTCCGGGCATCCGGATGTCCATCAAGACGACGTCAGGCCGTTGCTCCCGTGCCTGCGCGATCGCTTCGCGGCCGTCGGCGGCCTCCCCGACGACCTCGATGTCCGGCTGCGTCTGGAGGATCAGCCGGAACCCGCCGCGGACCAGTGCCTGGTCGTCGGCGACGACGACCCGGATCATGGTGGTGCTGGCTCGAGCGGGAACCGGGCACTGACCGAGTAGCCGCCGTCCCGGCCCGGGCCGGCGTTCAGCTGGCCGCCGAACAGGTTGACTCGTTCCCGCATCCCGGGCAGCCCGTGACCGGAGCCGTCGGCGGTCGTGGGTGGGGCCTGGCCATCATCGATGATGTCAAGTCGGAGAGCGTCGGGCTCGTAGTGGACGACAACGCTCGCCCGCGCTGGTCCGGCGTGTTTGAGGGTGTTGGTGAGCGCCTCCTGGACGATGCGGTAGGCGGTCAGGTCGAGGCTGGCGGGCAGCGGCCGCGGCCGACCCTCCACCTTGAGGTCGACTTCGACGCCGGCGTGCTGCATGGCCTCGGCCAGGGTAGGAAGATCGTTCAGTCCCGGCTGCGGCGCCAGCGCTGGCGGCTCGTCGTCGCGCAGAATGCCTAGCAGGCGGCGCAGCTCGGTCAGCGCCTGCCGGCCGGTCTCCTCCACGGCCAGCAGCGGCGGCACCGCCCGATCCGGGTGGTCAGGTAGCTGCATCCGGGCGGCTCCCGCCTGCACGGTCATGACGCCGACACTGTGTGCGATCACGTCGTGCAACTCCCGGGCGATTCGGCCGCGCTCGGTGGCGGCTGCGGCCTGGTAGCGCTGCTCGTGGTCCCGCTCAAGCTGGACGGCGCGCGCTTCGGCGGCTGCGGCGCGGCGGCCACGGCGCGCCAGCAGCAAGGCGAACAGCCAGGCCAGGCCTCCGAGCAGTGCACCGTTGATCGCCTGATCGACGCCAACTCGCACATCGACGACGGCAACGATTGCGATCGTGCCCAACCCGAGTCCCAGACCGGCGACAGCCAGCTGTCCATCGTTCCGCTCGCCAACGGCCCAGAAGGTGAGCAACACCGCGATCGGCCCGGTGGCCAGGCTGCCGACAGCCTGCGGGTCGGCGAACGTGATCGCGATGTGCACGCCGAACACGAAGGCCGGGGCGATGAAGGGGAAGCGGCGGCGCAGCAGCAGCGGGAGCGTGTAGAGCAGGACCCCTGGAATGAGCAGCCACCTCGGTCCGGGGACCTCGCCGAGCAACAGCTCGATTTCGGACACCACGGCAACGGCAACGATGAGAACGTCAAACCCGCGTTCCGACACCACCCGTGCTGGTGACACACCGTCACGATAGGCGCCCGGCGATCGGATATGGATCGTCCGCAACGGCGACCGGCATCCTCCCACGGTCTGAGCATTCGTCATCCAGGGGTACCGGCCACCGCGGTCGAAAGGGACGGGCGGTGGAGGAGATCCGGTCCAGCGGAGGACGCGCCGATCCCCCCGCGATTCCTACTGTTCGACGTGACGCAAAGGCACACGAACAAGGGGAGACAAGGAAAGATGCGTGCAGATCTGTCCACCAGCGGCCGGGCCGCCGTACCGAACGAACGCGGGTTGGAGGCGGCCAGCGATCCGGCTCGGATCCCTGCCCCGAACCTGAGCCGGCTGGCGGTGTTTCTCGTGGTCACGTTGACCACGACCTGGCTGGCGTTCCTGCCGATGATCATGGATGTGGTCGCCAAGGAGTCCACCGCTGGCTTCTTCCTGCTGCTGGTCGGCATCGGCGCACCCAGCATCACAGCCTTCCTGCTCACCGCCGCCCATGACGGTCGCGACGGGGTCCGTCGGCTGGGGCGTGGCGGCATCCGGTGGCGGGTTCCCGCCCGGTGGTATCTGGTGCTGGTGGCGATTCCTGCTCTCGCCTTCGGTGGCTCCTGGGCGATGGCTGCTGCCGCGGGCGGACCGACGGTGATCTATCCCCTGGTGCCGGCGATCATCTCTGGCCTGCTCGCCGGGTTGCTAGAGGAGTTCGGCTGGACCGGGTTCGCGTTTCCCGCCCTGCAAGCCCGGTTCGGGTTCGCCGGGGCCGGTGCTGCAGTCGGGGTCATCGTCGCCGTGTGGCACCTGCCCTTCTTCCTGCTTCCCGGTACCACCCAGAACGCTTCCTCCTTCGTGATGTTCCTGCTGATCCTGATCGCGGCCCGGATCGTCTTCGGCTACCTCTACAACGTGTCCGGCGGCAGCATCCTGCTCGCGATCTTGCTGCACGCCTTCGCCAACACGTGGTCCGAGACGCTCGGCACCGGATCGGACAACGCCGATGCTGCCGGCCTGACCAAGCTCGGCGTGTTCACCGTCGCCGCGCTCGCCGCGGTCTGGCTGACCCGGCGGCGGGCATCCCGGCTGGAGGAGCGGCCATGACCCATCTGACCGATGTCGCCGCGCCGACACGTCGAGAGCCCTCCGACGTCCCCCAAGAACGGATCAGTGTCCTGGATATCGCCCGCGGGATCGCGATCCTCGGCACGCTGGCCACCAACATCTGGATCTTCACAGATCCGGGCGGGATCATCGGGTATCTCCAACGGCCGCTGCCGAGCCTGACCGGCGGTCTGGAGCAGGCCGTGCAGGCCATCGCCCGGCAGCTGGCCAACGGCAAGTTCCTCGGGATGCTCACGCTCATGTTCGGGGTTGGCCTGGAGCTGCAGCGCCGGTCGGCACAACGCCGCGGCCGGCCGTGGCCCGGCCGCTATCCCTGGCGGGCGAGTCTGCTGTTCCTGGACGGATTGCTGCACTACCTGCTGGTGGTGGAGTTCGACATCCTGATGGGCTACGCCGTGACGGGCGTGGTGGTGGCCGCGGTGCTGGCGACGTCACCGCGGAGCCAGCGGATTTGGCAGTGGACCGCGGCGGGCCTGCACATGCTGTTGCTGTCCGCCGTCACCGTTGCCTTGCTGCTCTGGGGAACCGACGGTGACCGTTCCACGGCCGACGCCGTGACCCTCTACACCGACGGCAGTTGGCTGGAGCAGGTGGGGCAGCGGCTGGAGTGGTTCCCGTTGTACCGAGCGGAGGCCGTCTTCATCCTGCCCCTGTCCATCGCAATGTTCCTGGTCGGCATCCAACTGATGCGGGCCGGGCTGTTTGAGCAGCGCGGGCGGGTGCTGCGACGCCGGATGATGGCCATCGGCCTGGGGCTCGCGCTTCCTATCGACCTGGCGATCGGCAGCCTTGGAGGTACCGCCGGGCTGGTCTTCGCCCGCTACGCCACCGCTCCGCTGGTGGCTGTCGGGCTGCTCGGCGCCGCGGCGTGCCTGGTCGAGCTGCGACGCTCTCCGGGTGCCGTACGTGCGCCGGCTCGCCGAGGTGGGCCGCACAGCGCTGTCGTGCTACGTGCTGCAGAACATCATCTGCAGCGTGCTGTGCTACGGCTGGGGGTTTGGCCTGGCCGCCCGGATGGGTGACATGCGCACCTGGTGGACCCTCGTGCTGTACGCCGCGGTTTGCACGCTGGTGACCGCACTAGCGCATCTATGGCTGCGCCGGTTCCCGCAAGGACCGATCGAGGCCGCCTGGAAGTGGGCCTACGGCCTTCCACAGCGACGACAGTAAACGGTGACGCTGCGGCACTGGCCCGCCGCAACGCGCGCTCTGACTCGTCGAGGGCTACACGCCCGCCCGTCGCGGGCTGGCGTGCTGGCGAGCGCGGCGGCATTCAGGCCACCGTCGAGGCAAACACCTCGCCGACGGGCAACGTCTATCGACATGGCGGCCCGGGTCGAATGTTCGCCTAGCGGAAGGTTGAGCGAGACGGCCGAGCTGACCGCGGCCAAGGTTCGCGTGCCCGTCGAGCAGCACGTGCCGCCTGGTTTTGCTGTGGGGACGTGATCGCAATGCGCGCGGTTTCGGGCGTCGTTGCCGTAGACCAGTCGACCTGGTCTGCCTCGATGAGCCGCGGCTCAACTCGGCCGGGAGGAGGTCGCCGAAGGGGAGGACGTCCTTGTGGGGGTCCTGCACCGCGGCCACCACCAACAGAAGCAGCACGCCGAGAGCCCCACGAAGACCCTGCACGGACGGGCGCGGTCAGGGGCGTGCGCAACCCTGGCACAGCGCTCACCGCCGACAGGCGCCGTCGGTCAGGCCGACGTCATACGCTGAACCCACGAGAGAGGCGCAGTTGATGAGTGGAAGCGAGAACAACCCAACAGGGACCCTGGAGGAGCGTCTACGCCTCGGCGCCGGCTTCACAGCAGCCGACCGGCCACGCATACTCGGGGCCCTGTCGGCACTCGCGCCGCACCTGTCTGGATGGGAGCACGACCAGGTCGACCTCGAGGTGTCAATACAAGACACGGAGGGGTCGGACCAGAAGGTCACCCTTCAAGCCTGGCTAGCGGGACGGGCTCACCTCGTGGCCACCTCTCATAAACGCGACCTTGATCATGCCCTCGCGGAGGTGCGTAGAGACCTGGTCCGCCAGATTGAGGACGAGAAGTCGCGGCGCAAGCCTGGCAAGCGCCGGAAGACGCGGTATCGCACGACTTGACCCGGCCGGGGATTCGGCGGTGCCCTGCAGGGCGACCCCGGCAAAGTCCCTGTTGGCGGTGGTCACCATTTCGAGGGCACCGCCGATTACGCTCGCTCTGATTGCGCCGTTGCCCGGTATCCGGCGGCCAGATATCGTCCGACAAGCTGGTGCTTATGGGCGTGTCCTCACATCGACAGGGAACTGGCCCGCAGCGGTCGTGGGTGCCACAGTCGATAGCCGGGCCAGGCCAGGCCAGCGCCCAGGCTGACGCTCCCGGCGACCGCGATCCACCACAGGGTCGGTGAGACGAGCTGGGCGAGGCCGAAGCCGATCAGATGGGCCGGAGCGCCCACGGCGACAAGGATTCCGGCGAGGCGGGGCAGCGACGCCGTCCTGATCATGGCCAGGCCGAAAAGCAGGTAGCCGACCATGAAGCTGATTGCGGCCAGCCCGTTGATTCCAACCACCGGCGGGTACTGGGTGATGGCGTCAAGAACGGCCGGCGACTTCTTGGCAAGCACCGGGGCGAGGAATCCAAAGTTCCCGGTGACCGCAATCAGGTAGGTGCCGGTGAAAGCAGTGAGGAAGCCCGGCAGTCCCAGCCGACCCATCCGGCCCCCTTGAGCCACGTAGAGTCCGGGCAGGCCGAGAAGGACCAGCAGCCACGAGAGCGTGTACGCGACATGCGCAGCAACCAGCCGGGCCTCGCTCGCGATGATTGTGGTGGCCGTTTCCCGGCTCGGGTGCAGCAGCGTCGCCACCGCCATCAACACACCAGCGGCGATCAAGGCCAGCCCGCTCACTCTTAACAGGCGCCTCATGGCCCTGCCGCTTCAGCCATCACCCGATCCCCAGGGGTTCACCTGACCCTGCTCTGCACCCTAGGCCACAAGCGGAGGAGTAACCATCCCTTTGTCACCGCTGCGCGGCGGCTAACGACGAACCGACAATGCCTCGCCGACAGCCGAAGATCACAAGGCTAGCTCGCTTGGGACCGGCCCCAGGGCGGCAGCAGCCCTCCGGCAAGGGAAGAGCCACATTCCGCCGACAGCTTCGAATCCTCCGGCGCGCGTCATCTCCGCTGATGAGACCGAGTTGCTGATCGCGGCCCGGAGTTCTCACACCGATTGACGGCAAGGCCACTGCGGATCCTTGGGGTCAGCGCGGCCCTTCAGCCCGGTGCCGCGGGTGCGCCGCCTGTCGGCGCAGTGTCGCAATCCCGCTGCAGAGCAGAAAGAGGAAGAACACCGGAAAACCGAACGACGAGATCGAGTTGACCACGCTCGAGGCGGGCGCGAACAGACCCAGCCAGCCCGCGAGGGCCGCGACGACGAGACCTAGCCAACCGATCCATCGCGGTAGGGCTCGCGTCTTGAGGATCGCCCACGCATATAAGGGCACGACCACCCCCCAGCCCAACGCATTCCCGGCAGCATTGATGACCAGACTGGTGGCTGCCAGCACGTTCGCTACCACGCCAAGCGCCTGCCGATCCGTCGCCGGAGCAGCAGCGAAAGCTGGGGCGAGCTCGTAGGCCATGCCGATCGGAATCAGATGGGAGATGGTCACGAGCACCATTGCGGCCACCGCCAGAACCGGTGCCAAAACCATGATCGATCCCGCCTCGCGGAGGGTGAAGTAGAGGCCGACAAAGGCGACTAGGACCAGATAGCCCATCAGGATCAGCAACCAGCCGCCGGCGGCAAACGCGGCGGGCGCCGACGCAACAGCCAGCAGCCACTCCTGGCCGGCCGGCCCGGTCTGCGGAATGAGGTCTCCCGCGCCGCTCGAGAACAGCAGCGCGCCACCCCCAATCAGGACCGGGACCGTGGAGATGGCGCACCAAGCCCCGACCGTGGCCACCTCAACTCGTTCCACGATCCCCCAGGGCTCGCCTACTTCCCGAATCCCACGCCAACTGGGCGGCCTACCGTTCATGCTCTGCCCGGCCGCCGACCGGCGTCAAGACGAGGAATGCAGGATCGGTTCACGTCTGCAGGTGCCTTCCCGAGCTGATACTGCCGTGTCCTCGGAATGTTCCCGCACACCACGACGCAGCCGTGCCAGCTCATCGCCAGTGGACTCAGCTCGGGCCTGACCACGGGCTACGACCCACGGAAGCCCCACAGGACGGAGCACAGCAACACACCCGCTGCACAGTGAGTTCGTTGTGGTCCGGATGTGCCCCACCGCCTGAAAGGGGCCCGGTTGATCTCGCCCGGCCGGGCGGCGGGTCGCTCACCTTGCTCCCGTTCGGCGTGGTCCCGGCTGTGCCGACGGCCGCTGCGGCGTCTGCTGGTCGTTCTGCCCGGCCTGGACGACGCCCTGTTCATAGGCGAGCACGGCTGCTTGGACCCGGTCGCGGAGCCCCAGTTTCAACAGGATGCGTGCGACATGGGTCTTCGCGGTCGCCTCACTGATCACCAGTCGGGCGGCGATCTCGGTGTTCGACAGGCCGTGGGCGATGAGTTCGAGGACCTCACCCTCGCGGGGGGTCAGCGCGGCCAGGACCCGGTCCCGTTGCGCGGGGCCGGGGCTGCGCGCGAACTGGCTGATCATCCGCAGGGTGACCGTCGGCGCCAGCAGCGCGCCGCCGTCGATGACGGTGCGGACGGCGTTGGCCAGTTCGGCGGCCCGCACGTCCTTGAGCAGGAACCCGCAGGCACCGGCCCGCAGCGCGTCGAACACGTACTCGTCCAAGTCGTAGGTGGTCAAGATGATGACCCGCGTGCCGGGCAGGACGGCAGTGATCGAGCGGGTCGCCTCGATGCCGTCCAGTCGCGGCATCCGGATATCCATCAAGACGACGTCGGGCCGCAGCCGCCGCGCCTCGGCGACCGCCTGCACGCCGTCCCCCGCCTCGCCGACCACCTCCAGGTCCGGCTCGGCGCCCAACAAGACCCGGAAGCCGGCCCGGACGAGCTGCTGGTCATCGGCCAGCAGAACCCGGATCGTCACCGCTGCCCCAACGGCAGCACCGCATGCACGGCGAACCCGCCGTCTGACAAGGGCCCGGTCTCCAACCTGCCGTCGAAGACGGCGACGCGTTCACGCATCCCCGCCAGCCCCCTCCCCCCGCCATCCGGCGGCGGCGGCAGCGGACGGCGGGGCGGGACATTCTCGACGGCCACATCCAGCGCGGAGTCGCTGACCCGCAGCTCGACCCGCGCAGCAACGGCCCCGCAGTGCCGGACAACGTTCGACAGCGCCTCCTGCACGATCCGGTAGGCGCACACGGCCACACCCGCGGGCACTCCGTCGGGATCGCCCTCAATCCCGTACGACACCGGCAAGCCGGCCTCCCGCACGCGTTGCACCAGGCCGGGCAGATCCTCCAGCCGCGGCTGCGGAGCCCGGTCCCCCGGGGCACCCACCGGCCCATCGGCCCGGATCACCCCGAGCAGGCGCCGCATCTCGACCAGCGCCGTCCGCCCGGCGTCCTCCACCGCCTGCATCGCCTCACGGGCCCGGTCGGTGTCGGAGGCGGCCAGAGTCTGGGCGGCCTGCGCCTGTACCACCATCACCGACATGCTGTGCGTGACCACATCATGGAGCTCGCGAGCAATCCGGGTGCGCTCCCGCTCGGCCGCCTCCCGGGCAATATCGGCGGCGCCGGACTCCACCTGCGCGGCACGGTGCTCGACCAGCTCGGCCCGGTGATGCCGTCGCGCCGAGATCCGACCGGCCACCCAGGCGGCGATTAACACCATCACCGGCTGGACAAGCTCCGAGGCGGCACCGCCGGCCTGGAACTGCACGACCGCGAACACTGCCGCCGGGACGATTGACACCCCCAGCCCCACCACCGCCCACCGGGTCGCGTGATGGGCACCGACGGAGAACGTGGCCACCAGGTACGCCATCCAAGAACCGAGCGCGCCGACCGACGGCCCGAGCAGAGCGAACTGAAGCCAGGCGGCCCCCACCACCGCAGTCAGGACGGCCAACGGTGCGCGGCGACGCGCCAACAACGGAAGCGTCATCGCGGCACCGAGGGCGACGGCGAGCACGGTTCGCCACAAACCCTCGACACCGGCCACGTTGCCACCGATGGCGAGCGCACACAGGGCCAGCACCGCCGCCGTCTCCACGACCCGCGCCACGCGGTCACGCTCCCAGGCGATGCCCACCATTTGATGCTAGTTCCGCTACCCGCCACGGGAATCATCCTTCCGATGTATGCCGAATCCGCCGCTGGCCCGACGCCAGCGGCGCCTGGTCCGGCGCAGCCTGGAAAGAGTCCATACGGCTCACCACAGGAGGTCCACCTTGTCCATCTCACACACCGACGCCCCCCGCACCGTCCGGCTCGCCGGATCCTGCGGAATCGCGTCCGGGGTTCTGCTGCTCGCGACCCCAGCCCTGCCCGCACCCGACAGCATCACCCACACCCTCTGGCTGCTCGGTTGGGTGCTGCTGCTCGGATTCTTCGCAGGGACCGCCACCCTGACCCGCGGCACCGGCCCCCGTACGGCGTGGCTGTCGCCGGCCATCTCGGCCGCCGGCGCCGTCCTGGTCTCGGTTCACCTGATCAACGTCGGTATCGAATACACCGCCAACCACCTGTCGAAGGCCTCACCCGCACACGAACCCCTGCACCAAGTCGGTGGTGCCCTGTTCACGCTGGGAATGCTGCCGTTCGGCGTGGCCATCATCGCCTCCGCCGCGGTCGGACTGGTCGCGCGGACACTGCCGCGATGGCTCACCTGGATCGGCCTCATCGTGGGACTGACCGCCGTGGTGAACGGAACCATGCTCGGGACGGAATCGGCATGGGGATTCCTCCTCGGAACCCTATGGGTACTCGCCGGCGGCATCACACTCGCAGCGCAAGGCACCAAGACCGCAGCGGCGCCCCAACTGGCCACCGCCGCCGCCTGACCTACCACCCGCCGGGACGGCTGTGCCCCAGCTGTACCCGGTGTTGGTCAGGAGGTCCATGGACAGTCTTGAGAGGACTGTCGATCAACTCAGAACCAGAGGTCAGTGGGTCGACGCGGAGTCCGTCGAGGAAAGATCGTCAGAGGTTGGACGAGCGGTGCTGACGAGCCGCACCCCATTCCGAAGTGCAGCAGCAAACTGCAGCAACGACAAATGAACTGCCAGATCGCTTGCCGATCCCCAACGGGCGCCCTTGAGCGCTAGCGGCGCCTAGCGCGGCAAAGTCCGAGGCTTTGCAAGCAGGGGGTTACGGGTTCGAGTCCCGTTGGCTCCACCCCTAGTCAGACCCACATTGGGCTGATCCCGGTACGGGCCCAACCGGCACGTACAGCAGCAAAGTACAGCAACGGTCACGCCTGAATCCCAGAGTCAAGCTGCTCACCGAGGCGGCGCAACGCGTCCTTGGTCGAGGAACTCACGACCTCCGCGTACACCTCCATCGTGACCGCGATCTTGCTATGGCGCAGGATCTGCATTGCCACCCGGGGGTGCACATCGAGAGCGACCAGCAGTGACGCGCACGCCTTCCGGGTCAAATGAACCGGCGTTACCGGCACGCCGGCCCGCTTTGCCCGGTCAAGGAAGGCCCGATGGAAGTTTCGCGGATCAACCGGCGTGCCCAACCGCGACGTGAACACCAGCCCCGACTCGCGCCAGTCCGGCGCAACCGCCCGCCATCGCGCCTCGACCTGCCGGCGCTCCTCTAGGGCTCGAATGCAGATGTCCGGCAGCGGCAGCGGCGCATCCGACGCGGAAGTCTTGGTCTGTCTGCGGACCAGGCCGCCGTTCACCCGTTGCAACTGCCAGCCGATCCAGGCCGTTGCTTCACTCACGTCCACGTCATCCCAGGCCAGTCCCAGCAGCTCTCCGCGGCGCAGGCCGAGAACCAGCATCAACACGTACGCGGCGTACAGCGGGTCATCGTCGGCCCGTGCGCTCTCCAAGAACCGGCGTGACTGCTCGGCCGTCCAGGCCTTGGCCCGCTTCGGGCGTGGCACCGGCACCCGCACCAAAGCCGCGACGTTCCTGGTCAGTAGTTCCTCCCGCACCGCGGCGCTCAACGCGCTCTGCAACACCGTCCAGGCCTGATGTCTGGTCCACTCTCTGAAGCCACCTGGTGACAGCAGGCGCCCACAGCGCAGCAACGACGCCTGTCCTTCGGTCGCCGGCTGTCCTTGCCCTGATGGCAGCACTGACAGCGGGTCTTGAGTTCGTTCATCCACAGTTGCACGTCTCGCACCGTCAGCCGATCCAGCCGCTTAGAACCGAGGTCCGGGCCGATATAGAGCCGGGTGAACAACGCGTAGTTGGCAGCCGTCGTCGGAGCCAGATCCGGCTGCACCGTCTCGGCCAACCACCGCGCCATGAAGTCGGCAAGCCGCATCGACCTCGGCGCTACCGGACCGGCCTTTGCCGCCTGCGTGAGCTTGAGCCACTTCTCATGCACCGTCCTGCGGTCCTTGCCGTAGACGTACTTGCGCTGGCGTCGGCCGGCCGGCGTTGTGATCCAGGCGTACGCGGCATAACCGCTGCGGTGCGGGAAGATCGACCCCTCCCCGTTGTGCCGCCGGCTCACCGCGACCACCAGGTCTTCTCCGCTTGTGATGCCCGCATCTCGACGTACTCGTCCACCCAGGCCGGCAAGATGCGCCGTGCGCGACCGTCCTTCAAAGACCGCGAGTTGGGTTGCCATCGCGCACGGCCAGGCCGGGGAGGTAGTCGGCCAGGGTGACGGCCCTGGTCGGCGAAGCCGCCCTCCGCAACGCCGCCGCCTCACCCCCCGTCATGCAACATCAGATCGAGCACGTCGCCCGGCTCGCCCGAAGCCTCGCCCACGCCCGTGTCGGAGTTGTCCCACTCAGCCGATGCCCGATCTTGCCACTGAACGGCTGGGAGCAACGCGACAACATCATCAGCATCGAAACCACCGCCGGCGACATTGAGATCGCCGACCCTGACGAACTAGCGCAGTACGAACGATGGGCCAGCCTCCTCACCGACGCCGCGGTTACCGACGACATCGAGGATCTGGTCCGGCCAGCCGCAGCATCCGCAGGCCGCTAGCCAGCCCGCGCACTTCCAGTCGCCTCGTCGCTTGTGATCCGCCGGGTGATGCGCGACAGTTCTCCGCCACCTGGTGTGCAACGTCAGGCTCTAGGAAACGGAGGGGCCGTCTGTGGCAGGTCGGCCTTGATGCTATGGACGGCCGGGATGGTCATACTGCGAACAACCCTGGTTCTTGCCGTCGTCGAGCTCGGCCGGGGTGAAACACGCGCGGATTGTGACGGTCTATAGCGGTGAAGCGTAGGCCTGCGCGCGATGCGGGGTGAGGTCTATCTCCTGATCAGTGCGGCGTTGTGAAGGCCCTGCGGAATCGTTCAAGGGCTTGGGCGGGATCGCTGGAGGCCCAGCCTTCGAGGCCGACGACGCCGGTGTAGCCGAGGCGGTTCAGCGCCGCGGCGACGGCTGGGTAGTTGATTTCACCGGTGCCCGGTTCGCAGCGGCCGGGCACGTCGGCGACCTGAATCTCCCCGACGACCGGCAGGGCACGCTCGAGGAGCTGGATCAGGTTTCCCTCGCCGATCTGCGCGTGGTAGAGGTCCAGGTTGAGCCGCAGGTGCGG
Source organism: uncultured Actinomycetota bacterium (assembly GCA_963808435.1). Classification (GTDB taxonomy): domain Bacteria; phylum Actinomycetota; class Actinomycetes; order Propionibacteriales; family Propionibacteriaceae; genus Microlunatus. The sequence continues at coordinate 82,368 of CAWEFW010000011.1, read as the reverse complement.
GTTGTCGACCGCCTCGACCAGCGCGAGAGTGTCAGCCGCCTTCGCGAACGGGACGCCGGGGTGATCCACGGCGGTGTTGAGGTTCTCCAGGGTAAACACCCGCCCGGCCCGTTCTCCGAGCTCGGCCAGCCGGGTGAGGGTCTTGGCTGCGGTCAGCCACATCCTTGGCGTCACGACCGGCGAGGGCGTTACGGGCAGCCCTTGGTCGTCGAGGCCGGTGCCGTGCACGTTCAGGCGGGGGCAGTCGAGCTGCTCCGCGACCTGCAGCGACTGCTCTGCGGTGCGCAGCAGCTGCTCCGCACCGTCCGGGTCGGCGAGGGTGCCGGAGATGTAGCCGGTCATGGAGGAGAACGTCGCCTTGGTCTTGGTCAGGGCGCTGACGTCCTTCTTCGTCCAGTCCCAGATCTCGACCTCGAACCCCAGGTCGGCGATCCGCCGAACCCGCTCCTCGAACGGCAGGTCGAGGAACACCATCTCGGCCGAGACAGCGAGCCGGTAGGCACTGCCGGTGGCGACGGACACGGTCACCTGTACTGGTCCGCGATCTGTACGGGGAGGCCGGACCGCACCGACTGCGCCGCCGCCAACGCGATCGCGAGGGCGGCGCGGGCGTCCCGCCCGTTCACCACAGCTGGTTCGCAGTAGCGAACGGAGTCGACGAACGCGGCTAGTTCGGCCACGTACGCACCGGCCATCAGCGCCTGGTCGTTGCGCGGGGTCTGCGCTGTTCGGCCGGCTGCGCCGAAGAATTCCATCCCGGTGAGCCGGCCGTCGCCCATCCTGGCCATCCCGCCGGAGCCGAACACCTCACCGCGAACGTCGTAGCCGTAGGCGGCCTCGAAGCACGCCTCGGCGATCCCGACCGCTCCGTTGTCGAACTTGACCGTGACCACGGCGGTGTCGAGAAGACCGCGGTCACGCCAGTCAGGCTCGACCAGGGCGTCCGCGACCGCGTACACCTCGACCGCCAGCGCGCCGGGGTTGAGGAACCGCAGGGTGTCGAAGTCGTGGATCAGGGTCTCGTTGAAGATCGTGTCGGGAGCCACCCGGGACGGATCAAATCCGCCGGGGTCTCGGGTCACCGAACGGAGCAGCCGTGGCGTGCCCAGCGTCCCGTCGTCGACCAGCTCGCGCGCGGCCACCCAGTCGGGGAGGAACCGCCGGTTGAACCCGACCTGCAGCACCACCCCGGCCGCCCGAACAGCGGCAATCGCCCGGTCCAGGTCCTCCAGCGAAAGAGCCGCCGGCTTCTCGCAGAACACCGACTTCCCGGCTTCCGCAGCGGCGACGATCAGGTCAGCGTGGAACCGGGCCGGCGCGGCGATCACCACCGCGTCCACCGTCGGATCGGCGAATGCCTGCGCCGGATCCGTATAGGCCGAGGCCGCGCGCAGCCCAGCCGCCATCTCTTCGGCGGCGCCCGGAGCCGGGTCAGCCACCGCCGTCAGCCGCGCCCCGGTAAGCCGCTGCGCCAACGTCGCACCATGGAATGACCCCATCCGACCCGACCCGATCAACGCCACCCCGACCGGCCCACGTCCGTTGCGTTCGTTCATCCCGCTTTCCCCATCTGTCGAACCATGCTAGAACGTTATAGGTGTTGGTTGAGTATGCGAGCACCTCCATCCCGTCGTCAAGCCGGTTGGCTAGAACGTTCTAGACTTCGCGGCTAGGATTCGGGCATGACGGAACCGTCGGGCGCACCTGTCCGTCGCCGGCCCACCCTGGCCGATGTCGCCGCCCACGCCGGCGTATCCGTTCCGCTTGTCTCGATCGTGATGCGGGACGTTCCCGGAGCCAGCGCGGTGAACCGGGAGAAGGTGCGGCGTGCGGCCGAGCAGCTGGGCTACCGCCCCGACAGTCGAGCCCGCATGCTGCGCAGGACGCGGAGTCGGCTGATCGGAGTGGTGTTCGGCGTGCAACACGCCTTCCACGGCGACCTCGTCAGCGGCCTCTACGCGGCCGCCGATCGCCTCGACTACGAGCTCACACTTAGCGCCGTCACGCCCGGCCGAGACGAACACCGCGCGATCACGAGCCTGCTGCAGGACCGCTGCGAAGCGCTGATTCTCCTCGGCCCCCAGGTACCAACGCCCTATCTGGCCGACCTCGCCACCAGGATGCCAGTGGTCGTTGTCGCTCGCGCCGTCCGCTCCAGCGCCGTGCATGTCGTACGCACCGACGACGCTGCTGGCCTCCACCAAGCCGTCGACCACCTCGTGGACCTGGGCCACACCCAAATCGCCCACATCGACGGCGGACGCGCCCCCGGCAGCGCCGAGCGCCGCCGCGGCTACCGCGAAGCACTCCAACGGCACAACCTCAGCGACGCCACCTGCATCCTGCCCGGCGGCCTCACCGAGGACGACGGAGCCGCTGCCGCCGAAACCCTTCTCAACGCCAAAGCCCGGCCCACCGCCGTCACCGTCTTCAACGACCGCTGCGCCACTGGCGTCCTCGATGTCCTCTGGCGTGCCGGCATCCACGTACCAGGCGACCTGTCCGTCATCGGGTTCGACGACAGCCGCCTCGCGCACCTCTCGCACATCGCCCTCACCACGATCGCCCAAGACGTCCAAGAGATCACCACCCTCGCGATCACCCGCGCCATCGCCCGGCTCGACGGCACAGCTGTTTCCGATCGCGAGCAGGTCATCCCACCGCACCTCGTGACGCGCAGCACCACCGCACCACCGGCCAGATCGATCACCAGCTGAGCAGCCACCGCTCGCGCGCAGATCCGGAGATGATCCGTCAGCTGGCCCCTCGTCCAATGCACTCGAGCCCGCCGCGAGTCCGTGATTGAGAGGGAACTCGTCGAACAGGTGAGGTTCAGGACGCGTCCTACGCCCCCGAACGTTCCGGGCGGTGTCGCATATCAACTGGCGGACGACTGTCGCACATCACCCGACGGAGGACAGACGCCTCGTCGCTGCAACTGTCGATAATGGCTCTGATCAGTCAAGGGCCGACGCAAGCGCCGGCCGGCGGCGCGTGTCCTCCCTACGGTCCGGGCCGCGCCGCGTCAAACTCGCCGAGCTGGGCCCACTAGCAGGACTCAGGGGAGCCAAGCTGCACTTTCCGCGACTTGGCGTTGGTCGCAGTTCGGGAGACCAGCAACGTCAAGCACATGTGTGGATCGGTAGACAGCAGGCCGCCGAGGTAAGCGCTGGGATCGGCGGGCATCCCTCGAGCACGACCGACGTCGCCATCCAGGGCGCCAGATCGATTGGACCGCTGCCACCCGTCCAGATGTGGGCCGGAACCCAGGCAAGGTAACCGTCGGAGGCGCCGGTCAGTGCGATAGTCGTCTCAGGGAACCTCGATTTCAGATAGAGCGGCGCCTTGGCGAAGTACAACGGTGGTCCGGCTGGAACGCGTAGACCAACGTCTGCCGGTGGTAAGCCCATAAGCTCCTTCGGGGCTGCTTCGATCGTCAGTCCGTCGATGATGTCGCCACGAGTCCCGGTCGGGTGTTGTACCGAGGAAGTCGCATCGGCGCAGGAGAGCCTAGTTATTCGGCTCGCCGGTCGCCCGGTCGATGGCGATACCTGTGCCGACGAGGCGGGTGTCGTAGGGGATGGCTCAGACGGCACGGTGCAGGCCGCTGTCGACACGGCGACAGCGAGACCGGCGATCATCCCACGACTCACCTTCATCAGCGTCGGTCGCGGCCCACGCCGGTGTCGTAACCAGACTTGAGTTGCGAGTACGTGATCCGTTCGGCCACGTGTCCATCATCGCCCGAGAAGTCGTGTTCGCTGACGTGTGGCAGGGGCGCCGCCCCCGCACCCCCGACCTCGGCTCAGAGATGGCCGTGATCTTGCAGGAGGGTCGTGGTCATCCCCTCGCGTCGTCACCACGGGCTAGCGACACCTGAGCCCACCCGGGCCAACCTGCCGACGCGAGGGGATGAGCACTCAGAGCCCAGGCCGTGGCTTGGAAGCAAGCCGACGAGACTGCCTGACCAACTGCCTGACAATGACGCCGCCGCCGGGCGCACCAGGCCGGACACCCACGGACGCCGGCTGAGCGTGAACGGCTGCCGCCCGCCCGGCCGGACCGGGTTCACACCGAAGAGGTCACTGGTTCGCGAAGGGGTGACGACGGCCGGCGAACACCGAGCGCTACGCGACTCGGGCGGTGTGGGGTCACTGGGCCAGCCGAAAAGCCAGTTCGGTGACCCAGGTGTTCATATCCGGCTCCGTGGCCGGGTCGGTCTCGTAGAGCTCGAGCCGGCAAGCCCATGCGTCGCCGTGCGGTGTCATGTGGTGGTCGAAGTCCAGCCCCTCTGCCTCCGCCCAGGCGAGAAGATCGGCGGTGGCCTGCACCAAACTGTCCGGGTGGCCCGTGTGCCGCAGTACGGCGTAGCGACCGGCCGGGAGGTGACCGGTCTGCACCTCGGCGTCGCCGGCCAGCAAGCTCGCCGTGCCGACGCCGACCTCGACCTCCAGGACGGTCGCCATGTCGATGGTCAGGTAGCGCCAGAACGGCGGACCGGCCGGAGCCGCGCCTTGAGCGGTCAGCCAGTGGAAGACCCGCTCGTTCAGCGGAGGCAGGGTCGTCCCCAGCTCGGCCATCGTCACCTGGCGTCGGATGGCGGCGTAGGGCTGGGCTGGCCTGTCGACAACGGTTGGTACCTCTGTCGGCGGCTCTGACGTTGAAGTGGAGTCAGGGACAGTTTCGGTCATGCACCCTTGGACCGCCCGACACAGCGAAACTCATCGGTCCCAGATCGCGAAGTTCTACTCATGGCACGCCGGCTCGGCAGTGGCCGCCCGACTTGGCGGGATGCGTACCGGCCTGAGGAGTGGTTCCAGGGCTGCCCGGCGCAGGGGTGAGTGACCAGCTGAGTGACTACCCGACCTCACGTCAAGAGCATGCCGCCGCCGCTGATGACCAGCAAGGCTTGGGGAGGTCGCTGGAATCGAACACCAATCCGCGCCGTGCCCCGAACGTGCCCCGAAGATCGGTTAGCGACGGTCAGTGACGGTCACTCATGCCGTGTCGGCCAGGGCCAACGACCGGCATACAAGGCATTTCCCAAGCTGAGAATGCCGTGTCCCCAAGGTGTCCCCGCAGACCCCGATCGAGCCATACGATGCCATCACCAGCCGGGAGCATGGCCGTGTCCCACAACAGCAGCCGTTACCACCCGTCACCCACACGACTCCCTCGTAATCCGTAGCTCGGCCATGTCGCCTAACCTCAGATTGCTCGCGTGTAGTCCACGACTGGATAGCCGGTAAAGCCGAGGGACTCGTACAGGCGACGAGCTGGGGCATGGAACGCATCACCCCCGGTACCTACGTGGACCACTGTGACACCGTGTTCCTTCAGGTGAATCAATGCAGCTCGACAGACGGCCAATCCGATGCCTCGCCGACGTTCGTCCGGGTGGACCGCCACCATCTGCAAGCGGCCGGAACCATCCGGATTCACCTGCCAGCCGACATAGCCCAGGAGTCGGCCGTCGTCCTCGGCCAGAGTGATGAACCGGTTGGTATCGGGATCGTGGAGGGTTGGGACCTCTCGGCGGTAGCCGTCCTCCCACCTCCCGTGGTCGTGGGCAAACACGCGGGGGTCGAGCACCGCCGGCAAGTCAGCCTCGAACAGGGGGCGGAAGGCCTCGATGGTCAGATCGATCAGGGCGGGCAGGTCAGCGGGCAAGAAATCGCGGATATGCATGTTATGGGCCTCCGAAAGTACGCTCAACAAGCCGGACAGCCAAGACGGCCGTACGGCACGTCTGCGGTCCAACCAGGACCGCACGCTCAGTTTCGGGTGCGGCGGCAAGCGAAGGCGATGCAATGCACGAGACTCACCTTACTCATGGATCGGCTGGCGACCATGAACAGCGGCCATTGCAGCCCGTCGATTAGACCGGGTGGCTCTAGGCGAACCAGATCAACGAGCACCTTACGGTTACCATCGCTCACGAACGGCAGCCAGCAATGGCAACGGTCGACGCTCAGAGGCGGTGCCTATCCGCCTTTCGCAGCTCCTCAGGACGAAATCAGCGGGTTGGGGGTCCACAGATTTGGGGGCCGGTCTATTGCAGGAGCGGGCTGAAGATCACCTTTTCGAGAACAGGATCCAGCGTCAGTTCGAGTGTGAACACTGTATCGAGGCCGGTGAGGTCGTCTGCAGCAGTGACGACGACAACTAGGTCGACCTCAGGGAAACAGATGATTTTCTGGTAGTAGCTGCCTGAAGCCTGAAATACCGGTTGTCCCATGTATTCATCATCCGTCCACCACAGGTATCCGTACTGAGTTTGGGCTGCTTCCGCCTGCTCGTCTGATAGTTGGTTCGAGGTGGACTCAGCTACCCATGCTTGGGAGACGAGCTGTCGGCCGTGCCAGCGGCCTCCGTTGACATAGAGCTCGCCCAGCTTCACCAGGTCTGCAGCGGTCAACTTCAGACCGAATGCTCCCACGTTGACACCCGCGCTGTCGGTGGCCCACGCGAAACCTGGCTTGTTGAAGCCGCTGGTGGGTGAGTTTGTGTCCGAGCCCTGCCAGGCCGGCCGGGTGGCAATGCCGAGCGGGTCGAAGAGCTTTTCCCGGGCGTAGTCCAGGATCGGGCGATCGACGGCGTTCCGCAGCGCCGCGGCAACGAGTTGGACACTGCTGTTGGAATACGCGAAGGCGACGCCCGGATCGTCGAGCATCCCGTAGGACAGGATCTGGGCAACTGGATCGTCCGCGGTCAGATTCAGGCCCCCGTCGTAGTCGAATCCGGCGGTCATGGTCAGCAGTTGCCGGAGTGTGACGGAGGCCTGCTGCGGAGTCATGGACGATGCGTGGCGTGGTAGTAGCTCCGGCAGCGTCTGGTCGACCCGTAACCGGCCTTCGTCGACGGCGATTCCGACGAGGATGCTGGTCACAGTCTTCGTGACCGACCAGACGTGCGCATGGTCGGTAGGCCGGCGCTTGTTGAAGTAGGAGATAGTGGTGCGGCCGTCCACGCTGACCAGGACCGACCGCACAAGTCCGAGATCCGTGGCTCTATCGGTAGGTTCGCGTCGATCCGAGGCTCCCCCGGTGAGCTCGCGTCGCAACTGGTTCTGCATCGCACGGTAGTCAGGAGCCGGACCTCGGGTCGGGCCAGGTGTCGAGGCTGTGGCAACGACTTCGGACGACTGTGACCCAGATGCCGGGCGATCGACCTGCGACGGCGCTGTACAGCCGAAGGCGAGAAGACCGACGACCAGAGCCATCGCGGGCGCAATTGGAGTCAGCAACCGCAGCCGACCCCCAGATGCCACCTTGCCCCCAGTAGTTGGTCCATCCTCCCACCCGACGCGCTCGACATGCCAAGGATTTCGACATAGCCGGCCTCCACGGCTCGGACCTATTGAGTAAGTGACTGCCCGACCCAGATCAGGACGGTGTTCGCCCGAGCGCCTTGCGCCGCCCACGAGGTCCTGACCTCAACCTGACCCCAGCACAGGCCACCCGGAGCAGTAGTCCTCGCCTGCGTCGCCTTCGTCGGACACGGCGCATCCGGCTACCTGTGACAGCCGCAGGATGTTTGCAAGCAGGGAGTTACGGGTTGAGTCCGTTGGCTCCACTTCCGGGAGCCGGTGTCGAGCGTGGGTGGGATGACTGGGGCAATAGCGTACTCAGACTTGGCGCGTGCGCTCTCTGTTTGCCCCGGCTCTAGACGCTCATGATGACCATGCATCCACTGCACCGCTAGCCGCGGTTCCGCACACGCTGGGACGGGCGGCACTGGGCTCCGAATGAACTCTCGTCAGGATCTGCAGACACCCTCGACACAGGCTGATGGGTGCGCCATGATGAGGGGTTGGTGGGTAACGAGGCCCGCCCCGCCAGATGGGGAACATTATGTCGACATGGGGACGACGACTTGGGTCGCTGATCGGTTTGGTGATGGCTCTGCTGCTGGTGAATCCCTTGGCTGTCGACGCGGCGACTCGACTCTCAGGGGATACGTATTACGACGCGGCGCAATGTCCAGGCCCTCCGCCGGGCTATGGGGACTTCACCAGCTATACAGGACTTGTGATGACCGGCAGCCTCGAAGGCTGCTTGTATACCAAGATCATTACAAGCAAGGAGACGCCGGCGGGCGTGTACCTAGAAAGCGGTGAAGAGGTTTTCATCGGCAGCCTTGAGAGCGGACCTGTGGGTACGTTCACGACCACGTACAAGTTTGAATCGAAGTGGGATCCAGACCTGTCGAGCGGGGTAGAGGTTCATGGGCAATGCCAGCACCGGATTGTAGAGGGTAGCGGCACGGGCGGCTTCGAGGGTGCCAAGGGTCGGTTCGACATCAAGGACATCATCGAAGACCCGGGAACGGGTATCTACCGGGGTCATATCAGCCTCACGTAGCCGACCGCTGGTGGTCGCGCGGCCTTCGCTGAACGAGCCAGGCGTCGTCAGAGCCAACGACACGTCTTGCTCGCGGCGCGCTCGCGCAGGTAATCGCGTGTTGAGAAGTCTCAGCAGCAAAAAAAGAGCAGCCTAGGGACCGGTCACTGACGGACCCACGCACACGTGGGTGAACGCCGCCAAGCCATCGAGCCAGCTCGCCGCCCGCTCGGGACGACGGGGGTGAGTGACCAATTGGGTGACTACGGGTCCGCAGGTCGGCACCTGTCTGTACACGTCCACGCACCAGCTTTGGGTGTTGGCGCGCGCTGCTCGGCCGTGCCAATTGTGGTTCGGGACGAAGAGGTCAACGCGCCGGCAATCCGTGACCACTGGAGCAGCGGCCGGATGTCGGCATTGTGAAGAGGTCCCTTCATGCCCCCAGTCGGCGTCACCTACCGCGTGAGGTCGAGCGCGAGGACGTTCTCGCCCCACATGAGACGCCCAGTGTCGATGAAGCCGTACTGCAGGTAGAACCCGCGGGGGGAGCCGGGGCCGTCCGAGCAGCTCGTGTACAGCACATCGGCGCCAGGCCGCGTCCCAAGGTAGTCCACGACCGCGTCCAGGGTCGCCGTGCCGTATCTGCGGCCTTGAAACGGCTCGTCGATCAGCAGTTTCCACAGGTAGTACGGACCGATGAGATCCTCATCCATCGGGTGCGGGATGTTATCGCTGATCATCACAAAGCCGACCAGCGCACCGGTCCCGGCGTCCCGCACCATCCAGGGGTGAGGCATGGCTCGCCGTTCCTTGTCGGCCTCGGCGAAGATGTCCTCCATCGAATTGAGGTACTTGTCCTGTCCCGGGCCGCGGCGAAGGGCCATGACGAGCGCACGATCCTCCGGGCGCACAATGTCGCGCAGATCGACCCGCACCATTTCTGGCCCTCCATGCGTTTGCGACCTTCAGGTCTACTGGTGGTTAGCGATCAGCGCAACTGTCGGGCATCGTTGACGGCGCAGTCTCCATTCTAGTCTCCGTTGGCACCATTCGCCCCCGCTCACGAACAAGCGGACCGGCGTCGCCTGCTACCAGGTGTGTCTGGCACAGTCCCAGAAATTTGACTCGGGGACTTGGAAAGCGAGCGTCTCGGCGTCCACAGCATGTCAGATACCAAAGGTCAGGCCCGGCCATCGCGTCGACGTGCCTTCGCGACCAGGCGCCGAGCGTCTTGCAAGGGAGACTCGCCCCCGACGAGAGCCCGTTGGAGGCCTGACCCCAACCTGACCCCAGCACGGGTCACCTCTAACCCCCGTCCGCGCTCGCATGACACTCGTCGAGCGCTGCAGGTCCGGCTCCCGCCAACCGCCGAAGGATGTTTGCAATCAGGAGGTCATGGGTTCGAGTTTCAGTACTTCACACTGCCGTCCCTGTGGAAGTCGTTGGGGAGGCCCCCGGGCGGGCGAACTGCCTGAGGGCCTCTGTGTCATCTGCGTAGCCAAAAGGTCAGCGACGCCTAGATCAGGGCGACGGTAGGCGACCGCCAGATCAGAAGGGGATCTGAAGAGCGGCAAACTTGGCGGTGACGTCTGGGTCGCCGTCGAGGGTGGGGCGATTGTCGGGTGTACGTCCAGAGATGTGTCGCATGAAGTCGATGGCGTCGGCGGTTACGGTCGCGACTGGACTGCCACTGCCGATGGTCCAGGAGCCCCCGGCGTGGCCGGTGAGTGTGAGGACGAGCGGAGGCCCGTTCCAGATGGTGCTGATGTCGCGGACCACCTGGGCGACTACGGCAGCGTCGTGCTCAGCCGGCACTGGTGATCGGTCGGCGGCGTCGGCGACGTCGATGCGATGCATCCAGGCATCGCGGGTGGCCAGCACTCGGACGAGGAAGTCGAGGCTGTCCTCTGGTTGGGGTGGGACGTCGCTAAATCCTGCGCTGAGTTTGCGGCGACGTAGCGGAGCTGGCATTCGGGACAGTGCGCGAATGCCTCGGGGGCCGCGGCGGGCGTGTTCGGCTCGCAATTCCATGATCGAGAGGTCGGCCAGATCGTCGATTTGGCATGCGTTGCGCCCGTCCAGACTGTTGAGCTCCGGATAGGCCCGGCGAGCCCGTCGCACCCGTCGTGTGATTTGCCAAGGCCGAGCCTGCTCGATGTAGGTGGCGACGACGTGACGCAGGAGCATGTGCACCGTCCAGCCGGTGCAGGGTGTCGGGCGATTCCAGTCGTCCTCGGTGAGGTCGTTGAGCAGGGCCTCCATTGCGGTCCACTCGGCCTGCGCGGTGTCACGCGCCTCCCGAATGGTGGGTCTTGCGATGGCATTGGCGAGCTGCGTCGTTGAAGCAGTCATGGTCACTCCTTGTTTGGGTGGAAGGTATGGACGAACATCGAGAGGACGTCGTCGTCGAGAGATGTGAACCGGCCGTCCTCGTAGCTGGCGTTTGGTTCATTAGCGAGCTGCTGGGTGATGAGGCCAGCGCCCAAGATCGACAAGAGCAGGCCGGCGCGCTCGGTTAGCGCGTCTGGGTGGAGCTGGCCCCGCTCAACGGCCTGGGCCACCACCCGTCGTATCTCGGCCACGAACTGCACGTTGGGCGCGAAGGCCTCGGGTGACGGTTCGAATCCCGGCACTGGACGCCACTGAAGAAGCGCAGCCAGGACCTTGTTCTCCATCTGGAAGCGACCCACCGCCTCAAAACCGGCCGACAAAGCGGCCATCCCGGGCTCCTCCTCTTCTGCGGCATCACGGAAGATCGTCAGAAGGCCCTGTGAACCGCGGCGGAACAGCTCGTCGTAGACAGCCAGCTTGGAGGGAAAGTACTTGTACAGCGACGGCTGCTTCATCCCCATGCGTCTCGCGACCTCGCTCAGACTGAGCGCCGCAACGCCGTCGGTCTCCATGATGGCCACCGCATGCCGCAGGATCTCGTCGATGGTCTCTTGCCGGCGCTGCTGTCGCCGCCCACCGGCCCCGATGGCATCCAACGGAGCCACCGCCCGGCCCGCCTCATCCGACGTCTTGCTATAGGTCATAGCCAAAACTATGACCTATAGCCATCGGTGGCGTCAATAGCACCAGCCGATCCCGTCTTGCAATGGCCCGGCTTAACGGCTGCATGGAGTGGGACGAGGTGACTGAGTGACTACGGGACTACGGGACTACGGAGCGGTACACGACGGCGCACCTCGACGCACCCCGCCCAGGCTCAGCCGCATGCATCGGTCGCGCACCGATCCTGCTTCGGGACGAAGGAGTCAGGAGGCAGGGGCGCCGCGAGCAGTACAGCAGCGAAGTACAGCAACGGTGCCATCACTCGACACGTTCAGGACTGTCCAAATGAGAATGGAAGAGCGCTCACCGAACCTCATAGGCGGTAATGCCGCTCCTTTGCAAGCAGGGGGTTACGGGTTCGAGTCCCGTTGGCTCCACAACTAAGAACCGGCCCACGACTAGGCCCTTCTCTACCCAAGCCGGCGCGGCGCTAGCCGTCTCGCATGCGATCGTGGCCAGATTGACCCCTATCTGACCCCAGCTCATGCTCCGAACAGATCCCCAAGGCGGTCAGCCGCCCCTCGCTGCACCTTCTCCGAGCCGTCGACATACAGCAGCTTCGTGATCACCGGAGTCGAGTGAACACCAGGCCCGTCTCGACCCAGCGATCCCCCGCCGCAGTGCGCTCTACGTCCTGGCGGCGGTTCGCCGCGGTGTCACATCTTCCGTGGCTGGCCGACGGTGCCGGTTGTGGCGTTGCCTCAGCCCTGTATGCAGGCGTTGCAGGAGCACCGCCGGCCAGAACGTAGAGCGCGCTTCGGCGGGGGATCGCTGGGTTGAGCTGAACCGCGACTTGGCGCGGGTCGCTCCCACCGCCGGGCTTCACGCGACCGTCCGGACGGCCGACCGCTGTTGCCGGTCCTCGAGTTCTACCTGGGTATCACCTCACTGCGGGGGCCTCGCCGGGACGGCGATGTCGGTCCTGATCGGGGGCAGTTCGGCCTCGTCACCGAGGTAGAAGCTGGTGAATCCGACCTGGTCGTAGCCGTTGTTCTTGTTCGCCACGCCGAGGCGGTACATCGGGTCGTGCATCAGGGTTCGGATGCCGTACTCGGTGGGCGACAGGGTGGTGACGATCGCCAGCCGGTTGCCGGACGCTCGGAGTACCAGCTCCTCGCGCCAGTCACCCAACAGGTCGGCCTTGAGGGTCGGGGTGTTCTTGAAGCCGGTGGACGTCAGGCCGGTCGCCAGGTAGGACGAGGCCTGGAAAGTCTCGTCGTTGATGGTGTTGATGTTGGCACTGTTGACGGCCATGTGGGTCAGGCCGCCGCCGAACCAGACGGCGTTCTGGCCCTGGGCGATGCCGCGTGGGGTGTTGGTGGTCGCGAGGACCTCGCCGGTGACGAGGCTTCTCACCTCGCCGGGCAGAGTGGCCTCGGTTCCGCCCTGCGCGCCGGGCCAGCGGTTGGAGAAGTTGCCGGCCACGCTGCCCTCGTCGTCGCTTGCCTGGTACCTCGCGTAGATGAGGGAGTTCTCGTAGACGACCTCACCCTGGTCGTTGAGTCGTTTGCCCTTCAGCGGGTCGTGGGCCTCCGGACCGGGCAGGAAGCCGGAGTGGACGCCGGTGCGGATGTCGTCCAGCAAGAACTCCTCGCTCCCCGACCACACCCGGATGGTGTTGTCCTTGTCGGCCGGCAGCAGGGCGCTGCGGTCACCGTGACGGAGCGGAGCCCACTTGTTGAGCGGGTTGTTCCGGACGGCGTCCGTGGCGAACTCGAACACGCCCGGGACCGGTGGGACGTTGTCCAGCCCCTCGAGCGTGGGCATGGTGTCGCCGTTGAGGACCTCGGGCAGGATCTTCTTCCCGTCCGCGCTCAGTTGCAGCACCATCGCCTTCAACACGATCTCGTCCCGGCCGTCACCGTCGACGTCGCCGGAGTGGGTGTGGTGGTTGCCGCGGTTCTGGTAGTCGTAGGCGGAGCCGCCCATGGACCAGTACTGCGGGTCGGCGGAGTCGAAGCTCGCCTGTAGCTTCACGCTGCCGTTCACGATCCGGAACGCGGCGAACGTCGTCCGGTGGTAGTAGCCGCGCTGCGAGACCGCGTGGTTGTGGACGCCGTCCAGGGCCGCCACAACGCCCACGTAGCGGTTGGCGCGGTTGCCCTGCGCGTCACCCCACACCGCCGCCTTCCACGGGTTCTCCAGCCAGTAGGCCTCCGACGGCGCCATGACCTGCGCCTTGTACGCCTCACCCTCAGAGGCACCCGGGCCGGGGAAGGCGAGGTAGGAGTAGTTGCCACGCTGGCTGTTGGGTGTCATGGCCCAGTTCTCGCCGTCGACGCTGCCCTCGTAGGTGAACGGATACCGGGCGCTGTCCACCAGCACACCCTTGCCGGCCTCGGCGTCCCACTCGAACGCCGAGAAGTACTCCTTGTCGTCCTTGGCCGGGCCGATCGGGCCGACGTGATAGGTCTTGATCCAGCGCTTGACCGCCGGATCGTTCACGCCATCGTTGCCACCAGCCGCGATCGGGCTGCGGTAGCTGATGGTGAAACTGTTGAGCAGCGACCAGTAGGTATCCAGCGCCTCGGTGTTGCCGGTGGCGAAGTACTCCTTGAACTTGTCGGTGGTCGCCATCCGGCCATCCCCACCGCCAACGACGGTCAGCGGAGTATTCGGGTACACGACGGTCTGCGATTCCTCGTCCCAGTTGCCGATCCGGGTACCGAGGGCGGTCTTCAGCATCAGCTCCGACTTGCCGTCACCGTCGAAGTCCTCGGCGAACAGGGTGGTCTCGTGGTCGTTGGCAGCCCGGACGTTGTAGCCCATGTCGACCCGGAACATCAGGGTGCCGTCAAGCTTGTACACGTCGATGTACTCAGGCGCCGTGGTGGTGCTGCTGCCGCCGAAGATAGGCTCCGAGAACAGCGGGTCCTGCTGGGTGCTGCGCCACTTCACGACGATTTCGTACTCGCCATCGCCGTCGAAGTCGCCCACGGTCATGTCATTCGTGGAGTAGTTCGTGCTCTGTGAGGTATGGACCGCGCCTGCCTCGGTCATTGCGTACGGCAGCGTCGTGCCCGCGTCCAGGTTCTCCACGTACTTGATGAACTCGCCCTCCAGCTCGTCGTACAGGGCCTGCGTGATCTTCCCGTCGACCAGCGCATTCGTCAGCGGACGGGCCGTCTCATAGGTCGCATTGCCAAGGGCATTGGGGGTCGTGTTGTACTCGTTGAGCTTGTCCACCCAGCCGTCCAGCTGCTCCTGGGTCACTGTCGCCTGGTCGTCGAAGGCCACCCGGAACCCGCGCAGGAGGTCCATGTCGAGGACGTACCAGTGCTCGCCCCCGGTACCCGGGACGACCATGTTCGCTGTAGTCAGGTTTGTGCCCGGACCGAACCGGTAGCCGCGGTAGGTGAAGTGCGCCAACGGCACGGGGGACGGTGCCGGCTTCAGCGGGATGTACGACACCGCACCCCGGTTTGCCTGCCCCGCCGCACCCGCCAGGGTCGACAGCATCGTCACGCTCAGCCCCTGCCGCGCGCCCTCGACACCGTCGATCACGGGGGCGACCTCGTAGGTGGAGGTGAGCACGCCGTCCGGGTCGGTGTAGTTGGACGGGGTGGAGTCCTCCTTCACGATGCCGGGGTTGGTGGCGTAGTCGCTCTCCGGCTGGACGTCCCGGGGTGCGATGGTGGCGATCTTCGCGAAGTCGGCGTCACCGTCTTTGCGGTAGACGTTCCACGACAGGCCGTCCGGCTCGTCACCCAGGAATCTCCAGCTCAGGAAGATGCCGTCCGGGACCTGCGCGGCGACCAGACCGCGGGACAGGTACTCCATCGGGCGCAACTCGGCAGCGCTCGCCGCCGTTGAATGCGGGCCAGCCAGGGACAGGCTCAGAGCCAGCCCCAGTGACAGCGGTACTAATTTGCGCAGCGGCTTGCGCATCTTTGGTTCCTCCGAGAACGATGTCGTCTGGATGCGGGGATTGCGGCTTCTTGCATTCCCCGCTGTCGGCCGTTCCTGCTCAGACACGGGCAATGGACGGGACTGGCAGAGTGCGGGGCGCGCAACGCTCGGCTGCCGATGTCGGGGGCGTGCCCAGCCACCAGTACCGCTGGCGGCCTGGCCGGCGAGAGGTCGGGCGCGCCGGACTCCCATACAGGCGGGGCGGGCACTGCCCCTCCGGGACGGCAGGTACGAGGAGCTGCTTCAGACATAAGGGTGAATCTGTCTGGCAATCACTGTCGATTGGGTAATCGCCTCCCAACGACAGCCTGCCGCCCCCCGCCCGATCGCGCAAGAGGCAACCCTGGCCCGGAGGGCAGCTGCAACCTGGGGCGCCGCGGCCACTCATCAGGGACTCGACCGGAGCGCTCGGTCGCTCATGCTGTCTGCCGCCCGGTACTTCCGAGCGATCGTGAGCTACTTCCCCATCATCTGGCAGTACGCGCACTTCGACGACGCTCCGCCGGGCCAGTGCATCGCCTCGGCGGGTCCGGCCATTCCAGGCGTCGCCGACTGCACGATCTCGGAGCATGTCGTTGCCCATGTGCTCGTAAGGCACTCCGGCCTCAGTAACCAACTCCTGGATGCCCTCAGCTGTGCAGACGGCGGCCTCATGTCCGCTGGCCAGCAGACCGTCGGCCAGCGCGAGATACGGCACCACATCACCCTGCGTGCCGAAAGTCAGGATCAGAACGCGCACCGCAACCTCACGTCCATGTCGACCGGTTTCGGAGGCGGCCGCGGACGTACCCGTGAGGCCCGCTGGCCGCTCCTCATCGCCGATCACCACTGATGTCTGCGGAACATGCAGTAGGCGCCCTGCTTGTCGGCGCCGAACCTGAACTGACGGAACTCGTTGAAGAACTCCAGACGCCACCCGACACGTTCGATGGCCTCGATCTGCTCAGCCATACCCGGCACGGCGGCGGAGGACTCCTGGCCAGAAACCCAACGCACCATGATCCGCGCAACAAAGACGGTACCGCCGTTTCGATGAGCCTCAACGGCCTCATTGAGTATGTCGTGTTGCCCGTCACGTTCGACGATGCCCACTGTCGACCCTCCTTTCTATTCGACCAAGAACCGTTGGATCGCGATGAGACTTCAGCCGGCAAGGACGAAGTAGCGCAGCCAGAGGTAGGGCGCCGCCAGCAGGATCGTCACCACCGTGACAACTGCGCCCTTGCGGGTGAACTCCCAGAACGAGATCGGCGAGCCGGACCGGGCGGCGATCCCGATGACGACGACGTTGGCGCTGGCGCCGATCGCGGTCAGGTTGCCGCCGAAGTCCGCGCCGATTGCGAGCGACCACCACAGCGCCTCGGCCTGGGTCGGGTCGGCGACGCCTTGGGTCAGCTCAAGCACGACCGGGCTCATCGCGGCCGTGTAGGGAATGTTGTCGACGATGCCGCTGAGCAGCGCCGAAACGCCCAGGATCAGCATCGAGGCGACCAGAGCATCACCCCCCGTTGCTGCCGCGGCCGCCTCGGCGACCCGACCGATCACGCCGGTCTTGACCAGCGCGCCGACCATGATGAACAGGCCGGCGAAGAACACCAACGTCTCCCACTCCACGCCCGGCATCACGTCACCGGCCTTGCTGCGCGAAACCAGCAGCAGCACACCGGCGCCGAGCAGAGCCACGACCGACGGTTCGACGTGGAACACGGTGTGTCCGACGAAGCCGGTGAACACCGCGGCCAGCACCACACCACAGATCACCAGCAGCCGGCGGTCCTTGATCGCCTCCCGCTCGTTCAGGCCCATCACATCGGACGCCCGCTCGGGATCGACCTGGAACGATCCGCGGAACAGCAACGGCAGCATGACGCACAGTGCGGCGACGGCCAGCGCCGCGATCGGCGCCATGTGCACCAGGAAGTCGTTGAAGGTCAGCCCCGACCGGCTGGCGATGATGATGTTGGGCGGGTCGCCGATCAGGGTCGCCGCCCCGCCGAGGTTCGACGCAAGGACCTCGGCGATCAGGAACGGGGTTGGTGAGATGTCCAGCCGCTCGCAGACCAGCAGGGTCACCGGCGCGACCAGCAGCACCGTCGTGACGTTGTCCAGAAACGCTGACGCCAGCGCGGTGATCAGGACCAGCAGCAGCATCACCCGGAACGGCGAGCCCTTCGCCCGCTTCGCGGCCCAGATCGCGACGTACTCGAACACACCAGTCCGGCGGAGCACCGAGACGATGATCATCATCCCGAGCAGCAGGAAGATGACGTCCCAGTCAATGCCCGTCTCGGGGGAGAAGAATGCATCCTCGGCTGAGGCGATGCCGAGGGCCAGAATGATGCCGGCCCCGGCCAGCGCCGTCGTCACCTTCGGGATCCGCTCGCTGGCGATCAAGATGTACGCGGCGACAAACACCGCGACCGCGACGATCGCCGTCACTGGACCGGCCCGGACGGCCGGATGAATCCGCTCAGCGACGCGGCAGGGCCAGCTCCAGCAGCCGGGACGCGCTGATCACGCCGATCAGCTTGCCGTCCCGCATCACCGCGGCCAGCGGGCAGCGCAGACGGGCCATGATGGCAGCCACCTCGATGATCGTGTCGTCGTGGTTGACCACCGGCAGCTCCCGCCGGTCCTTCGGCAGCAGGTCGCGTACCCGTTTGCTGCCCAGCTTGTCGCCGGCGTGGTCGGCCATCGACTCGTTCATCACCCGGGCCAGGGTCGGGTCGTCCTGAACGTAGCCAGGCACCAGGAACCGCACGACCTGGGAGGCAGGCAAGATCGCGTGTGGTGCGCCGTCGCGCTCGGTCACCACCAGAGCCGGCAAGCGCCGTTCGGCCAGGAGCTGCGCGGCTTCCAGCGCGTTGGAGTCCAGGTCCACCACCGGGCACGGCTCGGCCATCTGCTCGGCGTTCACAGCCCGAGCGTACGTCGGGACGGATCCGCTGGACGCAGGCCGGATGCGAGACCACCGGTCAGCCTCTCGTTGTCGGGGGCCGCATCCGGCGGTCGCCGGTTGCAGCTGCCGACCAGACTTCCCGGCACACCACGTACGTCGGTGAGCCTAGCCGATGCCGTCCTCAGGCTCGGTGTCCCTGCTGGCCCGCAGACAACGCTGCTCTGCCGGCTCATCCGCGCAGGTCCCGGCGGGCGAAGCCGATCAATCCCAAGGTGATGAGCAGGGCGACGACGGAGAGCATGCCGGCCTGCGACACCCAGTCCGGTTCCTCGGCTGGTACCGAGGCGAGGTGGGTGAACGGGGACAGCCAGCGCACCCATTCCGGCCAGTTGAGGGTGTCGGCCAGGACCCAGACGATGAAGCCGCCCACCACGGGCAGAGCGCCGATAAGGCTGACGGCCCGCGGTACCCAGCCCAGGGCGAACACCGCCGTCCCGACGGACAGCCACGCCACGACCACCACGTTGAGCGCACCGGCAACCGCCTCGCCGTAGCCCAGGCCGGCTCCGACCACGCGGACGCCCAACCAGGCGACCGAGCCGGTCAGTAGTGCAAGGAGCAGAGTGGCGGATGCGATCACCGTCGCGTGCCGACCGGCCCACATGATCCGGCTGACCGGGCGGCTGAGCAGCAGGGTGGTCCGCCCGACCGCTTCGTCATGAGCCTGGTCGGCCACCCGGGCCGTGGCGAACAGCCCGAGCGGCACGGGCAGCAGCAGCAGCAAGGACGCAATGTATCCCTGGACGGTGGCCAGGTCGGCGAACCCGGCCGCCGCCGCCAGCTCGGCGAACCGTGGGTTGGCCTCCAGGAAGTCGGTCAGCGAGACGGCCAGCAGCCCGATCAGCAGAAAGTACGCGGCCAACGCCAGCGACCAGCCGACGAACGCCGGCAGCGTCCGGCGGACGGCGAAGCCCCAGACGTTGGCCAGGAGGCCGAAGCCGCGGTCGTCGACCTTGCCTACCGCTGAGCACGCCGGATCCGAGGTCGCGCCGACCGGCCATCATCCAGGCCGCACCGACGACCGCCACGACACCCAGAGCCAGAACCCCGAGCGGTGCCCACCGGTCGTCCGCGTACGGAGCGCTCAGGGACAGCAACCCGAACGGCGTCAGCCAGGACGCCCACCCCAGCCACTCGATCCCGTCCGCCACCATCCGGACAAGCAGCCCAACGATCAGCAGCCCCGCGGCCAGCCCCGTCGCCGACCGCCGCTCGCCGAGCAACTGACCGCTGGCGGCGCCGACACCAGCAAACAACAGACCAGTGAGCGCCGTGCCCGTGGCGTATGTGGCGGCCCCGCTGCCTCCCGCGCCTGAGGCCACCATGGCCAGACCGAGCGCCAGGCCGAATGCGACCAGAACGGCCGCAACTACCAGCAGATGGGCCAGCAGCGCCGACCGGAGCCGGAGCGGCCCGACCAGGGTGAGCCACGCCCGTCCGGTGTCCTCCTGGCCGCGGGTCAGCCGGGTCGCCGTGGCGAGCGCCCACGCGGCGGCGGCCACAGCGGTGAACGTGCCCGTACGCCACACCGTGAAGCCCCCCGCCCGGTCGAGCGCGCGAGGCTCGCCGAACAACACCCGAATAGCCGGATTGCCGACCAGCACCTCCAGGCTCCGTACCTCGTCCGGCGACGCGAACGTCACGGCGTACTGCAGGACAACCACCGCCGTCAGGCCGGCGATCACCGTGACCAGGAGGATCCCGCCGCGCGCGATCAGCCGCAGGTCCAGGGTGAGCAGAGCGGCGAACGCCGGTCGCGGCTGCTCAGTCCTGAGTCGGCCGGCTGCGACCACGGCGGTCATGTGTCCTCCCGACCGTAGTAGCCAAGGAAGATCTCCTCCAGAGACGGCTCATGAACCTGCAGAGTGGCCAGCTCGGCCGTCGCCAGCCGGCCGAGCGGCGGCCCGGGTGGTCCGACCAGCCGCAGCGTGACCGTCGTCGGCGACTTCTGGTCGACCGCCTGGACGCCGAGCAGGCTCGCCAGTTCATTCAGGTCGGGCGCGGGGCCGTTGAAGGTCGCGGTCACTTCGGTCACCCGCAGGCGCCGCAGCTCCGCCAGACCAGCCACCTCCACGAGCCGGCCGGCCCGCAGAATGCCGACCCGGTCGCACACCGCCTCGACCTCGGCTAGGTGGTGGGAGCTGAGAAACACGGTCTGGCCACGGTCCGCCGCCTCCCGCAGGCAGGCCCGAAACTCCTGCTCCATCAGCGGATCCAGGCCGCTGGTCGGCTCATCGAGCACCAACAGCCGGGCCCGGGTGGCGAACGCCGCGATCAAGGCCACCTTCTGCCGGTTACCAGTCGAGTACGTGCCGCACCGGCGGTCGACCTGCAGGTCGAACCGCTCGACCAGCTCCGCCCGGTACGGCCGGTCCGTACCAGCGGAGCCGAGGTTCCCCAGCAGGGCCAGTGTTTCGGCGCCGGTCAGGTTCGGCCACAGTGCGACATCGGCTGGCACGTAAGCGAGGTGCTGGTGGGCAGCCACCGCGTCGGCCGCATCGATACCGAAGATCTGCGCGCGACCCGCGGTCGCCCGAAGAAGACCAAGCAGTAACCGTACGGTGGTCGACTTCCCAGCCCCATTAGGGCCAAGGAACCCGAAGACCTCGCCAGCACCGACCTCGAGGTTCAGCTCGTCAACGGCCGTAGTCGTTCCGAAACGCTTGCTCAAACCCTCGGTCCGCACGGCAGCAGGCGATAGTGCACCCATCGGGAAACCTCCATCGACGACGAAACAACTCCATCGCCGACCAGGCTTCCCGGCACTCCACTTCGCACGTTAGTCCTCTGGTTCGCTCAAGGCCAGCGAAATGTGAGCCGTTGGTGCCACTGCTGGCGTCGCTGACACGGAAGCCTGTCCCGAAGTGCCTATCCCCAGTCACGCAGTGGTTGCAGAGGCGCGGATGCCGGGCCAATCCACCGCAGCAACCCGGCGTCGAAGCCCAGAGGAGCTGGTCGACCGCAGCACGACTTCACGTTGGCGGGCCGATCAAGCACGGACGTGCGGCCCTGACATTGAGGCCGGTCCGCTCTGATAAGGCAGAGGTCTATGGTTCAAGTCCACTTAGGCCCACCCTAGAGCACCTAGTCACGGGCAAATTCGTGCCTGTCGCTTCTCACGACGACCTGACTGCTTGTCAATCTGCTTGTCTACGGTTCGCACTGAACAGTTGATCCATGACCGTTGCGCCGGTCTGGACCACCGGCCGCAGCTGGTGCCGGGGATCACAGCAGCCACAGCGGCGACCACCGTCCCGATGCACAGCAGCAGGTTTCGCCGATCGTTCAGCACCATCGCCAAGACGATTTCGAGGATGGGCGACATCAACGGCGCCACGATCATGGCGCCGATCACCGTTGCGGTCGAGTCGCTGGCCACCCCGGCACTGGCGATGACCGCCGACAGCACCAGTAGCAACCAGAATCTGCTGACCCGACGACCTACCTCGGAACCCTCGAAGAACAGCTGCGCCCGCATCCGCGCGATGTCGTCAACAGAAACCATGAATCGTGACGCCTCAGTCCCTCAGTCCCCGGGGGTCCCTAGTTCACGGCGCCGGCTGGATACAGCCTCCCTCGGCAGGCATCCGGTCCACGTCATTTCTCCGCGTGTGACTTTCCGGCTAGTCGGATTCTCCTGCTTCTCGGATGAGGCCGGCCAGATAGGGGTGTGCGAATATCGACGAACACCCACCAGCTCAGAGGAGATGCCAGCATGACCGCCGCCGATTGCGTCGAGCACCGGGGCCTGATCGACGTCCACTCGGTGGAGATCCTCGACGTCAGCCGATCGCTGAACCCACCGACCGGGTGGTGGCGGCAGCCTTGGTCTGCGCGCGGGCTGAGGCAAGAGCCCAGATGATGAGGATGTCGACAGCGATCACCAAGATCGCCCAGAAGGGCGAGTACGGCAGCCAGGTGAAGTTGATCAGGGCGGACACCGCAGCGACGACAATCCCAGCGATCAGCGCCCAGCCCTGGCCGAGCAGCAGGCAGATGCCGATCGCCACCAACGCCAGTCCGACCAAAAGGTGGATCCACCCCCAGGCGGTCAGGTCGAAGGCATAGATGTAATTCGGCGCCACGACGAGGTACTCGTCGCGGACGATAGCCGCGAGTGCCTCGATGGACTGGAACCCGCCACCGACGATCAGCAGCACGCCAGCGACGAAACTCAGGTCAGCAGCCCACGAAGGCGACATCTGGTGCTCACTTGTAGCCATGACCGCTACCCTTCCACACGCAACATCCGTCGATCTGCCATCGAGGCCGGCCATCCGCTGTACTTCTATGCACATGAAGGCAAGTACCAGGTCCTCGGCCACGACATAGAGGAGCACGGCGGCACCTGGCTGGTCGTCCAGCCCGATGGTGAGCCCGCACCGCAGTAGGTCCAGCACGATGGCGGCTCCTGACCCTCCGGAATCCGGCGCTTTCGGCTAGTGGCTGCACTACCGGCTGGCTCGGAGTAGTACTGCTTCTAGATGGTTGAGAGCAGCTCACCAGGAAGGACGGGGCTGTGGCAACGGACCGCACCGTGGCAGTCGTGGGAGCGACGGGCCGGCAAGGCGGTGCCGTGGCTCGGCACCTACTGGCCGACGGTTGGAGCGTCCGCGCGCTGACTCGCCGTCCCGAGAGCCCGGCGGGGCGCAGTTTGGCGGCGCTCGGTGCGGATGTCGTTCGAGTGGACCTCGACGATCGTCGTAGTGTGGCCGCCGCGTTCGCCGACGCCTACGGGGTCTTCAATGTGCAGAATCCCATGATCAGTGGTATCGACGCCGAGGTGCGCCACGGCAAGAACGTCGCCGACGCCGCCAAGGAGGCACAGGTCAACCATCTTGTCTACGGTTCCGCGGGGATCGGTGTTGCTGGCACCGGGGTCGGATCGTGGGAGTCGAAGCTGGTAGTGCAGGCGCATATGGAAGATCTGGGCCTTCCGCTGACCGTCCTGCGTCCGATGGCATTCATGGAGCTGATGACCGACAAGGCGTTCTTCCCAGCGGTCGCGATGTGGCACTTGATGCCGAAGCTGATGGGACCCCAGCGGCCGGTGCCCTGGATCTGTGTCGACGACATGGGCGCGATCGCGGCGCGGGCCTTCTCTGACCCGGATGGTGTCATCGGCAAGGACATCAAGATAGCGGCGGAAGTGCGGTCAATCGAAGAGTGCCGAGCCGTCTGGAGCTCCGTCAAGGGCCGCTCACCGCGACACTTTCCCATGCCGGTGTGGATGTTCGAACGGTTCGCCGGCACCGACCTCACCACGATGTGGCGCTGGCTGCGAGAAGGCCACTTCGACATCGATCCGTCCCAGACACGCCAGATACTGCCGACCGTCTCAACGGTGCGGCAGTGGCTGGAACGCAGGTCAACAGAATCCGAGCAACGGTGAGCTGAGGGCACCGGTGGCCGCTGACGCGTGAGGTGGTGGCCAATGCGCCGCGAGTTCATGATCGCGACTGATCCAGCCCTCGAAGCGGCGGCAAGCGGTGAGGCTGTCCTCGCTCCGCATACGCGGACCCGCTCAGCGAGTGCCGCCAAGAATTGGGGGCCAGTCCCGTTTCGCGCTTGAACGCCCGGCTGAAGGCCTCCTCGGAGTCGTACCCGACCCGATGGGCGATCGCTGCGATGCCCAGATCGGACGATCGGAGCAGGTCTTTGCCAGATGCATGCGCCACCCAGTGAGGTAGCGAATGGCGCAACGCCGACGACCTCCCGAAACCTCTCATCCAGCAGCGAGATCGAGACGTGGGCCTCCCGCCTCGAACATGCCAGATGAGGCCAGGTCGACGAGGAAGCGACCGAGGCTGTTTCGTCTGGGAACGTCAGGGCCACGAAGTAGACATACTGAGGTGATGGAACATGGCCTCCCATCGGGGACGGTCACCATGTTGTTCAGCGACATCGAGGGTTCGACCCGGTTGCTGGGCAAGTTGGGGATGCAGTACGGCGAAGCGCTGTCTGTTCAGCGCTCGATCATCCGCGATG
Organism: uncultured Actinomycetota bacterium; assembly: GCA_963808435.1. GTDB lineage: Bacteria > Actinomycetota > Actinomycetes > Propionibacteriales > Propionibacteriaceae > Microlunatus. Next base: position 58,116 of record CAWEFW010000011.1, on the reverse strand, counting down.
AGATTCGCAGCTGGCAGGGTCAAGAGGTCGTCACCGAGGGGGACAGCTTTTTCGTCGTCTTCAGGTCGGCATCGGACGCTGTGAGCGCGGCACTGGCAGCTCAACTCAGGCTCAGCTCCTACCAGTGGGGCGACGGCGTCGCCGTGCGGGTGAGGATGGGACTTCACACCGGTGAGCCGACCCTGCATGACGGCGACTACGTCGGCATGGATGTGCACCGCGCCGCGCGAATCGCGGCAGCCGCTCACGGCGGCCAGATCATCTCGTCCGCGACCACAGCTGAATTCATCGATGGTGGATCGCCGGATGTGCAGTTGAAGGACCTGGGATGGCACCGGCTCAAGGACATACCCGAGCCCGAGCACATCATGCAGGTGGTCGTCGATGGCCTGGCACAGGACTTCCCGCCGCTCATGAGCCTGGGAACGCCGACCAACCTTCCCCGGGTGCTAACGCCTCTTCTCGGACGCGACAGAGAACTGGTTGAGCTTGCTTCGCACCTGACGACCGCCGACGTGCGGCTGGTGACGTTGACGGGCCCCGGAGGGACAGGGAAGACCCGGTTGGCGATCGCGGTGGCCCATCTTCTCGCTGAATCTCACCCCGATGGCGTGTACTTCGTGGCGTTGGCCATGGCCACCGATGCCGATGTCATGTGGAGCACCATTGCCGAGAACGTCGGGGTACTCGGAGACAGCCGGACACCGGCGTCACTTGTCGAGCACATCCGATGGCGAGACATGTTCTTGATCTTGGACAATCTCGAGCAGCTCCCTGATGCCTCCCAGGTGGTGAGTGAGCTCCTGATGGAGGCGCCACGCCTGGCGATTTTGGCGACCTCGCGTCGGCCGTTACACCTAACCGGCGAGTACCAGCATCCGGTACCTCCACTTGAGGTCCCAACGTCCTACCTGAACGCGGCCGAGGCAGAGCCGTGGGGAGCGATCGCGCTGTTTGTGCATCGGGCGCAGATGGTCCGACCCAGCTTCCGTCTCACCGACGACAACATCAAGGACGTGATTCGGATCTGCTCCCGACTTGATGGCATCCCGCTGGCTCTCGAACTGGCAGCCGCCAGGACGAAACTCCTGGCGCCCCACGCCATCCTGTCCAGGCTGGACAAGAGCCTCGAGCTCGGCGGATCCGAATTGGAGCGACCCTCCCGGCAGCGCACGCTACGGCAGACCATCGCCTGGAGTTTCGATCTCCTGGCGCGCAATCAGCAGAGTTTCTTCAGTCAGCTCGGTGCCTTCGGCGGGAGTTGCGATCTGGACGCCCTGACTATCATCACAGAAACCGCAGATCCCCTCGATGACGTAGCGGAACTGGTGGATGTGAGCCTTGCGCAGGTTCTCGAGGACGCTGAGGGCGAACCTCGCGTCGATCTGCTGCAGACCGTGCGCGCATTCGCCCGTGAACGCCTCGAAGCGTCGGGTCAGTGGGAGTCGACAGCGCGAAGGCACGCTCAGTACTACCTCGCTCTCGTCGAAGAGCTGACACCCCGGCTCCGCAGTGTCGAGTTCCTCGTAGCCCGTAGTCGCCTCGAGGCGGAGCTGGACAACCTACGGGCCGCTCTTGCGTGGAGCCTCTCCCGTTCAAGCAGCCGTGACCAAGGCGACGTGCGGATCGGCTTTCGGCTCTGCCAGGAGATGAGCTGGTTCTGGTACGCCTGCGGCTATCCCGCGGAAGGTCGGCGCTGGCTCGAGCAAGCGACTCAGCGGATCACTGGAGACGAACCAGAGGAGATCGCCGTAGCGCACGGGCTCGCGGTGATCTTGCTGCAGCAGGGGGAGACCACCGCTGCGCAGCAGCTCTTGACCAGGTGCCTGGACTACTGGCGCGGACAAGGAGACGACGGCGAAACCGCCAAGGAACTCAACAGCCTGGCAGTCTCCTACCGCAACACTGGTGACTGGGACAAGGCTCGGGAGTTACTCGAGGAAGGCCTGTCGCGAGCCGAACGCAGTGGCGACAAGAATCGACAAGCGGCCATCCTCTCGAATCGCGGCATCCTGGAGATCGACGTTGGGCGGCCGGCCGCCGCCATCGAACTCTTCAATCGTGCTGTCGCCGTCGACCGCGAGCTCGGAGACTCCTGGGGAGAGGCGGTCGACCTCGTCAATCTCGCGGCGGCCCGACTTCGCGCCGGCCACATCGAGGACGCCGACCAAGAGCTGCGTAACGTGGCGCGATCCGTGATGGAGGTGAACGATACCGACCTCACGATCGGACTGATCGAGCTGTTGGCAATGGTGCGGGCAGAGACCGGCGACCACGAGACCAGCGCGCGGCTCTACGGAAGCGCCGAGGCGATGCGCGAGGAAGCCAACCTTCCTCGACCACGCCCTGACACCGCCCACCTCGACCGATCGCTAGCCAAAAGCCAGGCAAGCGTCAGCGCGGAGATCTGGCGCACCAATGTCAATGATGGGCGAGCACTACGTGGTGAGGACGCCATCACGGAGGGCATCGGCGCATCTCCAACGGAGCCGTTCGGACGGGTCCCTGACAACTAGTACTTCGGAGAAGGCACCCACGTGTCCGAGCGGCTCGAACAACTCGCCGCTGCAGACGCGCCAGTAGTTCGCGAAGCAGCGGGACTGCTGCCTGGGGTGCCGTGCAGCCCAAGTGACCTCCCCTTGGAAATTGCAGCAGCAGACTGCAGCAACGACAGGTGAGTGGACACTGCGCCATCGAAGGGTGAATCCCGCACCGACGAGGAGTCGCTACGCCGCCAATGCAGCCCCACGATCCGGAGTGCTGATCAAGGAGGGCCCCACCTGAGGAGCATTCAGGGCAGCGCTTCCAGTACCAGGTTGAAGGGGGTTGCAGCTGCCCGTCGGACTTGCGTGAAACCGGCGGTGGTGAGCACGTGGCGTAGCCGGGATTCGCCGGCCTGCGCGCCGAGTGCCAGGCCGCCCGGTTGGGCGCGGGAACCGGGCGTGCACAGCATTGTCGACGCCGCGTAGGAGATCCGCCCGATCGGTGTCAGGTTGTCTTCGAGCCTGTCCTCGGCGAAGGGTTCGACGAGCAGGCAGGTGCCGTCTTCGCTGAGCGTGTCGCGAATGTGCGCGGCGGCGCCGACCGGATCCCCCATGTCGTGGAGGCAGTCGAAGAGGGCGACCAGGTCGTAGCCTCGGCCGGGATAGTCGGTGGCTGCGGCAACGTCGAAGCGGCAGCGGTCCGCGACTCCTGCGTCGGCCGCCGCCTTGCGGGCGGCCTCGATCGATGGCGGGTGCTGGTCGTAGCCGACGAACGTCGACGCGGGATACGCGGTGGCCATGATGATCGTCGAGGCGCCATAGCCACAGCCGACATCGGCGATGTGTGCGCCAGCATGTAGCTTCGGCTCAACTCCGTCGAGTGCGGGAATCCACGAGGTGGTCAGATTGGCGATGTAGTTGGGCCGGAAGAAGCGGTCCGTGCCGATGAACAGGTCGGGGTGGTGGTCGCCCCAGGCGACGCCATGGCCGTCCCGGAACGCGTCGACGATGAGCTCAACGTCCTTGATCGCCGAGGCGGCGACCTGGAAACCGCCTGGGAAGCCCCCCGGGTTGTCTTCGTCAGTCAGGGCGAAGGCCTGCTCCTGCGAGAGCCGGAACTGGCTGGTGTCGGGGTCGTATTCGGCGTACCCGGCGGCGGCCTGAGCTGCCAGCCATTCGGCCACGTACCGCTCGTCCGTTGCCGTCCGTTCAGCTAGGTCCGCCGGAGAGACCCACTGGCTGTCCGCCATTGCTTGGTAGAGACCGAGTCGATCCCCCACCAGCAGGGTGGCGGCGTGCATCACCGCCCCGAAATCTTGTACGAAGCGGCCGAAGAACTGCTCCAGCTTGTGCTGGTCGAGGTGCGGGATTGAAGGGGGCATCGCTGTCACCTTTCTGGTGGGTGTTGGTGGGTATCTGCGATTGCGATACTGGCGCCGGGTGGCACCCAGGGTCGTCCGTACCGGTACGGACGCTGGTACGGAACTTCGGGCCGCCGGTGGGGCTGCGGCGTACAGTGCGCCTGTGGGCCGGCACGGCGGTCGGCAGGCTCTGCTGGTTGGTCGGAGCGCCGAGAGCAGCGAACTCGATGAGCAGTTCCGGCGGTCACTGCGCGGCGAGTTCCGCAGCGTCCTGATTGACGGCGAGCCCGGCGGCGGCAAGACGCGGCTGGCGTCGGCGTTCTTGACGCTCCATCGAGCCCGCGCGTTCACGTTGCGAGCCCGCGGTCACCCGTCGGGGGTGGCCGCGTCCTTCGGCATGTGGGCAGAGGTGTGTGACAGCCATCTGCGGGCCCGCTCCCGCGACGAGGTGACTCAACTGTGCGGTGGCCTGGTCGAGGACCTCGCCGGTCTACTCCGGACGGCAGCCGCGGTACGGGGATCATGGCGTGCCGATGTGCTGCCAATGCGTATCCGGGAAGCTTTCACGGTCCTGCTGGGCAACATCGCGCGAGAACGGCCGGTGGTCATTCTGCTCGACGACATGCACCTGGCGGACGCGTCGTCGTGGGAGTTGCTCGGATACCTGGCTCGCAACCTCGCCGACGCCCGAGTGTTCGTCGTCGCCTGTGCACGGCTTGACGAACTCGTCGAACGCTCGATGGGACGGCATGTGCTCTTCGGGTTGGAGCAGGAGGGGGTGCTATCCCGCATGCTCCTGCGACCTCTGCCAGCACCCCACCTGCGCGAGCTCGCCGAGCGCGTGCTCGCTCGCCCATCGGTGCCCTCCGCTCTGGTGACATGGCTCGTCACCGAGTCGCAGGGGAACCCCTTGTTCGCGGTTACCCTCCTCGAGGCCCTGCTCAACGAGGGTGCCAACCTTTCGGCGCCCAGCCTGGCGGAAATTCCGCGAGCTTTGGCGGACCGGATCGCCACCAGGGTCGAGGGCCTTGACCCGCAAAGCCGGGAAACGCTCGAACTGCTCGCTGTCGTCGGACGGCCCGTGAACGTCGCGGAACTGCACCGGTTCCGGGCACAGGCCGTGAATGACTCGGATCAGCGGCTAGATCCCCTGGTCGAGGCGGGCCTGGTCGTTGAGCACAACGACGACACCGAACTCGGATACGAGATTGGTCACCCGCTCATCCAGGAGGCGATCTATCGCAGTCTTCATGTATCGCGCCGACGGGCGCTGCACCAGCGAGTCGCACGCGTGCTCGTGGAAAGCGACCACCTCGGTGAGGCCGCGTCGCATTACGGGCGGTACGCCCAACGCGGTGACACAGAAGCCATCGTGGTTCTGCTGCGGGCCCTCCGCGAGGCCTGGTCCAGGCACACATTCGCTGAGGCCTTCGTCATTCTCGGGTCGCTGGTCACCCTGCTGCGGTCGGGTGACCAGCGTTGGGTCGACGTGCTCGACGCACTACCAGAGAACGTCGAGTGGGCGTCGTCGTACAACCGGATCGCCTTCGACACCGACCTCGGGGTGACTGCGTTCCGGGAGATCGAGCGGACGCTCAAGCGAGCGGACCCGATCGACCCAAGCCGGCTGGCACAAGTCAACTCCTATCTGGCGGGCCTGCTGGGGTGGTGCCTCGGTGAGGTTGACGAGGCGGTCGCAAGGGCTGCCGCAGCGGTGGAGTTGTTCGAGCGCGCCGGTGATGGAGCACGTTCTCGCGCGGCAGGCTGCGAGTTGTCGTGGATGGAGGGGCTGGCTGGGCGGTATGCGGCTCAGGAGACGGCCACCCGGCGGGTGCTTGCCGCGGCCGAGGGGACCGCCGATCATCAGACCACCCTGGCCGCCTTGATCTCGTTGGCCACGACGGCGCACATTCGCGGCGACGACGACACCGCAGTGGACGCGCTCCAACGCAGCATCGCCCTTGCCAAGGCCGTGCACAACCCGACACGGCAGCGCTTCGGTCTGGCGATCCTCAGCGGGATGGTGGCGCATAGCGGGCGGCTGGATCGAGCCCGCCAGCTGCTCCGGGAAGCCGAGGACGTCGAACACGATTCCGGTGACGCGATCGTCCTCGAGGCCGCCGTACGGTTGTCCTGGCTTGCCGGGGAATTCTCGCTGGTCACCCGCGAAGCACCCAGGGTTGCCGCGATGTGCGCGCCGACCCAGAAGTGTTGGCTGTTGACGTATGCCGCGATGGCCGCCGCTGAGACCGGCGACTTCACGGCTGCACACCAACACCTGCAGACGATCGGGCAGGTTGGTCGGAGGCCGTTCTGGATCATCAGCGACCACTTCGACTGGGCGGCCGGCCGGGTAGCCCTTGCTGAGGGCAAGTTCGACACCGCGGTGGAGCGTCTCGAGGCCGCAGCGACCGCGTTCCGGGATACGGGCGCGCTGCCGTACGCCGGCTACGTGCTCGCCGACCTCGCTGAGGCCTCGGCGCTCGCAGTGCAACCGGCGGTCGCCGCACGTACGATGCAGGCGGCCGACGAGACGGCTCGCCAACTCGATCGTGATCAGTTCCGGGCACTATCAGCGATTGCGGCATCGGCTGCCAACCTGACTCTCGGGCAGCGCGAGGTCGCCGTCGAGAACGCCCGCCAGGCGGCGGCTCTTCTGTCGGGAAGCGGCTATCACTCGCTTGAGGCCCGAAGTCTCGCGCTTCTCGGCCGCTCCCTCAGCACCGTCGACCGCCATGAGGCAATTGCCCGGCTGCGCCACGCGGCGGACCTCTTCGCAGCGTGCGGAAGCCGATGGCGCCACAACCAGGTCCTGGCGGACCTCAACCAACTCGGTAAGCCGGGCCAGCGAGCGGCCGCCGCTCTCCTTGGCCCCACCGCACTCACCGACAGGGAGCGCGAGATCGCCGCTCTTGCGGCCCAAGGCCTCACGGCAAAGGCGATCGGACAGCAACTGAACATCGGAGAACGAACCGTGGAGACCCACCTCGCGCGCGCCTACGCGAAGTTCAACGTGCACACACGCCGCGAGCTGGTGAATGCCCTGGCCCGTGGTGAATGATCGTGTTTCGTTTCTTCCGTGCCTGGTCGGCCACCTCTACAGCACCACGCATCGGGAATGCAGCGGTTGAGGCGACACCTCACGCTGGCCTCACGTATCCGTCAGCAGTCCTCGAGCGATTTGTTGGTTCGCGTCGATCGGGCAGCTCGGCCAACGACGTACCCATCAAACCGGGTTTCGGAGTCGACGCCCTCTACGCCCCTCGCCGTACGGTGCTCGACCCGATCCTGGTCGGTGCCGCCCAGAGAGGTGAGCAGCACGGACGCAGCGGAGAGTGCCGCAGCATGTGCTAGCCAGCGTCACCGCGGCCACCCATCGACAGCGGTGAGGCGGCGGTCCTTCGACCACGGGCGACGGCAACGCGGCACAGACCCCCAGCGCGGTTGCCGGTCAGCACGCGCTCTCATAGTGTCCCGTCATGAAGATGGTTCGCCAGGTGATCGTTTTCGACGCAGCCGACCTACACGCCGAAAGCGCGTTCTGGGCGGCCATTCTCGGCGGGCACGTCTTCGAGGACGACAAGTTCCACAGCGTCGTCGACGCCGCCGGCGAGTGGCGGGTTGGCGTGCAGCTCGCGCCCAACCATGTCCCGCCCGACTGGCCGAATGGCAGCCCCGAACAACAAGTGCACCTCGACTTGCACGTCGAGGACCCGCGCGCTGCGCATGACGAGGCCATCGGGCTGGGTGCCCGACTGCTCCAACCAGGACCTGATTTCGTGGCCGCTGAAGGCCACCAGGTGTACGCCGACCCCGCCGGGCATCCCTTCTGCATCGGGTGGGGCCAACCGTCCCGAGAGGCGCTCGCGGCATTCGTGGCAGACCACTTAAGGGCAACCAATCCCGAGCGATAACGCATAGACCGGGTACCCGGCATCGGGCACGAAGTCAAATCTCAGTCGCCCGCCGGACGCCTTATAGGCGGGCGACAGGTACAGCAGCGAAGTGCAGTCAGATCGGCACCTGAGTCAGGAGGCCCAGCTCCAGTCAGTGCGAGCGGCCACGTTCCCGTAGATCCATGCCATCACTTTGTTGGCATCGAGCCGGTAGAGAGCAGCTCCAGGCCAGTCGACGGTCGCGCGATCACCGGTGACGGGCTCGACGTACTTCTCGCCGTAACGCTCGGCAACCACTCTCTGCTCTGATGCATCGGTGACGAGTCTTGTCGGGCCCTCGACCATGATGACGTCGTCGCCATCGCCGACCTGGAGAACTCCATAGTCCTGGGCGCTTAGGTTCACGCCCTTCTGCGACGTCGGAGGGGTCACGAAGTACACCGCTCCTTCAGCCCAGAGAAACCAAACCGGCGCCGCATGCGGTCGACCGTCCGGCCGGGTTGTGGAGAGCCAGGCTGACCTGGTCACCTGAAGGGTGAGATCTACCGTGCGCCACGGGAGTGCACCGCCATGCGACTCGCTGCGCACTCTGGTCGTAGTAGTTGCCATGCATTCGCAGCGTAGAGATCGACCCAGACAGCAACGGGTCGAGGTCTCGAAACACCATGGCACTGGTCCGCGACAGGCGCCCAGGAACAGCCCGCACCCGTTCGTACCACCGACCCGCTCGGTCCGGCATCCCAGCCGCGCGCTCCAGCCCCCCGAAGGTAGCGTCCGCGACCAGGTGAGTGTGGCAGTCGATCAGCCCAGGCGGCACAGTGCCGGCCTACTCGCTCACCTCAATACCGTCCGGCACATCGACCCGGCCGGTCTCCACGCCGATGATCCGATCGCCCCCGAGGAGCACAGTCGCACCGCCAGGCAGGAACCGCCTGCCGTCAAAGGCATGCGCAGCGCGAACCGCCCGTGCGCGGCCACTATCCGGGACTGTCCCATCAACGGTGTTTCCGGCCTGACGCGCTGACGAAGTCAGCGGGGAAGGTGCCGTGATGACGACACTGGACGTTGTGCCGATCAAGCTTGAGGCGCCTGGTATGGCGCACACACGCTACCAACGGGAAACCGCAATGGAAATAGTCGACTATCGTGTCACGCCGATCGCATTCGGCGACCCACCGCTACGAGCAGCGTCAGGTCTGCATGCGCCCTGGGCACTGCGAACGATCGTGGAAGTCATCAGCGACGATGGCATCAGCGGCGTCAGCGAGACACACGGTGGCAACACGGTGGTGGACGATCTGCTGGCGGTGGCCGATCTGGTGGTCGGCCGCGATCCGTTTCAACTGGCCGAATTGGAGCAAATCTTGATCGCCGGCCGCCCAGGCGCGATCGGCAGCGCCGCGGTCTCGGCGCTGTGGGAGGGGCGGCTTTCGTCGCCGCCGCGGACGTTCGGGGCGATTGAGGTGGCATGCCTCGATCTAATCGGCAAGGCACTCGAACGCCCGGTCTGCGATCTGCTCGGCGGGCGCGTACGCGACCGGGTGCCGTACAGCGCCTACCTGTTCTACAAACACCGCGGCGCCGGCGGCGCACTCGGCTTTGAGGTCGATCCGTCGGCCACAGGCTGGGACGATGCCAGGCAGCGGGAAGCGCTCGATGCGCCTTCACTTGTGGAGCAAGCGCAGGCGATGGTCCAAGCCTTCGGCTTCGGCTCGATCAAGCTCAAAGCGGGAGTGCTGCCGCCGGAGGAGGAAGTTCGCACGATCAGGCTGCTGCGCGAAGCGTTCGGACCGGATGTCCCGCTGCGCATCGATCCGAACGCCGTCTGGTCGCTCGAAACCAGCCTGCGTTACGCGCCCGAGCTCGAGGGATTGCTCGAGTACTACGAAGACCCCGTTGCCGGCAAGGAAGATATGGCAGCCCTCGCGCGCGCCTGCAATGTCCCACTGGCGACCAACATGTGTTGCGTGAGCTTCGCCGACTTGCCGCGCACGGTCGAGCTGGGCAGCGTATCGATCATCCTGGGCGACCACCACCTCTGGGGTGGGCTGCGCGCGTCGGTGGAGCTGGCGCGCATCTGCCGCACCTGGAACATCGGTCTGTCGATGCACAGCAACTCGCATCTGGGCATTTCGCTCGCGGCGATGACGCACCTGGCCGCTGCGGTGCCCAATCTCACATATGCCTGCGACACGCATTACCCCTGGCAGGCCGAGGAGATCGTCGGCGGCGGCAAGCTGCGTTTCGAGGACGGCGCGCTGCCGGTACCCACCGGCCCGGGCCTGGGTGTGGAGCTCGATCGCGCTCAGCTCGAGCGGATGCACGCGCAATATCTGGCAGCCGGCATTGGGCACCGCGACGACGAGATCGAGATGCAGAAGGTCGAGCCGGGGTGGAAGCGCAAGCTGCCACGCTGGTAGGGGTCTGCTGAGGTGCGGGCCGGCGACCTGCTTACTACCGGGGTGCCGATCGGTGGCTAGCTGTGCACTCCCACGGTGCAGGGGCCGTCACCATCCAAGGAGCACCTGGTCGAGTGCTCGGGTTATGGGCCAGGCTCCGTCTGACCAGTTGGCAATGACGGTGTGGGTGATGTCGGAGTCGGGATCATGCACGGTGCGGAAGGAGACGCCGGCGTCGTATCCCTCGAGCATGACGCCCGGGCCGGTGGCGTGCAGCCAAAATCCGAGGCCGTAGCGGCTGCCCTCCGCTGGGACGTCGCTGCGCGGTCGCCACGCGTCGGCGAGTGTCGCTCGATCAAGAACGGTGGCGTCGAGGAGGGCCTGCCACAGTCGATGGATGTCGGCGACGGTCGTATACGCGCCGCCGTCGCCGCTGCCTCGGACCGGGAGGTGGAGGACGTTGCTGCGGTGACCCTCGACGTGGAGGTAGCCGAGCGCGGTGCGTTCTGGGAGTGTGTCTGACCGCAGGTAGGCGGTGTCGACCATGTTGGCCGGGGCGCAGACGCGCTGCTGCACGAGGTCGACGAAGGCGGTACCGGCCGCTCGTTCGGCCAGGATGGCCAACAAGACGAGGCCTGCGTTGTTGTAGGCGAAGCGTTCTCCGGGGGTGAACTCCTGGGGGTGCCCGTCGAGCACCTTGAGGTAGTCATCGCTGTCCACCAGCTGGTGCACCGGGACAGCCATCACATAGTCATCGACCTGGTAGCCCTCGCTTTCGTCCAGATAGTCACCGATGCCGGAGCGGTGGCCCAGCAGGTGCTCGACGGTAACCCGATCGTCCACCAGTGGCAGGTCGCCACCGAGCAGCTCCCGCGCTCGGGTCGTCAGGGGAAGCGTGCCGTCGGCGGCCAGTGACAACACGACCAGCGCGGTGAACCCTTTCGATCCGCTTGCCGTGGCCAGCCGCGTGTCGACCGTCATTGGTACCTGGTGCGCCCGGTGCACCCAGCCCGCAGCACGTTCCAGCACCGTGGCGCCGGCCCGGTCCACCCGGATCACACCAGAGAAGCGGCTCTCCGCGATCAGACTGTCCACCCGCGCCCCCAAGCCGTCTAGCCCCATGTGCGCCGACGATACGGGAACCAGCGGACTCGCCCTGCATCCTCAGGGCTGTCCGCTACGCCCTGGCGTCACCGGGACCCGCCGCCGGAACCGACATCGCGGTCACGGTGGATGTGAGGGTCTATCGCGACGGCCTGACGACTGCCGCCGAACCGCCGCCCCGGCGGACCGGCTCCGCCGCCGCGAGCACCCGTCCGTCGGGGAGGAACTCCACACCGGTCGCCGCCCCGATCTCCGGGTTCGGCGTGAACACATGGCCCAGCGCCGTCAACGCGGCCGCCTCTGGCGACGCCAGGAACGCCGGCTCGGCCTGGACCATCGCCGTGTTCCGCTGGGTGGCCCGAGGGGCCGCGACAGCCTCGGGCAGCGTCATGCCGAGGTCGATCCGGTTGAGGAGGATCTGGAAAACGGTCGTGATGATGGTCGAACCGCCCGGCGAACCGGTCGCCAGGAACGGCTTGCCGTTGCGGAGCAGGATCGTCGGTGACATCGAGCTACGCGGCCGCTTGCCCGGCGCCGGCAGGTTGGGATCGGGCGCGTCGCCCTGCGTCGGGGTGAAGTTGAAGTCGGTCAGCTCGTTGTTGAGCAGGAACCCACGGCCCGGCACGACCATGGCGTTGCCGCCGGTCGCCTCGATCGTCAGCGTGTACTCCACGACGTTGCCCCATCGGTCGGCGACCGTGAGGTTGGTGGTCCCTCGCTCGTCGGTCAGCACCAACGCCGGCGCCGCGACGGCGCACCGGTCGTAGCTGCCGTCGGGGACGCCCGGGGCGACCGGCTTGGGCAGTGCCTGGGCGGGGTCGATCAGGCACGCCCGCTCGCGGGCGAACCCCTGGTTGAGCAGTTCGTCGAGCAGCGCGCGGGGGGTGTTGTCGCCGACGTAGCGGTTGCGATCGGCGAAGGCGAGCGCACTCGCTTCGAAGTACCGGTGTAGCGCCTGGGTCTGCGACAGGTCGCCGAGATCCCAGTTCTCGACGATGTTGAGCCCTTCGCCCACCGTCGATCCGCCGCTGGACGGGGTCGGCATCCCGAACACGTCGAAGCCGCGGTAACGCATGTGGGTCGGCCGCGGCGTACGGACGTCGTAGCCCGCCAGGTCGGCGGCTTCCATTTCGCCGGGGCGGATCGCGAACGCCCACGGTACCGGCGGCGCCGCGACGACCGGCGGGTCCTGCACCGTGCGCACGATGTCGGCGGCCAACTCACCCCGGTAGAACGCGCCCATGCCCTGCCGACTGAGCAGGCGGTAGGTCTGGGCGAGATCCGGATTGCGGAAGGTCGAGCCGACCGCGGGCGGCGCCCCACCCGGCAGATACAGCGCACTGGTTGAGCTGAACTGCGAGAACGCCGCAAGGTTCTCGTTGATCTGGTTGACGAACGTCTGGTCGACCACGAAGCCCCGATCGGCGACCTTGATCGCCGGGCGCAGCGCGTCGCGCAGGGAGATGGTGCCCCACTTCCGCAACGCGGTCTGCCAGGTCCGCGGCGTCCCCGGTACGCCCACCGAGATGCCGCTGACACGCGCCTCCTGGAACGCGAACGCCGCCCCGGTGGCCGGGTTGATGAACGCGTCCTGCTCCATGGCGGCCGGCGCGGCCTCCCGGCCGTCGATGGTGTGCACCGTCTTTGTCCGGGCGTTGTAGAACACGAGGAAGCCGCCACCGCCAAGACCGGCGGAGAACGGCTCGGTCACGCCCAGCGTGGCCGCCGCTGCGACCGCGGCGTCGACGGCGTTGCCGCCGCGCCGTAACACGTCGATGGCCACGCGGGTGGCGTCGACGTCCACTGTGGACGCAGCTCCGCCACGACCGACGGCTACCGGGGCCTTGGTCACGGGCGCCGCCTGCGCCGGCGACCCGATCAGCAAGGTGCCAGCCAAGGCCGCCACCATCAGTACCGATAAGGCAGTCCTACGGCGAACGTTCATGACGCTCCCAGGTGTCCGGCACTACGACCACCCTCCTGCCTACTACAACCGTTCCCCGGGCGCAAGGTCGAGTCGCCGCGGGCTCAGACGCCAACGGAGGGAGGCGCGCAGAACTCGCCGCGCGGTCTTGCCTCCACCCGATCGACTTGAGTCCTCGGCGAAACCGCACCGGTCAATGTCGAGCCAGGTGTCGATTTCGTGCCGGCACAGACGTAGTCCAGGTGAACGTCATCATCGTCGGCCCGCATCGGCTGGCCGACTCGGAAGAAGGAGGATGTCGTGGCAAAGTTCGTGTACCTGTACAGCGGGGGCCAGATGGCGGAGACGCCCGAGGCTCAAGAGGAGTCAATGCGGGTCTGGGGAGCCTGGTTCGGTGCTCTCGGGGACTCCGTCGTCGACATCGGAAACCCCTTCGGAGCAGGATCGTCGGTCACGGCCGATGGCGCGACCACTGGCGGCGCGTCGAAGCTCGGGGGCTATTCGATCGTCGAGGCCGCATCGCTCAACGAGGCGTCCGCCAAGGCTGATGGATGCCCGGTCCTGGTCTCCGGCGGCAGCGTCGAGGTCTATGAGGCCGTCCCCATGTGATCCTCGTCGGGCTGGGTTCTGACCGCACTCCCACAATCCCGGCTGGCCGGCGAACGCCGGCCTGCCGGGTCGACGCTCAGGTCAAGACCCAGTACGCCGAGAGCGCCATGGGCAGCAGTCCGAAGGCCAGCAACGGCGAGTAGGGATGCCGTCGATTGATCTTGAGGACTGCGGCGGCGGTCAGCAGTCCCGTGAATCCGGTCACCACCCATAACCCAACGACGCTGCCCTGGTCCAGACCGACGGGCTGCAGCAAGATGTAGGCGGCTAATCCGGCCGACAAGGAACCGCCGAGCACGACCGCCAAAGCCGACACCACCATGCGTTGGACGAAGTCGAGGCTGCGCTCTTCGTCCTGCTGCTCCAACTGCGCTGGATCCAGCGGTGCTGCGACCCCAGGCTCATCGTCTGGTCGGACCTGTGCGTGCTGCTTCTTCATCTCGACACCTCCCAGGTGCGCTCCACGGTTGCGGTGCGGCGTTCGTCTGGTCGCTCGACGTGTCGGTCGATGCTGTGCAGCTCGGGGTCGCGTGGGTGGCACGGGCGACGCCGTTAACACCAGATTACTCGTCGGTGTGAACTCCGTACCAACCAGAGACCGCTCATTCTGGGAAGCGCGCACAAGAATCGGCACACCGCCGGGCACCATGTGCTCACCGAGTTTTGACAGGATGAGCGGGTGGCGGAGCGGGTGTGGTTCCCCAGCACGATCGGGCCCCGGCTGGCGGGGCTGATCGACCATCCCGAGGGCCGGGTCCGCGGCTGGGGCGTGTTCTCCCACGGCTTCACCCTGGGCAAGGACAGCCCCGCGGCGAGCCGGATCTGCAAGCAGCTGGCCCGTGAGGGTGTCGGGATGCTGCGCTTCGACAACCTCGGCCTCGGCGACTCCGAGGGCGACTGGGGGGACGGTTCGTTCTCCCACAAGGTGGCCGACACCGTCCAAGCCGCGGCGTTCATGAACGAGTCCGGCCGGATCGTCCGGCTCCTGGCGGGGCACTCCTTCGGCGGAGCGGCGGTGATCGCGGCGGCCCACCAGCTCGAGTCGGTGCGCGCGGTGGCCAGCATCGGCGCGCCCTACGAACCCGGGCATGTGGAGCACACCTACGACGCGCTCGTGGAACGGATCCTCGCCGACGGGGAGGCGCCCTTCCTGATCGGCGGCAAGGCGCTCACCCTGCGGCGGCACTTCATCGAGGACGTCCGCGCGGTCGACCTGCGCGAGCAGATCCGCACGCTGAAACGAGCGCTGATCGTCATGCACTCCCCGACCGACAACACGGTCGGCATCGCGAACGCGAGCGAGATCTTCCGTGCGGCGCGGCACCCGCGCAGCTTCGTATCGTTGGAAGGCGCCGACCACCTCCTCACCGGTCCCAAACAGGCCAAGCGGGCCGGCCGCATCATCAGCGCGTGGGCTGATCCCTACCTCTCCGGTAGCTGACCCTCAGGCGAGTCGACCGCACCGGTCGTACGCGGGCCAGGTCGTCCGATTCGAGGCGGGATCGCTCCAGGCGTAGGGTGGGACCACCGAGGGACACTTCCGCTGACACCTGATCGGCGGTCCCAGGCGATCACCATCCGGCCCTATTGACGGGCTCTACGGACTCGACATGAACTCAACGTCTCCCGCCCTGATCGACCGCGACGCCCCTGCCGCGGACCTCTGCTCGACCTGCCAGCACCCGCTGGTCTCCCATGACGCGATCGGCCTGCGCTGGTGCGCCGCCACCAAGCTCGGGATTGGTGACCGGGAGTGCATCTGCTCCGGTGTGGTGACCAGCGCACGCGTCCTCACCCACTACTGACCCGACGAACTCGCCCGAGGAGGGCTGTCGCATTCCGGTAACCGAGCGCATGACGCTGACCCGTACGAACTGGCCCGATGTTGATGATGTCGTCGCGCTCAATGCGGATATCGGGGTGATGGGCGATCTCGACCAAGGTCGCCCAATGACGGCGGCCCGGGTCCTCGCCGAGGAGATGCCGCGGCTGATGGCCGACAACCGGCGTGCCGACCGGCTGGGGTCCTGGGTTGCCCGCAACCGTGGGACCGCGAGATTCCTGGGTTGGTTCATGATCAAACCGGTCGATGAACCTCTTCGGACCGCCGAGCTGTCCTACCGCCTTCGGCCCAGCGTGTGGGGGCAGGGCTACGACATCGAGGGAATTCTCGGCATGATCGAGATGGCCCGCGCCGCCCGGGTGTCGACCGTGATCGCCACGATGACGGCGGTTGACGTCGCCTCGCGCCGACTGATGGAGAGAGTGGGCCTGCGACACGTGCAGCGGTCAGTCAGCGGAAACGCCGGGCCGACGGCGGCAGCCGCGCGCCACGAGGTCCTCTACGCACTCGACCTGACCATGGAGACAAAGGTGTCGGCCGCAGTGCAGAGCGGTTGAGACTGTGCTGTCTGGAGGAGCAGCGGCAACTACGGCCGCGGTGGCACATCGCGGGCGGCTCCCCCGTCGACCGCTCGCTCGACGGCGGCGACGGCGAGACGGCGGGCCGGATCTCCAGTCGAGGGTGGCCCGCATGGTTCGCTGCCGCTCCGGGAACCCTGCCCGCGCCGGAGGTGTCATCGGTCGACGCCACCAGGAGGTTCGCTTCGTCGGCCTGGATGCGGTACGAGGAAATCGGCTGGCGCGGGTTATCTGCCGCCCCGACTCGCGTCCCTGGGGCGCAGCCAGACCCTCATCTGGGTTTGGCCTGGTCCTGGGCCGCCTAGCACCTGCCCCTACGTTTCTCGGTCTGGCGAGCAGGTACCAGCCGACGCCCACTCGCCAGCGCAGGGTGCGACCCAGGAGATCCCGGACACCGCGTACGCCGCCCGGAGAAATGTCGCTACCGGATGCCGGCCGATGAACGATGTCATGACCGGTTCATCCGATCCGCCGTCCGGCCGTGGGCGATCGTCGTCGGTCGCAGTCCGAGCTGGCCTCGGGTTCGCCCGATGAGGACCAGCGCGACCAGGGCGTACGCGGCGGCCATCAGCCACCACAGCCCTACGAAGCCGTCCTGGCCGACGAACGGCTCCAGCAGCAACCGGCCGGAGACGTTGGCCGCAGCGTGGAACAAGATCGCCAGCAGAACGCTGCCGGAGCTTGTGTTGTAGACCCAGGCGAGGACCACCGCCTGAGCCAGGACCCACAGCAGGAAGGGAAGCGGCGGACGTTGTCCCGTGGGTTCCGACACGAGCAGCGGCAGGTGCCAGACGGCCCACACCATCGCGACCACTGCCGTCGACACCAGGACCGTACGGCGACGTTGCAGCTCATCCTGGAGGAACCCGCGCCAGCCGATCTCCTCGAAGAGCGGTCCGCCGAGAAGCGCGGTCGTCACGAAGAGCAGTGGCACCGATGACCAGGTGGACCAGCCGAACGCGTCGCCGAGCGAGAAGGGTCTAGTGACCTCGAACCCCACGGCGATCGCGCCGACGACGCCCGCGATGAGGAACGGACCGGCCAGTGCGATCACGTACCGCGGCCAGGGCACCCGCCAGCGGACGACCGCTCGGAGCAGTTGGACCAGCCGACGACCTCCACCCGCGACCACGGTGACCAGGACGGCCGCGATGATCGGGCCGATGGACACCATGGCGGTGCTGTCGGGGTTGAGCACGGCGAGCGGCCACGCCCACCAGGAGAAGGCGAAGGCGAGGACGAGGAAGATGCCGATCCGATGACGCCCGATCCAGGTCGAACGCCAACCGTTCTCGGTCGGGGGGCCAGGCACAGACGTCCTAGCCGCAGCAGCGTCGGCGACGGCTGCCATGTACGGGCTTTCCGCAGTGGGGATGCTCATGATCGGCTCCTTTCAGGGCCTGTTCGCGGTGGAGGTGTTCGATTCGGATGGGGCCTTGGGTCGCGCTGGGCCGACGTCGGCGCCCGGTCGGGGAGACCCCTGTCGCCCCTGCGGGCGACGAGCGCGCGGACTCCCGTGGATGCGGAGGCGTCGACATGCAGCATGAATTCACTGTGGCGATGCCGAGGTGGGTTGCCCACGCACACTGACCCGTACATCGCTCGCACAAGACGGCGAGAAAGCGGCCGGACCAGGACACCCAGAAGCAGGTAGACGGCCAAGGCCAGGCCGATCGTCAGAACGGGCAGCCCCAGCAGCACCGTCAGCCACCAGCCGACGTTCAGTCGCCACCGCAGGCAACGGCGTAGCAGAGCCTACGCCTGCGGCACCGCTGGCCGCCCGGGTCACGAACAGCGCCGCCGGGAGCAGGGCCAGCAGGAGCAGGCCGCCCGCGAGCTCGTCGGGCGCGATGTGCAGCGCGTCCGCCAGCCCACCGCCAGGAATCACGCCGTGGTAGGCCAAGCCCCAGACGAAGGCCAAGGTGTAGGCGAGGGAGAAGCCGAGGACCAGGAACGTGGTGAGGGGTCGCTCGGCGGCGAGGCGCCGTAGCCGGCCATGGGCGGTTCGGAGTTCCACGGCGGAAGTGGTCGATGTCATGACGGATCCTCCTGTGATTTGGGTGGAAAGCGACGAGGTGGGGTGCGACGTGGCCGCGTGCTCCCGTCCCAGGTGCTGGTGGTCGAGATCGGAACACGCGCCGCGTCAGGTCATCGGAGCACCAGCATGAGCAGCAGCCCGGTGAAGAAGAGGGTCTGAACGCTGTGCACGCAGATGCCGATCAGCGCACTGCGGTACCGGCTGGCGGGGTAGGAGATGAAGAACGTGTCCAGCGTGTTCGCGGGGATGGACCACGGCAGGTGCAGGTGGTAGACGCCGAAGAGCAGTCCGTTGACCAGCCAGTCCCACCGGCCGAAGGCGCCTCGCATGCGAGGCAGCAGCAGGCCGCGGAAGAGGAGCTCCTCACCGAGGACGGTGTTGAAGATCATCATCGTGACGATCAACGCGAACCAAGGCCAGTTCCCGGAGAAGAACTCCTGGCCATCGGCCGACTGCAGAAACAGGCCTTGGTCTCGGTGGACAGGTGCCGGGATGTTCGGCAGCTCCTCCTTCGCGGCCACCGCGAGCACGAGCGGGACGAGCAGCCACCAGAGACGACCTCCGCGGCGCCCCGTGCGAGGGCTGCGCGGTGCTCGTAGCCAGAGGGCGTCCTTGACGACCGACCAGCGCAGGGATCCCTGCTCGCGGCGAACGCTGAGGACGACGAAGACGAACTGCCAGACCATCCCGATGGTGAGGCTGAGCAGGATGGCTCGTGGCCAGGCGCTGGGGCCCTCGAAGGTCCCCGCCAGCCACGGGGCGACGATCCAGGCGAGTGCGGCCATCGGCAGCGCTGCGGCAGCCCAGGTGCCGAGAATCCGGCTGCGGGAGTACTGCGGCAGCGGTCGCGGGTCGAGGTCGGCCGGCACGCCTGCCGGTCCGATCGCGTGTGTCCGGGGGGTCGTGTCGGTCATGGCTGCTCCTCGCTGTGCGTCGGTCAGATCGATGCCTCGACGCTAGGAACGTTGGCCGGCGACCACATCGCCAGAGAGCTGGATTCGCACTCACCCTCGACGGCGATTTCGCCTCCTACCCAGGGAGGAGGCGCCGCGCCAGCTGGCGCAGTACGTTCACGACGTGAGAAGCCGCTGGTTCCTCCCGCGGACGTACGGGCTCGACGCGCTGATCGTGCTGCTGACGATCACCGCGATGCTCGAGCTCGCGTTCCGGCGGGACTCACCGAGGGCGCCGGAGACCGGCGTGTGGTTCGGCGTCGCGGCCCTCGCGATCATGGTGCTGCCGCTCGTCGCGCGGCGACGCTTCCCGTTCGGCGCTCCGGCGGCGTACTGGGTTCTGGCGGCGGCGGTCTCGTTCGTGGACGGGCACCTGATCCCGTTCGTGAACAGCGTGTACGCCCTCGGCATGACGACCGCTTTCCTGCTCGGGAACGTACGTAACGCCCGACGGGCACGGATCGGATTGGCTGTCGTGCTCAGCGCGGCCGTGATCATCGTCTACAACCTGCCCGGGCACACCGGCAGTCAGCTCCTCTTCGTCCCTTTGGTGTTCGGGTGCTCCTGGCTCGCCGGCTTCACCGTGCGGGAGCGGGCCGCGCAGGCGGAAGCCGCCGAGGTGCGGGCGGCCCAGGCCGAGCGCGAACGGGACGCGGCGGCCCGCATCGCCGTGGCGGAGGAGCGGGCGCGGATCGCCCGCGAGCTGCACGACATCGTCGCCCACGCCGTCAGCGTGATGGTGTTGCAGGTCGGCGCCGTCCGGCACGGGCTCCCCGCTGAGCTCGATGGGGACCGCGACGCGCTCCGCGGTGTCGAGCAGGTCGGGCGAACCGCACTGACCGAGATGCGCCGGCTGCTGGCCGCCATGCGGCTCGACGGGGACGAAGCAGAGCTGATGCCTCAGCCCGGCCTCGACAACCTGCGCTCCCTGGTGGACGAGATCGGTCGCGCGGGGCTGCCCGTCGCGCTGCATGTCGGCGGACAGCCTGTCCCGCTCCCCCGTGCGGTCGACCTCTCCGCGTACCGAATCGCTCAAGAAGGCCTGACCAACGCATTGAAGCATGCGCGCGCGACCAAGGCTGAGCTGGCCCTGGACTACCGACCCGGCGAGCTGCAGATCGACGTGCGGGACGACGGCGTCGGGTCCGCGGAGACCGATGGTCACGGTCATGGTCTGCTGGGGATCCGCGAACGCGTCAAGATCTACGGCGGCGAGATGACGGCGGGCCCGGCGGCTGACGGCGGGTTTGTCCTCACCGCCCGCCTGCCGATCGGGGCGGCAGAGCCGTGAGCATCCGCGTGCTGGTGGCCGATGACCAGTCGATGATCCGCGCCGGCTTCCGAATGCTGCTCGCCAACGAGCCGGACATCGAGGTGGTCGCGGAGGCGAGCAACGGGCTTGACGCGGTCGCGCAGGTCGCCCGCTTCCACCCCACCGTGGTGCTGATGGACATCCGCATGCCCGAACTCGACGGACTGCAGGCGACCCGGCGCATCCTCGCCGCCGACGACACCGCCCGGATCCTGATCCTGACGACGTTCGACCTCGACGAGTACGTCTACGAGGCGCTCCGCGCCGGCGCCAGCGGATTCGTGCTGAAGGACGACCCGCCCGAGCAGCTCCTCGCGGCCATACGCATCATTGCCGCCGGAGATGCCCTGCTGTCCCCCGCCATCACCAAAGGGGTCATCCGGCAGTTCACCCGGGTCTCCCGCCCTACCCCCCCGCGGGAGCTCCAGCAGCTGACCGAACGCGAGCTGGACGTGTTCCGCTCCGTATCGCGTGGGCTCTCCAACCTCGAGATTGCGCGAGAGCTCTACATCAGCGAGATGACCGTCAAGACCCACGTCAAGCACATCCTGCAGAAGCTCGGCCTCCGCGACCGCGTCCAGGCCGTCGTGCTGGCCTACCAGACCGGACTCTTCGACGCCGATCCGCAGCTACCGAGCAGCCGCAACCGCCCTCCGCCGCACTAAATGCAGGACAGATGGCAAGCTGTCGGAGATGTCTGGCCTTGCCCGCGGCTTGCACGAGGAACTGCTGACCACCGAGCTTGAGCGTCGGCTGGCGATGGTCGAGCCCGACACCGACCTGGCCTACGGATCGGTAGACGAGGCTGACCAACCACACGTCTTGGCCCGCCACATCGAGCGCGCGGTTCGCAACCTCCTGGCGGCATCCTCGGACCCGGCCCGTCGACTGGCAATCACCAACGACCTCCTGGCCACGCTGGCGCAGCACGACGATCGGATCACCGAGCCGGCTCGTCAACTTCTGTCAGTGTTTCCGTCGCATGGCCCAGGTGTCATTGCGATGGAACGCGTACGTCCCTCGACTCCACTCTCCGAAGCCGCCCTGCTCACCAACTCTCGAGGCGAGCCGAGCCTAGGAGCGGAGCTACGGGCCGAGCTGGACACCTGCGACGAGGTTGACCTGCTGTGCGCGTTCGTCAAGTGGTACGGCCTTCGGCTTCTAGAACCAGAGCTCGATCGGCTGCGCCTGCGGTCGGTCCCTTTCCGGGTCATCACCACCACGTACATGGGCGCCACCGACCCGAACGCGCTGGACCGCCTGGTTCGAGACTTTGGCGCCGAGGTCAAGGTTCAGTACGACGCCTTTCGCACTCGGCTGCACGCGAAGGCGTGGATGTTCCGGCGCGCGACGACCTACGACACGGCCTACGTTGGGTCGTCGAACCTGTCCCGGGCCGCATTGCTCGACGGCGTGGAATGGAACGTCCGCCTCTCGTGGGTGGCAACCCCCGCCCTGCTGGAAAAGTTCCGCGGCACGTTTGACACGTACTGGAACGACCCGAGTTTCGAGACATACGATCCCGATCGCGACCGGGACCGACTGGACGGCGCGCTGGCCGAGGCGAGCGGGCGCAAACAGCACGACCGAGCAACGCTTTCGCTATCGGGCCTCGACGTCCGACCCTTTCCTTACCAGCAGGACATGCTGGACGCCCTCGAGGTCGAACGCGTCGTCCATGACCGTCACCGCAACCTGGTCGTGGCCGCCACCGGCACCGGCAAGACCGTCGTCGCCGCCCTGGATTACCGCCGGTTGGCTGAGCAGTCCGCCGATCGTCCGTCCCTACTTTTTGTCGCCCACCGCCGGGAGATCCTCGAACAGTCACTGCGCACCTACCGTGAGGTTCTCAACGACGCCAACTTCGGCGAGCTCTACGTTGGCGGCACGCGGCCTGAGCGCTGGCGGCACGTCTTCGCCAGCGTCCAGTCGCTGACGTCCTATGGTGTCGACAAGATCGAGCCGGACGCCTACGCCGTGGTCGTCATCGACGAGTTCCACCACGCCGAGGCGCGGACGTACCGGCGCCTCCTGGATCGACTGCGCCCGCGGGAACTCCTGGCCTTGACGGCCACGCCCGAGCGGACGGACGGCCTGGACGTGCGCGAATTCTTCGCCGGTCGGGCCGCGGTCGAACTCCGACTGTGGGACGCGCTCGGCGCAGACCTGCTCTGCCCGTTCCACTACTTCGCCGCGGCCGATGGCACAGATCTGCGAGCTATCGCGTGGCGCCGAGGCCGCTACGACGATGCCGAGCTGGGCAACCTCTACACCGGCAACCGAAGTCGCGCCGCCATCGTGCTGGGCGAGCTGCGCGACAAGGTCGTCGACCCGCTGAGTATGCGCGCCCTCGGCTTCTGCGTAAGCGTTGATCATGCCGAGTACATGGCTCAGGTCTTCCGCAACGCCGGCATCCCGGCGTTGGCGGTTAGCGGGACCACCCCGCCGGCCGAACGCGCCGACGCCCTGAGTGCGCTCCGCGAACGCGAGGTCAACGCTCTCTTTGCGGCGGACCTGTTCAACGAGGGACTGGACCTGCCAGACGTTGACACCGTCCTGCTGCTGAGGCCGACGGAGAGCGCGACACTGTTCCAACAGCAGCTGGGGCGCGGGCTGCGGCGTACGCGGGACAAGCCGGTTCTGACGGTCCTCGACTTCGTGGGCCAGCACCGCCGAGAATTCCGGTTCGACCACCGGCTCGCCGCGCTGACCGGCCTGACCCGGCGCGGACTCCAGCATGCCGTCGAGCGGAACTTTCCGTTCCTGCCGTCCGGCTGCCAGATCGTGCTCGACCGGCAGGCCCAGCGGGTCGTGCTGGACAACCTGCGCTGCCAAGTTGGGGGCCGTTGGCCGCAACTGGCGGCCGAATTGCGGCGTTACGGCGACGTGGACCTCGCCACCTTCCTGACCGAGTCCGGGCTCGAGCTGGCCGATGTGGTCCGGCCGAACCGGTCATGGACGGCCCTCCGCCGGGCGGCCGGACTACCCACCCGGTCTGGTGGCGACGCCGAGGACGCCCTGCTGAGACGCAACCGGGCTTTCGTACACGTCGATGATCGCGTACGTGGTGGTCTCTACCGGCGGCTGCTGGCCGACAATGCTCCGGCCTATGCCGATCTCAGTCCGCTGGAGCAGCGACTAGCGCAGATGCTGTTCTTCTCACTCTGGCCGGACGGAGGCTCGCACCCCTCGATCGGCGCCGGGATGGCGGACCTGCAGAGGGAGCCGGCAGCACGAGATGAGCTCGGAGCGGTCCTGGACCTGGCCTTCGATCGGGCTCGCCACGTCACCATCGAGCTTTCCGGTCGGCTCAAGGAGGTGCCCCTGCAAGTCCACGGTCGCTATCAGCGGGAGGAGGTGCTCGCTGCGCTGGGCTACGCCAGCCTGAAGCGCAGGCCCTACTCGTTCCGCGAGGGGGTGCTTTACATTCCCAATCTTGATGTAGACGCCTTCTTCGTCACGCTGCAGAAGTCGGAGGCCGACTACTCCCCCAGCACGATGTATCGCGATTACCCGATTAGCCCGACGCTGTTCCACTGGGAGTCTCAGTCGGTGACCACGGTCGCCTCGACCACTGGGCAGCGCTACCTGACCGGAACCAGTACGAAGCTGATCTTCGTCCGGCAGCGCCGACTTGATGAGTCCGGGACGAGTCCGTATCTATTCGCAGGGCCAGCCAGCCACGTCACGCACAGTGGCGAGCGGCCGATTGCGATCACCTGGCAACTGGAGCATCCACTGCCGGCTGATGTCTTCGCGGCCGCTACGGTGGCAGCGTCCTAACTCAGAGCGAAGCCAGGTGCCGCGCCGCTCAGTTGGGAGGCCGCAATCGCAGCCGCAATCTGTACCGTTTGCTCGGATCTGCACGGTCCGCGGACGGTGCAGATCCGAGGAAGAGGTGCAGCTCGTCGTATCGATCCCGGGGTCACGCGAGAGCGCGACCCGTATCTGCGGCCCGGCTCGACTCTCCTGGCGACATGGAGGAGATCGAAAGCCGGTTCAGACCCGGGAGCCGGGGACGTTCGCCGGCCTCGCACGTGCTGGTCGAGATCGAGCGGACCAACGCGCGACTGGGTCACGAGAACCAGGGGCCGTTGTCACCCGCGACTGGATTCCTGCCGCAGCCACCTCTGCGATCGTTCTCGCCGCAGCACGCGCCATGGGACCAGCTGGCCGCAGCGCTTCCGCAGCTGTACCAGGATCTGCAGGTTCGAGCGGCGGTGGACGCCCTGCCGGTACTCGCGGCGGGCCCCGACGAGCTGCCGGACCGGGAACTGCCACGCGCCGCGACGGTGCTGGGTTCCCTGGCCCACGCGTACGTTCATCAGTCCGCCGGTGCCGAGTCCCGACTGCCCGTGGGTCTGGCCGCCCCGTGGACTGAGGTGCTTCGCCGACTGGGCCGGTCGGCGGAGCCGGTGCTCAGCTACCAGGACCTGATCCTCAACAACTGGGCGCTGCGCCGGCCTGGCGAGCTGCCCCCGGTGCTCCGGCTGCCGGACGTCGACCTGCTGGTGCCCACCGCGGGCAACCGGGAGGAACGGGTCTTCTACCTTACCCAGCTGGAGATCATCAGCCGTTGCGGGCCCATCGTCGGCGCGGTCGCCCGCGCCCAGGATGCCGTTCTCGATCACGACCCAGACCTGCTCGGCGAAGCCCTGGCGGTGGTCGAACAAGCGCTGCAGAAGGTGAACCGGGCGTCGCTGCGACTGATCGACCCCCGCATGGATGCGGCCACCCACGTCGAGCCGGTGCGTTGGGCCAAGACCGTCGCCCCGCTGGCGGTACCGTTCCGGCCCGGAGTACTCGGTCCGAGCGGGACCGCATCGCCGATCATGAACCTGCTGGACGCGTTCTTCGGTCGCCTGCGCCACGACAGCCAGCTCGGCCGGGAGATCCTGGCCCACCGGGCGTCCTACCCGCGCCACTGGCAACAGTTCCTGACCGCCGTCGATGCGGTGTCGGTCGGTGGGTCGCTGAGGTCCGGGGCGGGGCGCGCGATGGAGCGAGCGTACGAGGACGCTCTGGCTGCGTACGCCGGGGAGGACGGCTTCCTCGGTCGGCACCGGCGCAAGGTCTACGGCTACCTGGCGGTCGCCTTCACCGTGGGCCGCGACCTGACCATCGGCGGATTCACGGGACCCCCGCAAGCCCGCCGGTGGGACGACGTCGATCTGGCGCTGCGCGCCTCGGGGGCCGAGCGCCGGGCGATGGGAGCGGTCCACCGCCACAGTCCGTCTGATCCCGCCGACCCTTTTCGACGGGAGATCACGGTGGCCGAGCTCGCGAGGCACAACGACCTGGAGCACGGGTGGTGGGTCGCGGTGGATGACACCGTCTACGACGTCACCGAGTTCCTCCGCCGGCACCCTGGAGGCACAGCGGTGCTCCAGGCGTACGCGGGTCTGGACGCCACCGCCGCATTCGCCCGAGCGCACCGGGCCCCGGGCGGTGCGTACCGGCTGCAGCGCCGGTACGCCGTCGGGCGTCTGCGGCGACCGCCGGACGAGGACCTGGGCAGCGCATACGGGTCGTCGGCCGCCGCGCTCCGCCAGGTCGTTGTGCTGCAGAACACGTTCCGGCTGGACCGGTCGTTCCTCCGCGGCACGCTCCTGGTGGACCCCTCCGGGGCGCCCGCGACCGCGTTCCAGGTCGACCGGGCCGAGGACCTGTGCGCGCGGTTCACCGATTCCTACCTCCCCGCCCTGAGGTCACACCTGTGGGACCTGGGTACTGTCGCGGCATCCACGGCGAAATCCGCTGCGGTTCCTCGCCCCGAGCGGCCGCACTCCTCCGGGCTGCCCGTCCACGGGGTGATGCGCCAGGCAGACCTCCGCCAACGCCTGGACGACATCGAGGATCGGCTCGCGGCCGACAAGCAGACCGCGACCAGGATGGTCACGGCGGTGCTGGGTAGGACAAAGGCGGCGTAGCCGATCACCGTCGTCGTGACGAGCTGAGCGCGAAGCGGACGGCGGCGCTGCTGAGGGACGTGCGCCCAACCAGCACCCTGGACCGTTTCCTCGGATCTGCACCGGCTGCAGGCTGTGCAGATCCGGGAAAAGGGTGCAGATTTCGAGGAGTGCGATGAACCACGCTACGGCCAAGCGAATCGAGGACGGCGCCGTCACGCTGTTCCTGTGCGGCGACGTGATGCTCGGCCGAGGTGTCGACCAGATCCTGCCGCATCCCGGCGACCCGACGTTGCGCGAGCGCTCAGTGCGCGACGCTCAAACCTACGTATCGTTGGCAGCTGAGGTGAATGGGAGCATTCCCCAACCGGTGGACTGGTCGTGGCCGTGGGGAGACACGCTTGAGCTGCTCGCCCGAATCGACTGCGATGCCCGGATCATCAATCTGGAAACCAGCATCACTACCAGCTCGGACTTCGCTCCCGGCAAGGGGGTTCACTACCGGATGCACCCAGCCAACCTTCCAGCAGTCCAAGTAGTCCAGCCCGACGTCTGCGTGTTGGCCAACAACCACGTGCTCGACTTCGGCCGCCGTGGCCTGCTGGAGACTTTGGATGTCCTGGCGGCCGCGGGGCTCCGCACGGCCGGGGCGGGACGGTCCCTGGGCGAGGCGGCGGAGCCCGCAGTCGTACCGACTCGGCGAAGCGAGGGCAGGATGGTCGTCTTCGCCTTCGGTACGCCGTCCAGCGGCGTCCCGCAGGACTGGGCCGCCGCCGTGAACCGAGCTGGTCTCAACCTCATCGCGTCCCTGACCGATGCGGCGGCCGAGGAGCTCTGCCGCCGCGCCGAGGAGGTACGGCAGCCCAACGACATCGTCGTCGTGTCGGCCCACTGGGGAAACAACTGGGGCTATCAGGTGGATGCCGATCAGGTCCGCTTCGCGCACCGCCTGATCGACGGCGGTGTCGATGTCGTACACGGTCACTCGTCGCATCACCCGCGGCCGATCGAGGTCTATTCCGGCAAGTTGATCTTGTACGGCTGCGGCGACCTGATCGACGACTACGAGGGGATCACCGGCCACGAACGGTACCGAGATGATCTGCGGCTCCTCTACCTCCCGCGCCTGGACCCGGCGTCGGGGCGGCTGAAGGAACTGCGCCTGGCACCGTTTCAGGCCCGGCAGTTACGACTCCACCGCGCGTCGGAACGCGATGTCGAGTGGCTGCGGGCCGAGCTGGACGGAGTCAGCCGCCGCTTCGGGTCACGCATCGAGCGGGGTGCGGAGGACTTCCTCGTCCTCAGCCCGGGCCGCTGACGTTTCGGGCGATCTCAGCTGCGAGGCCGCAGGCGTAGCTCTTGCATGCCGCCGTCCACGGTCAGCCCGATGCCGGTGGTGGAGCCGGAGCGCGGGCTAGCCAGGTAAGCCACCGCGTCGGCGACCTCTTCTGCGGTGACCAGCCGGCCGTGGGGCTGGCGGGCGTTGAGGGCGGCCAGTTCGGCCTCCGGGTCCTCGGTCTTGGCCAGCAGGCGGTCGATCCAAGGTGTCTGCGCGGTGCCCGGGTGGACACAGTTGACCCGGATGCCCTCCCGGATGTGGTCGGCGGCCATCGCCCGGGTGGCGGCCAGCACCGCGCCCTTCGTCGCGGAGTACAGCACCCGGTCCGGCAGTCCGGCCGTGGCCGCGACGGAGCCGATGTTGACGATGGCGGCCGCACGGGACTGGCGCAGGTGGGGCAGCGCGGCGCGGCAACACCGGATGACTCCCATCAGATTGACCTGCAGCACGCGCAGCCACTCGTCGTCGTCGTTCGCCGTCACGTCGCCCTGGGCCCCGATGCCGGCGCAGTTCACCAGGATGTCGAGCCCGCCCAGCTCGCCGACTACCCGGTCGATCGCGGCCCGGACCGACGCGTCGTCGGCCACGTCAGTCACCACCGCGAGGTCACCCTCCGCTGCCGCGTCCAGGTCCAGCACCGCCGCCTTAGCGCCGCGCTCCCGAAGAACCCGTACGGTGGCCGCGCCGATCCCGGACGCTCCGCCGGTGACCGCCGCCACCAGGCCGTCGAACTCGCTCACGCCTCTCACTCAACCACGCGCACCGAGTTCGACCGACCGCGACTATGGTCCGAGCGTGAGCCTAGTGATCGCCGCAGACACCTTCGATGTGCGGTTCCCGACGTCGAAGTTCCTCGACGGCTCCGACGCCATGAACCCGGACCCGGACTACTCCGCCGCCTACCTCCGGGTCCGGACGGACGCCGACGACGGGCTCGAGGGCCACGGCTTCGTCTTCACCATCGGCCGCGGCAACGACGCGCAGGTCGCGGCCATCCGTACGGTCGTGGCCGCGCACCTCCTGGGCCGCCCGGTCGAGCCGCTGCTGGCCGACATGGGCGGCACCTGGAAGGAGCTGGTGCACGACTCGCAGCTGCGCTGGCTCGGCCCCGAGAAAGGCGCCATGCACATGGCGATCGGGGCCGTGGTCAACGCGCTCTGGGACCTCAAGGCCAAGCGGGCCGGGCTGCCACTGTGGCAGCTGCTGGCGAGCATGAGCCCCGACGAGATCGTCGACCTCGTCGACTTCCGCTACCTGACCGACGCCCTCACCTCCGGGCAGGCCCGGGACATGCTCGCCTCCGCCGAGCCCGGTCGGCCCGACCGCATCGGGCAGCTGCTGGCCGAGGGCTATCCCGCGTACACCACCTCCCCCGGCTGGCTGGGCTACGACGACGAGAAGCTCGACCGGCTCTGCCGGGAGGCCGTGGCCGCGGGCTTCCGGCAGGTCAAGCTCAAGGTCGGCGCCGACCTGGCCGAGGACCGGCGGCGGATCGCCATCGCGAGGACGGCCTGCGGTCCGGGGGTGGCGATCGCCGTCGACGCCAACCAGCGCTGGGACGTCGAGGAGGCGGTGGCCTGGGTGCGCGGGCTCGACGACCCCGACCTGGCCTGGGTGGAGGAGCCGACCAGTCCCGACGACGTGCTGGGGCACGCGGCCATCGCCCGCGGCATCGCGCCCATCCCGGTGGCCACCGGGGAGCACCTGGCCAACCGGGTGCTGACCAAGCAGTTCCTCCAGGCCGGCGCCTGCTCGGTGCTGCAGATCGACGCCACCCGGGTAGCCGGAGTGAACGAGAACCTGGCCAACCTGCTGCTCGCCGCCCGGTTCGGCGTACGCGTCTGTCCGCACGCCGGCGGGGTAGGACTCTGTGAGGCCGTCCAGCACCTGGCCATGTTCGACTACGTGGCCCTGACCGGCACCCAGGAGGGGCGGATGATCGAGTACGTCGACCACCTGCACGAGCACTTCGTCGACCCGGTGCGCGTGACGGGCGGCCGCTACGCGGCGCCGCGCCGACCCGGAGCATCCACCGAGATGCATGCCGCGTCTCTCGTCGAGTACGAGTTCCGGCCCCGATGAGCGCAAGCCTCCGCCTCGACCCGCTGACGTTCGGCACCGGCGACCTCGGCAACCATCTCCGGGAGATGTCCGACGAGGTGGCCTGGTCGATCCTCGACGCCGCATGGGACGGCGGGATCCGCAGCTTCGACACCGCCCCGCACTACGGCCTGGGCCTGGCGGAACGCCGGCTCGGCGCCTTCCTGCAGACCAAGCCGCGGGACTCTTACGTCCTCTCCACCAAGGCGGGCCGGCTGCTGCGGCCGAACCCCGGCGGGGAGGATCGGCAGGATGACGAGGGCTTCGTCGTGCCCGCGGCGACCCGCCGGGTGTGGGACCCGACCCCGGCGGGCGTACGCGCCAGCCTCGAGGAGTCCCTGGTTCGGCTCGGCCTGGACCGCGTCGACATCCTCTACCTGCACGACCTCCAGAACTACGACCTCGAGGAGGGGATCGCGATCGGTCTGCCCGCCTGCGCCGCGCTGCGCGACGAGGGCCTGGTCGACGCAGTCGGCGTCGGGACCGGTTCGCTACCGGCGCTGCGGGCCGCCGCCCGCACCGGCATCCCCGACCTGATGATGGCCGCCGGCCGCTACACCCTGCTGGACCAGTCGCTGGCCGCTGACGCGATCCCGGAGTGCCGACGGCACGGCATCGGCATCGCCTGCGCGTCGGTGTTCAACTCCGGCTTGCTGGCCACCGACCTCGTACCCGGCGACGCCCTCTTCGACTACGCCCCGGCGCCGCCAGACGTGATCGACCGGGCCCGGCGGCTAGCCGCCATCTGCGCCGAGCACGGCGTGCGACTGCCGACGGCAGCGCTGCACTTCCCGCTGCGGGAGCCGGTGGTCCGTACGGTCGTAACCAGCGCCATGGCCCCCGCGCAGATCCGCGAGACCATCGACCGGATGGCCGAGCCGGTGCCCGATGAGCTCTGGGCCCAGCTGGCGGCGGAGCGGCTCATTCCCTGAGCGTCACGGTGCCCTTCGACAGGCTCAGGGGCACTTTCAGGCGCGGGTGCTGTGTCCGAGGCTGCGGATCAGCCCGCCGATGGCCTCTTCGGCGGTGGGCACCTGACCGAAGACCTCGCCTTGACGGGTCGGGTCGGCGACGTACCGACCGGTTCGGAACCAGCTCAGCATCTCGCGCATGTCCGCGACCGTGGGATTGAACCGGCCCACCACCGCCGCCGCCGTGTCGATCACGCCGGCCGGGACGGCCCGCACCCGGATCTCCTGGCCGAGCAGCTCGCCGGAGATCTCCGCGATCTCCTGGATGCTCACCGGCCGATCCCAGCCGATGTCGATGCGCTGACCGTCCACCCCGGGCGCGTCGACCGCGTCGGCCAGGTAACCGGCCACATCCTGGGTGAGCACGAAGGTGAGCGGGATCGTCGGGGAGCCGAACCACATCAGCCTGCGCTTGGCGAACGGGTCACCACCCATGCGCGTGATCATGTCGAGGAACGCGCCGGGCCGCAGCGACACAAATGGGACGCCGTGCTGTTCGAGTCGGTCCTCGGCGACCTTCTTGTGCCAGAAGTGGGGGACGTGCGGGGTCTGGTCGCAGGTCAGGATGCTGGTCAACACGAACCGGCGGACTCCGGCGTTGCTCGCCGCAGCGGCGAGGTTGTGGTTGCCGATGGTGTCGATCTCGTCGGTATCGCCCTTGCTGTGCCGGGTGTAGCCGGCGGCTGTGCTGATCACCGCGTCCGCACCGTCCATCGCCTGCTGCAGCGACGGAAGGTCCATCATGTCGCCGCGCGCGATCTCGGCTCCGGCCTGCTCGACCCGGGTGGCATCCGATCCCGGCCGAACCAGCGCGCGCACCCGTCGACTGCGGGAGAGCAGCTCGGTGACCACCTGTCCGCCGAGAAGTCCAGTGCCGCCGACCACAAGCACGGGTCCGTCGTTCGCCATCCTGGGCCCTCCTCCCCAACCATGATGCTCGGACAGGACCAGCCTGCTCGCGGCGCAGCATACTGGCCAGTAAGGCGTGGTCGCCTGGCCGCGCCGATCTGGGAGGACTCGTGAACGCCATCGTGTCCCTGGCGCGTCAACTCGTCGTCGTGCGGTCTCAGGTCGCCTGGCACGCGCATGTCAGCCGGGACCCGTTGGCCCGGATCAACTCCGCCGAGGGACGGCGCGATCCCTACCCCCTCTATGACGAGGTCCGGCGGCGTGGCGAGCTCATCCCCAGCCCACTGGTCGGCTACCAGACCGCCACGCACCGCGTGTGTCGCCAGGTGCTCCGGGACCGACGGTTCGGCGTCCGCGTCGAGGGCGGTGGGCTCAGCCGCGGCGATGGCTCGCTCTCGCTGCTCGAGCTCGATCCACCCGACCACACGCGGCTGCGCCGGCTCGTCGCGCCCGCCTTCACCCCCCACGCCATCGCTGGGTACCGCCCGCGAATCGAGAACGCGGTCGACGACCTCCTGAACGCGATCCCGGCCGACGGTCCGTGGGACCTCGTCGCGGGTCTGGCCTCGCCCTTGCCGATCGCGGTCATCACCGACCTGCTTGGTGTGCCGGACGCCGACAGCGCTGCCTTTGCCCGCTACGGCGCCACGATCGGCAGCGCTCTTGCCGGACCGCAGTCCGTCGCGCACGTGGCTCGGCTGATCGAGGCCGACCGCCAGCTCAGGCGGCTGCTGTCACAGGTGTTCGACTACCGTCGCGAGGAGCCCGGTGACGACATCGTGAGTCAGCTGGTGGCTACGGAGGGTGACCAGCTGGCGCCGACGGAGCTGTATCCGCTGTGCCTGCTGTTGCTGCTCGCCGGGTTCGAGACCACCGTCAACCTGATCGGCAACACAGTGCTCGCTCTGCTCGACCGGCCGGACCAGTGGCAGGCCCTGGTCGAGGATCCCGCTCTCGCGGCCGCCGCCGTTGAGGAGACCCTGCGCTGGGACCCACCGGTGCAGCGCACGGTCCGAACTCCGTTGTCCGATCTGGAGCTGGCCGGAGTCGCGGTGCCCCAAGGGTCGATGGTGGTGCTCTACCTCGCCGGCGCCAACCGCGACCCCGACGCGTACGACGACCCGGACCGCTTCGACCTCACCCGTACGGGCGGGGCTGAGCATCTGGCCTTCTCGGCCGGCATCCACTACTGCCTGGGGGCTCCGCTGGCGCGGCTCGAGGCGACCGTGGCCGTGCAGGGGCTCGTCCAGCGCTTCCCTGGGCTGCAGCGCGCCGGCCGGCTGCGCCGCCGCAACGGCACCGTGATCCGCGGGCCGGCCGAGCTCGTGGTGGGCCAGTCAGCCGCCACCCTCGCCGCTTGAGGAGGTGCCCTTCGACAGGCTCAGGGCGCATCGGCCAGAGCGTGAACAGGTCGACCCCGGTGCCTCGCTCGGGCACAATGTCGCGATGACGGTCGGCTCTCCGCTGCCCGCCGACCTCCAGACTCCGTGCCTCGTGGTCGACCGGGACGTGCTCGACGCCAACCTGAGCGCGATGGCGAGCCACGCCCGTGACTCCGGTGTGTTCCTCCGCCCGCATGCCAAGACCCACAAGTGCGTCGAGATCGCCCACCGACAGCTGGCGCTCGGCGCGGTCGGTCTGACGGTGGCGACGGTGGGCGAGGGCGAGGTGTTCGCCGACGCCGGTTTCGCCGACGTGTTCATCGCCTACCCGCTGTGGGCCGCCGGCGCGCGAGGCGTGAGGTTGCGGGCGCTTGGCTGAGCGGGTGTCGCTGCGGGTCGGCATCGACTCCAGCGCAGGAGCGGATGTCCTGGCCCGCGCCCTGGCGGGCACTGCGGCAGAAGTGCTGGTCGAGATCGACAGCGGCCACCACCGCACCGGGGTGGCACCGGAGCACGTCGGGCCCATCGCGCTGGCGGCGCAGCGCGGCGGGCTGCGCGTGTCGGGGGTATTCACCTTCCCAGGACACGGCTACCGACCCGGCCAGCGGGAACGGGCCGCAGCCGACGAGGCTCGCGCGCTGAACCAAGCGGCCAACGTGTTGGGGAACGCCGGCATGGCGGCCGAGCTGCGCAGCGGCGGATCCACGCCGACGGCGGCGCTGCTGCAGTCCGAGACGCTGAACGAGCTCCGTCCTGGCGTGTACGCCTTCAACGACGCTCAGCAGGTCGAGCTGGGGGCAGCCAGCTGGGAGTCCGTCGCGCTGACCGCGGCCGCTACGGTCGTCAGCCGCAACGGCCGCAACCTCGTGCTGGACGCCGGAAGCAAGGTGTTGGGAGCCGATCGGCCAGCCTGGGCCACCGGACACGGCCGCTTGCTCGATCACCCGGAAGCCCGAGTGACCGCCCTGTCGGAACACCACGCAACGGTCAGCTTTCCCGAGGATGGACTGCTGCCCGAACTGGGGTCGGTGGTCCGGGTGGTTCCCAACCATGTCTGCACCGCGGTCAACCTCGCCGACGACCTCGTGGTCGTGGCCGACGGAGCGGTGGTGGCTCATTGGCTGGTCGCCGCCCGCGGGAAGAACGTCTGAGCGCCGCCGGAGATCTCCACCGGCAGCACCGCGACCGCATCGGCGCCATCCGACGGGGTCAGTGCCCGCGGACCTGACGGTGGCCGCTGTCGAGCCGGAGGGTCCAGCCGCGGCGGTCGAGGTGTTCGAGCAGCGGGATCGCCACCCGCCGGGTGGTCTGCAACGCTTCGCGGGCCTGGCTCGTGGTGAAGGGCTGCGGAAGGCCGGCCAGGGTCCGCATCGCCAGAGCGGGTCCGGTGGGCAACAGGACCACATCGGCGGTGAGCCGCACGACCCGGCCCGTGCGCTCGGCCGCGGCCAGCTCGGGAACGCCGAGGCTCCAGCGGTCCAGGTCGGGGCGCTCCGGAGCCGCGAACGGATGAGCCCGGAGGTGCTGCTCCAGCTGGGCGAGCCCCTCCTCCGCCGCACCGAGGGACCCGGCCGACGACCCGGGTCGAGCCACCCGCCCGTCGGCGTACGCGAGCCCGGCCGCCGCTGCCAGCGGCGCGAGCAGCGCCTGGTCCGGCAGGTCCAGGCTCCGGCGGGCAGCCGCGGCGCTGACCCGAGGATCCAACGGACTGGCATCGGCCTGCTCGTCGACCAGGGCCCGCAGCTGCTGCTGCCACTCAGTCCACCGCACCGGGTCGACCAGCCAGCCGTCCACCACGTGCACCGCGGCCTGGTCGGCGGTGGTCACCCCGATGGCCTCGAGCGCGTGCGGCCGCACGGCCCCTCGGCGGCGTACGTGTTCGGCGAGCACCGCTGCCGGATCGGCGTCGTACGCCGTCCGTAGGGCCTCGGCGCGAGCGGCCCCGGCTCCGCGGCGGCGCAGCTCCGGCGGGTCGGCGTCCAGCACCACCGCCCCGAGGGCGACCGCGTGGCGACCCGGGTCGCGGAGGACGAGCCGGTCGCCGGGCTCGACGGGCAGCGGAGAGGCGAGCGTGAGCCGGGCCATCTCGGTGTCGAGCGGGCGGAGACGTACCGGCACGGCCGCCGTGCCCGCGTGCAGCACCAGATCGCCGGTCAGCTTGCGCAGCTCCCGGTCCCGGACGGCCGCGCGGACGTCGATCGTCGCCGTCGATCGCCAGACCCCCGGCGTGAGCAACGCGTCGCCGCGCCCGATCTCGTCCACCTCGACGCCGCGCAGGTTGACGGCCACCCGGGCCACCGCAGCCACTTGGTCCCGGCTCGCCCCCAGACTCTGCAGCCCGCGGATCCGCACCTCCCGGTCCCCGCTCTGCAGCGTGTCGCCCACCCGAAGAGTGCCGGCGCCGAGCGTCCCGGTGACCACCGTGCCGGCCCCGCGGATGGTGAAGGAGCGGTCGACCCAGAGCCGGATCCGACCCTCCGTACGCGGCACCGGCAGGTCCCCGACCAACCGGCCCAGGGCGACCCGCAGCTCGTCGAGGCCGATCCCGGTGAGCCCGGAGACGGCCACTGCAGGCACAAGTCCGAGGCTCGACTCCGCGATCCGCGCCCGCGCCGTCTCCGTCGCCGCGGCCGGGTGGGCGAGGTCGGATCGGGTGACGACCAGCAGTCCGTGGCGCAGACCGAGCGCGTCGACGGCCGCCAGGTGCTCCTCGGACTGCCGCCGCCAGCCCTCATCGGCCGCGACCACGAACATCACCGCGGGCGCCGGCCCGAGCCCGGCCAGCATCGTGCCGATGAAGCGTTCGTGGCCGGGGACATCGACGAACGCGAGGTCCTCCTCGCCGATCCGCGTCCAGGCGTAGCCAAGGTCGATGGTCATCCCGCGCCGGCGCTCCTCGGCGTACCGGTCGGGCTCCATGCCGGTGAGCGCGCGGACCACGGTGGACTTGCCGTGGTCGACGTGCCCGGCAGTGGCGACGACGCGCATCAGCTCTCCGCGGACGCCCGTTTGCGGTCGGCGACGCTCAGCACAGCTCGCCCGAGGACCTCGTCGTGATCGGCCGGCACGCAGCGCAGGTCGAGCAAGCATCGACCCCGCTCGACCCGGCCGACCACGGGCGGTTCGCCCTGCCGTAGCAGCGCGGCCCAGGTCTCCGGCAGGGCCACGGCCCAGCCCCTCAGCACCAGACCCGGCGCTCCGCCGCCGCCGACCGCACCGTCCGACGGCACGACCTCGGCTTCGACCCCACGCGCGGCGAGCACGGCCGCGAGCCGTTCCGCACGCCGGCGCAGATCACCCCGATCCGCACGCAGCGCCCGCCAGGTCGGCGTGACCGGACCACGCAGCGTGGCCTCCAGGGCCGCCAGGGTGAGCTTGTCCACCCGCAGCGCCCGGGCCAGCGGATGCCGGCGCAACTGGTCCACGAGCTCGGCCTTACCCAGGACCAGTCCGGCCTGCGGCCCGCCGAGGAGCTTGTCGCCGCTGGCCGTGACCAGCGTGGCCCCGGCGCGCAGCGCGGTGTCGGCGTCGGGCTCGTCGGGCAGCAGCGGGTCCGGCGCCAGCAGTCCGCTGCCGATGTCCACGACCACGGGTACGCCGAGGGTGGCCAGGTCGGCGACGTCGACGGCGGCGGTGAACCCCTCCAGCCGGAAGTTGCTCGGGTGCACCTTGAGGATGCCACCGGTGTCCGTACCGACTGCGGCGGCGTAGTCGGCCAGGTGCGTGCGGTTGGTGGTGCCGACCTCCCGCAGTCGGGCGCCGGTGGAGGCGATCAGGTCGGGCAGCCGGAACCCGTCGCCGATCTCGACCATCTCGCCGCGGCTGACCACCACCTCGCGGCCGGCGGCAAGCGCCGTCGTGGCGAGGACCAGGGCGGCGGCCCCGTTGTTCACGACGAGGGCCGACTCGGCGGCCGGCACCGCAGCGGCCAAGGCGGCGAGGGTGCCGCGACCGCGGCGGGCCCGGCGGCCGGTCGCCAGGTCGAACTCGACGTCGGTGTATCCGACCGCGCCGAGCAGCGCGTCGACGGCGGCGGACGAGAGCTCGGCCCGGCCGAGGTTGGTGTGCAGCACGACACCGGTCGCGTTGATCACCGGTCGGGTGCTGCTGAGCGAGGCGGGCAGCGCGGACAGCGCCGCGGCGACGACGTCGACCGGGGACAGCGCACCGGAGCGGACCTGCTCCTGGGCGTAGGCGACCGCTCGCTTGACGACAGCCACCCCGAGACGTTCCACCGCGGCTCGCACGGCCGGGTCCGCCAGGACGGCGTCGGTCCGCGGCACGAGCCGCCGCGGGTCGACGTCAGTGGTCACCGTTTGACCCTATGTGGGCGGGTTCCTGAGCCCTTCGACAGAGCCTGCCGTGAGCCTGTGTCGAAGGGGCTTCGGGCGACCGGCTGCGAGCGTCGAAATCGCGCGCCGCCGAGCGGAGGAGGAGCGAGACGAGGCGCTCTTTCCTCGGCGAGCGACGACGACGGCGGCGGATCAGAGCGCGATGCGCGAGCAGCCCAACAAAGGGCCGGCGGAGGCGGACGGGAATCGAACCCGCCAAGCCGAGCTACTCGGCTTCTCCGGTGTTGAAGACCGGGAGGGCCACCAGGCACCCATACGCCTCCGTTGACCGCGCCCGGAGTGCCTAACTTAAGGGTGTGACGACAACGACGACCAGCGCCTACCGGCTGACCCAGTACGCCCATGGTGGGGGCTGCGCCTGCAAGATCCCGCCTGGTGAGCTCGAGGAGCTCGTCGGCAACCTCGTCCCCTGGACCTCGCCCGACCTCCTCGTCGGCCTGGAGTCGGGTGACGACGCGGCGGTGGTCCGGATCGAGGGCGGTCGAGCGATCGTGATGACGGCCGACTTCTTCACCGCCGTGGTGGACGACGCGTACGACTTCGGTCGGATCGCCGCTGCGAACGCCCTCTCCGACGTGTACGCGATGGGGGCCGAGCCGCTGGTCGCGCTGAACCTGGTGGGCTGGCCGCGGGACGTGCTGCCGCTGGAGCTGCTGGCCGAGGTGCTGCGCGGCGGCGCCGACGTGGCCCGCGAGGCACAGGTGCACGTGGCCGGTGGCCAGAGCGTCGACGACCCGGAGCCCAAGTACGGGATGGCGGTGACCGGCATCGCCGATCCCGACCGGCTGCTGCGCAACGACGCCGCCCGGGCCGGCCTGCCGCTCACCCTGACCAAGCCACTCGGCGTCGGGGTGCTGAACAACCGGCACAAGGCGACCGGCCAGGTCTTCCCGGCCGCGATCGACTCAATGGTCCGGCTCAACCGCGACGCCTCCCGCGCCGCCCTGGCCGCCGGCGTCGTCGCAGCGACCGACGTCACCGGCTTCGGCCTGTTGGGGCACGGCTACAAGCTGGCCCGCGCCTCCGGCGTCTCGCTGACCATCGAGGCGGCTGCGGTGCCCTACCTCGAGGACACCCGCCAGGCCGTACGCGACGGGTACGTCAGCGGCGGCACCCGCCGGAACCTCGCCTGGGTCGAACCGCACCTGGACGCGGACGCCGCGACGGAGGAGGACCTGATCCTGCTCGCCGACGCGCAGACCAGCGGAGGTCTGCTGGTGGTCGGCGAGGTCCCCGGCTACCCCGTCATCGGGGAGGTCACCGCGACCACCGGCCCATCGGTGATCACGGTGCGCTGAGCCGGCTCAACGCACCGGCGCCGGCTGCGCTCCGCTAGCTCGGTGGTGGCTCGGCCTGCTCCGCCGCCTGCCGGCGCCGGTCGAGTCGTTCCCGCTGGGGGACGACGGTGTACTTGGGGTCCTGTGCGGAGTGCTGTCCTGCTTCGAAGACCCCGAAACGGGTGCAGGCCGACCCGGCCATCAGCGCCAGCCCGCTCAGCCCGGCCGCGATCCGGCTGCGGCCACCGAGCAGGGCAGCTCCGGCGGCGCCGGCCGCGGTGAGGATCCTGCTGGCCCGCATCAGCCAGCCCGCCTTACCGGAGCGCAGCGTCTCGGCGGACAGGCCCATCGAGCTTTCCATCCGGTGCTCGGCGGCCAGCTCGACCAAGGCGCCGGTCACGGCCAGCCGGCGGGCGGGCCCCGTCTCAGCCGTCGGCGCCAGCAGCATGCTGAGCCCACCGGAGGCGGCCGCGGCCGATCCGACGAACACGAACGGCAGCTCCCGGTGGGCGTCGTGCCAGGCCGGAGTGGCGGTGTCGGTGAGCAGCACCGCGGTGTACGACGCGACGGCCGGGGCGACGACCGCCGCGGCCAGCCCCGCCGGTCGGGCGGTCGAGCCGAGCAGGCGGCCCAGCGCACCGAGCCCGCCGGGCAGCAGCTTCGCCACCTCGGCCGCGCCGGCCAGATAGGTGCCCGGAGCGTACGCGGTCAGGATCCAGGTGCCCACCGACATCGGCGAGGTCGGCTTGAACACCCGGAGCATGTTGACGAAGCGTTCCGGCCGCCCCAGGTCTTTGACCAGAGCGAGGAAGCTGACGCTGATCGCCGCGACGGCGGCGATCCGTGCCGTCCGGCGCAGGACGGGCCGACCCGACAGGTCCGCCCCCGCCCCGAGCAGCGATGAGCCGGCGGCAACGCCGCCGGCGAACAGGTAGATGGCGATGTCGTGATTCCACGGCGCAGCCTTGACCACCGGGCGGCCGTAGTAGGAGACGAACGTCGTATCGGGGACCATCTGGTCCTCCCCGTGTCGACGTCGGCCGCCTCCGCGCCGCTCCCCTCGCCGCCGAGCGCTGAGCTCCGTGCCGTGCTGGGCGTCGTCGGTGCCCGAACCGGACCGCTGCGGCTTGTTCACCGCCGCCGCCCGAGAAAAGCAGCGGCGGCCGCGGTGATCAGGCCGAGCGCGGCGAGACCGGCGTTCTTCCACATCCGCGGCAGGTCGGCGGTGGTCACGATCGGGTCCGGCGGAAAGCCGTACACCTCCGGCTGGTCGAGCAACAGGAAGAAGGCCCCGGCCCCGCCGACACCGCCGTCCGGGTCCCGGCCGTAAAGCTGGGCGTTCATCACCCCGGCCGCCTGCAGATCGGCCACCCGCCGGTCCGCGCGCTCGCGTAGCTCGTCGACGTCACCGAACTGGATCGACTGGGTCGGACAGGCCTGCGCGCAGGCCGGCATCTGGTCGTTGCCGAGCCGGTCGTAGCACAGCGTGCACTTCTGCGCGATGCCGATCTCGTCGTGCCTGACGTGCGACGGGTGCGCCTCGGCCGGCAACCGCGGGGTGTTCTTGTCCCCGATGCGCCGATCGATGACCCCGAAGGGGCACGCGGCCACGCAGTACCCGCAGCCGTTGCAGATGTCCTCCTGCACCACCACGGTGCCGAACTCGGTCCGGAACAGCGCGCCGGTAGGGCACACGTCGAGGCAGCCCGCGTTGGTGCAGTGCTTGCAGACGTTGGAGGCCATCAGCCAGCGGAACTCGGTGCGCTCCTCGGCATCGGCCGACGCGCCGGGCCGTTCGAAGGTGGGCATGCCCAGGTCGGTTGTGCCCTGGGCTTGTCGCAGGGTAGGAGGAGGCCCTTCGACAAGCTCAGGGCGCATATCCGGCTCAGGGCGCATCTCCGGCTCAGGGAGCATGACGGTCGCGGGCTGCTCGATGAACTCGACGTGGCGCCAGGTGTTCGCCCCCAGGGCGCCAGTGTTGTCGTAGGAGCTGCCGAGCATGTCGAACACGTCGGCCGGCAACCCGTTCCACTCCTTGCACGCCACCTCGCAGGCCTTGCAGCCGATGCAGATCGAGGTGTCGGTGAAGAAGCCCTTACGCGGCGGCGGCGCGGCCCAGCCGGCTAGCGGCGCCGGCCCCTCCGGCTGCGCAGAGGTGAACGCCTGGGCGGTTCCGTGGTGGGTTCCCGGGTCGAGACTCATCGCCAGTTGTCCCCTTCGTCCTTGCGCTCGGCCGCGGTCAGGTCCGCCATCGTCACGCGTGGGTGGCGTCCGTCGGGCCCCAGCGGCGGGGTCCGCAGCTTGTTCCCGGTGGCACGGGTGACCCCCGCCCGCTCCCGGTAGCCCGCCACGTACTCCAGCAGGGCAGGTCCCCGCGGCCGTCGTCCCGGCTGGATGTCGCAGGACGCCACCTTGGTCTCCTGGATGTGGACGTTCGGGTCGAGGGTGACGCCGAACAGGTCGTTCGCCGAGTCGCCGCTCACCACCGCCTCCGCGCCGACGCCCCAGTGGTACGGCAGGCCGATCTGGTGCACCGTCCGGCCGGCGATCTGCAGCGGGGTCATCCGCTCGGTGACCAGCACCCGGGCCTCGATCGCGGTGCGGGCGCTGACGATGGTGGCCCAGCCGCGGTGGACCAGCCCGCGTTCGCGGGCCAGCTCCGGCGACACCTCGCAGAAGAACTCCGGCTGCAGCTCGGCGAGGAACGGCTGGAACCGGCTCATCCCACCGGCCGTGTGGTGCTCGGTGAGCCGGTAGGTGGTGAACACGTACGGGTAGATCTCGGATCCCGGCTCGTCACCGGACGGGTTCTGGTAGTTGTCGGTCCGCGCGAACACCTCCCGGGTGGGGTTCGCCTGCTGCCGGTACACGGGGTTGCTGACCGGGGACTCCTGCGGCTCGTAGTGGCTGGGCAGCGGTCCGTCGAGCAGCCCCGCCGGTGCGTACAGCCAGCCCTTCCCGTCGGCCTGCATGATGAACGGGTCGTCGCCGCGCAGCGCCGCCGGACCCGCGGCGCCCTCCGGCGGCCGGTACGAGGGGGCCTTGCCGACCTCGAAGTCCGGTAGGTCGTGACCCACCCACCTCTGCTGCTCCTCGTCCCACCAGACCAGCGCCTTGCGCTCGCTCCACGGTCGACCGTCGGGATCGGCCGCGGCCCGGTTGTAGAGGATCCGCCGGTTCATCGGCCATGCCCAGCCCCACTCCGGCGCGACCCACGACTGCTCACGGCCCGGCTTGCGCCGCTTGGCCTGGTTGACCCCGTCCGCGTACACGCCGGTGTAGATCCAGCAGCCGCCGCTGGTCGACCCGTCGCCCTTCATCTCGTTGAACGTGTTGAGCGGCTGACCTGCCTGGTCGCCGGTGAGGTGGAACCCGTTGATCTCGGCCAGCACCGCCTCGGCGGAGATCTCGCCCGACTCGTCGAGCGGGTAGTCCCAGGTGAGGTCGAGCAGGGGCCGGTCACGTTCGTCGGTCGAGCCCGCCAGCCGCTCCCGGATCTTCTGCCCGAGCCGGTAGAGGAACTCCAGCTCGCTCTGCGCGTCACCCGGCGGGTCGACCGCCTTGTGGTGCCACTGCAGCATCCGCTGGGTCTGGGTGAAGGTGCCGTCCTTCTCCACGTGCGCGGCGGCCGGGAAGAAGAACACCTCGGTCTCGATGTCCTCGGTCTTCATCTCGCCCGTCTCGATCTCCGGGCCGTCGGCCCAGAAGGTGGCGGACTCGATCAGGTTGAGGTCCCGGACCACCAGCCACTTCAGGTGGGCCAGGGCGAGCCGCTGCATCCGTCCGTGCGCCGAGCCGACCGCCGGGTTCTGCCCGAGCAGGAAGTACCCGTCGATCTTGTCCTCGAGCATCCGCATCACGGTCGCGTACGTACCGTGGTCACCGGACAGCTTCGGCAGGTACCGGAAGGCGTAGTCGTTGTCCTCGGTGGCCGCGTCCCCCCACCAGGCCTTGAGCAGGTTCACGGAGTAGGTGCGGGCGTTGGTCCAGAAGCCCTTCTGGTGCGGGCTCGCGATCTCGTCCGTGTACGCCTGCAGCGAGTCGTGCGGACCGGCCTTCGGCATCGGCAGATACCCGGGCAGCAGGTTGAACAGGGTCGGGATGTCGGTCGAGCCCTGGATGCTGGCGTGGCCGCGCAGCGCCATGATGCCGCCCCCGGGGCGGCCCATGTTGCCGAGCAGGAGCTGGATGATCGCGGAGGTGCGGATCATCTGCACGCCGGTGGTGTGGTGGGTCCAGCCGACCGAGTAGACCCAGCAGGTCGTCCTCTCCCGTCCGCTGTTGGCCGTCACCGCCTGGCACACGTCCAGGAACTGCTCCGGGCCGATCCCGCACACGTCCTGCACCATCTCCGGGGTATAGCGGGCGTAGTGCCGCTTGAGGATCTGGAACACGGTTCGCGGGTCCTGCAGCGTCTCGTCGCGCTGGATCTTGGCGTGGTCCAGCGCCGCGCCGTGACTGCCGAGCTCGTGCCCGGCGCCGCGCTCGGCGGCCGACTTCTCGCTCTCGGCGCCCTGCCCGCTCGGGTCGGCGGTCGGCCCTTGGCCGGCCGCGTGCTCGGCCGCCCCCTGGTACGCCCAGCTGGTCGTGTCGTAGGTCCCCGTCTCCGGGTCGTAGCCGGAGAACACGCCGTCGAGGTCGTCGACGTCGATGAAGTCCTCGCTGACCAGGAACGACGCGTTGGTGTACGCACGGACGTACTCGTCGAACCACAGCCCGTTGCGGAGGATGTAGTTGATCACCGCGCCCAGGAAGACGATGTCGCTGCCGGCCCGGATGGGCACATAGGCGTCGGCCACCGCAGACGTACGGGTGAACCGGGGATCGATGTGGATCACCCGGGCCCCCCGCGCCTTGGCCTCCATCACCCACTGGAACCCGACCGGATGACACTCGGCCATGTTGGACCCCTGGATGATGATGCAGTCAGCCTGGGCCAGGTCCTGCAGGAAGCCGGTCGCGCCGCCCCGGCCGAAGGAGGCTCCCAGACTGGGAACCGTGGCACTGTGTCAAATACGGGCCTGGTTCTCGATCTGCACCGCCCCGTACGCGGTGAACAGCTTCTTGATCAGGTAGTTCTCCTCGTTGTCCAGCGTGGCACCACCCAGGGAGGCGACCCCGAGCGTCCGCCGCAATGGGCGACCCTCTTCGTCGGTGTCCTGCCAGTGCCGGCGGCGCGACTCGACCATCCGGTCGGCGACCATGTCGGTCGCCTCGGCGACGCCGATCCGCTCCCAGGTCCGGCTGCGCGGGCGGCGGTAGAGCATGGTGGTGGCCCGGCCGGGGGAGTTGACGAGCTGCTCGCTCGCCGAGCCCTTCGGACACAGCCGGCCGCGGGAGACCGGCGAGTCGGGATCGCCCTCGATCTGCACCACGCGGTCGTCTTTCACGTAGACCCGCTGGCCGCAGCCGACCGCGCAGTAGGGGCAGACGCTCTTCACCATCCGGTCCGCGGTGGCGGTACGCGCGGTGATGGCCTGGGTGCGGGGCGACTGCACGGCAGCACCGCGGCCCAACGGGTCCGGTCCGGTCAGCTGGCGAACGACCGGCCAGCCTAGAAATGCCTTGCGTAGGTCCATGTCCGCACCTCCTGTCCGGAAGGTTAACCCGGGAGGCCCTCGGCCATCGGACTGGTGCCCTGAGCAGCCATCTCGAGGAGAGGCACCACCTGGCCAGCCGAGCTCGGGATGCTGGCGGTTCTGGTCTGAAGCCTCAGCGGCACCCCATGCGACTTCACCGCTACGGTCGCGATCTGTTCCCGGCGGTGAGACAGTTGATCATCGGGATACCCGCGACCAGGCGCCGGCGATGCGGCCGGGAAGGAGGACCATGAATCTCGAGAAGGTCATCTTCGGCTTCTTCGTGCTGCTCGCGGCCACGCTCAA
The DNA here is from genome assembly GCA_963808435.1 of uncultured Actinomycetota bacterium. Classification (GTDB taxonomy): domain Bacteria; phylum Actinomycetota; class Actinomycetes; order Propionibacteriales; family Propionibacteriaceae; genus Microlunatus. Next base: position 13,492 of record CAWEFW010000011.1, on the reverse strand, counting down.
CTTCGGGTTCTTCATCGGTGACATCGCCAGTCCCGACCTGCACAACATCTACGAGCTGTTCGCGGCACTCGCCGTCAGCCTGATCGCCACCGTGCTGAAGTTCGGGGATCGCACCCAGATCGGCGCGGTGCACCTGGCCACCAGCCTGGTCGCGGATCTGCAGCTCATCGCGGCGGCCGTCGTGTGGGTCTGGGCCGTCGAGATCGCGGCGGACGGCCTGACGGCGGTCCACACCGCGAGCATGGTGTCGCTGTCCGGCGGCGCGCTGCTGGCCAACCTGGTCTCGGTCGTGTTGCTGGTGACCGAGACCGTCACCTTCCACCGCGGCTGACACCGCATTCCTGACGGAGGGCACCGGTGAGCAACCCCCTGCTGGTCTTCTGGGCTCAGCTGTTCGGCGGTCGTCGTGAGCAGGGGAGCCGCGTTCCCCCGCGCGCGCACATCGAGTCGTCGAGCCAGGCATCCTCGACCATCTTCCTGGTCATGCGGCGGATGCGGACGCCGCTGAACACCCTCATCGTCATCTTCTTCATCAGTGTCGTCGGCCTGACGCTGATCCCGGGCGTCGATGCCGAAGGCCAGCCGGCGCGGCTCAGCCTGTTCGAGTCGTTCTACTTCATGAGCTACACGGCGACCACCATCGGCTTCGGTGAGCTGCCATGGCCGTTCAGCGCGGCGCAGCGGCTCTGGGTCACATTCTCCATCTACCTGTCGGTGGTCGGGTGGGCGTACGCGATCGGTTCGATGTTGACCCTGCTCCAGGACCGGTCGTTCCGACAGGCGCTCGCCTTTCGGCGCTTCACGCGCAAGGTGGAGAGTCTGCGGGAGCCCTTCTTGCTGTTGGCGGGCTACGGACGCGCCGGTGAGCTGCTCACCAAGGCGTTCGACGAGCTCGGACAGCAGGTCGTGGTGATCGACGACTCGTCGGACCGGGTCGACGCCCTCGACCTGGGCTCCTACCACGCGGACATCCCCGGTCTGGTGGCGGACGCCGGGAACCCGCACCACCTGAGCGCCGCCGGTCTCGGACACCCCTTCTGCAACGGCGTGCTGGCCTTGACGAACGACGACGAGACGAACCTCGCCGTCACCATGACGGCGGCGCTGGTCCGTCCCGAGCTGCCTGTCGTCACCCGGACCATCTCGGCGACGGTCGCGGAGCGGATGCGGGCCTTCGGCACCCCGACGGTGGTCAACCCCTTCGACCGGTTCGGCGAGCATCTGCGGCTCGCGCTGAACGCCCCGGCGTCCTACCAGCTCCTCACCTGGCTCGAGGCCGGCCCGGGCGCGGAGCTGCCCGAGCGCGGCCATCCACCCACCCACGGTCGCTGGGTGATGTGCGGCTACGGCCGGTTCGGTCGGGAGGTCACCGCCGACCTGCGCGCGGGGGGCCTCGAGGTCACCATCATCGAGCCCGCCGAGCGTGGCCGGCCGGAACCAGGAGTGATCATCGGCGACGCGTCCGACCCCGACGTACTGGCTCGGGCGAACCTCGCGAGCGCGGTCGGGTTGGTGGCCGGCACCGACAACGACACGACCAACCTGTCGATGCTGGCCACGGCTCGCCGGTTGAATCCTCAGCTGTTCTTCGCCGCTCGCCAGAACCGGCCGACCAGCGCGGCCCTGTTCAAAGCGATGCGGGTGGACGCCCTCCTCGTGCCGACCGAAGTCGTCGCCCACGAGGTCTACGCCCAGATCAGCACACCGATGCTGTGGCGCTTCATCCAGGAGATGCCGGCCCAGGGAGATGAGTGGGCGGCTGAGCTGATCCAGCGGTTGCGGCACAACTGTGGTCGCGAGCTCCCCGCCCTTTGGAAGATCAAGCTGGACGGGGACCAGGCGCCGGGCCTCGGTGGCTATCTGGCCGACGGCCGGGTCGTGTTGCAGGACCTGCTGCGCAGTCCGGAGGGCCGGAGCCGCCAGCTGCGGATTGTGCCGCTACTGCTGCTCCGTGGCTCCGAGGCCTTTCTCACCCCCGACGGCGCGACGGAACTGGAGCCCGACGACCAGCTGCTGTTCGCCGGTGAGGGCTCGGAGCGGCGCGAGCTCGAGAGCACCATGGTCGTCGACTCGACGGCGGCGTACGTGCTGTTCGACCAGCACATCCCGGCGAGCTGGGTGTGGCGCAAGCTGTCCGGGAAGGACTTCACCCGGGAGCCCGTCTGACGTCGGACGCCGCTACGGAGAATGCGGAGCTGCGGTCCGGCGGCTCGTCAGCCTCCCGCCGGCTCGAACTCGGCGAGCAGCGCTTCCAGCGCCGCCTGGTCCGGCCCCATGAACGGGTCCGCGTCGGGAGCGGTCTCCAACGTGTCGAGTAGCTGCCCCACAGCTCCGTGCGCGGGCGGCAGGTGGGTACACAGCACGACCGACGGGTCGAGCTGGCGCAACGGCTGCAGCGACGCGCGGAAGGCGTCCCGGTCGACGCCGTGGACCCACGGGCTATTGACCGCAGCCCAGAGCCGCTGGGCGGCCACCAGGTCATCTGTCGGCACGGCGGCGATGTCGTCCGCGAGCGCCTGCTCGGCGGTGGACAGCGGCGCTCCGAAGCAGTCGGAGGTGAAGCAGGTTCCGGTGTGGTCGTCGTAGAGCCGGTCGTCGCTCAGGATGCGCCATCCCGGGTTGCCGCGGGCGCGAAAAGCTCCAGCTGGATATTGTCCGGATCGCGAAAGACCAGGACGGACGCGTACGGTTCGTCGGCGATCGGCGACTGGGTCAAAGGTTGGTCGGCCCGTTCCGCGCGGACCACGCCGTTGGACTCCAGGTGGGACTGCCAGGCCACCAGGTCCCGTCGGCTGGGAACGGTGAAGCCGGCGTGGTCGAGTCCGGTGGTCGTCTCGGAGAAGTGGTGACGATCGTTCGTCTCGTGGCGGTGGAGGGCGATCATCAACTGCCGGTCAGAATCGGCCAGGATCTTCCCCACCCCGCCTGGGTGCGGAACGTCGAGCACCGGGTGGACGTCGAAGATCGATCCGTACCAGGCAACACTGGCGTCGAGGTCGGTGACCGTTACGGCCAGGTGATGCAAGCGGGGCTGGGTCACGCTAGGCATGCGAACTCCTGTTCTTGGTTGGGGAACGACGACCCGGATGGTCGCGGGTCAGACCTGGCTCGGTCCTGGCGCAGTGGCCGAGGAACATGGCAACAACCTCCTCGACGAGCCGGCTCCACCGATCCCCGCCTGGGTCGTTGGCGATCTGCTGGTCGACCAGCCCGGTCATCAGGGCGGTCCAGATGTCCCAGTGCGCCGGGTCGACGACGCCGTTGCGCGCGAGCGTCTCCCTGGTCATCTCCAGAGCCCGCACCGCGGGCGCGTAGGCCTGCGGCGACGGGACGAAGCCGGGCAACAAGTGCTGGAACAGCAGCTGGTACCGCGCTACGTCCGAGGTGCAGAACTCGACGAACCGCGTCGCGTCGCTCACCAGGTTGCTGTGCGGGTCACCGGCCGCCACGGACTCGGTCTTGCTGTCGGCGAAGCTCTGCGCCGCCTCTTCGAACATGGCATCGAAGATCGCGTTCTTCGACTCGAAGTACGCGTAGACGGTCGGTGTGGTGATCCCCGCTCGTCGCGCCAGGTCGCGAAGCGACAGCCCGCCCAGGCCGTCCTCCCGGACGATCTCCCAGGCGGTGGCGACCAGGTCCGCTCGGGCGTCGCGGCGGCGAGCATCGCGCCAGCTGGAGGTCACGCCCGACTTAGACATCGTATCAGTCTACTTATACAGTGTTAAAGCGTCAAGCGCTGCGCGGGTCTTGGTGCTCCAGCGTTCCCGTGGGCGCGCGTCGTACGGTGATGCTTGGCCCTGAAGGGAGGTGTCATGGCGGGCCCACTGCTGGAGACGAAGCTCCACGTGCCGAGGCGGCGGCGCGGCCTGGTGGCACGTTCCAGGTTGACCGAGCGCCTGAGTCGGGGGACGGAGTCAGCGCTGACGCTGGTGTCGGCGCCGGCCGGGTTCGGCAAGACGACGCTGCTGGCGGATTGGCTCACCACGGTCCTCAACCTGCTCGTCGTCATCGCCGGCTTCGTCCTGCTCGTCACCGGGCAGTATCCCCGCGCCATGTTCGACCTGCTCGTCGGTATCAACCGCTGGCTCTACCGAGTCCTCACCTACGTCGGCCTGATGCGCGACGTGTACCCGCCGTTCCGCCTGGACCAGGGCGCGTACGAGCCCCGCGACGCGGACTACCCCGTTGTTCAGCGGACGCGTTTCACCGGCCCGATGGCGACGGCTCCGAGGATGGCGCAGACTCCGGCGACCGAGTACAGCACGCCGTAGCTGCCCTGACCGACGGCCAGGATGGCCGGCGCGAGAGCCGGCGCGATGGAGAAGGGCAGAGCGGCAGCGATGTTGAGCACACCGAGGTCCTTGGCGGCGGCGGCGCCTCTGTTCGGCAGCACATCGGCAACGAGCGCGAGGTCGACGGCCATGTACACACCGAAACCCAGTCCGCCGATGGCCATGCCGACGAGGAAGGCGTTGAAGTCGCTGGCCACAGCGATGGCGAACATCGCCACGCCGTACACGATCGCCGCGGTGAGCACGAAGATCTTCCGGCGGCCCGTCCGGTCGGAGAGTCGGCCCGCCGTGAGGGAGGCGACAACGACGAACGTGGACTGGACAAGCGTGCCGAGGAAGATCTGTCGCGGCACATCAGCCTCGGCGCTGCCGAGCCGGTCCAGCAGGTAGTAAGCCTGGTAGGTGGTCAGGAAGGCGTACGCCAGGACGAACAGGAAGCGGCTGGCGAACGCCCAGGCGAAGTCCGGACTGGTCCGCGGGTCGACGTAGAAGGTGCTGGCGAACTCGCGCAGCGACCAAGCCGGTTTGTCAGCCTCAGCCAGCCGCCGATCCTTCAAGGTGACCGCGAACAGCACGACGAAGACGCCGCCGATCGCACAGGGGACCAGAAACATGGCGAGCTGGTCGCCCGTGAACAGCTGGACCAGGAAAGTGCCGCTCACCGAGGCAATCGGCAGGCAGATACCGAGGACGCCAGACACCAGGCCACGTTGAACGGACGGCACCTGATCGGGCAGCACCGCCACCAGGGCGGCGAGCATGGCGTTGAACATCAGCTGCGTCATGCACCACCCGAGAAGAACGACCGGGATGTTGGGGGCCAGCGCGACCACGAGGACGCCGAGGGAACCACCCATCAGGCCGATGACCATCCAGGGCCGCCGCATGCCCAGCGGCGAGGAGGTGCGGTCACTCAGCTTGCCGAAGAACGGGTTGGCGAAGATGGACAAGAAGCTGCCAACACCGGTGACCAGCGACAAGCTGATGGGTGCCCGTTCGATCCCGACCAGTGAGTTGATCTTCAATGCCAGGGTGACCAGAACCGGCGCGAGGAACATCAGGGTGGTGCCCAGGTACGCCAAGGCGTACAGCGTGACAAAACCCCAGCCGACCCGGCGCACCGCGGGTAGTCCGGGGTCCATCACAGTCTCCTAGGAAACCAGAGAAGCGCCGGCCACCGGCCGACGCTTCTTTAGACCTGCAACTCCTAGGTCAGAGGGGACGAACGTTGTCCGCCTGCTGGCCCTTCGGACCCTGGGTGGTCTCGAACTCCACCCGCTGACCCTCTTCGAGCGAGCGGTACCCGGACGACGCGATCGCGCTGTAATGCACGAACACATCCGCCCCGCCCCCGTCGACCTCGATGAAGCCGAAGCCCTTCTCACCGTTGAACCACTTGACGGTTCCTTGTGCCATGACAAATCTCCTTGTTACGTCGAGGTCGCACCTCGCGACTCTCAGACTGCTGTCGGACGCCGGACCTGGCCCACCGCCCACGCAAAGTCCCAGGGGCGTAGCACTTACCACGGCTCAAGAATTGCAACAGCGGATCAAGTGTCGCACGCGCGCCGCACGATCGACCAATCGGGCCTCTTGTTGAGACGTGTCGTCGAGTTTGCGCCCTTTCCTCGTCCTTGCGGCAGCTATATCGGGTGCGAGGACGAGAAGATGGCGCAAACGCGAGGAGAGGACGCAGACCCGCCCCCTACTTGTTGGTGCCCTGGGAGACCGAACCCTGCAGCTGCCGCTGGAAGATCAGGTAGACGATCAGCACCGGCACCACGGTGATCACCACCGCCGCGAACAGCGCCCCGAAGTCCACCGAGTAGCCGGCCTGGGAGGCGAAGGACGCCATGCCCTGGGTCAGTACGTAGTTCTCCGTGTTCGTGTTCAGGGCCACCGGTAGCAGGAACTGGTTCCACAGCCCGACGAAGTTCAGGATCGCCACCGTGGCCAGGCCCGGGCCGCGCCATCGGCAGCATGATCTGGAAGAAGATCCGCCACTCCCCGGCGCCGTCCATCGCCGCCGCCTCGGCGATCGACCTCGACAGCGTCCGGAAGAACGCGTACAGGAAGAACACCGTGAACGGGAACGCGAAGGCCGCGTACGTCAGGATCAGCCCCGGCAAGGTGTTCAGCAGCCCAACCCCCGCAGCACGAAGAACAGCGGCACGATGGCCAGGAACACCGGGAACGTCAGCCCGGCCAGCATCAGGTAGTAGAGCAACCGGCTGCCCGGGAAGGTGAACCGCGCCAGCACGTAGGCCGACATGGATCCGAACAGCATCGTCACGATCAGGGCGCCGAACACCACGATCACCGAGTTCAGGAAGAAGCTGCCGATCCCGGCGGTGGTCCAGGCGTTCCGATAGTTGTCGAAGTTCCAGTTCGCCGGCAGCGCGAAGGGTGACGCGAAGATCTCCGAGCTGGTCTTGAACGACGACATCAGGACCCAGAGCAGTGGCACGACGACCAGCAGCGACCAGATCACCAGCACCGTGTGCGACACCGCCCCGACGACCTTGTCGCCGGCGCTCGTCGGGCCGGAACCGGACTCGGCAACCGCAGAGCCGGCGTCGGTCATCGACCCGATCGAGCGGCCGCGCACGTCGGTGGACAGCTCGGTCATTCACCCACCTCGTTCGTGCCGCCGGTCAACCGGTTGACCAGGAAGACCAGCCCGGCGTACGCCAGCGTGATCACCGCCAGCACCACGCCCATGGCACAGGCGTAGCCGAACTGTCCCTTGGTGAAGGCTGTGGTGAACAGCTGCTGGGACATCACCAGGGTCGAGTTCTCCGGGCCGCCGCCGGGCGTCAGCGCGGCCACGTAGACGAAGGCGTCCAGGGCGAGGATGCCCATGTAGATGAATGCGGTCTGCACGTTGTCCCGGATCAGCGGGATGGTGATCGAGGTCGCGGTCCGGAAGCGGCCGGCGCCGTCGACCCGGGCCGCCTCGAAGATCTCGGCCGGCACGCCCTTGATGGCGGCGATGAACAGCACCATGTAGAAGCCGACCAGCCCCCAGACGATGGCGAACATCACCGCGTAGCGGGCGGTCCGCACGTCGCCCAGCCAGGCGAACGCCTCGAACTGTTCCAGCCCGATCGCGGTCAGCACCCCGTTGAGCAGGCCGCTGTTCGGGTCGTAGACCGATGCCCAGATCAGTCCGATGACGATGGCCGGCACGACGTAGGGGAAGAACGAGACGACCCGGTAGACGCTGGAGTACCGCAGCCCCCGGATGTTGCCGCGACTGGAGCCGCCGATGGTGACCAGCGAGGCGAAGATCAGCGCGATCAGCACGGTCACCGTGGGCAGCACGATCGCCAGGATGATGCTGTTGGCGACGGACTTGAGGAAGGTGTCGTCGTCGAGCAGCTTGACGTAGTTGTCCAGCCCGACGAACGGGATCTCCGGGGAGAAGCCCGTCCAGCTGGTCAGCGAGAAGTACGCGGCCTGGACGAACGGTGACACCACGAACATCAGGTAGCCGGCCACCGGGATGACCAGGAAGACCACGAAGAAGCTGATCCGGTCGAACGTGAGGTTGCGCCGGCGCCAGCCCGGTGAGGCGAGAACCTTGAATCCCGTCGGCGTGCGCCCTGAGCCTGTCGAAGGGCCTTCGACAAGCTCAGGCCGCACCCCTACGGTCACGGAGCCTCCATGATCACGAGACCTCGACCTTCTTGATCGAGTCGTCCTTGGCGACCTTGTCGGTGATCGCCTGCAGGCCCTTGGTCAGCTCGGCCACACTCGAGCCGCCCTGGAGGAACGTGTTCCAGAGCACCAGCATGTCCGGGTTGATGCCGTACAGGTCGACGAAGTTCCAGGAGAAGATGTTGTCGCCCGCCCCCTCGAGCATCTTCACCTGCGACTGCAGCGCGGTCGACCCGAACCCGTCGGCCGGCACGGTGCCCTTGACGATGGTCGACGACAGCTTCGTCTTGGCGAAGTTCACCGCCGCCTCCTGGGAGAGCATGGCGCGGAGGAACTCCTTGCCGCCGGCCACGTTCTTGCCCTGCGACGGGACCAGGTAGCCCTCACCGGCGGTGGAGTGCAGCGCCTCCCAGGGCAGGCTGGAGTCGCTGGACACGACCGGCTCGGGCGCCCCGGTCATCTGGAAGCCCTCCTTGGTCTGCTTCTTCATCTCGTTCTCGATCCAGCCGCCGGAGGGGTAGAGGATGAAGTCCTCGGCGTTGCTCCACTGCGCCTGGGCGGCGGTGAACTGCGTCCCCGCCCCACCCGGCTTGACGTAGCCGGCATCGATGATCTTCTTCAGCCCGTTGAAGACCCCCTGGACCGGCTCGGAGGACCAGCAGTCCGGCTTGAGGTTCTCCAGGGCCAGCCGGACCTCGTCGCCGCCCTGCTTGATCGCCCCGGCGATCGCCATCGTCTGGTAGTAGGTCGCGGCCTCCTTGCCCCAGCCGAGCAGGAACTTGCCCTTGCCCTTCGCCTCCTGCGCCGAGGGCCAGCATCTCGTCGTAGGTCTTGGGCACGCTCCAGCCCTCCTTCTCGAACAGCGCGCCGGAGTACCAGAGCGCGTACACCGTGAGCACGTAGTTCAGCTGGACGAACTTGCCGTCGAAGGTTCCCGGCTCGGTGACGCCCGGGTAGAGGGTGTCCTTGATCGGCTTGCCCTCGTAGTTCTTGGCCTCGATGACGTCGGTCAGGTCCTCGAGCTGGTCGCGGATCGTGTTGATGCCGATCAGGCCGGCGCCGCTGTTGTCGATGACGTCCGGCGGGTTGCCGGCGACGAAGCGCGGCTGCAGGGTCTGGGCGATGTTGGTCGCCGGGGTGACCTTGACGGTGGACCCGGCCTGCAGCTTCTCGACCTGCTTGCCGGCGAACTCGGCGTAGTCGACGCCGTAGCCGCCGTTGAAGATGACCGCGTCCACGCTGGAGTTGGCCGCCATGCCGAACGGGTTGGTGTCGCTGACCGGGCCGGGGGCGGACGAGGCGCCCCGGGCGGAGTCGTGCCGGTGCCGGAGGTGGCGCAGGCGGCCAGCGACCCCGGTCGTGGCCAGGGCCGCGAGCCCCAGGGTGCCGCGGAGGAAGTCGCGCCGCTGCAGCGGCCGGTCGGTGATGCTCATGTGATGTGCCTCCAGGTTTGACTTATCAGTGGGATGGGTGGTTGTCGGGTGGGTGCGGTTGAGTCGGTCCGGCTAGGTGCCGCGGCGGATCCGGCCCTCGTACTGTCGCTTCGAGCCCGGAGTTGTGCTCGTCGCCGCCGGGGATGTTGGCCGAGAGGTAGAGCGGGGGGACGGCGCCGGTCGCGGCGATCCGCTCGGCGACGCCGATGGTGAGCAGCTGGGCGATGAACGCGCTGGTGATCGAGGACACCGCCCCGACCGGTACGGGATGCTCGCCGGGTCGGTCTGCGGGAGCGTCAGCGTCGCGTCGCCGAAGGGCGCCAGGTTGTCGATCACCACGTCCGCCACGTCGCACAGCCGCTGACCGCTCGGGTGCTTGGGCTCGACGGCCATGGTGTGCTGCAGCGAGGTCACCGCGATGACCGGGTGCCCGTGCTGCTTGGCCAGCAGGGCGATGCCGACGATGGAGCCGTTCACCCCGGAGTTGGACGCGATGACGAAGACGTCGCCCGGGGTTGATCGTGGAGACGGCCCACAGCTCCTCGGCCACGGTCGGGCTGCGCTCCAGGGACGAGCCGCCGAGGGCGTCGAGGTCGTAGCCGCCGCGCAGCACGAGGTCGCGCAGGGCGATCTTGGTGGTCGGGATCAGGCCGCCGGCCCGGCCGGCGATCTCCATGGCGAAGGCCTCGGAGTGCCCGGTGCCGAACGCCTGGATCACCGCGCCGGCCTGGATCGCCTCGGTCGAGCAGGGTCGATGGCGTCGTCCAGGCCGCCGTCGGCGGCCAGCGCGGCGATCCGTGTCCAGCCGCGTACGCACCTCGGCCGGCGAAGTCGGCGGCCAGGGTGGCCGTGGTGCTCGACGGCGGTCATGATGTCGAGACTCCGCGTGGACGGGCCGCACCTCGGCGGGGGCGCCGGTGCGAGGCCACCGCCCGGGCCGAGGCGGCCAGCTTGGCGCTGGACCGGTCGAAGTTCTGCCTGGGCGACCAGCAGGTAGAGCAGGTCGAGGACGAGCAGCTGGCCGTGCTTGGCCGACAGGTCGTCGGGCTGCAGGAACTGCTCGTGCACCGAGGTGACGATGCGTGCGGTCGGCGACCTCGGCCAGCGGCGAGGCCGGGTTGTTGGTGATCGCCACGGTCAAGGCGCCGGCGCGGCCGGCCTCGGTCAGCATCTGGATGATCTCCTCGGTCCGCCCGGTGGTGGAGATGCCGATCGCGACGGTGTCGGTGTCCTGGATCGCTGCGCTGGTCAGGCCGATGTGCACCTCGGACCAGGCGTACGCCGGATGCCGATCCGGTAGAGCCGGCCCTGCAGCTCCTCGGCGAGCATCGCGCTGCCGCCCACGCCGTAGACGTCGACCTGGGCGCTGACGGCGATCCGCCGGGAGACCTCGGTCATCACGGCCAGGTCGATGGCCGAGGTCGCCTCGCGCAGGGTACGGGTGTGGCCGCCGATCAGCATCCGGAGCAGCTCCTCCGGCGAGTCTTCCGGGCCGAACCCGCGGCCGATCTCGGTGGCCCAGGAGTCCAGGGACGCGCTGCGGCCGACGTCGGTGGCGCTGCTGACCCGCAGGTCGACGTAGCCCGAGTAGCCGAGCATCCGGCAGAACCGGGTCACGGTGGCCGGTGAGGTGCCGGCCTGCTCGGCCAGCTCACCGATCGGAAGGGTGAGCGGGCGCCTGGGGTTGCGCAGCAGGTACTCCGCGACGCGGGCCAGCGCCAGCGGCATGTCCGGACAGCAGAGCGCCGGATCCGGTCGCCCGACGGCGGGCGCCTGTTCGCGAGTCACCGCCGCTCGTCCGTCGGTGAGAATGAGTATCGCCCTGTCCCGGTCTGGACTGAAAATTTCTCTTAAGGTACTGTAAGGCCCCGCCGCCAGCAACCACCAGAGCGAAGGCGAGACCGAATGTTTATCGCCGGGGACGCCGGCGGGACCAGCACCCGCGCCGTAGCGATCGACGCCGACTGGACATGTTCTCGGTTACGGCCGGGCCGGCGGCGGGAATCCGACCTCCGCGGGGATCGCGGGGGCCGTCGCGGCGATCGGGGCGGCGGTCGAGCGGGCGACGGCCGGACTCGCGGCGGACGAGGTCGAGGCCGTGGCCATCGCCATGGCCGGGGAGCAGACCGCTGCGTTCACCACCCAGCTGACCGAGCGCCTCGGCCGGCTCGGCCTGGGGCCGGCGGTGCTGCAGCCCGACCTGTTGGCCATGTTCCACTCGGGCACCTACCGGCCCGAGGGCTACGGCCTGATCGCCGGCACCGGCAGCATCGCCGCCCGGATCCGCGACGGCGCGCTGCACCGGGTGGTCGGCGGCCGGGGCTGGCTGCTCGGCGACGCCGGCAGCGGCTTCTGGATCGGGCATCGGGTGGCGCGGGCCGTGGTCGCGGCGCTGGACGGGCAGGGGCCGGCGACGGCGCTGACCCCGCTGGTGCTGGAGGCGCTGGGGATCGACGGACGGGCTCGGAGCGGCCCGCCGTCCGCAGGCTGGTGTCGGCGCTCTACGCGCGGCGGCCGGTGCAGCTGGCCGAGTTCGCCCCGCTCGCCTTCGCGCTGCGCCGAGGATCCGGTCGCCCGGGACATCCTGACCGAAGGCAGCCGCGGCGCTGGCCGACCTGCTGCGCACCGTCCGCGAGCCCGGGCTGACCGGGCCGGTCGTCGTCGGGGGCAGCGTGATGGTCCGCGGCTTCCTGGCCGGTCCCGCCGAGCTGCAGGATCGGCTCGGGCTCCCCACCGACGACGTCGTCGCCGTGAGCGACGGGGTGGTCGGCGCCGCCGTGCTGGCCCTGCGCGGAGCCGGGATCGCCGTGGACGAGGCCATCTTCCAGCGGCTACGCGCCGGCGTGGCGGCCCAGCCTGATTCGCTACGCGCGTTCAGACTCCCGGGTGTCGCGCGCTGTCGCGGCGACTGGCGTAGCGAATCCAGGCTCTGCGGATCAGAAGCGCTGCCAGTCGGGCTTGTTCGCGTACGTGTGCCGGTAGTAGTCGACCAGGGTCAGCCCGGCGGCGGCGGCCTCGTCGATGATCACGTACGCGTGCTGGTGGAACTGCAGGACCGAGCCGGGGCACATGCTGGTCACCGGACCCTCGACCGCGGCGGCGATCGCCGCCGCCTTCGCCTCGCCCTGGGCGACCAGCACCAGCTCGCGGGCGTCCATGATCGTGCCCAGCCCCTGGGTCAGGCAGTGCGTCGGCACGTCGTCCGGGTCGGCGAAGAAGCGGGCGTTGTCGGCCCGGGTCTGCGGGGCCAGGGTCTTGATCCGGGTACGCGAGGCGAACGACGAGGTCGGCTCGTTGAAGCCGATGTGCCCGTTGGCGCCGATGCCGAGGATCTGGATGTCCACCCCGCCGAGGTCCCGGATGTCCGCCTCGTACGCGGCGCAGGCGGCGGGGATGTCGGCGGCCCGGCCGTCCGGCACGTACACGTTGCCCGGGTCCAGACCGAGCGGCTCGGTCACCTGGCGGGTGATCACCGAGAGGTAGGACTCGGGGTGGTCGGCGGGGATGCCGACGTACTCGTCCAGGGCCACGCCGCGCACCGACCGGGCGTCCAGGGCGCCGGCCTCGACCTGGGCGGCGAGCTCGGCGTAGATGGCCAGCGGTGAGGAGCCGGTGGCCAGGCCGACCACCGCGTCGGGCTTGCGGGTGATGACCTGGGCGATCTTGCGGGCCGCGAGCCGGCCGACCTCGGCCGGCGTGGGCAGGATGACGATCTCCATCGCGGCCTCAACCTAGCCGGAGGAAGTGCAGTAGCGCGCGCCCGATCAGCCGGGGCAGCGCCGAACGTGGCCACGTCGGCGTAGCGGCGGTCGGGCGACGGCCAGCCCAGGTCCACGACCAGGACCTGGCCGTGCTCGGCGCGGAGCCGGTCGACGGCGGCTCGGGCGAAGTCGTGGCGGTGGATGTCCTGGCCGACGACCAGGACCGCGGCGCCGGGGACGGGGCGGCCGGCAGCGGCTGGGTTGCGGTCACCACGATCTCCGACTCGGTGGGCGGCGGGCCCCACGGGGTGGGTCCGGCGGCAGAGTTGGGCCGGGCCTGGAGACGGACCACGATGACGTCGTCGCGATGGGCCGTCCGCCACTCCTCGGCCGACGGTCGGACGTC
>CAWEFW010000010.1:0-95681 GCA_963808435.1 uncultured Actinomycetota bacterium | reverse complement strand
TTGAGCAGGCCCGCAGACTTTTCGGTTAGACCCGCAAGTTCGATCCGACAAAAGACGAGAGCAAGGAAGCGACGGCGATGGCTGAACTCACGATCCGCCCTGAGGAGATCCGGCAGGCTCTGGACACCTACGTTCAGAACTACACGCCGGATACGTCCAGCCGCGAGGAGGTCGGCACCGTCGTCACCTCTGGGGACGGCATTGCGCGAGTTGAGGGTCTGCCATCGGCCATGGCGAACGAGCTGCTGGAGTTCGAGAACGGCACCCTGGGCATCGCGCTGAACCTCGACGTCCGCGAGATCGGCGTCGTGGTGATGGGTGACTCGGAGGGCATCGAGGAGGGCCAGGTCGTCAAGCGGACCGGGGACATCCTCTCCGTACCGGTGGGCGACGGTTATCTCGGTCGGACGGTCGACGCCCTGGGCAACCCGATCGACGGGCTCGGTGACCTCACCAACGTCGACGATCGGCGTCCCTTGGAGCTGCAGGCGGCTGGCGTGATGGACCGGCAGGAGGTCCGCCAGCCGCTGCAGACCGGGATCAAGGCCATCGACGCGATGATCCCGATCGGACGCGGTCAGCGCCAGCTGATCATCGGCGACCGGAAGACCGGCAAGACCGCCATCGCCATCGACACGATCATGAACCAGAAGGCGGCATGGGAGTCGGGTGACGAGGAACAGCAGGTTCGGTGCATCTACGTCGCCATCGGCCAGAAGGCCTCGACCATCGCGGCGATCCGCGGCCAGCTCGAGGCGGCCGGTGCCCTGCCGTACACGACCATCGTGAACTCCTCGGCCTCTGACCCGGCCGGCTACAAGTACGTTGCGCCCTACACCGGGTCGGCCATCGGCCAGCACTGGATGTACCAGGGCAAGCACGTGCTGATCGTCTTCGACGACTTGACCAAGCAGGCCGAGGCCTACCGTTCGATGTCGCTGCTGCTGCGCCGGCCGCCCGGTCGTGAGGCGTATCCCGGGGACGTGTTCTACCTGCACAGCCGGCTGCTGGAGCGTTGCGCGAAGCTGTCCGCCGAGCTCGGCGGCGGATCGATGACCGGCCTGCCCATCATCGAGACCAAGGCCAACGACGTTTCGGCGTACATCCCGACCAACGTCATCTCCATCACCGACGGCCAGATCTTCCTGCAGTCCGACCTGTTCAACGCCAACCAGCGCCCGGCGATCGACGTGGGCGTCTCGGTCTCCCGGGTCGGTGGCGCCGCCCAGATCAAAGCGATGAAGAACGTGTCCGGATCGCTCAAGCTGGAACTGGCCCAGTTCCGCGACATGCAGGCCTTCGCGATGTTCGCCTCCGACCTGGACGCCACCACCCGGCGGCAGCTGGACCGGGGTGGCCGGCTGGTCGAGCTGCTCCGTCAGCCCCAGTACTCGCCGTACCCGGTGGAGGAACAGGTGGTTTCGGTCTGGGCCGGCCTCCAGGGGTTGATGGACGAGGTGCCCGTCGACGATGTGCTGCGGTTCGAGCGCGAGATGCTGGACTTCCTTCGGCACAACGGGAGTGCCCTGCAGAACATCCGGGAGACCAAGAACTTCGACGACGACACCGCGGCCGGGCTGCGCGAGCAGATCGCCGAGTTCAAGAAGGGCTTCACCACCGGCGAGGGGCGGTTGCTGGCCGGCCGCGAGGAGCATGAGGCACTTGGTCAGGAAGAGGTCGAGCAAGAACAGATCGTGAAGCAGAAGCGAGGCTGATGCTGTATGCCCGCTAGTCTTCGCGAGCTGCGGCAGCGTCGCCGCTCGGTGACGACCGTCAAGAAGGTCACCCGGGCGATGGAACTGATCGCGGCCTCGCGCATCATCAAGGCGCAGCAGCGCGCCCAGTCGGCCGCCCCGTACGCGCGCGAGCTGACCCGCGCGGTCTCGGCCGTGGCCACCTTCTCCAACGTGGAGCACCCGCTGACGGTCGAGCCGGAGAACCCGACCCGGGCGGCGGTGCTGCTGATCACCTCCGACCGTGGTCTGGCCGGCGCATACTCATCCTCGGTGATCCGGGAGGGCGAGCAGCTCACCCGGCTGCTGCGCGACCAGGGCAAGGAAGCCGTGCCCTTCCTGACCGGCCGCAAGGCCGGTGCGTTCTACCAGTTTCGCCGCCGTACGGTCGCGGCCCGGTGGGACGGCTTCTCCGACGCCCCGACGTACGCGCACGCCCGGGAGATCGCCGACGCGTTGATCGAGGCGTTCCTCACCCCGACCGACGAGGGCGGCGTGGACGAGATCCACGTCGTGTTCACGCGCTTCGTCTCCATGCTGACCCAACGGGTGGACGTGATCCGGATGCTGCCGCTGGAGGTGGTCGAGGGCACCGAGCCGCCGGAGAACAACGAGATCCTGCCGCTGTACGAGTTCGAGCCCGACGCCGAGACGGTGCTGAACGAGCTGCTGCCGCTCTACGTCGCCAGCCGGATCCAGTTCTGCCTGCTGCAGGCGGCGGCCTCGGAGCTGGCCAGCCGGCAGAAGGCGATGAAGTCGGCCACCGACAACGCGCAGCAGCTGATCGAGCGGCTGACCCGAGAGGCCAACCAGGCCCGGCAGGCCGAGATCACCCAGGAGATTTCCGAGATCGTCGGCGGGGCCAGCGCGCTGGCCGAGGCCACCGCCGCCGCCGAATAGCAGAGTGAGGACACATACATGAGCACTGCCGTCGCAGAGTCCAAGCCCGAGACCGCTCCCTCCGGCGGCGTAGGCCGGGTGTCCCGGGTGATCGGCCCGGTGGTCGACGTCGAGTTCCCGGTCGACCAGATGCCCGAGATCTACAACGCCCTGCTGGTCGACACCACGGTTGGCGGTGAGACCCGGACGATGACCATGGAGGTCGCCCTGCACATCGGTGACAACCTGGTGCGGGCCATCGCCCTCAAGCCGACCGACGGCATGCAACGGGGGACCGAGGTGCGCGACACCGGAGCGCCGATCTCGGTGCCCGTGGGCGACGTCACCAAGGGTCACGTCTGGAACGTGACCGGTGACGTGCTCGACGTCGATGCCTCGGAGGTGGAGATCACCGAGCGGTGGCCGATCCACCGGTCGGCGCCCAAGTTCGACCAGCTGGAGTCCAAGACCGAGATGCTGGAGACCGGCATCAAGGTGCTGGACCTGCTGACGCCCTACGTGACGGGCGGCAAGATCGGCCTGTTCGGCGGCGCCGGCGTGGGCAAGACCGTGCTGATCCAGGAGATGATCTACCGGATCGCGCACAACTTCGGCGGCACCTCGGTGTTCGCCGGCGTGGGGGAGCGCACCCGTGAGGGCAACGACCTGATCCACGAGATGGACGAGGCCGGAGTCTTCAAGGACACCGCCCTGGTGTTCGGCCAGATGGACGAGCCGCCGGGCACCCGGCTCCGGGTGGCGCTGTCGGCGCTCACCATGGCTGAGTACTTCCGCGACGTGCAGAACCAGGACGTGCTGTTGTTCATCGACAACATCTTCCGGTTCACCCAGGCGGGTTCGGAGGTGTCGACCTTGCTGGGCCGGATGCCCTCGGCCGTGGGCTACCAGCCCAACCTTGCCGACGAGATGGGCCAGCTGCAGGAGCGGATCACCTCGACCCGCGGCCACTCGATCACCTCGATGCAGGCGATCTACGTGCCCGCCGACGACTACACCGACCCCGCGCCGGCCACCACCTTCGCGCACCTCGACGCGACCACCGAGCTGTCCCGCGAGATCGCGTCCCGCGGCCTCTACCCCGCCGTGGACCCGCTGACCTCGACCTCGCGGATCCTGGACCCGCAGTTCGTCGGCCAGGAGCACTACGACGTGGCGGTGCGGGTCAAGCAGATCCTCCAGCGCAACAAGGAGCTGCAGGACATCATCGCGATCCTGGGTGTCGACGAGCTGTCCGAGGAGGACAAGATCGTGGTCAACCGGGCTCGCCGGATCCAGCAGTTCCTGAGCCAGAACACCTACATGGCGACCAAGTTCACCAACATCCCGGGCTCGTCGGTGCCGCTGGCCGACACCATCGAGTCGTTCAAGATGATCTGTGAAGGCCAGGTCGACCACATTGCCGAGCAGGCGTTCTTCAACGTCGGCGGCATGGACGACGTGGAGCGGCGCTGGTCCGAGCTGCAGAAGAGCAACTGATCTATAGGTAGGGTGATGGACTATGGCTGAGCCCATGCAGGTGGAGGTCGTTTCGGCCGACCGGATCGTCTGGTCGGGTAAGTCGTCCAACATCATTGCCAAGACGGTGGAGGGCGAGATCGGCATTCTGCCCGGCCACGAGCCGGTGCTGGGGGTGCTGGAGCCCAGCGCCGTGGTGATCTTCTGCGAGGATGGGCCGCGGGAAGTGGTGGCCGTGGACGGTGGATTCATCTCGGTATCTCAGGGTCGGGTGTCGATCTTGAGCGAGTACGCCCGGATGGCCGACGAGATCACCGTCAGCCAGGCCGAGAAGGAGCTGGCCGAGGCGCAGCGCGTTCTCGACACCGGCGACGGCAGCGACGAGGATCGCAAACATTTCATGCGCGCCACGGCCCAACTTCGTGCTGCGCAGAAAGCCCAGTAGGGTCGCTGAAGAACGGGCGGATGGGAGCGACTGAGGACGGGGCATGCTGCACGGCTGGCTAGGTGTCGTCCAGATCCTGGCGCTATGCGTTCTGCTCATCGCGCTCAGTCTGATTCTGCTTGCCTTGCGTCAACGCTGGTTGAACCGAATGGGCGGCAACTTCGAATGTAGCTTGCGGCTGCGGGTGACGACTCCGGGTGCCGGTTGGGTGCTCGGAGTCTGTCGCTACAGCGAGGGCATTTTGGAGTGGTTCCGTTTTTTTTCCTACTCGCCCCAGCCCAAGCTCACCTTTCCGCGCAGTGAGCTCCGGGTGATTGAAACCCGCGATCCCGACCCGGTCGAAGCGGTCGCGCTGAGCTCCGACCAGACGGTGGTCCGAGTGGAGGCCCCTGATCGTCCGGGCCAGGTCTGGGAACTGGCCATGAGCGCTGAGTCGTTGACCGGATTGCTCAGCTGGCTCGAGGCGGCGCCGCCCGGCGTACGCCGGTTCGACGGCTGAATTCTTTGTCAATCAGGTAGACAAAGGGTTGCGGCGGCCCAACCCCGCTGTCGGGCCATTGAAGTGCACTCCAAGCCGTCTCTGGTGGCTGTGCCCTGACTGGTCAGGAATCGAGAAGCAGCGGGTCAGCTGCTCCGAATAGCGTGACTGCCATGATTGGAGACACGATGAGCACGGTCACGACGAACACGCAGTCACCCACCCAGCACGCCGCCGACAGTCACGATCTGATCCGCGTGCACGGCGCGCGCGAGAACAACCTCAAAGACATCAGCGTCGAGATCCCCAAACGGCGGCTGACGGTTTTCACCGGGGTCTCCGGTTCCGGCAAGAGCTCGCTGGTCTTCAGCACGATCGCCGCGGAGTCTCAGCGGATGATCAACGAGACCTACAGCGCCTTCGTCCAGGGCTTCATGCCGACGCTGGCGCGGCCCGACGTCGACCTGCTCGAAGGGCTCACGACCGCGATCATCGTCGACCAGGAGCGGATGGGGGCCAACCCCCGCTCGACGGTCGGCACGGCGACCGATGCGAACGCCATGCTGCGGATCCTCTTCAGCCGACTCGGGCGGCCGCACATCGGCCCGCCCACGGCGTTCTCGTTCAACGTGCCGACCCGCAAGGCAAGCGGGGTGATGAGCACCGAGAAGGGCGACCGGGTCGAGAAGAACGTAGTGCGCAACGTGGTCTACCTCGGCGGCATGTGCCCGCGTTGCGAGGGGATGGGCTCGGTATCCGATTTCGACCTCACGGCCCTGTACGACGAGAGCAAGTCGCTGAGCCAGGGTGCGCTCACCATTCCCGGCTACAGCATGGATGGCTGGTACGGCCGGATCTTCAGCGGTGCCGGCTTCGACATGGACAAGCCGATCGGCAAGTACACGAAGAAGGACCTCGACAAGCTGCTCTACGGTGAGCCGACGAAGATCAAGGTCGAGGGAGTCAACCTCACCTACGAGGGCGTGATCCCCAAGATCCAGAAGTCGATGCTGTCCAAGGACGTCGACGCGATGCAGCCGCACATCCGCGCTTTCGTGGAGCGCGCGATCACCTTCCAGATCTGTCCCGAGTGCGACGGCACCCGACTCACCAAGGAGGTCCTGGCCTCGAAGATCCAGGGAAAGAACATCGCGGACCTCTGTGCCCTGCAGATCAGCGACCTGGCCGACTGGGTCCGGGGGCTGACCCAGCCATCGGTGGCCCCGCTGCTCACCGGCCTGCAGCACCTCCTCGACTCGTTCGCCGAGATCGGCCTGGGCTACCTCTCGCTCGACCGGCCGGCGGGCACCCTGTCCGGGGGAGAGGCCCAGCGCACCAAGATGATCCGCCATCTCGGGTCCTCGCTCACCGACACCACCTACGTCTTCGACGAGCCCACGATCGGCCTGCACCCCCATGACATCGAGCGGATGAACAACCTGCTCCAGCAGCTGCGCGACAAGGGCAACACGGTGCTCGTCGTGGAGCACAAGCCCGAGACAATCGCGATCGCCGACCATGTCGTCGACCTCGGACCCGGCGCCGGCACCGGAGGCGGCACCATCTGCTTCGAGGGCACTGTCGACGGGCTGCGGGAGAGTGACACGACCACCGGGCGTCATCTCGGCGACCGGGCCAAGATCAAGGAATCGGTTCGGACCGCTTCCGGCCCGCTGGAGGTCCGGGGTGCGTCGACGAACAACCTCCGAGACGTGGACGTCGACATCCCGCTCGGTGTGCTCTGCGTACTCACGGGGGTCGCCGGTTCCGGCAAAAGCTCGCTGATCCAAGGCTCGGTCGCCGGCCGCGACGGTGTGGTGGTGATCGACCAGGGCGCGATCCGGGGCTCGCGGCGGAGCAACCCGGCGACATACTCCGGCCTGCTTGACCCGATCCGCAAGGCTTTCGCGAAAGCCAACGGTGTGAAGCCGGCGCTCTTCAGTGCCAACTCCGAAGGCGCCTGCCCCACCTGCAACGGCGCCGGCGTCATCTACACCGAGCTGGGCGTGATGGCGACCGTCGAGTCGACCTGCGATGACTGCGAGGGCAAGCGGTTCCAGGCGTCGGTGCTGGAGTACAGGCTGGGCGGGAAGAACATCGCCGAGGTGCTCGCGATGCCGGTGACCGAGGCGAACGAGTTCTTCAGCACCGGGGAGGCGGCCACGCCGGCCGCGCACAAGATCCTCGACCGGCTCGCCGACGTCGGGCTCGGCTACCTCAGTCTCGGTCAGCCGCTCACCACGCTGTCCGGCGGTGAGCGGCAGCGGCTCAAGCTGGCCGCCCAGATGGCCGAGAAGGGCGAGGTCTACATCCTCGACGAGCCGACCGCCGGTCTGCACCTCGCCGACGTCCAGAACCTGCTGGGACTGCTCGACCGGCTCGTCGACTCCGGCCGATCGGTGATCGTCATCGAGCACCACCAGGCGGTCATGGCGCACGCCGACTGGATCATCGACCTCGGGCCCGGCGCCGGCCGCGACGGCGGCCGGATCATCTTCGAGGGCACGCCGGCGACGTTGGTGGCCGCCCCGTCAACCCTCACCGGCAAGCACCTCGCGGCCTACGTGGCCTAGTGGTCACACCCACTACTCCTTGGAGGCGAAGGCGGCGTCGAACGAGGCCGTGGGCGGGGTGATGGCGTTCATCCGCCGGATGAACTCCAGAGCCTCGGGGGCGCCGGCGAGGCGGTCCATGCCGGCGTCCTCCCACTCGATCGAGATCGGGCCGGCATAGCCGAGGTGGTTGAGCATCCGGAAGATGTCCTCCCATCGGGTGTCGCCGTGGCCGGTCGAGATGAAGTCCCATCCGCGCCGCGGGTCGGCCCAGGGCAAATGGGAGGAGAGTCGCCCGTTGCGGCCGTTGTGCATCCGGACCTTGGTGTCCTTGCAGTCGACGTGGTAGATGCGGTCGGCGAAGTCGGCCAGGAAGCCGACGTAGTCGAGGTCCTGCCACACCATGTGGGAGGGGTCGAAGTTGAGCCCGAAGCCGGGCCGGTGACCGATCGCCTCCAGGGTGGCGACAGTGGACCAGTAGTCGTAGGCGATCTCGCTCGGGTGCACCTCGTGCGCGAACCGGACGCCGACCTCGTCGAACACGTCGATGATCGGGTTCCACCGGTCGGCGAAGTCGCGGTAGCCGGCCTGGATGACGTCGTCACTGACCGGCGGGAACATGGCGACGTAGTGCCAGATCGCCGAGCCGGTGAAGCCAACCACGACGTCGACCCCGAAGGCGGCGGCCGCTCGGGCGGTCGTCTTCATCTCCTCCGCGGCCCGCTGGCGGACGCCCTCGGGTTCGCCGTCGCCCCAGACCCGGGGGTTGACCATGTTCTTGTAGCGGTCGTCGATGATCGCCTCGCAGACGGCCTGCCCGTTGAGGTGGTTGGAGATGGCCCAGCAGCCCAGCCCGTGCTCGGCCAGGAGGTCGCGGCGTTCGGCGACGTACGCCTCGTCCTCGGCGGCTCGGGCGACGTCGAAGTGGTCACCCCAGCAGGCGATCTCCAGGCCGTCGTAGCCCCACTCCGACGCCAGTCGGCACACCTCGGTGAACGGCAGGTCCGCCCACTGACCGGTGAACAAGGTCACCGGCCGGTCCTGCTCGGCACTCGCCCGACCAGTGGCCTCGGCTCGAGCTGTCCAGGTCGTCATCGTTGTCCTCCCGGAATCCACAGCACGTCGCCCTCGGGACCGTTGACCACCCGGGTCAGGATGAACAACAGGTCCGAGAGCCGGTTCAGATAGGTGATGGCCAGCGGGTTCACGCCGCCCGGCCGGTCCGGGTCGGACACTGGCTCGGTGCCGTACGCCTCCGCGGCGACCCAGGCGGCGCGCTCGGCTCGCCGGGCGACCGTCCGCGCCACGTGCAGCTGGGCCGCGCCGGCCAAGCCGCCCGGCAGGATGAACGAGCGCAAGGGCGCGAGCGGCCCGGAGAACTCATCGCACCAGCCCTCGAGCCGGTCGATCGCCTCCTGGGTCATCCGGAGCTCCGGCTGCTCTGGATCGCTCTCTCGCAGCGGCTTGGACAGGTCGGCACCCAGGTCGAACAGCTCGTTCTGGATGGTGCGCAGCACCGCAGCCACCTCCGGCGGCGCGTCACCGAGGGCCAGCGCCACCCCCAGGGCGGAGTTGGTCTCGTCCACGTCGCCGTACGCCTCGACCCGCGGATCGGTCTTCCGGGCCACCGACATGTCGGCCAGCCGGGTCTCGCCCCCATCGCCGGTTCGCGTGTAGATGCGAGTGAGGCGGACCACGAGAACACCCTACGCATGAGCCTGTCGATGATCCGGTCGGGGCTGTGCCAAAGTAATCCGGTGCGTAGGCTGCCGCGGCTCCTCTTCGCCCTGCTCGGGGTTCTGGTCCTGCTCGCCGGCTGTGGTCGGATCCCGTCGTCGACGCCCACCGAGCCGAGTCTGGGGGACGGCCTGGGCCCCGGGGAGTGCGAGTACGCCGAGGCCGGCGAGGCGGCCAAGCCGGTGGACCTGCCGCCGACCGGGGGCGTGGCCACCAGCGGCACGATCCGCTACGTGCTGGAGATGACCGAGGGTCCGGTCACCATCACCCTGGACCATGGCAAGGCGCCGTGCACGGTCAACTCGTTCGTGTCGTTGGCCCGTCAGGGCTACTTCGACCAGACCCGCTGTCACCGGCTGGCCGACTCGGGGATCTTCGTGCTGCAGTGTGGTGACCCGACGGGCACCGGAAGCGGCGGGCCGGGTTACCAGTTCCCCGACGAGACCGACGGCACCGAGTCCTATGTCCGCGGGGTGGTGGCGATGGCCAACGCAGGGCCGGGCACCAACGGCTCGCAGTTCTTCCTGGTCTGGGACGACTCGACGACCCTGGACCGGACGCCCAACTACACGATCTTCGGCACCATGGACGCGGCCAGCCGGGACGTGGTGGCGGAGATGGCCGCCGAGGGTCAGGACGGCAGCAACGCCGATGGGACCGGCCGGCCCAACAACCCAAGCGAGATCATCCGCGCCACTCCGGCGTAGGCGCCGGCTTGAGGTGCCCTGAGTTCGTCGACGGGCCAGGCGGCGGCGCTTCGACCCAGCGGGCCTAGGGCCGCGACGTCAGCGGCGCGCACGACACGCGTACGGGACCCAGCGATGCGAAACTGGTGCCCGTGCCGACGCCGTCCTCGCCGCTGCTGTGGTGGGAGGGCTTCCCCGTCGCGTTCCTGCTGACCTGTGCCGTCGAGCTCCCCGCCTACGTCCTGGCCTTCGCCGCCCTGGGCTGGTGCCGGCTGCAGCCGAGCCCGTACCGTCCGCTGACGGTTCTGACGGCGTTGGCGCTCGCGCTCGCGGTCAACCTGATCACCCACCCGATGCTTTGGGCAGTCTCCCTCCAGCTCGGCCGGACCGATGAGCTGCTGGCCGCTGAGCTGGCGGTGGCGCTGGTCGAGGCGCTGCTGATCTTCGTGGTCGTACGTCGGAACCTGGGCCGAGACAGCGCAGGCAACCGGCTGGGCTGGTCGCTGATGAGCGCGGTGGGGATCAACACCCTCTCCCTGCTGGTGGGACTGGTGCTCCTCCCGACGATCGTCAGGGCCTAGTGGCCACTGGTCTGGTCCCGCCAGCCCGGCTTCGCGCGCTTCGGCTTCAAGCCGAGCAGAACCATGGCCAAGATCAGTATCCCCAGGCCGAAGAACCCGCCCACGATGTAGGCGGCGAAGCCCTGGCCCCTGGTCGGGTACACCTGGGACCCAGGACCGCTCGGCGCAGCGCTCGGGGGGAGGACGTCGAGCGGGATCAGCACCAGGAGCTCGCCGAGGGAGCTCACGTGTTTCCCTTGCGGCGGTAGCGGAGCAGGAAGACGGTGGTCACCAGGGCCACGGCGGCGAGCAGCAGGATCATCAAGAGCGGCGAGAAGCCGAACTGCTCGGGGGCAACGTCCATGACCACTTTCAGCATCGCTGCAGTTGCTCCTTCGGCGTCGTCGGGCAGGTGGTTGCCCTCCTGACACTTCCATACCACTCTGGCTTACAGATGCAGGAATCGGCGCATCACGGCCAAGAACACCTCGGGCTGGTCGCTGTGCAGCCAGTGGCCGGCGTCCTTGATGGTGACGAGCTGGACCCGCGGGAACAGCGCGCGCATTGCCGGAGCGTATTCCGGTCGCACGTAACCCGAACGGGCACCGGCCAGCCACAGCGCCGGCCCGGGGTACGGCGCGACGTCCGGATCGGCCCAGCTGCCCATGGCGTCGAGGTGGTCACCGAGCAGGGCCAGGTTCATCTGCCAGCGCCAGCCGCCGTTCCGCCCGGACTCGCGGCGCAGGTTCTGCAGCAGGAAGCTGCGGATACTGGCATCCGGTACGTAGGGAGCGAGGTGCTCGTCGGCCCGAGCGCGGTCGGTGAGCGTGTCGAGGTCGAGCGACCGCATGCCCTCGACGTACTCGGCGAAGTGGTTGATCTCGGCGCTCGGCACGGGGGACACGTCCACCACAGCCAGTCGCGCCACCAGCTCGGAGTGATGCAGGGCCAGGTTCATGGCCACTTTGCCGCCCATCGAGTGCCCGACGACCGCGTACGCCTCGCCTTCGCCGGCCCGCCGCAGCAGGTCGGCCACCATGGCGGCCATGGCGGGGTAGGAGAAGGTCTCGGTCCAGGCCGACCGCCCGTGGTTGGGCAGGTCGACCAAGAGGACCCGGGCCTGGCCGGCGAGCGCCTTGGCCACGGTGGTCCAGTTGCGGCCCTGGCCGAACAACCCGTGGAGGAACACCACTCGCGGGCCAGTGGCGCCGAGGCTGGTGCTGAACAGGGCCCCGGAGTCGGGATCAGTCACGGCCGCCGCGACCAGCAGGCGGTGTGCCAGTGTCGGCGCTCCTCGACCGGGGAGGACGACAGCAGGCCGGGGGTATGCGGCCAGGCGACGATGTGGGCCAAGCCCGGAGCAATCGGCTGCGAGCAACCGGGGCAGCGGTACGTCTTGGTCGCCGCCGAGCCCGGGACACTGCGGACCACCCAGCTGCCGTCGGCCTTGTCGGCCGACGTGGCGTGACCGGCGCCGAGCGGACGCGCCGGCCGCAGATGCTTGCTGATCCGGCGGGCCACGGATCGAGTGTGCCAGGCGACTCAGGAGGCTAAAGTTGGGCCCCGTGCGTCTGGTGATTGCCCGCTGCCAGGTCGACTACGCCGGACGGCTGACGGCCCACCTGCCGATGGCTACCCGGCTGATCCTGGTCAAGGCGGACGGGTCGGTGTCGATCCACGCCGACGACCGCGCGTACAAGCCGCTGAACTGGATGAGCCCGCCCTGCCGGATCACCGAGTCGATCGCTGCTGATCCGGACCCGTCCGGCCTGGCCACGGAGCCACTCACCGCGCTCTGGGAGGTCCACGGCCGGGATGGGGACACGCTGCAGATCTCGATCGGGGAGGTGTTCCACGACTCCAGCCACGAGCTGGGCGTCGACCCGGGTCTGCAGAAGGACGGTGTGGAGGCCCATCTGCAGGCCCTGCTGGCCGAGCATCCCGAGACGCTGGGCCAGGGCTGGTCACTGGTCCGGCGGGAACACCCCACGCCGATCGGTCCGGTGGACCTGCTCTGCCGCGATGCCGGTGGCCGCTACGTCGCGGTGGAGGTGAAGCGGCGCGGTGAGATCGATGGGGTCGAGCAGCTCACCCGCTACCTCGAGCTGATGCGTCGCGATCCGCGGCTCGGTGCCGTCGTGGGAGTGTTCGCGGCCCAGCAGATCAAGCCACAGGCCCGGGTGCTGGCGGGCGACCGCGGCATCACCTGCGTCACTTTGGACTATGACGTGCTCCGCGGTCTGGACAACTCGGCCGACCGCCTCTTCTGAGCCGGGAGGCTAGCCGCGGGAGGCGTGCGCCAACTGGCGCGACGCCGGCTTCGCGGCCACCTCGGGGGCCGGCGTGGCCTCCGAGATGGCCTCCGATGCGGTGTCCGGCGCGGTCTCCTCAGCCGGATCGTCACCCGGGAAGTCGGGCAGCTCGCGCAGGTCGAGGTCCGGAACCTCGGGCAGCTTCTCCGCGGCTTCGGCCGCCAGCGCACTGAGCGAGGTGAGCTGGCTGAGCATGGCCTGCTTGCGCCGGGTGAGCAGGTCCTGCTCGTGGCGCATCTGCCGTCGCCGCCAGGCGAACTCCTGGCGGGCCCGCTCGTCGATCGTGGATGCCTGCTGCTGGGCCCGCTTGACGATCTGTTCCGCCTCCGCGGTCGCCTCCAGCTTCACCCGCTCCGCCTCGGCGAGTGAGTCCAGCCGCAGTCGGGCTGCCCGCTCGGTCTCCTCGGTCAGGTGCTCGCTGGCCGCGAGCTGCTGTTGGGTGGCCGAGGCGAGCAGGTCGGCCGCCTTCTGCTGCGCCTCCTTGTGGGCCTTCTCCAGCTCGGTCAGCGTCCGGCTGCGCTTCTCGGCGGCCTGCTGGTTGATCCGGCCGGCGTCCTTCTCGGCGGCGGCCAGGATGGCCTCGGCCTCGACCGTCGCGCTCTCGACCAGAGAGCGGGCGGTCGCCTCGGACTCGGTCTTCACGGCCTCGGCCGTCATCCGGGCGGCGGCGAGCAGCTGCTCGGTCTCGGTCCGGGAGCGGATGGATACCTCCTCGACGTCCCGCTCGGCCTGGCGGCGGAGAGTCTCCAGCTCGTGCAGCTGCGACTGCCGCATCTCGTCGAGTTCGGTGTTGACCGTCTCCCGACGTCGGTCCAGCTCCGCCTGGGTCTCCTCGGCCAACTGGTCGGCCTCGCGGGCTGCGCGACGGGTCACGTCACGGGCCTGCTCCTCGGCCATCCGGAGGATCTCCTGGGCCCGGTGGCCGAGTCCGGTGAAGTCGGCTGGTCCAGACATCGTCACCGTCTCTTCCCGCGCGGCGCGCAGCTCGGTGTTCTCGGTCCTCAGGACCTCGCACCGCCGCTTGAGCTGATCGAGGTCGACCTGGATCTTCCGCGCATACCGGTCGACGACCTCCCGCTGGTAGCCCCGCCTGACGGTTGGGAACAGGTCAGAGTTGGACGAGGTTTCGACGGGCCGGGATGGGTTCACGGCGATCTCCCAGGAACGGTGTGGACAGGTAATCCCCCCGTTCCCGACAGGCTATCGGCGGCGGCGGCGCCGGGCCGGCATCTCGCCCGGCGCGCCGCGCCGACATTAGTGCGATCCGGTCGTGCGCTTCTGGCTGGACGACAGGTGCTGCGTGCCGGCCGGCACGTCGTTGGACGAGATCAGCACCGTCGCGTCGCCGTCGACCTCCGGCTCGGGCTGCGGGACCGCCTTGCCGCCGCCGGAGCCGGCGCGGGGACCGCCGTTCTTGCCCTCCGCCGGCGACTTCGGCGTACGGGCCGGAGGGCTTCCCACCGTCTCGGTCGGTGCGTCGTCCGCTTGGATCTCGCCCTCGCCCTGGTTGGCGCGGCTCGGGCCGGACCGCAGCACGGTCGCGTCGCCGGGCTCGTCGCCC
Organism: uncultured Actinomycetota bacterium; assembly: GCA_963808435.1. Taxonomy (GTDB): domain Bacteria; phylum Actinomycetota; class Actinomycetes; order Propionibacteriales; family Propionibacteriaceae; genus Microlunatus. The sequence continues at coordinate 81,262 of CAWEFW010000010.1, read as the reverse complement.
TCCAGGTCCGCGGGGTCGTCCAGGTCGGGGAAGGCGTTGGCCGTCTGCTCGGCCAGGGCCGACAGGCTGGCCAGCTGGCTGAGCACCGCCTGCTTGCGCTGGTGCAGCAGCTCGGTCTCCCGCCGCAGCTGCTGCTTGCGCCAGGTGAACTCCTGCTGGGTCCGCTCGCTGATCGCCGTGGCCTGCTTCTTGGCGGTCGCCACCCGAGCCTCCGACTCGCGGACAGCCTCCTCCTTGGCCTGCTCGGCCTCGGCCAGGGCCTCTGCCCGGATCCGGGCCGCCTCGGTGATGTCGGCCTCCAGCCGCTCGGCCGACTGGTCGTGGTGCTTGGTGGCCTCGGCCAGCAGCTCCGCGGTCCGGGCCTGAGCCTCGTCGTGGGCCTGCTTCAGCTGGGCCACCGCCTGCTCGCGCTCGGCGGCCACCTGCTGCCGGACCTCGGCGGCCTCCCGCTCGGCCACCCGACGGAGGTTCTCCGTGTCGAGGTAAGCGTTCTGACGCGTGGTCTGCGCCTCGTGGTCGGCCTCACGCCGCAGCGACTCTGCCTGCCGACGGGCGGCGGCGACCAGCGCACCGGCCTCGGCCTTGGCCTTCTCGACCTGGGCCTGCAGCTCGCCGTGCAGCTTCTCCCGCAGCTGGTCGACCTCGGCGATCCCGCCGGTCTTGATCGCGTCACCCTCACGGGCCGCGGTACTACGGAGGCTGTCGGCCTCGCGCCGGGCATTCTCCTTGACCTTTTCGGCCTCGATGGTGGCGTTCTCCACCAGCTCTCGAGCCTGCTCCTGGGCCAGCCGCAGGATGTCGTTGGCCCGGCCGCCGAGGTTGCTGTAGTCGAGGTCGGAGGCGGAGCTCTTGTCGGTGCCCGACGCTACCTGGTCCTGCAGCGCCGCGACCTGCTGCTCCAGCTGGGTCGCCCGGCGGCGCGACTGGACGACGCTCGCCTCGAGCGTGCGGACGTAATCGTCCACCGCCGTGCGGTCGTAGCCGCGCAGGGCGGTCGGGAAGTTCCCAACAGCGCTGGCCGCATCATCGAACAGGCCCAGCCCTGTGTTGTCCGTAGAGCTCACCGCACAAACCTCTCCCGATACTCGATCTTCACTCTGGCGTATCCCCTTATATCGCTATATCGCCCATGCCCGAGCGAAGCCCCCCGCTCAACCCTGGTGGCCCCGGTTGTGGGCGGCGTGCTCGACCAGTTCGATCAGGACGCCACCGGTGTCCTTCGGGTGGACAAAGTTGATCAGAGAGCCGCGGGTTCCGGCCCTCGGTGCATCATAGAGCAGCCGTAAACCTCGCCGCAGGAGAACGCTGGATGCGGTTCGCACATCGCTAACCGCGTACGCCAGGTGGTGGAGACCGGGGCCCCGCCGGCTGAGGAACCGGTGCACCGGAGAGGAATCGTCCAGGGGGGCGACCAGCTGCAGCTGGGTCGTCGGTGCGCCCGGAGAGGACGCGGTGAGCATCACTTCCACCACACCCTGGTCGGCATTGGTCTCCCGGTGCTCGACCCGCAGCCCGAAGCCCTCGGTGTGCAGCGTGACGGCCGCCTCGAGATCGGTGACCGCGAGCCCGACGTGGTCCAGACCGGCCATGCCGGGTAGCGCTTCGGGGCCCGCCCAGGTGATCATCATCGGCATCGTAGTCCGGCAGCGGGCACGACCTCCTCGGGGCCCGCCGTGCGGGCCACAACACCGGGAGCGCGCCGGTTCCAACCGCTCGGGTGGGCTGGCAACCGGGGCCGGTGTAGAACTGCGGTATGGGTTCAGTACTTCTCGACGGGGCGCGTACGCCGATCGGCAAGTTCCTCGGGGCCTTCGCCGATATTCCCGCCACCGAGCTCGGTGGGTACGCCATCGCTGAGGCGTTGCAGCGGTCCAAGGTGGACGCGCGCGACGTCGACTACGTGATCATGGGTCAGGTGCTGCAGGCGGGAGTCGGGCAGGCCCCGGCCCGGCAGGCGGCGGTCCGCGCGGGGATCGGGATGAACGTGCCGTCCCTGACCATCAACAAGGTGTGCTTGTCCGGCCTGAACGCGGTTGCTCTGGCCGACCAGCTGATCCGGGCGGGGGAGTGCGACATCGTGGTGGCCGGCGGGATGGAGTCGATGACCTCCGCCCCCCACCTGCTGCCCAAGTCGCGGACCGGCATCAAGTACGGGACCGCCAGCCTGCTCGACCATATGGCCGCGGACGGACTCTGGGACGTCTACACCGACCAGTCGATGGGCGCGCTGACCGACGCCGGCAACTGCGGGGAGGTGCAGGTCAGCCGGGCCGATCAGGACGCCTTCGCCGCCCGCTCGCACCAGCGGGCGGCCGCGGCGACCGCCAGCGGCGTGATGGCGGAGGAGCTGGTCGAGGTCAAGGTGCCGCAGCGTCGCGGGCCGGACCGGCTCGTCGCGGCCGACGAGGGGATCCGCGAGGGCGTGACCGCGGAGTCGCTGGCCGGCCTGCCGCCGGCGTTCGCACCTGACGGGACGATCACCGCCGCATCGTCGAGCCCGATCTCCGACGGCGCGGCCGCGCTGATCGTGGCCAGCGCCCAGGCGGCCGAGCGACTCGGGGTAGCGCCGTTGGCCGAGGTTCGTGCGCACGGCATGGTGGCCGGCCCGGACTCCTCCCTGCAGCTGCAGCCGGCCGAGGCCATCCGGGTCGCCTGTGCAAAGGAGCAGATCGGGATCCGCGACCTGGACCTGATCGAGATCAACGAGGCTTTCGCCGCAGTCGGCGTGGCCAGTGCCCGCGCCCTGGGGCTGAACGAGTCCGAGACCGACGAGAAGGTCAACATCAACGGCGGGGCGATCGCCCTCGGGCACCCCATCGGAGCGTCCGGCGCCCGGCTCGTGCTCACCCTGGCGTACGCGCTGCGTCGGCGGGGTGGTGGAACCGGGGTGGCCTCGCTCTGCGGTGGCGGCGGGCAGGGTGACGCGCTGATCCTGCGCTCCCTGTGACCGGAGCCCGGCTCTGAGCCCCGCGCCGGCCGTGGACGACGAGCTGGCCGAGTTGCTGGCGGCGGTCCGCACCGGCCGCCCTCGAGCGATCGGCCGGTTGATCAGCCTGGTCGAGAACCGGTCGGCCCAGCTCCCGGCGGTGGCCCGCGACCTCGCGTCCGATACGGGCCGAGCGCACGTCATCGGGTTGACCGGGTCTCCCGGAGTGGGCAAGTCGACGACCACCGCGGCCCTGGTCGGGGCGCTGCGGGAGCAGGGCCGGCGGGTCGGTGTGCTCGCCGTCGACCCCAGTTCACCGTTCTCCGGTGGCGCCCTGCTGGGCGACCGGGTCCGGATGCAGGCTCACGCTCTGGACCCCGGCGTCTACATCCGGTCGATGGCGACGCGCGGTCATCTCGGCGGACTGGCCGTTGCCGCGCCCCAGGCACTCCGGGTGCTCGATGCGGCCGGGTTCGACGTGGTGCTGCTGGAGACGGTCGGGGTGGGCCAGTCCGAGATCGAGGTGGCCGACCTGGCCGACACCACGCTGGTGCTGCTCGCCCCTGGCATGGGGGACGGGGTGCAGGCCGCCAAGGCCGGGATCTTGGAGATCGGCGACATCTTCGTGGTGAACAAGAGCGATCGGGATGGCGCCCAGGCGCTGATCCGGGAGCTGCGGGGGATGGTCGCCCTCGGTGAGCGTGGGCCGGAGGCTTGGAAGCCCCCGATCGTGGCCACCGTGGCCCATCGTGGCGAGGGCATCGACGACCTGCTCGGCCGGATCGAGCAGTTTCGCGCCACCCAGCAGGCGAACGGGGCGTGGACCGTCCGGCGGGTCGCCCGGGCCCGGCGGGAGGTGGAGGGACTGGTGCTGGCCCGGCTGCAGACCGAGCTGGCGTTGGACCCGGAGGCCGGTCTGGACGCGCTGGCCGAGACGGTCAGCCGCGGCCAACTGGACGCCTACACCGCGGCCGACCGGTTACGGCCGGTGCGCTGACTACCGGCCCAGGGCGCGATTGGGTGTCGGCGTGGCGGTCATCTCGACCCTTCCGCGTACGGTAGAAATGACCGTCCGGAACTCTGGGTGCCGTTCGGGTGGGCGAGACGGAGCGAGGAGTTACATGCCGTTGGTCAGGAAGATCCTGCTGGTGCCGTTGGTGGGCTTCGTGCTGTTCTACCTGATCCAGCGCCCGGAGTCGGCCGCGGGGGCGGTGCAGACCGTCTTCGGTGCGATCGGCGCGGCCTTCCGGTCCATCGTGGTGTTCTTCAACTCACTGGCCGGGTAGCTATGCCGGGGTTGTTCGACCCGAACGTCGACAAGTACGTCCTCAACAAGGCCGGCGAGTACATGGTGCTCGAGGTCCGCAAGCACTGGGTGGCGAGCCTATGGCCGGCGATCCGACTGATCGGTGGACTGCTGATCTTTCTCAGCGCCTGGGCCTTTCAAGAGCCGATCTTCTGGATCTTCTTTCTGATCGGTCTGGCTGTCGCAGTGCAGGCCGCTTGGCGGCTGCTCGAGGAGTACCGGGACCGGTTCGTCATCACCAACCAGCGACTGATCCGGGTCAACGGCGTGTTTGACACCCAGCGGGCCAGCGTGCCGCTCGGCCGGATCCTCGACATCACCGTCAAGAAGCCGTGGGTCGGGCACATGCTCAACTACGGGCACTTCGTCTTCGAGTCGGCGGCGCAGGTTCAGGGCCTGAACGAGATCCGCTATGTGGCCAGTATCGACGAGCGCGAGGACGCCCTGCGGATCATCATGAACCCGGAGCGGGTCCAGGCGGAGGAAGACGAAGAGACAGACGACGGCACATGAGTCTTGAGCGCACCCGACTGCCATTCGACCCGGTCGAGGAGGCGGCCCGACAGTGGGCCACGCAGTGGGACGAGATGCCCCGGATGCGGGCCGTCACCTCGCTGATGCGGGTGCACCAGCTGGTGCTGACCGAGCTCGACGAGCTGCTGCGCCCGCTGGGGCTGACGTTCGCCCGGTATGAGGTGCTGGTGCTGCTCTCCTTCTCCCGCCGCGGCGCGTTGCCCCTGGGCAAGATCGGCGAGCGGCTGCAGGTGCACGCCACCTCAGTGACGCCCCTGGTCAAGCGGCTGGAGGCGGCCGACCTGATTCGGCGTACGCCCCACCCGGAGGACGGACGGGCGGTCCTCGCCTCCATCACGGAGAATGGTCGGGCGGTGATGGACCGCGCCACCAAGGCCATCGTCGGGGCCCGGTTCGCCCTCGGATCGCTGAGCGAGGTCGAGTGCGACCGGCTGACCAACCTGCTCACCCGGCCGCGGGCCGCCGCGGGCGACTTCTGATTTGGTCCTGCCTGCTCGCGCCCGGTCGGGCGCTGAGTTTCTGTCTTCCTCCCGCGTCCGAACGGCCCTAGTCCACTTGAGAGTTCAGTCACAGCTGTGCGGCCGTTCTCGCTTGGTCGTCCAGACAAAAACCGGCGCCCTCCCTTACCGACGCTCGCAGGCTCACGTACCCCTCCCGGGCGCCGATAGTAGGATGTCCTAGTACCGACGTGGGGAGGCGCGATGACGAGCCCAGGTCTGCCGACGGGGCGGGAACGATGGGCGGCGGCGTACGTGCGGGCGCAGCAGGCCGGCCAGGTCCGGGACGCCGACTTCAGCACGCTGTCCGGCGTCGAGGTCGACCCCGTGTACGGGCCGGCGGACGAGGCCGCCGACGAGCGGATGGGTCGGATCGGCTGGCCGGGGGAGTTCCCGTACACCCGCGGCCTCTACCCCAGCGGCTACCGGGGGCGGCCGTGGACGATCCGGCAGTTCGCCGGTTTCGGCAACGCCCGGCAGACCAACGAGCGCTATCGGATGATCCTGGACGCCGGTGGCGGCGGGCTGAGCGTGGCGTTCGACATGCCCACCCTGATGGGCCGGGACTCCGACGACCCGCGCAGCCTGGGTGAGGTCGGGCACTGCGGCGTGGCCATCGACTCGGCGACCGACCTCGAGATGCTGTTCGAGGGGATCGACCTGGGCACGGTGACCACCTCGATGACGATCTCCGGGCCCGCGGTGCCCATGTTCTGCCTCTACGTGGTGGCCGCGGAGCGGCAGGGCGTAGACCCGACAACCCTCAACGGCACCCTGCAGACAGACATCTTCAAGGAGTACATCGCCCAGAAGGAGTGGCTGTTCGCGCCGGAGCCGCACCTGCGGCTGATCGGCGACCTGATGGAGTACTGCACCGCCCACGTGCCCGCGTACAAGCCCCTCAGTGTGTCCGGCTATCACATTCGCGAGGCCGGGTCGACCGCCGTACAGGAGCTGGCCTTCACCCTGGCCGACGGGTTCGGCTACGTCGAGCTCGGCCTGTCGCGGGGCCTGGACGTCGACCATTTCGCGCCCGGGCTGAGCTTCTTCTTCGACGCCCACATCGACTTCTTCGAGGAGATCGCCAAGTTCCGGGCGGCCCGCCGGATCTGGGCGCGGTGGCTGCGGGACCGGTACGGCGCGACCACTGCCAAGGCACAGTGGCTGCGCTTCCACACCCAGACCGCCGGGGTGTCGCTGACCGCGCAGCAGCCCTACAACAACGTGGTGCGGACCGCCGTTGAGGCGATGGCGGCCGTGCTCGGCGGAACCAACTCGCTGCACACCAATGCGTTCGACGAGACTCTCGCGCTGCCGACGGAGGAGTCGGCCGAGGTCGCGCTGCGGACCCAGCAGGTGCTGGCCGAGGAGACCGGCGTGGCCAACGTGACCGATCCGCTCGGCGGTTCGTGGTACGTCGAGGCGCTCACTGACGCAATGGAGGCCGAGGCCGAGGCGATCTTCGCCCGGATCGAGGGGCTCGGCCGCGGGACCATCGAGCACCCGATCGGGCCAATGACCTCCGGCATTCTGCTGGGCATCGAGGAGGGCTGGTTCACCGGCCAGATCGCCGATGCCGCGTTCCGCTACCAGACCGAGCTGGAGAAGGGCGACAAGAAGATCGTCGGGGTCAATGTGCACACCTCGACGGTGAGCGGCTCGCTGGACATCTTGCGGGTCGGCCACGAGGTGGAGCGGGAGCAGTGTGCGGCGCTGGCCGAGCGACGCGCCGCTCGTGACGAGACCGCCGTCCGCTCCGCGCTCGGCGAGCTGGTCGCGGCGGCCCGCACCGAGGCGAACCTGATCGAGCCGATGCTGGCCGCCGCCCGGGTGGAGGCCACGCTGGGCGAGATCTGCGACGCCCTGCGAGCCGAGTGGGGCGAGTACGCCGAACCGGCGCGCTTCTGACGTGCGCGGCATGGGACGCTGAGGCCGGTCGCCGCCCTAGCACGAAACCACTCCGGCCCCCGACCGGCTCCTCGGCACGCGGGTGGGGCATGCGCGTCGCTTCCCCGAGAAGCCGGAGGCGTGATGTCAACGATACGCAGAGACTTGTCGTTTCCTTCGCGAAACTGCTGCTGACTAGGTCTCTTGCTTGATATCGAACATATATTCGAGTAGTATGTCGGTATGGATCTCGGGGGTGCGGACGTGGTTGATGCCGCGCTGGACACCTTCAAGACGGGCCTGAGCCGTCTGGTGAAACTGGTCGAGGACGGTGGTCTGGAGGTCCTCGATGATGTGCAGTTCGTCGGCTTTCTACAGGAGTTCGAGCGGACCCGGAACCAGCTGTCACTGGTCGACCACCAAGGGGTCAGGGATGCGCAGCGGCGGGATCTGGCCGCCGAGCTGTGTCCTTCCTCGCTGCCGCGGGCGTTGGCCGCGACGCTGCAGCTGTCGGTCGGGGAGGCGAGTCGGCGGGTGCGGGCCGCCGAGGCGCTGACCGAGCGGATGTCGATGACGGGACAGCCGTTAGCGCCGGTGCGGCCGTATCTGGCCGCGGCGCAGCGCGAGGGTGACGTGTCGCCGGAGCAGGTCGACATTGTGGAGCGGGCGTTGGCGAAGGTCGACCGGGTGGGGTTCGACCCCGACGCCGTGGACAGGGTGAGGAACTGCTGGCCGGCTGGGCCGCCCAGTTCGGGCCGAAGGACCTGCGCCGGCTGGCCGAGCAGGTGGTGGACGGGATCGACCCGGACGGCACCTTGCCGGACGAGCGGCTGCAGCAGGTTCGTCGGTATTTCACCCTGCATCCGACGCGGGACGGTGGGTATGCCGGGGAGTTCCGGCTGACCGCCGAAGCCGGGGTCAAGCTGCACGCCGTCCTTGGTCCTCTCGCCAAGCCACGTGTCAACGTGACCGAGACCGCCGACGGGAAGCGGGTGGAGGAGCCGGATGTCCGGTCGTATGGGCAGCGGGTGCACGACGCGTTGGGAGCGGTGTGTGATCGGCTGCTGCGCTCCGACAGTGTGCCGGATGCCGGGGGCACGCCGGCCACGGTGATCGTCACGGTCGACCTGCAGAACCTGCTCGACAAGACCGGCTACGCGGTCACCTCCGACGGCACCTTGATCTCTACCGCGAAGGCGCTGGACCTGGCCGGCCAGGCCGAGATCTACTGGGCGACGGTCACCGGCGACGGGGTGCCGCTGCGGCTGGGCCGGACCCGGCGGATCGCCACTGCCGGGCAGACGGCCGCCCTGATCGCCCGCGACCGGGGCTGCTCGTTCCCGGGCTGCGACACCGCCCCGGAGTACTGCGAACGCCACCACGTCATGCCGTGGAGTGAGGGCGGCGCGACGGATCTGGACAATCTGACCCTGCTGTGTCGGTACCACCACTACAACTTCCTCGCCTGCGGCTGGGACTGCACCATCAACCCCGACGGCCTGCCCGAGTGGCGGCCACCCTGGCACATCGACCGCCAACGCCGACCAATGATCAACAACCGCATCCGCGGTGCATTGGCTGCGGCCACGATCGTCCGCCGCAACTAGGCCTCGACCGTTGGTCTCGGGTCAGGTCCAGTCCCGGGCGTCGAACCAGGTGGGACCGTACTTCAGGTTGGGAGTGAGCTGCAGGTACCTGGTCACCTCTTTCGGTTCCGCCACCTCGCCCCGGACTCGATGCAGACGAATATCGCCTGGACTGGGGGCAGTCGTTCAGCCCAAGGCGGCGGCGACCACCTCGCGCGCAGCGGCCTGGACCTCGGCCAGGTGCTCCGGACCGCGGAACGACTCGGCATAGATCTTGTAGACGTCCTCGGTTCCCGACGGCCGGGCGGCGAACCAGGCCGAGTCGGTGGTCACCTTCAAGCCGCCGATCGCGGCCCCGTTCCCCGGCGCGCTGGTCAGCTTCGCCGTGATCGACTCGCCGGCCAGCTCGGTGGCGCTCACCGACGAGGGGTCGAGCTTGGCCAGCTTGGCCTTCTGCTCGCGGTTGGCCGGCGCGTCCACCCGGGCGTACGCGGGGGCGCCGTGCTGGTCGGTCAGCTCGGCGTACAGCTGACTCGGCGATCTTCCGGTCACCGCCTTGATCTCGCTGGCCAGCAGGGCGAGCAGGATGCCGTCCTTGTCGGTGGTCCATGTGCTGCCATCCAGGGCGAGGAAGGACGCGCCCGCCGACTCCTCGCCGCCGAAGCCGATCTCGCCGCTGCGCAGACCCGGCACGAACCATTTGAACCCCACCGGCACCTCGACCAGCGTCCGACCGAGGCCCTCGGCGACCCGGTCGATCATCGAGGACGAGACGAGCGTCTTGCCGATGGCCGCGTCGCCTCGCCAGCCCGGGCGGTTGGCGTAGAGATACTGGATCGCCACCGCCAGGTAGGCGTTGGGGTTCATCAGGCCGGCGTCGGGGGTGACGATCCCGTGCCGGTCGGCGTCCGCGTCATTGCCGGTGGCGATCTCGTACGCGTCCTTGTTGCCGATCAGCGAGGCCATGGCGTTGGGCGAGGAGCAGTCCATCCTGATCTTGCCGTCGGTGTCCAGGGTCATGAACGACCAGCGCGGGTCCACCCGCGGGTTGACCACGGTGAGGTCGAGGCCCAGGTGCTCGGCGATGTAGCCCCAGTACTGCACGCTGGCCCCACCCATCGGGTCGGCCCCGATGTGCACGCCGGCCTCCCGGATCGCGAGCAAGTTGAGCGCGTTGACCAGGTCCTCGCAGTACGCGCCCAGGTAGTCGAAGCGGTTCAGCTCACCGCTGACCGAGTCGAACGGCTTCCGGCGGACCGCGGCCGGGTCGGCCATCAGGGCGTTGGCCCGGGCGGCGATGGCCCCGGTCGCGTCGGAGTCGGCCGGCCCGCCGTGCGGCGGGTTGTACTTGAACCCGCCGTCCCGCGGCGGGTTGTGCGACGGCGTGACGACGATGCCGTCCGCCGTGTTGTTCCCGTCGGCATTGGCGTTGTGCACCACGATCGCCCGGGACACCGCCGGGGTGGGGGTGTAGTCCTCGTCGCCCTCGCAGCACACGGTCACGTCGTTGGCCAGGAGCACCTCGATGGCGGTGGTCCACGCCGGCTTGGACAGCGCATGGGAGTCCTTGCCCAGGTACAGCGGCCCGGTCACCCCCTGCGACGCCCGGTACTCCACGATCGCCTGCGTGGTGGCCGCGATGTGCAGGTCGTTGAAGGCGGTGTCCAGGCTGGAGCCGCGGTGGCCCGAGGTTCCGAACACCACCTGTTGGTCCGGGTTGGCCGGATCGGGGGTCAGGTCGTAGTACGCGCTGAGGACCGCGTCGACGTCGATCAGGTCTTCAGGGGAGGCCGGCTGGCCGGCGCGAGGGTGAGCCATGGCAGTCATTCTGCCGATACCGGCGAGCGTCGGATAGGGCGGAAGCTGTTCGGCGACCGAGCGGGCGCGAGCCCGACCGGCTTTGACAGGATGGACACCATGACCTCTGCCAGCTTCAACCGTCCCGGGGCAGTCGACCTGTCCGCTCTCAAGCAGAAAGCTCAGCAGCAGGCCGCCGGCCCCGCGGCCGGGGCGCCGGGTGGCGGCTCGTACGTCATCGAGGTCACCGAGCAGAACTTCGAGGCCGAGACCATCCGCCGCTCGGTCAAGCACCCGGTGGTCGTCGAGCTCTACTCACCCCGGGTAGCCACCGGTCAGCAGCTCTCCGACGCCCTCGTCGAGATCGCCAACTCCTCAGGCGGGCGGTTCCTGCTGGCCCGGATGAACGTGGACACCGCGCCGGGTATCGTCCAGGCGCTCGGGCTGCAGGCCGTGCCGACCGTGATCGCCCTGATCAACGGGCAGGTCGCCCCGCTGTTCCAGGGCGTGCTGCCGCGTGAGCAGGCGCAGGCGGCCATCGACCAGCTGCTCAAGGCCGCCGTGGCCAACGGCATCGTCGGCCGCGCCGACCCGGTCGACTTGTCGGACCCCGACGAGGATCCCGGGGAGGAGGCGGTCGTCGACCCCCGGTTCGCGGCGGCGGACGAGGCGCTGGCCCGGGGCGACTTCGCCGGAGCCGAGGCCGAGTTCGACAAGCTGCTGGCCGCCAACCCCGGCGACGCGGAGGCCCAGGCGGGTAAGGCCCAGGCTGGACTGTTCGCGCGGGCGACCCGGTACGACCCGCAGGTCGTGCTCGCGGCCGCCCGCGCGGACGACGGCGTCCAGGTCCAGCTGGACGCCGCCGACGTGGAGATGGTCAGTGGTCAGGTCGAGGCCGCGTTCGACCGTCTGATCGGGCTGATCAAGAGCAAGTCCGGCGACGAGCGCGACCAGGTCCGGGTCCGGCTGCTGGAGCTGTTCGAGACGGTCGGCAACGCCGACCCTCGGGTCCTCAAGGCGCGCCGGGATCTGATGACGGCCCTGTTCTGACGCCGGGAGTCGGCTACGGTGGGCCGACGTGAGCAGAGGCGGAGCGGGCCTGGCGGCCGCAGTGTTGGTCATGCTGGCAGGCTGCACGGGCGGCGGCGGGACATCCACACCGACGATTCCGAGCAGCGCACCGAGTGCCTCCGCTCCGAGCAGCTCCACCGCATCGTCCACGCCGGCGGGCACCCCGTCCAGCACTTCGAGCGTCCTCGTTCCCGGGGCGGACTGTCTGCCCGGTACCTGGCGGCTGGTCCGGTTCGTCGGGCTCGGTCAGCAGGCCACCTACGGCACCGGGCAGGGCGGCGATGTACACGTCACCTTCGACGACGGTCGCTACAACCTGGTCGGTGAGGGCAAGCGGCCGATCACGGTCAACCTGGCCGGAGAGTCGGCGAGCCTGACCGTCGACGGGACGATCACCGGGACCTATCAGCCCGACGGCGCCGACATGACCTTCACCGTCGAGGAGGCCACCGGCCAGGGCACCCTGGAGTCCGGGAATCAGAAGCAGATCATGCCGATGGCGTCGATCGGCCAGGTGATCGCACCGCAGGGCAAGGCCACGCTGGCCTGCCCCGACAACCTGCTGCTGGTCGCCCTGCCGACGGTGCGGCTCGAGTTCGAGCGCTAGCCGAACCATGCCGCCGGGCGCGGTCGACCGGCTCAGGGCACCGGCGCCGGCGGGGCGCCGTCCTCGGTGTAGGCCATCTGGTCCGGGCCGAGACCGGCGGCGAGGCTGAGCCGACGATGGGCGAGCGGCGTGACGAGTTCAGCCGCCTCGTCCAGGTTGCACAGCTTCACCCGCCGGATCTCGCTCGGCTGCAGCACGAAGTCGGCCAGCTGGGCCTCGGTCACCCGACCGCCGTCGAAGATCATCTCGATGGCGTCCTCCCAACCCAGGTAGGGCGGCATCCAGTCGGCGACCAGCAGTCGCCCGACCGGCCAGGTCACCCCCAGCTCCTCCTGCACCTCGCGGATCGCGCCCAGCCGGGGTGACTCGCCCGGCTCGACGATGCCGCCGGGCAGCTCCCAGTCGGGCTTGAACTGGGTCTCGCAGAGCAGTACCCGACCCTCGTCGTCACGCAGCAGCACGTGGGCGATCAGCCGTTTGCGGGGCAGGGTGGAGTTCATCACGCCGGAGAACCCGTGTGAGCCGCCAACCTCGTCGGTGGCCAGCCGGGCGAACAGGTAGCGGTCGTCGGCGGCTCCGGCGGAGCCGAGGACGGCCTGGCGCTGCACTCCTTCCTGCCGGAATCCGGCCCGCAGCACGGCACGGCGGGCCAGCCGGTCGCGGCCCGCGACGGTGACCTGCACCCGGCGGAGGCCGCGGTCGAACAGGGCCTCCTCGGCGGCGACCATCAGGGCGCGCTCGAGGACGTCGGGCGGTATCCCGGCGTCCCAGACCAGCGTGCCGACCCCGTCCGCCTCGAGCCGGAGGCGGACGGTGATCTCGGTCAGCGGACGGACGGCGGCGTGTCGGGGGAGGAGGGGGAGTCCGGCGAACCGGGCGAGGCAGGCGACTCCGGGGACTCCGGCGAGCCCGGAGAGGCCGCCGCCTCCGGCGTGGGAGGCGCGATGGGCTGGGTGGCACTGGCCGCCTCCGCCCGGCTCATCGGGTCCGGGATGGAGGGCGCCGGGATCTCGTCCGCCGGTCCGCCGATCAGTTGCTCGGCGGCCGATCCGGCCGCCGGGGTCGCCGCCGTCACGCCCCCGAGACGCTCAGTGTCGGCGGGCTGGACCGGATCCTCCGGCGGCACCGCCACGTCCTCCTTCCGGTCGTCGGCGACCGCCCGCCGGTGCGGCGAGGCGGCCCGCGCCGCCGCGCGTACGCCGGCTTCGACCTTGTCCGGCTCCGGCTGCTCCTCGGTGCTCACCGGTTCGAACCGCAGCCACACCGCGCCGAGCGGAGGAATGGTCACCGCCGCCGAGGCGACGTAGCCGTGGGACGGCACGTTGGTGGCCACCACCTGGCCCAGGTTGCCGATGTGGCCCGTCCCGTCGTACACCTCGGCGTCGGTGTTGAGGATCTCCTTCCACACGCCCTCCGCAGGCAGCCCGACCCGGTGGTCCGGCCGCGGCTCGGAGGAGAAGTTGGTGATGCAGGCGATCATCTGGCCCTCGCCGTCGTAGCGCAGCCAGGAGAAGACGTTGCCGCCGGCGTCATCAGCGTCGATCCAGGAGAACCCGGACGGGTCGGTGTCCAGCTTCCACAACGCCGGGTTCTCCCGGTAGACCGTGTTCAGGTCCTTGACCAACCGCTGCACCCCGCGGTGTCCCCACTCGGCGCTCTGCCACCAGTCGATGCTGCGGTCCTCGGAGAACTCCCGCCGCTGGCCGAACTCGGTGCCCATGAACAGCAGCTTCTTGCCCGGGTGCGCCCACATGAAGGCGTAGAACGCGCGCAGGTTGCCGAACTTCCGCCACTCGTCCTGCGGCGCGCGCTCGAACATCGACCCCTTGCCGTGTACCACCTCGTCGTGGCTGATCGGCAGGATGAAGTTCTCCGAGTACGCGTACGCCATGGCGAACGTCATCTCGTGGTGGTGGTACTGCCGGTAGATCGGTTCGCGACCCAGGTAGCGCAGCGAGTCGTTCATCCAGCCCATGTTCCACTTGAACCCGAAGCCCAGCCCGCCCCAGTTGACCGGCCGGGTGACCCCCGGCCAGGACGTCGACTCCTCGGCCACCACCATGGTGCCGGGCTCCCGCTCGTACGCGTGCTTGTTGGTCAGCTGGAGCATCTCGATCGCCTCGAGGTTCTCGTTGCTGCCGTGGATGTTCGGCACCCACTGGCCGGCCTCGCGCGAGTAGTCCAGGTAGAGCATCGAGGCCACCGCGTCGACCCGCAGCCCGTCGATGTGGTACTCGTGCAGCCAGTAGTAGGCATTGGAGACCAGGAAGCTCTTCACCTCGTTGCGGCCGAAGTTGAAGATGTAGGAGCCCCAGTCCGGGTGCCAGCCCAGCCGCGGGTCCTCGTGCTCGTAGAGCGCGGTGCCGTCGAAGCGCTGTAGTGCCCAGGGGTCGGTGGCGAAGTGCCCAGGGACCCAGTCGATCAGCACGCCGATACCGGCCTGGTGCAGCTTGTCCACCAGGTGCCGGAACTCGTCGGGGGAGCCGAACTTGCTCATCGGGGCGAAGTAGCCGGTGACGTGGTAGCCCCACGAGCCCTCGAACGGGTGCTGGGCGACCGGCAGGAACTCGACGTGGGTGTAGCCCTGCCAGGTGCAGTACTCCACCAGCTCCTGGGCCAGCTCGAGGTAGGTCAGGCCCTTGCGCCACGACCCGATATGCACCTCGTAGATGCTCATCGCCTCCTGGTACTGGCGCTTCTCGCCCCGGTACCACATCCACTGGTCGTCGCCCCAGACGTACTGGCTGTTGTAGACGATGGAGGCGGTGTGCGGGGCGGCCTCGGTGAAGTAGGCCATCGGGTCGGCCTTGAGCCGCCAGACGCCGTCAGCCCCGAGCACCTCGAACTTGTACAGGTTGCCGGTGCTCACACCCTCCACGAACAGTGCCCAGACCCCGGCCCCCGGGACCAGGCTCATCTGCGAGTTCTCGCCGTTCCAGAAGTTGAAGTCCCCGACCAGCCGGACCGCCTGGGCGTTCGGCGCCCACACTGTGAACCGGGTGCCGGTGATCTCGCCGCGCTCGGAGTCGGTGATCGTGATCTCGTGCGCCCCGAGCCGCTTGTAGCACTCCGTGTCGTGGCCCTGGTGGAATCCGGTCATGTCCCAGCCGGTCAGACCACCGCTCGCGTCTAATGCCATCCCTGCTACTCCTTTGTCGGTTCGGGCTCGGTCTGGGCCAGCGTGGCTACGGCTCCCAGCGGGATGGACACCCAGTCGGGACGGTTTCGCACCTCGTAGATCACCTCGTAGATCGCCTTGTCCGCCTCGTACGCACGGACCGCGGCGGCCTGCTGCGGGTCCAGGTCACCTCCGGCGTACCCGCGCAGGAACGCCGCTCGGCATTCTTCCGCCCAGCCCACGCTGCTCGTCCCCGGCACGCTGGCCGCTGCGTAGTCGAAGGAGCGAAGCATGCCGGCGACGTCGCGCCAGCCGCTGTCCGGGGCGACGCGTTCGGCCATGGTCTTGGCCGGCTCGCCCTCGAAGTCGATGATCTTCCACCCGTCCGGGGTGTGCAGGGTCTGGCCCAGATGGAAGTCGCCGTGCACCCGCTGGGTGCCGAGCGTCTGGTCCTCCAGGGCCGCGAAGCACTGACGCAGCCCGTCGGCGTGGGTGAGCAGCGCCGGAGCGGTGGTAGCCGCGGTCGACAGCCGGGCCTTCATCACCTCGGCCACCGTGCGGCCTGGCACCTCGGTGACCGGGAAGGCGTCCCGCAGGGCGGCATGGGTGTCCGCCAGGGCCCGACCGAGGGCCTCGGCATCGGCGGCGAAGCTCCGCCCGGCCTCGAGCTGGTCCAGGGCCAGGCCCCAACCGTCGGTCGCCTGGCGGAGCAGCTCGACCACCATGGCCAGGTCGGCGTCACAGGTGACACCGTCGCTGGTCCAGCTGCCCTCGGCCCAACCGAACAGCGCGGCCACGTCGTTGACGCCCGCCCGGTTGAGCGCGTCGTGCACCTCGATATCCAGGTTGCGGCCCAGTTCCAACCGCCGGAACAGCTTGAGCATGGCGACGTCCCCGAGCACCACCGAGGTGTTGCTCTGCTGGCCGGTAAACACCCGCGGCGCCAGGTCCGCGGTGAGCCCGGACCGGTCGGTCCGGTGGAACCGGGCCGTGGTGTCCCGGTCGCTCAGCCGGGCCTCGTCCACCAGTGCCCGCAGCAGGACCTGGCAGGCCTCCGGGTCGCGGGCGGCGTCGTAGGCCACCACCGATCCCAGCTCCGGATGATCGAAACGCGCCACCTCGGCGAAGTGCAGGTCGGGATGCGGGGCCCGCCGGTAGGACAGCGCGAGCTGGTAGAACTCGCGCGGCCCGTTGGCCTCTGGGGTGACCGGCTGTCGCGGCCCGCCGGCCCACGCCGGGTCCTCGGCGGCCGGCTGGTCGTCGGGGTCCTGCTCCACCGCGTACGACACCTCGGCGATCTCCAGCCGCACGGCCGGTGCGGACTCGGCGAAGAACTCCGCGGTCTCGTTGAGCCACGGCAGCGGTGTGAGGGAGCGCAGGGTCACCAGCCGGCCCTTGCCGGCGAACCAGCGGGCCGCCGTCAGGTAGGCCATCACCTGGTCGGCGACGGTGTCTAGCAAGGTGGACGACCCCCTTGGACCCCCGCGCCGCGCCCACAACACACGGGCGCGCGGTCGATGCGGCAGTCGGCCATCACCGGCCTCTCAGACCCGGCCGGGGGAGCCGCTGCGGGACCCGTAGCGGATCAGGGTCAGGATGTGGGCCGGGTCGTCGTGGGTGAGCCGGACGAATGCCCGCTGACCCCAGCGCCAGGTCTGCCCAGTGAGCTCGTCGTGCACCAGGTAGACGTCGCGTGCGGTCAACCCGAGAGCCTCCATGTCGAAGTAGACCTCGGTC
The DNA here is from genome assembly GCA_963808435.1 of uncultured Actinomycetota bacterium. Classification (GTDB taxonomy): domain Bacteria; phylum Actinomycetota; class Actinomycetes; order Propionibacteriales; family Propionibacteriaceae; genus Microlunatus. The sequence goes on along the minus strand of CAWEFW010000010.1, from coordinate 64,196 downwards.
TCGACCACGTTGTGCGGGTCCAGGCTGACCACGGTGATCACCGTGTCGTCGCCGCTGCGCTTGGAGTAGACGATGGCCTTGTCGTGCGGGGCGTGGTGGAAGTGCAGGTCCCGCAGCTGTTGCAGCGCCGGGTGCTCCTTGCGGATCTCGTTCAGCCGGCCGAGCAGCAGGTTGAGGTTCTCCCCGCTCTCCGCGGCCGCCTGCCAGTCGCGCGGCCGGTACTGGAACTTCTCCGAGTCCAGGTACTCCTCCCGGCCCTGGCCGAGGGCGGCGTTCTCGAACAGCTCGTAGCCGGAGTAGACCCCCATCAGCGGGGACAGGGTCGCGGCCAGCACGGCCCGGATGGTGAACGCCGGCCGGCCGCCCCACTGCAGGAAGCTGGGCAGGATGTCCGGGGTGTTGACCCAGAAGCTGGGCCGGAAGAAGCTGTCCGTCTCGGTGGTCAGCTCCGTCATGTACTCCTGGATCTCCCACTTCTCGTTGCGCCAGGTGAAGTAGGTGTAGCCCTGGTGGAAGCCGGCCTTGCCGAGCGCCTGCATCATGGCCGGCTTGGTGAAGGCCTCGGACAGGAAGAGCACATCGGGGTCGGTCTTGCGGATCTCACCGAGCAGCCAGGCCCAGAAGTTGACCGGCTTGGTGTGCGGGTTGTCGACCCGGAAGATCCGGATGCCGTGGCTCATCCAGAGCTTGAGGATCCGCAGCGACTCGAGGTAGATGCCGTCCCGGTCGTTGTCGAGGTTGATCGGGTAGATGTCCTGGTACTTCTTCGGCGGATTCTCTGCGTACGCGATGCTGCCGTCCGCGCGCTTGGAGAACCACTCCGGGTGCTCGGTGACCCAGGGGTGGTCCGGAGCCGCCTGCAGCGCGAAGTCCATCGCGACCTCCAGGCCGAGGGACTTCGCCTTGGCCACGAACCGGTCGAACGCGTCGAAGTCGCCCAGGTCGGGATGGATGGTGTCGTGCCCCCCCTCCTCGGCCCCGATGGCCCACGGCGATCCCGGGTCGCCCGGTCCCGGGGCCAGTGTGTTGTTGGCCCCCTTGCGGTACTGGCGGCCGATCGGGTGGATGGGCGGGATGTAGACCACGTCGAAGCCCATGGCCGCGGCCGCCTCGAGGCGCTCGTGCGAGGAGTCGAAGGTGCCGGAGATCCAGGTCTGGTTCTCCTCGTCCCACTTAGCCCCCTGGGACCGGGGGAAGAACTCGTACCAGGAGGAGAACAGCGCCGCCCCCCGGTCGACGTAGATCGGGTAGTCCGGAGTGGGGGAGACCATGTCGCGCGGACCGTAGCCGGCCATGGCGTCGCGGACGTCGTCGGCCAGCACCACCTCGAGCCGGTCCTCCACCTGCTGGCCCGAGTTCAGGCTCTTGGCCGCACCCCGCAGCAGGGCGGCGGTCTGGGTGTCCCCGGCCGCCGCAGCCCGCTCAGCCGAGGCGGTGAACAGCGTCCGGCCCTCGGTGCAGACCAGCTCCACGTCGATCCCGGCCGGGATCTTGATCTCGGCGTTGTGCACCCAGGTCTCCCACGGGTCACTCCAGCCCTCGACCCGGAAGGTCCACGCCCCCTCGCGTTCCAAGGTGACCGAGGCCGTCCACCAGTCGAGGCCGGCCGGGGTGGTTCGGTGCATGCCGAAGACCGTCTCCTGCCCCTCCGGGTTCGTCAGCACGACCGACGCGTTGACCGCGTCGTGGCCCTCCCGGAAGACCTGGGCCCGGATCGGGATGGACTCACCGACCGCGGCCTTGGCCGGGTAGGCCCCGCCCTCGATGACCGGGGACACCTTCACCACCGGTATCCGGTCGATCAGGGTGCCCAGGCGCGGTGGGCTGATGGTGACCGCCGTCTGTGCAGCGGGCCTGGCCCCGCTTCGGGTCTTGGCGGTGGGCGACGCGCTCGCGGCGGACTGGGCTGCATCGTCGCGGTTCGATGGCGAGGAACCTGCACTGGTAGCCGTCACGGTGCCAAACCTATCGGCCGACATGCGGGCTGTGTCGACCCCCGGAAGCCCAGACCAGTGCGTCGACAGGCATCAAGCCGCCTGGTCGGGACCGTGAGTGGTCACGCGCGGAAGTGCGTCGGGGCCTGCGCCGCCCAGGCGGCGCCTCGCGGCGTTCTCCTCGGTCGAGATAGAACCCCGCTTCCCTCCCTCCTCGGCCTGACGAGGCATCCACCTGAACGACGCTGGACCCTCGACGAACTTCCGGGCGCAAACCACTAAGTTTGGGTAGGTGCGTGCAATCCGACGTTTCACCGTCCGCCCCGTCCTGCCCGAGGTCCTGAAACCGCTGGGCGAGCTGGCCCGCAACCTGCGCTGGAGCTGGCACACCGACACCCAGGACCTGTTCCGGTCGATCGACCCGAAGGTGTGGAGCGCCGCCAAGGGCGACCCGATTCGGCTGCTGGCCGACGTCTCCGTCGAGCGGCTGCAGATGCTGGCCGCGGACAAGAAGTTCACCAAGAGCCTGCGGATGGTCACCGCTGACCTGGAGGAGTACCTCACCGGCGACCTGTGGTACCAGGGCTACGCTGCCGAGACACCGGCCGCGCCGAAGGCGATCGGCTACTTCTCGCCGGAGTTCGGCATCACCGAGGTGCTGCCGCAGTACTCGGGTGGGCTCGGGATCCTGGCCGGCGACCACCTCAAGGCGGCCAGTGACCTGGGTGTCCCGATCATCGGGGTCGGTCTGCTCTACCGGGCCGGCTACTTCCGCCAGTCGCTCAACCTGGCCGGCTGGCAGCAGGAGCGTTACCCGTTGCTCGACCCGAACTCGCTGCCGCTGACCCTGCTGCACGGACCGGAGGGCGCGGTGCGGATCGAGGTGCCGCTGGGCGAGCGAACCCTGTACGCCCAGGTGTGGCTGGCCCAGGTAGGTCGGATCCCGCTGCTGCTGCTCGACTCCGATGTGGAGCACAACTCCGGATACGAGCGGGAGGTGACCGACCGGCTGTACGGCGGCGGCACCGACCACCGGCTGGCCCAGGAGGTGCTGCTCGGCATCGGCGGCGTACGGGCGATCCGGGCGTACTGCGCGATCACCGGCGCCGCGGCCCCGCAGGTGTTCCACCTCAACGAAGGGCACGCGGGCTTCCTGGGCCTGGAGCGGGTCCGGGAGTACCTGGACGAGGGGATGGACTTCGACACCGCGCTGGAGCACAGCCGGGCGGGCACCGTGTTCACCACCCACACCCCGGTGCCGGCGGGGATCGACCGGTTCCCGCGGGAGCTGATCGTGAACCAGTTCGGCAACTTCGGCAAGTTGCCGCTCGACCGCATTCTCGCGCTCGGCGCGGAGGACTACGACGGTGGTGACCTGAGCAAGTTCAACATGGCCGTGATGGGCTTCCGCCTCGGTCAGCGCGCCAACGGAGTCTCCGAGCTGCATGGCGAGGTCTCCCGCGAGATGTTCCAGGGTCTGTGGCCGGACTTCGATACCAGCGAGGTTCCGATCACGTCGGTGACCAATGGTGTCCACCACCTCACCTGGGTGCATCGGGACCTGCTCGACCTACTCGAGGCGCCGACCGGCAGCACGTCGGAGTCGGTCATCGACGGCTACGACTGGAACGCCCTGGACGGCGTGGACAGCCACACCATCTGGGCCCTCAAGCGGAACCTGCGCAGCGAGCTGATCTCGATGGCCCGGGAGCGGCTGGCGGCCAGCAGCGCCCTCCGGGGACTGCCCACCGACTGGGTGGCCAACGTGCTCGACCCGGATGTCGTCACCTTCGGCTTTGCGCGTCGGGTGCCCTCGTACAAGCGGCTGACCCTGATGCTGCGGGATCAGGAGCGGCTCAAAGCGCTGCTCACCGACCCGGTGCGGCCAATCCAGATCGTGATCGCGGGCAAGTCGCATCCGGCCGACGAGGGCGGCAAGGCGCTGATTCAGCAGATGGTGCAGTTCGCCGACCAGGCGGGCGTGCGGGAGCGGATCGTGTTCCTGCCCGACTACGACATCTCCATGGCCAAGCCGCTCTACCCCGGCTGTGACGTCTGGATGAACAACCCCCTGCGGCCGTACGAGGCGTGCGGCACCTCGGGCATGAAGGCCGCGCTGAACGGCGCCGCCAACCTGTCGATCCTCGACGGCTGGTGGGACGAGTGGTACGACCCGGCGTTCGGCTGGGAGATCCCGTCCGCCGAGGGGATCGACGATCCGGACCGCCGCGACGACCTGGAGGCCAAGGCCCTCTACGACATCATCTCCAACGAGATCGTGCCGCGGTTCTACGACCGCAGCGCTGACGGTCTGCCGGAGCGTTGGATCCAGATGATCCGCGAGACCATCGCCGGGCTCGGCCCCAAGGTGCTGGCGTCACGGATGGTCCGGGACTACGTGACGAACCTCTACACCCCGGCCGCGGCCTCCGCCGCCGACGTGGAGGCCGCCCCCGGCGGGGCGGCGGCGCTGGCCGCGTGGAAGCGCCGGATCCGGACCGGGTGGGACCAGGTCGCCGTGGACCACGTCGAGTCCCTCGACGGCGACCAGGTCGAGGTGGGCGCCAAGATCCATGTCGCCACGCTGGTCCGGCTCGGCGGTCTGAGCCCTGATGACGTCGAGGTGCAGCTGATCACCGGGCGGTTGGACGGTGACGAGCGGCTCTTCGATCCGCGCGTGAACCCCTTCCCGCCCGGGGTCGAGGTCGATGGCGGCCTGCGCCGCTACGAGAGTTGGGTCGAGGCCAGGCGGGCCGGCGCGATCGGTTACACGGTCCGGGTCGTGCCGCACCACCCGCTGCTGGCCAGCCCGGCCGAGCTGGGCCTGGCGGCACTACCGGCGGTTCCTACGTCCACGCCTCCGGACTTCGTGCCGATGCGCTAAGGCCCCTACCTCTGGATCTGCTACGCGCGTTTCACCACGAGTCGGCGTGTCGTGCGGTGGTGACTCGTCTTGAGTAGCGAATTCAGGCCAGTTGCTTACGGAACCTTCCAGAGCAGCGGTACCGGGGCGGGAGCGGCTATACCTGAGTTCGCTACTTCAGTGGCTCCCAATCCTGGCGACACGCCGGGTAGGCCTGCAACGCGCGTAGCAGATCCAGGCGTAAGGGGTCGTCAGGGTCGGGTCGGGTAGTCCACGGTGGGCGGGACCACGCTCACGTGGCCGTCGGCGGCGAAGGTGACCTCGCTCAGCCACATCGCCCGCCCCGGCACGTCCGAGCCAACCTCGCCCGGCGTCCAGGCGTGGTAGGCCATCCAGACCCGGCCGTTCAGTGCGAACAAGGAGCAGTGACCCGGCCCGGCCGCTACGTCGTTGCTGGCCAGCACCGGCTCCGGGCCTTTGGTGAACGGGCCGAGCGGGCTGTCCGCCACGGCATGCCCCACCGCGTACGCGTCCGAGGCATAGGAGTTCGCGGAGTAGAAGAGGTGAAAGCGGCCCTCGTGCTCCCAGACGAACGGCGCCTCGACCAGGTCCCCCTCCCAGGGCAGGTCCTGCTTGAACAGCCGGGTCGGCTTGCCGACCACCTTCCGGCCGGAGGCATCGAGGGCGGCCACCGACAGGTAGGTGTCGACCCCGACCGCGTTGCCGTCGTTCTTCCAGTAGAGGTAGCGCTTCCCCCTGGCGGTGGTGAACGGGTGGGCGTCGATGGTCCCGCCCTGCTTCTCCTCGCAGACCAGCGGCCGGCGGCTGGTGTCGGTGAAGGGACCCTCCGGCTCCGTCCCGACCGCGACGCTGACGCACTGGATCTCCGGGTCCGGTGCGATCGAGGTGTAGTAGAGAAGGAAGCCCTGGTCCGCCGTCTCCTCGACCTCCGGCGCCCACACCTTGCCTGGGCTGGTCCAGTCGGGCAGCTCGGGCAGGGCGTCCGGGCCCTGCTCCCAGCTGGTCAGGTCGGTGCTACGCAGGGTCTGCACGTTGCTGCCGTTGCCGTTGGTCGCCACCGCCCAGAAGCCGCCCGCCGGGTCGGGGACGATCATCGGGTCCGGGAAGTTGCTGGGGTAGACCGGATTGGTGAACGCCGCCGGACTCGGGCTGGCGGGGGCCTCGGAAGTCGAGGCCCCCGCGCAGCCGCTCAGGGCCAGCAGTCCTGCGGCCAGCAGGCTGCCCAGCCGGTAGGCGGTTCCCATCGGCCTAGCCGCGGGGCCCGCCCTTCAGCGAGTAGATGCGGACGTAGTCGAACTCCGCGGTGATGGTGTCGACGACCTGGTCGGTTGCGCCCATCGAGACCAGGCCGATCTGCTCATCACCCAGACTGTGCGTCCAGACGCCGCCCCGCACCCAGGTCGTGCCGTCCTGGCTGGTATAGGCGGTGTAGCGCTCCGTGTCCCCGCCGGCTTCACGCTGCTCGGCACCACTCAGGTGCTCCACCACGATCCGCAGGTAGGTCCAGTCGTCCCCGGGTGGGCCGACGACGGTGTTGCCGTAACGGCTCCATCCCTCGGGCACCGGATTGAGCTCCTTGGCGAACTCCGTCTGCCGCGTCTCCCAGATCGAGATGTCGGTCAGCTTGATGAAGTTGTCGTCATCGCCGTAGATCACCAGTCCGGCCTGTGCGTAGTTGAAGCAGCAGCCCTCGTCCGGCAGATCGGACAACCGGACCTTGGTCTCGACCACGTAGTCCCGGGTGGGGGCGTCGCGCACGAGCACCGAGGCGGTGTTGGAGTCGACGTAGAGGTCGGTGTGCTCGACCTCCCACTGCAGCAGACCGTCGGACAGGGTGACGTCGCCGGTCCGGCCCTCCGCCCACGACCAGTCGCTGCTCAGGCTCGTGCCGTTGAACTCGTCGGACTCGAGGAGCCGGTTCACGACCAGGGGCTTGACCGGCGTGGTCTGGTAGCGGCTGCGCTCATCCTCCTGTGCGGCTGGCGCCGGCATCTTGGTATCGGACGCCCCAGCCCCTCCGTTCACGGTCGGCCAGCCGTTCACCCAGTCGATCGGGTCGAGCAGGGCGGGCCGCTTGGTGAACCCCGGATCGAACGCGAAGAAGGGATCCTCTTGGTCGACGGCGTGGTAGATCGTCCACCACTGCCCACCCTCGTCGACAAAGACCGTGTTGTGGCCGGTCCCGACCCAGCGATTGCCGTTCATGGTGAGGAACGGAGTGCCACCGACGGCCGCCTCGAGGAAGGAGTTCCCCTCCCGGTCCACGAACGGGCCGAACGGGCTGGTCGAGCGTCCGACGAAGACGCTGTAACCGGTCAGTGCGCCGTTGCAGCAGTTGGTGGCCGAGGCGAACAGGTAGTAGTAGCCGTCCCGATAGACGACGTTGGCGCCCTCGTAACGGTTGCCGATCGCGATCCGGGTGTCGTCGCTCGGGTCCGACGTCGCGGCGGTGACGCCGGTCTCAGTGAAGGTCACGCCGGTGGCGAACATGCCGCCGTAGTACGAGCCGTAGTAGAGGATGCCCTCGTCCGTGACCGTGTCGCCGAGGATGTCCGGATCGAAGGTCCAGAAGTAGGAGCACTCTCCGCCGTTGGGATCGAGACGCGGCGAGACGACCGGCTCGTCGGCGAAGGTCCAGGGGCCGGTGGGGCTGTCGCCGACGGCGACGCCGATCGCGCTGTCGCCCCCGCAGGTATCCGACCCGCCGCCCGCCGCGGTCGTCTCGGTGACGGTGACGAACAGGTAGTACTGGTCGGTCGCGCTCGAGTAGACGACGTCCGGGGCCCAGAACGCGGCGTTCGGGGCGATCCAGTCCGGGATGTCGCCGCCGTCGAGCGGGAAGGCATCGCCGACGTAGGTCCAGTTCACCAGGTCGGTGGAGACCATCGTCGGGATGCGGTGGAAGACCGGGTCGTCGACCTGACCGTCGCCGTCGGAGTCGACGACGTCCTCGTCGTTCAGCGGGTCCGTGGTGCAGTACAGGTACCAGACCTGCTCGCCGTCGATCGTCTCGCCGTCCTGGCCCTGGATGACCATCGGATCGGCGCAGCTGTCGACCGTGCCGTCGCCCGGAATGTCAGGGGCGAGCGGGTTCTCGTAGCTGGTCGTCACCGGCCGAGCGCCCGACGCGACCGGGGCTGCGCTCACCGGCCCGGCCAGCAGGGCCAGTCCCATGGCGGCGAGCAGCGACGTGAGCAGCGCCGATCGGCGCCACCGCCCGGCCCCTCGTTGGCGCTTGGCCCTGGGGCGAACCAGTACCTGCTGATCCTCGTTGATCAAGATGACTCCTCCGACAGCACCTACAACGATGTAAAGAGCACGAACGGGCTCATCCTGTCATCCGGTCAGGAGCTCTGAGAAGAGGGGTCGCCCTCGACTTCCGCCCGCCGGCGGCGGGCGGCGTGCACCACCTGGATCTCGGCGATGGCATCGGCCGGAACGGCGGCGGAGGGTCGCCGGTTGGCGGCCCAGATGGCCGTCGGATCGACCTTCGGTTTCCGGTGCTCGTCCAGCAGGCCGTTCCGTTCCTGGGCGGTGTCGGTGAGCTGGGTGTAGCAGAAGCCGGCCACAACCGGGCTGTCCAGCAGTGCGGTGACCAGGTCCGTGTAGCGTTCCAGCAGCTCGTCGACGCGGGTCACGGCGCCGTAGCCGTTCCAGAAGTCCTCCGAGTCGGGGTCGAACGTGATGCCGCCGAACTCGGTGACCATCAGCGGCGCCTCGACCTCCACGCGCTCGCGCAGCATCAGGTTCTTGTAGTAGGGCTGGACCTTGGTGAGGGTGTGCTCGAGCGCCTCCGCACTGCCGTAACGCTGGCGCAGGACGGCGCCGCTCGCGGTGTAGTCGTGGACGCCGAAGATGTCGGACACCAGGTGTTCCCAGCCGTCATTGCCGATCACCGGCCGGGTCGGCTCGATCGCTCGAGTGAGGTGGAACAGGGCGCGGACCGCCTCCCGTTGCCCGGCGTCGTACTCCAGGCTCGGCACCCCCCAACTCTCGTTGAACGGCACCCACGCGACGAGGGACGGCACGGAGGCGTCGCGCTCGAGCACCTCGAGCCATTCCCGGGTGAGCCGGGCGATGGTGACCGGGTCGAAGACCTGGGCGCTGGGCATCTCTCCCCAGGCGACAACGCCCAGTCGGTCGCACCAGTAGAGGAACCGGGGATCCTCGATCTTCTGGTGGATCCGTACGCCGTTGAAGCCGAGCTGCTTCACCCACTCCACCTCCTCGCGGAGCGCCTGCGGGCTCGGGGCGGCCAGGTGCGACTCCGGCCAGTAGTTCTGGGCGAGCACCAGCCGCAGGAAGTAGGGACGGGCGTTGAGCAGGAACCGACCGCCGGAGCAGGCGACGCTGCGCAGCCCGACATAGCTGGCCACCTCGTCGAGGACGCGGTCGTCCCACTGGAGGGTGATCGTCGCCTCGGCCAGGTTCGGGTGCTCAGGGGTCCACAGGTACTGCGAGCGGGAATGGACGATGGCCACCGGGTCGAGGGGGAGGTCACGCCGGACCACTCTGGAGAAGACGGCGAAGGAGTCGTCAGCCAGCGGTTGACCGTGCAGGCTGAGCCGCACTTGCACCCGCAGACCAGGCGGCACGGGGCCGGCTATGACCACTCGGAGCGCCAAGCTGCCGCGCAGTAGGTCGGGAGACCAGCGCAATGACTCGACGTGGGTGGCGGGCACGGGTTCCAGCCAGACCGGTTGCCAGATACCTGTGGTCCGCTCGTAGAAGATGCTGTGCGGACGCTCCAGCCAGTCCTGCTTCCCGCGGGGCTGGGTCATGTCGGCCGGGGGATCCTCCGCGCGTACGGTCAGCACGTTCTCCCCATCGTCGACCAGGACCGCCGTCACGTCCGCGGAGAACGGGGTGTGCCCGCCCTCGTGCACGGCGACCAACCGCCCGTTGACCCAGACCGACGCCCGGTAGTCGACGGCGCCGAGGTGCAGCAGCAGTCGCTCGTCCGGAGGCAGCGCGACCGGGAATGTCCGTCGGTACCAGACGACGGGGTGGAAGTCGCGGTTCCCGATCCCGCTCGCCGGGGACTCGGGCGGGAACGGCACCTCGATCACGCGGTCGAAGACGTCGTCGCGTTCGTACCAGTGTTCGTCCATCCCGACGTCGGTGTCGTCGTACGCGAAGCCCCATCGCCCGTTCAGGTCGGTCCAGTCCGGGCGGGTCAGCTGGGGGCGAGGGTGCAGCCCGCGGAGCTCGTCCATCGAGGTCGGTTCTCTCATGCGGGCAGCGGCCGGTCCTCCCAGCTCGGCCCGGACGTGTGCGGGCCGCTGTCCCGCCACTCCAGAGGATCGATGCAGATCATGCGCTTGGTGGTGGCCTCGTCCCAGGCGTGGTAGACCAGCACATCCGAGCCGCCGTACGTCGTCACGATGCTGTTGTGCCCGGGCCCGCGGACGTGTCCGGGGATCGCCGCGAGCAGCCGGCCCGTCGCTGGCGGCGGTTCGGTCCAGGGCCCGAGTGGGGTGGGCGCCGACGCCCAGGCCACCGCGTAGCCCTCGGTCAGCCAGGACCCGCCGGAGTAGAAGCAGTAGTAGGCGCCGTCGTGGTGGCGGACGGCGGGGCCCTCCAGCGTGTACCAGTCGTAGGTCGCCCCGTACATCGAGCGCTTGGCCTGGTAGAGCTGCCAGTCCGCGCTCGCCTCGAGCACCGTCTGGGCTTTGCCGCCGAGGGCGGTCATCGTCGGGAGGATGTCCACGGCGATCTGGGTTCCCACCCTCGCCGCCGTGAGCACATCCCGGGCGTAGTAGAGATACCAGGTGCCGTCGACGTCCCGGAACGGGTGCGGGTCGATGGCGAACTGCTCGTTCGGCGTGAGACTCACGCCCGCGTCGAGGAACGGCCCGAACGGGTGGTCGGCCACCGCGACCCGCAGGTGGTGCGCGGCGTCGCCGTGGCCCACCGAGTAGTACAGCCAGAACCGGCCGTCCGCCTCGACGACCTCCGGCGCCCAGTAGTCCGAGCCCAGCTCGGGGGCCACGGGCTCCATCGCCCCACCGACCCGGGTCCAGCTCGCCAGGTCGGGCGACTCGAGGACCTCGAACACCCGGCCGTCCACCCACGACCCGGTCCCGTACGCGAGGTAGCGACCCTCCCAGCGCAGCACGAACGGATCGGCGAAGTACCCGTCATAGACCGGATTCCGGTAGGTCCGGCGGGCGGTGGCCACGGGGTTCTGCATGCCTTCCGCTCCCTCCCGGACTTCTGCAACGATGTAAACCGTAACCTACAAGACTGAAGAGGACTCATGTCGACACCCAGCACCATCTCCGGTACCCAGGCGCTCGACTTCGCGGGGCTGGCCGCTGACCTCTACCGGGACGGGATCGTCGGACTGCCGGGCTGCTTCTCCGCCGAGTGGGCCGACACCCTGCGAGAGGACTTCGAGGCGGCGTTCGCGGACGCCCGCAGCTACCCGCGAGGGACGATCAGCCGCGGTCCGGAACGTTTCTACTTCGCCGTGCATCCGGAGCGCATCCGGGGGTTCGTCGACCTGGTCAGCCACCCGGCGGTCGCCGGCCTGTGCGCCGAGGTCCTGGGCTCCGACTACCTGATCATCGAGCTGGGTTTCGACGTGCCGCTGGCCGGGGCCCAGGACCAGCCGTGGCACCGTGACTTCCGCACGCCGCCGGAGACCGCCCGCACCGGCCGGCTGACCTCGCTGGCCTTCAACATCACCACGGTCGACGTCACCCCGGACCTCGCCCCGTTCGAGATCGCCCCTGGGACCCAGTTCGACGACGGCGCCGCGTTCGACCACGGCATGTTCCCGCCCGCGGAGGCATACGCCCGCTACGCCGAGCTAGGGAGCCGCCGCTACCCCCGGCGCGGCGACGTGGCCGCCCGGACGGGGCTGACCATCCATCGCGGCACCCAGAACCACTCCGACCGGTCCCGTGCGGTGCTGATTCTCGGCGCCGTGACCGGCGACACGGACCCGCGCGAGATCGAGGTTCACGATCTCGTCCTCACTCGCCGATACTTCGACACGGTGCCGGAGACGGTCCGGCCCCATCTGCACTGCACCCTGGTCGACGAGCTCGCCCCGATCGTGCAGAAGCACGACATCGAGGGCCTGATGATGGGTGGCTGATCCGGCTCACCGCCCGGTGGACTCGCGGACCTCCAAGGTGTAGCCGACCAGCACCTCCTCGGGGTCCCAGGAGGTGCTGGTCTCCAGCCGGCGGGCCAGGTGGGCTACGGCCTCGGCGGCGATGGCGGCTTTGTCAGGGGCCACGGTGGTCAAGGTGGGCACGCTGAACCGGCTCTCCTCGATGTCGTCGAACCCCACCACCGCAACGTCTTCGGGCACCCGTACACCGGCCTCGCTCAACCCCCGGATGGCGCCCAGGGCCAGCAGGTCGTTCAGGCAGAACACGGCATCCGGTGGTTGGGGCAGGGCCAGCAGGCGGCGGATGCCGGCCAGGCCCTCCGCCCGACCCCAGTCGAGTGCCCGCACGACGAGAGCACTGTCGTAGGGGATCTTGGCGGAGCGGAGGGCGGTGCGATATCCCTGCAGTCGCTGCCGCGCGCTGTGCCCGTACGGGGGCGGCTGCGTCCCGATCACCGCGATCCGGCGCCGGCCGATCTCCAGCAGGTGCCGGGTGGCCACCGCCGCCGCCGCCCGGTTGTCGATCGCCACATGGTCGGCAAGGTGCGAGCCGAGCCGCTCACCCAATAGGACCAGCGGGACCGAGCCGTAACGGGCCAGGTCGGCCTCGTCGAGAGCCAGCGGGCTCAGGATGACCCCGTCGATGAGCTGGCCGCGGATGCCCGAGGCGGCGCTGCGCTCCCGGTCTCGTAGGGCGCGGTCGTGCGTCTGGCCTGTCTCGTCCACCAGGACCGTCCAGCCCCGGTTCATCGCGGCCCCGACGACGTGGTGTGCCAGCTCGGCGAAGTAGGGTGCGTTGACCTCGGGAACGGCGAGCGCGATCACGCCGGAGCGCCCGCTGCGCAGGTTCCGCGCCGTCATGTTGGGCCGATAGCCCAGGGCATCGATCGCCTGCTGCACCTTGGCGCGTGTGGTGGGTCGCACGAATGGGTAGTCATTCACTACGTTCGATACCGTTTTGACCGAGACGCCAGCCAGCACGGCAACATCCTTCAGCCGCGCTGGGAGGGCTGTCGCGCTCACCGGGGGCACGTTAGCAGTCCGGCAGCACCCCCGTCACGGTCTTGCGGGCCACGCTTTACAATCCCTTTACAGCGTTGTAAAACCGTCAGTACGAACCGCGATCAAGCCAACGAAGGCAGGTTTTCCCATGACGTCGTCCGCTTTTCACCTGCAGCAGAGCGCCCTCTCCCGCCGACGCTTCCTGGGCCTGACCGGAGCTGCCGGCCTGGGCCTGGGCCTGTCCGCGTGCGGACAGGGGTCCGGGCAGGTTCCCGGCCAGCAGCAGTCCGTCCCCGGCGGCGGCGGGGCTGAGGGCTACGACGGTCCTAACGTGACGCTGCAGTTCTGGAACGGCTTCACCGGCGGCGACGGGCCGATCATGAAGCAGCTTGTCGACAAGTTCAACGGCGAGCACCCCAACATCAAGGTCACCATGAACACCCAGCAGTGGGCGGACTACTACGCCAAGCTGCCCAGCGCGGTGACGGCCGGCAAGGGTCCGGAGGTCGCCATCATGCACGTCGACTCCGTGGCGACCAACGCAGCCCGCCGGGTGATCCAGCCGCTCGACGACGTGGCCACGGCCCTCGGCCTCAGCGAGACTGACTTCGCCGGGGTGCCCTGGAATGCCGGCATCTACAACAACGTGCGTTACGCCATCCCGCTGGATGTGCACCCCCTGGGGTTCTTCTACAACAAGGCCGTGATGGAGAAGGCCGGGCTCGACCCGGAGAAGCCGCCGATGACCGCCGACGAGTACGCAAGTGCCCTCGACACCCTGAAGAGCAAGAACATCCAGGGCCACTGGGCCACCCCGTTCCCGTTCACCGGGTCCATGACCGTGCAGTCGCTGCTGTGGCAGTTCGGCGGCAACCTCTTCAACGAGGACGCCACGGCGGTCACCTGGGCCGACGAGGCCGGTGTCAAGGCGATGACCTGGTTCGCCGACCTGGTGAAGGACGGGCACTCGCCGGGCAAGATCGCCCAGGACGCCGATATGGTCGCCTTCCAGAACAACAAGACCGCCTTCAACTGGAACGGCATCTGGTCGATCAACACCCTCAAGGAGAAGGCGTCACTGGAGTGGGGCGTTGCCCGGCTGCCGAACATCGGCGGGCAGGACGCGGCCTGGGCCGGCTCGCACCAGTTCGTGCTGCCGACGCTGAAGACTCCGGACCAGAACAAGAGCGTCGCCGCCCGGGTGTTCGTCAACTGGATCAGCCAGCAGTCGCTGGACTGGGCGAAGGCCGGGCAGGTGCCGGCCCGGAACTCGGTCCGCGACTCGGCGGAGTTCAAGGCGCTCCAGGACCAGGCCACTTTGGGCACCCAGATTGACGTCCTACACTTCGCGCCCCCGGTTCCGGGCATCGCCGACGCCTACCTGCAGTGGGAGAAGGCGCTCAACGAGTCCGTGCTCGGCCTCAAGGAGCCGCAGGCCGCCCTGTCCGACGCCGCCGGCCGGGCCACCAAGATCCTCGAGTCCAACAAGACGAAGTACGGGTAGGCCGGCATGGCCACTGCGACTGCGGTCCCGGCCAGCGGGACCAAGGCGACCAGGAGAGCCGGTAAGGAGAGTCGGTTCGGCGGTGTCCATGGATCTCGGGCAACGCCGTACCTGTTCCTGCTGCCCTACCTGCTGCTCTTCGTGACTTTCGTGCTCGTGCCGGCGGTGTTCGGCATCTGGATCAGCCTGCACAACTGGGACTTCCTGCTCCCCGGGAAGCCCTTTGTCGGGCTGGACAACTACACCGCCCTGTTCGACCCGTCGTCGGTGCAGTTCCAACCGTTCTGGCACGGGATGCGGGCGACCGCGATCTTCACCGTGGCCAGCGTCCCGTTCCTGGTGGTGATCCCGCTCGGGCTCGCCGTCCTGCTGAACCGCGCGTTCCCCGGCCGCACGTTCTTCCGGGCGGTGTTCTTCGCCCCGTACGTCCTCGGTGTGGCGGTGATCGGCCTGCTCTGGCGCTACCTGCTGGACCCGAGCTTCGGGGCGGTGAACGGTCTGCTCGGGGTGTTCGGCATCCCGCCGGTGAACTGGATCACCGAGCAGCCCTGGGCCTGGATCTCGCTCGTCGGGGTCACCGTCTGGTGGACCATCGGGTTCAACGCGATCATCTACCTAGCCGGACTGGCCGACATCCCGGCCGAGCAGTACGAGGCCGCCGACCTCGACGGCGCCTCCATCTGGCAGCAGTTCCGCTACATCACCGTGCCCGGTCTGCGACCGGTGATGATCTTCGTCATCACCACGACCATCCTGGCCAGCGCGAACATGTTCGGCCAGGCCTATCTGATCACCCAGGGGGCGCCGGGTGACTCCACCCGGACGGCGATCATCGAGATCACCGAGCGCGGCCTGAGCCAGTACCGGATGGGGGAGGCGGCCGCCATGAGCTATTTGCTGGCGATCTTCCTCGGCGCCATCGCGCTGGTCAACGTCTACCTGCTGCGGGAGAAGAAATGACCACGGTCCAACAGCCTGTCCCGACCAAGGCGACCACCGGCAATCTTCCCGGGGTGGAGGCCGCGGGTCACCGCCGGCGGCTCAGGCGGATCAACCCGCTGTTCTGGGTCGTGCTGGTCGTGCTCGCGCTGATCTTCGTCGCGCCGCTGGTCTACATGCTGCTGACGTCGATCAAGTCCAACGTCGAGGCACGCTCGGTCCCGCCGACGCTGTTTCCGTCCGAGCCCACGCTGGATGCGTTCCGGACCCTGTTCTTCACCGACGAGGCCTCTCCGGTCCTGCTCTGGCTGGCCAACTCGCTGATCTCCGCGACCGCTCACGCCGTGCTGGTGCTGGTCGTCTGCTCGTTGGCCGGCTACGCGTTCGCGCGGATGGAGTTCCCGCTCAAGAACCTCATGTTCGGGCTGATCATCGCTACCCTGTTCCTGCCGCCCTTCATCTTCATGATGCCGAACTTCGAGATCCTCAACCGGCTCGGCTGGCTGGACACCCTGCTGGCCATCATCGTCCCGAGCGCGGCCAGCGCCTTCGGGGTGTTCTTCATGCGCCAGTTCTTCAGCACGATCCCGATCGCACTGGAGGAGAGCGCCCGCATCGACGGGGCCGGACCCTGGCGGACCTTCTTCTCCATCGTGCTGCCCAACGCGCGGCCCGCGCTGGTCACCCTCGCGGTCATCGCGTTCCTGGCCAACTGGAACGACTTCGTCTTCCCGATCTACGTGCTCTTCTCGCCCGAGCGGCTCACCCTGCCGGTGGGACTGACCAAGCTGCAGGGCGCGTACGACATCGACTACCCGGTGATCATGGCCGGTGCGGCGATGGCCTCCATCCCGGTGCTGCTGCTCTACATCTTCGTGCAGCGCTACGTCATCGAGGGAGTGGCGAGCAGCGGCATCAAGGGCTGACCCTCCTCGCTGAGCTCGGCAGCCATGCCAGGACGCCCCGCTCCGCAACCATCCGCCCTCGCAAGCTCGGGCTCCCGCCAGGCCCATCCACGCTCCGCGGGAGCGCCCTGGCATGGGCTGCTTACTTCGCTCGTCTCCGACTACTCAGGCGCTGACTGTGCGGACGTGAGCGACGATCGGGTCCACGGCCGCGTGCGCGTCGGGCTCGAAGAGGGGGATGGACAGGAAGCCATGGATGGCCTCCGGGAACACTCGGGTGGTCACCGGCACGCCGGCGGCCTCGAGCACTGCGGCGTAGCGGATCGCGTCGTCGCGCAAGGGGTCCTGGCCCGCGGCCAGCACCAGGGTAGGCGGCAGGTCGGTGTGGTCGGCGGCGAAGATCGGGCTGACCCGCGGGTCGTCGGCGGCGATGCTGGTGGCCAGGCCCTGGGGGAGGTAGAGCCGGCCGTACCAGTCCAGCGTCCGGCGGCGCAGCATGGGCGCGTCGGCGTCCTCGTCGATGGAGGCCGAGGACAGGGTGAGATCGACGGCAGGGTAGGCCAAGATCTGCCCGGCCAGCCGCGGCCAGGTTGGGTTGGCACGGTGCTCGTCCCGGCTGGCCACGGTAATCAGGGCAGCCAGGTTGCCCCCCGCGCTCTCGCCGAGGACGGTGACCCGATTGGGGTCGCCCCGAAACAGGCTCGCGTTCTCGACCAGCCAGCGGGTCGCGGTCCAGGCGTCGGTGTAGGGCGTCGGCGCGGGGTGCTCCGGGGCCAGCCGGTAGCCGACCGAGACCACCGTCGCGTAAGCGCGCTCCGCCACCTGTCCGCACAGCCAGTCGGCGGTGGTCAACGTGCCGAGCACGAAGCCACCGCCGTGAAAGTTGACCACCAGCGGGAGCGCCTCGTCGCCCGCTGACCGTGGCCGGTAGAGCCGGGCCCGCAGCAGGGTGTCGGTGCTGGGTACGGTGATGTCGCGGATGACCACCTCTGCGCCCACCGGACCAAGCAGCACCCGGGCCACCCCGCGCGGCAGCTCACGGCGTACGCCGGCCAGGTAGCGGGCCGAGGGCTGTTCGGGGCGCGGAAGTCGCCGCAGCATCTCCACCAACAACCGGGTCCGCCGGTTCATCGTGATCTCCTGTTAAAGGTCAGTCGACCTGCAGGACGACCACCGTACGTCCGGGCAGCTGGAGCGAGGAGCCCGCGGCGATCTTCTCGGCCGGCAGCTCGCCTTCCCGCCCGGTGTGCACCACCACCGTGTAGGTGGTGGTGGCCCAGGGGCCGTCGGGCAGGTCGACCTGGATCGGCTCGGCGCCGGCGTGGAACCAGATCAGGTAGGCCTCGTCAGAGGTCCGATCCGGGTCGTCCCAGGCGAGGTACATGCCCAGGGTCTTGCGGGTGCCGTCGTCCCACTCCTCCCGCGACATCTCCGTCCGTCGACCGCCGAACCACGCGATGTTGCGGCGCCCGGTCGGCTTGCCGGTGGCGTCGAGCAGGAACTCCCCGTGCCGGAAGACCGCGCGGCGCAGGACCGGGTGCTCGGCTCGCAGCTGGAGCAGCCGCCGGGTGGTCTCACCGAGATCGGACCAGGCGGGGACGGTGTCCCAGTGCACCCAGGAGATGGGGGAGTCCTGGCAGTAGGCGTTGTTGTTGCCCAGCTGGGTCCGACCGAGCTCGTCGCCCGCGGTGATCATCGGCACACCGGTGGCGAGCAGCAGGGTGGCCATCAGGTTCTGCGTCTGCTGGTGTCGGATGGCGTTGACGTGGCCGTCCTCCGTCTCACCCTCGACCCCGCAGTTCCAGGACCGGTTGTCGTCGGTGCCGTCCCGGTTGCCCTCACCGTTGGCGCCGTTGTGCTTGACGTCGTAGGTGACCAGGTCGCGCAAGGTGAAGCCGTCGTGGGCGGTGACGAAGTTGACGCTGGCCGTCGTGCCGCGGCCGTTGCGGTCGTAGATGTCCGGCGAGGCGGTCAGCCGCAACGCCAGCTCGGCGACGCCGTGGGTGTTGCCCCGCCAGAAGTCCCGGACGAAGTTGCGGAACCGGTCGTTCCATTCGCTCCACCCCGGCCCGAATGCCCCGACCTGGTAGCCGTAGGGCCCGAGGTCCCACGGCTCGGCGATCAGCTTGACCCGGCTGAGCACCGGGTCGGCCCGGATCGCCCGCTTGAACGGGTGGTTCTGGTCGACGTGGTGCCGCTCGTCGCGCAGCAGGGTGCTGACCAGGTCGAAGCGGAAGCCGTCGACGCCCATCTCGGTCACCCAGTAGCGCAGCGAGTCCAGCACCAGCCGCAGCACCCCGGGTTCGGAGGTGTCGAAGGAGTTGCCGCAGCCGGTGACGTCGTAGTCGTTGTGCTGGTCGTCGGTCAGCCGGTAGTAGCCCAGGTGGTCCAGCCCGCGGAAGGACAGGGTCGGGCCCTCGTGGCCGCCCTCGCCGGTGTGGTTGTAGACCACATCAAGGATGACCTCGATGCCGGCCTCGTGCAGTGCGGAGACCATCTCCTTGAACTCGCGGACCTGCTGCCCGAGCGTGCCGACCGACCCGTACGCCGAGTGCGGGGCGAAGAAGCCCAGCGTGTTGTATCCCCAGTAGTTGGACAGGCCGCGGCCGACCACGAACGGCTCGGACACGTGCTGGTGAACGGGCAGCAGCTCGACCGCCGTCACCCCGAGGTCGAGCAGGTGCTCGATCACCGCTGGATAGGCCAGGCCGGCGTACGTGCCGCGCAGGTGTTCCGGGACGAGGGGGTGAAGCCGGGTGTAGCCCTTGACGTGCAGCTCGTAGATCACGCTCTCGGCCAGCGGGCGGGGCCGAGCGACCGGCGTCGGCGGCGGGGTCTCACCGACCACGACACTCAGCGGAACCGCCGCGAAGGAGTCGGTGGGGTCGGGGATGTAGTCCGACTCCGGGGTGTGGTCCAGGATCGGGCCGTGGTAGTCGACGCCGCCGGTGATCGCGCGGGCGTACGGGTCGAGCAGCAGCTTGGCCGGGTTGAAGCGCGCGCCGGCCGCCGGGTTCCACTCACCGTGCACCCGGTACCCGTACCGCTGCTCCGGGCCGACGCCGGGCACGTGCACCGTCCACACGCCGTCGGCGCCGAGCTGCATCTCGTGGTTGGTCTGGGACCGGTTCTCGGCCACCAGGGCCAGCTCGACCCGAGTCGCCCGCGGAGCCCACAGCCCGAACAACGCGCCCCCGTCCCGGACATGAGCACCGAGCAGTGACGTGTCGGCGGGCACCGGCAGGGCCCGGCTGGTCGTCATCTTGTTTGCGCTTCGCTTTCCGGTTCGCGGTGGCGATGCGCCCCCGGCTTTTATGAAGAGTCCATTGTGCCGGTAAATCGATACAGTCGCGTGTTTCAGGTCGGGCCGTGGGTGCAGGCGTGCCGGCGGACGCATGGCGAGCCTCGGAGGAGCGCCCCGCCGCCGCTCGGAGGAGCGATGAGCGGAGCACGCTGCTCCGGTACGCGAAAGAGCGACGAATCCGGCCTCGTCGGCCCACATGGCGTACACCGAGGTTCCTTTCGCCTGACGGGGCCGAGGAGGGGCTGACAGACTGACTTGCCGTGACGACCCCTGACCTTCCCAACCTGGGCACCATCATGTCCGTCTGGGCCCATCCCGACGACGAGGCGTACCTGTGCGGTGGCCTGATGGCCGCCGCGGTCGACGCCGGCTCGCGGGTGGTCTGCGTCACGGCCACCCGGGGTGAGCTGGGGGTGACCGACCCGGTCCGCTGGCCGCCGGAGCGGCTGGCCGAGATTCGCGAGGCGGAGATGGCCGCCTGCCTGGCCGTGCTCGGGGTCACCGAACACCACTGGCTCGGCTACCCCGACGGCGGCTGCGACGCGGTGGGTCTCGACGCCGGGGCGGCGACCGTGGCGGATCTACTCGAGGGGGTCCAACCGGACACCGTGCTGACCTTCGCTCCCGACGGACAGACCGGCCACCCGGACCACATCGCCGTGCACCGCTGGACCGTCGAGGCGGTACGACGGACCAGGATCGGCGCGCTGCACGTCGTGGCGAACACTCCGGAGTACCTCGAGGAGCACCTGGCCCAGTTCGTCGCCCTGGGCGCCATCGTCGGCGAGCCGCCGACGCCCTGGGTCGGGCCGCTGAGCATCGAGCTCCCGTTAGCCGGAGACCTGCTGGAGCGCAAGCTGGCCGCCCTGGCTGCGCAGACCAGCCAGACGGAGGGGCTTCGGGCGATCGTTGGCGAGGAGTGGTACCGGTCGGTGTTCGGCATCGAGCGGTTTGGCATCCTGGCGGTCTGAAGGTCGCTAAGTTACTGGTGAGTAATATAGGGCTGTCCCCGACACGGAGAAGAGCGCATGAAGATCGTCGTCCTGGTCAAGCACGTCCCCGACGCCACTGGTGAGCGCGGATTCGCCGCCGACGGCACCGTCGACCGGGCCGCCACCGACGGGCTGCTGTCCGAGCTGGACGAGTACGCGGTGGAGCAGGCCCTGCAGCTGGCCGAGGAGGGCGACGACGTCGAGGTGGTGGCCATGACGCTGGGGCCCGACGACGCCGCGGACGCCATCAAGCGGTCGCTCCAGATGGGCGCGAGCGCGGGCATCCATATCAACGACAACGCCGTCCACGGCTCCGACGCGGTGGGCACCAGCACGGTGCTCGCCGCTGCGATCCGCAAGACCGCCCCAGATCTGGTGATCTGCGGGATGGCCTCCACCGACGGCAGCATGGGGGTGCTGCCGAGCATGATCGCCGAGCGGCTGGGCTGGCCCGCCGCCACGTTGGCCGCCGAGCTGTCCGTGGCCGACGGCACGGTCACGATCCGGCGCGACGGTGACACCGCGAGCCTGACCGTCGAGGCCCCGCTGCCGGCGGTGGTCAGTGTGACCGACCAGTCGGGCGAGGCCCGTTACCCGTCGATGAAGGGCATCCTGGCAGCCAAGAAGAAGCCGGTCGAGGTCTGGACGCTGGCCGACCTGGGCGTGGAGCCCGGCGCGGTCGGTCTGGCTGGCGCCTGGTCGAAGGTGACCTCGGCCGATCCCCGGCCGCCCAAGGAGGCCGGCCGCATGGTTCCGGACGAGGACGGGTCGGGGTCGGCCGCACTGGTCGAGTTCCTGGCCGCCGGCAAGTACATCTGAGCAACCCCCCAGAACGAGCAGAGAGCGAGAGGTTGGTCCGCATGGCTGAGGTGCTGGTTGTCGCCGAGCTGGTCGAGGGCGTGGTGACCAAGCCCACGTGTGAGCTGGTCACTCTGGCGCGCCGGCTGGGCGACCCGGTCGTCGTGGTCCTCGGCGACGGCGCGGAGGCCGTGGCGGCCAAGGTCGGCCAGTACGGCGCGACCCGAGTGCTGTCGGTCACCGACTCGGCGATCGACGACTACCTGGTCGCACCCAAGGCCGAGGCCCTGGCCCAGGTCGCGGAGTCGGTGGGCCCGGCAGCCGTGCTGCTGACCTCGACCGCCGAGGGCAAGGAGATCGCCGGCCGGTTGGCGATCAAGCTCGGCTCCGGGTTGATCACCGATGCGACCGACATCGCCGGCGACGGCACCACGACGCAGTCGGTGTTCGCCGGCAGCTACCGGGTCACCGCATCGGTGGAGCAGGGGGCGCCGGTGGTCACCGTGAAGCCCAACGCCGTCACCCCCGAGCCCGCCGCGAGCAGTCCGGCCGTGGAGCCCGTCGCGGTGACGATCTCCGACGCGGCCAAGACCGCCCGGATCACCGCTCGCGAGCCCAAGCAGGCCAGCGGCCGACCCTCGCTCACCGAGGCCGCTGTCGTGGTTTCCGGTGGCCGCGGCACCGGCGGGGACTTCAGCGAGGTCGAGGCACTGGCCGATGCGCTGCACGGCGCGGTCGGAGCCTCCCGGGCCGCGGTCGACTCGGGCTGGTACCCGCACGCCTACCAGGTCGGGCAGACCGGCAAGACCGTCTCCCCGCAGCTCTACGTGGCCGCCGGCATCTCCGGGGCGATCCAGCACCGGGCCGGTATGCAGACGTCCAAGGCGGTGGTCGCGGTGAACAAGGACGCCGAGGCGCCGATCTTCGCCCTGGCCGACCTTGGGGTCGTGGGTGACCTGCACAAGGTGCTGCCCGCCGTCGTCGAGGCGATCAAGCAGCGAGGGTAGGGGAGACTCGGCCTATGGCCCGGACCTATCTCGACCACGCGGCGACCACGCCGATGGTGCCGGAGGCGGTCGAGGCGATGACCCGCGAGCTGAGCCGGCGCGGAAACGCGTCTTCGCTGCACGGCTCCGGGCGGGCAGCCCGCAAGGTGGTCGAGGAGGCGCGGGAGTCGATCGCCGCTCGCGTCGGGGCCCACCCGAGTGAGCTGATCTTCACCTCCGGCGGTACCGAGTCGGACAACCTGGCGGTCAAGGGTGGCTACTGGGCTCAGGCGGCGGGGGGGCGCACCGAGCTGGTCGCCTCGGCGGTCGAGCACCACGCAGTGTTCGAGTCGGTGGCCTGGCTGGGTCAGACAGCGGGCGCGACCGTGCACTGGTTGCCCGTCGACCCGACAGGCCGGATCTCGGAGGTCGACCTCGATACCGCCGTCGGCGCCCGGACCGCGTTGGTCTCGGTGATGTGGGCCAACAACGAGGTGGGCACCTTGCAGCCGGTCGCGGCGGTCGCCGCCCGGGCTGGCGAGCACGGCGCGCTTGCGCACAGTGACGCGGTCCAGGCGGTGGGCCACGTCCCGGTCGACTTCGCCACCAGCGGCCTGGACCTGCTCAGCTTCACTGCGCACAAGCTCGGCGGTCCGTATGGGGTGGGTGCGTTGCTGGCCCGCCGGAGTGTTGACCTCACGGCGGTGCAGCACGGTGGGGGACAGGAGCGCGATGTCCGCTCCGGCACCCTGAACGTCGCCGCGGTGGCCGGCTTCGCCGCCGCCGTCGCGGTGGCGGTCGATGGGCTCGACCGATATCGCACGAAGGTCCGGGCGCTGCGCGAGACGCTGGTCGACGGCATCGCGGCCGCCGTTCCCGACGCGGTGGTCCTCGGCGCGACCGATCCGGCCAGCCGGCTGCCTGGGGTGGCCAGCGTGCGGTTCCCGGGCTGCCCGGCCGAGGCCCTGCTGATGCTGCTGGATGCCGCCGGCATCGACTGCGCCGCCGGGTCGGCCTGCTCCGCCGGAGTCACCGCACCCAGCCACGTGCTGCTGGCCATGGGGATGGACGAGACAGCGGCTCGGTCGGTGCTGCGCTTCTCCCTCGCGGAGACCAACGACATGGCGGACCTGCAGACCCTGCTGCAGGCGCTGCCCGAGGCCGTCCACCGCGCCCGGGCCGCGGCGGCGTACGCGTAACCTTGGGCCCCGTGAGAGTGCTGGCCGCGATGTCCGGGGGTGTCGACTCCGCCGTCGCCGCCGCGCGGGCGGTCGATGCCGGCCACGACGTCACCGGTGTGCACCTGGCGCTGGCCAAGAACCCGCAATCCTTCCGGTCGGGAGCGCGCGGCTGCTGCTCCAAGGAGGACGCCCACGACGCCCGCCGGGCGGCCGACGTGCTGGGCATCCCGTACTACGTCTGGGACCTGTCCGACCGGTTCGCCGCCGACGTGGTCACCGACTTCGTCGCCGAGTACGCGGCCGGCCGCACCCCGAACCCGTGCCTGCGCTGCAACGAGAAGATCAAGTTCGCCGCGGTGCTCGACCGGGCCCGGGCCCTCGGCTTCGACGCGGTCTGCACCGGCCACTACGCGCGGCTGTTCCGTACCGCCAACGGCGTGGAACTGCACCGCGCGAACGACGCGGCCAAGGACCAGTCCTACGTGCTCGGGGTGCTGACCCAGGACCAGCTGCAGCACGCGATGTTCCCGCTCGGCGCCGACACCAAGTCTGCGGTGCGGGCGGAGGCCGAGCAGCGCGGGCTGGCAGTGGCCGACAAGCCGGACAGCCACGACATCTGCTTCATCGCCGACGGTGACACGGCGGGCTTCCTGAACCGGTACCTGGGGGAGCGGGCCGGCGTGGTCGTCGACCAGGCCGGGCGGACCGTCGGCACTCACTCGGGCAGCCACCAGTTCACCATCGGCCAGCGGCGTGGCCTCCGCCTCGGCGTACCGGCCGACGACGGGCAGCCGCGGTACGTACTGGACATATCCCCGGTGTCCAACACGGTTACCGTCGGGCCGCGCGAGGCGCTGGGCGTACAGACCATCCGCGCGATCCGACCCACCTGGACCCAGGGCGCGATGACCGGGCCGTGGACCGGCCTGGCCCAGCTGCGCGCCCACGGTCGGGCCCTGCCCGTCACCGCGTACGTCGACCGTGACGGCCTCGAGGTGGTGCTGACCGCCCCGGCGACGGGGGTCGCCCCCGGGCAGGCCGTCGTGCTCTACGACGCCACCCGCGTCGTCGGCTGCGCGACCATCGCCGCGACCGCCGCGTGACGTGACCGACCTCGTCCCGGTCCGGTCGACCGGAATCGGCTCCTGGCCCGGCGCCGATGTCGGTGACGCGGTCAAGATCGCATTCGCCGAGTGCCCGGACCTGCCCTACCTGCCCGAGCTGCCCGCCCGGGGCGCGTACGCGGGTCTGGTCGGTCGGTCGACCGCCCTGCTCACCGGGCTGTCGGTGGATCTGCAGCCGGCCGGCTGGCGACTCGCCGACGCGTCCGGTCGAGAGCACCGGCTGGCGCTGAGCACGCTGCGGTCCGACCTGGACCAGCTGGAGGAGCAGGCCCAGGGGTACGCCGGCCCGATCAAGTACGCCGTCGCTGGGCCGTGGACGCTGGCCGCGACCGTGGAGCGCCCACGGGGCGACCGGGTGCTGGCGGATCACGGGGCCCGGCGCGAGCTCGGGCAGTCCCTGGCCGAAGGTATTGCCGAGCTGGTCGTCGAGATGCGGCGCCGGCTGCCCGAGGCGCAGCCGGTGGTCCAGCTCGACGAGCCGCTGCTGCCCGCCGTGCTCGCCGGCCGGGTGGCCACGGCCAGCGGGTTCTCCCGGCACCGGATGGTCGAGCCTCCGGAGATGAGCACAGCGCTGCGCTACGTCGTCGAGCTGGTGGACGCCGGCGTGCTGGTGCACTGCTGCGCCTCCGACCCGCCGGTGACGCTGCTGCAGGGCGCCGGAGTGCAGGGTGTCCTGGTGGACACCGACCTGCTGGACCGGTCGGCCTGGGACGCCGTCGGCAGCGCCCTGGAAGCCGGGCTCGAGATCGGTCTGGGCGCTCTGCCGACGAACGCCCTGCAGACCACCCCCGACCAGATCGCCCGGCGAGCCATGGCCGCCCTCCGCGACCTGGCGGTCGACGCCACGCGCAGTGGGCAGCTGATGCTCACCCCGGCCTGCGGACTGGCCGGTGCCACCACCGACGAGGCGGTCCGCGCCCTGCGCGCGGTGCGGACCGCCGCCGACATCGTGACCGAACAGTTAGCGTCCTGAGTCAGGACCTGCCTCCTGACCGGTGCGGGAGGGTTCGGGCACAATGAGCCCGTGCAGATCAAGCAGCTCCGCATCCTGTCAACCGTGTTGCTGGGCTTCGCCATCGGCCAGGCCGGGCTCGGCTCCGGCTACCTCGACGGCGAGGTGGGTGGGCTGCTGATCGCGCACGCCACCAACGCCTTCGCGGTCCTGGTGCTCACAGCGTTGTCGGCGATCTTCGGGTTCAACTACCGGAGGGCCGGGGGACCGGGCTGGGCCTTCTTCCTACCGCTGGGCATGCTCGCGATGGTGGGGATCCAGATCACCCTCGGCTTCGCCGGGATCCGCGGGATCCACGTGTTCTGGGGTGTGCTGTACCTCTGCGTGGCCACCGCCTTCTGCTCCTACACCTGGCGGCACAAGCCGACGTCGTCCGCCTCCCGGACGACCTCCGCCACCGCGACCCAGTAAACCTTGCTGCATCCGGAACCTCATGCCGCCCTGAACTAAGGGCAACACTTCCAAGGCATGAGGAGACTCCATGCGAATGAAACTGGCCGCCCTGCTCGGGGCGACGGCCGTGGTCTGGGCGGGTCTGGCCGCTCCGGCGTACGCCGCTGACGGCGTCAAGCTCTCGGTCCTGCACGCGGTGCCGGGCCTGACCGTCGACGTCTATGTCAACGGTGAGCGCACCATCGACAACTTCAAGCCGGGCACGCTGGCCGGCCCGCTCGACCTGAAGGCCGGCAGCTACGAGGTGGCCATCACCGCCGCCGACGCCGAGGACGACTCCGACCCGGCCATCGGCCCGGTCGACCTCGACCTGAAGGCCGGCGGCAACTACACCGCGGTGGCCCACCTGAACGAGGGCGGCGACCCGACGGCAACCCTGTTCACCAACGACACGAGCAAGACCGACGCCGGCCAGGGCCGGCTGACCGTCCGACACACCGCCGCGGCGCCCGCCGTGGACATCCTGGCCGGAGGCGACGCTGTGATCAGCGACCTGTCCAACCCGGACGAGAAGGTGCTGAACCTGGATGCCGGCACCGTGGAGGCCTCGGTGGCGGCCGCCGGCACCACCGACCCGGTGATCGGCCCGGCCGATGTGACCGTGGCCGAGGGCAAGAACACCATCGTGTACGCGTGGGGCAGCCTGGAGGACGACAACCTCAAGCTTGCCGTACAGACCATCTCCGGCCTGCATTCCCCGCCGCACGGCGTCAATGCCGGTGAGGCCGGGCTGGCGGACCGCAGCTGGACCTCCTCCCTCCTGCTCGTGCTGCTGCTCGGCGGCGGCGCGGTCGTGGTCGGCCGGGCGGTGCAGATGAAGGCGGCGACCCGTCGCTGAGAACGTCGGTCGGGGGCGGCGAGTCGCAGTGCGGCTCGCCGCCCTTGGCGCGTTGTCGGCGCTGGCGGCCTGCTCGCCGGCGCAACCGGGACCGGGTGCGGCCGCCCCTGAACCACCTCCGTCCTCGGCCGCACCCACCTCCACCCCGACGCCGACGCCCCGGGCCAGGAAGCCGGCACCCACCTCGACCATCTCGGTGCCGATCAGCGACACCGAACCCAGCCCGGCCGGAACCGAACGCCAGACCCGCCCGGATCGCTTCGCCCTTCGCGACATCGACCTGCCGGTGCTGCCGGTCGGGGTCGCCGAGGACGGGATGATGGAGCTGCCGACCACCGCTTACGCGATCGGCTGGTACGAGTTCGGCGCCCGTCCGGCCGACCGCACCGGTACCACCGTGCTGGCTGGTCATGTGGACACCAAGGCCGAGGGGCTAGGCCCGCTCGCCGCCCTGCGCAGGGTCGACGAGGGCACCGAGATCACCCTGACCGCGGTGGGCGGCACCCCCCGTCGCTACTCGGTCACCGATGTGGAGGTGATCCGCAAGGCGCGGGTCCCGCTGGACCGGATCTTCGCCCGGGAGGGACCGGAGACGCTGGTGGTGATCACCTGCGGCGGTCCGTACTCCCGCTCGACCGGCTACCGGGACAACGTGATCGTCACCGCCACGCCACTGTGAGAGGTGGGCGTTACCGTAGCGACGTGGCGAAGGCGGAGGACCGAAGCGGGGACGGCGATGTTGACATCGAGCGGGACCCGGTCGAGGCCCAGGCCAGCCGGCGGCACGCCGAGCTGACCGAGCTCCTCAACGAGGCACGCTGGCGCTACCACGTGCTCGACGCGCCGACGATCTCCGACGGCGAGTTCGACGCCGGCATGCGCGAGCTGAACGCGATCGAGGACGCCTACCCGGCGCTGCGCACCCCGGACTCGCCGACGCAGCAGGTCGGTGGGCCGCCGTCGACCACGTTCGCCCCGGTCGAGCACCTGCAACGCCTGATGAGCCTGGACAACGTGTTCAGCCGCGAGGAGCTGGACCGGTGGGCCACCCGAGCGGTCCGCGAGCTGGGGGAGAAGCGGGTCCTCCAGTCCGGCTACCTGTGCGAGCTGAAGGTGGACGGGCTGGCGCTGGACCTGGTCTACGAGCAGGGCCGGCTGATCCGGGCGGCCACCCGGGGCGACGGCCGGGTCGGTGAGGACGTCACCGCCAACGTCCGCACGATCACCGTGATCCCGGAGCGGCTGCGCGGCGGCGACGTCCCTCGGGTGCTGGAGGTTCGGGGCGAGGTCTACTTCGCCGTCGCCGAGTTCACCGCGCTCAACGAGGCTCTGGTCGCCGAGGGCAAGGCGCCGTTCGCCAACCCGCGCAACGCGGCCGCCGGATCGCTGCGGCAGAAGGACCCGCGGGTGACAGCGTCGCGCAACCTGGGCTTTGTCAGCCACGGGCTGGGGGTGCTGGACGGGTTCACGGCCGACCGGCTCTCCGACGCGTACGACGCGCTCGAGCGCTGGGGCCTTCCGGTCAGCCCGCACCGCCGGCTGGCGCCGACGCTGGAGGAGGTGTGGTCCTACATCAGCCACTTCGGCGAGCACCGGCACGCCAGCGAGCACGAGATCGACGGCGTGGTGGTCAAGCTCGACGAGCGGACGGTGCAGGACCAGCTCGGGTCCACGTCGCGGGCGCCGCGCTGGGCGATCGCCTACAAGTACCCGCCCGAGGAGGTCACCACCAAGCTGCTGGACATCAGCGTCAACGTCGGCCGGACCGGTCGGGTCACGCCGTTCGGGGTGATGGAGCCGGTTCAGGTGTCCGGCTCGACGGTGGGCATGGCCACGCTGCACAACGGCAGCGAGGTCAAGCGCAAGGGCGTGCTGATCGGCGACACGGTGGTGCTGCGCAAGGCCGGCGACGTCATCCCCGAGATTGTGGGGCCGGTGGTGGACCTGCGCGACGGCAGCGAGCGGGAGTTCGTGATGCCCACCCACTGCCCGGCGTGCGGGACGGCGCTGGCGTACGAGAAGGAGGGCGATGCGGACCTCCGCTGCCCGAGCACCCGGTCCTGCCCGGCCCAGCTCCGGGAGCGGATGTTCCACGTGGCCAGCCGGAACGCGCTGGACATCGAGGTGCTGGGCTACCAGTCCGGCCAGGCCCTGCTCGAGGCCGGGCTGCTCACCGACGAGGGCGATCTGTTCGCGCTGACCGAGGACAAGCTGCTCAGCACGGACTTCTTCACCACCAAGTCGGGAGTCCTGTCGGCCAACGGGGCCAAGCTGCTGGCCAACCTGGAGCAGGCGAAGACCCGGCCGCTGGACAAGTTCCTGGTGGCCTTGTCCATCCGGCACGTCGGCCCGTCGACCGCGCCGGACCTGGCCGCCACGTTCGGGTCGATCGACGCGATCGCCGCGGCAACGCCGGAGCAGCTCGCGGCCGTCGAGGGGATCGGCCCGACCATGGCCACGTCCATCGCCGAGTGGTTCACCGTCGACTGGCACATGGAGATCATCCGCAAGTGGCAGGCGGCGGGCTGCGACATGCGCGACGAGCCCAAGGAGACCCGCGAGCAGACCCTGGCCGGCATCGCGGTCGTGGTGACCGGCTCACTCGACGGGTTCACCCGGGACACCGCGGCCGAGGCCATCACCTCCCGCGGCGGCAAGGTCGTCGGCTCGGTGTCGAAGAAGACCTCGTTCGTGGTGGTGGGTGACTCACCCGGCTCGAAGTACGACAAGGCGGTCGAGCTCAAGGTCCCGATCCTCAGCGGCGCCGAGGCCTTCACCGTGCTGCTCGAGCAAGGCCCCGAGGCGGCCACCGAGGTCGCCACGACTGGCTAGAGGGCCACGGTTGGCGCCTTGGCGGGCATTTCCGCCGACGAAGTGCCCGGCACCCGCCAACCGCGGCGGCGGTCAGCCGGAGCGGGTGAACCAGCCGTACAGGAACTGCTCGTTGTCGCCGATGCCGAAGCCGATGCTGCCGGTCATGACGTAGTAGACGTACCAGCCGAGCAGGAAGATCGCGATCATGGCGCCGAGCAGGGCCAGGCCGACCCAGATCCGCATCCGCCGCTTCTGCTTGGTGGTCGGCACGTTCGCCGGTCCCCACTCGCCCAGCACGGGCTGCACCCGAGGCGGGGTGGGTCCGTTCAGGTTGAGGTTGGAGAAGATCTTCGGCACCGGGCCAGCGTAGTCGGCGCGGGTCCTCGTTCAGAGGATCCAGTCGTGCAGACCGCCCACCCCGAGGGCCAGCAGCACGAAGCGGGTGACCCGCCCGGCCAACACCACGAGGGCGAACCAGATAGCGCGCATGGTGGTCGCGCCGGCCAGCAGGGCCACTGCATACAGCGGTGGGAGACCGACCACGGCGGCGAGCAGCACGATCGGCAGCCCCCAGCGCTTCTGCCCGACCAGATCCAGCAGCCGGGCGACCGCAGCGCGGAACCGGGCCCGCGGCCGGCTCACCGGCTCGCGGCGCGCCTCAGCCCGGCGGTGGCGGATGAAGGGCAGCTCCTTGCCCTGCCGGACGCTGAAAAACAGGACCAGCTTGCCGAAGGTCTGGCCGATTCCCACGCCGACCGCGATCAGCACGGGGCCGGCGACGGCCGACACCTGCGAACCGATCACGTACGCCTCGGCGTTGGCCACCGGGACGATCGCGGAGACCACGCCGAAGCCCACCGAGGTGAGCAGCGCCACCAGCTCGGACCAGCCGAAGTCGGGCACGGGGTGACCGTACCCGACCGGGGTACGGCGCCTGGGCTACTTGACCAGGGCGGCCAGGTGGTGCAGGCGGGCGATCTCGGAGTCCATGAACGTCGGGCCGCCGAGCCGGCCGATGGCGATCACCCGGTCCTGGGTCAGTGGGGTCACGACCACCGTGGTCTCGCCCCACCCCGGGGTCCAGTTGGCGGGCAGGTCGATGCGGTGCGTGCGGTCGAAGGGGGAGAAGTTCTCCACCGTGTCCCCAGGGAGCTCGGGCGCCAGGGTGGTGGTGTAGACGACCCGTGGGCGGCCGCCGTCGACCTGGACCAGAGCGGCGAAGTGTGACCGGAACACCACCGGGCAGAGCGAGGCCAGGATCTCCGCGGCGTTCACCGGGTCAGCGGTCATCCGCTCCAGGGCCTCGAGGTCGGACTGCAGACCGCCGCCCTCGGGATAGCGCGAGATCCACTCCACGCGTACGCCGGACAGGCTCTGGCAGGCGGTCACGATCGTCTCGGGCAGCTGGCCCGGCGGCAGGTCCACGATGAAGTCGTCGACGACGATTCCGGCACCCTTCTCCACGATCTCGACGGCGTTGATGTCGCCCCCAACGCCACCCATCGCGGTGGCGACGGCCCCCAGCGAACCAGGACGGTCCGGCAAGGTGACCCGCATCAGAAACACACCACCATCTTCTCTCATGGCAATTACTTTCGTGTTGCGGACGGGTGTCGCTGGATTGCATCCACATGGAACCCTTAGGTCTCGTGCCTGAGTTCCTGCCCTTCCGTGCCCTGCGTTACGCCGCCGACGACCTGGCCCCGCTGGTCGCGCCGCCCTACGACGTGCTCTCCGATGACGAGGTCGACGCGCTGCAGGCCGGCTCGGACCACAACATCACCCGGGTGGATCTGCCCCGCGGGGGCGACGACCGGTACGAGCGGGCGGCCGAGCTGCTGCGGGAGTGGCGCCGGGACGGGGTACTGGTGGCGGACGACCAGCCGTCGTTCACCATCTACCGGATGCGGTTCACCGATGACAGCGGTGCCGCCCGCGACATCGCCGGGGTGCTCGGCGGTCTCGAGATCACCGACGAGGGGGCTGGCGGGGTGCTGCCGCACGAGCGCACCACTCCCAAGGCGTCCACCGACCGGCTCGACCTGACCCGGGCCACGAGTGCGAACCTGTCCCCGGTCTGGGGGCTGTCTCTGGCCTCGGGTCTGACCGCGCTGCTCGCCGAACCCGGCGAGCCGGTCGGCACCGTGACCGAGAACGGCCCTTCGACAGGCCCAGCGGGGCCGGTCGAGCACGTGGTGGAGCGGGTCACCGACGTCCATCGGATCGCCGAGATCCAGAAGGTGCTGGAGTCCGACGACGTGCTGATCGCCGACGGCCACCATCGCTACAGCATCAGCCGGACCCACCGCGACGACGTGCGCGTGGCGACCGGTGACCGAGCGACACCAGCTGAGCAGACCCTGGCCTTCGTGAGCGAGCTGGTCGCCGAGCAGCTCAGCGTGGATGCCATCCACCGGCTCTACGCCGACATCACCCCGGCCGAGCTGGGCGCGGCGCTGGCTCGCTCGTTCACCCTGACCGAGCTGGGCCGGCCCACCCCGGAGACGTTGGCCGCTATGCGGTCCGAGGGCTTCCTGGTCCTGGTCAGCCGGGACGGGGCCTGGCGGCTGGACCCGCTGCCGGGCCGCTTCGACGGGGTGCGGGCGCTGGACGGGGCCTGGCTGGAGACGGCGCTGGCCGACGTGCCGCTGGCGGTCACCTACCAGCACGGGCTGGCCGAAGCCCTGGCCGAGGTTGACACCGGCCGGGCCGCCGCGGCGGTGCTGATCCGTCCGGTCAGCCTGGCCGAGATCGGGCGGACCGCACGCGAGGGCCTGCTGATGCCGCCGAAGTCGACGTTCTTCACCCCCAAGCTGAAGACCGGATTCGTCATCCGCCCGCTCGGATAGGGACCCGGAGAGCGTCGGGTAGGGAGGGCGGCGCGGTTCTGTCTGGACGACCAAGCGAGAACGGCCCTCTGAGTGATTCGTGCGCTGTCGACAAGGGGTCGTTCGAGCGCGGTTGGAAGACAGAAGCATGAGCGCCCGACCGGGCGCGAGCCGGACTATAGGCTTGCCGCCGTGCCTTTGACCCCGCAGGACGTGGCCGAGCTGGCCCGGCTGGCCCGGATCGAGCTGACCGACGACGAGCTGGCCCACCTGGCCCCGCAGCTGGACCTGATCCTGAAGTCGGTGGCCCACGTGTCCGACGTGGCCGCCGATGACATCCCGCCGACCTCGCATGCACTGCCGCTGACCAACGTGTTCCGGCCCGACGAG
The DNA here is from genome assembly GCA_963808435.1 of uncultured Actinomycetota bacterium. GTDB lineage: Bacteria > Actinomycetota > Actinomycetes > Propionibacteriales > Propionibacteriaceae > Microlunatus. The sequence continues at coordinate 31,185 of CAWEFW010000010.1, read as the reverse complement.
GTCATTCCGTCCCTGCCGCTGGCCGACGTGCTGGCCGGCGCTCCTGCCGCCGAGCAGGACCGGTTCCGGGTGCCGCGGATCCTCGGGGAGGAGGCATGATCCCTTCGACAAGCTCAGGGAGCATGGTCCGGGGGACGGCGGCCGACCTGGCCGCCCGGATCGCCGCCCGCGAGGTGAGCGCGGTCGAGGTCACCCAGGCCCACCTGGACCGGATCGCGGAGGTGGACGGCGAGATCCACGCCTTCCTCTACGTCGACGCGGCTCGTGCCTTGAGCACCGCCGCCGCGGTCGACGCCAAGGTCGCCGCCGGAGAGTCGGTCGGTCCGCTGGCCGGGGTGCCCCTGGCTCTGAAGGACGTCTTCACCTACGCCGGTGCCCCGACCACCTGCGGCTCCAAGATCCTCGAGAACTGGGTGCCCCCGTACTCCGCCACCGTCACCAGACGGCTGCAGGACGCGGACATCGTGATCCTGGGCAAGACCAACATGGACGAGTTCGCCATGGGCTCCTCCACCGAGAACTCCGCCTTCGGCCCGACCCACAACCCGTGGGACACCGACCGGATCCCGGGCGGGTCCGGCGGCGGCTCGGCGGCGGCGCTGGCCGCGTACGAGGCCCCCCTCGCCATCGGCACCGACACCGGCGGCTCGATCCGGCAGCCGGCCGCGGTCACCGGCACGGTTGGGGTCAAGCCGACCTATGGCGGCACCTCCCGCTACGGGGTGGTGGCCATGGCCTCCAGCCTGGACACTCCTGGGCCGTGCGCTCGGACCGTCCTCGATGCCGCTCTGCTGCACACGGTGATCGGCGGCCACGACCCGTGCGACTCCACCTCGATCGACGCCCCGGTGCCCGACGTCGTCGGCGCAGCCCGGTCCGGCGACGTCGCGAGCCTGCGGATCGGCGTCGTGAAGGAGTTCGCGGGGGACGGCTACGCCCCGGGCGTCGAACAGCGGTTCTCCGAGGCGGTCGGCGTGCTCGAGGGGCTGGGCGCCGAGGTCGTCGAGGTGTCCTGCCCACACTTCGTCTACGCTCTGCCGGCCTACTACCTGATCATGCCCAGTGAGGTGTCGTCGAACCTCGCCCGGTTCGACGCGATGCGCTACGGGCTGCGGGTGGGCGATGACGGCGAGGCGAGTGCGGAGGCGGTGATGGCCGCCACCCGGGAGGCCGGTTTCGGCGACGAGGCCAAGCGCCGGATCATCCTGGGCACCTACGCCCTGTCCAGCGGTTACTACGACGCTTACTACGGCCAGGCGCAGAAGGTGCGGACCCTGATCGCCCGCGACTTCGACCGGGCCTTCGGCCAGGTGGACGTCCTGGTCTCGCCGGCGACGCCGGTGACCGCGTTCCGGATCGGGGAGAAGGCGGACGACCCGCTGGCCATGTACTACAACGACCTGTGCACCATCCCGGCCAACCTGGCCGGCAACGCGGCCGCGTCGTTCCCGGTGGGCCTGGCCCCCGAGGACGGCCTGCCGGTGGGTCTGCAGGTGATGGCCCCGTCGCTGGCCGACGACCGGCTCTACCGGGTCGGCGCCGCGCTGGAGCGGGCCCTTGAGACAACCTGGGGCGGGCCGCTCCTGGACCGGATCCCGGAGCCGGCGGTGGCCCGATGACCCTTCGACAGGCTCAGGGCACATCTGTCATGCCCTACGAACAGGCGCTCGCCGGCTACGACCCGGTCCTCGGGCTCGAGGTGCACGTCGAGCTGAACACCGCTTCGAAGATGTTCTGCGGCTGCTCGACGGCGTTCGGTGCGGACCCGAACACGCAGGTCTGCCCGGTGTGCCTCGGCCTGCCCGGCTCGCTGCCGGTGGTCAACGCCAAGGCCATCGAGTCGGCCATCCGGATCGGGCTGGCGCTGAACTGCTCGATCGCGGAATGGTGCCGGTTCGCCCGGAAGAACTACTTCTACCCGGACATGCCGAAGAACTTCCAGATCTCCCAGTACGACGAGCCGATCGCCTACGACGGGTGGACCGAGGTCGAGGTCGGCGGCGAGACCTACCGGATCGGCATCGAGCGGGCGCACATGGAGGAGGACACCGGCAAGTCGCTGCACGTCGGCGGTGCCACCGGCCGGATCCACGGCGCCGACCACTCGCTGCTGGACTACAACCGGTCCGGCGTGCCGCTGATCGAGATCGTGACCAAGCCGATCGAGGGCACCGGGGCCAAGGCGCCGGAGGTGGCGCGGGCGTACGTCGGGATGCTGCGCGACCTGCTCCGGGCGCTGGGCGTGTCCGACGTCCGGATGGAGCAGGGATCGCTCCGCTGCGACGCCAACGTCTCGCTGCGGCCGAGCCCAGACGCGCCGTTGGGCACCCGGACCGAGACCAAGAACGTCAACTCGCTGCGCAGCGTGGAGCGCGCTGTCCGCTACGAGATCACCCGCCAGGCCGCGGTACTGGACGGCGGGGCCCGGATCACCCAGGAGACCCGGCACTGGCATGAGGACACGGGGGAGACCACGGCGGGGCGCAGCAAGGAGGGCGCGGAGGACTACCGCTACTTTCCCGAACCGGACCTGGTGCCGATCGCCCCGACCCGGGAATGGGTCGAACAGCTGCGGCAGACGCTCCCCGAGGCCCCAGGCGTGCGCCTGAAGCGGCTCAGCGCGGACTGGGGCTTCACCGACCTGGAGCTGCGGGACGTGGTCAACGCCGGCGCGCTGGACCTGATCGAGGCAACGGTCGCCGCCGGCGCCTCGCCCCAGGCCGCCCGCAAGTGGTGGCTGACCGAGGTCTCCCGGCGGGCCAACGAGATCGGGGTGGAGCTGGAGGCGGCCGGGATCAGCCCGGCCCAGGTGGCCGAGATCCAGGCCCTGGTCGACGCCGGGACCATCAACGACAAGCTGGCCCGACAGGTCTTCGACGGGGTACTGGCCGGGGAGGGATCGCCGGCCGAGGTCGTCGCCGCCCGCGGGTTGACCTTGGTCTCCGACGAGGGCACCCTGGCCCAGGCGGTCGACGCGGCCATCGCAGCCAACCCCGACGTCGTCGACAAGATCCGGTCCGGCAAGGTCCAGGCGGCCGGCGCCCTGATCGGCGCGGTGATGAAGGCGATGCGCGGTCAGGCCGACGCCGGCCGGGTCCGCGAGCTCATCCTCAGCCGGCTGGCCTGAGCCGGGCCACCAGCTCACCGCGGCTGCGGACTGCCACCTTGGCGAAGACCGACTTGAGGTGGTCCTGCACCGTGTTGACCGAGATGAACAGGCGGCCCGCGATGTCGGCCGTTGAGTGCCCGGCCATCACCTCGTGGCAGATGTCCCGCTCCCGGGGCGACAGTCCGTAGGCCGTCAGCAGCAGTCTGACGAGCTGGTCACCGCTGACCGGCTCGATGACGACGGCCACCTCGTCCTCCCCGGAGCCGACCAGCGGACTCGCCGTCAGCGCGGCCCAGGAACCGTGGGCGTCGCGCAACCGCGCGGAGAACCCGCCGGAGGCGGAGGCGCGGGCGCCGGTCGCCATGACGTTCATCATCAGGTTGAACCGGCCGGGGGCGATATCGTCCATCCGGTCCCGCCACTCCTGTGCGGCCGGGGTACCCGAACGCTGCGTGCCATCGGCTCCTACCACGACGATCGCCGGCCGCACGTCTTCCGAACGGGCTTGCGCCTCCGACCGCACCGCCAACCGGGTGGCCGTGGCGATCGCCGGAGCCAGCGCGGTCAGGTAGTCGGTCTCCCGATCGGTGAAGTCCGCGCCGGACCGGACCATACCGGCGGCGCCCCAACAGGCGCCGTCCGCCAGGAACATGAGGCGCAGCTCCTGCTCGACCCCGAGCGGGCGCCAGACGTTCTGGAGCCGGGTACTGCGCTGGCGGTCCGATTCCGGCAGGTCGGAGAGCTTGGCCACCGTGGACCCCCGCCGGGCCAGTCCGGCGAAGCTATGCGGCTGGTCCGGGACGTACTCCGACTCGGCCAGCCGGGGCTCGTACTCCGGTGGGATCCGGTCCTTGCCGTTGGTCATGGTGCTGATCACCAGGGTTTCCGGGTCGAGAGTGGCCCAGCAGGTGAGGTCGGTGCCGACATGACGGGCGACGACGCCGATGGCGGCGGTGTGCAGCTCGCTCACTCCGAGCCCGGACGCGGCAAGGTCGGCGATGTCGCGCCGGGCGCGGTGGGCCCGGTCCTCCCACATACGACCAGTATGGACCGCTGCCGTCGCTGTGGGATTCCCAGAATTCTGGGATCGACCCTGGCATAGCGCGTCCCTAGCGTCACTGCCATGACGGAACAGGTCCAGTACACCGCAGCGGGCGAAGGGATCGAGCTGAATGCCCCGGACGCGGTGCTCACCGTGAAGATCGACGCTGCCCACACCGGCGGCGCTTACGAGGTGTTCGAGGTCGACGCCCCGCGCGGGCCGGCGACGCCGCTGCACCGGACGAACTGGCCGAAGGCCTACTACATGCTCCAGGGTCGGATGCTGGTCCAGGTCGAGGACGAAGGCTACGACCTAACGCCCGGCGCCTCGGTCACCATCCCGCCGAACGCCCTGCACACGTTCACCGTGCTCAGTCCGTCCACGAGGTTTCTCGCGGTCAGCCTGACCGACGCCATGGGGCGGTTCCAGGCGGACCTGGACGCCTCAGTGCCACGGGACCGACCGCTCGAGGAGGCCATGGGCGAACTCTCGGCGGTGCTGTCCCGCCACGACGTCACTGTGCTCGGGTTCGAGCCAAGCACGAGCGAGGCGGGAGCGCGATGACCGTCGTCGTCTGGGTTTTCGCCCTGATCACGGCGGTGGTTCACATTGTGGTGTTCGCCTTGGAAGCATTCCTGATCACTCGTCCGCGCATACACCAGGGCGTCTTCGGCGTTCCCACCACCGACGTCCCGGCCATTCGGCTGTGGGCCTTCGGGGTGGGCTTCTACAACCTGTTCGTCGGGCTCGGCCTGGTCGGCGGCGTCGTCGCCTGGATGGCAGGCTACGTCACGGCCGGCCGGACGCTCGTGCTCTACCTGCTCGTCTTCACGTTCCTCAGCGGCCTGGTGCTGCTGCTGGCGGACCGGCTTGCGCTCGGCCGGGAGAAGGGCGCCGGCATCGGCGGTGCCATCGGGCAGAGCGGGCCGCCGCTGGTCGCTCTGATCGCTGCGGCGGTCGCTATGGGTTGACGGCCAGGAACAAGAAGGCGGCCAGCAGAACCAGGTGGATCACGCCCTCCTGGCGGGTAGCCCGGCCGGGGACCACGGTGAGGATGGCCACCACGAAGGTGACTGCGAGCAGCACGATCTGGCTTGAGCTCAGGCCCAACACCAGCGGACCGTCGAGCCAGATCGAGGCCACCGCGATCGCCGGGATGGTCAGCCCGATGCTGGCCATCGCCGAACCGATGGCCAGGTTGAAACCGGTCTGCACCCGGTCGCGTCGGGCGGCGCGGGACGCTGCGAGGGTCTCGGGCAGCAGCACCAGCAGCGCGATCACCACCCCGACGAACGACTGGGGGTAGCCGACCGCCTCGACACCGGCCTCGATCGCGGGTGACTCGATCTTGGCCAGCCCGACCACCGCCACCAGCGCGACCACCAGCAGGGCCAGGCTGAACATCGCGTCGCGGGTGGTCGGCGGGTCGGCGTGCTCCTCCTCGGCCACCACGGTTCCGTCCGAGGTGACCGGCAGGAAGAAGTCCCGGTGCCGGCCCGTCTGGGTGAACACGAACACGCCGTAGATGATCAGCGAGGCGATGGCGGCGAACGCCAGCTGAGGCGGGGAGAACTCCGGCCCGGGCCGGCTCGTGGTGAAGGTCGGCAGCACCAGGGTGAGGGTGGCCAGCGCGGCCACGGTGGCCAGCGCCGTGCCGGTGCCTTCGGCGTTGAAGCGAGGAATGTTGTACCGGAGGGCTCCGATCAGCAGTACCAGCCCGACGATCCCGTTGAGGGTGATCATCACCGCGGCGAACACGGTGTCCCGGGCCAGCGTTGCCGCGCCGGACCCGCCGGAGATCATCAGGGTGATGATCAGGCCGACCTCGATCACCGTGACCGCGATGGCCAGCACCAGAGAGCCGAACGGCTCGCCGACCCGGTGGGCGACCACCTCGGCGTGGTGCACGGCGGCCAGCACCGATGCGGCCAGCGCCAGCGCGACGAGGACCACCACGACGGTGCCGATGCTGCGGCCCCAGGTGAGGACGAGCAGCAGTGCTGCGAGCACCGGGACGAGGGCGGTCCAGGTCAGCAGCGTCGAGCGGGGACGGCTGGCCATGCAATCAGCCGAGACCCGGCACGATCGCAACCTTCATGCTGTCGGCGCTCATGCTGGTTCGCATCGCGGTCTCGGCGTCGGCCAGACCGAACTCGTGGCTGACCATCTCGGCGAACGGGTAGCGGTCGGCGTGGCGCTCCAGCAGCCGGAGCGCCGGGCCGTATCCGGTGCTCGGGTGGTTGGTCAGGCCGATCAGCCGGATGTTCCTGCTGCACACGTGGCGGTGCACGTTGAGGGAGATCTCACCGGTGTCGGCGAAGTTGCCCATCTCGAGCATCATCCCGCCGCGCTTGAGCATCTCGATGCCCTCGACGAAGGACGCGGGCGTGTTGGCCATGTGCAGCACGACATCGGCACCGCGTCCGGCGGTCAGCTCCCGGACCCGCTCGATCCGCTCGGCGCTGGAGGTCGCGGACACGTCGAGCGTCTCGTCGGCGCCGCACCGCCGGGCCCAGTCCAACCGGTACGCGCTCAGGTCGCTGGCGATGATCCGCCCGGCCCCCATCATGTCCGCCTTGGCCACGTGCAGCAGGCCGAGCGGTCCGGCGCCGATGACCATCACGGTGTCCCCGGAGTTGAACCCTTCGAGGGCGTACGAGCTGAACTCCTTGAGCTTGTCCAGGCTCGCCGTGCAGGCCATCAGCTCGGCCAGCACCGCCATCCGGGGCGACAGCCCGTCCGGCACTTTGTAGACGAACGTGTCGGGCCGCAGGTAGAGGTACTCCGCCCAGCCGCCGAGCAGGTGTGGCGCTGCGGCGCTGGTGAAGGAGTTGCCGTAGCACTGTGACCGGTCGCACCAGACGTAGCCCTGGACGTGAGTGCAGGAGTAGCAGCGCCCGCAGACCACATCCGGGCAGTGGGTCACCCGGTCGCCGACGGCCAGCGGCTGGCCGTAGAACTCCAGCCGCTCCGCCGCCGTCGGCGTGATCTCCTCGATCACGCCCACGTTCTCGTGGCCCTGGATGATCGGGAACGGGGTGTCGGTCTCGGCCGGCGTGCCGGCGTACTGCTTGGTCTCCCCGGCGTACGTGTGCTTGTCCGTCCCGCAGATGCCGGACATCTCCATCCGGACCAGGGCGGTGCCGTCGGGCAGTGCGGGCCGGGGGAACTCCTGGACCTCGTAGCGTCCCGGCGCCACCAGGACGGCGGCGCGGACCCGGTCAGACATGGGTCAGCAGGAAGTCGCGGACCCGTTCGATCAACCTCCGCCGGGAGTCTTCCCGGCGGTACTCGTGGCCCTCTCCGGCCAGCTCCAGGTATTCCACCGGCCGGTCCAACGCCCGTAGCGCCGCGACGATCTGCTGCGCCTCGCCGATCGGGACGTTGGTGTCCAGCTCACCATGCACGACCAGCAGCGGCACGTCGATGTTGTCCGCCGCCCGCAGCGGCGAAATGGCTTCCAGCAGCACGTAGTCCTCCTCCGGGTGACCGTACTTGGTGTACGCCGCGGCGGCGATCCACGGCTCGGTGTCGCGGTAGAAGGTGTGCAGGTCGGACATGCCGCAGATGTCCACCCCGGCGGCGAACAGGCCGGGTGAGAAGGCCAGGGTGGCCAGGGTCAGGTAGCCGCCGTAGGAGCGGCCCGTCACCGCGACCCGCTCTGGGTCGGCGATCCCCAGCCCGACCAGGAAGTCCCGGCTGGCCAGTACGTCGTCGAAGGCGTCGCGGCGGCCATGGCCGTCGTCGAGGTGCACGAAGGCCCGACCGAAGCCGGACGAGCCGCGGATGTTGGGGGCGAAGACGGTGATGCCGGCGGCGACCATCGCCTGGTGCTGGGGAGAGAACGTGGGGCGTTCCTGTCCCTCCGGTCCGCCGTGCAGGCTGAGCATCGCCGGTCCCGGCCCGAACGCGCCGGCCGGCCGGTAGAGCCAGCCGGTCAGCGGCAGCCCGTCTCGTCCCCGGAAGAACTCACATGTTGGTCGGACCAGGCCGGCCGACGGTACTTCGGGGCCGTCGGTGACCCGGCTCCAGACCAGGCTCACCGTATCGAGGCTCATCAGCTCACGGGGACGGAGCGGCCCCTCTACGCTCATCACCGCGGTGCTGCCGTCGCGGCTGAGCAGCGCCCCGGTCACCACGCCGCCCAGGTTCTCAGGGCTCCGCGTGGTGCCGGTCCGGGTGTCCAGCAGCGCGACCTCGCTGCCGCCGCCCGCGGTGTTCCAGACCAGCAGCAGCAGGTGGCCGGCGTCGTCGGCGTCCAGACCCTCCAGCTCGGCGTCCTCGCGCGGCGCCAGGACGCCCGAGTCGCCACGCCAGCCGGCCGGACCGAGCGGGATGGCGATGAGCTGGCGGCGGGGCAGGGCGGCGTCGGAGGCCAGGTAGGCCACCAGTCCGTTCCCGTCGGGCGCCGGCCGGATGATCGCCCGCTCCGTCGAGCCGAGGGCGGGGTAGGGGAGCAGGGGGTGGTCCTCGTCGGCGACCCGGTCCACCAGGACACAGAACTGCTGCCCCCGCGGTCCGTCCTGGACGATCACGTAGCTCTCGTCCACGGACAGGTCCAGCACGCTGATCAGCTCGCCGGTCGCCAGCGGCGTGAGATGGCCGGTCGCGGGGTCGCACAGATGGGCGACGGTGGGCTCGTCCAGTTCGGTCCCCCGGATAGTGACCACGACGCGGTGCCCGCTGCGCGTCCACGGCCCCAGCTCGGCGTGCTGGTCCGGGCCGCCGGCCAGCCGCCGGGCGTCCCGAGCGTCCGGCCGGACCACCCACACCTGCGTCTTCACCCCGCCGCCGGTAGCTACGGTGGCGGCGAGCCAGGCGCCGTCGGCCGACCAGGTCACCGCCAGCGTCGGGTCGTCGGTGAGCGGGATCATGATCGCCGGTGCCGGTTCCTCCCCCGCGGCCGGCAGATCCTGCACCCAGAGCTGTGGTACCCCGCTGCGGTCGCTGACAAAGGCCACCGAGCGGCAGTCCGGGGACAGCGTCGGCCCCCAGCTGCCCCACGCGGACACCAGCGCTTCGACGCTGGTCTCCGCCACCTCAGCTGATGTCATGCGTCTGCAGCCACATCTCCAACAGGGCCAGCTGCCAGAGCGCGTTCGATCCCAGGGTGGTCCGGGTGGCGTTCGGGTCGGCGAGCAGACCGCGTACGGCCTCGGAGCGGAACAAGCCGCGGCGGTGCGCGGCCGGGTCGGTCAGCGCCTCCTGCACCCGGTCCAGGTACGGCCCCTCGAGCTGTCGGATGGCCGGGACCGGGAAGTAGCCCTTGGTCCGGTCGATCACTTCGTCCGGCACCACGCCGCGGCTGGCCCGCTTGAGCACGCCCTTGCCGCCGTCGGCGAGCTTGAGCTCCGGCGGGATCCGGCCGGCGAGCTCGACCACCTCGTGGTCGAGGAACGGCACCCGCGCCTCCAGCCCCCAGGCCATGGTCATGTTGTCGACCCGCTTGACCGGGTCGTCGACCAGCATCACCAGGGTGTCGTTGCGCAGCGCCGCGTCCACCGCGGTCTCCGCGCCGGGCCGGCCGAACCGGTCGGCGATGTAGCGGCTCGGGGCGTCGTGGTCGACCAGCCAGCTCGGCTCCAGCAGCGAGCTCATCTCCGGCCACCGACGGTCGAAGAACACGCCGGCGTACGCCTCGGCCGCCCCGTCCCGGGGTACCCCGGCCAGCGGCGGGTACCAGTCGTAGCCGCCCAGGACCTCGTCCGCGCCCTGGCCGGACTGCACCACCTTGACACTGGCCGAGACGTCCTGGCTGAGCAGGTAGAAGGCAACGCAGTCGTGGCTCACCATAGGCTCGCTCATCGCCGCGATAGCCGCGTCGATGCCCGGCAGCAAGCGACGGCTGTCGATCCGGATCTGGTGGTGGTCGGTGCCGAACCGCTCGGCCACCAGTGAGCTGTAGACGAACTCGTCCCCCGACTCGCCGCCCGCGGAGTCGAAGCCGATGCTGAAGGTGGCGAGCCCGGTCTGCCCGGCCTCGGCCAGCAGGGCGACCACCAGCGAGGAGTCGATGCCACCGGAGAGCAGCACGCCGACCGGCACGTCGGCGACCATCCGACGGTCCACCGCGACCCGTAGCCGGTCCAGCAGCGCGTCCTGCCAGTCCTGGGCGGTCCAGTCCGCGCGGTCGGGGTCGCGGCTGAACTCCGGTTGCCAGTAGACGTGGTCACTGTGCCGGCCGTCCGCCTCGACGACGCGGACGGTGGCCGGCGGCAGCTTGCGGATGCCGTTGAGGATTGTCCGCGGTGGCGGCACCACACTGTGGAACGTCATGTAGTACGCGAGCGCGGTGAGGTCGATCGAGGTGTCGGTACCGCCGCCGGCCAGCAGGGCGGGCAGCGTGGAGGCGAACCGCAGCCGTTGGGGGGTCTGGTCCAGGTAGAGCGGCTTGATGCCGAGCCGGTCCCGGCCGAGGACCAGCCGGCCGGTGGCGTGCTCGATGACGGCGAAGGCGAACATCCCGAAGAAGTGCTGGACGCAGTCGATGCCCCACTGGGCGTACGCCTTGCCGATCACCTCGGTGTCGGAGGTGGAGAAGAACGTGTAGCCGTGACCCTCGAGCTCGGCCCGTAGGTCCTGGTAGTTGTAGATGCATCCGTTGAACACCACGGTCAGGCCAAGGGGACTGTCGACCATCGGCTGGGAGCCGGCGGCGGACAGGTCGATGATTGACAACCGACGGTGCCCGAACGCCACCGGTCCCCGGGCCCACACCCCCTCGCCGTCCGGTCCGCGGGTGGCGAGGCGGCTGACGATCCGGTCGCAGGCCGGAACGTCCGCGTACCCGCCGTCGAACCGGATCTCACCGGCCAGGCCACACATCAGTCGTCGTCCTCCAATGCGTCGGCCGGGCTGGGCACAGCGCCGGGATCGGAGATGATCCAGGTGTCCTTGGCCCCGCCGCCGCGTGACGAGTTGACCACCAGGCTGCCGTCCGGCGCCACCCGGGTCAGGGCCAGGTCGGCCAGCGTACAGTCCTCCGCACCGGTGCCGCGTACGTAGACGAACGCCCGCAGGTCGACGTGCCGGGGCTGCAGCCGGCTGCCGTCCAGGGTGGGGTGTGAGGACAGGGCGACGACCTCCTGGGCCACCCAGCCCGCCGGGTTCGCCGCGATGGCCGCGCGCCGTTCGGCGACCTCGGCGGCGGTGGCGTCTGGCCCGATCAGCACCCCGATGCCGCCGTGGCCGTCCACCGGCTTGCTGACCAGCTCGCCGACCCGGTCCAGCACGATCCGGGCCTCGGCCGCGTCACTGGTCCGGTAGGTGGGCACCGACTCCAGCTCCGGGCTCTGTTCCAGGTAGTAGCCGATCAGCTCGGGGACGTTGCAGTACATCGCCTTGTCGTCGGCAACCCCGTTGCCCGGGGCGTTGGCCAGGACCACCTCGCCGGCCCGGGCCACGCTGAAGATCTCGGCGCCGATGGGGTGTCCAGCGGTCGTCGTGAGGTCGACCAGCTCGACATCGAGACGCAGGTAGAGGGCATCCAGCCGGTCGCCCGACTCCCGGTGCCGGACCCCGTGGTCGCCCACCTCGAGGTCGTCGGCCACCACCAGCCGCAACCCGCCCCGCTCGGCCAGCAGCCGGTGCTCGAACCAGGCCGAGCTGTCCGGGCCGCTGGACAGCAGGGCCGCGGTCGCGTCCGGTCGGGCATGGGCGAGCAGGCACGCGCGCAAGTCCCGCAGGGCGGTGGCCGGGTCCAGCAGGCCGTTCGGCCGCGGCAGGTCCGGCAGCACCTGGTCCATCAGGTCGCGGATGGCGATCGCGTACGCCGCCCCGCTGGGGTTGCGCACGTTGTCCTCCAGCACCCGCCACCCGCCGAACTCGTTGCGGACCAGGTCGAAGCCCATCACCGGAGCACGGACCGTGCTCGGGGGCAGTGAGGTGGCCTCCGGCCGCCAGCCGGGGGACTGCTCGACCAGCTCCCGGCTGAGCACCTTGTCGGTCAGTATCCGCTGGGGGCCGTAGACGTCGGCCAGGAACATCTCGATCGCCCGGGCCCGCTGAATGAGTCCGACACCCAGGCGGTGCCACTCGTGCGGGCTGATCACCCGCGGCATCAGGTCGACGGAGAACCGGCGCATCTCGCCGCCGACCCCGAAGTTCAGCCCGGTCGCGGCCACCCACTGGTCGCGAGCCGTCTTGCGCTCCGCCAGGTCCTCGCTCGACAGCTCGCGGAAGAAGCCGACCAGGTCGCCGTAGACGGGGCGGGGCCGGTGGGTGGGCCCGACCGCCTCGTCGCCGGCCCGGTAGCGGTAGTGCCGCAGGGCCGGGATGGCGGGCTCCGGTCCACCCGCCGGCCCGTGGGTCTCGCGGACCACCAGGTCGACCACGTCGTGCAGCCGGCCCCGCTCCGCGTACGCCGCGCGTTGCCGGTCGGCCGAGTTGCCCCGCGCCACCGTGCCGGAGGCGAGATCGCTGACCTCGTCCCAGTCGCCCAGCTCGCTCAGCTGCGGCCGGAGCCGGTTGACCAGCCGGTCGACCGCCTCGGCCGCGGGCAACGGTTCGGGGTGCCGGCTGTCGTCGAGCAGCACGCCGGCCAGCCCGCTGCGGGCGGCCCGCCAGATCGCCGCCCGATGGACAGGCGGCGGTACCGGGTCGAAGGGCTCGTCCGCCTCGATGCTCTGCCGGGCGGCGAGGACGGTGGCGCGGAACAGGCCGGCGACCAAGATGGCGTCGTCGACCAGCGGGCAGGCATCGCAGGTGCGCAGCTCGAGGGTCGGCGCATGGGCCGAGGGGCGGACGTCGAAGTAGGCCATCTTGCTGTCGGCGATCACGCCGGTGCGGATCAGGTCGGCGATCATCTCCTCGTACTCCGCGGCTGAGCCGAGCCGACCGGTCGCCCCGGCGGTCGGCCAGCGCTGCCAGACCATCGAGCGCATGCTGGCGTAGCCGCTGTCCTGCTCGTTCCAGAACGGCGAGCTGGCTGACAGGGCCAGCAGCACCGGCAGGTCGCGCGCGATCCGCTGCATGATCTCGACGGCCAGGTCCCGGTCGGGCACTCCGACGTGGATCTGCAGGCCGCAGATCAGCTGCTCGTCGACCAGCAGCCGGTACTGCTCCTGCATCCGGCCGTAGCGGCCGGTGGCGGTCAGCTCGAAGTCGGCGAAGGCCGAGCTGGGTGCGGTGCCCACCGCGGCGATCCCGATCTGCTCGGGGGCGGCGACCTCGACGATGCCCCGGCGGAGCCGGAGCAGCTCGGCCCGCAGGCCGGCGAGGGAGTCGACCACCTCGGTATTGGTCTCGACCGTGCTGCGCTGGATCTCGGCGGAGTAGCCCACCTCCGGCAGCCGGGCGAGAATCTGGGGCGCGCGCGGGACAAGCTTCCTGCTCTGCAGGTCGATCAGGTGCAGCTCTTCCTCGGCACCGAGCGTCAGGTTCGAACTCATCGCCTGCTCAGCGTAGTTTCGGCCTGTTACGGCGGCTGTTACGCCGGGTGTCTCACTGTCAGGCGCGGCCGTTAGGTTGCTGGCCATGGACTTCAAACTCGAGCTGGTAGCGGTGCCGGTGAGCGACGTCGACCGGGCCAGGGACTTCTACGTCGAGCAGGCCGGCTTCGGTCTGGACATCGACCAGGCCGTGAGCGACGAGGTGCGCTTCGTCCAGCTGACCCCGCCCGGCTCCGCATGCTCGATCTGCATCGGGAAGGGTCTGACGTCGATGGCCCCGGGCTCGCTGGACGGGCTGCAGATCGTGGTCGCCGACATCCACGCGGCGCGGGCCGAGCTGGTCAGCCGCGGGCTGACCGGCGTCAGTGAGGTGGATGTCCAGCCCTGGGGGTCCTTCGTCTTCTTCGCCGACCCCGACGGGAACAGGTGGGCCCTGCAGCAGCTGCCCGACTACGCCGCCGCCCTCGGCGGCTCGGGCGACCCGAACGAGGGCTGGACCGGCTAGACCTCGTCGGGCGACGGTGCGGGCGCCAAGTCACGGCCGGGCGGCGGGCCCGCGACGCAGCCCAGCGACCACCAGCACGACCCCGATCACGACCAGCACCAGTCCGACCCAGAACCAGGTCAGGTCGCCGGTCATTGAACTGCCGGGGATCAGGTTCAGGCCCTGGCCGGCGAACAGCAGGCCGAGCAGGGCGATCAGCGCGCCGACCACGACCTTGATCATCGGCGCACCTGCAGCAGCCGGTCGTCGCCGCTCTGCACGTCGCCGCGGCCGTCGGTGTTCGACCCCGTCAGCAGCAGGCTCTGTCCATCGCTGGAGACGATTACCGTGCGCAGCCGCCCGTATTCCCCCTCGAAGTGGGGGACCGGGTCGCCGGTGTTGGTGCCGTCGACCGGGATCTCCCAGAGCCGCTCGCCGCGGAGGCCGGCCATCCACAGCCCACCCTGCCAGTACGCCAGGCCCGACGGCGACGCCTCGTCGGTCTCCCAGACCACCTTGGGGTTGGTCAGACCGTCGCCCTCGCCGGACCCCTCGACCAGTGGCCAGCCGTAGTTGTTGCCCGCCCCGATCAGATTCAGCTCGTCCCACTCCTGGCTGCCGAACTCGCACGCCCACAGGCGGGCCTGCTCGTCGAAGGCCAGGCCCTGCACGTTCCGGTGCCCCATGCTGAACACCTCGTTCCCGAACGGGTTGTCCGGCGCCGGCTTGCCGTCCGGCGTGATCCGCAGGATCTTGCCGCCGAGCGACTCCCGGTCCTGGGCCAGCTGCGACTCGGCAGAGTCGCCGGTGCCGACGTAGAGCAGACCGTCCGGGCCGACCACCATGCGGCCGCCGTTGTGGATCTGGCCCTTCGGAATGCCGTCCAAGATCACCCGCGGCTCGCCCAGGGTCCGGCCGTCGAAGCTCATCGCCACGATTCGGTTGTCCTCCGCCGCGCTGTAGTACGCGAACACCTGGCGCTCGTCCGGAGTGACGGCCAGCCCGAGCAGGCCGCCCTCGCCGGAGGGCTGCGCCTCGTCGATCGTCCGCAGCGTGTCCTTCGCGTTCCCGTTCACCAGCAGGATCTGCTTGGTATCCCGCTCACTGACCAGCAGGCTGCCGTTCTTCAACGCGACCATGCCCCAGGGCGTGGTCAGCCCGTCCAGCAGCTCGGTGGCCTCGGGCTGGTCGCGGCGCGTCGGCGCGGGCGTGGCCGACGCGGAGGTCGAGGCGGGACTCGGTGGCGCGCTCGAGGGACTTGACCCGGCCGTATGCGTCTCCGCGCTCGGCTCGCTCTGGGACCCGGTGCAGCCGGTCAGCAGGAGGGCAACGCCCGCGGCGCCGATCAGGAGTCGAAAGGTAACTGCCCTCGTCACGGGCCCAGTCTGACCGAACCGGCCAAGAGACGGCGGTCAGACGTCGAGATCGGCCGCGTTGAAGGTCTCGATCGTCTCGGGCTCGCCGACCAGCTTGATCTCCGCGACCGACCGCCGCCCGTGGGCGTACAGCATCAGCTCACTCGGCTGACCGACCAGGGTGACGATGGAGCTGCCCCCGGCCGCCCGGATCGTCTCCGGCTGGCCGTCGGCATCGGCCGAGCCCAGCCGCTCCAGGACCACCCCGACGGACACCCGGCGGAACCAGGCGCGGCCCAGCAGCTTGAGGCGCCGCCACATCCACTCCTCGACCTCGGGACCGAGGTCCCGGGCAGTCATCGGCTCGTCGCCGGCCCGGCGGACGTCCTCATGGTGGACGAAGAACTCGGTGGTGTTGGCACCCTCGTCGACCCCGGGGATCGCGAAGATCGAGAAGCGGGCCGGTCCGTTGCGGATCCGCTCGACCAGGTCGGGGAACGGCCAGCGCTGCCGTACCTCGGCCATCCGCCGTTCGTTGAGCCCCGACAGAGGCTTGACCGAGATGCCGCTGGCCCCGAGCGGGTCGTTCTCCCGGATCCACAGATGGGTCGCCAGGTCGTGGGTGTCCCAGCCCTGGCACAGCGTCGGGGCCTCCGATCCCAGCCGGTCGAACAGGTCGCAGAGATCCGCGCGCTCCGACTGGGCAAAGGTCATGAGCGCTCATAGTAGTGCGATGTATCGGCGAGAATAGGGCGGTGACCGACGCACCCCCTGCCGAGCAGACCCTGGCTCCCGAGATCGCGGGCCTGCTCAAGCGCGACGCCGCCGGTCTGGTGCCGGCGATCATCCAGGAGGAGTCGAGCGGCACAGTGCTGATGCTCGGCTGGATGGACGACGTTGCGCTGCACCGCACGTTGACCACGGGTCGGACCACGTTCTTCTCCCGTAGCCGCAATACCTACTGGACCAAGGGCGAGTCCAGCGGACATCGGCAGTGGGTCCGCGGAGTGCGGCTGGACTGCGACGGCGACACGCTGCTGGTCACCGTGGTCCAGGAGGGCCCGGCCTGCCACACCGGCGACCGCACCTGCTTCGATGCCCGCTCGCTACCGGCAGAGACCGGCCAGCCGGAGGGCGACCGATGAGCGAGATCCGTCCCAGCCTGGCCGAGTTCCGGGAGCAGGCCCGAACCCGTCGCGTGATCAGTGTCTACCGCCGCCTGCTGGCCGACGCCGAGACCGCGATCGGGCTCTACGCCAAGCTGGCCCAGAACCGGTCCGGCAGCTACCTGCTCGAGTCGGCGGAGCAGGGCGTCTGGTCGCGCTACTCCTTCATCGGTGTCCAGGCCGCCGCGACGCTCACCGAGCGGGACGGCGAGGCGGCCTGGAGTGGGCATACGCCGGTCGGCCTGCCGGATGGTGGCGACCCGGTTCAGGCGGTGCGAGAGACCCTGCGTCGGCTGCACACCCCGCGGGCGGAGGGCCTGCCGCCGTTCACCTCGGGTCTGGTCGGCTATCTCAGCTACGACGCCGTGCGCCGGGTCGAGCGGCTGCCCGACAGCAACCCCGACGACCTGAAGGTCCCTGAGCTCACCTTCCTGCTGGCCTCCGACCTGGCGGTGCTCGACCATCACGCCGGCGAGGTGTGGCTGGTCGCCAACGCGATCAACTACGACGGCAGCAACGATCGGGTCGACGAGGCCTACGCCGACGCCGTCGTCCGGGTCGAGGCGATGACTGCGCGGCTGGCCGAGCCGACCCCGTCCGCCGTGGTCTCGGCCCGGTTCGACGGACTCGCCCCGATCCGGCGACAGCGCACGTCGGAGGAGTTCCAGGGCGCCGTCTCGGCCGCGGTGGAGGAGATCCGGGCCGGCGAGGCCTTCCAGGTGGTGGTCAGCCAGCGGTTCGAGGTGGACACCACCGCCGACGCGCTCGACGTCTACCGGGTGCTCCGGCTGACCAACCCGAGCCCATACATGTACCTGCTCCGGCTGGAGGGCTTCGACATCGTCGGCTCCAGTCCGGAGGCCCTGGTCACGGTGAAGGACGGCACCGCGATCACCCACCCGATCGCCGGGTCGAAGCCGCGCGGTGCGACGCCGGCCGAGGACGCGGCGCTGGAGACCGAGCTGCTCGCCGACCCCAAGGAGCGCGCGGAGCACGTCATGCTGGTCGATCTCGGCCGCAACGACCTGGGTCGGGTGTGTCGGCCCGGCACGGTCGAGGTGGTGGAATTCATGGACGTCCGTCGGTACAGCCACATCATGCATCTTGAGTCGACCGTGACCGGCCGGGTGGCCGACGACCGCTCCGCCCTCGACGTGCTGCTGGCCGCCTTCCCGGCCGGCACCCTGTCCGGGGCACCCAAGGTGCGCGCGATGGAGATCATCGACGACCTGGAGGTTTCGCGGCGGGGCCTGTACGGGGGAGTGGTGGGCTACCTCGACTTCGCCGGCGACGCCGACGCGGCGATCGCCATCCGGACGGCGCTGCTGCGCGACGGCGTGGCCTACGTCCAGGCCGGCGGCGGGATCGTGGCCGACTCCGACCCACCGACCGAGGACCAGGAGAGCCAGAACAAGGCGGCGGCCGTGGTCCGAGCCATCTCGGTCGCCCAGAGCTTCTCTGCGGTCGGCGGATGAGGAGCCGGGCAGTCGCGTACGGGACACTCCTAGTCGGCGGGGTGCTCGCGCTGGTCGCCGCGGCCCAGGGCACCGGGCTGAGCCGGGCGCTGGCCGCCGCGAGCCTGGCCGGTGCCGTGCTGATGCTCGCGTTACGCGTCCGGGGCCGTCAGGTGGTCGGCGGCGCGCTGGCGCTGCTCGGCATTGGCATGGTTGCGGCGGGGGTGACGGCTGCGGCCGCCGACGCTGACCGCTGGCGGATCGCTTACGCCGTGGCCGGGGTGCTGGTGACGTCCGGCGGGGTCATCACCCTGGTGACGAGTCGACGCTGGCCGACCCGGGTCGAGCGGTTCGAGACTCGGGACGAGCCGGTCGACCTCTGGCGGGCGCAGGACGCCGGGTTGGACCCGACGGCGGATCCCGTCCGCCCGAACGACCCCGATGTGCGGAAAATGCCAACACGAGACACAATGAGTTAGGCCGATCTACCCCGACGGTCGTCCCGGCGGAAGCGAGGAACCCCATGGCAAGCACCGGCCAGCAGCCGGCCCAAGTCGTGCACCACGACAAGCCGGCCAAGCACGTGCACCATGGCCGTACCGTCGCCGCCTGGGTGGGCACCACGGTTGCGATGGTGGCCGTCATCGTCGGCGGAATCGCCGTGGTCATTCAGAACTGGCCGCTGTTCTGGGCCTCCGTCGGACTACTGGTCGTGGGTCTGATCGCAACCAAGGTGTTGCAGGTCATGGGCTACGGCGCCGACTGACGGGCGCGCGAATCGATGGGTGCACTTGACGACATCATCGCTGGGGTCCGGGAGGACCTCGCGCTGCGCCAGAGACTGGTCCCGCTGGACCGGCTCAAGGAGCGTTGCCAGCACGTCGACTCGGCGCTGAACCCGATGCCGGCCCTCTCCGGGTCCGGCGTGGCGGTGATCGCTGAGGTCAAGCGGTCCAGCCCCAGCAAGGGCAACCTGGCCGAGATCGCCGACCCGGCGGCGCTGGCCCAGGACTACGAGGCCGGGGGAGCGGCCGCGATCTCGGTGTTGACCGAGGAGCGACGGTTCGCCGGCTCCCTGGAGGACCTGGTCCGGGTGCGCTGTGCGGTGTCGGTGCCGGTGCTCCGCAAGGACTTCATCGTGACTGCCTACCAGCTCTTCGAGGCGCGCGCGGCGGGCGCGGACATGGCGCTGCTGATCGTGGCCGCGTTGACCGACCCGGAGCTGGTCTCTCTGGTCGAGCGGGCCCGGTCGATCGGGCTGACTCCGCTGGTCGAGGTGCACACGGCCGAGGAGGTGCAGCGCGCGGTCGATGCCGGGGCGAAGATCATCGGCGTGAATGCCCGCGACCTGCACACCTTGGCCATCGAGCCGACGACCTTCGCGCGGCTGGCGCCGCTGATCCCGGACGGCATCGTTCGGGTGGCCGAGTCCGGCGTACGCGGTCCGCACGACGTGATCGACCTGGCCCGGGCCGGGGCCGACGTGGTCCTGGTGGGCGAGGCGTTGGTCACCGGACGCGATCCACGGCTCGGGGTCGCCGACCTCGTCGCCGCCGGCGCCCACCCGGCGCTCCACAAGTCCTAGAAGGTTTCTCTTGGTCAGTGTTCTGCCGGACGCGAGCGGCCATTTCGACCGGTTCGGCGGCAAGTTCGTTCCGGAAGCCCTCTACGCCGCCCTGCAGCAGCTGGAGCGTGAGTTCGTCGCCGCCATGGCGGACCCGTCGTTCGGCGCCGAGCTGGCCGGCCTGCTGGCCGACTACACCGGCCGGCCCTCACCCGTCACCGAAGCCCGACGCTTCGCCGAGCACGCCACCGGACCGGTGCCGGGGGTGCGCCCGACGATCGTGCTCAAGCGTGAGGACCTGAACCACACCGGCTCGCACAAGATCAACAACGTGCTCGGCCAGGCGCTGCTGACCCGGCGGATGGGTAAGACCCGGGTGATCGCCGAGACCGGTGCCGGCCAGCACGGGGTGGCGACGGCCACCGCGGCAGCGCTGTTCGGGCTGGACTGCACCGTCTACATGGGCAAGGTGGACACCGAGCGGCAGGCCCTCAACGTGGCCCGGATGCGGCTGCTCGGCGCCGACGTGATCGCCGTCGAGTCCGGCACCCAGACGCTCAAGGACGCGATGAACGAGGCGATGCGCGACTGGGTCGCCTCGGTCGACAACACGCACTACCTGATCGGCACCGTGGCCGGCCCGCATCCGTTCCCGCTGCTGGTCCGGGAGTTCCAGCGGGTGATCAGCACCGAGGCCCGGGCTCAGCTGCTGGACCGCTACGGCCGGCTTCCCGACGCGGTGGCCGCCTGCGTCGGTGGTGGCTCCAACGCGCTGGGCATCTTCGCGGACTTTCTCGACGACGCCGAGGTCGGGCTCTACGGCTTCGAGGCCGGCGGCGACGGTGTGGAGACCGGCCGGCACGCGGCGACGATCTCCGCCGGATCGGTGGGGGTGCTGCACGGGATGCGCACGTTCGTTCTCCAGGACGAGGACGGCCAGACCCGGGACTCGCACTCGATCTCGGCCGGCCTGGACTATCCCGGAGTCGGCCCCGAGCACTCCTGGCTGGCTGAGACCGGTCGGGCGCACTACGCGCCGGTCACCGATGCGGAGGCGATGGAGGCGTTCCGGCTGCTGGCCCGCACCGAGGGCATCGTGCCGGCCATCGAGTCCGCCCACGCCCTGGCCGGGGCGCTCACCCTCGGTGCGCGGTTGCCGGCCCGGGCCGACGGTCAGCCGCCGCTGATCCTGGTCAGCCTGTCCGGCCGTGGCGACAAGGACGTGGACACCGCGATTAAGTGGTTCGACCTCGATACTTCCGGCACCGGTTCGGAGTCTGGGCTCCGGATCGACGCGGCCGGCGCCCTGCCGCCGGTCGAGCTGGATATGGCCGGCCCGTCGACCGGGGCCGGCGAGGAGCTGTGAGCAACGCGCTCGGGCACACGGGTCAGCGTTTCGCCGAGATCCGGGACAGCGGTCGCGGGGCCCTGGTGGGGTTCCTGCACGTCGGCTACCCGGACGTTCCGACCTCGCTGGCCGCCTTTCGCGCCCTTGCCGGCGACGAGGACACGCCCGGCGTTGACCTGGTCGAGGTGGGCATGCCCTACAGCGACCCGATGATGGACGGGGTCACCATCCAGCGCGCCGGCACCAAGGCGCTCGCCCGTGGGGTGCGCACTCGTGACGCCTTTGCCGCGGTCGAGGCAGTAGCCGGTACCGGCACGCCGGCCGTGGTGATGACGTACTGGAACCTGATCGAGCAGTACGGGCCGGCCCGCTTCGCCCGGGACCTGGCCGCGGCCGGTGGGGCGGGCGCGATCACGCCCGACCTGACCCCCGATGAAGCGGGGGAGTGGCTGGAGGTCTCGGACGCGGCCGACCTGGACCGGATCTTCCTGGTCTCGCCGTCCTCCACCGACGAACGGCTGGCCCACACCGTCGCCGCCTGCCGAGGCTGGGTCTACGCCACCTCGGTGATGGGCGTCACCGGCACCCGGGCCGAGTCGTCCTCGGCTGCTCCGGCCCTGGTCGCCCGAATCCGGGCCGTGGACTCAGAGGCGCTGGTCGGCGTCGGTCTGGGCGTCTCCAACGGGACCCAGGCCGGGGAGGTCGCCGGCTACGCGGACGCCGTGATCGTCGGCTCGGCACTGGTCCGCACGCTGCTGGATGCGGAGGACGCCGGTCGTCCCGATGACCTGAGCGGCCTGCGTGCCGTGGTGACGGATCTCGCCGACGGCGTACGGGGTGTGGTGCGGGAACTAACCTCGCAGACGTGAGGTTAGGGGCAGGGTGAGCAGAACCGCGATGCGAGTCGTGCTGCTGGCGGTCGGGCTGTTGCTGATGGTCAGCGGCTGTACTCAACCGACCGAGCATCCGGCCGACCACGCCAACGCCGACCCTGAGGGCTACCTCGGCGGCACCTCGTTGCCGCAGCCCTACGTGATGCCCGACGTCACCCTCACCGACACCGCGGAACGTCCCTACAACCTGACCACCTCGCCGTCGCGGCCGGTCACCCTGATGTTCTTCGGCTACACCAAGTGCCCCGACGTCTGCATCACGGTGCTGTCCGAGGTCGCGATGGCGCTGCAACGGCTGGAGCCGGCGCAGCGCGACGACATCCAGATGATCTTCGTCACGACTGACCCGGTCCGCGACAAGCCGGCGGTGATCCGCGCGTACCTCGACAAGTTCGACCCGACCTTCGTCGGCCTGACCGGCCCGCTGGCCACGATCAAGCAGGCTGCAGGTCAGGTCGGGGTCGACATCGAGGGTATGAAGAAGCTGCCCAGCGGCGGCTACGAGGTCGGCCACTCGTCGCAGGTGATCGGCTTCGACCGCACCTCCGGCGTGGTGCTGTGGACCCCGGAGACCCCGGTCGCCGACCTGCAGCACGACTTCGGGCTGCTGGTGGAGAAGGCCCGGTGACCGCCGTCGCCGCTCCTCTTGTCGGTCGCTCGGCGGTGACCCCGTGGCTCTCCACAGGCGCCCGGGTCGTCCTCGGTGCCGTACTGCTGGTGGCCGGGACAGCCAAGATCATCGACCCGCAGGCGTCGGTCGCCGCGGTTCGCGCGTACGAGCTGCTGCCGGACGGCTTGGCCACGGGGGCCGGCTGGGGACTGCCCTTCGTGGAGGTGGTGCTCGGAGTGCTCCTGCTGGCCGGCATCGCGGTCCGTCCGGCCGCGCTCGCCACGGCTGTCCTGCTGGCCGTGTTCGTCGCGGCCGTCGCCTCGGCGGCCGCGCGTGGGCTGAGCATCGACTGCGGCTGCTTCGGTGGCGGTGGTCCGGTGCCCCCCGGACAGACCGCGTACGCCGCCGAGATCGTGCGCGACGTCGCGCTGCTGGCCGTCGCGGCGTGGCTGGTCGCTCGTCCGCAGAGCCGGCTCAGCCTGGGGCGGGACCGGTGAGCCGGGCCGAGCAGGCGGCCGCCCGGCGTCGGGAGCGATGGGTCCTGCTGGCGGTGCTCGCCGCGCTGGTGCTGGTGGTCGTCGCGGGCGGGATCGGCCTCCAGGCCTGGCGGACCGGCCGGGCCCCGAGCCCGGTCGTGGTCGCCGATCCGTCGTCGCCGCCGGCCATGATCACCACGGGCCAGCCGGTGACCTTCGGTGCGGCGGACGCACCGAAGGTGGTCACCGTGTTCGCCGACTTCCACTGCCCGCACTGTGCGGAGTTCGACGAGTCCTACGGCCCAGTGCTCGACTCCGCCCGGCAGGCTGGCCGGATCCGGCTCGAGGTCTACCCCATGGCCTTCATCGACGCCGGCTCGACCGCCGCGGCCAGCGCCTTCGGCTGCGCGGTCGAGGCCGGCTTCGCACCCGGCTACTACGCCGGGCTGTTCGGGAACCCGATCCTGCGCTGGAGCGACGACCAGCTCCTGGCGCTGCCGGAGGCCGTCGGCGCCGCATCCACGCCGGCCTTCGCGGCCTGCGTGACCGGGCGGACCCACGCTGGCTGGGTGGAGTCGATCAACGCGGCGGCCAACCAGCGCGGCGTCACGGCCACGCCGACCGTGCTGGTCGACGGCGTGGTCGTCGACGTGTCCGAGTTGACGCCCGACGACCTCGCGGCGAAGATCAACCCCTGATGCCGACTCTGCTGTCCATTCCCAGCCCCAGCCGAGCGGTGTGGGAGATCGGCGGGTTCCCGCTTCGGGCGTACGCGCTGTGCATCATCGTCGGCATCCTGGTGGGATGGGTGATTGCCGCCCGGCGCTGGCGGGCCCGCGGCGGCAGTAGCGAGAGCCTGGAGCTCGTGGTCACCGTGGCCGTGCCGATGGGCATCATCGGGGCCCGGCTCTACCACGTCGCCACCGACTCCCACCTCTACTTCGGACCCGGTCGCAACCCGGTCGACGCCCTGAAGATCTGGCAGGGTGGGCTCGGCGTCTGGGGAGCCATCGCCTTCGGCGCCCTCGGCGCCTGGCTGGTCGCCCGGCGACGGCAGATCCGGTTCCCGGCCCTGCTCGACGCGGTGGCGCCGGGGCTGCTGGTCGCCCAGGCCATCGGACGGCTGGGCAACTGGTTCAACCAGGAGCTGTTCGGCCGGCCGACCACGCTGCCCTGGGCCCTGGAGATTGCCCCGCAGTACCGGCCGGCGGGGTTCGAGCAGTTCAGCACCTTTCACCCCACCTTCCTCTACGAGACGGTCTGGAACCTGGCCATGGCCGGTGTGCTGGTCTGGCTGGACCGGCGGTTCCGGCTTGGCCATGGCAAGGTGTTCGCGCTGTACGTGGTGCTCTACACCGCGGGCCGGTTCTGGATCGAGGCGCTCCGGATCGACACCGTGACCGAGATCGCGGGCTTCCGTTTGAACAACTACACCTCGCTGATACTGTTCCTGGCTGCGCTGGCCTGGCTGATCTGGCTGGTCCGCAACCGCCCGGGGCGGGAGGCGGTCGTCGAGGGGCCGGACCCGGAGCCGAGCACCGACCCGGAGCCGGCACAAGAGCCCGACTCCGATGCCGTCATTGACGACGAGCACGACAAGACCGAGCAGGAAACCGTACAACCGGAGACCCGATGAAGCGCTTACGACTGTTCCACTTCGATATCAAGACCTACGGCAACTACGGCGACACCCTGCTGTTCGAGGCCGTCAAGCAGAGCTTCAACGGCTTTGCCGGCGGCGAGGCCTTCGAGATCTACGACAGCCGACCGCTGCGCGACCCGGTCGGGCCGGCCCTGGTCAACTACATCAACGACAACGTCGATGCGGTCGTCGTCGGCGGGGGCGGACTGTTCCTGCGGGACACCAACCCCAACCAGCGCTCGGGGTGGCAGTGGAACATCTCGGTCGACCAGCTCAAGCGGCTGAAGAAGCCGCTGATCCTGTTCTCGGTGGGGAACAACAGGTTCATCGACCAGGCCGACTTCGCTCCGCCCTTCTCCGACCACGTCAACCTGACCATGGAGAAGTCGGTCTTCTTCGGCCTGCGCAACACCGGGTCGGTGGAGACGATCAAGCCCTACATCGCCGAGGCCAACCGGGACCGCGTGGAGTACCAGCCCTGTCCGACGACGATCTCGTCCTACCTGTTCCCGGACCTGGTCAAGGACGACGTCGACCCCGCCCGCCGGCTGGGTCTGGAGATGATCGTCGGCAAGCGGCAGCGCGCTGCGGGGTTCGTGGCGGAGTCGATCTACCGTGACGTGATCACCGCGGTCAAGCGGCTGCAGGACGAGGGCTGGCAGATCGACAGCGTGCCGCACGCTCGGGCCGACATGCACTTTGTCGAGCAGGCGGCCCGCGAGCACCTGCGGATGCGCGAGATCAAGCTCTTCGGCGACCGCGACGGACTGTACAAGGGCGTGGAGTACTTCGCCGACCTGCCGTACTTCCTGGGCACCCGGGGGCACGCCCAGATGGTGCCGTTCGGCATGGGTGCGATCCCGGTGTCCCTGCTCGTCCACCACAAGACCAGGTACTTCGCCCAAGACCTCGGCCATCCGGAGTGGGCGGTGGACCCGCGGCAGGACGGCTTCGCCGACCGGCTCTACGCGGTACTGCACGAGGTCGAGGAGCGCCGGACCGAGCTGCGGACCGAGCTCGCCCAGGTGCGGGAGCGGTTCTACCGGACGACCCTGGACAACCTGGCGGCGATCTACGAGCGGCTCACCGGCGAGACGGTGGCTCCGGAGCACACGCCCTACACCCCGTTCGAGCGGAGGCTGGCCGAGCGGGCGTACGCCGACTCCCTGGCCCGTGGCAGCGCGGAGGAGCGGGTGCGCGAGCTGACCGCCGAGCTGGATGTCGCCCGCAACGCCAATGAGGTCCCGAAGGTCGCCGAGTGGCTGCTGGCCCGGGCCCAGGGCGCGGCGGACCAGGGTGACCTGACCCGGGCGCGGGCCCTGCTGCGCGGTCTCGACGCGGCCGCGCCGGACTTCTTCAACGGCAAGCACCGTCGGCCGCGGTGGGACGAGGGGCCGTACCGCTACGTCCCGGCTCCGGTGCTGCAGGAGCTGCGGTCGCGGGTGGCCCGGCAGCGCAACAAGCCGCCGAAATCATAGCTGCGCACCGCTCGTTCCCCGGGCTGGAGACGAGCGACGACGTGGGATGCCCGCGAGGGAGGCAGGCTGCGCGAGGAGCGCAGTCAGCGCTTGCTGGTGAGGGCGGCGATGGCGGCCTTGCGCATCCGGACCGCGATCTTGCGCAGGAACGCCGCCGTCGGCGTGAGCGCGGTCGAGCCGAGGACCCCGGCCTGGTCGCGGAGCGCGCGGGTCAGCTCCCGGAGCTCCCAGTCCTCCAGGAACTCCAGCCACCGCAGGTCGAGCTCGTCGTAGTGGCTGCCCGGCTTGACCGGCTCCCACGGCTTGACCCCGACGTAGTGCAGGACCTTGACCTCGTCGGCGTTGTACAGCGCTGGGTGGTGGGCGAAGATCCGCTTGGTGGTGTTGTACTCCTGGGGCAGCCGGCGCCAGTCGGAGAAGATGTTGTTCAGGAAGCCCTGGTCGCCGCCGTCGTAGGACGAGGTGTTCCCGAGCCGGTCGAGCATGGAGCTGAACAGCTCGTGTGACGGGGTGACCGCGAAGACGCCGGAGTTGAAGATCTGACTGCTGGCCCGGTCGAGGCCGGCGTCCGGCGCGGCGGCGAAGTCGTCCCCGGCGAACAGGTCGTCGATGTTCTTCAGCACCACGGTGTCGCCGTCGAGGTAGACCAGCCGGTCCAGGAAGTCCAGGCGGAACACGTTGAGCTTGGTGTAGGTCGCCGCGAACCGGCTCTGCATCCGCCGCATCCGGTTCGGGTTGACGATCTCCGGCACGTCGATGACGTGGATCCCGCTGGCGGTCAGCGCAGTCTGGTCGGCGTCCGGGGTGCAGAGGGCGAGCAGCGGGATCGAGCTGACCCGGCGTAGCGAGTTGGCCAGCGCCCGCACGCCGTGGTGGTAGGTCGGGCCCGAGACCACGGTGACGTAGGCGCACTCTCGCCCGTCCACCGTCTCCGACAGCCGGGTGTCGCGCGGTGCCTGGATGGTGATCTGCTTCGCCGGCCCCTCCTGGGGCACGACCACCGCGATCCGCTCCTTGGGCTGACCCAGGTCGGGGATGGTCTTGGCCGACATCGTCGGCCGGTCGGTGATCTCCTGGCCCGGAGGCACGAACATCCCCAGGTTGACCGACTCGCTCAGGCTGTAGACGTTCGCGTCGGGAAACTCTGCCAGGCACGCCTGCAGGAAGGCCAGGTCGTTGTCGATGGAGTGCGCATCCTCGTAGCCCGGCCTCATGTCCTTCTCGAGCAACCCGGCCGCCACCTGCTGGCTGATGGTGTAGCCGTACCGGGCCTCCTTGGACTCGTACAGGTCCACGCCGCTGAGGTAGACCTCGCGGAACCCGAGCCCGAGTCCGAAACCGAGGGCCTGCATGCCGGAGGTCGGCAGCCCGGGCCGGCTCATGAAGTAGCGGGCCAGGCGGGCGTAGCGACTGATCACCGCCCAGTGGTCGTACTGCTTGACGTTGACGTCGAGCAGCTGGTTGCCCCAGCGGTCCCCGTCCCGCGCCGACGGCAGCTGCATCGGCGAGCAGAGCCGCTCGATGTCGTAGCGCCGGGTGCGGATCTCCTCCCGCAGCGCGGCCTCCAGGGTCTGGTTGGGGATCGCGAAGAACCACGCGTCGACGTGGCTGCCGAAGTGGTAGTGGCTCTCCAGGAAGAACCAGTTCATCCGGAAGATCACCGGGTCGGCGGGGATCTTGTGGAGCGGCGGCAGGGTCGCCGAGGGACCGTTGCCGACGATCAACAGCGGGCGCTGGACCAGGTCGGCAAAGGCGGCGATCTCGACGTCGCCCGGTTGTGCGGTCAGGGGAACACTACGCATCGGAGGCATCGCCTGATATCTCACCACATACCGCGCCAGCGTGCCCAAAAATCGTCTTGGGATCCACGCGCGTCGGTGCAGTAGCCTTGCGCAGAAGCATCACGGGCCAGCGCTGTCCCCACTGAGATGAGAGCGGGGAGACCTCCGATGACCTCTATCGCCGGCACCCAGCCGCTCCGGCCCGCCGAGGGCCTCTACGACCCGGCGTACGAGCACGACGCGTGCGGCGTCGCGATGGTCGCCACGCTGACCGCCCAGCCCAGCCACGACATCATCGCCAAGGGCCTGGTCGCCTTGCGCAACCTGGACCACCGCGGGGCCACCGGCTCGGATCCGAAGACGGGGGACGGCGCGGGCATCCTGCTCCAGGTGCCCGACGCGTTCCTCCGCGCAGAGGTCGACTTCGGGCTCCCGCGTGCCGGGACGTACGCGGTCGGTAACGCGTTCCTGCCCACCGAGCCGGACCTGTCCGCCAAGGCCAAGGCGACCATCGAGCAGATCGCCGCCGAGGAGAACCTGACTGTCCTCGGCTGGCGAGTGGTGCCGACCGACGGCTCCTCGCTCAGCGACCTCAGCCGGTCGAACATGCCCTACTTCGAGCAGCTGTTCGTGACCGCCAAAGGTGCCCCGCTGCAGGGAATCGCCCTGGACCGCCGGGCCTACTGCCTGCGCCGTCGGGTGCAGCACGAGGTGGGGATCTACTTCGCGTCCTTGTCCGGCCGCACCCTGGTCTACAAAGGGATGCTGACCACCGAGCAGCTCGAGCTGGTCTACCCGGAGCTGAACGACGAGCGGATGGCCAGCGCGCTGGCGGTCGTGCACTCGCGGTTCTCCACCAACACCTTCCCGGCCTGGGAGCTGGCCCATCCCTTCCGGATGATCGCCCACAACGGGGAGATCAACACCGTGATGGGCAACCGCAACTGGATGCGGGCCCGGGAGGCCCTGCTGTCCAGTGACGTCATCCCCGGCGACCTGGAGCGGTTGTTCCCGATCTGTACGCCGGACGCCTCGGACTCGGCGTCCTTCGACGAGGTGGTCGAGCTGCTGAACCTGGGCGGCCGCTCCCTGCCGCACGCGATGCTGATGATGATCCCGGAGGCGTGGGAGAACAACCCCACCATGGACCCGAAGCGCCGGGACTTCTACGCCTTCCACTCCTGCCTGATGGAGCCGTGGGACGGACCGGCCGGGGTGGTGTTCACCGACGGCACCCAGATCGGCGCCGTCCTCGACCGCAACGGCCTACGACCGGGGCGGTTCTGGGTCACCGACGACGGGCTGGTGGTGCTGGCGTCGGAGACCGGCGTCCTGGACATCCCGGCCGAGAAGATCGTGCGGAAGGGCCGGCTGCAGCCGGGCCGGATGTTCCTGGCCGACCTCAGCCAGCACCGGATCATCACCGACGACGAGATCAAGGCCTCGCTGGCCGCGGCCGCCCCGTACGGGGAGTGGCTGGTGGCCGGACGGATGCTGATGTCCGACCTGCCCGACCGCGAGCACGTGGTGCACACCCACGCCTCGGTGACCAGGCGGCAGCAGGTCTTCGGCTACACCGAGGAGGAGCTGCGGCTGATCCTGGCTCCGATGGCCTCCGGCGGCGCCGAGCCGATCGGCTCGATGGGCACCGACACCCCGATCGCCGCACTGAGTGACAAGCCGCGGCTGCTGTTCGACTACTTCTCCCAGCTGTTCGCCCAGGTGACCAACCCGCCGCTGGACGCCATCCGTGAGGAGCTGGTCACCTCACTGTGGAACACGATCGGCGCGGAGCGGAACCTGCTCGACCCGGGGCCAGCGTCCTGCCGTCGGCTGGTGCTGCCGTTCCCGGTGCTGGACAACGACGCGCTGACCAAGATCGTCAAGATCAACCGCGAGGGCGACCTGCCCGGCTACCAGACCTATGTGGCCCGCGGCCTGTACGAGGTGGGCGGCGGGGCGGCGGCGCTGACCGCCAAGCTCGACGAGCTGTGCGCCGAGATCTCGGCGGCGATCGAGAACGGCGCCCGGATCATCCTGCTGTCGGACCGGCACTCCAACGCCGAGCTCGCGCCGATCCCGTCGCTGTTGTTCACCGCGGCAGTGCACCACCACCTCGTCCGGGAGAAGTCCCGCACCCAGGTCGGTCTGGTGGTGGAGGCCGGTGACGTGCGCGAGGTGCACCACGTGGCGTTGTTGATCGGCTACGGCGCCGCGGCGGTCAACCCGTATCTCGCCATCGAGACCGTCGAGGACCTGGCCCGGCACGGTGTCTACACCAGCGTCGAGCCGGAGAAGGCCGTGACCAACGTGGTCAAGGCCCTCGGCAAGGGCGTGCTCAAGGTGATGAGCAAGATGGGCGTCTCCACGGTCGCGTCCTACACCGGGGCGCAGATCTTCGAGGCACTCGGCCTGTCCCGGGAGGTGGTCGACCGGTACTTCACCGGCACCACCAGCAAGCTCGGCGGGGTCACCCTGGAGCAGATCGCCGAGGAGGTGCACCGGCGCCACCTCACCGCGTACCCGGCCGACGGCATCCCACTGGCCCACCGACTGCTTCCGGTGGGCGGGGAGTACCAGTGGCGACGCGAGGGCGAGCCACACCTGTTCGACCCGGAGACGGTGTTCCGGCTGCAGCACTCGACCCGGACCGGGCGCTACGACATCTTCAAGCAGTACACCTCCCACATCGACGCCCAGTCGGAGCGGCTGATGACGCTGCGGGGGCTGCTCGCGTTCGCCTCCGACCGGCCGCCGGTGCCGATCGAGGAAGTCGAGCCGGTCAGCGAGATCGTCAAGCGGTTCTCCACCGGTGCGATGTCGTATGGCTCGATCAGCGCCGAGGCGCATCAGACGCTGGCCATCGCGATGAACCGGATCGGCGGCAAGTCCAACACCGGCGAGGGCGGGGAGGACAAGGACCGGCTCTACGACCCCGAGCGGCGCAGCGCGGTCAAGCAGGTCGCCTCGGGCCGGTTCGGGGTGACGTCGGACTACCTGACCAACGCGACCGACCTGCAGATCAAGATGGCGCAGGGGGCCAAGCCGGGGGAGGGCGGGCAGCTACCGGGGCAGAAGGTGTACCCGTGGGTGGCCAAGACCCGGCACTCGACGCCGGGGGTGGGGCTCATCTCGCCGCCGCCGCACCACGACATCTACTCCATCGAGGACCTCAAGCAGCTGATCCACGACCTCAAGTGCGCCAACCCGAGCGCCCGGGTACACGTGAAGCTGGTGGCCGAGGTCGGGGTGGGCACGGTGGCCGCAGGGGTGTCCAAGGCCAAGGCCGACGTGGTGCTGATCTCCGGACACGACGGCGGCACAGGCGCGGCACCGCTAACCTCGCTGAAGCACGCGGGCGGGCCGTGGGAGCTCGGCCTGGCCGAGACCCAGC
>CAWEFW010000009.1:0-24726 GCA_963808435.1 uncultured Actinomycetota bacterium | reverse complement strand
CCAGGCTCACTCGTAGCTCCCAGGATGACCGCTCAGTCGATGCTCCTCGGCCAGGATCACTCTGCGCTCCAGTGGCACGGCAGCGTCATCCAGTTCGGCGGGCCGGTGCCACTCTCGGTCGGTGGCGCGCCGGTCGACTTCTTTCGCATCACTCTTGCGGGCGTACTCGTCGAACAGCAGCGCCTTGTTCTCCTGGATCTCACGGATGCGCTCATCGACGCTGTCCTTGGCGAGGAGCCGGTGAACCTGGACGGAACGGACCTGGCCCATGCGGTGAGCGCGGGCGATCGCCTGGTCCTCGGTGCTGGGCTTCCACTGTGGTTCGGTGATGATCACGATCGATGCGGCTTGCAGGTTGATGCCGACGCCGCCCGCCTCGATCTGACTGAGCAGAACGGCGTGACCGTGGTGCTTCGTGAACTGATCGACCATGTCCTGCCGGCTGGACGGGGAAACAGCGCCCGTGATGGTTCCCACGACTGAGTCGAGCCGTTGTCCCACAGCGGCGAGCACATGCAGGAAGAAGGAGAAGATCACGACCTTCCGCTGGTCCTCGGATGCCTCGTCCACGATCTGCTCCAGCCGCTCCAGCTTCGCCGACGTCGGCGACCGGTACGCGGCCTGTCGCATGTCCATCAGCTTTCGAGCGCGCACCGCAGCGACGTAGTGCGCTTCGTCTTCCTTCGAGTGCTGAACCCAGTCCTCGATCTCGATCTTGTCGGGAAGCTCGTACAGCACGTCTTCCTGGTTGCGCCGAAGGTAGACCGGCGCAACGGCACGTCGGAAGGCCCGGGCTCCGGCAACCGCGTCGTCGGCGCTGACTCGCGCGGCGATGCGAGGTTGGAGGTAGTCGACGAGGTTGCGGAACTCCTGGACGCGGTTCTCCATCGGCGTGCCGGTGAGGAAGAGCGTGCGTTGGGCGCCGGCGATCGCCGCTTCGACTGCTTGTGAGCGAGCGGCCGCGGGATTCTTGATGAAGTGGGCCTCGTCGACGACCAGCAGCGCCGCGTCGGAACTGCGCACGGCGTCGGGGAGTCGAGCGAGCGTCCCGAAGGTCGTGACGGCCACGCCTCCCTGCTGGAGCCAGCGCTGTGTGGCGTTCTCCCGGCCGTCTCCGTGCAGGCTGTGTGCTTGAAGCCGGGTGTGTTTCCTGGTCTCGTTGAGCCAGTTGATCTGGACACTGGCCGGGCAGACGACGAGGAACCTGCGCTGGCCCCGAGCGGCCAGGTGGGCGATCACCGCCAGCCCCTGAACCGTCTTCCCGAGACCCATCTCGTCACCGAGGATCGAGCGCTCCTGGTGAATCGCGTACTGGGCGCCGAACACCTGGTATCCGCGGAGGGTCACGGTCAACAGCGTGGTGTCGAGGGGGACCGCGTTGATCTTCTGGCGCAGTTCCTCCGGGATGAACCCAGCCGCCGTCTCTTCCTCGTCCGGCCCCCGAGAACCGCTGACCGTGGACAGGACTGCGTTGAACGACGCCGCGTCGCGCAGGTAGTCCTGCCACAGCTGGTTCGGCTGATAGGTGTTGGGATCGGCCGCGATCTCGGCGTCGCGCACCCGGTGATAGAGCTTCGGTACGCGAGGGTCGGCGAGAATCGATTCGAGCTCAGCGAGAGCCTGGCGGGCGGTGTCCCGCTTGCGAGAGCTGCTGAAGAACATCCGCAGCCGGCTGCCCGCTGGCTCGGCCTGCTGGATCAGTGGGGATGTCTGGTTCACGAACATCCTCAGCGGCTGATCCAGCGATCTTGCGGCCTGCTCAGCGGACCGGAGGGCGGCGAGCGTGGCCAGCAGTCGAGTCTGTCCGGGATCAGGGCGATCCGGATCGAATCGGAGCGGAGTGTCGTCGCGCACCCGCCGCTCCGTCGATCGAGCGGCGGCCATCACCTGCTGGACCGTCCGAGGACCCACCCCGGGCACAGCGTCAAGGACGTGCGAAGGCGCGGTGAGCAGATCGCCGACGGTTCGGTAGCCCGCTTTCTCCAGCTGGCTCAACCGTGCGCCCTGACCGGCGGATCCGCGAAGTGCCGTGATCGGCAGCCCCTGCAGCCTTGCCATCACAGCGTGAGTCTTCAGCTCATCAGCTTGTTGCCGAGCGCTCTCGCCCAGCGCGGCGGGGGTGGCCAGGATGGTCGTGGCGTGTTGCGCAAGGTCGGCAACGATCCCGAGGATTCGGCGCGCCTCGGCGGCCGTCCGTACGCCGCGTACGGGTGGCGGCTGCTGAGTGTCGTTTCGCGATGGCGGACTCATGGCTGTCAAGCTCGAGAGCCTAATGACCTGGGAACCGGACTAGAGCAGAATGACAGCCACACCACCGTTCGACGTTGCGGGAAGGCGGCGGATGACCGGAGGCGCCCGGGTGGTCACCGCGGACGATCATGAACGCCTGCTGCGAGACCACGAGAGAGTCCTGGAACAGCTTGTCGCCGCCGATGCCGTGCTGGTCGCTCTCGGCCGGTCATCGTCCGCCGCCGACGCTGACGCTGTGCTCGTCACGGTCGCGGAGAGCGCACGGCGACTCCTGCGCTGCCAGGGCGTGTCGATCTACCTGCTGGGTGGGGAGGAGTTCGAGCTCGCGGCGACGGTGGGGCTGTCGGAGAAGTTCCGGGACTATGTGGTCGCGCACCCGCTGCGCCGCGATCGAGAGACGATGACCGGGCGCGTCGCGCTGGACCGGCGTATCGAGCAGGTCGCCGACGTCCTCAGCGACCCGGGCTACGGGCGCAGAGATGTTCAGGAACTGGCCGGCTACCGCACGGTGATTGCCGCGCCGCTGATCCTCGACGACGAGGTGGTGGGTGCGATCACCCTCTGGCGGACCAAAGTGGAGCCTTTCGACGAACGAGAGACGGCGATGCTCCAGACCTTTGCGGCCCAGGCGGCCGCCGTGGTCCGCAACATGCATCTGGTGCGGGAACTGGAGGGGCGCCAGGAGGAGCTGGCTCATAAGGTCGAGCAGCTGCAGGCTCTGAACGAGGTTGGTGAGACCGTCAGCTCGACTCTCGTTCTGGACGAGGTGCTGCACAAGATCATCCTCAATGCCGTGCGGTTCGCCGGATGCGACGGCGGCTCGATCATGGAGTACGTCGAGACCGAACGCCGCTTTCTGCCTCGGACGACATATCCCAGCAGTCCCGACCTGCTGAGAGGGCTACGCAAGATCAGGATCGGGCTGGACGAGACCTTCGTCGGTCGGGCTGCACAAGAAGGGCGTCCCCTCGCGATCTCGGATATCGCGCACGTGGACCGGGACGTCCATCTCCAATTGCTGTACGAGGACGGCTGGCGGTCGGTGCTCGCCGTACCTGTGCTACGCGATCGCCAGATCATCGGCGTCATGGTGGTCCGACGCAAGACAGCCGGGGACTTCTCCAAGGAGGTCTTGGATCTCCTGGAGACCTTCGCCAGCCAGTCCGCCCTGGCGGTGTTCAACGCCCGCCTGTTCCGGGAGCTCGAGCGCAAGAGCACCGAGCTGCAGGTGGCCGGCGAGCACAAGTCGGCCTTTCTCGCCAGCATGTCCCACGAGCTGCGGACGCCGCTGAACGCCGTGATCGGGTTCTCGGAGGTGCTGCTCGAGCGCATGTTCGGTGACCTGAACGAGCGCCAGGAGGAATATCTGCAGGACATCCTCAACTCGGGCAATCACCTGCTGGAACTGCTGAACGAGATCCTCGACCTTTCCAAGGTGGAGGCCGGCCGGATGGAACTCGAGCACTCGGTGTTCTCGGTCCGTGGAGTGATCGAGCAGGCCATCGCTCTGGTCCGCGAGCGGGCCGCCCTGCATCGGATTGCCCTGTCGGTCGAGATCGACCCGACGCTGGACGAGATCGAGTCCGACGAACTGCGGTTCAAGCAGGTCATCGTGAATCTGCTCAGCAACGCCGTGAAGTTCACCCCTGACGACGGGCACGTGGCGGTGCGCGCCACCAGCACCGAGCGCCGGTTGACCGTGACGGTTGAGGACGACGGCATCGGCATCCCGCCCGAGGATCAGGAACGCATCTTCGAGGCGTTCCACCAGGGACGGCGAGGTGCATCCCGCGAGGAGGGTACCGGCCTTGGGCTCACCCTCTGCCGACGGATCGTCGCGTTGATGGGCGGTGAGATGACGCTGCAGACCGAGGTCGGCGTCGGGAGCACCTTTGCCTTCACAATCCCGGTCCGTAGTGCCGATGCTCAGCTGGGACCGGACCGTCGCAACGACAAAGATCCGGTTGTCGTGGTCATCGACGACGATCGCGCGTCGCTGGACCTGATGAGTGCCTACCTGGACGGTCAGGGCGTACGCCTGGTCCGGGCCCGCGATGGCACAGAGGGACTGGAGGCAATTCGGCGGCAACAACCGGCCGCTGTTCTGCTCGATATCCGGTTGCCGGGTATCGACGGTTGGGAGGTCCTGGAGCAGCTCCGGACCGATCCGCAGTCCACGAAGCTGCCCGTGATCGTCGTCTCGATCGTGGACGAGAAGCCGCGCGGCCTGGCGGCGGGTGCGGCCGACTACTTGATCAAGCCGGTGGGCCGCGACGCCCTGCTCGATGCCCTGCGGCGACTGCGGGTACTGCCCGGCACGAGCCTCGGAGCGCGAGTTCAGTGAGCGCGAAGATCCTCATCGTCGAGGACAACCCGCTCAATCTGAAGCTGATCAGGGACGTGCTGGAGTTCCAGGGCTTCGACGTGATCACAGCCCGGTCCGGCGAGGAAGGAGTCGCGATGGCCTCAGACGCGTCGCCGGACCTGGTTCTGATGGACCTGCAACTGCCCGGAATCGACGGCCACGAAGCCCTGCAGCGCATCCACGCCGATCCTCGATGTCGCGACGTACCGATCGTGGCGGTGACAGCCTTCGCCATGAAGGACGACATCGAGCGTGCCGAGGCGGCCGGATTCGCCGGCTACATTGCGAAACCCATCAGTGTCCGTGCGCTGCCCGCGCAGATTGCCCGGTTCCTCCCTGGTGAATCTTGATGCCCGATCAGATCACGATCCTCGCCGTCGACGACCAGCCTCAGAACCTTCGGCTGCTCGAGGCCGTACTGAGCTCCCCGCGGCTACCGGATCGTGACTGCCACCTCCGGCGAGCAGGCGATCGAAATGCTGAGCGAGGCGGTACCAGACCTGGTCCTGCTCGACATCGTGATGCCCGGCGTCGATGGATACGAAGTCTGCCGGCGGATCCGCGAGAACCCGGCGACCGCGTACCTTCCGGTGGTCATGATCACGGCAAGCAATGATCAGGAGAAGCTCACCTCCCTCCGGGCGGGGGCTGACGACTTCGTCAGCAAACCGCTCAACCAGGGCGAGCTGTTGGCCCGGGTCGCGTCGCTGGCACGCATCAAGCGCTACCACGACACGATCAACTCCCAAGCCGAGGAACTGAAGCGATGGAACGCCGAGCTGGAGTCGCGCGTGCAGGCCCAGGTGGAGGACCTGCAGCGGGTCAATCGACTACGCCGCTTCCTCTCCCCCAGCTCGTCAAGCTGATGATCGATTCCGGCGACGAAGACTTCCTCCGCAGTCACCGGCGAGAGATCGTGGTGGTCTTCTGTGATCTTCGCGGCTTCACCTCTTTCGCCGAATCCAGTGAGCCTGAAGAGGTGATGGGAGTCCTGCAGGAGTACCACGAGGCGTCGGGTGAGCTCATCTTCGCCTACGAGGGGACGTTGGAGCGATTCACCGGCGACGGGCTGATGGTTGTCTTCAACGATCCGCTACCGATCGACGACGCACCCGCGCGGGCCCTCCGGATGTCCGTTGCCATGCGGGACCGGGTACGGGCCCTCGCCGGACGGTGGCGCCGGCGCGGCTACGACCTTGCGTTGGGCATCGGGGTCGCCCAGGGCTTCGCCACCTTGGGACGAATCGGGTTCGAGGGGCGCTTCGACTACGCCGCGATCGGAAGCGTCGCCAATCTGGCCGCCCGGCTGTGCGACACGGCTGGACCATGGCAGATCCTTGCGTCCCAGCGGGTCTTTTACGCAGCCGAGCCGGTCGCCGACGGGACGCCGATCGGCGAATTGGAACTCAAGGGCTTCAGCCGTGCCGTGCCGGTATTCGAGGTCAGCAGCGCGAAGGGGGAGCCCCCGGAATGACCGACCAGTTGGCTCGGAGGCAGGGAATGCAGCGGTTGTGGTACGTGGCCTACGGGACCAATCTGAGCCGGGCGCGCTTTCAGGTCTACCTCCAGGGTGGCCGACCCGTTGGAGGAGCCCGGCACTATCCAGGCTCTCGGGATCCACTCGCTCCGAAGCGTGACTTCCCGCTCATGATTCCGGGCGGACTGCGCTTCGTCGGGGTGTCGTCGGTCTGGGGCGGCGGGCTGGCGGTCTACGACCCCCGAGCTGTTGGCCAGGTCGCGGCCCGCGCGTACTTGATCACTGCCGAGCAGTTCGTTGACGTCCTCGCCCAGGAAATGCGCCTGCAGCCGGGACTCGAACTGGACCTGGCACCCCTCCAGGAGGCCAGCTGGCACAGCTTCGGCCCGGGCTGCTACCAGACCGTGGCTGCCCTGGGCATCCGCGATGACCTGCCGATGCTCACATTCACCAGCGCCGACATCTACGCCCGTCCCGACAATCCTCCGAGCGAGGAATACCTGCGCACGATGGCGATCGGTCTGCACGAGTCCCACGGCTGGTCGAGCAGCCAGATCGGTGCGTATCTGGCGCGGTTCGCTGGTGCCTCCGAGACGTGGCGCCTTGGACCTGAACTGCTGCTGCGATGACCGCGGTGAAGCATGCAACTGCAACAGCCTGCTTCCTGCTCACCCGGACATGATCAGCGGGCCCGGACGTAGTTGCAGACCTGGACGCCGGTGCTGGCCGACGTCGTCGAGGCGAGTTCGAACACTCGTGCCTCGGTGTCGTACGGGAAGATGCTCTTGCCGCCGCCGAGCACGATCGGTTCCAAGATCAGCTGCAGCTCGTCGACCAGGTCGGCGTCCACGCGGCCGTGTCGGCCTCGGTCAAGGTGTCGGACACGACGTACTTCTGAACGCCGTTGATCCAGTCGCTGAACGGGTCACCTGACTGGCCGGACCAAGCCGGACCAGAGATCTGCCAGGTGCGCCGACCCTCGAGGAGGGCGTCGCTGCGCTCCGCCAGCGCGCCCCAGGCCGCGCCGATGACCTCTTCCTCGAAGAACTGCCCCGACCAACCCCCGTGCCGGAAGCCGCCGTCGGTGTCCTCGTCGGGCCCCCCGGGTGCCTGGGTGATGCCGTCCAGACTGATGAACTCGAGAAACCACAACGCGCATCGCTGCTCCTTACCTGAAGAAGGGTGTGGCCTGGAAATGCCACGGCCAGAATGACAGAGAGTGAGAAAGGCATGATGGGCAGCACAATACCGCTGATTCTGGTTGTCTCTGGTGACGAGGATGTCCGGCAACAGCTCGTACGCGACATCGCCCGCCGGTTCGGCGCGGACTACTGGGTTGCG
The DNA here is from genome assembly GCA_963808435.1 of uncultured Actinomycetota bacterium. Taxonomy (GTDB): domain Bacteria; phylum Actinomycetota; class Actinomycetes; order Propionibacteriales; family Propionibacteriaceae; genus Microlunatus. Next base: position 17,293 of record CAWEFW010000009.1, on the reverse strand, counting down.
GCCGCGCCCACGACGGACGCAGCGCTGGGACGCTTGGAATCCCAGATTGCCGCCGGCGCCGGCACAGCCCTGGTCATTGTGGACGAGCGGCTGGCCAACCCGCCGCCCGCCGATTTCCTGTTGCGCGTCCATCAACTTCAACCCCAGGCCAAACGGATCCTGCTGATCAAGCGCGGTAACTGGTCCTCGGGTCATCCGGTCATCTCGGAAATGGCGCTCGGCCGGATCGACTACCACCTGTTCGATCCCTGGGCACCGGTGGAGCAGATTCTCTATCCCAGCATCAGTGATTTTGTTGCCGCCTGGAACACCTCCCAGAAGCCCCCGATCGTCGCCGTCCGGATCGTCGGCCACCAACAATCCGCACGATCACATGAAGTGCGAGACCTGCTGAGCAGAGCGAGCGTCCCGTACTGGTTCTTCTCCCCAGAGTCCGAGGCTGGACGCCAGGTCCTCGCCGACGCCGGCGAGGATGGCACGCGACTTCCGGTGCTGCTCTACCACTCCGGAGGCGTCCTGGTCGATCCGAGCAACGCGGACCTGGTCGAGATGCTGGGGGTGAACAGCAGCCCTCCGACCACGTCCTGCGACGTGCTGGTCGTCGGCGCCGGGCCGGCGGGACTGGCCGCCGCGGTGTACGCCGCTTCCGAAGGCCTGCACACCATGGTGGTGGAACCCGAGATCCCCGGCGGCCAGGCCGGCACCAGCTCGCTGATCCGCAACTACCTGGGCTTTCGTCACGGGGTGAGCGGCCAGAATCTGGCGGTCCGGGCTACTGAGCAGGCCTGGCTGTTCGGCGTCGACTTCGTGCTGGCGCAACGCGTCACCAAAGTCGAGATGCGGGGCACGGATCGGATCGTGCACACGACCGACGGCAGCGCGGTCGCGGCCAGGGCCGTTGTGCTCGCTACCGGCGTCGCCTGGCGTCGGCTGAATGTCCCCGCGCTGGAGGCACTGGTCGGGGCCGGTGTCTTCTACGGAGCCGCCGGAGCCGAGGCCAGGGCCATGCAGGGCCGGGATGTCGTGGTCGTTGGCGGCGGCAACTCCGCCGGCCAGGCCGCTGTCCATCTCGCCCGCCACGCGCGGTCGGTCACCATGCTGGTGAGAGGTGGCGGCCTTGCGGCCACCATGTCGAAGTACCTGATCACCGAGATCACCAGCAATCCCGCCATCTCCGTACGGGTGCGGACCGAGATCCTCGACGGCGGCGGATCGGGCGGCCTGGAGACCTTGACCGTCGTCGACCACGCGACCGGTCGCCGGACGACAATCCCAGCAGCGGCGCTGTTCGTGCTCATCGGGGCGGAGCCGCACACGGAATGGCTGGCCGGAACCGTCGCCCGTGACCCTCAGGGCTATCTGCGAACAGGCCAGCACGCCGCGGCCAACGATGCCGATCCCGCCTGGCCGCTCGATCGGCTGCCGATGCCGCTCGAGACCAGCGTCCCCGGGGTCTTCGCCGCCGGTGATGTCCGGTCTCGATCGCTCAAACGGGTAGCCGCTGCTGTTGGCGAGGGTGCTACCACCGTCCGGCTGATCCACGCGTACCTGGCCGGGGAGGACGCGTGACGCGCAGCTAGGCTCGATCCAACCCTTTCGAGGAGAGTTCGCATGTCGCACTCGAGTTCTCAGGTACCTGTCGCCAAGGCTCCCTCATCGGTCCGCCGGGTGATCGTCGCCAGCCTGGTCGGCACATCCCTGGAGTGGTACGACTTCTTCATCTACGGCACGGCGGCCGCCTTGGTCTTCAATCGGCTGTTCTTCCCGAGCTTCGAGCCGCTGGTCGGCACCCTGCTCGCGTTCACGACGTACGCGGTCGGCTTCGTGGCGCGGCCGCTGGGCGGGATCGTCTTCGGTCACTACGGCGACAAGCTGGGCCGCAAGAACGTGCTCGTGGTCACGCTGCTGTTGATGGGGATCGCCACGTTCTTGATCGGCGTCCTGCCGACCTACGACACGATCGGGGTGTGGGCGCCGATCTTGCTGGTCGCACTGCGGTTCCTGCAGGGGCTCGGTCTCGGCGGTGAGTGGGGCGGCGCGGTGCTGATGACGCTCGAGTCGGGCGATCCGACCAGGCGCGGGCTCAATGCGAGCTGGCCGCAGGTCGGCGTACCGATCGGGCTGCTGCTCGCCAACGGTGTGTTGTCGCTGATGGGTGCGATCACGTCGGAGGCACAATTCCTCTCCTGGGGCTGGCGAGTTCCCTTCCTGCTCAGCGGCCTGCTGGTGGTCGTCGGACTCTGGATCCGGCTCACGATCGCGGAGAGCCCGCTCTTCCGCGAGGTGGAGCAGGCTGACACCAAGGCGGCCGCCCCGATCATGGAGGTGCTGCGGCGCTATCCCAAGAAGGTGTTGCTGGCGGTGGGTGCGCGAGTCGGCGTGGACGTGGCCTTCTACACCTTCGTCCTGTTCATCACCACCTATGTCGCCACCTACCTGGAACTGCCGCGCAACTACGCCCTCAACGCGGTGCTGATCGCGGCCGCCATCCAGGTTTTCGCCATCCCGTTCTTCGGCCGGCTTTCGGACCGGATCGCCCGGCGCCCCGTCTATCTCGCGGGCGCGATCGGGGCAGGGATCTGGGCCTTCGTCTTCTTCGCCCTGCTCGACACCGGCCAGTTCATCTTGATCGTTCTCGCCGCCGTGGTCGCGCTGATCTTCCATGCGGCCATGTACGGTCCGCAGGCGGCGTTCATCGCCGAGATGTTCCCCACCAAGGTTCGCTACACCGGCGCCTCCATGGGCTACCAGCTGGCCGGCATCGTCGGCGGCGCCCTCGCCCCGATCATTTCGGTGGCCCTGCTCGGCCGCTTCGACACCTCGATCGCGGTATCGGTGTACGTGGTCGCCATGCTCCTGGTCACCATCACCTGCGTCCTGCTGGCCCCGGAAACCTCCCGCATCGACCTGCACGCCGACCCCGCCGAAGAAGAGCCGGCCCCCCGCAGGGCCGCCTAGAAGGCGCGGCGGGATGCCCACGATCGACCTCAACAGCGATCTCGGCGAGGGCTTCGGCATCTGGTCGCTGGGCGATGACGAGGCGTTGCTGGACGTGGTGACCAGCGCGAACGTGGCCTGCGGTTTCCACGCCGGTGACCCGAACATCCTCCGCCGGGTCTGTGACTGGGCGGCCGCCCGGAACGTCGCCATCGGTGCCCAGGTCAGCTACCGGGATCTGGCTGGCTTCGGCCGCCGCAGCATCGACATGGACCCCGAGAGTCTGACCAACGACGTCCTCTATCAGATCGGGGCATTGGACGGCTTCGCCCGGGTCGCCGGGACTCAGGGTCCGTTACGTCAAGCCGCACGGCGCGCTCTACAACCGGGTCGTTTCTGACCAGAAGCAGGCCGCGGCGATCGTGGCGGCGGTCGCGGCGTACGACGCAACCCTGCCTGTGTTGGGGTTGCCCGGCTCGGCGTTGCTTCGTCTGGCCGAGGACAGCCGGCCTGACCGCCGTTCCCGAGGCCTTTGCCGACCGCGGCTACACCGCCCAAGCCACCCTGGTGCCGCGTACGGAGCCGGGAGCGCTGCTGCACGATCCGGAGGAGGTCTCCGCGCGGATGGTCGGGATGGTGACCAATGGACGGATGCGCTCGGTCGACGGTGAGGAGATCGCCGTCTCGGCCCGGTCGATCTGCGTGCACGGCGACACACCGGGGGCGGTCGCCATGGCGGTGGCCCTCCGTCGCGCCCTGATCGAGGCGGGGGTGGAGATCCGCGCCTTCGTGCCGTGATGGCTGTCGCTGTCATGACTGGGCCGAGGCTGCTTCGCTGCGGTGAGCACGCCGTCCTGGTCGAGTGCGACGGGCTGGAGCAGGTGCTGGCCCTGGCCGAGGCCGTACGCGCGGCCGTGGCGACCGGCGAGCCTGGGTTCACGGAGGTGATCGACGTGGTACCCGCCGCCACCACCGTGCTGGTGATGGTCGGCGACGGCGCCAGCGTCACCTCACTGCGACCCGCGCTGGCCCGGTTGGCCGCCACAGCTTCGGCTGCGGCTGGCCCAAGGTCCGGCGGCGGTGATGCCGAGACCGTCGAGATCGGCGTCTACTACGACGGGCCCGACCTGGACGAGGTAGCCGAAATGACGGGGCTGACCCGCGAGGAGGTCATCGAGGCCCACACCGCCACCAGCTGGTACGCGGCGTTCGGCGGCTTCGCACCCGGGTTCGCCTACCTGGTCGGCGGGGACAGCAGACTTCAGGTGCCGCGCCGTTCCGAGCCGCGGACGAGCGTGCCCGCCGGGTCGGTGGGGCTCGCCGGCGAGTTCAGCGCGGTGTACCCCCGGTCCTCCCCGGGCGGCTGGCAGCTGATCGGGCACACCGATGCGGTGATGTGGGACCTGGAACGCGACCCGCCCGCCCTGCTTCAGCCGGGCACTCTCGTGCGCTTCGTCGAGCTGAAGCCATGAGCCGGGCGCTCGAGGTCCTGGCGACCGGTCCGCTGACCTTGATCCAGGACCTCGGCCGTCCCGGGCTCGCCGCGCTCGGCGTCGGCCGGTCGGGAGCGGCCGATCGCGGCGCCTTCCGGCTCGGTGCCCGGCTGCTGGCTCAGGACTACACGGCGGCCGCGCTGGAGGTCACCTTCGGAGGGCTGGAGGTACGCGCTCACGGCGACCTGATGCTGGCGCTCACCGGGGCCGAGGCGCCCGCGACGGTCGAAGGTCGTTCGGTCGCGTACCGAAGTCCGATCCCGCTGCGGGACGGGGAGACGCTGAGGATCGGCACTCCTCCGGTGGGGCTGCGCACGTACCTCTCGGTGCGGGGTGGGGTCGACGTCCCGGCCGTTCTCGGTTCCCGGGCTACCGACACCCTGTCGGGGATCGGGCCGCCGCCGGTCAAGTCCGGCGATCTGCTGCCGGTCGGCCCGCCGCCGCGTGCGTTCCCTGTTGTCGACCACGCACCGGCGCCGCGTCCCGCGGCCGGGCCGCTGGTGCTGCACGCGCTAGCCGGGCCGCGGGAGGACTGGCTCGCCGAGCCTGCCGCGCTGACCGCCGAGCACCTGGACCGTGTCCAGTCGCAGCGATCGGGTCGGGATCCGGCTCGAGGGGCCGGCCCTGCGTCGGCACCCGGAGCGCGAAGGACAGGAGCTGCCCAGCGAAGGCGTCGTACGAGGAGCCATCCAGGTCCCGTCCGGTGGCGAGCCGGTGCTGTTTCTGGCCGATCATCCGGTGACCGGTGGTTATCCCGTGGTGGCCGTGGTTCGCGAGGATGACGTCGATGCGGCCGCCCAAGCCGTGCCGGGACAGGCGGTCCGGATCGTCCTGGTCAAGCCGAAGGACTGATGGGCCTAGCGGCAAAGGTGGGCGTTGATCACGCCTGCGCGCGGCAGATCCGGCTCATACCTCCTGCGCCACAAGTGTGGTGTCGAGGTCGACCACCATCTGAATGGCCCGTCGTCGTCCGTTCCAGCCTGGTGACCCCGTCGGAGTTCACCCGGATCCAGCCGCGGGCGAAAGTGAACAGCTCGGGTCGTATGGCGGCCAGGACGGCGATCGGGTCGTGCGGGCTGTTCGGACTGCCAACCCAGTCCCGGAACTGACGGATCTCAGCCGCGAGCAGCGCCCCCAACGCGCTCCGGACGCCTCGATGGCCTTCGATCTCGTCTCTCGTTCACGAAGACCCGCGGGTCGGTCTTGTCGTCCCTGTCATCACCGCCGGCACCCCGGCGGCGAACACGGCTTGTGCCGCCGCCACGTCGCAGGAGATGTTGTGCTCGGGCTCGGCCGAGGTGATGTCGCCACCCATGATCACCAGCTGCTCGACGTTGTGGGGAGCCTTCAGCGCGTTGGCCACGTTGGTCAGCGGTCCGACTGCCGCCAGATCGCCCTGGACGCGCGTAACAATGCCGTGGCGTCCAGGGTCTGGTCGACCGGCTCTGATACGAGGTCTGGCATCAGGGTTCCTTCATGCCGGCCCACGAAACCGGCCGGCCCGAGCGGGTCTCGCGCGCTCCGGCCGCCACCGGCGGAGCTGGGCGCCGAGCGACCGCGTACGCCCGCCGCACCATCCGGGCCCGGAGGCAGGGCGTCGCCGTAGACGGTGGTCACCGCCAACAGGTTCATCTCTGGTGAGCCGAGGACCATGGCCAGGGCCATCAGGTCGTCGACGGCAGTGCCGATGTCGGTGTCCAACGTGAACCGACTATGCGTCTCTCTCTGTCAGGTCGGCGCGAACGATCACGATGGTTTCGATGCGCTGCCCGCCGGCGCCAGCGGTTTTCCTGAAGGGCGACCGCGTATTAGCTGGTGGCCGACGAGAGCGGTCACGTGCAACTGGGATGAGAGCCTTGGCGGCAGCCGGATCCGCCTGACCTGGTCGGCCGGGACGGCTGAGGCCGTTGAGCCGGGCATGACAAGATCGATCGGCGGGACGCGGACACCAAACTGGCTCACGTCCGTCGGATCGCTGGTGAGAACCTGCGTTCAATTCAGTTATTCCTGCCAGGACTCGCACGTCCCAGCTGCCAAGCTCGAGCTCAGGAGACGGGTCGCGCTTTCGTCGGCCAGGATGTCGTGGGATCTCTGTCGGCAGAACGAGTCGCACCGGGTTCCAACTCCAGTTGTGAATGACGTGGATGCGTTCACCGGAGGCGTTGCTGGCCGAATAGACGGTGACCGACTCGGGCCGACCCCTCCAGGAGGTGGCCGACGATGGTGCGAGCCAACGGGCAAGGTCGGCGGCGAACTCGGGGTTGGGCACGGTCCCGACAGTGGTGATCCGGCCTTGACCGTGCTCGCTGGAGACGACGGCAGGCAACTGACCGAAGTGCGGATGGTCGTAGCTGACAATCACCTTCGCGCCGTCACTGATCAGCCCGTCGCTCCAGTCGGTCGCGGCCGCCGCATGCAAGCGGCTCCCCCTGAGCCGTCGCGTACCCGCAGCCCGACAGGGCCAGGAGTGCGGATCAGGCAGAGAAAGAGCCGCTTCATCTCAGAGCCCCGCGTCGATCGAGAGCGGACGGCGGGCGCGTCGTGGCCAGTCGCCTGCGTCTGCGTGGGCTGACTCGGCTGGCTCGGGTGCGACGACGTGGTCTGAGCCGGTCTGCCCCTTGACCTCGGTCGGCACCGGCGGCGTGCTCGGCTGGGTCGGCTCCGATGGCGTGCCCGGGTCACTCGGGTCTGCCGGTGTCTCCGGGTCGGTCGGGTCGGAATCGCCCGGTGAGACGGTGCGCTCGTAGACCGCCCAGGAGTACTGGTGTGACCCTGCGTCTCGGTGACCAGCTTGTACAAGTACAGGTCGGAGGTCACGTCGTGGTGAACAGTGTGCTGCTCAGTTCCCGGAGCGTAGCTCCAGTAGAACCACGAGGCGTTGTTGCCACCATTGCCGTGGCCCTCCTGGAACGCCTGACCCAGCGGGTCCGTGCCGTTGTAGCGGCTCCGTGTTCGCCTGCCAGTGTCCGGGTCCGTCAGCGGTGTGCTGCCGGGGCCAGGACCGTCGGTCTCGTCTTGCGGTCCGTGCGGGTTCCACGAATAGCGTTGCTGCGGGGTCTGCGCCGTCGCCGGAATCACCTCGTCAGCCGTGTGGTCAACCACGGACCGATGATCGATCTGAACCCAGCCCTCACCTGCGGGCTTCTCGGTCACCCAGTCGGTGTACTCGGTCCCCGAGGTACCGGACACCCACTCCGCGTGGAGGTCGCCGATCCTGATGACGTTGTCGGGGTTGTTCTTGCCGGCTTCGTCGTCCGGGTCGGCGGGCGCGTTCGGGTCCGTCTGGAGCTCGGTGTAGTGGGAAACGCCCACTCCCCGAACACCGGGTCGGCGCCGCTCGCCGCCTGTGCGGGGAGCGCCAGGGCGAGAGCCGCAGGGATCGTGGCCATCACCGCCACTGACGCGATGAAGCGCTTCTTCATGCTGAAACGTGGGGTGCCGGCGGTCATTCTGGGTTCTCCTTTGGTAGTCGATTGTTTGACTATCCCAAGGGTCGCCGAGCGGGGCCGCGGGGACATCCGCCGACCTACGGGTTCGATTACCCGCTTCCAGGATCGTCGCTGCGAAGCTGTATGTCCGCGCCGCATCAGCGGGGCGGAGCTTTCCTGCACCCGCCGCGCTGCGTCAGTCGGCACGGGCTGGCCAGACCTACAGCCACGCCCGCCGACACCTGGTCGGGCTGTGTCACCGTTGTTGTAACCGCTGGACGACCCATCTGGTCGGAGTCGGAACCGTTGCCTCGCACTCCCATCCACCGACGCGCTCGTGCGCCCTTCGAAGTAGCGGCGCGCTGACGGTGACCTGGATGTCGCGCCGCTCAGGCCCCGGCTCGAGGTCGTAGCCGTCGTGCGTACCTGCGAAGCACGCCGAAGGTGGAGTAGTCGCCGCCGACCTCGGTCGTTCTGCACCCTCCGGGCACACTCGGCTCGACCAGACTCGCCGCTAGGATGTGACCGCGGGGCGCCAGCAGGCGTCGGTGGCTAGACCGCGCCGTCGACCGGATCACCCTCTCGCCGAGGCCCACTCGCTCGGTGCCGAGCGCACCCTTGACCGCGGTGAGACCGGGGCGCCAGGTCCCCTCGCGCGGACGTGTCGTCCTTGACGTCGATGCTGCGGACGGTGTCGTCCTTGATGCTCTTGCTGCCGAACAGGTCGACCCCGGCGGCCTGAGCGCCGCTGGCTCCGATCGCGATGGCGGCGATCACGGCCGCGGTAGAAGTGATGAGGATGTTGCGAGTACGCATGTGGTGTCTGTGTCTCTTTCGTAGTTGGGTGCCTGCTCCGGTGGTTGTTGCCTGCACCGAAAGAGTGGACGAAGGAGGGCGTGGGGACATGCGCCGACTTACGGGCTCGGCTACCTGCTTTCCGGGGCCTGCGCTTCTGCCAACCGGCGTTCGGTGACCCACGCGGCGATCAGCGACCGCGAGTTGAAGCCGAGCTTGCGCAGGATGTTTTCCACGTGACCCTGTGCGGTGCGCACGGAGATGACCAGCCGGGCCGCGATCTCGGGGTTGGACAGACCGTCGGCGACCAGATCGGCCACCTCCAGCTCTCGCCGGGTCAGTGGGGAAGGCTCGCTGGAGGCCGGAGGCGGACCCGGGTCGGCCCTCTCCTCCAGAGCGAACCGGACCGCCTCATCGAGGCTGATGCGGGACCCCGGCGGAACAGCTCGCGGAACTGCTGCTTGCCCAGGACCTTCCGCGCCCGCTGGAGTCCATCGGACCGGGACGGCGCGAACGCGAACGGGTTTCCGGTCTCTGACATGCCGACGACGTCCCAGATGGCCTCGGCGGCACCCAGGAGCAGCGCCGCCCGCTCGCCCCGGCCCTCGGCGGTGGCAACGCGCCCCAGGGAATCCAGCCCGACCGCCATGCCCATCCGGTCCCCCAGCTCGCGCTTCAGGACGATGGCCTCACGGAACAGTGCCGTGGCCTCACCGAGGTGGCCATCCGCCAGTTGTTGCTCACCAAGGCCGGCGACTGCGAGGGCCTTCATGTGGCGTTCGCCGACCTCGTCGGCGCGGGCGATGCACTGGTGGTGACGGGCGGTCGCGTCCACGCTGTTACCGGCGAAGCCGCGGCAGACCCCGGCTACGAAGAGTGCCATGAGCTCGCCGGGCAGGTCCGACGCTGCGGTCAGCAGCGCCACCGCCCGGTCGGCCTGATCCGCGGCCATCACAGGGGCGTCGTCCCAGAGCGAGAGCATGGCGGCCGGGACCAACAGCAGTCCGAGCACTACGTTGTCATCGACGGCACCAGCCACCTCGTTCCCATCGGCGACCAGCTGCCTGGCCCGGAGCCGGTCGTTCTGGAGTACGGCGAAGCGGGCCGCAACCGCAAACGCGCGGCCTCGCTCCAGCGGATCCCCGGCGCCGAGGCCAGTCCCAGCTTCGAGCCAGTGGCGCGCCTCGTCGAGCGAACCCGAGGTGGACCAGTAGAGGTCGAGCTTCCTCGCCATGACCAGGGCAGACGCGGCGCCTTCCGCGGCACGTGTGGCGTACTCGATGGCGGACCGCAGATTCGCGTGCTCGAGGCTGAGCCCCCGCACCCAGCGGGCCTGGTTCGGCCCGCAGGCTTCGTCGTCGAAACGGGAGACCAGTTCCGAGTACCAGGAGGCGAGTCGCTCCCGCAGGCCGTGGAGTTCTCCGTCCTTCTCCGCCCGTTCGAGGCCGAACTGACGGATGTCGGCCAGCATGCGGTATCGCGTGTGGCCAGGGGTGCCTACCTCGGAGACGACGACGGACTGGTCGACGAGTGCGCTCATCAGATCGAGCACCTCCTCGGCGGGCAGATCGTCGGCACCAGCGACCGCCCTGGCAGCCTGCAGGTCCCATCCGCCGGTGAACACCGACGACCGCGCCCAGAGGCGCTGCTCGGGCTGGGAGCACAGGTCGTAGGACCACTCGACGCAGGCTCTCAGCGACTGGTGCCGTTCGTCGGCGTCCCGGTAGCCCCTGTTGAGCACCGCGAGGCGTTCGCCGAGACCTTCGCCGATCTCCTGTGGGGACAGCGCCCTGATCCTCGCCGCGGCCAGCTCGATGGCGAGCGGGATTCCCTCCAGGTCGCGACACAGGGCGAGGACGGCCGAGGCGTTGTCCGGAGTCAGCTCGAAGTCGGAACTAGCCGACATGGCGCGGTCCAGGAACAGGTTGACGGCCTCGTAGTGGCTGATGGCGTCCGGCGTGGCCACCGTCCCCTGGTCGGGGAGGCCGAGCGGTGGGACCACGACGACGTCCTCGCCGCTGATCCTGAGGGGCCGTCTGCTGGTGAGCAGGAACCTGACGTTCGGGCAGGGCGCCCGAAGTTCCTCCACCACGGCGCTGACAGCAGAGAGGAGGTGCTCGCAGTTGTCCAGCACGAGCAGTGCGTTGCGGTCGGCGATGTGGTCGGCGAGCGTGTCGACCCCGATAGGACCGTCGGCGCACTGCAGGTCCAGTGCTTCGGCGACGGTGGGGCTCAGTAGCTCGGGGTTGGCCAGGCCGGCGAGCGGCACCACCCAGCGACCCTCGCGGTAGGTGCGGGAGCCCTCCTCAGCGATCCGAATCGCGACCCGGGTCTTCCCCACGCCGCCGGGCCCAACGAGCGTCACGACCCGGGACGACGCCAGGCGCTCGCGAACATCGGCCACCAGTGCCCTGCGGCCCACGAACGACGTGTAGAAGGCGAGCGTGTCTATGGAGACACCCTAGTCGCGGAGCGCGATTGGCGCCCGTCCGAGCGGCGCTGATGCGTCGACAGGGCCAGATGCAGGTAAGGGAACACGTAGGTCGGCGGATGTCCGCTTGCCCGGCCTCGGGGACGCTTGACGGGTTCCAAGACGGCCGGTGACTCACATGGGGAGTCATCGCCTGGCTGACCCACCGCATACGGGCGCCGAGCCGACGGCTCGCCCAAATCCCATCGAGCAAGACGAAGGACTCGACATCAGCATCAACGCCTGGAGGATCGTCATGATCTTCGCCCTCGTGACGGCCATTGCCGCCGCCGTACTGTTCGCCACCGGAGTCACGCACGCCGGCACCGGGCACTCGGGCCGCGACTTCGGCAGGGCCGCCGCCCCGGAGTTGGTCGGCTGACCATCTCCCGCCACCAGCCCGCCCGCTCGGGGGGCGGGCTGCTGTAGTCCCCTGCCTGGCCACATCAGGACGCGCGCTAGCCGCAGGCTCGACCCGCGGACATGGGCGGTTCGATATCCGGGCTGGTCCTTCCGGATGAAGGGCCAGTTCCATCCGGGTGGTTTTCAGTCAGGTGAAGCCGAACCTCACCCTCGGCGGGCTCGCTTTGCGCCATCCTTGCCTCCAGTGCAAAGCCTGTGTGCCAACAGAACAAGGACCCCCGATGACGCTCTCCGTGCTCGTGGTCGATGACCGACCCGAGATCGCGCAGGTACTCACCTGCCTCGTCGATGCCGATGACCGACTGACCCTGGCCGGGACGGCGCGGGATGGCGTCGAGGCGCTGGAACACAGCATGCGGAGCCGTCCCGACGCCATCATCTGTGACGTGCACATGCCCCGGATGGATGGCATCGAGGCGCTTCCGCGGCTGCGCGAGGCTTGCCCCGAGGGTGTGATCGTCATGTGGTCCTCCGACCCCGACTCCGCACACTCTGCGTCGGGGCTCGGGGCCGACGCGGTGGTCGACAAGGCGGAGGATCCCCTCCGGCTTGATGGACCTGCTGGTGGGCCTGAGCTCCTCCAAGTAACACCTCTGGCACGACGATATCCGTTGCCGAACCACGCAATGGGCACGAAATTCGTCACTTAAGACTCGCTTAATGGTCCCTTTGGGCCAGCACGGTTGAGTGGTCAATTTGGTCCCGCGGGGTGATGGTTCCCCGCCGTCAGACCCGGCAGTGTTGACCCTGCGAATCCAGCTCTGGGGGGCGGGCACGTTCTAGGGACGGCACCAGGGTGGTGACAACATGGATCTGACACGTCGTGACATGTTGAAGCTCGGGGCATTGGGCGTTGTCGGCACAGCCGGCGCGAGCCAATTGCCGTTGAGCTTGGTGATCGAGGCGCAAACGGTCGGCCTGCTGGCTCCGGGCGATCTACCTCGCCCATTCCGGAACGGATTCGTGCGCCCTCCGGTGCTGCGCCCGGATCGGACCGCCCGCGACCCGGACGGGGTGTTGACCGACTTCTTCACCATCGCCGAGCGTGCCCGCCGAGCGCGGATCCTGCCGACGATGGCGACCGCCATCTGGGGCTACGACGGGATCGCGCCCGGCCCGACGATCAAGGTGTCGCGCGGTCGGCGCGCCGTCTGCGCGTGCGCAACCACCTGCCGGCCGTTCACCCGACACTCGGCCAGGAGTTCACCACCTCGACGCCACCTGCACGGGTCGGCCTCGCTGCCGCAGTACGACGGCTACGCGAGCGACGTGACCGCCGCCGGGTGCTACAAGGACTACCACTACCCGAACTTGCAGCCCGCACGGACGCTCTGGTACCACGACCACGCCGCCCACCACACCGCGCGCAACGTCTACGCCGGCCTGTACGCGCAGTACCACGTCCACGACCGGGCCGAGCAGCGACCTGCTGCCGCAGGGCGAGTTCGACGTCCCCTGACTGTCGACGACGCCCGTTCACCGCCGACGGCAATCTCGACGTTCGACGACCGACGGGCTCGGGCATGATGGGCGATGTCATCCTCGTCAACGGACGGCCCTGGCCGGTGATGCGGGTCAAGCGCCGGGTCTACCGCTTCCGGATCCTCGCTGCTGCCGTCTCCCGCTCCTTCCGGTTCGCGCTCGACAACGGCGACCCGATGACCGTCGTCGCCACCGACGGCGGCCTGATGCCGCGTGCCCGCCAGGTCGACCGGTTGCGGCCGCGCACCGCGGAGCGCTACGAGGTGCTCATCGACTTCCGCAAGTACCGTCCCGGCCAGCGGGTCGTGCTGCGCAACCTGTCCAACGACAACAACGTCGACTACGACGACACCGACAAAGTCATGGCGTTCGACGTCACCGACGCGCCGTTCTCCAGGCGCGACGGCACGTGGAACCGCATCCCCGACCTGCTCGACAGCCCCGTGATGCGACTCCGCGAGGCCGACGCGACCCGTTCCCGAGGCTCACGTGCTGGACCGGACGGGGGGCAACTGGATGATCAACGGCCGCACCTGGGAGGACGTCATCGACAGCGACTTCCAGCTGCTCAGCGCCGACCCGAACCGCAGCGCCGTCGAGACCTGGGACCTCACCAAGGGCGGCGGCTGGTTCCATCCCGTCCATGTGCACCTGGTCGACTTCAAAATCCTGCAGCCGCGACGGTCGGCCGCCCTTCGACTACGAGCGCGGACCCAAGGACACCGCCTACGTCGGGGAGAACGAGACCGTGCGCGTGCTTGTCAGGTTCGGTCCGCACCGCGGTCGCTACATGGTGCACTGCCACAACCTGGTGCACGAAGACGACGACATGATGGTGCAGTACGCCGTCGGCTGGAAGCCCGGGCACCTGACCCCAACGACCCGATGGGGACGCCGGCCCGGCGCATGCCCTAGCTGAGGGCGTCAGCTGACTTCGAGCTGGACGAGGACCTTGTCCAGGCTCGTGCACCTCGACGTCGACGGTCCCGGGACGATCCATGCCCTCGATGGTCAACGTGGACTCGCCCTCGTCGTACTCCAGCTCCTGCTCGGGCGTCGAGTGGACGTGGATCTCGCCGGGTGCGTCGGCGGTGACGTCGAGCTGGACCTCCTGTCCGGTGTTGACGTCGAACCGCTCACCGTTGGGTGTGACGGACTCGCCCTTGATGGTCACGTCGATGACCAGCGGCTCCGTCGTGTCCTCCGTCGTGTCCTCGGTGGTGCTCCTCGGTGGCGTTGCCCGACGATGAGGTGCCACCGGTGCCGCCGTCGTCCGCGTCCTCGCCCACACCCTGTGGTGAGGGTGAGCGCGCTGAGCAGGACGGCCAGGACGGCCAGGGTTCGACGCATGAGTTGTCCTTCCGGATCGAACGCAGGCTCGGGTGCGGCGGCGTCCGCGAGCCAGTGCCACGCTGTCTGCCACCGCGCCCTGCCCCCATCAAGCCGAGATGGCTCGGAAGAACGCTACTAGCCCCATGACGTCGACGGACGCGGTTCGCTGTTTTCGCGGACCCGGTCCAGTCGAGATTGACGAAATTCTCCGCCCACACCGGGTAGCGACCGGGCTCAGCAGGACTACCCTTCGAGTAGAGACGCGGGGCCTTGGCGCGCCAGAAGTTGCACATTCCGGGGGCACGACGGAGGGGTCGGACCGGTGAGCATCCAGATCGTCACGACGCTGCCCCCGAAGGCAGCCAGCGTGTCCCTCGCCCGGCACACCATGGCCGAGGCGTTGAGGATCCCCGGCGTTGCCCCGGACTGCAGCCACGAGGCCCAGGTGGCCCCTCGAGAAGCCTGCAGCACCTTCCTCCGCCATGTCGGAGCGGACCAGAACTTCGAGGTGCTGATCAACATCGGCGACATTGAGCTCACCGTGCACATCCTGGACGCGGAGGCCCCCGGAAGGCGCCTGCCGGAGAAGTGGCCCGACATCGACGTCGATCGCGAACACGGCCTCGCGCTGATGACCGCGTTCGCCGATCATGCGAGCTTCGAGTCCGAGGCCGGGGGCGGCGCCGTCCGGCTCAAGAAGCGCCTGCGCCGCAGCTCCGACACGGCACTGCCACCCTCCGGCTGAGGGGGCCGGTCAGCTGCACTGAGGCAGCAGCTCGTCCGTACCGAGCCCGACCATCTCCGGGGTGAGGCTGACGTCCATGGCGCCACAGATCGTGAGGAGGGCAGCGTCGTCGCCGGACGCCGCGGCTGCCCGCGCAGCCATGATGGCCGGGTGGGCGAGCCTTCCGGCGATGGTGCGTGCAATCTGGGCCAGCTCGTCCGGTGAGCGGCGGTGCGTCCGAGGCGGGCCACCGCCTCGAGACACTGGGCCGACCCGGTTGCGCATGGCCGCGATGAGCGGCCCGGCGCGGCGCGCGGCGAGGTGGTCGCGGTACCTCTGAACCGACCACTGCACCAGCGTCTCGGCCGGGGCGACGCTCTCGGCGAGGTCGGCGCCCGTTGAGGGGTGATCCTGCATCGCCTCCACATCGACGACCCGGACTCCGTGGATGCCGGCTACGGCGGGGTCGACATTGCGGGGCACGGACAGGTCCACGAGCGCGAGGGCTGCGGCACGGCCCACCTGGCACGCCGTACGCCGTCGACCGTCACCAGCGGCTCATTCGCAGAGGTCGTGCAGATGAGGACGTCCGCCGCTTCGAGCAGGCCGACGAGGTCCGAAAGGGGGCGGGCATGGGAGGCGCCTCCCAGCTGTACCGCGCGACGCTCGTCCCGGGCAACGACGGTGGGACGCCGGCCCCGGCTGCGCAGGTGGTTCACGGCCGCCGACGCCATCCGGCCGGATCCCACGACGAGGACGGTCGGGCCGGGATCGGCGGTCCCGGGCGAGTGCCAGGTCGACCGCACGGCTGGCAAGCGAGCGCGTGGTCGACCCCAGCGCCGTCTCCCGGTGCACCCGGGAGGCGACACCCACCGCTGCGGCGAACAGCTCACTCAGCGTTCCGCCGACGACTCCGGCGGCGCAGGCCGTCCGGGAGGAGGCGCGCACCTGGGACCGGATCTCCGGCTCGCCGAGGACTCGGGACTCCAGGCCGGAGGTGACGCGGAACAGGTGGGTGACTGCTGCCTGGCCCACCCGGACCTCCGCGGTGCAGACGGACCGTCCCGTAGGCGATCCGCACCTCTCGGCCAGCACGTCGATCAGGCGATCGGGCCGCACCTGGTGTCCGGCCGCGTAGATCTCGGTGCGACTGCACGTGACCAGCAGCACCACCTCGGAGTACCCCGCTGCCCGGATGCGGCGAGCACGGCGCCGCGCCGGTCCGCCGGCACCGCCACGCGCTCCAGCAGCGCCAACGGCGCGGTGCGGTGGCTCAGGCCCACCATGACGACCGTGTTCATCGTGTCCCCCCACAAGGCTTTGTTCAGGCGACCACACCAGAACCTTGCAAAAGGCCCGTGAAACGGCTCTCGCGCGACCGCCCGGGTCACTGCAGGGCGGACGTCAGCCGCATCACGTTGTCGGCGTAGCGCGCCCTCCACGTCCGCCTGGCCCACTCCTCGACCGTGAGCTCGCGCGAACGCGCTCGGTAGGCGTCCTCACCTTCCGCATGCGACTCACGACGTCGCCGCCCTGGAGCATCATCGAGACCTCGTAGTTGAGCCCGAACGAGCGCAGATCCATGTTGCTCGAACCCAGCACGGCAACGTCGTCGTCGATCGAGAAGCACTTGGAGTGGAGCACGTACGGCGCCGGGTAGAGGTAGATGCGCACCCCGGCCTCGAGGAGCGCGCCGTAGTAGGAGCACTGAGCGGGTAGACGATGAACTGGTCACCCTCTCGCTCACGAAGAGCTCGACGTCGACCCCCCGATGGGCGGCCGTGGTGATCGCGTAGAGAAGCGACTCGTCGGGGACGAAGTAGGGGCTGGTGATGATGAGCTTTTCGCTCGCCGTAGATCAGGGTGTTGAACAGGCCGCAGGTTGTTCTCCGTGGCGAAACCCGGGACCGCTCGGGCACGACCTGGCCGGTCAGGTCGCCCCGGGGGGGCGTCCGGCCGGAGGGCGACTCGGCGGCTCGAGCGCTCGTCGGTCTCGCTGTACCAGTCGGTCGCGAACACGCGTCGAGCGCGCGCGACGACCGGGCCCCGACCCTGCACGTCAGGTCCTTCCACCGCGCCCGCCGGTGGTTCGCCGTTTCGTAGCCGGGTTCGATCAGGTTCTGCGAGCCCCTGAAGGCCACCTCGCCGTCGACGACCAGCATCTTGCGGTGGTTGCGCAGGTCGGGTCGGCGCAACTCCCCCCGCCGGA
>CAWEFW010000008.1:0-9780 GCA_963808435.1 uncultured Actinomycetota bacterium | reverse complement strand
TCAGGTGTTCGGATCCGTTGCGGGGTCGCCGTCGACCGCCTCGACGAAGCGCGGCACGGCGTTCTCGATCGCCTACGAGTTGCTCACTACAGTGGCGCATAGGTTAGGCTTGCCTAATGAGTGCTCCGATGTTCGGAACGGTGGAACGAGTCGAGCGGTTGACCCCGCACCTCGTGCGGGTGGTCTTCGGCGGCCCGGGACTGGGCGGTTTCGGCCTAGGCGAGGGCTGGACCGACTCCTACGTGAACCTGCTGTTCACCCCGCCCGATGCGCCGTACGCCGTGCCGTTCGACGTGGCGGCGGCCCGCTCCCTCGAGCGTGACCGGTGGCCCATCCCGCGCCGCTACACCGTGCGCCACTGGGATCCGGACCAACGGCTGCTGTCGATCGACTTCGTGGTGCACGGCGACCTCGGAACGGCCGGCGCCTGGGCGCAGCACGCCCTGCCGGGCGACCGGGTGCAGTTCCAGGGCCCGAGCGGCGCGTACCGTCCTGATCCATCCACCGCCTGGCACCTGATGGTCGGCGACGAAAGCACTCTGCCGGCGATCGCCGCGTCGCTGGAGGCCGTCCCGGCCGGAGCGTCGGCCTTGGTGGTCGGGCTGGTCGACAGCCCCGACGACGAACTCGAACTGGCGTGCGCGGGCGAGTGCACCGTGGTGTGGTTGCACCGAGACACGCTGCCCGATCCCGACGGCGTGGCCGCTGCGCTGGTCGAGGCGGTCGCCAAGCTGGAGTTCCCGGCCGACGACGTGCACGCCTTCGTCCACGGAGAAGCAGTAGAGACCCGAGCCGTACGCCGCCACCTGCTGGGCGAGCGGCACATGCCGCGCGAGGCCCTCTCGGTCTCGCCCTACTGGCGGCGTACCTACACCGACGAGCGCTGGCGCGAGGTCAAGAAGAACTGGCTCGCCGAGGTGGAGCGGGACGTTTAGCCGACGACTCGTCGCGCCAGCTGTGCTGCGGTTCGTAGCCGAGGACGCGCCGCGCCTTGTCGATGGACAACAGGGTGTCGTGCGGGCCGGGTTGGCCGCGGACCTCGACGTCGGGGAAGCACTCGGCCAGCAGGTCGGCGTTCGGTCGCTCCATCACGGTGTCGGCGTTCGCGATGACGAAGATCTCGCAGCCGGTGAGGTCGGACTCCAGGGCAAGGCGGACCGCCTGGGCCCCGTCACGGGCGTCGATGTAGCCCCAGAGGTTCCACTTCCGCTTGGCGGCGTCGTCCTGGAAGTCCGGGAAGGCCGCATAGTCCTCCGGCCGCATCACGTTGGAGAACCGCAGACCGATCATCTTCAGCTTCGGGTCCCAGCGACACAACTGGGCAGCCATGGTCTCTTCCAGCGTCTTGACCAGGGAGTATGTCGACTCCGGTCGGGGCGGGTACTCCTCGTCGACCGGGGCGTACGGCGGCGGGGTGTCGAACGGCAGACCGAGCACCGTTTCGCTGGAGGCCCAGACGATGTTGGTGATCTCGGCCCGCCGGGCCGCGCTGATCACGTTCCAGGTGGCGTTCATGTTGTGAGCGAAGGTGGCGTGGTCCGGCACTCGACCCGGGGCCGGGATCGCAGCGAGGTGCACCAGCGCGTCAACGCGGGCATAGCGCTCCTCCACGCCGAGCATGGCGTCGATCACCTGGCCGTAGTCGGTGAGCTCAACCGGAAGGTAGGTCACGTCCCGGGTCGGCTCCGACCGGTCGAACACCACGACCTCCCAGCCGTGCTCGGCCAGGTGCTCCACACAGGCGCTCCCGAGCTTCCCCGCCCCGCCGGTCACCACCACAGTCGGCATGTTCTCGTCCTTCCCCTTTGTCATCCGATGGGACCACCCTGGCTTACCTGAACGATGCCTTGGAGCCAACCTGGTCCGCTGCGCCCTTGTCCAGCGAGAAATGTCCAGAATCGGTCCCTAGATGAATCCCAGGAAGGCGGCTCAGGCGGGGCGGCCGGCTGCCACCCTGCGTTTGGGGACGGATTCTGGACATTTCTTCCAGCGCCGGGTCGGCGAGGACTGCTCGGGCGATGGTGATCAGCGATCTCTCAGATCGCGACGACGATCCGAGGGCCCGAGCGGCCGGCCAAGGACCAGGCTGTGCCGCAGTCGGCGAGCGGCAGCACCTGGTGGTCGACCGACACCGCGCGCCGCTCGGCCAGCCGCAGGACCTGATTCAGCGCGTCGGCGCGCTGTCCGGCGGAGATGGCGTTGTTGGTGTAGCCGAGGATGCTGATGCTCCGGCCGCGCAACACGGCCGAGGAGAACTCGGCGAGGTCGCCGGCCGACCCACCGAGATTGACCAACCGGCCGCCGGGACCAAGGGCGAGCAGCGCGGCCGCGGCGGGCTCGCCGAAGACCGGGTCGATCACGACATCGGCCGATCCGCCTGCCGCGTCGACCAGTCGACCGGCCAGATCGTCTCGGGTCTCGCCCGGTTGCAGCACCACGACGGCATCGGCTCCGGCCGTCCGGGCTCGCTCGGCGGCGGTCGGCGACCGGCAGACAGCGACCGTACGGGCGGCGCCCTGATCCCGGGCGACGGCCAGTGCGACCTGGCCGACCGCGCCGCCGGCCCCGAGGATCACGACTCGCTCGCCGGGCTGCATCCGCGCCCGGGAGGTCAGGGCCATCCATGCCGCGATCCCCGACGTGCCGATCGCCGCCACCTCGTCGTCGGCGACGGCCGCGGTGATCGGCACCAGGTCGGCGACGGGCACGGCGGCCCACTCGGCCAGACTGCCGTCGACCGGCTTCATCCCGGCATGGGTGGCAAACCAGACCCGGGTGCCCGGCGCATGATCGTCCGACTCCGCGATCACGCCGACCCCCTGAACGCCCGGGACATAGGGCAGCGGCTGCTGCCCGAAGTAGGACGTCCCGCTGGCGCAGAGCAGGTCCAACGGAGCGATGGGCGCGGCCCGCACCTCGACCAGGGACTCGCCGGCCTCCGGTACGGGCCGAGGCCGCTCACCCAGCTCGGGCGGCGCCGCGTACGCGTGGAGCAGAGCGGCGCGCATGATCAGGTGGCGATGTCCGGGTAGGGGAGCTGCAGGTGCTGCAGCGCCTTCCCGTACGCCTTCTGGTACTCCAGCGGACCATGATCACGCTCGAACATCGCGATGAACAGGGTCAAGGTCAGGAACGGGTGCGCGCCCAGCTCGAACAGCTTGACGTGGTCATGTTCGCGCAGTGCCCGCCGTTCCTCCTCTTCGAAGGCCAGCCAGGTGCTGCGCTCGGCGTCCACGCAGTTCAAGATCGTGTTCGCCATCTCCGCCTCCCACCAGGCCACGGTGCCTGCGGGATCCTCGCGATAGCGCTCGACCAGCCCAGGGTCGCGGTCGACGGTGTAGAGGAACTTGTCCAGCAGGTACTTGCTCATTGCCCGCTCCGATCTCGCGCGCTCCCGTGTGTTGTTGTGCGCGCGGCGGGGGGTTCAAGGGGGGTCGTCCCCCCTTGCTGACTCGGATACCACGTGAAATAGGCCTCCATGGTGTGGAAGAGGTCGAGGGTGTCGACGTGGTCGGCGACCACGTTCTCGCCGGCCACCCCCATCATCAGCATGAAGTCCATGAACCCGTGCGTGGCATTGCCGGGCTGGTGCAGGCTGTCCAGCGTCACCTCGGCCAAACAGCCAGACACGTTCGACGTGGCGATCCACTCCACCGCCTTCCGGTCGAACTCCGGATCCGGACCGTGCGGGCCGAACTGTCGCGGCCCGCCCAGCTCGAGCGACAGGTGCCCGGTCCCGATGATCGCGACGCGCAGGTCCGAGGGCCAGCTCTCCACCAGCTCGCGGATCGTCCGGCCCAGCTCGACGAACCGTCGTGGCTGCGGCAGCGGCGGCGCGAAGATGTTGGTGTAGATCGGCACGATGGGCAGGTCGCCCTGCGGACGCAGGGTGATGATCGGGCAGGTGATGCTGTGGTCGATCCGCAGCTCGTTGCTGAACGCCAGGTCGAAGTTGCGATCCAGCCCGTTCCGCAGGATGTGGCTGGCCAGATCCACCTGGCCGGGCAGCGTCATCCGCGGCAGCCCGAACTCGCGTTCCTCGTTGTACCAGTTGGCGTCGAAGAACGGCGCCTTGCCGACCAGGAACTGCGGCATGTTGTCCAGCCAGAGCTGGTGGAAATGATCACTGCCCACCATCACGAGCACATCGGGCCGGGCCCGGGTCAGGGTCTCGCGGAACCGCTCGATCTTCTCCACCCACTCGTCGGCGAACGGCGGGCGGTCGGCGCCGGTCGAAGTGCTCGCCCGGTAGTAGAAGGGGTGATGCGTCGAGGCGATCACCGCGGCGACAGTGGCCATGCGTCCTCCTGTTCAGCTCGTCATGCGCTCGGGTCGACGTAACGCGCCCGGCCGTCGACGGTGCGGTAGACATCCATGCCGATCGGCCGGCGCTGCTCCTCGGCCAACTGTCCCAGCAGGCCGGCCGCGCGGGCGAGCAGGGCGGCCCCACGCAGCAGGTCGACCGGCAGCCCGAGGTCGGCAAGGGCGGCGCCACATACTCCGGCGCCGTTCAGCGGGAGCCGGCGCCCCAGGACTTGATCATGGACCCGGCCGATCGCCTCGAACAACCGCAGGTGCGGGCCGCGGAGCCCCTCCTGCTCGGCGATCATGATCAGAGCCGGCGTACGCGGGTCCTCGGACTTGTGCACCGGGTGCCCGAGCCCGGGCACGTAGCGGCCGGCCGCCTTGGTCTCCCGGACGGTCTCCAGGGCCAATTCATCCCAGCCCGCCTCGTCCTCCGGCAGTTCATCCTCGTGCCCGGCCAGCGCTTCGTGGAGATACTTCCCACAGTCCTCAGTCACTCCGAGGAACCGCGAGCCGCCGCCGAGCAGCCCGGCGGCCAGGGCACCCTGCAGCGAGTCGGGGGCAGAGAGGTAGGTCAGCCGGGCGGCGATGGCGGTCGGTGTGAAGCCGTGGTCCGCCAGCGCGACCAGCACCGCCTCGAAGACCCGAACCTCGCCAGGACTCGGCCGGCGCGTCGTCATCAGCCAGAAAGCCAGCTCACCGAAGCCCACCTGTCCCATCAGATCGGCGGCTACGTCACGGCCCAACAGCCGGATGTGGTCGGCGTCGGACGTGCCCAGGGAGGTCGGGAACTCCGGCACGGCCCCGGTCATCCCTCCTCCTCCGGAGTTGGCTGACGCCCCACATGCTCTCGCATGCCCCCGATATACCGGGGGCGTCCAAGAGCATGTGGGGCGTCAGCATCCAGCCAGGCCCGGATCTCCGCCCCGTGCTCGTCCAGCCCGGGTGGTGGCAGCCGGTACTCCGTTGCATTTTCGGAGAAGGTGATCGGGTTCCGGACGCTGGGCACCGTGTGTCCTTCCGGACCGACCTCGACGACCGGGTCCAGGCCGACCTCTTCGGCGAACGCGACCCCGGCGTCGATCGTGTTGATCGGTCCGCACGGCACGCCGGCGGCGATGATGTCGCGGAACCACTCCTGTTTGGTCCGCGTCCGCAGCCGGTCCACCAGCAATGGGCGTAGCTGATCCCGGTTGGCCGTGCGGTCCTGGTTGTGGGCGAATCGCGGGTCGTCGACCAGCTCGGGAAGGCCCAGCACCCCGCACAGTTTCGCGAATTGGCCGTCGTTACCGGCGGTGATGATCAGGTCGCCGTCGGCGCAGGGCAGCGGCTCGTAGGGGAACAGGCTGGGGTGGCTGTTGCCCATCCGGTAGGGGACCGTGCCGCCCGCGACGTACGCGCTGGAGTGGTTGACCAGCCCGGAGAGCGCGGAGGAGAGCAGGTTGACTTCCACATGCTGGCCGCGGCCGGTCTCCTGGCGCTGGTGTAGCGCCGCCAGTACGCCGATGGTCGCGTGCAGCCCAGCCATCACGTCGAAGACCGAGATCCCCGCCCGGTACCCCGGCCCGTCCGGGTCCCCGGTCAGGCTCATCAGGCCCGAGATGGCCTGCACGATCAGGTCATAGCCGGGCAGCGCCGCGCCCTTCTCGCCGCTGCCGAATCCGCTGATCGAGGCGTAGATGATCTTCGGGTTGCCGCCGGCCACGGTCTCGTAGTCCAGTCCGAACCGCTTCAGGCCGCCGGGCCGGAAGTTCTCGATCACGATGTCGGCCCGAGCTGCCAGCGCGCGGGCGACGGCGGCATCGTCCGGGTCGGCGAAGTCCAGGGCGATCGAGCGTTTGTTGCGGTTGATCCCGAGGTAGTACGTGGCCACGCCATCGCGGACGGGAGGCTGCCAAGTCCGGGTGTCGTCCCCCTTCGGTCCCTCGACCTTGATCACCTCGGCCCCGAGGTCGCCGAGCAGCATGGTGGCGTAGGGCCCGGCGAGTATGCGGGAGAGATCGGCGACCAGTAGCCCGGCCAATGGGCCTCGTGACCGCATATCGGACACTTGTCCGTATTCTGCGGCCTGAGCCTGTCGAAGGGCCATGAGTGGAGTGTCAGGCGCCAGCCACCGGGCTGTCAAGGCACCCTTCGACAGGCTCAGGGCACATCGCCGAGAGCGTTGACAGTCGCCGTGGGTCGGGTCCACAGTGTCCAGAACAGGGAATGGGCCGCTATGCGGACGTATGTCCGCGAATTCTCGAGGAGGAGATCGTGGCGGAGAACGACTCGTCGGCCATCGTGCTGCGGCACGGCACGGTGCTCACCATGGACGCCGATCACCGGGTGCTGACCGATGCCGACGTGCTGGTGGTCGACGACAAGATCGCCGAGGTGGGTGCGGGCTTGGAGGTGCCAGCCGGCGCCCGCGAGATCGACGCCGGTGGCGGGATCGTCATGCCCGGCATGATCGACACCCATCGCCATCTCTGGCAGACCGCGATGCGGGGCTATGGCGCCGACTGGACGCTGACCCAGTACTTCGTCTGGTACTACCTGGAGCACGGCCGCAAGTTCCGGCCGGAGGACATCTACGCGGGGAACCTGCTGGGCGCGATCGAGGCGATCGACGCCGGAGTGACCACGACGGTTGACTGGTCGCACGGGCTGCAGAGCGTCGACCACGCCGCGGCCGCGGTGCAGGCCCTGCAGGAGGTCCCGGCCCGATTCGTGCTGGCGTACGGGAACATCCAGGCGGCGCCCTGGGAGTGGACGGCGCAGCCCGAAGTGCGGCGTTTCCTCGAGGAACGCAAGCGCGCCGCTGACGACCGGCTGCGGGTCCAGCTGGCCTTCGACGTGCTCGGTGATCCAGCGTTCCCGGAGCGGGCGGCGTTCGAGGTGGCCCGCGACCTCGAGCTGCCGGTGACCACCCACGCCGGCGTCTGGGGTGCGACCAATGACGACGGCATCCGGCTGATGCACGAGAACGGCTTCGCGACGCCGGAGACGGTCTACGTGCACGCCGCAACGCTGAATGAGGACTCCTACCTGCGGATCGCCGCCAGTGGGGGCTCGATCTCGGTCTCGACCGAGTCCGAGCAGAGCGCGGGTCAGGGATATCCGCCCACCTGGCAGGTCCGGCGCTACGACATCCCGGTGTCGCTGTCGATGGACACCAGTGTGTGGTGGAGCGGCGACCTGTTCTCCGCGATGCGCGCCACCCTGGGCGCGGACCGGGCGCGGGAGCACCTGGAGGCGCATGTTGCCGGCGACACCGTCACGTCGGCCCACCTACGAGCCGAGCACGTCGTGGACTGGGCCACCTGCGGCGGAGCGAGGGTGCTCAAGCGCGACGACCTGGGCAGCCTGGAGCCGGGCAAGAAGGCCGACCTGGTGCTGATCAAGAACGACAACTCGCCGGTGTCGTTCCCGCTGCTCAACCCGTACGGCCATGTGGCCTTCCAGGCCCAGCGCGGCGACGTGCACACCGTGATCATCGACGGCCGGGTGGTCAAGCATGATCATCGGCTGGTCGACGTCGATCTGGCCAAGGCGCGTACGGCGGTCGAGTCAACGGTGTCCTACCTGCGCTCCGAGCTGGGCGAGGACGTGTGGCAGGCGGGGATGAATCCGGACCTGCCGGCGGACGACAAGGTGCTGGACAACCCGTACACCTACACCGACTACCGCTCGGCCGCCACCCGGGAGGCCCGCGAGTCGATCTTCGGCGAATCGGCGTCGAGCTGAGGCATGGCCGGACGCGGGAGCGGACCCGACTTCGTCGAGGCGCTGGCCCGAGGGCTCGACGTGCTCTCCTGCTTCGACGCCACCCGGTCCTCGATGACCCTCAGCGAGGTGGCCGTGGCGGCCCGGCTGGCCCGGCCGACCGCGCGCCGGCTGCTGCTCACCCTGGCCGAGCTCGGCTACGTCCGGGTGAGTGACAACACCTTTGCGTTGACTCCGAAGGTGCTGAGCCTGGGGATGGCCTACGTGTCCTCGCTCGGGTTGTGGGACCTCGCCCGGCCGCATCTGGAGGCGCTGGTGGCGCGGACGGGCGAGTCGTCGTCGATGGCTCAGCTGGACGGTGGCGACATCGTCTACGTGGCCCGGGTCGCGGTGTCCAAGATCATCGCGCTGCGGGTGGACATCGGCACCCGGTTCCCGGCGATCCGGACCTCGCAGGGCAAGGTGCTGCTCGCCGCGCTGAGCGAGGAGGCGGCGCGCGCCGCGCTGGCCCAACCGAGCCGCTCCGGCCTGCCGGCCTACCCGGAGCGTCCCGAGGCGGACGTCAAACGGGAGCTGATCCGGGTCCGGGCCCAGGGCTGGGCGCTCGCCGACGAGGAGCTGGCGCCCGGCGTACGGTCGGTGGCCGCGCCGGTCCGGGACAGCACCGGATCGGTCCGGGCGGCGATGAACGTCACCGTGCACGCGGCCGAGACCTCCACCGAGAAACTGCTGGGCGACTACCTCCCACTGCTGCTGGAGACCGCCGGCCGGGTCAGTGGCGACTGGGCCCAATGGCAGTCTCGGCCGCACGTCCAGCCGGCATAGGCGGCGGGCGCTCGAAGAGCTGGGCCGGATGCACTGACCCCGACTTGTCAGCGTCTCAGCTCGCCATAGCCAGCTGAGACGCTGACAAGTCGGAGATGATGGGGGCATGCCTGCAGCTGCAATGGGGGAATTCGCCGGAATGTCGGCCGTAGTCACGGGCGGCGCCTCGGGCATCGGCCGGGCCACGGTCGACGAGCTGGTGGCAAGGGGAGCTCGAGTGGCCTCCTTGGACCTGCAACCCGCAGATCCCACCCCAGATGTTGAGGAGATCACGGCCGACGTCAGCGACGACCAGTCGACTCAGGCAGCAGTCGAGCGCGCCGCCGAGCTCCTGGGCGGAATCGACGTCGTCGTCAACAACGCGGGAATCGGCGCACACGGCACCGTGGAGGAAAGCCCGGATGAGGAGTTCCTGCGGGTGTTCCAAGTCAACGTTCTCGGCATCGTCCGCACCAGCCGGGCTGCGCTCCCGCACCTCCGCCGCTCGGAACACGCAGCGATCGTGAACACCTGCTCGGTGGCCGCTTGGACGGGTCTGCAGAAGAGGGCCGCATACAGCGCGTCGAAAGGCGCCGTCCAGGCGCTGACGCTCGCCATGGCAGCCGACCACATCCGAGAAGGCATCCGGGTCAACTGCGTGAACCCGGGCACCGCTGACACGCCGTGGGTGCAGCGCCTGCTGGCCGCCGCCTCCGATCCCGAGGTCGAGCGAGCTGCCTTGGAAGCCCGCCAGCCGATGGGCCGATTGGTGAGTGCTCAAGAGGTAGCCAACGCCATCTGCTATCTGGCGAGCCCGCGCTCCGGATCCACCACCGGAACGCTGCTCGGCGTCGACGGCGGCACACACACTCTCGTCATCACCCGCTAATTGCGTACGACCGGCACGGCGTCACCGAAAACGATCATGGGCACGTCTTCTCGGTGACGAAGAGCCAGATAGCT